>NZ_JASAUZ010000001.1 GCF_030162935.1 Comamonas halotolerans
AGTGAGCATTGAGCTTGATGGCAACAACATCACGCTGAACATGCCCGCCACGCTGGACATCAAGGGCTCCACCAAGAGCTTTGTGGGGCCGGGCAGCTCTGCGGCGCAGTTGCCCAACTTGCCAACCCAATCCGCCACGCTCACCAATTGGATAGCCATCAATCACCGAGACCCCGAAGGTTTGCCCATGGCAGGACAGGCCTACAAGATCTTTTTTGCAAGCGGACAAGTTATTTCAGGCCAATTGGATGCACAAGGCCAAGCACGACATGACAACGTTCCAGAAAAAGCACAGCGCGTTGAATACAGCCCCCGCCAACCGCTGAAAGACAAGCCCTGGGATGCCCTGGAAAAACTTGTCACTGCAGCCAAAAACAAACTTGGGTAGCCGTAATGTGGGAAGAACTTGAAAACGCTCTGGCATGGTATGCCTCTGCTCCGTCACGCTGGATCAATAGTGCAAAGCAAGACCTGAGTGCGGCAGCCGAATGGATCTGGGTTGTGCTGCAAGGCGACTTTTCGGAAGAGCAGACCACCGCGCAGACCATCACATCAACGGCCATCAGCATGATCCCTTTTGTCGATCAGATCTGCGACGTGCGTGATCTGGTTGCCAACTGCAAAAAAATCAATGATGACAGCAGCAACAAATGGACGTGGGTGGCCTTGGTGCTCACGCTCATTGGTCTGTTCCCCACGCTGGGCAGCCTGGTCAAAGGTTGCTTGAAAATTGTGTTCGCCTATGGCCGCAAAGGCGTGTTGCAAGCAGGCACGCGTGCGCTGGACAGCAATATGTGGCAAGCCACCCAGCCCTTTGTGGAATCGGGCATTGTCAAACTCAACGAGTTTTTAGCCCGCCCCGCTGTGCGACGCAGTCTTGCGGCGCTCAAATGGGACAACGTATATCTGGAGTTGGCCAAGCAAGTGCGTTCCTTGTCTTCGGCACTGAACGTCGCTGCACTTTTGCGTGTCATGGACGAAGTCATTGCCGTGTTGCGCCAACTCACCGACCTGATGCAGCGCTTTGGCACAGCCGCCCTCTCTACCCGCGCGGGCCAGTTGGTGCAAATGGTGGGCAATGTGCGCAACAAGGCCAACCAGGGCCTGCGCCAGGCCCTGGCCCCCGTGCAGGACTGGCTCAACCGACTGGCCCAGCGCCTTGAGGTGGAGCACCGGCTGGGCTACAGAGCCAGTACCAATGCCGTCAACCCGCATCACTTCAGCAGGCCATCCCTGAACGCTGAAGTCCAGGCACTGACCCGCAAAAAACCGGAATGGGTGGATATGGCAAAAGCCGGGCGGCACCCTGGGCTGGATATAGCGCCGCCCCCCACCGCTACACATTCAGACATTAGCGATGCGGCTGCAAAGCCAATGAAATCTGCATTCAACACTTTTAACGATATTCAGCCAGATACGCTGCCGCCCGGCACCGTTATCTACCGCGTGCTTGATCCCCAATCCTACGACAACAGCATTTGCTGGATGTCTGCGCAAGAATTCAAGCAGCTGCGCAGCAAGGCAGAATGGCGCCGCCGCTTTGCCGTATGGGGCAACTGGAACAGCAATGGCGAGTTTGTGACCTATACCGTGCCGCCCGGCCCAGGCCTACCTGTATGGCGTGGCAAAACCGCTTCACAGCAATTGCGCAATACCGCAGGCCAAATTGTGCAAGCTGATAACAAAGGCAATAGTTTCTGGCTCGAAGGTGGCGCCGAGCAATTGGTGCTAGACCCCAAGCACCTCAGCCAGCAACATCTGGGCCCGCGTGAATTTACCGGCTGGGGGTATGACGAGTTTGGCCAGGAAGCTGGCCTGATTGGCGTGCCCATCCTGCAACACTACTGGAGACCATAAGAGCACCATGCCCACGCCTTTGATTCCCCAAGAAATCTACTTGCTCGAGCGCTATACCTCTCTGGATTACTTTGCCGAGATGCGCGATGCCTGGGCCGCCATGGTGCAAGCCGGTGAAGATGCGCTGGAGGCCTTTATGCGCCAGTTGCCGCCCGACTACCGCAGCCGCCCGCTTTGGAACCAGCCCGATATTGTCTGGGGCGAGCGCGTGCTGCCCAATTTGCGTTGGACGCTCACAGGGCTAAATAACGGCTTTATCCAGCTCACTCATGGTGAATGGGATGCCCTGCAGTTTGCTGGCAATGTAAATACCGCCTGCGCTGGTATGAACCGTGACTACAGCGCAGAATGGATGCCCGAGTCTTTTGCAAAAACTTTTGACGAGCAAGAGACCATTGCTGGCCAAGCTGCTCGCAACATTAGCTTCACCGTCTTGAGCGGTTGGCTATTTGGCGCACTGTCACATGGCTACCATGCACCCACCCGAGGTCCACTGAATCCGCCTGCCTCATGGCCGGTCTACCGTCTCAACCCCCATGTCCGCGTACGCACCGACCAAGCCGTGCCGCAAAACGGTATTTATCTGCCTGACGCGGACGACTGCTCTGCCCAGGCCCTGGTCAAAGGCTATGACGCACCCGAGGCCAATGTGGGGCGCAACCCCGTCACCACGCAGCGCCTGAGAACCGAGCCCACCACCTGGACCTTGGTGGAACGCATTGCCGACGAAGGCGGCGGCACTCCTGGGCAAGAAGACCTCAGCGCATCAGCACACACACGCCTGCGCCGCGAAGGTGGGCAGCCCTGCCCGCAAGCGGGCTGGTGGTACACCCCTGCGCAAAATCACAGCCGCCGTTATTTCAAAGCTGGCGAGCTCATGCCGGTGGTTGAAGGCAGCAGCTACGGAGAAACCTATTGGATTTGGGATCCCAACCAGGAAGCGCCCAAGCTGTAAGGACTGTCTTATTTTTAACGTTCGCAACAGGTGCAGGGTGAACCATTGTGAGACTTGCACTTGTTGTTCGCAGTTCTTTTATCTGCTTTCTTATTTGCACAGGCCATTGCCTAAACCTACTGTCCACCCTACCGAATAAAAAAGGAAGTATTGCAGCAGACTTGATGATTCCAGAGTACCAGCATCAACGCCCAGACAAAGCAAACGTTTTTGCTATTGTCGAAATAAAATTCCAGGATGATCGCCAATTCAACAAATACATTGACTTATTAAAGCATGCAGCAAGCGTTAAAACCACAGAATCCCCCATACGATTTAAAGCAAGACCCGTAAAGGCGGAAGATATGCTCTCACTCTTTAGATACCCTGAAGATATTGCTGTGCATGGGAAAGAAAATAATAAACAAGCCCCAGAAAATAAAGGCAAAAAAGGTTCAAAGGGCCATTAAAGGAAATTACCATGAGTACATCCGAACTGTTTTTAGACCCTGATGAGATTGAAGAATTCATCCGAGAAACCAAAAAACATCCTCAATGGTTCTACGGCTATGAAGGACAAGAGCTAGGTATCTGTCCTTATATAACTTTTTATGTCTATCACCCTGATGAGGACTTTACACCTATCGCCAAAGAATTTTTGCTTGTCTGGAAACGCTTTCAAGAGCTAATGGATTTACCTTTTAAAAAAATATTCAAAAACAAAACCGAAGTTTGGTTGAATGCCAATGATAAACGTTTACCTACTGATCTGATGGCCGAAGCAGAGCAAGCAAGCAAGAGAGGGTTTGAAGACTTTTACCTTATGGCCACGGATATGGATTCACCCGATGAATCACCGCGTTGGTCATATGCCGCTAGCATCACCAGCAATCATTACCAAAGGTATAGTTTTCTCAAACTAGGATTTCGCTATAAATGGTATGCAGCGGGCAATCAGAATATTTGGAAGCAGTTTATCAGGGAATGTGTTACAAGCCTGCAGCCTGAGCATTGTTATATGGGTTATGAGGTCGGTAATGGTGGGCTTAGTGTCATGACTGGCTATGAGGCCAATGTACTTGAACGCATCTGCGCAGATTATTTTTATGGAATGGATATCGACCATCCATGGAATATGACTTACCACGGTCATGGACAAGATTATTTCGACCCGAGTCGACTGGGTGCAGGTATCCGTACCCCCACTTGGTGTTTTATGCTTTCTCCCTTTTGGCAACGCAAGCTGGGTAAAGATGAACAGCAAATTCGTGCGGAGCTAGATGACCCGCGCATACGCATTACGCCAGTTCCCTATGCAGCCAACGCGCTCAATCCAGAAGGCGCCAATGGTTTGTGGATTGAACTGGGGGACTTGAATCTCTACCCTGTGGAAGATGGCGTACCTGATTTGCTGGTCAAAGCCAACCGTTTGATACGCCCCATCCGATGCGATGAGCTGTCCCTCTCCACACTGGCTTCCTGGGCTGACGACCCCAACCCACGCTTCGAATATGAAGACTCCATACGCTGGATGCGTCGTTTTGATGAAGACAGTGATTGGCCCAATGCACAGATTCGGCATGGTGGCAATCCTTTAGCACCGGACCGAATACCCAGCGGCCAGCCCTGCCCGCAAACGGGCTGGTGGTACACACCTGCGCAAAACCACAGCCGCCGTTACTTCAAAGCTGGCGAGCTCATGCCGGTGGTTGAAGGCAGCAGCTATGGCGAAACCTATTGGATTTGGGACCCCAAACAGGATGCGCCCAAGCTGTAAGGACTGTCTTGTTCAGTGGCAGGGTGCGGCCATCTGCACAAGGCAATGGCTGCATGTTTGTAGGCTCAGCCGTATGCATCGGTTGACAGTGGGCTGCGGCGAGTTTGGTCAGGAGTTTGACCTGATTGGCGTACCCATCTTGCAACACCACTGGAGACCTTGAGACCGCCATGCCCACGCCTTTGATTCCCCAAGAAATCTACTTGCTCGAGCGCTATACCTCTGTGGAATACTTTGCCGAGATGCGCGATGCCTGGGCCGCCATGGTGCAAGCCGGTGAAGATGCGCTGGACGCCTTTATGCGCCAGTTGCCGCCCGACTACCGCAGCCGCCCGCTTTGGAACCAGCCCGATATTGTCTGGGGCGAGCGCGTGTTGCCCAATTTGCGCAACACCCTCATTGGCCTGGATAACGGCGTGATTCATCTGTCCCATGGAGAATGGCGTGCGCTGCAATACGCGGGAAATATTGAGGCGGCTCGAGCCGGTATGTGGCGTGACCACAGCGCAGAATGGATGCCCCAGCCTTTCGCAAAAATTTTTAACGTGCAGGAAAGCATCGCTGATAGAAATGCAGGCAATATCAACTTCACCATCTTGAGCGGCTGGCTACTTGGCGCTCTGTCTCATGACTACCATGCACCGACCCGAGGCCCACTGAACCCACCTGCCTCATGGCCGGTCTACCATCTCAACCCCCATGTCCGCGTACGCACCGACCAAGCCGTGCCACAAAACGGTATTTATCTGCCTGATGCGGACGACTGCTCTGCCCAGGCACTGGTCAAAGGCTATGACGCACCCGAGGCCAATGTGGGGCGCAACCCTGTCACCACGCAGCGCCTGAGAACCGAGCCCACCACCTGGACCTTGGTGGAACGCATTGCCAACGAAGGCGGCGGCACTCCAGGGCAAGAAGACCTCAGCGCATCTGCACACACACGCCTGCGCCGAGAAGGTGGGCAGCCCGGAAACGCGATGGGTGGTACACCCTGCGCAAGACCATAGCCACGTCACTTCAAAGCCGGGAAGATGCGCTGGAGACTTTTGTGGATCAACAGCGCTGTAAGCGCCAACGAATATTGCCAAGCGCAACTCTCCATCCATTGCGCTAGCGCATGGGCTCTTTTTCTCAGACTGCTAGAAAGGACAGTTGCTTCTCTTTTCGAGAGGCTACCTGCAGGAGTCGGCATCGCCATAGCGCATTTGACAGAGCAGTCAGCTGGGCTGCGATTGCCGTCTTGCAACGCCATTTCCCTGTAGCTGAAAAGTGCTGCAGACCAACACATTTTTTCTTATGCTTTTTGATATCTCTGAGCTTCTTCACCCTATTACTGATGCGCAACCAAGCGGGCCAGACATGCTGCTGACCACTGATTTTGATGAAATCCAGTCCGCACGGCAGCAGGAGGACATGTCCTTGGATCAAGGTGAGTGGGTCACTGACCGCAAAGAGGCTGATTTACCTTTTGTGGTGCAGCGATGCACGCAATTATTGCGTGAAAGCACGAAGGACTTGCGGTTGGCTATCTGGCTGACAGATGCTGCCGCTAGCCAGGTAGGGCTGCAAGGGCTTACTCAAGGATATGCGCTGCTCAATGCATTACTCACGCGCTACTGGGATAGCGTGCACCCGGAGCCTGAGGACGGGGATATGAGTGCCCGTGTCGGCAACATCAGCTGGCTGCTCAAAAGAACCATTGAACAATTGGAGCGCGCCCCTCTTTTGCAGACAGACAGCGCAAAAATCAGCATGATCAATTGGCAAACTGCGGTTGCGCTTGACCAGGCTGTTCGACGTAATCCATCAGAAGCCAGCGATATCCTGCATGGCAAAACTACACTTGAAGAGCTGGAGCGCATAAGGGCTCAAGTGCCCAGTCAGCGTTTACAGGCCCTAGGCAATCAGCTGTCACAGTGCAGAACAGAGGTAGAGGCTCTCGAAAGTACGCTTGATGCGCAGTTGGGAGATGAAGCACCAAGCTTTACTGCAGTTCGAGAAACTTTGGATCAACTTCAGCATTTGGCCCGTCGGTGGGGGGCACACGATGACAGTACCACTTCAGATAGCGTCCCCCAGGAAACAGCTGAGGCATCGGTATCCAATCCCCAGCAGCCTGGCAGCCCTGCCGTAACTGCCACACATGTAATGGCAGGCCCTATTCATACGCGGGCCGATGCCATTCACATGCTTCAGCAGGTCTCTGCTTTTTTTGAACGCACAGAGCCTTCAAGCCCGGCAGCATACATGGCACAAAAAGCTGCGCGCTGGGCCCAACTCCCCCTGCATGAATGGCTCAAGCATGTAGTAAAAAGCGATGAGGAATTGGCCCAACTGGAGGAGATGCTTGGCGTTAGTCGACACGCACGCGTCGCGGGAGAATGAATAGCTCACACAACGTCTAGCCTTGATGCACAGCAGGGCGGTAAACCGCCCTGCAAAAAACATGAGATGCGCTTCAATCAATCGCCTACACGAAACTCAATCCTTCGGTTTTTAGCGCGACCTTCTGCAGTGTCGTTGCTTGCGATGGGTTGATCCGGGCCAACGCCTGATGTGGAGATCCTGCCGGGATCAATACCTTGATCGACCAGGTAGCCCTTTACTGCATCTGCCCTTGCTTGACTCAACGTCAAATTCAATCGCCGATCTCCACTGTTGTCAGTGTGGCCAACCAGCGAAAGTTTGCGTTTGCCAATTTCCAACAGTACAGGCACCACTGCATCCAGTACCTGACGACCACCTGCGGTAAGTGTTGCACTTCCAGTCTCAAACCCAATCGTACGATCTGCCAACGCCTGCGAAACCAGCTGCCCGCTGTCAACCGCAGGTATCTGTAGATTATTGCGAATGCTATATGTTGGGTTAAGGCTGTTTGCCATATCACTCAACAGCTTTTGACGAACTGCTTCATTGGCAACTTCGCCATTGATCACGAGTTGCGTGCCATCAACCGTTAGCTGACCCTTATGTATTTGGCGCAATTCCGATGTCAGCAACTTGCTCACATTACTGGACCAGTTTGGCGGAGTGGAGATAGACCCCACCACCTCGATGCGGTCCACCACATTGGATGCGCCATAGACTTTTCCAAGCGCATTCAGAATTGACACCCGTGTCGCCTCATCAGCCACCTGCCCCCCAACAACCACTTGAGAGCCTGTGCCTGTCACTGCATTGTGTATCTGCGCGCCAGACTCCTGTGCCTGAGCCACCCCGAGTACGGCAGACCCAGCCAGCACCGCACAGCCAATGCCCATCTTCAAAAAAGCTAACTGTTTCATCCGATAAACACCTCTTTAAATGCATCTAGCACCACATCCAATGGCAACTGAGGCTGTTCCAGATAGCTCACCAGTTTGTAGAGTGCATGGCTGCTATGAATGCTGTCTTCCACCCATTCAGCGTTATCAATATTGATGTTGTGCTCTGCATAAACTTGCTGGTTCAGGACGCTTTGCAGGCTCTGCGCTGATAGGCCATTGAAGCCGATTACCAAGCGCCGCCGTCCCTGTATTTCTCCAATAAAAACCACGAGCTCAAAATCAGCACGTTGCAAAAAGCGAGAAATAAAGTCCAGCCACAAACTGGCAACAAGTGATTCGTTGCTCCTATCCTGAGGCAGTGGAAGTGTTAAGCCTTTGTCCAATCGCGATACCGCACTGGCCATTACAGGCTGCAACAGCAGTCCTAAGGCGAGAATCAAACGGCGTACAGATACGCTCTGATCCTCAGGCTGACCAACCACATTAAGCATCTGCTCAAGGTGGAGCAAGTTTCGCTCGCGAACAAAAGTGCCGTAGCTACTTTTTTCTGTACTGACCAATAACTCAGCTTCATCTGGAACCTGCAAGCTATCAAGCTCCCTGAGCTGCAGCTCTGCTGCTTCTTCTGAATCGGCTTGAATCAGGCGATTGCAGGCGCCATGGCATGTTTGCCAGAACGGTTGCAGCAACATGGGGGCATCAATCATGAAGTCCAGTGCTTGCTCGACTTCAAGCGGAGCAGCAAGCACCAAGGGATAGCGTCTTTTCGCCAAGTCATGACTTGCGGCCAAGAAGCCTGCTATTGCCAGCTTGTTTCTCGAGCCCATGCAAATAAATTGCAGCGGTTCAACACGGTCGTAGATAGCTTTCCACTGCGCATCCTCAGCCAGCAATTCCATGGACTTGGACAGCCAGTTGTCCAGAAGCTTGAGAATCTGCGGGTTGTAACTACCTTTGACAAAGTCTCCACGAGCCGGGATTTTTCCGAAGTACGACAATTGCCGTACCTGCAGCGCCGATGTACTCATGATCGTTCTCCCATAGCAGCCTCCGAGACCATACGCTCACCAGGTACCTCTACAACTGCTTGTGGCAGTACGAGGCTGCGCAAGCGATTGCCTTGAGGTGCATCGTTGTTTTGGGCCGTGGCTTGAGGGCTTTGCACGATGCGCAGCAAAACAGAGACTGCGACGCCATCACGACTCCAAGTCATCTCGAAACTTCCGTCCGGTTGACGATTCTTGCTTGCGGTATTCACAAGCCGCTCCAAACCGAAGTTACCCGGCTCGTTCACCAGTTCAATCGTTCGCCCATCGAAGGCGGTAGCAACCACTCGAGCCCCTGGTGTTCCTTGGGGATGAGGCCATACGAAGTCGGACCAGCGCGCAGGCGTATTGCGATAACGCAGTTGCTGTCCGTCAATATCAATGGTGTATTCAGTTACGCCCGGCGATGGGCGCGGCTGTATCTGGAACATGGTTTGCTGCTGTGCAGCCGCGCTTGATGCGCCACCAGACAAGGCGGCAACCCAACCACCGAATCCAGTGACCAGCTCTTGCTTCAGACGCAAGCCTTCCTCTCCCCACACCCGAGGGGAAAGCAGGTCGCCACGTCGAACAACCAGCGGCCCCAGAGCAGTGGTGACATACTGGCTGATCGCACCTTCAGGCCCGAAGACCTGGGCAATTTCAGCAGCGGAGGCTTCCACCTTCGCATTCGCATTGAATGGATACTTGGTAGCCAAATTCCGCTGGAAAAGCTGATAGACCTGGGCATCCCAGACCTTGTTCAGCTCAACAGAAGCAGGCTTGATAATGACTGCGTATGCCTGCAGGAGCGGACGAACCAGCAAAGGACGCAGTACTTGGCGTTGCGATGCATCCATACCGGTGAACATCTGTTCGTCCACGAATTTAAGCGAGGCTGCCAATTCTGATCCATTGCCTTCAATTGTCTGTTGCAAGAGCTGGCGCGAACCTGGGCCCGGATCTCCTTCATTTTTAATCTGATTAAATCGTGTGCGCAGTTTGGACAAGGTTTCCAGATAGCCATTGAGCAGTGTGGTTCCATCACGATTCATCATGATGCGGGCAACCCCCGCGAACTCACGACCGATAGGCCCCACCGGCAATTGCGCCGTCATACCATCAGCACCTACAGGCATATCGACCGCTACTGGAGTGGTTCGATTCCAAAAGCCCTTGATACGGTCAAGAATGCCCGGGCTGACTGCTTTCAGTCCAGCATTCACCAAGGCTGGATTATCCCAGGAGGTCTGCTCATAAACGGTTTCAAGCAGTTTGCGCAGCGCTGAATTTTGAGAATCTCCAAGGTTATTCATGGCTGTTACCGCCTGATCAAACCCCGTCATCTGCTGAATCGCCACACCTTGCAAGAACTGCTGCCACTCCTTGCTGTACTCCTGCTTGTACATGCCTACCAAAAGCTTGCGTATCTGCTCTGGACTGCCTTCAAGTGTGAGATCGTCATTCGCAGCGACATTAAGCACCCAGTCCGTGCTGCTGCTTTCCTGGGTCGCGGCATCCCGAATTGCCTTGTCTACATAGCCCTCCCACGCTTCACGGGTGAAAGCGCCTGATATCACATGGCTTCCTGCAATCAGGTCTCCCCCGGAATCCTTGCCCAAAATACGCGAAACCGTCATTGGCGCATAGCGCGTTGCAGCACGTGCCTTGATCTCACCATAAACCCGTTCACGTGCTGGCATCCCACGCACAACCTTTCTCAGGTTTTCGCGAGTCTGATCAACCAGCAAAAGATTGCTGTCTTTCAGCATGGGCCAGGTATTGTCTTTAACCCGGGATAGGTAGAAAGAAAGTGTGCGCTCTGCATCGCGAATCATCTGGTCTCTCGACATTTCGCCGCGGTTGCCCTCTAACCAGACACGCCAGAAACGCGATAGCTGATCGGTCAGATGTGCAGTTTCAACACGGCGCTTGTCTCCAAGCATCAAATAAGTCTTAAGCGCGTTGTACACATCCTGGCTGCTGCTCACTGATGAGCCTGCATAGAGTTGTCCAGCTTGAGCAGATTGATCTGCTATCGGCGTCTTCTCCTGAGAGTTTGCTTCCTTGTTTTGCGCCTGCAGATTTTCGGGATGGGCATTTGCCTGCCGCAAAAACTCCTCAAGATTGGCTGCCACTGGGGTCAAAAGGATCTGCTGCAAGCCCGCGTAATACTCTGTGAGCAGACGATCTTCCATATAGTTGCCCTGGTACAAGCCCAGCGACAGTGAGATCGGCCGATCTTCACGAAACTTGGCGAGCTGTTCTATGCGATCCTGCAAAATACCCAACGCTTCAAACCTGGCTTGTAAACCCGGATTGGCCTGCTGCACTTTTACAGCTTGCTCCAGATCAGCCTGAACGTTCGCAAGTAGTTGCTGATTGCCCATATAAGACCAAGTCCAGCCGCCCAATAGCAAGCCCAGCACCAGTACAAAACTGAAAAATGCTGCATAGCGCAAACGTGTTTTTCCTGGATGCGCAAACTGACGCACAGTGCCTTTGTCAGCAAAGATCACTTTGGAAAACAGGTCTCGCAAGAAAAAACCATTTTGCGATTGCACACCTTGGTCTGCTGTGTCCAGGCTTTGCAGCTGCAGACCAAAACGCTTAGCAATACGCTCCGTCGAAATGCTTTTTACCGCCCCCTCTTGCAATGCACTGGTGAAGTAGAAGCCACGCAAAACAGGCCTGTACTGAAAGGGATTGACCTCAAACAAGGTACTCAGAAAAGCTCTGATAGCAGGCTTTATGGCTGCGAATTCCAATGGAAAGGCCAGTACTTCCGGTGAGCCTTTGCCACCACGTTGCATCGAAACTTGTGCAACGCTCAGCTCTTTCAAGCCGGAGTAAAGCTCATCGAAGCGAGCATCGAAATCAGCCAGCGGATCTGACTTTTCTTGCGGGTCATAGGGCAAGGTTGCACCCCACACACGGTCGCGCTCTACTTTCTCACTGCCCCCGAAAAATCGCGTGAAACCGGTGATCAGGTCTGCTTTCGTAAACATGACATAGACCGGCGCAAAAATTTCCAAACGTTCCGTCAGCTCCTGGACCCGTTGTCGCAAATTTTTTGCCAGATTGATCGTCACATCGGGACGGGAGTTCATCAACTCCGGAATACTCACCGTCACCACGATGCCGTTAATTGGCGCTTTGGGACGATGTCGCTTGAGCAAGTCCAAAAAACCAAACCACTCGCTGCGATCTTCCTCATGTACAGAATATCGACCCGCCGTATCCAGCAAGATGCCTTCAGTGGTGAAGAACCAGTCACAGTTACGTGTTCCACCCACGCCTTGAATTACGGCACCACCTTTATCAGCGAATGGAAACTGCAAGCCCGAGTGGAGTACAGCAGAGCTCTTGCCCGCAGCCGGATTGCCGATGATCATGTACCAAGGCAGCTCATACAGCGCACGGCTGCCGCTCAGATGTCCCAACTTGGAAGTCTTGATGGTCTTTATGGCCTGTGACAATCTGCCACGCAATTCGTCCAATTCAGCCTTGCGAGCAGGATCGCCGCTGCTGATAAAGCTATTGTTTTCAGCTTGCGTCTCCAAGGCTCCACTGAGCTTCTTTTCCGCGGTTCGTGCGCGTAGCCTGCGCACTAGCCACACAACGCCCCACAGAGCCAGAATCCCCCCGAGAACTAGCAAAGCGTAGAGCAGCCCGACCTCAAGTGTGTGTGCTCCCAACAGTAAAAAAGCGGCCAAAGCCACGACGCCAATAACCGACAGCGTACGCGGATTAATCAGGAAGCGGAGAAGTCGACGCATATCGTTCTTTTCTTACACATTATCTTTTTAATGAATTCCTGCAGGCCTTTGCCTCAGGCTGCTTCTGTGCCCGTATCTGAACCCCAGCCTGGCGGCATCAGCAAGGCTGCTGCACGCCATGGTTCTGAAGCGAGCGCTAGCGCTAGCGCGGCGCGCTGTTCCTGAACTGCGTATTCGGCCGCCAAAATCAGGCTAGTCAGCGCACCCACTGCGCCTGTATTTCCATTAGCAATACCTACAGGGAAGCAGTCGCTCTCCAGCGACAGGTCTGGGAAATGCTGCCCCAGCAGCAGGGCAATACCCTTCAAGGGAGCTTCCCGGTGATCGGCGTCACAAAAGAGCCTGCCAATATCTGCAGAGATCACCCCGCAGCCTTCAAGCATCGGGACGGTCATTGTTTCAATTGCTTGACTACTGTTTGCAGCAATGGAGGCCAGCTTGGCATCAGCAACCACCGCCAGCTCCCGGTGCTTAGGTGACGCCGCCGGGACGCCTTTGGCAACCTGATGGCGCAGAAATGTCACCGCTGCTGCTCCTTCTCCCACTATCCTTCCATTACGGTACTTGGGCCCATAAAGCTGGCCACTGACCGCCAATCTATCTACTTCAGATTGGTCAATTTCAGAATGTGCAGCTGCTAGCAACCAAATCTCACCACCACCAAACACATCGCTTTCGGAGGGTTGAAACACAGCATCTTTGGCCTCAAGCAACGCGGAGGGCCAAGGGAAGTTCACATCTGACTGCGGTGAATAATGCCGAACATCAAAACGCAGTGCTGGAGCACTTCGCTTCAGCCAATGTTGAGCCCAGCTTTGCAAATGCTGCAAATCACCTGCATCCCAACCAGCAGCTGTTGCCAGACGAACTTGTAGAGCAGGGAAAACTGCTTTAGCCTTTGATGAGCTGTTTTGCCGTGCATGCAGCAGGATGTCACGCTCAACTGCTTCAGCGCACTCTGCAAGCACACTGGCAAGCAGACGCATCTCACGAGCTTTGGATGCAGTCAGCTGAGCAACCCATGCGCGTCCTGATGGAAGCTCTGCATCCAGTTCCAATCCATCCCACCATTGCAAAGCGTCAATATCGTCAAGCTCTGCAACCCGGGCTGCCATGACAGGGAATCCCTGGTCGTTACATAATTCTCCATCCAGATCAGGGCGCACCTCTTCCATGCACGCCTGGAGCAACTCCTGGGTTTGCCCTGCAGGCATTTTGACGCTTGATCCCATGACAAAGAGTTGCATCGGCGTGGAGTGTTTTTGCCTATCTTCCACCTCCCGTGGAGTGACAGATCCCGCGCCAGAAGCTTCTCCCGATTGAGCAAGAGCCGGTGCTTGCAGAACATGTCCCAGTACATGCTTGAGCACAACGTAGCCTGCAATGAGCATGAGGGGAACGCCCAACAAACCCAGTGCTAGATCACCAGTGGAAGGCTCATGCGAGCGCCAATACCAAACGGCCCCAACAACTCCCCAGATCACCAATACCAAGACTGACCAGCTAGCAAAGGTCTTCAAGCGACTTCGCACGAACCACTCCTTTTCATTGTTGGATCCATGCTGGCGAGCATTTCTCGCCAAAGCTCAAGCATTTGAAGCATCAACTTGCGAAGACAGCAAGGTTGCACCACAAGCCGTCAGATCACCATGTCGGGCCACCATGCGACCATCAATAACCATGCTTGAAGATCCGGTCGCAATCGTTGTCGTGCCACCGTGACCTTTGCGGGGACAAGTCACGGTATCGCCGACACAGGCTACTGGCTTGCCATCGATCAACGTTACAGAGGACCCCTTCAGCACCACCCCTCCGTGGCTGGTTTTGTCTCCTACAACAATGAATGGCTTAGTCATGCATCTCTACTCTTTCGAATTAATTCCAAGAACTTTTAATGACCGAGAATCTTAAAAAGATTCTTTTACATATACAAATCAAAACCGCATTTTTAACGTTTGTTATTGAAATTCCCAAAGCTCCGCCACTTTATTCAGCAAATTCTGCCATCCCTCAAGCCTTCACCTATTTTTCTTAAAAATAATTGATAGTCATCAAGAGATTTTTGACAGATATCAATTTATAGATTCGCTTGCTGATTGCTATTTAACCTATCAAACATCGTAGAGCAACTAAATTTCAAGCCCCCAGCCAGATCGCTTCTATCT
Source organism: Comamonas halotolerans (assembly GCF_030162935.1). Lineage (GTDB taxonomy): Bacteria > Pseudomonadota > Gammaproteobacteria > Burkholderiales > Burkholderiaceae_C > Comamonas > Comamonas halotolerans. Next base: position 14,804 of record NZ_JASAUZ010000001.1, read on the forward strand.
TTTTATGGAGCAACCATCCTTGTCATATCTCATCTTTTTTATTTTTTACGCACCTACCGTGCTGGGAGCCTGAAACCTGGCTTTCGATATTCGACATGCCCGTAGTCTTTGAACGACCAATTTCCGCCCCAAACAAGACCCACAGACTGAGCCACCTCTCCATAAAGGCGATAGCCTTCCATTGCCCAAGGGTCTTTTTCAGAAATCACAATGCGTCCATTCCGTAAAAATGCGCTATCAGCAGCCAAGCCATATTGGTGATAACTCCTGTTAGCGCCTGCTTGCGTGACATGCCCACCTAATGCAGCCAGCTTGGCTTGGCGTTCTGGACTTCGATAGCCTTCAAGCAAGGCCATTTCATAGCCATGTTGCTCACGCATGATCTTGTAGACCAAAAGTAGCCGACGCGTGAACTCACCATCCAAAGCCTCCCAATTTCTACTGGCCTCACGCACCAACGGTATCGCCATTTCGATTTCTGGCGCTTCAAATATCTCTGGGGGCAAGGCAGGAGGAGGAACCAACTGCTCCCCCTGTAGTAGAAGCGCAACTCTAGAATCTGGATCTCTTGATGCATCTTCAAAAAATGCCAGATTATGCTTCCCCAACCACACCCCTAGTACTGCTGGAACAGCAATTAAAAATACCCCCCCCAGCCAAAGCCAGCGGTTCAAAGACATATGCCTCAACGTCTTCCAAAGTGATTGCGTGACTCCATGGCTTGCTGCATTGGAAGATCGTCCGATTGCATTAAATAACTTTTTAACCGCTAAGGACGCCAGATGCCACGCATGTTTTCCCAGGCTAGTTACACGATTACGCACTTCAGGCAAGAAAATGCACGCAGCAATTATTACCATCAGTAAAAAATAGAAAATAGTTACAACAATTAACATCTGGTATTCACAGAAACTCAGAAAGTTGATCTTTCGCAAGGAATGAAATAGTTATTCATGCAACAGCTTGTTGCAGGCATGAAAATACCAATTCTATATTTGCAAACTTTGCTGATATTCTTTTTATTTTCATAAACACGTAATTTCTTGCTGCTTGGCAGCTTCAGTGGATGAACTATGTCAACACACAATGATGGCCTCCAACACAGTGGCAAACCTAGCTTTTTCAGTGCTGAACAGACAGACACCACTGCTGCACAAGAAAATACCCGGGTACTTGCTCACCTGGAAGGGCAGCCACATTCGCGCCTAAAAAGCAAAACCATAGTGAAAGCACTTGCTGCAGCACTGCTTATCGGAGGCGTTGCTGTATTTGCATGGAAACCATCAAGCAAATACGAGCGTAGCGATCTTGCAAAAAATTCCACCATAGCTGTACCCGCCCAAAGCGAACAGCAACCTGCCCAGACTCCAGCCTCTGCGCCATTAATAGAGCCTGCCCGGATATTGCAGGACAGCAGCATTGAAGCAAGTATTAGTGATACGGACGCCATGAATGAGGGGGGTCACAGCATCTCGAACCCTGCAAGCCATATCACTTCAGCAGCGCTTGCTTCAGCCGCCCCAGTTGAAATTGGCTCCTCGGCAGCCAAAGCGAAAAAGTCTGCAGCAAGTCCCAAAGTGCATGCAAAGGCTGAGAGAGCAGCAAGCACCCAACGCGCTTCAGCATCTAAGCGACGAGTACCGAATCCCAAAGCGACCTCCAACTCAGACGCTGAAGTTCTTGCCACATTGCTCGAACGTCGAGATCCACAGGACATTGCCGCAGTACCTAAAGAATAGTTCTACCACGGCATTCCCAGAACACTTTTGCATATTCAGCATCCAGCGCTGCACATCGAACCCACGCTGGCTCAATACCCGGCTTCTCCGACTGCCGGGTTGGAATCTGTGCGCCGGGATGCCGGCATTGGTGCCAAGTCTGTATCTAACGCATAACGAGAACGAATAAGCGTTACTTGCACGCGGTTGTTCTTCCCTCGCGATACAGAGTTGTCACAAGTCTATAAATTACACATCTAACCTATTTACATTGCCCTACTACATTGATCATGGCGATCCATCTCATCTATGCCCGCGCAGCCAATGGCGTGATCGGCTTGAACAACACCATGCCATGGCACCTGCCCGAGGATCTGGCTCACTTCAAACAGCTGACCAGCGGCAGCCCTGTCATCATGGGACGTAAAACCTGGGACTCGCTGCCCGAGCGTTTTCGCCCGTTGCCTGGTCGCACCAACATCGTTGTCACACGCAATCCTGACTGGCAAGCTGATGGTGTGCTTTGCGCCGGCAGCTTGGAAAAAGCCTTGCACATAGGTGCGCAACACGGTGACAACGTCTGGGTGATGGGTGGTGCGCAAATTTACGCTCAGGCCCTACCTTTGGCCGACACGGTGGAAGTCACCATCATCAACAAAGACTTTGCAGGTGATGCCTATGCTCCTGTACTTGGTCCTGAGTGGAATGAAATTGCGCGCGAGGACCACGTGAGCGTCAAGGGTTTGCCTTTTAGTTTTGTGCGCTACGAGCGCCAACGCTCATCGTGATTTCTGCCCTTTGGAACTGTTAGCTCCTTCGGGTGAAGACGGGTTGACGTTTTTGCTGCATTGCAACAATATTGAACGCCCGTGCGCTATTTGACGGGCGTTTTAGTTGAAAGCCCCTATCGCCATGAGCCTGATTCAACCTCTGCCTTCCGGACCGCTTGACATCGTAGGAGACATCCACGGTGAACTGCATGCCTTGCAGGCGTTGTTGCACCATCTTGGCTATGACGAAACTGGTCGCCATGGGCAAGCGCGCACATTGGTGTTTGTTGGCGACTTTGTCGACCGCGGCCCAGATAGCCCCGGTGTAGTGGGTCTGGTACAGCGCTTGGTTGAAAGCGGTAACGCTTGCGCTATAGCGGGCAATCATGAAATAAATTTGTTACGCCACGATGCCAAAGACGGTGCCGGCTGGTTCTTTGAAGAGCGTGTTGCCAGCGACACTACCAAATACAGCCACTTCGTACGTGCGACCAATATGCTGCAACGTGCACGCATAGAGACTTTTTTGAACAGTCTTCCTCTGGGCCTCGAGCGAGAAGACTTGCGAGTCATTCACGCCGCATGGCATGCCCCCGACATTGCCAAGGCTCGAACCATGTCTCTAGGTAGTGCACGCACCCAATATGACCATTGGGAAAGTCAGGCTGCCCAAGTGGCTCGCGAGTTGTGTATTGCCGATCGCATGGCCGAAGAGAAAGCCATCTGGCCACACAGCCTTGAAGATGGTGAGCGCTGCCCTCCGTTCTTGAAAGCACATTGCGACAACGAACTCAACAAAGCACTGATCAACCCACTCAAAGTACTCACTTGCGGGCTGGAGCGACAAACACCGGAGCCATTTTTTGCAGGAAACAAATGGCGCTTTGTTGAACGCATGCCATGGTGGAACAGCTATCCAGACGCTACTCCTGTGGTGATCGGACACTATTGGCGCTCTACTCTGCCTGCGCAAACCACCCACGAAGGGCTGTTTCGAAACATTAGCCCTTACGCATGGCATGGCCTGCACAGCAATGTGTTTTGTGTGGACTACTCAGTCGGTGCCCGTGCCCAGGCACGTACGTTCAATCGACCGAACGAACATATGAAGCTGGCAGCCTTGCGCTGGCCTGAACGCACCCTGGTATTTGATGATGGAAGCACCCACGCCACAACGGGTTTCATGCAGACACATATTGCCAATGCAGCCTGAAAAAAAGCCACCCCACGGCAATGAGGTGGCTATCAGTTACAAGCGTTTCGGGCAAACCCCACCCGAGCAACGAACTATACACATATTTCAGTAATTACTGAAAATTAAAAATTCAATATATTTGTACTTCTACGCTGCGTGTATCCTCCAAGCCCTCCTGCGGTCTGATGACACTCACATACTCAGTACATCTCCCCAAGCAGACAATCAGCTCCACATCTATTAGCTAGCTTGGTGCCTTATGCAAAAAGACTAAAAGCGTGTCCTGCACGCTTGATCAACAAGTCATAAGCACACACTTTCAGAAATCCTGACAGACATTAGGCATCTCCAGTGGAGCACGTCACGAGTCACAAAAGCTGGCAAGATGGCGTTTGTCAAGATCAGCACACGCGCTGCGCTTAACAGATGTCATCGTGCGCAAAACACATCCCAACGCCTTGTGTGCCAAGTAGGTGACTCGACCAAATTGAAATTGGTTACCCCGGCAAGCAGCAGGCGCAGAAACTCCGACATGCGCAGCCTGCTGCCCATATAAAACCTAGTGAATTTTTAGACATGCAAATTGCCACCTGGAACATCAACTCTCTGAACGTACGCCTGCCTCAGTTGCTGGACTGGTTGCAAGCCAACCCCGTTGATGCCATTGGCCTGCAAGAACTCAAGCTCACCGACGACAAATTTCCCTTCATGGAGCTGGAGGCAGCAGGCTATCAAGCCGTTTGCCACGGTCAAAAAACATACAACGGCGTCGCAATTCTGAGTCGCTACCCCATGCGTGATGTGGTGCGCAATATTCCTGGACTGCAAGACGAGCAGGCCCGTGTCATTGCGGCTACCCTAGATACGCCCCTGGGTGAAGTGCGCTTGATCAACTGCTATTTTGTGAACGGTCAAGCACCTGAATCTGACAAATTTGTCTACAAACTGCGTTGGCTGGCTGCGCTGGAAGCGTTTGTGAAGGCACAGTTGCAGCAGTACCCCCAATTGGTTTTGGTGGGTGATTTCAATGTTGCGCCAGAAGATCGCGACTCGTACGACCCAGAGGGGTTGCGCGGCACCATCCATCACACGCCCGAAGAACGCGCACACTTCCAGCAATTACTGGATTTGGGTCTGACTGATGCCTTCCGCATGTTTGAACAACCCGAAAAAAGCTACTCTTGGTGGGACTACCGTATGTTGGGTTTTCAGAAGAACCGTGGACTGCGCATCGACCACATTCTGGTCAGTACTGCACTGAAAGCACAAACCACCGCTTGCGTGGTGGACCGTGCTCCACGCAAAAACAAGCAGCCCAGCGACCACGCCCCCGTCGTCGTGACCTTGGGCTAAGCCAATAAGAAGCCGCTATCACAGCGGCTTTTTTGCGTAGATTTTCTTTTTCAACAGTTTGCTGTGTCGAGTTCCCTTCCCGTTCGCAACGCAGTGTGGCGTGACCCTGCTTTTGCCTCCTTCCTGACCGCCCGCATGCTGGGTGTTTTTGCCCAGCAAATGCAGGCAGTGGTGGTCGCATGGCAGGTCTATGAAATCACTCGCACCCCTATCTCTTTGGCATACGTGGGGCTGGCACAGTTTCTGCCGATGTTGCTGCTGCTGATCCCGGCAGGAGATCTGGCAGACCGCATCAGCCGCAAGCACATTCTGGCCTCAAGCTGGAGTGTGGCTGCTGCATGCGCTGCGCTGCTGTGGTGGCTGAGCACCTTGGGTGAACACGGTGTGGGTGGCATCTATGCAGTGCTGGTGCTGTTTGGTTGCAGCCGTGCTTTCACAGGACCGGCCATGCAGAGCCTGCTGCCACAAATTGTGCCGCGTGAGCAGCTGGCGCAGGCTTTGGCCACGAACAGCATGTTGATGCGCAGTGCTGCTATTGCCTCGCCTGTACTTGGTGGCGTGCTGTTTGGCCTCGGTGGTGGAGAACTCACATACGCGGTTTGTGCCGTGGCATTGAGCCTGGCCGTGCTCCTGCTGTGGCAAGTGCCGGTGAAATACGCAGCGCCCCGCCAGGAGCTGCAAGGCACAATGTGGCAACGCGCTGCCGATGGCTTTCGCTTTATCGGCAGCCGCCCGATTGTGCTGGGAACCATCTCGCTGGATTTGTTTGCAGTGCTGCTTGGAGGCGTCGTTGCCTTGTTGCCTGTTTATGCCAAAGAGGTGCTGCACACCGGCCCTGAAGGACTGGGTTTGCTGCGCTCGGCCATGGCAGGTGGTGAGGTGGCGATGGGCTTGTGGCTCAGCGTCAGACCTATCCAGCGGCACGTTGGCAAAGTGATGTTTGGAGCTGTCGCGGTTTTTGGCTTGGCCAATCTGGTATTTGCGCTGTCGCACTGGTTCTGGCTGTCTATGACCATGCTAGCCATTGCCGGTGCCGCCGATATGGTGAGCGTCTACATTCGCTCGGCCCTGGTGCAATTTTCAACGCCCGACTCCATGCGCGGACGTGTGAATGCCGTGAACATGCTGTTCATCAGCTCCAGCAACGAGCTCGGTGAATTCCGGGCCGGTGCCATGGCCGCGGCGTTGAGCACAGTGCCTGCCGCGATTGTGGGCAGCGTTTGCACATTGGGCGTCGTCGGCGTGTGGATGCAACTGTTCAAGCCCTTGCGCGACGTGGATCGTCTGGAAGATGCTGGCGCACTTCAAAATTGATGCAACCTTTGCACACAGCTCAGCACCAACACCTGTGCACATTGCAACTGTTTGCTTCATACCGTGATACGTTATCTGCCACTCCTTACCTTGGTCTTCGCACTTGCCGGGTGCGGAGACTTTCTTACGCGTCTGAATGGCTATCCTGAAACTGACACTTCAATCAATGTAGAAACTGCGACGCCCAACGAAATTGCCGATGCCTTGAGTCAATTGGCGCATATTGCAGTGATTGGTGATGACTGGGAGTTCCTAGATCCCAACGATGCTTGCACGGTCCACGTCATCGATAAAAGTGCCGATGAAAGTTACCCCCTGCACCTGCAAGGTGCCACGTTCACCTTGCAGCATGACAAAGCAAGCAAAAACTATTACGCCCTCATGCATCGCGGCGGCCAGCTGGTGTACGGACATGACCAGAAGCCACTGCGTTTGTTTGAAACGGACAGCTACCACGATGTATTTTTTGCCGAGGGCTACTTGCTGGCTCTGGCAAAAAAATGCCAGCAAGGTCTGCGTGCTCACTAGTTCCAGCACACCTGAGGCCCAGTTCCCAATCCGTGCCACATCGGCATGAAAAAGCCCCGCTGACGTTCATCCGCGGGGCTTTTTCCATCCACTGCAACAGTCAGCGTTTTTACAGTGCTTCCTTGCGCAATTGTTCAGGGCTCTTGGCAGACAACCAGCCTGGCGCCACATCGAACACCGTCTTCGCACCGGTCATACCCCATTGCTGCATGCGATGCACGGCACGCGCATAAGCTACCAGCACGCTGGAAGTGAACTCAGGGTTGCTGTCGAGTTGCAAGCGGTACTCGATCACCTGCTTGTTCTCACCCGAAGTGTTGCCGCTGCGGATCACAAAACCGCCGTGGGGCATGGCGCTGTGGTTTTGTTGCAGCTCCTGTGCCGAGATGAAGTTGACCGTGGTGTCGTACTCATCAAAGTAGTGCGGCATGGTCACAATGGCTTGGCGCACGGCTTCGGCATCTGCACCTTCGGTCAATACCACATAGCAGTGGCGCTCGTGCTTTTGGCGTGTGCTCAGAGCAGGACGTGTGCCACTGCGCACAGCGTCCACAGCAGCTTCTACGGGGATGGTGTACTGCACGCCACCAGCCACGCCTGGAATGCGGCGAATCGCGTCGGAGTGCCCCTGGCTCAAACCCTTGCCCCAGAAGGTATAGGTGGCACCATCAGGCAGCAAAGCTTCGCCCATGACACGGTTGATGGAGAACATGCCGGGATCCCAGCCTGCAGAAATCAAGGCCGTGGTTTTGCCCCCCATGGCCGCTGCATCAACGGCAGCAAAGTGCTCAGGCACTCGGGCGTGGGTATCAAAGCTGTCCACAATGCAGAACTTTGCCGCCAACGCGGGCGACTGAAGAGGCAAGTCATCCTTGGAGCCACCACACAGCACCAGCACATCCACACGGTCTGCGTGTTGCTCCAGATCTGCCATTGAGAACACGGGAGTGCCTTCAAACACAGGTTTGAGTTGACTGGGATCGCGGCGGGTGTAAATGCCTGCGACCATCATGTCAGGGTTCTTGGCAACTGCGTTCTCCACGCCACGACCCAAATTTCCATAGCCCACCACGCCAATGCGGATAGGGTTGGCTGCTGTTGTTTCCATGAGCAAACTTCCTTTCAAATCAAACATCTAGGCAACCGATGAAATACCGTTGCCACTCATTTCTTTATTTGGTCTTGCTGGTGCTGCTGGCATCAGCGGAGCGGCGCAGTTGCAAAGCGCCCTCCAGCGCCAGCAAGGCCACTGCTGCGCCAATCAAGACGTACATGGGCTCCTGGCCTACTTGAATTCGCTCGCCCATCAACAATGCAGCCAGCACCAGCAGCATGGGCTCTACATAAGACAGCAAGCCAAACAAGCCCAGCGGCAGCAAACGACTGGCCGTCATATACAAAGCCAACGCCACCGCACTGATTACACCAAGCAAAGGCACCATCCACTGCAGCACTGAAGTGCTTTGCACCGCCTGCCAGCCCGTAAAGGCTGCAGAGGCATCGCCCCAGGCAAACCATGCGCACACCGGCAACATCAACACCACATCCAGCCAATGGCCTGCCAAACTATTGGTTTTCAATACACGGCGCAGTACAAAGTACGCGGGATAGCCGATCACCACAACCCAGGTCGACCAAGCCAATCCCCCTGCGCGCCAGATCTCCCACACCATGCCACATGCAGCCAAGGCTGTTGCGCCGGTTTGCCACAGTGTCAAACGCTCTTTGAACACCAAGCGCCCCGCCAACACCATGGCCAAGGGCAACAGGAAATAACCCAGTGATACCGGCAAAGCATGTCCGTGCAAGGGTGCCCACATAAACAGCCACAACTGAACACCCGCCAGAGAAGAAGACAGCAGCAGCATCAACGCCAAAGGCCAGTTTCTGGATACACGCTGCAACAAGGTCCATACCGCCGCACCTTGGCCGCTGTAAAGCAGCCATGCCGTAGTGAAAGGGATGGTCATCAGCATGCGCCAGCCAAAGATTTGCTCTCCAGTCAGCGGTTGCAGCAGCGGCGCCAAATAGTAGATGGCTCCAAAAATGCATGAGGCCACGATTGAAGCTGCTACGCCCTGAAACATCCCATCCCAACTTTCTAGATTTATCTGTGCGCCTTGACCCCACACTGCGCCAAAAAGATGCAAGCATGCACCAAACAGGTGATTCTCGGTGAAATCCTCATTACTTCGTGCACGTATTTGCTTATCCACATGCACGCCAGCAACGCCGCCCTTGAACTTGCCCCGCAAGCAGCAAGTTATAAGCTGACCCAGCCAAGTCTTGCTGACACATCAGTTGGCCCCACCTGGCTATCTTCTTTTATCCACCCGCCGTCTGAAGCAAAGACAAGCATTTGCAGATCTACTGCAACACACCCGCTTAATTGCGCAGCGCCGCTGGCTCCACCCCTGTACATGTCTGCACACAATCACAAGCTTTATCCTAAACGCCTACACTTGCCCGCTTTGCGCATTTCTTCCCAACCATGACCGACGCCGCCGAACGCCCCTGCTACACACATCCGCTGGAGATTCTTTGGCAAGACGAAGACATGGTGGTGGTCTACAAGCCTGCGGGCTGGCTGGTGCACCGCACCGCCATAGCGCGCCATGAAACACGCTTTGTGCTGCAAACCTTGCGCGATCAAATTGGCCGCCATGTCTGGCCGGTGCACCGCCTCGATCAAGGCACCTGCGGGGTGCTGGTATTTGCGCTGAACAAGGAAAGCTGCCAAAAGCTGGCCGCATGCTTTGTGGAACACACCGCCCATAAGCACTATCTGGCCCTGGCGCGTGGGTGGCTGCCCGATGAGGTGGAGGTGGACTACGCACTCAAGCCCGACGATGCGCCCGAGGACGCCCCCGCCCAGCCTGCGCAAACCACGCTGCGCTGCCTGGCACACCTGGAATGGCCTGAAGCCTATGACAAGCGCCATGCAAGCACCCGTTTATCGCTGGTGGAGGCCTTCCCCAAAACAGGCCGTCGCCACCAGATCCGACGTCACCTCAAGCACGAGTCGCACCCCATCATTGGCGATGCCACACATGGCAAAGGCCCGTTGAACCGCTGGTGGGCCGAGCGGATCGGGCTGCACCGCCTGTGGCTACACGCGCATGCGCTGCAATTGCCCCACCCACGCACTGGCGAGCGCATGCACTTTTGCGCAGACTGGCGCCAATTGAACCATGTCCCAGAGGTTCAACAGTGGCAGCAGTTGCTTCGTATCAACGGCTGGCAGGCATTGCTACGCGGCTTGCCCGAAAGCTGTGGCATCACCTTGCCCCCCAAGCCGGTCTGACAGGATTTCCTGCGTTGAAAGAAAAAAGGACTTCAGATACCAAGTAGCTGAAGTCCTCTTGTTCCACCATCCATGCAGCAATCCATGACTGCATGAGGGCAGCACTGGCCGATCACTTCTTGGGCTTGACCCACTTGCCTTCTTCATCGAACTCGAGCAACGGCGCAGGCACGAGAACGTAATCAGCTTCACGGTCAGCTTTCAGCTCTCCCTTGAGCAGGTCCAGCAGGCGATCATTGTCCATCCTGAAACCACATGCCTGCGCATGGCCACCACCGCCAAAGCTTTCTGCCAACGGAATACAGTTGAACTCCGAGCGCGAACGCAGCCCCACCTTGGTGCCTTTGGGGTTGGCGTGCCACATCAACGCAAAGCTGCCGCTTTGGCGCGAAAGCAGATCACCCACCTGGCTGTGGAATACACCCGGGCAGTTGACCATCAGCCCCTGGAAGCCATTGAAGGTCAGCACCTGCGCGCCTGAGGCGATGTCTTCACACAAGCTTTTGAACTTTTCATCCATGGCACCACCACGCGCCATGAAAGCAGCCTCTTGCTCCGGCGTAAAGGCAGCAATTTCTGCCCAACGCTCAAAGCTGCGCACCTCCATGTCCAGAGCTGCCAAAAACGGAGCACTTTCTGCAAACTCCCACTTCCAGATATCGCGGTCTTCGATGTACTTGATCAGACCCGGCACGGGTTTTTCGGGATGAAAGAATTCCCAAGCCAGCCTGGCACCTGACTTGTTCATGTCAAAGTGCACCACACCGCACTGGCATTGGTAACCCGTCAGCTTTTCCGCCGCACTCTTGTGATGGTCCAAAACCACCAACTTGCTGACCTTGGACTCAATCTCCGCCATCAGCACAGGCTCAAACGCAAAGTCCACCACGTATACGGCACGGCCTTGCAAGTCCTCGCCCAGATCAGCAGCAGTCTGAATTTCTCCGTGATCCAAGCCACGGTACTCTGCCTTGTCACCGTAGAACAGCCAGGCGGCCAAGGCAGCGCCAAAACCGTCCGGGCAGCGGCGTCCGTGGTAGAGGATCAAGGGGCGAACGTCTTCCAAAGAAGCTTGCACAAACAATTGCAATGGGAGGATGGTATTTTTCATGTTGCCCCTATTTTCACCGCGTAGCGTCCAACTCACACGACGTAGGTGCAAGATGACACGCATTTGCGGCAGACAAAAACAGCATCTAGAGCCTCAGCAGCGCACCATGATGGACATATTCCACACGCAGGAGCAGCACCCATGCAATGGTGGCAAGAGGTGGCGGCAGTCGCCATGGCAGAATTTTCCGATGTTCCAGACCCTGGGCAGGCCACGCGCATCGTCATGCGCCTGACTCTGGCGGCCCTGCTCGGCGGCTTGCTGGGCTGGGAGCGGGAGGCCACGGGCAAAGCGGCAGGCGTTCGCACGCATATGCTGGTGTGCATGGGCTCAGCCATGTTTGTGATGATTGCACTTCAGACAGGCGCTCAGGCTAATGAGGCCAGCCGCGTCATGCAGGGAGTGATTGCAGGTGTCGGCTTTCTGGGTGCCGGCACAATTTTGAAAGAAAACTCCGATGTTGGGGCACTGCCGCAAGTCAAAGGTCTGACTACAGCCGCAGGCATCTGGCTGACGGCAGCCATTGGAGTGGCAGCCGGTCTGGGAGAAGAGGCAACCGCCGTGCTCAGTGCCTTGCTGGCATTTGGCATCCTGCGCTTGGTTCCTGTCCTGCTAGGACGAAGTGATGCGAAAGGCAATGAAGAAAAAAACCAACAAGGCGATTAATGCAAGTTTGGAATGATTCGATTTCACCACCTCATGCGAAACAAGACACAAAAATATTTGAAAATTTCAAATAAATCAATGACTTAATTTAAAAAATCACCAATTAAACAATACCTCCCTCCTTGATGATTACATTCCCAACCCGCAGACAGTTTCGCAGGCTCGTCACATAATGGTTTCATCCATATATCAGTGACTGGTGCACGAAGCTGTGCCAGCCACCCAAACTGATGAATACCGTCAACGACATCACCCCTTATTTGGGACAACTGCTCAGCTTCCGTCATGACATGCATGCGAACCCTGAGCTGCGCTATGAAGAACATCGTACTGCCGACAAGGTTGCGGCGTTTTTGCAAGCACTGGGCCTTCCTGTGCACCGTGGTCTAGGCAAAACCGGCGTTGTTGCCACCATCTACGGCCAAGGCCGCTCCAAAGACAATCCTGGCCGCACCATCGGTATCCGTGCCGACATGGATGCACTGCCTGTGACCGAGATGACCGGCGTGCCCCATGCCAGCTGCGTCCCCGGCAAGATGCACGCTTGCGGCCACGATGGACACACCACCATGCTGCTGGGTGCAGCCACATTGCTGGCCAGAAACCCTGCTTTCGGTGGCACGGTTCACCTGATTTTTCAGCCAGCTGAAGAAGGTGGCGCTGGTGCCAAGGCCATGATGGATGACGGCCTGTTCAAGCTCTTCCCGTGTGACGCAGTATTTGCGCTGCATAACTGGCCCTCGCTGCCCCAAGGCCAGATGGCCGTGCGCGTGGGCCCCATCATGGCATCCACCATGCGCTTCGAGATCAAGGTGCGCGGCAAGGGCGGCCATGCGGCCATGCCCCACAAGACGCTGGACCCCATCCCCGTTGCCTGCGCCATTGTCAGCCAGCTGCAGACCCTGGTTTCGCGGGGCGTTGACCCTCTTGACTGCGCCGTGTTGACTATCGGCAAGATTGAAGGCGGCACCGTGGAAAACATCATCCCTGATGAATGCTCCATTTACGGCACTGTGCGCACGCTCAAGAAGTCCACACAGGAATACATGATTGAGGGTCTCAAGCGGGTCTCCAGCAATGTGGCTGCGGCTCACCTGTGTGAAGCCACCTATATCCACAAGCCCGGTTATCCCAACACCACCAACACGGCAAATGAAGCACGCTTCATGGGTGAAGTCATGCAGGAAATGGTCGGTAAAGACAATGCCTTCCCGGACATTGATCCAGCCATGACAGCAGAAGACTTTGGCTTCATGCTGGAAGAAGTACCCGGTGCTTATGGCTGGATTGGCAACGGCCCCAATGGCCAGCCAGGCATTGGCCTGCACAACCCAGGCTACGATTTCAACGACGACAATATCGACCTGGGTTCACGCTTCTGGGATCGACTGGCTCGCCGCTGGTTCGAGCAACCGCGTTAAACACTTGTTGCATCAGAACGAACCGCGCCCTGGCGCGGTTTTTTATTGGGAATAGACATCATGAGCATCGCAAACCGCCACCAACTCAGCCGTCGCAGCGTGTTGCTAGTAAGCGCTGGCTTGGCTGCTGCAGGCTTGCCCAGCATAGGCGCAGCCGCTGACAAGCCTTGGCCCAGCAAACCCATTCGCATGATCGTGCCCTATCCTGCAGGTGGTGTGAATGATGTGGTGGCACGCATGTTTGGCGGCATCATGGGCCAAAGTCTGGGCCAGCCTTTGATTGTGGAAAACAAGCCTGGAGCGGGTGCCACCATCGGCATGGCCGAACTTGCCAAGGCCGATGATCAGCATACCTTTGCATTTGCAGCCATCAGCCCCCTGACGCTCAACCCCTACCTGATGAAAGTGGCCTACGACCCCTTGCAAGACATCATTCCGGTGGCCAGCGTGATGTATGCGCCTGTCTATGTGCTCGCCACCGCCGCCTTTCAGGGCCGCAACTTTGCCGATCTATTGACCCAGGCCAGAACCAGCAAAGGGGTGAGCGTAGCCACATCAGGCTACGGCACGCTGGCTCACATCATGGTGGAACAACTCATACGAGCCACAGGCGGCAAGTTTGTACATGTGCCATATAAAGGCGGCAGCCAACTGATCACCGATGCCGCAGGTGCTCAATTTGACGTGTTGCTGGCCAACCCTTTTGCCCCGATCAATGCGCTGATTGATCAGGGCAAGCTGCGCGTGCTGGCCACCACCGGGCCACAGCGCGTAGCCAGTTTCAAAGACATTCCCACACTGGGTGAGCTGGGCTTTGACAAAGCCAATCAGACTTCTTTGTTTGGGTTTTATGCACCGCACACCACGGATGCCGCTGTAGTGAAGCGCTTTCACACAGAAGTCAACCGCATCTTGTTAGGTCAGGACATGCAGCAGCGCCTGCGCAAGCTGGACAATGTGCCAAGAGCCACTTCTCAATCAGACTTTGCGGCAGCAGTGCGCAAGGACTATGCACTCAATGGCGTGGTGATCGAGCAAGCAGGCATCAAGGCGGAGTAAGCGATTCATGGGACAGTTGCTCCAGCCACTCCTGGACCGGCATGGGGCGACTGTACAAATATCCCTGACACAGAATCGCAGGGTACCAGGCACGCAAGATGGCCGCCTGATCTTCCGTCTCCACACCTTCAGCCACAACCCGCAAATGCATGCTCTTGGCCACCATCAACAGTGCCTGCACCAAGGTGCCGCTGTTGGCGTCGGGCTCAAGGTTGTGAATGAACGATTGATCGATCTTGATCTCCTGGATAGGCAAGCGGTTGAGATACGAAAGCGATGAGTATCCTGTACCAAAATCATCCAGTGCACACTGCACTCCCAGGCCATTGAGACGCGTCATTTTCTGAACCGCCTCATTCACATTGGTGAACACCATACTCTCCGTCACCTCCAGAACCAGCCGCCCCTGACCCAGATATTTACCTCGGAGTAAGTTGGTAACTTTGTCGACAAAATCTGCCTGGACAAACTGCCTTGCACTGATATTGACGGCCACAGACATCTGTGCCCCTCTCACCAGAGGATGTGTCAGCAACTCGACTGCCTGACGCAGCATCCAGTCGCCCAGTTGCACTATCAACTGAGAATCTTCCGCTATGGGAATGAATGTGCCCGGCGAGACCATGGCCTCCCCAGGAGGCTGCCAGCGCAACAAGGCCTCAACGCCCCGCACCTTGCCTGCAATATCAACCTGTTTTTGTACAAAAATGCGTAAATGGTCGTGTGCAAGCGCTTCGTACAGACCTTTTTCAATTGCCAGCTTACGCTGGCTGCTTTGCTCCAGGGCTTCATAAAACATATGCACCTGCCCAACGCCCTGCGCTTTGGCCTGGTACAACGCTAACGTGGCTCTACGGTAGATATGATCTTCTGAATCCCTTTTACGCGCTGGCTCGGTGAAAGGAAACACAGTGATTCCAACACTGAACGCCAGTTGCACTGCCTCCATTTCCTCGCGGGCCAATACCACATGGCGCAAGCCACGCTGTAACTCTGTAGCCAGTGCATAGGCCATCATGCGTGCATCCACGCGGCTTCTCGCAGCATCTTGCAAGACCACCGCAAACTCGTTGCCCGAAGTACGTGCTACCCAAGCAGTTTTCGGGACCAGGCTTTGCAGCCTTTTGCCCACTGCACGCAACAGTGCATCACCCCACTCCA
The DNA here is from genome assembly GCF_030162935.1 of Comamonas halotolerans. GTDB lineage: Bacteria > Pseudomonadota > Gammaproteobacteria > Burkholderiales > Burkholderiaceae_C > Comamonas > Comamonas halotolerans. The sequence continues at coordinate 30,404 of NZ_JASAUZ010000001.1, forward strand.
GGCCTCTGCCCGCGTTGAATTTGGAGAACTTGTCCATATCAAACAACAGCAGCGCATGCCAGTGCTCAGGTTCATGCGGAAAGCCTTGTTCAGACTTGATCATCTCATCGAGGTGCTGCGACAACGCCCAGCGATTGGGAAGCAATGTCAGCGCATCAAAATTGAGCATCTGACTCAAACGGCCCCGGGATTGCAACAGCTCTGTAATGTCCTGTTTGAGCTCCACAAAGCCTTGTATGGAGCCATCAGCCCCCATCAACGAAGAAATGCTTACGCCTTCCTGCATCTCTGAGCCATCTTTGCGACGATTGACCATCACACTGCGCCACACCCCGCCGCCCATGGCTACTGCACGCATTTGCAGACGTTGCTCTTCGCTCATGCCTGTGGAAGATATCTGACGCGCAGGCTTGCCCAGCACTTCAGGCAAGCTATAGCCGGTACGCTCCAAAAATGTGCGATTGGCATAGAGCAAGTGGCCATCAAAATCCACGACCACCATGCTCTCAGGGCTTTGCTCTATGGCTGAGAACACCAATTCTGTTCCTGCCAACGCGGCCTGATCCGAATGGCGTACATGCAGCATGGATCCTCGCCATAAACAAACCACCCCTGCCAGCAATGCTGTCAATACCAGCATCATCAAAGCCATTCCCGCCGTGCCACGCACCCATACAGCGGCAAGCAACATCGCTGACATCAGCAAAAGCGCCCAGATGGCACTTTTATTGGTCAAAAAAGGGCCGCTGAAAAACGTCCCTTTCACAAGAGGAGCAGCAATAGGTGAGGCAGCCATAGCAGGGTGCAAAAAAATGTTCCCGCCAGCGTGTCACGGCGCAATGCCTTTTCACGTAGGCTGAAAGCGCAATTACCAGCGCTTCACACCCTTTTTTTTGGCTGCTGCGATTGCCTCTTTGCGCGCCAGGCGCTCTGCATCGGCTATGGCCGCTGCGGCAGCCCATTGCTCAAACTCTTCAGGTGTTTCCAGCGTGATACGTCCCAGCATATGTGTACGGTAGTCGGTAATCACAATTTCAGCAGCCTTTTGTGTGTTTACCCTTCCACCGCTCATCACGCAGCCACGTTTGCGGCCAATGGCATCGAGCAACTCATCATCGTGCAACGCCTGAATCTTTGCCACACCCAGGCCCAGTTTGAAGCGATCCTCCAGATTCTGGGGATAGTGCTTTTGCAGAATCAGCAGCAACTCCAGGGCCACCAACTCTTCGTCATAGGCATTGCGCCCAACCGAGCCGGAAGCCGCAAGGTTGAAGCCGCTTTGCTCAATCGAGATGCGTGGCCACAGCATGCCTGGGGTATCCCAGAGATAGAAGTCATGGTCCAGCACAATGCGCTGCTCATCCTTGGTCACACCCGCCTCATCGGCTGCTTTGGCCTGCTTCTTGCCACTCATCGTGTTGATCAATGTGGATTTACCTACATTGGGCACTCCACAAATCAGCACCCGCATGGGTTTGGCCATACCACCGCGGTTGGGCGCCAGCTGACGGCAGGTCTCCACCAGGCGTCGTGCCGGGGCGATCTCTTCCGCATCCATCGCGATGGCGCGGGTGTCGGGCTGGGAGTTGTACCAATCCAGCCATTGCTGGGTTTTTTCCGGGTCGGCCACGTCTTGCTTGTTCAACAATTTCATGCGCGGCTTGTGCCCCGTCAACTCTTGCAACAAGGGGTTGAAACTGGAGCCCGGAATACGCGCATCCAGCACCTCAATGACCACATCAATGTCTTTCACGCGCTCTTCAATGAGCTTGCGTGTGGAGTTCATGTGGCCGGGGAACCATTGGATTGCCATGGGCGTGCTTTCTTATTTTCAACAGGAGCTTGGGGCCGCAAGGATAATCGCAAGCTGTTATCTCGTCACAACGGTCCTGTCATGTCCTCGCAACGCTCCAAACCATCTCCACATCCTTTGAACAACGACATGCTGGTACGAGGCGTGATTTTGGTGCTGATTGGCCTGGTCCTGATCATCGCCCCGCACTTCATGTCTGCCAGTGAAACCCGTGAGCTGTTTCAACATGCGCGCATCCCGGCCTGGTTCTCGCTGGTGTTGGGCCTGGCGTTCATGGGCCAGTATGCGCTGCGCCGCCACAAAGAGCGGCAGACCAGGCAATAAGCCTCTTAAAAGGCTGCTAAACCATCTCGGTTTGCAGGGCTTGCAGCTTGAACACCGCTACTTGCTGCGCCAGGTGTCCCGCCTGAGCATGCAGACTTTCAGCAGCATGACTGCTGGCCTGCACCAGACGGGCGTTATCTTGCGTCATGCCATCAAGCGCCACCATCGCGTGGTGCAATTGCGCTATGCCAAGGCTTTGTTCCTGGGCTGTTTGGGTAATTGTCCCCACCAGACTGCTCACGTTTTGGACGTCCTGCACGATGCGTTGCATGCGCTGGCCCGCCTCCTGCGCCAACCCCGCGCCAGCTTCCATCTGCTCCAGTGAGCTGCCTATCAATGTCTTGATCTGACGGGCTGCCTCAGCACTGCGCAATGCCAAGGCACGCACCTCGGCTGCCACTACCGCAAATCCCCTCCCCTGCTCACCGGCACGCGCAGCTTCTACGGCAGCATTGAGTGCCAGAATATTCGTTTGAAAAGCGATGCCATCAATCACACCGGTGATGGCTGCAATTTCTGCACTTTGGGAGCGCAAGCTGTCCATGCTGTGCACCATGTGCTGCACCACAGCCCCCCCATCTCTGGCAGATTGTGCCGCGGAAGCCGAGAGCTGGTGCGCCTGATCGGCGCTGGCCACTGAATCAGCCAGTTGCTGGCTGATTTGCTCTATCCCCGTCACTGCCAATTGCAGCTGTGCATCGGTGTGCTGGGTGCGCTCGGCCAGTTCGGTATTGCCTTTTGCCAAGCGACTTGCCGTTTGAGTGACATGACCGACGCCACTGCGCACCTGTGCCACTACGCCATGTAGCTGTTGCCCCATGCGATCAAAGGCGCGCAGCAAACTTCCCATCTCATCTTTGCGACTCTCTGCTGCCTGCTCCGTCAGATCGCCATGTGCAATGGCCTCAGCCAGCGCCACCGCCTGGGCCAGCGGTTGTGTGATGGAACGTGTAATCGCTACAGAAATCCACACGCCCACAACAAGCAGCACTGCATAAATGCCCAAGGCCCATATTTGCGCCTGCTGACGCGTCTGCGCTGCCGTCTCCTGAGCATTCAGCCTATCTTGCTGCAGCTGTTGCAGCCATAGATCCTGGGCATTCAGATAGCTCTGCGCGGCAGGCTGCAGCGATTCCTTGACCAGCCGCTCAGCCTCCCATGCCATGCCCAGGTCACGCGCACGAAAGCTCTCGGCGTAGCTTTTGGCCAGCGCAGCTTCCAGCTCATGCAGTTGAGCTCCTTGTGCACCATCCAGTGTCATGGCTTGGCCCAGGTTGCGAGCTTGCTCAAGATAGTCACGGGCTTTACTTGCAAATGCGGCAATCACAGACTCTTCGGATGACAAAACGCTGGCCAAGGCCGTCTCTACGCCTTTTTGTGTCAACGCCTGCCATTGCCGTACCTGGCCGATACCGCTGTCGTGCCACTGCAAGCTGGCAACTGCATCTCGCTCGACTTTTTGCAGGTAAGCAATCAAGCCTCCAGCCACCAATACGCCACACAGCAACAAACCACCAAACACCACTGCGATCTTGGCCGCTACAGGCCAATTGCGCAGCAAGCCAGATGAAGATGATGACGGCGCGTCCACTGCAACCGTTGGCGCAAGAAAAGGAACAGGTAGCGACATAAACAGCAAACCACTTCGTTCAAGGTGTTTGCAATTTAATGTTACAAAATGTCAGAACAATGACAAATCCAAGACATTCTGCAGCCATGCTGCAAAACATGGCTGAAGCATCAGACGCTGCACACAAGCGGGCCCTATCTCTATCTGTAAACTGCAGCAACCGATATCGGGGCGAACAAAGCCGACGCGATCACGATCTCTGTTAACGGAAAGCCTCTGTCAACCCAAGGCTGCTGGATCCATATAGCGCAGTCGCCATTCCTCAAAAGTGCCTGTATCGGCAGCTTCGATCTCTCGCTGCTTTTGCACCGAAATGTCTGCCATGTCTGCAAATCGGGTCTGCTGCGCATCGGTCCATGGCAGGCTGAGCAAGTGCTCGCGTGCCCAATCCGACTGCGCCAGACCGAACTGCGCGAAACTGTTGCCATGCATGCTTTGCATTTGCGCCAGCACCCGCGCAGAAGGGGTACTTTCTGGCTGCGCCACACGGGTTTGCGCCTGCGCCAAAGCAGCACTGTAGTCCTGTGTGCCATGGGTGGCATCAAGCGCAGCAGCAAACGGCGCACACTCATTCAGAACCTGCTTTGCCCAATCACTGAGCAGCAGTTCTTCAGAGCCGCGCTGCAGTTTCAGCCCTGGCTCACGGCCACGTTCCGCCACCAAGTGCTGATTGTTCTTGAGCTGTGCAATTTCTTCGGGCGAGTCATTGGGGCTGTCGTGAAACAGGCAGTGCAGCAAAAATACATCCAGCATGCGCATGGTGGCTGCATTGATACCCAGGGGCTCGAAAGGATCAATATCCATCAACCGCACTTCCACGTATTCCACACCCCGTTCACGCAGCGCATGCAGCGGACGCTCGCCACTGTAGGTTGTGCGCTTGGGACGAATAGTGCCGTAGAACTCGTTTTCAATCTGCAGCAAGCTGGTGCCCAGCTGGTTGTAATCACCGCCGGGATTTCGAATGCCGAGTTGTTCATAGGCGGGATACGGCTGTGTCAGCGCCTGATGCAGCGAGTTGGCATAACCTTCCAGGCCGTTATAGCTGACATTGATGGATGACTGTGCATCACTTTGATAACCCAAACGCCCCATGCGCAACGAAGTGGCATAGGGAAGGTACAAAGCCTTTTGCCTGTCTCCCAATGGTTGCAGACGATGCTCGCGTCCTTGCACAAAGCACGGGCTCAATGCAGGCGAAGCACCGAACAAATACAGCAGCACAAAGGCATGGCGACGGAAGTTGCGAATCAGTGCAAAGTATTCTTCGCTGGTCACTCCTGGCAGTGACCAGTTGTAGTGAATGCCCGAGATGGTTTGCATGCGGCGGCCATAGCGATGCCCCAGCCCCATGCGATAGACACTCTTGGAGCGTCCAGAATGCGAGGCCCCGTAGCGCCCAAGGGGAATGGTTTCATCCGTTGGCAAACCGCAGGGCATGCTGCAGTTCCACATGGCCTCCTCACCCAGGGCTGCCATGCTGCGCAAGGTGTACTGGTGCACCTCTTGCAACTCTTGCAAACACTCCTCAACACCTAAGCGCGCCCCGGTGATCAATTCCAGCTGAGACTCACTGTAATCGGTGGTGATGAAGGGATGAGTCAGCGCCGAGCCCAGCGCTGCAGGGTGCGGCGTGAGCGCAAGATAACCGTTGGGCAAGACGCGCAAACCTTCTTTTTCTATACCGCGGCGTATGCCTGCCAGGCGCTCTGCAGCGGGAAGGGAGAACGATTTGGGCGATGGATTCATTCTTGTCGGGTGTTACGGTCAGAAAACGGGGGCAACCTTAGCATGCCTCTTTCATTCGAGGTGATGATAGAGACATGCTTGCAAATCTGGTGCCAGCCCCGTGCATAACCACGTACAGGCTGTGTCGCCCGCTCACGTGATTGCACACTGACTTTGTAACAGCTAGAGATGCTCGTCTATCAGACAGGCTGAACGCTCGGCCATCGCCTTCCCCACCTCGATCTGCCCTTGCGCGGCCCCACTTTGCGGTACTTGCTCGCCCTGCCGGTTGCTGACCGCAGTCAGCTGCTGGGCAAGCAACTCTGGCGCATCCTCTCCCATGCCCACATAAACACCTTGCGTCAGCGTGATATGTGCAGCCTCAAAGCTGCCTGCACCTGCGCACAGAATGGTGCGATTGGGCGCTGTTGCATGGGCCAGCACCAGCATGGCGGGCACCACGGCCTCAGGCTTCAATGCAGCCAATACGGCATCCGGCATCAGGCCCTCCGTCATGCGCGTCGCGGCTGTGGGTGCCAAAGCATTCACATGGATGTTGTACTTGGCACCTTCAATGGACAAGGTCTGCATCAGGCCCACCTGTGCCATCTTGGCAGCGCCATAGTTGCTCTGTCCGAAGTTGCCGTACAGACCGGAGGACGAGGTGGTCATCACAATGCGGCCATAGTTTTGTGCCTGCATATGCGGCCACACAGCCTTGCAGCAGTTGGCCGCTCCCATCAGGTGCACCTCGACCACCAGACGAAAGTCATCCATATCCATCTTCGCAAAGCTCTTGTCACGCAAGATGCCTGCATTGTTGACGAGGATATCCACACGCCCCCAAGCATCAATGGCTTGCTGCACCATGGCCTGCACGGCAGCAAGATCCGTTACAGATGCACTGTTGGCAATTGCCTCGCCTCCCAGGGCCTTGATCTCGTCCACCACAGTCTGGGCAGCAGATACGGAGCCGCCTGAGCCATCAACGGCTCCACCCAAGTCATTGACCAAAACCTTGGCTCCTCGTCGTGCCAGTGCGAGTGCGTGCTCACGCCCTAGCCCACCACCAGCTCCGGTCACAATGGCCACTTGCCCTTCAAACGTCAACGCTTGCATCAAAATCTCCTTGCTCAATATTTGCTTGCTCCTGACGTTGGCACTGTACGCACCTGCCAATCCAAATGCTTTCTCACAGGTGACTGCAGCGCACGCTCAAGCCGCCACCCAATTTATCCCCCGCCGCACGGCACAAGCATGTGGACAAGCTTTGCATGGTCGCCAACAACTACGCTAAGCCCTTGTTTTACAAGCACACACCACGATTGCACATTTTTTAATCACCGCAGATGAGCCATGATTTTTTTGGCCCCAGAAAACTTGGACAATTCTGTGGATAAATCACCAAAAGATCAGCAACAACTAAATCAACTTGTTGTTTTTATTAAAAATAAATTTACTTGATTATTTTTTAACCAGTCAAAAAGACACTGAACAAGCTCAAGCCCACTGCAATAATGGACAAGAAAAAACAGACAGTTGCCCCCAAATTGGCTGGACAACTTTGTGGATAACATCCTTCCAAGCACATCCCCGTCGCACAACTGCTTGATCTGCAAGGGCTGAAAGTTCATTGCTTATTTTTTAAGCAATTGTGACACTCCTGTCAGACATGTCCGATACCGTCACAATCTGCAGTGACATTGCGCATTTTTTCGATCTTTTCACCCATGACCACTCCCCAAACACCTGAGCTATTCACCATCAAACTTGAACCCAGCGGGCAGCAATGTGACGCTTGGGCTACAGACACATTGCTGGACTCCATCGAAATGGGTGGATTGCAATGGCCCAGCTCCTGCCGCAATGGCACCTGTCGCACTTGTTTGGGAACAATCACTTCAGGATCCGTACGTTACGAAATTGATTGGCCAGGACTGACACCCGAAGAGAAAGCCGAGGGTTGCGTGCTGCCATGTGTGGCCTATCCCAATGGCGATGTCAGCTTGCAAGACCCTGCAAACTGAAGCAGAGCAACAGTACATTTCCTGCAGGCATGCTGCAAAGCACTAAAATGGCTGCTTTCAATAGGACCGCGCACCATCCGGCGCCGGCACAATGCGACGGTGACCGTCTGCACATATGTTCTTTGGACTGCATGTACACATGCACGCTGGGCGGGTGCCCACACAAAGGCAGTGCTGCCGGCTACCCGACAGGTTAATCCAAGGAACGAGACACCATGAACGCCCCCCTCACACCCGTGCAAATTTCGCCGGTGGAAGATATCGTTGCTGACATGCGCGCAGGCCGCATGGTCATCTTGGTTGATGAAGAAGATCGTGAAAACGAGGGGGATCTGGTACTTGCAGCCGACCATGTCACTGCAGAAGCCATTAACTTCATGGCCAAGTTTGGCCGTGGCCTGATCTGCCTGACGCTGACCCGTGAACGTTGCGAATACTTGAAGCTCCCTCCCATGGCGGCACGCAACGGCACCGTCTACAGCACTGCCTTCACTGTCTCGATTGAAGCCGCGGAAGGGGTAACCACCGGCATCTCCGCCGCAGACCGCGCGCACACAGTGCGTACCGCCGTCGCCAAAGATGCAAAGCCCACAGACTTGGTTCAGCCCGGACACATCTTCCCACTGCAAGCCATGGAAGGAGGCGTTCTGATTCGCGCTGGTCACACGGAAGCTGGTTGTGATCTGGCTGGCATGGCCGGCTGCAGCCCATCGGCTGTGATCTGCGAGATCATGAAAGATGACGGCACCATGGCTCGCCTGCCCGATCTGCAATTGTTTGCCGCAGAGCATGGACTGAAAATTGGCACCATTGCCGACCTGATCCAATACCGTAGCCGCAATGAATCACTGCTTGAGAAAGTGGGCACACGCCCACTAAATACAGCCTGGGGTGAGTTCACTGCACACCTTTTCCTCGACAAGCCCAGCCAATCCGTTCATATGGCACTGGTCAAAGGCACTTGGAGCGAATCTGATGAGGTTGCCGTGCGCGTGCACGAGCCTCTGTCTGTACTGGACGCTCTGGAAGTCAACCGCGCCATGCACTCGTGGGGCCTGGACACCAGCTTGCAATACCTGAATGCCCAGGGCCAGGGCGTGGCCGTGCTGCTCAACTGCAATGAAAGTACAAGCCAATTGCTGGCGCAGTTTGACGGAAGCGCCCGCTCAGCCCAAGCCCCCGAGCGTGGCCGCATGGACTTGCGCACCTATGGAATTGGTGCACAGATCCTGCGTGAATGTGGCGTGCACAAAATGAAATTGATGGGCCAGCCTCGTCGCATGCCCAGCATGGCCGGCTATGGTCTTGAAATCACTGGCTATATCACCAAGGAATAAAAAAGATGCTGAACGCTGAAAAAGGCTCCGCCACCAATCTGAACGGACAAGGACTGCGTATTGGCATCGTTCAAGCCCGCTGGAACGAAGGCATTACCAATGCTTTGGCCGAGGCATGCCACCAAGAGCTGCTGGCAACTGGTGTACACACTGATGCCATCGACCATGTCATGGTTCCCGGTGCACTCGAAGTGCCTGTGGCCCTACAAGCCATGGCTGAGCGTGGCGGCTACGATGCGCTGATCGCACTAGGCTGCATCATCCGTGGGGAGACATACCACTTCGAGCTGGTAGCCAATGAATCGGGCGCAGGAGTCACACGCTTGAGCCTGGACTACAAGCTGCCGATTGCCAACGCAATCATCACCACTGAAAACCTAGAGCAAGCGATTGCTCGCCAGACCGAAAAAGGCCTGGACGCAGCGCGTGTGGCCGTTGAGATGGCCACACTGCTTAAAAAACTGAAATAACCATGAGCGACGAACAATCCCCATCGGCTGGCAACAGCCGTCCACCCCGCCAGAAACGCACCGGCCTGACCAGTACCGGTGTACGCAAGGCTGCCTCCAAATCTGCTCGTACACGCTCACGTGAATTTGCGCTGCAGGCACTCTACCAACACCTGGTAGGTCGCAACAGCGCCAGCTCCATTGACATGTTCACGCGTGATCTTGCAGGTTTCCACAAGTGTGACGCCGCGCACTATGACGCTCTGCTGCACGGATGCATCGAGATCGAAGAAGATCTGAACGCCCTGATCCTGCCCAAGCTGGATCGCAAGTTGGAAGAGCTCTCGCCCATCGAGCATGCCTGCATGTGGATTGGAGCCTATGAACTGATGCACTGCATGGACGTTCCATGGCGCGTGGTGCTCAACGAGGTGATTGAGCTGGCCAAGGAGTTTGGCGGCACCGACGGACACAAATATGTCAATGGCGTACTCAATGCCTTGGCCCCTGAGTTGCGCGCAACCGAAGTGCAAGCAGACAAGGCAAAGGCAGAGAAAAACGCCTAAGCCACTCCGCACAAGGCAGCGCGCTCCAGGCCGCTGCCTTTTTTCATGCTTTTAGTTATTCCTCAGTGACAGCGCATTGCGACTGCCAAGCCCATGAAGTTTTCTACGCGCGCCGAAAAGATTGAACCCTTTTATGTCATGGAAGTGGCCAAGGCCGCCCAGCAAATGGCAAAACAAGTGGCCAGCAGCGCTGAGCCCATGATTTTTTTGAACATTGGCGAGCCTGACTACACCGCTCCTGCACAGGTCCAGGCTGCGGCCAATCAGTGCATTGCCGAAGGCGCCACGCAATACACCAACGCCCTGGGCCTGGAGCCACTGCGTGAAGCCATCAGCGCCTGGTACCAAAGCCGCTTCAATGTGGATGTGCCTGCACGGCGCATCGTGATCACTGCAGGTGCCTCCGCTGCTTTGCAACTGGCTTGCTTGGCACTGATTGAAGCTGGGGATGAGATTCTCATGCCCGATCCCAGCTACCCCTGCAACCGCCATTTTGTGAGAGCGGCTGAAGGTGTGGCCAGACTCATACCCACTGGCGCTGCAGAGCGCTACCAGCTCAGCGCGCAGCAGGTACAAGCCCACTGGGGGAGCAAGACTCGTGGCGTGCTGCTGGCATCGCCCTCCAACCCCACAGGCACCTCGATTGACCCCAGCGAGCTGCGCCGCATTCATGCAGTGGTCAAGGCCAAGGGTGGCATCACCATCGTTGATGAAATCTATCTGGGCCTGTCATATGAAGAAGCCTTCGGGCACAGTGCTCTTGCCATCAGCGATGACATCATCTCCATCAACAGCTTCAGCAAATACTTCAATATGACGGGCTGGCGTCTGGGCTGGATGGTGGTGCCCGACGCCATGGTTTCCGTGGTTGAGCGCATGGCGCAAAACCTGTTTATCTGCGCCTCCACCATCTCGCAGCATGCTGCCCTGGCATGTTTCACACCCGAGAGCATTGCGATCTACGAGGCTCGCCGCGCGGAATTCAAAGCCCGTCGAGATTACTTTCTGCCCGCCTTGCGTGAACTGGGCTTTGGCATTGATGTGATGCCTGATGGTGCTTTCTACGCATGGGCAGATTGCACACCTCTGTGCAAGAAACTGGGGGTCAAAGACAGCTGGGAGTTTGCCTATGCACTGATGGAGAAAGCCCACCTCGCCATTACACCAGGGCGCGACTTTGGCACTGCGGACACCGCCCGCTATGTGCGTTTTTCCACCGCCAACTCCATGGAACAGTTGCAAGAAGCTGTGCGCCGCATGCAACTGCTCTTCAAATAAGGGGAACTTTGATGGCCTTCACCTTTCCCATCCGGGTGTATTGGGAGGACACGGATGCCGGTGGCATCGTCTTTTACGCCAACTACCTCAAGTTCTTTGAGCGTGCGCGTACGGAATGGCTGCGAAACTTGGGCGTTGAGCAGCAAAAGCTGCGTGATGAAGTTGGTGGTATGTTTGTGGTCACTCAGGCAGAAATCAACTACCTCATACCTGCGCGTCTTGATGACGTGGTGGAAGTTACCGCTGTGTTGCAATCAGCAGGCCGTGCCTCGATCACAATCAGACAGCAAGCTTTTTTGAAGCCCGTGTCATCCAATCAAGCACCGCAACTGTTATGTGAAGGCAGTATCCGCATCGGCTGGGTCGATTCGACCACCATGCGCCCTGCCCGTATTCCGAACTCCATCGTGGAAAAACTCTCATGAACGCAGCCCAAGACATGTCCATCTTCAGCCTCATTCTTCAGGCCAGCTGGGTGGTGCAATTGGTCATGTTGATTTTGGTCGTCGCTTCCGTTGCAAGCTGGGCCACCATTTTTCGCAAGTCCCAGGCACTCAAGCAAGTGCGTCAATTCAACGAAGCGTTTGAGCAAGACTTCTGGTCCGGCCAAAGCCTCAATGACCTCTACAACAGCGCCACACAAAACGCCAAGCATGGTGGTCCCATGGAACGCATTTTTGCCAGTGGCATGCGCGAGTACAAAAAACTGCGCGAACGCCGTATCAGCGACAGCGGCACTTTGATGGACGGCACTCGTCGTGCCATGCGCGCAAGTTTTCAGCGCGAAATGGATGAAGTGGAGTCTGGCCTGTCCTTTTTGGGCACCGTGGGCTCCATCACGCCTTACATCGGCTTGTTTGGTACGGTGTGGGGGGTGATGCACGCTTTCACCGGCTTTGCCAATATGGAGCAGGTCACCCTGGCTACGGTGGCACCAGGTATTGCAGAAGCTTTGGTGGCGACTGCGATGGGTCTGTTCGCGGCGATTCCCGCTGTGGCAGCCTACAACCGTTATGCCAACAGCATTGACCGCATTGCCAACAGCCAAGAGACCTTCATGGAAGAGTTCACCAACATCTTGCAGCGCAATGTCAGCAGCCCCGCAGCCACTGCGACGGCTTCGGGCCACTAAAACTGGAGCCGCCCATGCCTGCAGCCAGCTCCCGAGGTCGCGGTCGCCGCACCGTCAATGAAATCAATATGGTGCCGTTCATTGACGTGATGCTGGTGCTGCTCATCATCTTCATGGTGACAGCCCCCATGCTCACGCCCGGCGCCATCAATGTGCCCAGTGCTGGCAAGTCCAGCAAACCTGCCGTTAAAAACGTTGCCCATGTGCTGATGGAGGCGGATGGCAGCATCCGTATCAAAACCTCCAATGGAGAGCAGGCGGTATCGTTGCAAGAGCTGGGCACACTGGCAGCCACATGGCAGTCCAACCAGCCCGAAGACAGTGCGGTCATGATTCAGGCAGACAAAGGTCTGACCTATGAAACCGTGGTTGCTGCCATGGGTGCGCTGCAAGCCGCAGGTGTCAAGCGTGTAGCACTCGGCGTGAAGTCTGCCGCCAAATAAACCTCTTATCCCGTTCGCGTCCCAGCGTTTTTATTGTCCATGTCTTCTCGTCTCGATCACGATCCATTTGCCCCGCCCCGACAGTCCAAGCGACTGCGCAACTGGGTGATGGCATTGCTGGCACATGCCATTTTGGTAGGGGCCTTCGTATGGAAAGTGAACCCTCCCGAGGCCGTTGAAGAAGCGGCCGTGGAGGCAGAACTGTGGGCCGACAACTTTGAGCAGGCTGCACCACGTGCACCCAACCCGCCTCCAGCACCTGAACCAGAGCCTACACCCGAGCCCGAGCCCGAGCCCGAGCCAGCACCTGCGCTACCTCCACCACCACCTCCCCCTCCTCAGCCTAGCCAGCAGGAGTTGCAAGCTCAGCGCGATGCAGAGCTGGCGCTGCAAGAGCGCAAGCAAAAAGAAGCCGAACTGAAGAAGCAACGAGAACTGGAAGCGCAAAAGGCCAGGGAAAAAGCCGAGCAAGAGAAGGCTGAAAAAGCAGAAAAAGCCAAGCAGGAAAAAGCCAAGCTCGAAAAAGAGAAGGCGGAACAAGCGCGTAAGGACAAGCTCGAGCAAGAAAAACGTGACAAGGCAGAAAAAGCCGAGCAACAAAAGCGCGAGAAAGCAGAGCAGGAAAAGAAAGAGCGTCTAGAAAAAGAAAAACGCGAAAAGGCTGAAAAGGAGAAAGCCGCCAAAGAAAAGGCGGAGAAAGAAAAAGCCGAAGCTGCGAAAAAGGCTGCTGAGGACAAACGCAAGAAAGAACAAGCGGCCAAAGATGCCAAGGTCGCCAAGGAACTGGAGCGCATGCGCCAGGAAAACCTCAAAGCCATGGCCGGCATGGCCGGTGGATCTGGAGGTTCCGGTTCAGCCGAACGTAGCAGCGGCCCCAACGGCGGCAAAGGAACGGGCGGTGGCACTGCAGGACACTCTGCAGGCTATGGTGCACGCGTGGCAGCCAAGGTCAAACCCAATATTGTCTACCCCGATATGATCAGTGGCAATCCGCGCGCCGAAGTGCGCGTGCGCGCTGCACCGGATGGCACGATCACTGGTGTGCAACTGGTCAAATCCAGTGGAAACAAGGCCTGGGATGATGCAGTGGTACGTGCGCTGCACAAAACAGACACCTTGCCCAAAGACACGAATGGCAAGGTGCCTGCAGAGTTCACGTTTGGTTTCCGTCCACAGGATTGATTATTTACATAGCACCTAGTGCCCTACACAAAGGACTTCAGATAGATAACTAACTGAAGTCCTTCTTACTTATGTTTCACGTGCTTTTGCTCCCATAGCAACTAGCGCTGTTCCACGTTGCTGACGGGTGCATGTTCACACGGTCGTGACGAACTGACGCCAATCAAGGAAAATACGCCCCCTATGAAAGCCCCTGAACTGTTGCTTCCCGCCGGCTCGCTCGACAAGATGCGCGCCGCCTATGACTTTGGCGCTGACGCTGTATACGCTGGCCAGCCGCGCTACTCCCTGCGTGCGCGCAATAACGAGTTCCGCATGGAACAGATTGCCCAAGGCATTCAGGAAGCCCACCAGCGTGGCAAAAAATTCTTCCTGACCTCCAACGTCATTGCCCACAACGACAAGATACGCACCTATCTGCGTGACATCGAGCCCATCATCAACATGAAGCCCGATGCATTGATCATGGCCGACCCAGGGCTGATCATGATGGTCAAGGAAAAATGGCCTGAGGCCGTGATCCATCTCTCGGTGCAAGCCAACACCACCAACTACGCCACCGTCAAGTTCTGGCAGAAGATGGGCGTTGAGCGCATTATTTTGTCACGCGAGTTGAGCCTGGACGAGATTGAGAAAATCCGCCAGGAATGCCCGGACATGGAGCTTGAAGTCTTCGTCCATGGTGCGCTGTGCATTGCTTACTCGGGCCGCTGCCTGCTGTCGGGTTACTTCAACCGCCGCGACCCCAACCAGGGCACATGCACCAACGCCTGCCGTTGGGAATACAAAACACACGGCGCCGATGTAGACCCCAACACTGGTGAAGCGCTGGGTCAGGCCATGGAAAAAGGCTTCAACTTTGAAGATGCCAAGAATGACCTGGACAACCAGTTCACCAGCACCTGTGGTGACCAGAAACGTCACCCAAAGGCCGACGCCATCTACCTGCTGGAAGAAAAAGGCCGCCCTGGCGAAATGATGCCCATCATGGAAGATGAGCACGGCACCTACATCATGAACTCCAAGGATCTGCGCGCCGTGGAGCACGTTGAGCGCCTCACCAAGATTGGCGTGGACTCGCTCAAGATCGAAGGCCGCACCAAGAGCCTGTACTACGTTGCTCGTACCGCACAAACCTATCGCCGTGCAATTGATGATGCCGTGGCCGGTCGCCCCTTTAACCCCCACCTCATCACCGAACTGGAAGGCCTGGCCAACCGTGGTTACACAGGGGGTCTGCTTGAGCGCCGTCCTGCCAACGACTATCAAAACTACGAAACTGGTACCTCTGTGCTGCAACGTAGTCACTTTGTGGGTCAGGTACGTGGTTACGAAAATGGCTTGGCCGAAATCGAAACCATGAACCGGTTTGCCGTAGGTGACATGATTGAGATCATCCACCCTACGGGCAATCGCACCATGAAGCTGGAGCAAATGTTCAACCTGGATGGTGAACCCGTACAAGTAGCGCCTGGCAATCCCGTGCGCGTACGCATTCCAGTGGAAGGCCCGATTGAAGGCGGACTGATCTCGCGCTTGTTGCAACCCGAGAACGCTTGATTGGCGAGGCTGCCAAGATGGGTTGGTGAAGTCTTAGAGACATTCACGTTTCTGTATTTCAAGCCCATTGAGCAGCACCTGCAACAAAGGCACCTACGGGTGCCTTTTGATTTTGATCTTTGACATTCACGGCCAGATGGCTACAGTCCATGGGCCGCAGAAACTGGAATTCCATGAGTACCGAAGAGATTGTTGTCCTGCCTGAACTCAAGGCCTATATCGACCCCCTCACCCCTGATGAGCACGAAGCACTGGAGCGCAGCATCCTTGAAGAAGGTTGTCGCGATGCGCTGGTGCTGTGGGGCAATATTTTGGTGGATGGTCACAACCGCTATGGCATCTGCCAAAAACACGGCCTGCCATTCAAAACCATTCAGAACGAACGCTTCCAGAACATGGAGGACATCCACCTGTGGATGATTGACCAGCATCTGGGCCGCCGCTCCGTGTCTGACTTTCAACGCGGAGTGCTCGCCCTGCGCAAGCGCGAAATCATTGCCGAACGGCGTGCTGCAGCTGCTGCTGCCGTTAATGCAGCCAAGGCCGAAGCAGGCGATGCCGCAGAGGCCCCCTGGGAAGGTGATACCGACCCCGTCGTGGCCAAAGCCCTGGCCAATGTGCCCAAGGTGCCTGACGAGGCGCTGGACACCCGAGAAGCCCTGGCACGCGCAGCCCGACTGTCAGCAGGCCAGGTCAAGATGATTGAGACCATCCAGGAAAAAGCCGCGCCGGAAGTGGTCGCTGCGGTCAAAGCCGGAGAGCTGTCGCTCAATGCCGCGGCCGTGGTTGCCACCCTGCCTGTTGAAGAACAGCAGGCAGTAGCTGCTGAGGGTGCGGATAGCCTCAAGCAGGCGGCCAAGCGTGTACGTGACGCCAAGAAAAGGCCCAAAGCTGAAAAAATCGTGAACGCAGACGAGAACGTGGAAGCTGCACCTGCGGCCTCTGCAGAAGAACTTCAAGCACGCGTGACTGAACTTGAAGCCGAGAACGAACGCCTGCGCATGCAGGTCAAAACTCTGCAAGAGCTGCTGGCCGAGCAAGGCTGAAGCCAGCGCCATATAGCTCGGCACGGGGTCCCCGGTTTGATCGATGGCCCCGTTTTTTTATGCCATGCTGACTGGATCTTTGATCTGCAATCCACTGAGAGCTTTCGCGCAATGTCTGCTTTGTTTTCCCCCCTCCATCTGGGCAAATTGGAACTGGCCAACCGCATCGTCATTCCGCCTATGTGCATGTATTCAGCCGAAGAAGGTTGCGCCAGCAACTGGCACATCATGCACTATGGCAATCTGGCGCAATCCGGTGCGGGCTTGCTGATTCTGGAAGCCACCGCCGTAGAGGCACGCGGTCGCATCAGCGCTTACGACCTGGGTTTGTGGAACGATACACAAGCCCAGGCGCTTCAAGCTGTGCTGGCACCTATCCGTCGATACAGCTCCATGCCCATTTGCATTCAACTGGCCCATGCCGGACGCAAAGCCAGCAGCTTGCGACCCTGGGAGGGCGGCGGCGCAATGGCGGCAACGCATCCGCAGGCATGGCCTACCATCAGCGCCAGTGCCCAGGCTTTTTTGCCGACTGACCCCACGCCGACCAGCGCCACGCTGGAGGACATCAGCCATATCAAGCAAGCCTTTGTCGATGCCGCTGTGCGTAGCCAGCAACTCGGGCTGGATGCCATTGAGCTGCACGCGGCACACGGCTACTTGCTGCACCAGTTTCTCTCCCCCCTGTCCAACCTGCGTACCGACAGCTATGGCGGGAGTCTGGACAACCGCATGCGGCTGACGCTGGAGGTATTTGACGCCATGCGTGCAGCACTGCCTGCTGACTATCCTGTGGGAGTGCGTATCTCCGCCACCGACTGGGTGGATGGCGGCTGGGATGTTGACCAGAGCAAGGTGCTTGCGCAAGCGCTGGCGCAGCGCGGCTGCGCTTTCCTGCATGTCTCGAGCGCAGCCTTGAGCCCCGCCCAACAAATTCCTGTGGGGCCCGGATACCAGGTCCCACTGGCAGCAGCATTACGCGAAAGCTTGCATGAAGCCATGCCTGTGATTGCCGTGGGGCTGATCACAGATGCTCAGCAGGCTGAGGACATCTTGCAAGCTGGCCAAGCCGATGCCATCGGTATCGCCCGTGCCATGCTCTACAACCCACGCTGGCCATGGGAGGCAGCACGTCAGCTGGGTGCACGTGTACATGCGGCACCGCAATACCTGCGCTGCCAGCCCCATGGGGCCAAGGATTTGTTTGACGCGCCATAAACACGGAGCCATAAAAAAGGAGTGCTTGAACTCCTTTCTACACACGATTTCACCTGCAGTTTTGTCGGAACATGCAAGTAGCTGTAGTCGCAGGTGCTACCGTGATTCTTATGTCTGTAAAAATGTATCTCCTGGCGTCAAGGGCGGCACACGATATGTAGCAGGTGTACGGCTGAGCTTGACCGGCGCGCCCAGCCCTCGGTAGCCACAGGGCATTTCCACCACCATTTCCCTGTGCAAGGTATGTGGATGCTGCAAAGCTCCATCTACCGATTGCACAGGTGCTGCCGGGACGCCAATGGCCATCAAATCGGTCGCAAGCTGCTCCCCCTCAAACGAGGCCAAAAACTTTTCCAGCAAGGGCTTGAGTGTGCTGCGGTAAACCGAGCGCTGACCTGCACTGGCAAAGCGCTCATCTTCCGCCAGTTGCGGGCAGCCGATATGCGCGCACAGAAGACGGAACTGCCGGTCATTGCCCACCGCAAAAAACACGGGGATGGAGCCTGTCTGCAGCACATCATACGGATAGATATTGGGATGGGCATTGCCCGTGCGTTGTGGCTGCTTGCCATCCATAAACCAGTTGGGTGCATGGGGGTGCAGCAAGGAAATACCGCTGTCGTAAAGTGACGCATCCACCAACTGCCCCAGCCCGCTGCGTTGTCGCTCTTGCAAGGCCAGTAGCACACCGATAACGGCATTCATCCCCGTCACCATGTCGACCACCGGTAACCCCACGCGCAGCGGATCGCTACCGGCCTCACCATTGATGCTCATGATGCCGCTCATGGCTTGAATGGCTGCGTCATAGCCCGGCCATGCACCCAGTGGCCCATCTGCGCCAAAGCCGCTGACACGACACCAGATCAGCCCTGGGAAACGTGCTTGCACCTGCTCCCAGCCAATCCCCCACTTCTCCAGCGTGCCGATTTTGAAGTTCTCCACGACGACATCGGCCTGCGCCATCAACTCCAGCACCCTGGTTTGCCCTTCAGACTGGCTGAGGTCAAGAAATTGCGTGCGCTTGTTCCGGTTCAGCCCCCTGTAGTAAGAGGCAACCCCCTCCTGGAATGGCGGTCCCCACGTGCGCGTGTCATCGCCCTGTGGTGGCTCCACTTTCAGCACATCCGCGCCATGATCTCCCAGGATTTGACCGCACAACGGACCTCCCAGAATGCGAGAAAGATCCAGAACTTTGAGCCCTTGCAAAGCTCCAGCTGACGCGTCAACCAAGCCGTTGACTTGTGTGTGGGGGGTAGAGAAAGTTTCAGTCATACAAAAATCTCGCTACTCCCTGTTAATCCAGCCGGGCACCCGAGGCATGCACCACGGCTTGCCACTTGGCGACTTCTTCAGGAATGAAGCGCCCCAGGCCTTCGGGCGTCAGGTCAGGAGCTGGTTCCAGCCCTTGGCTAGCAAATGTGCTGCGTACTTTTTCACTGCTCAAAGCTTTGCGGAATGCCTGATTCAGCACGTTGATACGCTCGGTTGGGGTACCAGCAGGAGCCACCACGCCAAAAAACACGCTCACGTCGTAACCAGGCAGGCCCTGTTCTGCAATCGTGGGTACATCAGGCATGGCTTGCGAGCGTTTTGCCGTCGCCACCCCCACCATCTTGAGCTTGCCACTTTGCACATAGGGCATGGCGGTCAGGATGTCGGTAAAACTCATGTCCACCTGGCCTGCCAGCAAATCGTTGAGGGCTGGCCCCGTACCTTTATAGGGCACATGCTGAAATGTTGTTTGAGCCTCTTGGTTAAACAGCACTCCCGCCAAATGCGAAGATGCACCATTGCCTGACGATGCGTAATTCAAGCTACCGGGCCTGGCCTTGTCCAGTGCAATCAACTCTTGCACAGTGTTGGCTTTTACGTTGGGATGTACCACCAGCACATTGGGCAGATAGCCCACGCGAATAATTGGAGCAAAGCTCTTGGCAGGGTCATAGCCAATCTTGCTGTAAATGCTCTTGTTGATGGCCAACGGACCAGAAGTTCCAAACATGATGGTGTAGCCATCAGGCTTGGCGCGCGCCACCGCGTCGGCACCAATGTTGCCACCTGCGCCTGCACGGTTTTCCACAATCACGCTTTGGCCCAGCGCCTGTGTCAAGGCCACTCCCAAGGTGCGTGCCATTGCATCCGTAGGACCACCCGGCGGGAAGGGCACCACAAATGTCACTGGTTTTTCTGGAAAAGGCTCGGCCAGTGCCATCGCTGGTGTGGCGCTGCCCAGTATGGTTACAGCCCAAGCGGCGGCCACAGCCCAGCGTGATGTTTTTTTCAAATTCATTGTCATCTTGTGTCTCCAATATTGCTCACACGCGCCAGACCACTGTCACGGTCTGTGCACACAAGCTTTCTTATTCATGAGCATCAAACTCTTAGCCTGCGGGCGTTTGACGCATTTTTCTCTTCATTTACCTCAGCAGCCCTCTGTCTCGCATCCATGCCACGCGCGTTTTTTCACGTGCGAAGGTTGCCTTGGCATACGACTGGTAGTCAGCAGGGGCTTTGTAGTTCGGTTGCTGATTGAGTTGCTGCAGCACACGCTGCCCGGCTGGTGAAAGCAGTGCTTGGTGAAAAGCGGCATTGATTTGTGCGACCCGTGCTGGGTCCATACCTTTGGGACCGGCGACCCCGTAAGGGGAGTCGATATGGACGTTGATGCCAGCCTCTCGCAACGTTGGAAGGTCAGGGAACTGCGGCACGCGTTCAGCTGTCAGCATGACCAGATAGCGCATCTTTCCCGCTCTAATATGGGGCACTGCCACGCCTGACAACGGGGAAGCATCAATGTGTCCGCCCAAAATCGCGGTCACCACATCGGCATCGCCTTTGTACGGGACCATGTTTGCAGCAATACCCGCAGCATCCATGGCTTCTTCCATGCCAATTCGAGGTGTGCCCGTGGCCCCGCCTGTCGCGCCAATATTGATGGCTCCTGGACGTTTTTTGGCATCCGCCACCAAATCTGCCCACGTTTTCCACGGCGCATCTTCACGCACCGCCAAACCGAAGCTGTAATCAGAGAGCAACGCGATATAGCTAAAGCTGCTGGTGGGGTCAAACGACACCTTGTTGATATAAGGCTCACGATAGACCGATGCAGGCAGCACGCCCAGTGTGTACCCGTCGGGTGCCGCACGAGTCAGTGTTGCTGCAGCTGTCACTCCATTCGCGCCGGGACGGCTGTCCAGCACAACGGGTTGTCCCAGGATTTTTCCGGCCTCCTCAGCTACTACGCGCAGGTGCTGGTCCGTCGGGCCTCCCGGAGCGTAGGGCTGAATCAAGGTAATCGGTTTCTGAGGAAAGTCTGAACTGCTGTTTCGGGCCCAACCGGCCACCCAAGGTGCGGCAGCAAGCGCTGCAGCGCTTTGCAGAAAAACGCGTTTATCCATGGTTTGTCTCCTAGGAAGTAGTCCCTGCCTCTGTATCAAGGCTTGGGGAAGCGGGCCGTGCTGGGAGCACCAGCCACCGCCCAGTGCAGCCACGGATCTCTGCCCCGTGCTGCATATGCTGTACCTGTGTACAGAAGCTAAGCTTTAGGCCCAATCAGCTGGCAGAGCGCTCATGCTTAGCGGATCTCGTGGCAACGCTCGGTGCAATAGCACCAGCTGTGCCCAACGCATACGCTGCTGGCATTGGATTTGAGACGCTTCCCAAGCCATGGCAATGGCCGTAAAACAGTGATAGAGGCCAGAAGCGGCAGCACGCGCTAGGTGCTCTCCATCAGAAGCTGCATCGGTAGCTGCTTGCGCCAGTTCACAAGCACGTTGCATAGCGTGCTCTAGCGCAGTTTTAAATGCTGGGGCTGCTTGTGTTTGCCCCAACAGTTGAGAAGCATGGGCTTGCAGCACCGGCAATGAGCCTTCGCGGCGCACGGCACGCAGCACATCAAGCGCCACAATATTGCTTGTGCCTTCCCAGATGCTCCCCAGATGGGCATCACGTACCAAGCGTGGATCGCTCCACTCCTCGATATAGCCGCAGCCGCCGCGCACTTCCATGGCATCACCAGTGACCATACGCGCATCACGGCAGGCTCGAAACTTAATCATGGGCGTCAAAATACGTAGCAAAGCGTAGCCCCCCTCTTCGCCTGCATCGGAGCGTTGCAATGCTTGAGCGGTCTGCAGCACCATGGTTCGTGCTTGCTCTGCACGAATGCGTAGCTTATCCAGCTGCCGCTGCATCAGTGGCATATCTTGCAGAGCCTTACCAAAAGCTTGCCGCTCTCGAGCAATGAACTCTGCTTCTGCCACAGCACGGCGCATCAGGCCTGCAGCTCGCACTCCATTGGACAGGCGAGAGTTGTTGACCATATCTGCTATCTGCACAAAACCTCGTCCTTGCTCCCCCACAAGATAGGCAACAGCACCATCCATGCGAATCTCTCCGCTTGCCATGGAGCGTGTTCCCAGTTTTTCTTTCAGCCGAACGATGCGATAGTGATTGGCACTGCCATCGTCTAATTTCCGCGGCAACAGAAACAGGGAAATGCCTTTCATGCCAGCAGGCGCGCCTTCGACACGCGCCAGTACCATGGCAAATGCTGCATCCGGGTTGGAGCAAAACCATTTTTCGCCTGTCAGGCTCCAACTGCCATCCACATTCGGGCGTGCCATGGTCTGTGTGTTGGCGATATCCGAACCAGCCGCCTGCTCTGTCATAAACATTGCACCCTGTGCCATGTCCTCAAAATCCGTGGCGGTCAGTTGGCTCCAGTACTTTTCGACCAGCGCCGGGGCGCCATACTTGCGCAATGTACGGGTGAGCGAATCCGTCATGGACAACGGGCAGCACAAACCAAACTCCGCCTGGACAAACAAATATGTCAACGCATATTTGGCCAGAGGTGGCAACTTTCCTTCCCACCCCAAGACTCCTTCACGGTGTGACATGGTGGCCAGCGCAAATTCGCCATAGGCCACACGTTCCAGCTCCACATAAGCGGGGTGCTTGTGAATGCGCTGCGCATCTTGTCCTGTGCGAGTGCGATGGTCTAACGTGGGCGGATTCTTATCTGCTTCCAATGCCAGCTCATCCAGCCTCCCCCCGGCCAAGTGTCCCATACGATGCAAATAAGGCTGCAGATGCGCATGCACTGGAGAAGGCAGGTAGAGCTTTAACAGTGGCTCCAACTGCGAATCCGTGCTGTACAAATTGCTGCCATGGCGATCTGGTACAGGGTGTGCCAGTGAGATTGCTGCTTGCTGTTGGGTTTGCATCGGAAGGCGCATGTTCACGATTGCTCCTCTCAGGCTTGACTGCCTAGTTATGACATGCATCAAATCATGCAAACACAATCAATTTGTGTCGAATATTATTGAGGTATTGATCTATATAAATAAACAATAGACCAGCAATTACTAAAGAGAGAATTCGCTATGGAATTGCGTCAATTGCAGTATTTCGTTGTTCTGGCAGAAGAGTTGCATTTCAGTCGCGCAGCCCAACGACTGCATATTTCTCAACCCCCGTTAAGCGTAGCCATCAAGCAGCTAGAGGGGCAGCTCAATGCCCTGCTATTTGAGCGGAGCAGCAAAGAAGTTCGCTTAACTGCAGCAGGGAAATTTCTTCTGGAACAGGCTCGGGATATCTTGGAACGCAGTCGCCGCGCTGAGCTGGACACCCGGGCAGTGGCACAAGGCATGGCCGGATGCTTGCGCCTCGGTTTTGTAGGCTCCAGCATGTACAGAGGCCTGCCAGAAGCCTTGGCCCAATTGAAGGCGCTACACGGGCAGGTTCGCATTGACCTGCATGAACTCAATAGTGCCGAGCAGGTTGCAGCACTGCAGCAAGGCAAGATTGATTTGGGTTTGATGCATACGTCGGCAACACCATCAGGATTGAAGACATGCACCCTGCTGCGCGAACCCTTCATGGTATGCATGCCTGCCCAGCACCCACTGGCTTCGCAAACCAAGCTCAGCATTTCCAGCCTCGCAAAAGAACGGTTGGTCCTCTTTTCTGGCGTCATCTCGCCAGAATACTTTCGCAGCATCCACAGTCTTTGCCTACGTGCAGGCTTTGACCCTGAGTTGCGACACGAGGTGCGTCATTGGCTTTCTGTACTTACACTCGTCAGCAAGGATCAAGGGGTTTCAATCGTGCCTGCTTGCTTGCAGCGCGTGGGCATGCCTGGCTTGGCATTTCTCCCTATTAGTCCAAGCTCCGATTACTCGGAAATGCAGGCAATGTGGAGGGCTGCCCCCCAGCATCCTCTGGTCATGGCTCTACTTGCATGCCTCAAGGAACAGATTGCACTGTCCGAGCTTTCTTTGCAGATCGCTGCGAAATAGGATGCCCGTCAAAAAACAAAACCCGCCGGGAGGCGGGTTTTGTCATTTTGCAGAACTGCTGCTTAGGCGTTCACACCCTTGGCCACTTCTGCGTACTCTTCGATCTGGTCGAAGTTCATATAGCGGTAAACGGATGCCTTGTCAGCATCGATCACGCCCATTTCCTTGAGGTACTCTTCCTTGGTGGGCAGATAACCCAGGCGCGATGCAATCGCGGACAACTCGGCCGAGCCCAGGAACACATTGGTGTTCTTGCCCAGACGATTCGGGAAGTTGCGGGTCGATGTCGAGATCACGGTCGCGCCCTCACGCACTTGTGCCTGGTTACCCATGCACAGCGAGCAGCCGGGCATTTCGGTACGCGCACCAGCTGTGCCGAATGCTGCGTAATGACCTTCCTTGATCAGCTCATCCTGGTCCATCTTGGTAGGAGGTGCCACCCACAGCTTGACGGGGATGTCACGCTTGCCACCCAGCAGCTTGGCTGCTGCGCGGAAGTGGCCAATATTGGTCATGCATGAACCAATGAACGCTTCATCAATCTTGGTTCCAGCCACATCAGACAGGAACTTGGCATCATCAGGATCGTTAGGGCAGCAAACGATAGGCTCGGTGATCTCGTTCATGTCGATTTCGATCACAGCTGCGTACTCGGCATCCTTGTCGGCTTCCAGCAAATCAGGCTTGGCCAACCAGGCTTCCACCTTCTCAATGCGGCGCTGCAAGGTCTTCGCATCTTGGTAACCGTCAGCGATCATGTTCTTCATCAGAACGATGTTCGAAGTCAGGTATTCCTTGATAGGCTCAGGGTTCAGCTTGATAGTGCAACCTGCTGCAGAACGCTCAGCCGATGCATCAGACAACTCAAATGCCTGCTCCACCTTCAGGTCTGGCAGACCCTCAATCTCCAGAATCTTGCCAGAGAACACATTGACCTTGCCTGCCTTGGCCACAGTCAGCAGACCTTGCTTGATGGCATACAGCGGGATGGCATGCACCAGATCACGCAGGGTCACACCGGGCTGCAGTTCACCCTTGAAGCGCACCAGCACGGACTCGGGCATGTCCAGAGGCATCACGCCAGTCGCAGCGCCAAAAGCCACCAGACCGGAACCTGCAGGGAACGAGATGCCGATAGGGAAGCGGGTGTGCGAGTCACCACCTGTACCCACGGTATCAGGCAACAGCAGACGGTTCAGCCAGCTGTGAATCACACCGTCACCAGGACGCAGGGCCACGCCACCACGGTTGGAAATAAAGGCAGGCAGTTCGCGATGGGTCTTCACGTCCACAGGCTTGGGATAAGCGGCCGTATGGCAGAAAGACTGCATCACCAGATCTGCGGAAAAGCCCAGGCAAGCCAGGTCCTTCAACTCGTCGCGGGTCATTGGACCTGTGGTGTCCTGAGAACCCACTGTCGTCATACGAGGTTCGCAGTAGGTACCGGGACGCACGCCTTGACCTTCTGGCAGGCCGACAGCACGACCCACCATCTTTTGCGCCAAGGTGAAACCGGCCTTGGATTCTGCAGGAGCCTGGGGCAGACGGAAAGCAGTAGAGGCTGGCAGACCCAGGAACTCGCGCGCCTTCGCAGTCAGTGAACGGCCAATGATCAGGTTGATACGGCCACCGGCCTGCACTTCGTCCAGCAGTACGTCACTCTTCAAAGCGAACTCGGCCACGGTCTCACCGTTCTTGACCAGCTTGCCTTCGTAGGGCAGCACGTCGATGACGTCGCCCATTTCCAGCTTGGAAACATCCACTTCGATGGGCAACGAGCCCGAGTCTTCCTGGGTGTTGAAGAAAATAGGGGCAATCTTGCCGCCCAGGGTCACACCACCAAAGCGCTTGTTAGGCACAAAGGGAATGTCTTGACCTGTCGCCCAGATCACCGAGTTGGTAGCTGACTTACGCGAAGAGCCAGTACCGACCACATCACCCACATAAGCGACCACATGGCCCTTTTTCTTCAGATCCTCAATGAACTGGATGGGGCCGCGCTTGCCGTCTTCTTCAGGCTTGAACGCTGCGTCAGGACGAGTGTTCTTGAGCATCGCCAGATAGTGCAGAGGAATGTCCGGACGGCTCCAGGCATCAGGTGCAGGCGACAAGTCGTCAGTATTGGTCTCACCAGGCACCTTGAACACGGTCACGGTGATCTTTTGCTCCACCTTGGGACGCGAGGTGAACCACTCGGCATCCGCCCAGCTTTGCATCACTTCCTTGGCCTTTGCATTGCCAGCCTTGGCCTTGGTTGCCACATCGTTGAAAAAGTCAAACATCAACAATGTCTTCTTCAGCGCTGCAGCGGCCACGTCGGCCACTTCAGCGTCATCGAGCAACTCGATCAGAGGGTGCACGTTGTAGCCGCCGACCATGGTGCCCAGCAACTCTGTGGCCTTGGCCTTGGAGATGAGAGCCACTTGCAAGTCACCGTGTGCCACGGCCGCCAGGAAAGACGCCTTGACCTTGGCCGCATCATCCACGCCTGGTGGCACACGATGGGTCAGCAAGTCCAGCAAAAATGCATCTTCACCAGCAGGAGGGTTCTTGATCAGTTCGATCAATTCAGCCGTTTGCTTGGCGTCGAGTGGCAGGGGCGGGATGCCCAGTGCAGCACGCTCGGCTACATGGTCACGGTAGGCTTTCAACATGGTTCTCTCTCCATTGGTTTTCTAAGAGTGGGGCAGCGTTCTTACGCGCTTTGGCACCCGCTAATCACTTAGCAGGCGCGTCCAGCAGACTCTGGGGTGGGGCTTTCTTGATGGCTTCTGCCACCTGAAGTTGTTCGGGGCTCATGCATTCATCAGCCAGGCGCTTGCCCTGCTTTTGGTTCATGAGCATGGATTTGTTGGCGATCTGCAGCCAGACCGCACCCGCTTTTGCATCTTCAAGACGCACAACACCGGTACTGGTACCTACAGGCGTCATATGGAAATTGAAGCCGTTGCCGCTTACCAGGAAGTGGCCTGCGTTGTTACTGTCCTTGGTGACGTTCACATGCTGGCCCAGTTCGCAAGCGATACGACCTGTGTGCACACGATCCGCAAGTGCCAGCTCATCGGCACTCAATGCACGGGGTGCAATCACGGCAGCCGCCGCGGCTGCACCAGTGGCTGCTACAGCAGCTTTCTTGCGAGTCGTTGTGGTTTTCTTTTTCACAGATGCCGTGGTCTTCTTGGCAGCAGTGGCGGTTTTAGTCGCAGCAGGCTTAGTAGTAGCTGCTTGTGCAGTAGTAACAAAAGCCAATGCAGGTGCAATGAGCAAAACGGAGGCAATCAGTTGTTTCATGCGAACTCCAGCGGGGAAAAAGTTAAATCGTTGAACATGCATGGCACCTTCATGCCACACTCCCATCCAGCCATTGTCGCGCTTGTTGTGGCAACTCCATGGCAGTACGTTGCGCACGCTCCAGCAACTGCCAGTAATAACGGTAACTGGCGCGGTCATGCAACACGCCGTTATAACTAATTGGCCCCCAGTCTGCGTTGACCGCAGCCTGCAAAATGTCAGTGGCCTCCTGTACATCCTTCATGGCAGGTGCAAATGCAGCCAGGATCGGACGAATTTGTGCCGGGTGGATACTCCACATTCGGGTATACCCGAACTCTGTACTCGCATGCGAGGCGGCTGCCTGCAGCGCCTGCGCATCCTTGAACTCTGTCACCACACAATGCGAAGGCACTTTGCCATGAGCGTGGCATGCCGAGGCAATTTCCAGCTTGGCGCGTACCACCAAAGGATGAACAAACTGCCCCTGCACACCCATTGCGCTGCCAGGAATAGCCCCACCATGCGCAGAGACGAAATCCATCAGGCCAAAGGACAAACTCTGCACAGATGGGTGTGCTGCAATATCAAAGCAGCGATGCACAGCAGCAGGAGATTCAATCAAGGCATGCAAGGGTATATGCGAACCCGATGCACGTTCCAGTGTGCGTTGCGCACGCAAGATGTCACCCACTGACTCGACCTTGGGAAGCATGATGTGCGAGAGCTTGTGTCCAGCTTCACCCACAATGGTGGCAATGTCTTCCTCAAACGCAGGGTGCTCCACCGCATGCACACGCGCAGCAACACGGCAGCCATCTTGCGCCACCTTGACCAAGCTTGCTACAAGCTGCGCATGTGCTTTTTCCTGACCAACTGCTGCGCCATCCTCGCAGTCCAGCGTTACGTCAAAAACGCAGGTGCCGAACTCTTGGAGCATCTGCGCTTGCAGCTCCAGGCTTTTGCGCATGCGCACTTCCACGCCGCTGTAATGATCACAAACGGGCAGCACATTGGCAGCTGCTTGAGCGCCCAACAAAATCTCGCGGGGATGGGTAGTGGTACGCATGTATAACCTAAGGGAACAAAGCGCGTTCAGCGCAGTTGTTCTGGATTTCAATCACACCCATCACAACCATCTGAAAAACACCTTTTGCTCAACCAGCAGCTATGCATGTTGTGCAAAAGATCTCTCTCCAAAGCCCCTGCAGCGCCCAGTGAGCACTGCAGGGTCGTGAATCACACGGATTCAGTGCAAGCTTGCTTTACAGCAGGTGCTTGACACCATCTTGCTCGCCTTGCAGCTCAGCCAGTGTCTTGTTGATGCACTCTTGCGAGAAAGCGTCAATTTCCAGGCCTTCCACGATCTTGTACTCACCGTTCTCTGTAGTCACGGGGAAACCGAACACGATGCCAGCGGGAATGCCGTACTCGCCATTCGATGGCACCCCCATCGTCACCCATTCACCGTTGGACCCCAATGCCCAATCACGCATGTGATCGATAGCGGCGTTGGCAGCCGAGGCAGCGGAAGACAGACCACGCGCGTTGATGATGGCAGCACCACGCTTGCCCACCGTGGGCAGGAACACATTGGCGTTCCATTCCTGATCGTTGATAGCGTCCTTGACAGACTTGCCATCAACTGTCGCAAAGCGGTAGTCGGCGTACATGGTGGGCGAATGGTTGCCCCACACGGTCAGGCTCTTGATGTCGCCAACCTTGAAGCCGCCTTTGGCAGCCAGTTGAGAGGCAGCGCGGTTGTGGTCCAGGCGCAGCATGGCGGTGAAGTTCTTTGCTGGCAGATCGGGCGCAGACTTCATGGCAATGTAAGCATTGGTGTTTGCAGGATTACCCACCACCAATACCTTCACATTGCGCGAAGCAACGGCATTCAGTGCCTTGCCTTGCGCAGTGAAGATCTGTGCGTTGGCAGCCAGCAGGTCTGCGCGCTCCATGCCCGGGCCACGGGGACGGGCGCCAACCAGCAGCGCATAGTCAGTGTCCTTGAAGGCTTGCAAAGGATCGCTGTGTGCCTCGATACCTGCCAGCAGAGGGAAAGCGCAGTCTTCCAGCTCCATAATGACGCCCTTCAGCGCATTCTGAGCCTTCTCGTCAGGAATTTCGAGCAGTTGCAGAATAACGGGCTGATCCTTGCCCAGCATTTCGCCGGATGCGATACGGAACAACAGGGCGTAACCAATTTGACCTGCGGCGCCGGTGACGGCAACTCGGACGGGCTTCTTGCTCATGGTGAGAACTCCAGATTTCGGAAATAAACAGTTGTCGGCGCACTGTCGCTCCAGCATCTGTAACCAGTAGCCCGTGCTCCGTAAACAGGCAATAAGTGTACTCTTGATTTTGTCCCTCGGTCAACTTGTCTTATGTCTTATATAAGATATGATCTCGTCTGAGCATCTACAAAACCCATAGGCTCAAATTCGCATCCGGAGGCCTAGAACTTTCGAACACCCTTATGTCCTCATCGCAACCACCCTCTTCCGACAGTGCTATTGGCGCCAATGCGAATAACGCCTCTGCACTCACCCCGGCTTTCAGCCCGCTGTACCAACAAATCAAAGGCTTGATCCTGCAAAGCCTACAGGCTGGTGAATGGCGCCCGGGAGAGTTGATCCCCAGCGAAATGGAACTGGCGGCACGCTTCAAAGTCAGTCAAGGCACCGTACGCAAAGCCATTGACGAGCTGGCCGCAGAGAATTTGGTCATGCGCCGCCAAGGCAAAGGCACATTTGTCGCTACACACTCTGCACAGCAGGTGCAGTACCGTTTTCTAAAGCTTCACCCAGACATTGGCGACCTTGAAGGCGAAGGCCGCGCCCAGCGCACCATCCTGGAATGCAAGCGCGTGCGCGCCCCCGCCGAAATTGCGCGCCTGCTGTCTTTACGCAGCGGTGACACTGTCGTGCAAGTACGACGCGTCTTGGCTTTTAGCGGTATTCCGACTATTTTGGAAGACATTTGGCTGCCTGGACATGCCTTCAAAGGCCTGACTGCCGAGCAGATGGCATCCTATAAGGGGCCCACCTACGCTATGTTTGAAGGAGACTTTGGCGTGCGCATGGTGCGCGCCGATGAGAAGCTGCGCGCTGTGCTACCTGACGAAGCGCAAGCCAAATTGCTGGACGTACCTACCCAGACGCCGTTACTTAGCGTCGAACGTCTTGCTTATACCTACAACGATATTCCTATGGAGTTACGACGCGGTATCTACAGAACTGACACACACCATTACAAGAACGCCTTGAACTAAATTACCCAGTTACACGGCGATAAAAGGCAACAATCGCGCAACCACCGACCAACGGTAGTGCGAGTGCAATAGAATTTTGAATCTTTTGCTCCGCGCGATTACAACGCAGTTACATCCACGAAAGCACCCCCGCCATGACAGAGCTTGAAAAAAAGAAGCGGCCCGAGTTCCGCAACATCAATGTTTTAGAAGGTTTGCCACACCGCCTCCCAGTTGGAGGCTATGTGTCCATTCTTCACCGTATCAGCGGGATGCTGATGTTTGTCCTGCTGCCATTCGTTATCTGGATGCTGGACACCTCTTTGTCTTCCGAGTTCTCCTTCGCGAAGTTCAAGGCCGTGTTTAACGAAGGCTGTGGTTTCGTGCCCGGGTGGTTCATCACCCTGGTGGCTCTGGCCATTATCTGGGCATATCTGCACCACCTGATGGCGGGTTTACGCCACCTTTTCATGGACGTGAACCACAACTTGGTAAGCAAGTCCTACGCAAAGTCTTCCGCCATCACCGTTCTGGTGCTGAGCATTGGTCTGACCGTTGTGCTGGGCGCCAAGCTGTTCGGCCTGTACTAAGTTGAGAGGGAATAAATCATGTCTGTGAATTACGGTTCTAAGCGCACCGTTGTCGGCGGCCATTACGGTCTGCGCGACTGGTTGGTACAGCGTGTGACTGCTGTTTTGATGGTGATCTTCACTGTCGTTGTGTTGGCTCAGCTGATCTTCTCGCAAGGCGAGATTGGCTATGAGCTGTGGGCAGGCATCTTTGCAGCCCAATGGATGAAGTTCCTTACCTTTGCCGTGATTGTTGCAATGATCTGGCACGTCTGGGTAGGCGCACGTAATGTCTGGATGGACTACGCCAAGTCGGTCGCTTTGCGTCTGACCTTGCACGTTTTGTCCCTGATTTGGTTGATCGGCTGCGCAGGCTGGGCTTTCCAGGTTCTGTGGCGTCTGTGATTGGCGCAAGACCGCTTCCACGATTGAAAGTAAAGAATGAGCTACTCCAAAGCAAATATCACCAAGCGCAAGTTTGACGTTGTCATCGTTGGCGCTGGCGGCTCCGGTCTGCGCGCCGCTCTGGAATTGTCCCGCGCTGGTTTGAGCGTGGCCTCCCTGTCCAAGGTTTTCCCTACACGCTCGCACACTGTGGCAGCGCAAGGTGGCGTTTCTGCCTCTTTGGGCAATATGTCGGACGACAACTGGCACTACCACTTCTACGACACCATCAAGGGCTCTGACTGGCTGGGTGACCAGGATGCCATCGAGTTCATGTGCCGCGAAGCTCCCAACGTCGTGATCGAGTTGGAACACTTTGGCATGCCTTTTGACCGCAACCCTGATGGCACCATCTATCAGCGTCCTTTCGGCGGTCACACAGCCAACTACGGTGAAAAGCCTGTGCAACGCGCTTGCGCAGCCGCCGACCGTACCGGCCACGCCATGCTGCACACGCTGTACCAGCAAAACGTGGCGTCCAAGACCAACTTCTTCGTGGAGTGGATGGCGCTGGACCTGATTCGCAACACCCAAGGCGATGTTGTCGGTGTAACCGCTCTGGAACTGGAAACTGGCGACCTGTACGAACTGCACGCCAAGGCAGTGCTGCTGGCCACTGGCGGCGCTGGCCGTATCTTCCAGGCTTCGACCAATGCCTTCATCAACACCGGCGACGGTCTGGGCATGGCTGCACGTGCAGGCATTCCATTGCAAGACATGGAGTTCTGGCAGTTCCACCCCACCGGCGTGGCCGGCGCGGGCGTGCTGCTCACCGAAGGCTGCCGCGGTGAAGGCGCTATTTTGCTCAACAGCGAAGGTGAACGCTTCATGGAGCGCTACGCACCTACGCTGAAAGACCTGGCCCCCCGTGACTTCGTTTCACGCTCGATGGACCAGGAAATCAAGGAAGGTCGCGGCTGCGGTCCCAACAAGGACTACATCCTGATGAAGCTGGACCACCTGGGTGCTGAAACTATCCGCAAACGTCTGCCTTCCGTGGAAGAAATTGGTCACAACTTCGCCAACGTCGACATCACCAAGGAACCGATTCCTGTGGTGCCAACCATCCACTACCAGATGGGCGGTATCCCAACCAACATCAACGGTCAAGTGGTGACTTACGACGGCACACAGAACCGTGTTGTAAACGGTTTGTATGCTGTGGGCGAATGCTCTTGCGTATCGGTCCACGGTGCCAACCGCCTGGGTACCAACTCGCTGCTGGACCTGCTGGTATTCGGCAAGTCAGCAGGCAAGCACATCGTGGAGTTCGTCAAGGGCTTTGGCGACCACCATGAAGTGCCTGCTGATGGCGCTGACCGCACACTGGCACGCTTGAATCAGCTGGATGAGTCCAAGGACGGCATCTATGCCCAAGACATTGCAGGCGAAATCCGTACTTCGATGCAAACACACGCAGGCGTGTTCCGCACCCAAAAGAGCATGGACGAAGGTGTGCTCAAGGTCAACGCCATCCGCGACAAGGTCGGCGCTGTCACCTTGAAGGACAAGTCCAAGGTCTGGAACACTGCCCGCATGGAAGCGCTGGAAGTGGACAACCTGATCGAAGTGGCTCAGGCCACCATGACTTCCGCAGCTGCACGCAAGGAATGCCGTGGCGCACACACTGTGTACGACTACGAGCACCCTGCCGATCACCCAGACTTCCCGCTGGGCCGCAACGACAAGGAATGGCTGAAGCACACCCTGTGGGATAGCGCCACCAACAGCCTGTCGTACAAGCCTGTGAACCTCAAGCCCCTGACAGTGGACAGCGTGCCACCCAAGGTCCGCACGTTCTAATCCAGCAGTAGCCCACGAGAGAATTTCAAAATGAAGCGTACTTTTAAGATTTACCGCTACGACCCCGATGTGGATGCCAAGCCTTACATGCAAACGGTTGAAGTCGAACTCGACGGCCACGAGCGCATGCTGCTGGACGCATTGGTGAAGCTCAAGGCCCAGGATCCTTCGATCTCTTTCCGTCGCTCCTGCCGCGAAGGTGTGTGTGGCTCCGATGCCATGAACATCAACGGCAAGAACGGTCTGGCCTGTTTGACCAATATGAACACCTTGAAGGGCGACATCATCCTGAAGCCTCTGCCAGGTCTGCCAGTGATTCGCGACTTGATCGTGGACATGACACAGTTCTTCAAGCAGTACCACTCCATCAAGCCTTACCTGCAAAGCGACATCTACGCCACTACCAACAAAGAGCGCCTGCAGTCTCCTGAAGAGCGTGAAGAGCTCAATGGCCTGTACGAGTGCATCTTGTGCGCCAGTTGCTCGACCAGCTGCCCATCGTTCTGGTGGAACCCCGACAAGTTCGTGGGTCCCGCAGGTCTGCTGCAGGCCTATCGCTTCATCGCGGACAGCCGCGACACCGCCACCGGTGAGCGTCTGGACAACCTGCAAGACCCCTATCGTCTATTCCGTTGCCACACCATCATGAACTGCGTGGACGTGTGCCCCAAGCACCTCAACCCCACCAAGGCAATTGGCAAGATCAAGGAACTGATGGTGCGTCGCGCCGTCTAACCCATGAACGAGATGGACGCAATCCTCGAAGAACGGGAACGCGACTTGCTGCGGTGGCGAAGCCGCCGCGGCTTGGTCGAAAACGATCTCTACATCGAGAAGTTTTTCGCCAGCTATGGCAACCAATTGACGCGGAGACACGCAATTGGTTTGTCTGCCCTGATGGACTTGGCAGACAACGATCTGATGGACCTTTTCCTGCGCCGCAAGGAGCCGGAAGGCGAATTGGACACTCCAGAAGTTAGAGAAGTGCTGCAAATGGTGCGCAAGCCTGTTTGATTGCACGCATTCAAAAAAAAGGCCTACCAGACAGGCTGGCAGGCCGATCAGAGAAGGAAGTTGGAAATGAAACTCGCTGACAACAAAGCAACCCTTTCATTCAGCAACGGCGCCCCTAGCGTTGAGTTGCCGGTTTACCAAGGCAATATCGGCCCAGATGTCATCGACATTCGCAAGCTGTATGGCCAGTCGGGCATGTTCACGTATGACCCAGGCTTCCTCTCTACGGCATCTTGCCAGTCTGCCATCACCTACATTGACGGTGACAAGGGTGAGTTGCTGTACCGCGGCTACCCCATCGAACAACTGGCCAAGAGCTGCAACTTCCTGGAAACTTGCTATCTGCTGCTGTACGGTGAACTGCCCAACGAAGCACAAAAGGCTGATTTCGAAAACCGCGTGACCCAGCACACCATGGTCAACGAGCAAATGCAGTTCTTCCTGCGTGGTTTCCGCCGTGATGCTCACCCTATGGCCGTGCTGACTGGCCTGGTGGGCGGCATGTCGGCCTTCTACCATGACAGCACTGACATCAACAACCCCGAGCACCGCGAAATCGCTGCGATCCGTCTGATCGCGAAGATGCCTACTCTGGTGTCCATGGCCTACAAGTACGGCATCGGCCAGCCTTACATGTATCCCAAGAACGATCTGTCGTATGCAGGTAACTTCATGCGCATGATGTTCGGCAATCCTTGCGAAGAGTACAAGGTCAATCCTGTGGTCGAAAAGGCTCTGGATCGCATCTTCATCCTCCACGCAGACCACGAGCAAAACGCTTCGACTTCGACCGTACGTCTGTGCGGCTCTTCGGGCACCAACCCCTTCGCAGCGATTTCCGCTGGTGTGGCCTGCCTGTGGGGCCCTGCCCACGGTGGCGCCAACGAAGCCTGCCTGAACATGCTGGAAGAAATCCAAGCCAACGGCGGCATCGCCAAGGTAGGCGAGTTCATGGAGAAAGCCAAAGACAAGACCAGCGGCGTCAAGCTGATGGGTTTTGGCCACCGCGTCTACAAGAACTACGATCCACGCGCCAAGCTCATGCAAGAAACTTGCAATGAAATCCTGGCAGAGCTGGGTCTGGAAAACGATCCATTGTTTGCTCTGGCCAAGCAAGTGGAAAAGATTGCACTGGAAGACGACTATTTCGTTCAGCGCAAGCTCTACCCCAATGTGGACTTCTACTCCGGCATCGTTCAACGCGCCATTGGCATCCCAGTAAACCTGTTCACCGGCATCTTCGCCCTGGCCCGTACCGTAGGCTGGATCGCTCAGCTGAACGAACAAATGGCTGACCCCGAATACAAGATCGGTCGTCCACGCCAGCTGTTCACCGGTTCCGTGGCTCGTGACGTCAAGCCCATCAACCAGCGTTGATCGAATAAGCCGCTTTACAGCAGCTTATCGCTAGTTCGAAAAAAGCCTGCAAGCTGCAAAGCTCGCAGGCTTTTTTAGTCCCCGGCCCACAGCCAAAGGGCAGCGAAATATGCTGCCATTGAATGGGCGCGGCACCCACAACAATCATTTCAGCCACGATCCACGCACTCCCCTTCCACAATCGAAACGCTATCTCCTATTTACTTATTCATAGACTTTTCAAAAAATCTCCACAAACCTTAAGCTGCTCCGCTCGGAAAGCTGCGTTGCAGCAGCAATCCCGTGTTGCCCAAATCAATTGCAGCAGCTCGCAACACCACTTCAGCAGCAACGCGCTAAAGTGCAGCATCTTGTTTCACCATCCACAGCCTGCAGGCTGCTCGTACAACCAACATGGCCAAACGCCCTCCTCGCCGCATTCCTCCCATCCATGACGCTGCCAATATTGCAAAGTCCCGCGAGGCGGGCATGCTGGCCGCACGCGTGCTGGAAATGCTCACACCCCATGTGCAACCCGGTGTGAGCACAGAACATCTGGACAAGCTCTGCCATGATTTCATCGTCAACGAGCTCAAGTGCATTCCTGCCAATATTGGTTATTACGGCTACCCCAAAACCGTATGCACTTCCGTGAACCACGTGGTCTGTCACGGCATTCCTTCTTCCAAGGAAATTCTCAAGGACGGAGACATCGTGAACGTGGATGTGGCCTTGATCAAAGATGGCTGGTTTGGTGACACCTCACGCATGTACACCGCAGGCAATGTCTCAGCCAAAGCACAAAAGCTGATCGACACCACCTACGAAGCCATGGTGGCAGGTATTCGTGCAGTCAAACCAGGTGCAACCTTAGGTGACATCGGTCATGCGATTCAAACTGTCGCCCAGCGCGACGGCTTCTCGATCGTGAGAGATTACTGCGGGCACGGTATTGGACAGACTTACCACGACGAGCCTCAGGTGCT
This sequence comes from Comamonas halotolerans, assembly GCF_030162935.1. GTDB lineage: Bacteria > Pseudomonadota > Gammaproteobacteria > Burkholderiales > Burkholderiaceae_C > Comamonas > Comamonas halotolerans. The sequence goes on from NZ_JASAUZ010000001.1 coordinate 67,134, forward strand.
GCACTACGGCTATCCCGGCCAAGGCATGAAATTGCATGAAGGAATGATCTTCACGATCGAGCCCATGCTCAACGCCGGCAAGCATGACACCAAGGAGCTGGACGATGGCTGGACGGTCATCACCAAAGACAAGTCGCTGTCAGCCCAATGGGAGCATATGGTGGTGGTGACTGCGGATGGCTATGAAGTTCTGACACCCTGGCCAGAAGGCACGGGCGCATACGCCAAGCCCTGATCAAGAAAGGTGCATGTGAGCAGCAGCTACCTTTTTCTGGGCATCGCCATTGCGGCAGAGGTTGTGGCAACCTCTTTTTTGAAAAGCGCTGAAGGCTTCACTCGCCTGTGGCCCAGCGTGATCGTGGTCATTGGTTACGCCATCGCCTTTGTGTGCTTATCCCTGACCCTACGCACCATTCCCACTGGTGTGGCTTATGCCATCTGGTCTGGTGCAGGCATTGTGCTGGTATCAGCGATTGCCTGGATCTTTATGGGGCAGAAGCTCGATGCGGCGGCATTGATCGGCATGGGTCTCATCATTGCTGGCGTGCTGGTCATCAACCTGTTTTCCAGGACTGCCGGGCATTGATTGCGGTCATGTGTAAAAAAGCGCCTCATAGGAAGCGCTTTTTTATGGGCTCAACCCTTCTTCAGAAACCTTGCAGCTGCCCCCACTCCGCAAACTCTGCGCGGGTGGCACGCATGGTGTTGATAGGCGCTGTTTTATCTTCATAGCCCAATGCAATACCAAAGGTCACCAGATAGCCATCTGGCACCTTGATATGTTGCTTGACTACTGCGTCATAACGGCGCCAGAAACCCTGGGCACACGTGGCCAGCCCTTCTTCGGTGGCCCGCAGCATGAAAGACTGCAGATAGATACCCAAATCAATCCATTGCACAGGGCCCATACGCTCTTCCGTGAACATGATGATGCCCACAGGTGCGCCAAAGAAAGTGGCGTTTTTGGCCAGCTGCTTCAAACGGCCGGCTTTGTCTTCACGCGGCACACCAATGCTTTTGTACAGATCCTCACCATTGGCAAAACGGCGTGTACGGTAAGGCTCCCAGAGGTTTGGAGGATAGGACAGATGCGCCGGTTTCTCTTCCCCTGGTGTCTTTGCCACATCGTTCAACATTGCCTGCAGTGCGTCTCCCGTAATGGCTGCTACGCGCCATGGCTGCATATTGCCACCGGAAGCCGCCAATGCGGCATCCTGCATCAGTTGCTGCACCAAATCAGCGGAAGGCACTTGAGAGGTAAACGCGCGCACAGAACGGCGCTCACGCAAGGCTTGGGACACATCCATGAAAATTCTTCCTGTCTCTATCGTGTGGGTGGACAAAATAAGATCCCTCAAGCGTACAAGATCAGCAGCCATTAACGCGCTACATTGGTGACTTCCCAAGAATTTGCTCCGCAAAAAAGAAAGAGGCCTTGATGGCCTCATAAGTTTCGTTTTTTGCATTACAGGGGTTATTTCCCCAAAATTTGGTCGATTTTTTCTTTCTCAAAATGCCCCCCACGCTCGCTCTCGCAGGGCACACAATCTGCCTGAAGTTGCGCGGAGAGTTTCTCCACCGCAGCCCATAGCATTTGTAGTTGTTGCTCGTGGGTCGCGGCCCCTTCTGCCAAGCCTTTCATCGCCTGACTGATTGGGTCATCTTCCGTCACGCCATATGCAGTAAAGCCCTTGGCTTGATCGACACAAGGATCTACAGGCTTTGCAGCAGCCGATGCTGCCACTGCAGCTGCATTGGCCGCCTCCAGAGAACGAGCGGTGCCTGCTGGCGCAGTTGAAGACTGACCTGCCAGATCGGTTACGTCTGCGCTCTCCCCCTTTTTGGAGGGAATGATGCGCGCCGGAATCCCGACCGCCGTCGCGCCAGCTGGCACGGGCTTGATAACCACCGCGTTGGAGCCAATCTTGGCATCGTCTCCAACCTCAAAACCACCGAGCACTTTGGCACCTGCCGACACCACCACGTTCTTGCCCAAGGTGGGGTGACGCTTGGCTCCTTTGTATAGAGACGTGCCGCCCAAAGTGACCCCGTGGTAGATCGTGCAGCCATCGCCCACAACCGCGGTCTCGCCAATCACCACGCCCATGCCATGGTCGATAAACACACGTTCGCCAATCGTGGCACCGGGGTGAATCTCAATACCTGTCAGCCAACGTCCGATGTGAGAAGTAAAGCGCCCCAGCCACTTGAGATTGTGTGTCCAGCACCAATGCGCAGGAATATGCCACCAGATTGCATGCAGCCCGGGGTAACAGGTAATGACCTCCCAGGTGCTACGCGCCGCAGGGTCGCGGTCAAGAATGCACTGGATGTCAGAACGCAGTCGGGAAAGCATCAATGAGCCATTACTTGTTATATGAAGGGCTGCACAGTTTAGTGCTTTGCTGGGGTACTTTGCAGCATCGCTTTCGCAACACCGCGCAGGATGTGGATTTCCTCTTGCGTCAATTGCGCTCGGTTAAACATCTGGTTCAAGCGGGGCATCAGTTTCTTCGGCGCTGCCGGATCCAGGAAACCAAGGTGCGCCAGCGCCTGCTCCCAATGCCCCAGCATGCCTGCTACCTGCTGCATGTCGGCCCGCTCGGGACGGGGCGTGTGCTCCACCACTGGGAAGCCGCCGAGCGCCTGGCGCCACTCATAAGCGATCAGTTGAATCGCAGCGCCCAGATTGAGTGAGCCGAATTGAGGATTCGAAGGAATCGACAAGGCCACGTCACAGCGGTACACATCTTCATTGGCCATGCCAAAGCGCTCGCAACCAAACATCAGGCCGATGCCACGCTCTCCATGCACACTGTCGGTATCTGGCTGGGCATCAACTCCATCCTCCACAAGCGCAGGCCTGGTTTTCAGCATCCCTTGCATGAGCATTTCAAAATGCTGACGCGGTGCACGTGTGGGAGGACCAAAGTCGCGTGGCGTCATCGCCGTGGCACACAGATGCGTCAGCCCGTCAACCGCTTCGTCCAGTGTTTCCACAATACGGGCATTATTCAACACATCCAGCGCCCCACTGGCACGTTGAATGGTTTCTTCCTTGCGCAACACATTGGGCCAGCGCGGACGCACCAGCACCAAGTCATCAAAGCCCATGGTTTTCATGGCGCGGGCAGCAGCACCCACGTTGCCAGCATGGCTGGTCTCAATCAGGATAAAACGGGTTTTCATTCGAACATTTGGCCCACATTGCAGATGCAGGCAGCAGAAATCGGTCAAGCCGGTTAGAATTTGCGCCCTATTGTCGCTGTCCGCATCGCCGGACGTGCGTGAACCCGTTCATCATCCGCGTTCAGCGGTGCACCATCCCAGGTTGTGTGAGTAAAGAATTGAAATTTGGGGATGGCCTGCGCTGGCGCCTACTGCACAATTTATGTCGTCTTCCTCCCTGCACCCCATGCTCAACGTGGCCATCAAGGCTGCACGCGCCGCTGGCGCCATCATCAACCGCGCTGCTTTGGACGTTGAGTCGGTCCGCGTAGCCCAAAAGCAAGTCAATGACTTCGTCACCGAAGTGGACCAGGCTGCCGAGCGCACCATCATTGAAACCCTACTGGGCGCTTACCCAGACCACGGCATTCTGGGTGAGGAAAGCGGCAACGAGTTTGGCAACAAGAACTCGGATTACGTCTGGATCATCGATCCCCTGGACGGCACCACCAACTTTATCCACGGCTTCCCAGTTTACTGCGTCAGCATTGCGCTGGCCGTCAAGGGCAAAATCGAACACGCCGTGGTCTATGATCCCAGCCGAAACGACCTGTTCACAGCCACCCGTGGCCGTGGCGCATTCTTGAACGAGCGCCGCATCCGCGTGTCCAAGCGCAGCCAGCTCAAGGACTGCCTGATCTCCACCGGTTTCCCCTTCCGCCCTGGTGACAATCTGCGTGCCTATATGCGCATGTTCGCCGAGGTGACCCAGCGCACTGCTGGCCTGCGTCGCCCCGGTGCCGCAGCGCTGGATCTGGCCTATGTGGCAGCTGGCTTTACCGACGGCTTCTTTGAAACAGGCTTGCAAATCTGGGACGTGGCTGCTGGCAGCCTGATCGTTACCGAGGCAGGCGGCTTGGTGGGCAACTTCACCGGCGAAGCTGACTTCCTGGAGCAAGGCGAATGCCTGGCAGGCAATCCCCGCGCCTATGGCCAACTGGTGGGCATTCTGGGCAAGTACAGCAAGTTCGCAGGCGTCGAGGACAAACTGGGCGTGGACGCTGGCATTGCCGCTGACAAAAAAGCTGAGGACGAAGCTGAAAGCAACGACTAAGTTGTAGCTCGATTTCCCAAAACCGCAAGGCCTACGCGCTTGCGGTTTTTTTTACGCCTGCTTCAAGCAGCCTCTTGCCTATGGACAAGGCCGAGCAACTGCGCCACCATGAATACATGTTGTGAGCAGGAGATCGCGGTGGAGTACAAGGATTACTACCAAATCCTCGGTGTTGCCAAAGACGCCAGTGCCGAGGACATCAAAAAGGCCTTTCGCAAACTGGCCCGCAAATACCACCCCGATATCAGCAAAGAGCCCGACGCAGCCGAAAAAATGGCAGAGGTCAACGAAGCCAATGCCGTGCTCTCTGACCCGGAAAAGCGCAAAGCCTATGACCAGCTAGGCGATGCCAGCCAGTACCGTCAGTCAGATGCAGGTTTTCAGCCACCGCCAGGCTGGGACAGCCAGAACTTTCACTTCCGCCAAAGCAGCGAAGGCGCCCCCAATCACACCGACTACAGCAGCTTTTTTGAAGAGTTGTTTGGCCGCGCGCAAAATGCTCGCCGCCGAGGCCCACCACCCGATATGCGCGGCCAGGATCAACACGCAAGCATTGAGCTGGACTTGCCTGACAGCTACAACGGAGGTATGCGCGTGCTGCGTTTGCGTGGCGTGCGCCTGGATGCCCAAGGCCATGCGGTGGAGGACGAAAGAGAGCTGCAAGTCACCATTCCCAAGGGTGTTTACGAAGGCCAGATGATTCGCCTAGCTGGTCAAGGGATGCCAGGCTATGGACAAGCAGAGCCCGGAGATCTTCTGCTGGAGGTGCGCTTCAAAGATGACAAGCGCTGGCATGTGCAAGGCAAGGATGTGTATCAGCAGCTGCCACTGGCACCATGGGAAGCAGCCTTGGGTGGGCCTGTGGAATTTGACACGCTGGCAGGCCCGCTTGAGATCAACATACCTGCGAGTACACAAACAGGACGCAAACTGCGCGTCAAAGGCAAGGGCCTGCCCAGCCGCACCCCTGGCGATTTGTATCTGGTTGTCCAGATCATAGTGCCTCCGGTGTTTAACGATGCGCAACGCCAAGCCTACGAAACCCTGTCCAAGGCCTTTGAAGGCCGTAACCCTCGTACAGGAGACACCGCATGAATCCCGTCTTCTACACCCCACCCGACATCCTGGATTCCGAAGCGCTCAGCCTGGAGCAACTGGCTCATGCCTGCAGCATGGAGCCGCAATGGGTGGTTGAACGCGTGAGCACCGGCGTGCTGCAGTGTGATGAGACCGACAGCATGCCGCCCAATGCCACACACGCATGGCGATTCAGCACCCACACCGTGATTCGTGCCCGCAGAATCGCACAACTGGAGCGGACTTTTGACGCAGACCCTGAACTGGCAGCCTTGACGGCTGACCTGATGGAAGAGGTACGGCAACTGCGGCGCAGACTCAAAATCTGACTTCAGGCATACCCTTTCAAACAGCCGCAAGCGCCTGATGACTTGCGGCTGTTTTGTGTGCATTGCGCCACGTCCTGCCGCATCCCGGATAATTCGTTCTTGATCTCGACAGGCCTGCCGCTACAGTGCCCGTTCACCACAAGGAATTTGAGTTTTGTCCACCTCCGACGTTTCCACGCACAAGCCGAACAACAACAGCGTGCAGACCCCAGCCTCGCCTTTTGACGCCCCATTGGAGAGTCACACTCCCATGATGGCGCAATACATTCGCCTAAAAAAAGACTATCCCGATACCCTGGTGCTCTACCGTATGGGCGACTTCTACGAGGTCTTTTGGGAAGATGCCGAAAAGGCTGCACGCCTGCTGGACATCACCTTGACCACACGCGGTCAGTCTGCGGGCTTTCCGGTGGCCATGGCTGGCGTTCCCTTCCATGCGCTGGAAGGCTATCTGGCACGCCTGATCAAAATGGGAGAGTCCGTCGCTATCTGCGAGCAAGTCGGAGAGGTTGGAGCCAGCAAAGGTCCTGTGGAGCGCAAGGTCGTGCGTGTGGTCACGCCCGGCACATTGACCGATAGTGAGCTGCTCAGCGACAAGCAAGAAGCCGTGCTGATTGCATTGCACACAGCCGGGCGCCAGCGCTGCGGTCTGGCCTGGATGAGTGTCACCCAAGGCCGTATCCATTTGGCCGAGTGTGAACAGGACGAACTCGGTGAATGGCTGGCACGCATTGCCCCCAGCGAAGTGATTTACAGCGCAGGCGTGACCGAGCGTTTTGAACAAGGCTTGTTTGCGCTCAAGCACAATGGCTCCATTGCCTGTCCACTCTCTCCGCGCCCTGACTGGCAATTCGACACAGGCCTGGGCGAACGCAAGCTGCTGGAGTTACTGGGCGCTGCCAGCCTCAAAGCGTGGGAGGCCCAGGATCTTCCTCTGGCTCATGCTGCCAGTGCTGCCCTGCTGAGCTATGCAGAACATACACAAGGGCGCAACCTGACGCATATCCATAGCGTGCAGGTGCAGCGTGATGACCAGCTCATCAATCTGCCACCCACCACCCGCCGCAATCTGGAGCTGGTGAAAACCTTGCGTGGAGAAGACAGCCCGACGCTGTTTTCACTGCTCGACAGCTGCATGACCGGCATGGGCAGCCGTTTGCTCAAAAGCTGGCTTTTGGAGCCCAAGCGTGACCGCGCTGATGCCATTGCACGCCTGGGTGCCACGGAAGTGCTGCGCGGCAGCGATGCGCTAGGCGGCCTCATGCCCTGGCAAGCGCTGCGTGCCGAACTCAAAGGTGTCAGCGATGTGGAACGCATCACCGCGCGCACTGCGCTGCGTCAGGTCCGCCCGCGTGAACTGGTGGCTTTGGGTAAGACGCTGCAAAAAGCACAACTGCTTGCGCAGACCCAGTCCTCTCCATCGGCCTATCTGAACCAGATCTTCCAGGACCTGGTGCCACCGCAAGGTTGCGCTGAGTTGCTCACCGCGGCCATCATGGAAGAACCCTCTGCACTGGTGCGCGACGGTGGTGTGATTGCCCAAGGCTTTGATGCTGAACTGGACGAGTTGCGCAGCATCCAGGAGAACTGCGACGAGTTTCTGCTGGAGCTGGAAGCCAAGGAAAAGCTGTTCACCAATATTCCGAACCTGCGCGTGCAGTTCAACAAGGTGCATGGTTTCTACATTGAAATCACCAACAGCTACAAAGACATGGTGCCCGCGCACTACCAGCGCCGCCAGACGCTCAAGAACGCCGAGCGCTACATCACCCCTGAGCTCAAAGCCTTTGAAGACAAGGCACTGTCTGCCCAGGAGCGCGGCCTGCAACGCGAAAAACTGCTGTACGAACAAGTTCTGGATCAGCTTCAGCCCCATGTTCCGGACCTCACGCGTGTCGCGCAAGCCATTGCTGCGCTGGACGTGCTGTGTACGCTGGCCGAGCGCTCGCTCACGCTGAACTGGAGCAAACCCGAATTCAGCTCCGTACCCTGCATCGAGATTGACGCCGGTCGCCATCCCGTGGTGGAAGCGCGCATGGCGGAAACCTCCAGCGGCAGCTTTATCGCCAACCACACCCGCATGAATGTGAACACGCGCATGCAGATCATTACCGGCCCCAACATGGGTGGTAAATCGACTTACATGCGCCAAGTGGCTTTGATTGTGCTGCTGGCCAGCATGGGCAGCTATGTACCAGCCGCAGCCTGCAGACTGGGGCCAATCGATGCCATTCACACCCGCATTGGCGCGGCAGATGATCTGGCCAACGCCCAGTCCACCTTCATGATGGAGATGACCGAGGCCGCACAGATCCTGCACGCAGCCACTCCGCACAGTCTGGTTTTGATGGATGAGATTGGTCGTGGTACCAGCACATTTGATGGCCTGGCCCTGGCCAGCGGCATTGCCGCGCAACTGCATGACCGCACCAAGGCATTCACCTTGTTTGCGACCCATTACTTTGAACTGACTGAACTGCCTGCCAAAGCCAAGTCTGCGGTGAATGTGCATGTAGGTGCCGCAGAGTCTGGCAGCGATATTGTGTTTCTGCACGAAATCCAGCCAGGCCCTGCCAGCCGCAGCTATGGTGTGCAAGTGGCCAAGCTGGCCGGCATGCCCGCTGCCGTGCTCAACCATGCGCGCCACACTCTCGAAGCCCTGGAAGCTCGTGACGATGCAAGCAAAGAACAGGTGGACCTTTTTGCCGCTCCGCCCATGCCCGCATCCGCGCTGCAAGCGACTCCAGTGGAAGATGCGCTCTCCCAAATCAATCCTGATGCACTGAGCCCGCGCGAAGCGCTGGAAGCCTTGTATCAACTCAAAAAACTGGCCCAGCGCAACTAAGCCTTCTCTGACACCAGCCAAGGCAAGCGAGCACTACACTTGCTTGCTAAAGCAGCTTTCTGACTGACACATCATGACCTACTGTATCGCCATCAAGCTGGACGCTGGCCTTGTCTTTCTGTCCGATTCGCGCACCAACGCAGGTCTCGACCAGATCAACTCCTTTCGCAAGATGATGATTTACGAGAAGACTGGTGATCGCTTTATGGCGCTGCTGTCCGCAGGCAATCTGTCGATTTCTCAATCCGTGCGCGAACTGCTGCAAAGCATGTCAATCCGCGACGATGCCACCGGTGAAGTTTTGAACATCTGGAATGCCACCAGCATGTTTGATGCAGCCCGAGTGCTCGGTGCGGCGGTGCGTCACGTGTACGACCGCGATGGTGCCGCACTTAAGCGTGCAGGCGTCGACTTCAATGTCTCCATGCTGTTTGGAGGCCAGATTCAGGGCGAAGGCATGCGCCTGTTTCAGGTGTACTCAGCCGGCAATTTCATTGAGGCCACGGCAGAGACGCCTTACTTTCAGATTGGTGAAGCCAAGTACGGCAAGCCGGTGCTGGACCGGGTGCTCACCCCCGAACTGCCTTTGGATGAAGCAGCAAAATGCGCGCTGGTTTCCATGGACAGCACGCTCAAATCCAACCTCTCCGTCGGTCTGCCGCTGGACTTGGCGGTCTATGACGCCAACAGCTACACCTGCTCCAAACTGGTGTGCATTGATGAGCACAACCCCTACTTTCAAATGCTGCGCAGCAACTGGGGAGCGCGCTTGCGCGCCGTGTTTGACAGCATTGAGGATCCCCAGTGGTTCGGGGGCAACAGCACCGTCCCGCTGGTGACGGACAAACCAAACCCCATCAAGAAAATCACTACTCCTGAAGAGAAACTCGTCTGAAGCACTCAGCGCCTGCGTGCTTCCACCAATGCATGCAACCGCTGATCTTTTCTCACGCCAACAGTTTTCCGGCCAGCACCTATCAACTGCTGTTCACGCTGTTGCGCGAGCGTGGTTTTGACGTCCATGCGATTGATCGATTCGGTCACGACACACACTACCCTGTCACCAACAACTGGCCCCATTTGGTGCAGCAACTCAAGGATTTTGCGGATCCGCTGATTCAACGCTGGGGCCAACCAGCCTTTCTGGTGGGGCACTCGCTGGGCGGTTTTCTGAGCATCATGGTGGCGGCGCAGTATCCGCAGTTGGCCAAAGGCGTGCTGCTGCTCGACTCTCCCTTGATCAGCGGCTGGCGCGCCACCTCGCTTGAAATGGCCAAACGCACGCAACTGGTAGCCAATATATCTCCCGGCAAGGTCAGCCGTAAACGCCGCAATCTATGGAACAGTCGCGAAGAGGCCTTGACCATGTTTCAAGCCAAGAAATCCTTCGCCCGCTGGCATCCGCAAATGCTGCAAGACTATGTCGAGCACGGCTTGAGCCCCACCAATGATGGCCGCATGACTCTGCACTTCACACGGGAAGAAGAGACCGCCATCTACAACACCTTGCCCCATAACCTCAATGCCATGCTACGCCGCCATCCCTTGCGTTGCCCTGCAGCATTCATTGGCGGCATGCACTCCAAAGAAATGAAGCAAGTGGGCATGGACCTGACCCAGCGCATCACACATGGACGCACCATGATGGTCGATGGCAGCCACCTTTTCCCCATGGAGCAGCCACATATGACGGCCGCCGCCATTGAGGCCAGCTTGCTGAATCTGCAAGCTGCCATTGATTGGCACAACAAGCCCTAACGCTGTGCGACAGCCCTCAATAAAACCCTGGGTACCATGTGCTTTGCCCACGCTCAGTTAACTCAAAAATTTCCACTGGCTATTCTTTGCATTCGTTGATGAAAGCACAAGAAATGGCCCTTGATTACCTTGATTTTGAATACAGCGAAGATGAAGACGGCAACGGCAGCTGGGACGCAATGGCCAGTGTCACCGACAACCGCTGGACCGCGCTACTCGAGGAAGTATCCCAGGTGTTGCAATGGGCCGTCCACGACTTCCCTGGGCGACGCGCTTCGCTGGATGATGGCGGTGACTGGGATTACGACTTGAGCGCCCAAGAGGATGACAGCGGCCGTACGCTGGACATCCGCTGGGACAAAAACAAGGATGCAGTCCATGCGGAAATGCCACAAGCCGGCAGTTACACCACACTCACGCTGACGCTTACCGGCAATGCGGCCTTTGGCAACGCACTGCGCCAGGCATTTGCTTTGGACTGAGAGGAAGTGCCGTTACCAAATCCTGTCGCAAAATAAAGCATAACCTGTCCGCATCTATAGGTGCTTTTTTGCTTTCAAGGTTCAGAACTTACCCGACTACTCACTGCTACCCAATAAGATAGCTGCAAGATCGACCTCCGGCTCTTGGATGTCGTCCAAATTCATAGCATGTTCAATATGCAATAAATGCTGTTCCATGCATTCTCTGGCCGCCGCAACATCACCTGCCTCAATGCATTCCAACAACTGTGCATGTTCATCGTGAGGGCAAGCTGACTTGGTCGGCGTCTCAAATGTCAGAATGGCCAAACAGGTCAGTGGGGTTAACTCTTTTACCAGTCGAAGCAATAGGCTGCTGCCAGATAGCTCAGCTAGCAAGACGTGAAACTCACCCGAGAGCCTCACAGCTTGGCGTCGGTCCCCGACCTTACGCGCTTGCTGCTCCGCAAGCAGGCAGGCTTTCAGCCTTTGCAACACTTCCTTGGCACCCTCCGCTTGCATTCGTTTAATCACGCGCTCCACCGCGGCAGCTTCCAGTGTGCGGCGGATCCAGAGCACGTCTTTGGCTTCTTGTGCCGAGGGTTGCGAGACAAATGCACCACGATTAGGAAACAAAGTCACCAGTTGTTGAACGGCCAAACGCTGTAGCACGCTCCGCACTTGCGTACGACTCACATTGAAAAGCTCTGCTACACGCTCTTCTGACAATTTGGTACCTGGCATTAACCGATGCTCTACGATGGCGTTGTAAACATTTTGATAGATATCGGCTGAACCCACTGCTTTTTTTGAGGCCATATTTTTATGTCTCCTACCTAAACATATTCTGCTGACTAGAAACTCATTGCAAAGCATCAGCTAGCTTCTGCAAATTGCATGTTGACCTCTCCTATCGCATCAAATGCAACGCGCACAGTCTGTCCCGGCAAGGCATGCAAGATCTGGCACCAGCTGCCTGTGGTAACGATGGTGCCAGCTTCCACCACGCCCCAGTGCTGCGTGGCATGCAGCAGCCATGGGAGCAACACATGGCTTGGATCGCCCAGAGGATGGGAGCCTTGGAAAACGTGAGCTTCCCCTCCTCCCAGTTCCACCCGGCAGATTTGTGAAGACCAGTCGCGAGGAGCATAAGGTTGCCACATATCAGCAACCACCAATCCGCCATGACTCAAACGATCGATCTGAAGCATGGCCAACGGCGATTGCAATTGCTGTGTCCACCGCGAATCGACCCATTCAATCGACACCGTCATCGCACCCACAACGGAATGCACGCTGTCAGAATCCAGTGCCAGTACCTGCTGCTGATCAAGCGTTTGGTCAATGCGCAATGCAATTTCGGCTTCCACGCCATGGAGCGAGCACACAGGTTGTGCCATCCGTACCGGAGGCTGCTGAGGTGTATGCAGCCAGACACCTTCTGCTGGTAGAGGTGCATGAAACAAGGGACGATCCAGAGAAGGCCCGCCCGACTTCCAGAATTTGGGAGCTTGTCCCCTGCGCCACCCATCCATGGCCGCCGCAGTTTGAAGATGGGTCAGCACATCAACATTGTGCGGAAAGTCTGAGACATCCACCGTCAATCCATGAGCGCGAGCATGGCGCAAGGCGGTGATTGTTTCAGAGGCTGGGCGACTAGCAATTGTCATCTTGTATTCAATACCTTTACTAATTGAATACATAGAAATGCATTTTTTGTGCCTATGCATCAAAGGCAGACCCATACATTGGTTTCGCAGAATGCACCAATATCAATCAGCAATCTCAGTAGGCACGATTTTGTGCGAAACAATCACCTTGATCGTGCAAAATCAATTAACAGATCGTATCCAATGTCTATTCACATTGAATCCTAAATTGGCATAACGATTGCATGGAAGCCGTGCCTACAGCTTTTTCATAAGGACACTTCCATGTTGAAACGTACCGTCAAATCCTTAGCCCTGGTTGCCACCCTGAGCAGTGTATGGGCCATGAACACCTGTGCCATGGCGGCTGAAAGCATCAAGCTCGGCTATGCCAAGTGCGCACATTGCTCGGCTGTCTCTCTGGTGCCTGCGCAAGCTGAAAATGGCGTGCAGATTGAGGGAATCAACTTCAATACGGGCAATGACGTGCTGACTGCCCTGGTTTCCAAAAACCTCGATGTGGCACAGGTCACTTACCTGCACTTCGTGACGGCACTGGACAAGGGCTTTGACGTGGTCGCCATTTCGGGCCAGATCAATGGTGGCTCGCGCATGCTGATGGCCAGCAGCCTGGGGTTGGCTGCGGAAGACTGGGACGGACTGAAAAAGAAAATTGCCGAATTCAAGGCCCAGGGCAAACCATTCCGCGTCGGTGCTTCGCGTGGCAATGCACAGGACTTGCACATGCGCGGCACCTTTGCCAAGCACGGCATTGACGTCAACAAGGATGTTCAGTTCATCAACATTCCCAACCCCGCCGATCACCTGCAGGCACTGCGCCGTGGCGAAGTGGAAATGGTCAGTTCTGTGGATCCTTTTGCAGCACAGATTGTTCTGACCGATGCCGCCAAGCTGTTCAGTTACCCCTATGACCAGGCTGCAGGCAAGCTCTCCAACCTGATCGTGACGCGCTCGGACGTACTCAAGAGCAAGCCCGAAGCAGTGCTGGAAGCCGTACGCGGCGTGGTGAAGGTGAACAAGGTCCTGGAAAAAGAACAGCCCCTGTTTGTGGACACCATTCAGAAGGCAACCGGACTGTCGCCAGAGATTGCCAAGGGTTCGGTGAGCAATCTCTACCCAGACCATCAGATGTACCGTGCGTCGACAAAGGCCATTGCCAAGATGATGTATGACCTGAAATACGTGCGCACCGATGTGTCACCGCTGGTGGACAAGGCGATGGATTACAGCTTCCTCGAAAAAATCTCTGGCCAGCCTAAGAGCAGCCTGGGTTACTAATACAGCGAGGTTTTTATGCAAGCAGCACACGCAGCGTCGCACACGCCTCTATGGTGCAGTCTGTACGCACGCATCGAAAAATGGATTGTTCCTTTTTTAGTTCTGGGAGGCTGGGAAATCTTTTCTCGCTCCGGTGTTTTGCCTCAGGCCTTGCTGCCAGCACCCAGCCAGGTGCTGGTAGCCTGGGCCGACTGGGTCTTTGAAACCGACGGCAACTCCCAGATGTACAGCGGCAAATGGCTAAGCGACATCTTGGCCAGTGCGACGCGCGTGTTCTCCGGCTTCCTGATCGCGGCCCTCATCGGTATTGCAGCCGGTATTGCCATTGGCTGGTCCAAGACGGTGGAGAAATTGTTTGAACCTACTCTCCAGACGCTGCGTCCGATCCCGCCTGTGGCATGGATTCCACTTGCCATCATCTGGTTTGGCATTGCCAACAAACCCGCCATCTTTCTGGTGTTCATGGGGTCGTTTTTTCCCATCCTGCTTTCCACCATCCATGGGGTGAAAACATGTGATCGCAACCTGCTGCGTGCAGGTGCCATGTGCGGTGGGAGCAGCCGTATGTTGCTGCGTCATATTGTGTTTCCTGCAGCGTTGCCCAGCATTTTTTCGGGCCTGCGCATTGCGATTGGCTCGGCCTGGATGCTCAGCGTGACAGCTGAAATGGTGGCGGTGAAAAGCGGTGTGGGTTATGTCCTGTGGGACTCCTATTACTTCCTGCGCTACGACATCGTGATTGCAGCCATGTGCAGCATTGGCCTGATGGGCTTCTTCAGTGATGCATTGATCAAAAAGCTCTTTGCCCGTCTGCTGCGCTGGCAGCACGCTACCACTTTGCAATCCAAGAAAGATTAATCCCATGACGCTGATCAGCATCGACAAGGTCTCCCGCATTTTTGAAGACCCTCAGCGCAAAACCCCTGTGACGGCACTGCAGGAAGTCAGCATTCGGGTCAAGCGCAATGATTTCCTATGCCTGCTCGGACCCAGCGGCTGCGGCAAATCCACACTGCTGAACATGATTGCTGGCTTTGACACGCCCTCCTCAGGCAGTGTCACAGTGGGAGGGCATGTGGTTACACAACCGGGCATCGACCGGGGCTTCGTGTTCCAGCAAGCGAATCTGATGCCCTGGTTGCCAGTCTGGGAGAACGTATCTTTCTATTTGAAGATGCAGGGGCGCAGCGCAGAAGAGCGCCGCCAGAAGGCACAGAAATTCATTGATATGGTGGGGCTGCGAGGCTTTGAGAATCACTACCCCAGCGAGTTATCCGGCGGCATGAATCAGCGCGTAGGCATTGCACGTGCTCTGCTGATGAACCCCGAAGTCATTCTGATGGATGAGCCCTTTGGTGCTCTGGACGAACAGACCAAGATGGACATGCATGCCGAAATCATCCACATCTGGCGTGAAAGCAATACCACCATTGTGTTTGTGACCCACGGTATTGATGAAGCGCTGACCCTCGGCACCCATGTTGCAGTGATGTCTGCACGCCCTGGCCGCCTGACAGAGATGATGACCATCGATATGGACCGCCCTCGCGATCCCACATCTCCCATGTTCAATGACTACAAGCGCACGATTTTGCAGTTGCTGCGCCCCACTGCTGCGGTTACTGCCTAAAAGATAGAACTGAACCGGGCGCAGCCCATAAAAAAGGCCGCATCTTTCGAGATGCGGCCTTTTTGTTGCGTGGATAACTTATGCAGCTATCGCCGTACAAAACCATCCATTTGGAATAGCTGCCCCCAGGCTGCCAGAGGTTGGGTGGGCCATTGAGCCTGACGCAGCATGCCCCAGACCGTGGTGCTGACCGTGTCATACAGCGGAATACCGAATTCAGCTTCAATGGCAGGTGCCAGATGGGCTGCGCGCAGATTGGTGCAATAAGTGATCAATGCCTGAGGCGCTCGGGGATGCTGCGCCACAGAGCGCAAACGCTGCAATATCAGCTCCGGGGCCAGCATGCCAAACGCATGGTTGTCACGTATGTTCTCGTGTGTTTCCGCCACCACTTCAATGCCCATGCGCTCATAGTTAGCCGCAATACGCTGCTGCACATCGCTGGTATAGGGTGAAACAATTCCAATGCGTTCTATACCGCGCAATCGCAGCGCTTCATTGAGCGCCAAAATCGCCGTCGTAGCAGGAATGCCTGTCCTCTGCTGAATACGCTCGACCAGTCGCTCATCTTTGTCAAAGCCCATCCAACCAGCGGCGGTGCCACTCCAGCCAATGACATCGACCTTGGCATCTGCAAGCAATGCAGCCGCCGACAAAATATTTTCATCTTGAAATTGCCCCAGAGCCTGATCGCTGAGGGCAATTTCCGTCACTTTGAAACGCGAAAAATGCGCACTCACCAAGCTGTTTTTCAGGGAGTTCAGAGGCTTATCCGCCGCGTGATAACTCCCCACCAAAGCACTTGTCAAAGGCTCCAGAGCTGTATTGGAGGAAGGGGTCAGTACGCCCATGCGCAGATGGGCAGAGGTGGTCTCGGTCATAAAAATGGTGGCGTAATAAACAATGAGCGGGAGTCACGCATCCAATAGCGCTCCCAGGCTGGTTGGCAGCCCCTGGTGCAATTTCCGCGGAGGACGTGCAAAGCTTCCGATGCTAGCCTTGGCAGGCTGCAAGGCATGCAAGCTCTGGGCATGCTGCACGGCACTCGACACGCCATCCACCACAGGCACCCCGATGCGATCTTTGATCTTTCGTGCCAGCCCTGCCAGCGGTGCGCCCGCAATGATCAGTACCTCCGCACCATCTTCCCGCACGGCACGCTCGCACAGTGCCAGCAATGCTGTCTCGTGATCTTGCTGCACCTGACCGATATCGGCCAGCTGCTCGTCAAGCGCGCGAATGCTTGCCAGGCGGCCCTGCAACTGGTGACGCTGCACTTCTTCGCGATACCAGGCCTGAATACGCTGGCTGATGGCAATAATGGAAAAACGATGCCCCAGCAGACACGCACTCGCCAAGGCCGATTCCGTCATGCCAAGTACTGGAACTGGCATCACTTCACGCAGTGCGGCCAGCCCTGGATCGCCGAATGCCGCAACGATCACGGCATCGTGGCCGGCAACATGTTCTGACGCCATTTGCGCCACGGCATAGGCACCAATCAGCGCTTCAAAGCGCGTTTCTATATAGGCCACCCCGAACGGGGCAGTTTGCATAGTGATCTGTGTCTCTGGCGCTGCTGCCAGACGTGCTTCAGCAGCAATCAGCTCGGTCACACTGGTGGATATATTGGGATTGAGGATCAGTAGACGCATAAGTTTTTGCTTTCAAGCGCTCCTATCAGCAGCAGCTGCCATCACGGCACACGGTCTGATAGCGATGACTAAAGCGCGTACCTTCGGCCAGAAGACTGGGCTCGCCACAAGCCAGTAACTGCCCATGCCCCAGCTGGACATGGAAGTCAGAACCATCCCACACCACACGCCCGCGTGACAAGGTCATTGCTGGCCAGGCCTTGAGTTGCATGCCTTCGTAAGGTGTGTAGTCCACGTTGTGGTGGAGCATGCTGTTGGTGAGTTTGAAATCGACTTCTTTCCAGATCACCAGATCGGCATCTGCACCAATCGCAATACAACCTTTGCGGGGGTGCAGACCATAGGCTTTTGCGGGACCTGTAGAGGTCAGCTCAACAAAGCGCTGGGGGGTCATGCGCCCGCTCAGAACGCCTTCAGACCACAGCAAAGGCATGCGCGTTTCGATACCGGGAATACCGTTGGGGATCTTGCCAAATGCCACTTCCTGGCCTTGCGGTTTCTTGCCGTGCTCACCGTCAAAACGGAATGGAGCATGGTCTGAGGAAAAAACCGAGAACAATCCATCGTTCAGCCCATCCCAGATGATTTCCTGGTTGGCACGGTCGCGCGGCGGGGGACTGCAGACACATTTAGCGCCTTCATAGCTGTCGTCCAGACCCAGATCTTCACGCGTCAAGAACAGATACTGCGGGCAGGTTTCCGCAAAAATTTTCAAACCATGTGAACGGGCCCAGCGAATCTGCTCGACAGCTTCTTTGCCAGAGACATGCACGATCAGGATGGGGACATCCACCAGCTCTGACAGTGCAATGGCACGGTGCGTTGCTTCACGCTCCACCAGCATTGGGCGCGCGACTGCATGGAATCGCGGAGCGGTGCGCCCCGCAGCTTCCAGCTTGCGTGTCAGCCAGGCAATACAGTCGGCATTTTCTGCATGCAGCATGGCCATCGCACCATGTGCTTTGGCAACTGACAGCACGTCCAGAATCTGTCCATCATTGAGCTTCATGGCGTCATACGTCATATAGATCTTGAATGACGTAAAGCCTTGCGCAATCAGTTCTGGCAGCTCGTTCTCCAGCACCTCAGGGGTTGGATCTGTCACGATCATGTGGAAGGCATAGTCCACATGGGCTCGCCCGTCTACCCGCCGCTTGTACTCTTCCACCGCTGCGCGCAGTGAGTGTCCTTTTTGCTGCGCGGCAAAAGGAATCACCGTCGTCGTTCCGCCGCATGCGGCAGCGCGTGTCCCTGTATCGAAGTCATCGGCCATGCGCACAGGTCCGCTGGTAATTTCTTCCAGGTGGCAATGGGCATCCACGCCACCTGGCGTTACAGCACGCCCCTGGGCATCGATTTCTTTCAGGCCAGCAGGCAAACCGCAGCCCATCTGGACAATCTGCCCGCCACGAATGCCAATGTCGCAGAACATCTCATCGGCTGCGGTAATGACACGTGCATTGCGCACCACCAAATCCAGCGCGGCCACAATTGTGGCTCCTGTGTTGTTATTCATATCCCAAACTTTCATTGCTAGAACTTGTCATGCGCAGGTGCTTAGCGCATGCGGCGGCT
Organism: Comamonas halotolerans; assembly: GCF_030162935.1. GTDB lineage: Bacteria > Pseudomonadota > Gammaproteobacteria > Burkholderiales > Burkholderiaceae_C > Comamonas > Comamonas halotolerans. Next base: position 85,694 of record NZ_JASAUZ010000001.1, read on the forward strand.
AATGCCTGTGAGTTTCTCCATGCACACCATCAGCGCCACAGTGAAGAAAACCATCACACTGGAAATGGCCGCGATGCTCACATCCATGCGGTTTTCCAAGTCTTGCCACATGCGGATAGGCAGCATGTCGGTACTTGCATCACGCAAGAACAGCGAGACCGGAATGTTGTCGAAAGAGCTCATGAAGCAGATAAAGGCACCTGCAGCAATGCCGGGCGCAATCAATGGCAACGTTACCTTGCGCAGCGTGTACCACTTGCTGGCCCCCAGGCTGGCAGAGCTTTCCAGCAGCACAGTGGACAACTGCGTTAGAGCAGCCGTGGTAGTACGGATGACATAGGGCACGCCCAGCACCGTATGCCCGATCACCAGCGTGGAAAAAGACAGCGGCACGCCCAGCGTGGAGAAATACATCAGTGCAGCCAGTCCGAAGGCCAGCGCAGGCAGCACCAGGGGTGACATGAAGAAGGTGTCCAGCATCTTGGCCCAGTGGCTGGTTGAGCGCGAGATGCCCAATGCCGCAGCACTGCCCAAGACGACACTGAACACCGTGCACAGCAGTCCCACACGTACGCTGTTCCAAGCGGCTTCAAGCAGTTGCTCGTTGTCGAGCAGCTTTTCATACCAGCGCAGGGAAAAACCCCGCGGAGGAAATTTCAGCGAGTAGCCATCCGTGAAGGACAGGATCACCACAATCGCTGTGGGCGCCACGAGTAACAACAATGCAATGCTGGCCAGCAGCACCAGCAGTATGTACAGCGTGAGATCCGCCACCTTTTTACGTTGACGCATAGGCATGCTGATTCCTTTCAAATCTGGGCACTGTGGCGTGACACGGCACGTCCCAGCCAATTGAGCAAGCTCATGCACAACATGACCGCTGCTGTGAAGACGATGGACAACGCTGCCGCAAAAGGCCAGTTCTGCAGCGCAGAAGCCTGCTGGTAGATGTACATGGGCATGAAAAGCATCTGCCCACCACCAATCAGTGACTGTGTAATGAAGGCGGTAATACTGGCGGCAAAGGTCAGTAAGCTACCTGCGATCACACCTGGCAGCGTCAGCGGTACCGTCACTTTCCAGAACGTGCGCCATGCACCGGCGCCCAGCGCCGCTGAAGCATCATGCAGATTGGGATCGAGCTTTTGCATGGCCGTAATCAGTGGCAGTGTCATCAGGGGCAACTGCACATTCACCAGTGCGGCAATCAAGCCACCCCGTGAATACAGCAGGCCAATGCTTGAATCGATGACACCCCACTCCATCAGTGCCGTGTTGACAATGCCCTGGCGCCCCAAAATGACGATCCAGGCAAAGGTGCGAACCACCACACTCGTGAGCAAAGGCATCACGATGATCAGCATCAACAGCTTTTGCCAAGAACCTGGACAGCGCACATAGCACCATGCCAGCGCATAACCAAACAGCAAACACAGCAGGGTCGTCTGCAGCCCCAGCCACAGTGTGTCAGCCAGTACCAGCAGCGAGAATCCATCGGAGATGATCTGACCGTACTGCGCCAATCCCATGCTCTGGAGTTCCGGCTCATTGAAAAAACTGACCGCCAGCAATGTAACCAGCGGCATGAGGAAGAACAGCACGAAGCATGCTGCCAGCGGCAGCGAAAAAGCCAGGCTGTACCCTACCGGTGAGTGACCGGAGGATGAAAAGGCAACACGCATTCGTGCGATCTCCGTTAGCTAAAGCAATAAAACGTCAGAGCTTGATTTCGCGGTTAAAGCGATCAACCCACTGCGCGCGTTGCTCGTTGATCTTTTTCCAGTCTTGGAAGATGAACTTCTGCTTCATCTCTTCCGTGCTCTTCACGAGTTCCTTGTCGATGGCCCCCTCCATGGCCACCTTGGCATTGGTGGGGATCACCAGATAAGGGGCTTGCATCAGCTTGGCCTGCACTTCAGGCGACAGGGCGGTGTCAATCAGCTTGGCCGCCAGCTCTTTATTGGGCGAGTTCTTGACGATATGAATAGATGTCTTGAACGCAATCGCACCTTCCTTGGGAATCACAAACTCCACAGGTACACCCCGCGCCTTGAGCAACTGGATCTGATTGAAGTTGCCGGGGCTGATATCGATCTCACCCTGGGCAAACAGAGTGGCCAAGGCTCCCGGATTAGCAACCACAGCAGCCAGGTTCGGGCGCAGCTTCTTCAGCGCATCAAAGCCTGGCTCCACATTGCTTTCGTTGCCACCATACATGCGTGCTACTTCCACCAGGAAGCCGGTTCCCAACGTGGAGTTCAGGTTGGTAATGCCCACGCGATTTTTATAGGCGGGGTTCCACAAGTCTTTCCACGAGGTCGGTGGCGTCTTGATCTTCTCGGGGTTGTAGGTCAGACCAACCACCTGGAAAAAGATCGATGGCCCATTGCCATCTTGAGCTTCAGGAATCAAATCGTTGTAATGCGCACTCGATGCCACGGGGAAAGGTTCCACCAGGTCCTGCCCAATCGCTGTCAGGGCCGGGCCTGGATCGTGCAGCATCAAGTCAATCGGCGGGTTGTTGCGAGCAGCGGTGACCTTGGCGATCTGGTCGACCGACAGCATCGGATCAAGCAACATACTCTGGCCCGACGCCTTCTTGAAAGCGGGCAACAGGATATCCCGATGCGCTTCCTCAAAGCTTCCCGTAAAGGTGGCAAACACCAGCTTTCTCGCTTGCGCATGCGACAAATTTGGAAAGAGCTGCATGGCGCTGAGTGTCAAGGCACTACCCAGCAAAGAACGGCGGTTCATGGACAAGATAAGACTCCTTCAGAAGAGAGAAAAGTTCGGGGAACCTTCAAGGGTGAGCAAATACATTGACGCAGGCAGCAGATGCAGGCTTCACAGACAGCGATGCATCTACCGGATGCAGGCTGGCGCCGAGCAAGCGGGCTCCAGATAACTTCAGACGCAGCCCGTTTGTTGTACAAATTTCATGAACAGAACTGGCCCCCAAAGGCATGCCCAATTCCACCTGACCCGGTAGTGCATCGATTGAAGGAGCGATGGCATGCAGGTTCTCAGGCCGCACACATGCCACCACGCGCGCACCGAGAGCCAGTGAAGGATCGCGGCACACCCCGCTCCAGATCACGCCTTCGTCCAGCTGTACCTGAACCTGAGAACCTTCACGTTCCATGAGCACACCCGGCAGCACATTCGCCGTACCGACAAACTGGTTGACAAACAAGGATGCGGGCTGGTCATACACCTGAGCAGCGGGCGCAAACTGCTCCAGCCTCCCCTGACTGAACACAGCTACACGGTCGGCCATGCCCAGGGCTTCTTCCTGATCGTGGGTCACGATCAATGCCGTGGTTCCTGCACTGCGCTGGATACGTTTGATCTCCATCTGCATGTCCAGACGCAGGCTCTTGTCGAGTGCTGAAAAAGGCTCATCCAGCAGAAGCACTTTGGGCTCAATGGCTAAAGCACGCGCCAGCGCCACACGCTGCTGCTGGCCTCCGGAAAGCTGACGGGTCTGACGTTCTGCAAGGTGCCCCAGTTGCACCAGGTCCAGCATCTCCTTGACTCGCTTCTGGATAGCCGGTTTATCGACCTTGCGCGCGGCCAAGCCATAGCCTACGTTCTGCGCCACGGTCATATGTGGAAACAAGGCGTAATTCTGGAAAACGATGCCGATGTTTCTTTGCGCCGGGGCTAGCTCATCCACACGCCGATTACCGATAGAGACCTTGCCACTGGTCTGCCCGATGAAGCCCGCAATGATGCGCAGCAATGTGGTCTTGCCACATCCACTGGGGCCGAGCAATGCCACCAGCTCACCGGCATTCACTTCGAGGGTTACGTGATCAACGGCCAAGGCATCGCCATAGCGATGCACGATATCGTCAAGGGTCAGGCTGTGTGCGGCAGTGTTTTGCATCATGCCAATGCATCTGCAAATCGTGTGCCAACTTATTTCTTATTGAATACCAAATTTATTTTTTATGTACACAACATCAATTCAAATTGATTTCTACATGGAACTACTTTTGCATACATAGAAATCCAGATTGACAGTGCCAAGCAAGGCATTCAATTAGTGCAACACAAGAACTTCTTTGGTGCAAATACCGCACAAATTTGGATTCAATTTGGTTAACAAGGATTTCCATGTCGAATGAAGATTTACATCAGTGGTCAGCTTATGAGACCGCACAGCGAGTGAATGCAGGCAACATCTCTGCACAGACCATCACCCAGCACATGCTCGATCGGATTGAGCGCTTCAATCCTTCACTGAACGCTTTCGCTTTCTGGGATCCGGCTATTCCCCTGAAGGCGGCAGCGCAAGTCGATGCGCGACTGGCTGTCGGTGAGTACCTGCCCATGGCAGGGGTGTGCTTTACCGTCAAAGACAACCTCTGGCTTCAAGACGTTCCCTGCACGTTTGGGTCATTGCTGTTTGAAGACTTCTTAGCGCCGGCTGATAGCTGGTGTGTCGCACGGATGCGCAGTCTGGGCGCTATCCCACTGGGGGTTACCAACTGCTCTGAATTCGCCTGTATGGGCATTACCACGACATTGCTGCACGGCACCACCACCAACCCCTGGAACACCGCCCTGACGCCTGGAGGCTCGTCCGGAGGTGCTGTTGCAGCATTGGCTGCCGGGATCGGCCATGTAGCCCTGGCCACCGATGCAGGTGGTTCAACCCGCCGACCAGCAGCCCATACCGGCCTGGTGGGCATGAAACCCACGCTAGGTCGTATTCCTAACCCGGAAGGCTTTGATGACCCCAACCATTTGCTGTCCGTCATTGGCCCCTTGACCCGCAATGTCCATGACAGTGCATGGGTGCTGGACCTGCTAAGTGCTTGGGAACCCGCAGACCCGCTGTCCTGCCCCAGCTTTGCGCATTCCAATGCGATAGCGGTGCTGCAAGACGATGTGAAAATGTTGCGCCTTGCCTGGTCGCCCACTTTGGGATGTGGACTGTCAATTGATGCCGATGTGCTGTCCACCATGCAGGCTGCCGTAAATGCGCTGCGTGAGGCGGGCTGGCACATTGAAGACGCAGATCCGATCTGGCCCGAGGGCGCTCGCGAGTACCCGCTAATCGGACTACAGCAAGCCGGTCTGGCACAACGCTTTGGTGCGCAATGGCAGGAAGATCCAGCCCGGATCATGCCCAACCTGGGCGAGCAGATTGCCTTGGGACAGAGCATTACAGGCCCACGTATCACAGAACTGCTCAAGCTGCGGGAACATTTCCACGCCAGCTTTGCCCAGTTCTTCAAACAATACGATGCGCTACTGTGCCCCACCGCACCCGTAGAGGCCTGGCCCCATGAACTCATAGGCCCAGCAACCATTGGCGGACAGCCTGCCGGCCCTCGTGGACATGCGGCTTTCACGCCGATTTTCAACTATGGAGGGGTGCCTGCCATCTCCGTGCCTTGCGGATTTGGCCGTCAGGGACTGCCTGTAGGGCTGCAGATCGCCTCAGCACGTTTTGAAGATGCGCGCGTCCTGCAACTGGCCTGGCAAGCAGAAAAGACTTGGCAACTGGATATGCGCAGCCCGCTCATGCGCGCGAACGCCTGATGCGAGCGCCCCTCCTGTTCAGGGGTTGCTTGCATCTATTCGGCCATATGGCGCACTAGGCTCGGTGCTACACCTGTGACTTCACGCTGATGCACGCGAGAAAATCCCCCCGTCGTGGCCTTAGTGGCTTGTATATGCACCATCAATAGTGCCTGCCAGGCTGCCGCCTCAATTCCGTCGACCACCGGCACGGGCAGCAAAGCCTGCAGGGCAGCACGATAGCCCGAAAGTACCGCGCCACTGAGGATGATGACATCCAGATCATGTGCCGTAATCATCTGCTGTGCCTGCTGCTGCAATTGCTCCAGGACCAGTGGCTCTACTGCCAGCGCTCCAGGCAGAAATGCTTGGGGCAAGTGGGGCGCAGCCCATGCCTGCATCAAACCATCCATCTGGTACAGGCGTAGTTGCTCTTGATACACCGGCAGCATGTGCGCGCCTAAAGTCATCAGACCAATGCGCTGCCCCAGTTGCGCAGCGACCAAGACTGAAGCTTGCAACATGCCAATCACCGGGATATCCAGCACTTCTCGCAAACTCCACAGACCCGCATCGGTAGATATGGCCAGGATGACAGCATCAGCACCTGCCGCATGCTCAACGCCCAGTTGCAGCGCCTGCTGCGCAGCCAGCACGTTTTCAGCACGACTGCCCACAATCCGGGGGCCCTCGGGGGCTGTAACTCCGGCAATACTGGCCATGCTGCCTACACTGTGCTGCGCGGTATCGACCATGCGCTGTGTGACATGAACGCTGGTGTTGGGATTGATCAGTAGCAACTTGGTCATGGCGCAGGCAAAAAGGATTTCAGAATATCGGCCACTGGCTCACTGGCACGCGGCTGCATGCGCTGCAGAACACGGTTTTGCACCAGCAGCAAATGTGCTTTCATGGCATGGACCGCAGCCGCTGCATCACGCTGTTCCAGCGCCTCCAGCACCTGCAGGTGCTCGGTGGGCGCACATTCGCTAGCACTTTGTGGTTCATACAAGGCCACATACATCTGCGTGCGTGCAATCAGTTGTTCGCACATGGTCTGCAAAGTGGGGGAATCCAGCAGCCCCACCACCTCAGCGTGAAAGTTCCCGGCCATGCGCACCGAATGCTGACGTGCCTGTCCCGTCATGGCGCCCTGCTTTTCCTGGTGCACAAGACGCTTGAGCCGCTTCAACTGGGTAGCAGTAATGCGGGGAGCCAGTTCCAGCAATGCCCCACCTTCCAGGGCAATGCGCGCCTGATAGGCATCAATCACCTGCGCTGGAGTGGGTGTGGGCACAAATGCACCGCGATGAGGATGCATCTCCAGCTTGCCCGCCTGCCCTAGGCGGATCAGCACTTTGCGCACCATGCCACGCGTGACCGCAAACGCCTCCGCCAGATGCCGCTCTCGCAGTGCTGTGCCTGCAGGCAATCTGCCTTCCAGCAAAGCACTTTCAATGCTGGCGTAAAGCTGCGACTCGGTAATTCCAGCCTCCTGCGCTGGTGTTTCTGTACTTTTTTTCATAGTCAGCACGAATTTTGCATCGTAATTACAAACCTTAAAAATATTTTTGGTTAACCATCTTTAATATTTCAATCAACCAAATCAATACAACCCTGAAAGCTTCATCATGACCAACACTACCTCAGACATGCAACCGACGGCGCCTGTTGTCTTTGACTTGCTGCTGCGCGATGCCATCTTTCTGACAGCCGATCCGGAACAACCTGTCTGCCGCTCCTGGTGTCTGGGTATCCATCATGGCGTCATTACATGGCTGGATCGCGCACCGCCCAGCAGCTATACCGCCAAGCGAGAATTGAGCCTGCCAGGTCACTTTGTCACCCCGGGTTTTGTGAATCCGCATGTGCATTCCATCTTGAGCATGGTGCGTGGCGTGGCCGTGGATATCGGTTTTGCGCCGTCCTACACACCGGGCATTCCCAAAGGCACCGAAGTCAATCCTGAACAGGCCCGTGCACTCGCCCGACTGGGTGCGCTGGAAGCCATGCTCTTTGGCTCCACGCTCGTGGGTGACAACTTTGTGCATGCCGATGTCAGCACACAGGCCATGGCAGATCTAGGCCTGCGCCTGGCACCGAGTTGGCGCATTCACGACGTGGATTTTGCTCAGGTGGCACAAGGTCAGTGGCACTATGACCCGCGCATTGGCGAGAAGACGCTGCAAGCAGGTCTGGAACTGTATGAGGCCTGGAAAGATCACCCCCGCGTCTCCGTCAATCTGGCAGCGCACGCAGTAGATACCTGCTCCAACACTTTTCTGAAGACCATTGCCCAGGAGGCTCAGCAACGTGACCTGGTGGTATCCACACATCTGGGGCAAAGCCAGGTGGAAGTGCAGCGGGTGCATGAGCGCACCGGGAAAACCTCGGTGCAGGTGCTGGAGGAAGTTGGCTTGCTGAATCACCGGCTCATGGGAGGCCACTGCATCTACGTCACGTCAGATGACCTGCAGCGCATGGCCCGCACCGGAGCGCATGCCGTCCATATTCCCAAGTGCAACATTACCTCCGGGCGCATGGCTAACACACCAGCAATCCTGCGAGCAGGGGTGAATATGGCGCTGGCCACGGACACACAGCATGGCGACATGATTGAACTCATGCGCTGGGCGCTCAACACCGCACGTATTCAGGAAGGTGGCATCTCACAGGAATTCCAGCCCCACCACGTCTTCCACATGGCCACCATGGGCGGCGCCAAAGCTTTGGGCATGGAGCAGCAGATTGGCTCCATCACGCTGGGCAAACGCGCAGACCTGGTGCTGATTGATGCCAACCGCCCCCACTTGGTGCCCCATGTCAATCCATTGGGCAATCTGGTGCATACCGGCCAGGGCCGGGATGTCGGCATGGTGATCATTGACGGTGACATCGTCGTGGAGAACGGCCGCCCCACACGCGTCGACATGGAAACCGTGTGCCGGGAAGCCGAAATGGCATGTCAGCAACTGTGGGAGGGCCATGGCAAGCGGTACTGGCTACAGAGTTAATCACCTGCAATCAATTTGGTTAACAAAATGAATTGATTTGGCACACCATTTGCATAAAGGCTCCTATCTTTTCGCAGGAGCCTGAACATGCTTAAAACCCCTCAATTCTCAGTTCGCCGCACTTTGTTCGCAGCAGCACTCGGCGTGAGTGTATTGGCCATTGCAGGGCCTGGCATGGCTGCCAGCGACTACCCTACACAACCCGTCAAAATCACGGTGCCCTTCCCCCCAGGCGGTTCGGCCGACCTGTTTGCCCGCATCGTGGGCGAAGGTCTGTCACGCAAATGGAGGCAGCCTGTGATCGTGGACAACAAACCCGGCGCCGGCGGTGTGCTGGCCACCCAAGCAGTCGCTCGACTGCCCAATGATGGCTACAACCTGATGGTGGTAACCGTGGGGCATGCCATCAATCCCCATCTGTACAGCAAGCTGCCCTATGACACCAGCAAGGACCTGATGCCCCTGGCCAAACTGGCCACCATGCCCAGCTTGCTGGTCGTTAACCCGCGCCATACTGCAGCCAGTACCGTGCAGGAGCTTGTAGCGCAGGCCAAACAGGAGACTACACTTCAAACCTTTGCCAGCTCCGGTAACGCCAGCACCAGCCACGTGGCAGCCGCCCTTCTGAACACCTACACGGACATTGCCCCGACACACGTGCCTTACAAGGGCTCGGCTCCTGCCATGACCGATCTGCTCAGTGGACATGTGGACTGGATGATTGATCCGCTGGCCACTGCACTACCTCATGTGAAAGCAGGAAAGCTCAAGGCGCTGGCAATCACCACCAGTCAGCGCTCCCAGCTGGCACCGGATATCCCTACCATGCAGGAGGCTGGGGTCAAAGGCTATGACTTTGCCTCCTGGTTCTTGATGCTGGCACCTAGTGGCGTACCCGACACAGTGGCCCAGCGCATCAACCAGGATGTCGCAACTGTCCTGCAAGACAGCGCTGTGCGCCAGCGATTTACCGAACTCGGCGCCGAAGCCGGCAGCGGCACACCCACCGAGCTCCAGGGCTTTATCCATCAGGAAATTCAGCGCTATGGCGCCCTGGTGAAGCAATCGGGCATGAAAGTGGAGTAACCATGCAGCGCCACACAATACCGGCAGACTGTGTGCCGTTTGGATTGCCTCGTGATCTCCTGGGCTACCGTGGCCGGCCACCGCATGCCCAGTGGCCAGACAGTGCCCGCCTGGCGGTATCGCTGGTGCTGAATTTTGAAGAAGGCGCCGAATACGCCATCTCGGAAGGCGATAGCCACAACGAAGCAGTCTACGAAGTCATTGACCGCCTGCCAGACATTCCAGATCCCTGCCTGCAATCCCATTTTGACTACGGCACGCGCGCAGGCTGGTGGCGCATCATGCAGGTGCTGCAGGATTTTGGTACCCCCTGCACCGTCAGCGCCTGCGGCGCTGCCATTGCGCGTCTGCCGGAACTGGCTCAGGACGCCATACAGCGCGGGCATGAAATTTCTGCGCACGGATGGCGCTGGGAGAGCCATGCGCGCATGGCAGTCGAGGAAGAAATCCGCAATATTCGCCGCACCGTGCAAGCCATCAAGCATGCCACCGGAAAGCGCCCACTGGGTTGGCATACACGCTCGGCCTCTTCACCGAATACGCGCGCACTGTTGATGCAGGAAGGGTTTGTCTACGACAGCGATTTCTATGGTGATGACCTGCCCATCCTGACCCGTACACCCCAGGGCGCCCCCTATGTGGTCATGCCCTATGCGTTCGACACCAATGACATGCAATTCCAGCACACCCAGCGGTTTTCAACCGCCCATGAGTTTGCCGACTATGTCATTGCAGCCATTGACTGGCTGTGGCACGAGGGGACTCAGCACCCCAAGATGCTCTCAATCGGATTACATCTCCGAATGCTGGGGCGTCCTGCACGCATCGCTGCCCTACAGCGCATTCTGGACCATATCCAGAACAAGGGGCAGATCTGGGTTGCACGACGCGATGGCATTGCAAAGCATTGGTTAGAGAGACAGCCTGCATCGCAACCAAATGCAGGTTGACCTATCTACTTCGCACCCGCTTTGACAGAGCGGCTTCAGTTAGCGCGAACTCTCGGTCGTTATGGCCGCAATTCTTGATTTGCTGAATGAAGTCTTCTATGAGATCAAGGGCCCAAAGAGTCTTCAGAACGAACCCAAACTGCACTGTGACAGCAGCAGATTCAATGCTGCACACAGTGCGTGCTGACAAGTCACAGCGTTATGCAAGCTCTTCTTGTGTCCACTCTTTCACGATCCGGGCTGTACGAATTTTGCCAGCAAGAATTTGAGTGCATCCTCTGCTTCAAAAGGCAGCATCGCTAAAGTGATCGAAAAACCTGCTCTGGTAAGTATGCTGGACTAGCCAAACACCTTGGCATTGCCAAGAGCACTATCTATGGCTGGCTACAAGATAAGCGAGATCCAAGCGCTGATACCAGTCTGCGTATTGCACGCTTTGCACAAGTTGATTGGGCCACCTTGCTAGTAGGCATCCCTGACACCTTGGAGCTGCCAGTGTTTGGACCCCGACTGTCGCTACCTTTTAACATTACGGCGCGACCTAAATGGACACGTCAGGTTCAACCCCATGATTGGCCCCATATCGAACAACAACTCCAGGCCAAATTGAAACAACCTATGCCCGTTTCTGTGACACATGCTGCCTGCGTTGTCCGTATCCTCGCACACATGCTCTACATGTACAGCAACGCCACGACCAGAAAGATTGGACAACGCAGGCTTGAATATCTCCAAAGCAGGCTGTTGTCTCATGTCGTCGCCGCACGGCTGCATCTGGAGCAAGCTTGCCACTGGCTTCTGGATGACGGTATCGCACCAAACATGCGTGAGGTTGAAAAGCTGGTGCCCGCAGAAATCTTGGGCCCTATCTCAAACACATGGGATGCAATTCGAGAAGTTCGCCAATACATAGAAAGTAGCGAGCAAGCAACTGCGGGAACCTGTGACAACACTCACCCTCGAAAATTAGTCATAGACTAATCCGCCCAATACCTCCAAAGCCAAAGGCTGCCTCTCTCAGTACTGAGGGAGGCAGCCTTTTTGCGTATCGACCTGACTAGTTCAGATACAAAAAAAGCCCGCCTGAAAGATTCAAACGAGCCTGTACCGAATTCTTAGAAGCCTACCAACAAGTCACGATAAAGAAAATGTGTCCCAAAGGAAAATCAAGCATAACCTGTCCGGTGCGGCCACTTCTGCTTAACGACACAACAGGAAAAGAGCCGCGAATGGGCAAAGGATGGAGCGGGTGATGGGAATCGAACCCACGCTATTTGCTTGGGAAGCAAAAGTTCTACCATTGAACTACACCCGCTTTTATGATCTGTCACGTACATGCTGCGCCTGCTCTGCACACTGACAGGACGTAAATCTATCACAGACAGCGCCTCACACTTCACGGCTGCCCACTGAAATCTCAAAAAAACTTTCCATGAACTTCGCTCACGCCCCCAAGCCTTTTGCCGTATTGATGGTCTGCATGGGGAACATTTGTCGCAGCCCCAGCGCACATGGCGTGTTGCGTGACATGGTGCATGCCAAAGGCTGGAGCAGCTGGTTCACCGTGGATTCGTGTGGCACGCATGCTTACCATGTAGGTGAGGCTCCTGACAGGCGCAGTCAAAAGCATGCTTTGCAGCGTGGCTACGATCTGAGTGACCTGCGTGCCCGCCAGCTCACACGCGAAGACTTTTCGCGTTTTGACTTGGTGCTTGTGATGGATCATGAGAACATGGCTCGCGCACAGGCTCTGTGCCCTCCTGAGGAACGTCACAAATTGCACCGTTTGACAGAGTTTTGCACCAGTCTACGCAGCGCCGTGATACCCGATCCTTATTACGGAGGTGATCAAGGCTTTGAACATGTGCTTGATCTGATTGAGGATGCGTGCCAAGGTGTGCTGACGCATGTAAAAGAAGAGCACCTGACACTTTGACCGCCGCATCACCCTGCTCTCGTATATAGATCATGTTTATGCATTGATCTGATAAATATTTTTCGGCTTATCGTTGTGCATTTGCGCAGTAGAGTGCATTCCGTAGTGCACTTTCAATCTCGGCCTTCGCATGAGGGCTCTACCTTTTTAATAGCTTGATGCCGCTATCGTGGCGCTCCTTTTCCGTTTCAAGCGCTCTTTTTCTTCGTGCACAGCATCCAACTTCATTACACCTTGCAAGACACCCCGTCGAACAGCATGATTCAGCACCCTTTACTGGATATGCTGGAAGCGATTGTGCAAAAGGGCTCCATCTCCGGAGCTGCACGTGCCCTGGGGCTGTCCTATCGCAATGTATGGGGAGCGCTCAAAAAATGGGAAACGCAGTTAGGTCAGGAAGTGATTCTCTGGGGCAAAGGCCATACCGCTCAATTGAGCCCTTTTGGATTGCGCCTTTTGCAATACGAGCGCCAGGCACAGGCGCGCTTGGCGCCGCATATTGAGGCTATTCAAGCTGAGCTAGAGCGCAGCTTTGCCCTGAGCTATGACGAGCACACGCCAGTCCTTTCTCTACACGCCAGTTTTGACAGCGCCTATAGCTTGTTGCGCCAATTTGCCAGCGCACAAGGGGAATCTTCGGTCCACTTGGATCTGACACCTTGCGTGAGCGTGGATGCCTTGCGTGCACTGAACGAAGGGCGTGCAGCACTAGCGGGCTTCCATGTCCTGGAGGCAGCGGGTAAACATTCTATGGCCGCACACATCTACAAACCTTTGCTGGATATGGTGCAACACCGCTGCATCAGTCTGGGCCGCCGCGCACAAGGCTTGATGGTGGCAGCCGGCAACCCCTTACAGCTGCGCAGCTTGCAAGATGTGGCAGACCGCAAGGCAAAGTTTGTGAACCGTCCTGTTGGGACTGGTACACGTGTGGTACTTGCAGATCTGATGGCGCAAGCACAGATTCACCCTGAAGAAATCATCGGCTTTGACGATGAAGAGCCAAGCCATAACGCAGTAGCGCAAGCTGTTGCACAGGGCCAGGCTGATGTGGGCCTTGGCATTGCATCAGCAGCACAGGCCAAAGGTTTGGATTTTGTGCCCCTCTGTCAGGAGCAGGACCTGCTCGTGTGCCACGCAAGCCTGGTTCAGCACCCCGCCATTCAAGCCTTGTGCCACATGCTGCGTTCGCCCCAATGGCATCAGCGACTGCATGCACTGGGAGGACACGATTGCAGCCAAAGCGGCCAGATTGCGCGACTGCAGGACTGCTTGGCATGGTGGTCGGGCAGCTGCCTGCGCAATGCCCACGCCATGGAGCATCCTGTTCTTTTCACCTAGTGATTACCCTGGATTTACGCCAAAAACACGGTTAAAAATCCCAATTTGTGACGCACCGTCACAAACCCGTCAGCAAGTACCAAGACGCCTCCGTAGAATCGCGCGACTGTGCATTCCTATAAGTCTGCAGTGCAGCCACGGCCACACGCTATGTGCTGTAACTGTGGCAAACCGCGCTTTTTGGAGACACCATGCAAGCACTTCTACGGCTCTCTCGGGGGATCGACCGGCTCAATGCCTGGGTCGGCAAATACGTCATCTGGCTCATTCTTGCGGCCACTGTCATCAGCGGCGCGAACGCTGTGGTGCGCAAGGTTTTTCACACCAGCTCCAACGCTTTTCTGGAAGTGCAGTGGTACTTCTTCGCTGCTTCGTTCCTTCTGGCAGCAGGCTATACCCTCCTGGAAAAAGAGCACGTCAAAGTGGACGTGATCAATGCCAAGCTGTCGCTGCGCACGCGGGTATGGATCGACATCCTGGGGTTTGCCATGTTCCTGACCCCCATGTGCCTCATCGTGCTCTATTACGGCATTCCGTTTTTTCTTCAGGCCTACAACACAGGGGAAATGTCGAGCAATTCGGGCGGTCTGATTCGCTGGCCGGTTTACCTGATGATGCCTCTGGGCTTTGGCTTGCTGCTGTTGCAAGGACTGTCTGAACTCATCAAGCGCATTGCGTTCCTGATGGGAATGATCAGCGACCCCATGGTCAAGATCGTGGAAAAGACTGCTGAGGAAGAGTTGGCTGAAGCCATCCTCAAAGCCGAAGAAGAAGCCGAGCGCACAGGCGCCAAGCGCGCATAAACGGCAGGGGAGACAACAAGATGGAATTCATCGCAAACAATATGGCACCGATCATGTTCGCGGGCCTGATCTGCTTTTTGCTTCTGGGCTTCCCGGTAGCTTTCAGCCTCGGTGCTTGTGGCTTGTTCTTTGCCGTTGTGGGGATTGAGCTCGGCGTTCTGCCCGAAGCCTTGATGCAGGCGCTGCCCTTGCGCATCTACGGCATCATGCAAAACGAGACAATGCTGGCCATCCCGTTCTTCACGCTCATGGGCTTGATCCTTGAGCGCAGCGGCATGGCAGAAGACTTGCTCGACACCGTGGGGCAGCTTTTTGGTCCCATCCGTGGTGGCGTGGCCATTGCTGTGATCTTGGTCGGTGCCATGCTGGCTGCCACGACCGGCGTGGTTGCAGCATCCGTGATCTCCATGGGTTTGATCTCGTTGCCCATCATGCTGCGCTACGGCTATGACCGCCGAATTGCCTCTGGGGTGATTGCAGCTTCTGGCACGCTGGCACAGATCATTCCGCCATCGCTGGTTCTGATCATCCTGGCTGACCAGTTAGGCCGCAGCGTGGGTGACTTGTACAAGGGCGCATTCATCCCCGGCTTCATGCTGGTGGGCTTGTACATGTTGATGATTTTCGCCATCGCCATTTTCAAGCCATCGATGGTTCCAGCCCTGCCTCCGGAGGCACGCAGCCTGAAGGAAAAAGACGGCTCCAACGGCCTGACATCGTTGCTGATGCTGACCGTGCTGTGCGTGGGTGTCTCTCTCTATGCTGCTGAAAACATGGCCACCATCCATACATGGTTCACTGGTGAAGTGGTGGAAAAAGTGGCCAAGGATGAGACCATCGTCTTTGCCATGTGCTTCGGTGTCGCGCTGGCCTTTGTGGCAGCTTCCATCAACCGAATCACCGGTATGGGCCTGCTGTCACAAGTGGCCGAAAGAGTCACTTTTGTACTGATTCCCCCGCTGCTGCTGATCTTCCTGGTGCTGGGCACGATTTTCCTGGGCATTGCCACTCCCACCGAAGGTGGCGCCATGGGTGCGCTGGGCGCCATGATCCTGGCCTTCAGTCGCAAGCGTTTGAACTACCAACTGCTACGTCAGGCACTGGTGGGCACCACCAAACTGTCGTGCTTTGTGATGTTCATCCTGATCGGCGCCACCGTGTTTGGCCTGACCTTCCAGGGCGTGGATGGTCCTCTGTGGGTGGAGCATCTGCTGGCAGACCTTCCAGGCGGTCAATTGGGCTTTCTGATCCTGGTGAACGTGATGGTGTTCTTCCTCGCGTTCTTCCTGGACTTCTTTGAGCTGTCCTTCATCGTGGTGCCTTTGCTGGCACCTGTGGCAGACAAACTGGGCATTGACCTGATCTGGTTTGGTGTGTTGCTGGCGGTAAATATGCAGACATCATTCATGCATCCACCATTCGGCTTTGCACTGTTCTTCCTGCGCTCTGTAGCCCCCGATAAGGAATACACAGACAAGATCACCAAGCAGCGCATCGCCCCAGTCACCACGACTCAGATCTACATGGGCGCCATTCCGTTCCTGTGTATTCAGCTGTTGATGGTCGGCCTGATCATTGCTTTCCCAGGCATTGTCTCCAGCGGCTTGGATGAAAAGGTGGAATACGATCTGGATGCCATTCGTGAACAAATGGAGTCGTCCATGCCAGCACCGATTGACTTTGACAACCCCTATATGGAGCAAACGCCGGGCAGCGACAGCACTGCCGATGAAGACCCCTTGAAGGCCCTTCAAGAGTCCATGGGCCAATAAACCCGCTACTGCACAACAGGCCCCTGCATGCGAAAGCATCAGGGGCTTTTTTACAGATGCCTTTGCGCTCTGTATTCGCATAGCAGTGAATATCCCCTGTACTTCGCACCCTTAGGCCTGCGCTGACTTACATGATTTCGCTACACTGCTTGCCGGGTGCCCACTACACAAGGTGGTGATGGCAGGTATTGAAGTGCACAGGTCGGGCCGCCTGTGCCGCACAGCACATGTGCGTACCTGCCCTTGTTCCGCGCTTTTTCCATCACGCGTGGTGCACCTTGCCTTGCTGCGCGCAAGGCAGCGGATTGGCTGCGCGCTGTGTTGTCTTTGATGATCAGGAGCGCTATGCCCCCACAAGACCCCACTCCCTTACATCCACATTTTCCAGCGCCAAGCAATCGCATTCCGGTGCTGCAGGCAGCGACCTCACAGGCTTCGGCGGGCTTTGCCCGCATGTTGCATATCGAGTCCATGAGCGGCATCGTGCTGCTGATAGCGGCAGCTGTAGCCCTGCTGTGGGCCAACTCGCCATGGGCAGACAGCTACTTTGCCACCTGGCATGCTCCGCTAGCCTTAACGCTTGGCCCATGGAGCTTCAGTACCGATTTGCACTTCTTCGTCAACGATGTGCTGATGACCATCTTCTTCTTGGTCGTAGGTATGGAAATTCGCCGCGAGATGCACAATGGCGCACTGGCCAATATGCGTCAGGCCACCCTGCCTGTCATCGCAGCCATTGGTGGCGTAGTCGTCCCGGCGCTGATCTATGTGGCTTTTGCGGGCAGTGATACCGAATTGCTGCAAGGCTGGGCCATCCCCACCGCCACGGACATTGCTTTTGCCGTGGGCGTGCTGGCGTTGCTGGGCAAATCCATCCCTGGGCCGCTGCGCATTTTTCTGCTCGCGCTGGCCATCATTGACGACATCGTGGCCGTACTCATCATTGCCTTCTTTTACTCGGGAGGCCTTGACTACAGCGGCTTTGGCGTGGCCTTCATCGGTTTGATTCTGGTGTTGCTGTTCAACCGCATGGGCCTGGCATCCGCCTGGGCCTATGTGCTGCCCGGCGCCATCTTGTGGATCGGGTTGCTGCAGACGGGCGCTCACCCCACATTGGCTGGTGTTGTACTGGGCTTGATGACGCCTGTGGCGATGCGCCCAGCCAAGCAGCACTATCTGGAACAAGCCCAGCAAGCGCTCACACGCATCCATCTGCACGCACAGCAAGGTGAATTCCAAGCCGATGTACTGTATCAGGAACTGCGCATTGCCAGTAGCGCGCAGCGAGATTTGCTGCCCCCCGTGTTCCGGCTGCCCATGATGCTGCATCCCTGGGTGGCATTCGGGGTCATGCCCATCTTTGCCTTGGCCAATGCCGGTGTGCAGTTTGGCGGTGTGGACCTGTCCGCCGCAGGGCCACAGACCGTGGCACTGGGCGTACTCGTCGCACTGGTGCTTGGCAAACCTGTGGGCGTGTTGCTGGCTACTTTCCTGGCAGTCAAAACAGGCATCAGCCGTTTGCCTCAGGGTGTGACCTGGCTTGGCGTGCTGCTCGTAGGCTTGCTTGCAGGCATCGGCTTCACCATGGCCATTTTTGTGGGAGGCTTGGCATTTACCGATGCAGCTTTGCTGGGTGCTGCCAAGATGGGAATTTTGGGGGCCTCCGCGTGTGCAGCAGTGCTGGGGTTGCTCTTCGGCTTCACGGTCCGCCACAAGCTGGCACAGTGATCGCACCAACCCACAAAAAAGCCGCGTGCCTGATACTGGCGCGCGGCTTTTTTCATCAAAGAGACTGCCGCCTTATTCGTGGCGCAAGGCCTCAATGGGATCGAGCTGCGCGGCGCGGCGCGCAGGGAAATACCCGAACAGCACTCCAATGGCTGCCGAAAACACAAATGACAGCACATTTACCACCGGGTTGAAAATGAAAGGCACCTGCATCACCTGGGCCAGTCCCACCGAGGCCACTGCTGCAATTGCAATGCCGATCAGCCCCCCCAGCGCCGCCAGGACCACCGCTTCGATCAAGAACTGCAAAAGCACCTCTCGCTCCAGCGCACCAATCGCCAAGCGCAAACCAATTTCACGGGTGCGCTCGGTCACGCTGACCAGCATGATGTTCATGATGCCGATCCCCCCCACCAGCAAACTCACTGCCGCCACGGCGCCCAGCAAAGTGGTCATCACCTTGGTAGTGCCAGCCATGGTGTCTGCCAGCTGCTTGGTATCGAGCACATTGAAGTTATCTTCATCTGCTGGCGCCAGCTTGCGCAGCTCACGCAACAAGTCACGCAGGCTGCTTTTCACGCGTTCAGGGTCGCTGTCATCGGCCATGGATACCAGCAAAGTGCTCACACGGGTATTGCCTGTCACCCGGCGCTGCAATGTTTTCAGCGGGATCAAGACCTGGTCATCCTGGTCATTGCCAAAGGCCCCCTGGCCCTTGGAGTCGAGCACACCGATGATGGAACATGAGAACGCCTTGACGCGCAACTGACGGCCTAGCACATCGGTCGAATTCTGGTACAGCTCACGGTGCAGCGTGGAGCCGATGATGCACACCGAGCTACCCGCGCGCAATTCTTCGTCCGAGAATTCCCGGCCCTGTGACAATTTCCAGTTACCCGTCTTCAGCCACTCATTGGTACTGCCAATCACGGTGGAGGACCAATTGCGGCCGTCAGCCACCAGTGTCACGCTGGAGCGCGCTTCGGGCGCAACAGCTGCAATACCACCAATTTGCTGCTCAATCACCAGTGCATCGGTGTCCTTGAAAGAAGGTGCAGGCGCTGCACCTGGCCCCATACGCATGCCGGAACGAATTTGCAGCAGGTTGGTACCCAAACCCTGAATTTGTGACTGCACAGCCATGGTCGCGCCATTGCCCAGTGTCACCATCGTGATCACCGCGCTGACACCGATGACAATACCCAAGATGGTCAAAAACGAACGCAGAAGATTGCGGCGAATGGAGCGCAGCGCCAAAAGAATGGTGTTGAAAAACATTAAGCCCCCTCCCCTGGAGACAACTGCGCAGTAGCTCGGCGCAGCATCAGCGGCTCATTCGGAGTGTCACTGTCCAGCAGGCCATCTTTGAAGCGCACGATACGGCGTGCGTAAGCCGCCATTTCAGGCTCGTGTGTCACCATCAACACCGTAATGCCTTGCTCGCTGTTGAGCTTCCACAGCAACTCCATGATTTCCTCGCTGCGCTGTGTATCCAGGTTGCCGGTGGGTTCATCCGCAAGCAAAACAACGGGGTTGCTGACAATGGCTCGCGCAATCGCCACACGCTGCTGCTGGCCGCCGGACAGTTCGGCCGGTGTGTGATGCTCCCAGCCTTTCAGGCCCACTGCCTCCAAGGCCTTGGCTGCAGCTTCCCGGCGCTCGGCATTGGCTTCCCCACGGTACAGCAAAGGTAATTCAACGTTCTCCTGCGCCGTGGTACGGGGCAGCAAGTGAAACCCCTGAAAAACAAAACCAAAATAACGGCGTCGCAAACGTGCACGCTCATCCCGATCCAGGTCTTCGACATGCACCCCTTTGAACAGATACTCACCGGAGGTTGGGCGGTCCAGACAACCCAGCGTGTTCATGGCAGTAGATTTGCCTGAGCCACTGGGGCCCATGATGGCCACAAAATCACCTTGCTCGATATCGAGGTCAAACCCTTTGAGCGCCTTGAATGCCAAGCCCCCTTCGCCATACACCTTGACGATGTTGCGCAGCCGGATCAGCGGCTCGCCCGCACGGTCATGCGAGGTGCTGCTGCTCATTGTCCAGCTCCGCTGCGCTGATCCGTAATGACTTGCGCACCTTCCTTGAGTGCTTCGCTTTCAACTTCCGTCATACGGCCATCGCTCAAACCCGTCTTGACCTGCACCGCCACAGGGGTACCACCTTCCAGCACCCAGACGTATCGTGTCTGCCCGGCCCCCAGGGCCTGGCTCCCACCTGCACCACGGCTCATGCGTGGACGCTGAGGCATCAACTGCCCCATGATGCCGCTGTTGCCACCACGGCTCGCCCCCTGCCCTTGCGGACGCGGTTCGCGTTCACCTTCAGGTGCTGGCGCAGAGCCACCTTGGCCTGACTTGGCATCAGATGCTGCTGGCGCACTCATTCCCACCGGGGTAAAACGCAAAGCAGCATTAGGCACCAGCAGCACACCGGTGCGCTCATTGGAGCGAATGGTGGCTGAGGCAGTCATCCCCGGACGCAGGGACAGGTCTTCGTTGCGTACATCCAGACGCGCCAGATACGTCACCACATTGTCCGTTTTGGTGGAGCCATAGTCCACGCGCGTCACCTTGGCTGGATAGGTGCGCGAAGGGTGCGCACTGACCGTAAAGCTGGCTCGCTGACCTGCCTGCACCTGGCCGATATCGGCTTCATCGACCGATACTTCCAGACGCAGTTTCTGCAAGTCTTCAGCAACCGTAAACAGCGTCACCGCCTGCAATGAAGCCGCCACAGCATTACCCGGGTCCACGGAGCGCGTCAGAATCACACCGTCGATAGGCGATTTGATGGCTGCCTTTGACAGATTGGTTTCATCGGTCTTGAGCGCTGCCTTGGCATCATCCACCGCAGCACGTGCAGCAGCCTCGTCAGCCTCCGCACGGTCGACTGTGGCACGGCCTGTATCCATCTCCGCAGCGGAAGGCACTTTCCCCCCAGAAATGCGGTGCACCTCCTGCAAGCGTGCAAAGCTGGAACGCGCCTCTCTCAAGGTGGCTTGCGATTGCTGCAAACGTGCCTGCGCAGACACCACGGATGCCTTGGAACGGTTCAGCTGCGCTTGCAACTTGTCGGTATCCAGCTCCACCAGAACCTGACCCTTTTTCACCGTGTCATTGACGTCCACCGTCACATTGCGCACCGTACCCGAAAGCTCCGAGCCAATGTTGACTGTACGTGTGGGTTGCAAAGTACCGTTGGCCGCAACCGTGATCGACAGATCACCGCGATGAACAGCTTGAGAAACATAAATCGGTTTGGCATTGGCGGCCTTGTGGTTTTGCCATAGCCAATACCCACCAATCGCACCCATCACTGCCACAGCACCAATCCACACAGTGGGGCTTTGCCACCAACGGCGCTTCAATCCATCACCCAAAAGTTCTTGCACGTCCTTGGAGGTGCTTGCGGAGGTTTTTTTGCTCATTTTTCGAATTCCGTTGAATCTCTGTATCAGGACTGCTCAGCAATGCGGCTGCGTACCTGCCCATTCAAATCCAGAGGCTGCCATCCTCCACCAAGGGCTTTGTACAGACGCACATAGTCGGTACTGATCGCAGCTTTGGCGGTGGCAACACTGTCTTGCGATGCAAGCAGCGTGCGCTGGGTATCGAGCACGGTCTGAAAATCCACCAAGCCGCTGCTGTAGCGTTGATTGGCGAGCAGTTGGGCATAGCGAGCTGCCTCCTCGGCCACTTGCAGTTGCACCAGCCGATCTTTATCGCCTTGCAACTGCACCAGTGCATCTTCCACCTCCTGCAACGCTGTCAGTACCGAGGATCGATAGCTGATGCGAGCCTGCTCCACTGCGGCTTGCTGCACACGAATTTGTGCGCGATTCGCCCCCCCATCAAACAAAGGAGCCGAAAGTGCTGCCGCAATACTTTGCGCCACTGTGGCACCACTCAACGCACCCAGTGTCAATGCACTGATGCCCAAAGACCCGTTCAGGCGCAGCGTGGGAAAGTTGGCACGCTCCTGGGCGGACAGATTTGCCACAGCAGCAATGACTTTTTGCTCTTGCGCACGTACATCCGGACGCTGGCGCAAGGTATCAGCCGGTAGCGTCATTGCCAAACTGTCTGGAGCCACGGGCAATGGTTTGACAGTGGTTAACTCCGTATTCAAGGCCGAGGGTGGCTGGCCGGTCAAAATTGCCAAGGCATGCCGTGTTTTGGCCAGAGAAGCTTGCAAAGCGGGGATTTGGGCTGCCGTTTGTGCAGTGGAAGAACGCGCCTGCTCGGAATCCAGAGAGGTCGCCAGACCTGCTTGCACACGCCACTCCGTGATCTG
Organism: Comamonas halotolerans; assembly: GCF_030162935.1. Lineage (GTDB taxonomy): Bacteria > Pseudomonadota > Gammaproteobacteria > Burkholderiales > Burkholderiaceae_C > Comamonas > Comamonas halotolerans. Next base: position 108,161 of record NZ_JASAUZ010000001.1, read on the forward strand.
CTGGTTTTCACGCTGAATACGCAAATTGTCTTCGGCAATCTGAAGGCGATTTTGCAGGCTGCGCAGCTCAATATAGTTCAGCGCAACCTCTGCTGCCAAAGACACATGAGCGCCTTCCAGCGTTGCCACAGCAGCCTGTACGTTGGCTTCTCCTGCTTTCACTGCATTGGCCTGACGGCCCCACAGATCCGGCTCCCAGCTGGCGCTGACACGTGCCGCATAGCTGTTGCTGCCGTTGTCACCATCTTCCCAGCTTCTGCCACGGTCAAACCCTGCACTTGCATTAGGCAGTCGTGCGGCCTCTTGCCCATCGAGCTGCGCCCTCGACTGACGTAAAGCCGCCTGTGCCGATTGCACACTCGGGTTAGCTTGCAAGGCTTGATCAATCAAGCCCGTCATCTGCGCATCACCAAAGCGTTGCCACCATTGACTCAGATCTGCAGGTGCCTGCTGCTGAGGCGCTGCGCCAGTGCTGTTCCACTGCTCAGGCACAGTCACAGTTTCATTTTGGCCCGCAAACTGCGAGGTATGACTGCAACCGGTCACCAGCACGGCACATGCGAAAGCCACAGCAAGCGACTTGGCCCGAGGTGTCGTGTGTGATAAATAGTGTTGTGTTTTCTTGTACATGCTCAAAGGCAAAAAAGCGCAATAGCCAATTTCTAACCGCAGATTGTGCAGACCCTGTGTAGGGCCATGGCAAAAGCCATGTGAAGCTTTGGTAAAGCCTGATGACAGCAAACCGGCACATGCCATGTAAAAAGCCCTCGTCCGAGGGCTTTGTGCATTCATGGTACTGGTTCGGCTGAGGCGGATTCAAGCCGCTTCAACAATGGAGTCCAGCGGCCAGCGAGGCTTCACATCAAACGCATACGCTTTGCTGGGTTGCTGCTGCCCAGCCTGAATGCGCATGGCCGCTGCCATGGCAATCATCGCGCCATTGTCGGTACACAAATGCAATTCGGGGTAATGCACACGAATCTTGCGCTTCGTGCACTCGTGGTTGAGTTGTTCGCGCAGCAGTTTGTTTGCGCCTACGCCACCGGCCACCACCACACGGTTCATGCCAGTTTGCTTGAGCGCGTTGATGGTTTTTTTGACCAGCACATCCACGATCGCAGCCTGCGTGCTGGCCGCCAGATCGGCCTTGCGCGCTTCCAACGTATCACCCAGCTTTTTAGCCTGGGTAAGCACCGCAGTTTTCAGACCCGCAAAAGAAAAATCCAGATCACCACTGTGCAGCAAGGGGCGCGGCAGCTTGAAGGCCTCCGCATCCCCACTTTCTGCCAGTTTCGAAAGGATCGGCCCTCCGGGGTAAGGCAGACCCATGACCTTGGCAGATTTATCGAATGCCTCGCCTGCGGCATCATCAATGGTTTCGCCCAGGATTTCGTAACGACCCACGCCATCCACACGCATCAGCTGGGTGTGTCCTCCCGAAACCAAGAGCGCAATAAAAGGAAACTCTGGCGGGTCTTCGCTCAAGAAAGGTGAGAGCAGATGCCCTTCCAGGTGATGCACGCCCAGGACGGGCTTTTCCAGCGCCGCGCCCAATGCACACGCCACGCCCGCACCCACCAATAGCGCACCAGCCAGACCTGGACCACGCGTAAAAGCCACCACATCCACATCTTGCAAGGTTTTACCTGCATCCTCCATGACCTGCTGGGTCAATGGCAGCACACGGCGAATATGGTCGCGGCTGGCCAGCTCAGGCACAACACCACCATACGCACGGTGCATATCAATTTGGCTGTGCAGTGCGTGCGACAGCAGCGTAGGCACGCTGCCATCTGCCGGTATGCGCACCAAGGCCACACCGGTTTCATCACACGAAGATTCAATACCCAGGATCAGCTGACTCATAGCCCTCAAGTGTAAAACTGTGGCGTCATCGCCAGGCTGCGCAGGTGCAATGGCCTTGTGCACAGGGCAAGAAAAAAGCACCTTCGGGTGCTTTTTTCAGAGTGCATCTCAGGACTTTAACGGCGGCCACCCAGAAAGGTGGAGCCGAGCTTGAACAAGTCACCGACGTCCAGCTTGCCATCCCCATTTTGATCCAGCAGGCTGCCAAGCAATCCGCCGCCGATACCACCTTGCTGCTGGACCTGCGCACGCTCCTGACCCAGCACCTGCCCCAGACCTCCTGCATCCATATTTCCAGCCTTCACACGGTTGGCCAGAAATGCCATCACGATGGGAGCCAGCATGGCCAGCAACTGCCCGGCATTTTGTCCGCCCAAACCTGTGGCTTGACCCAACCCGGTTTCGGCCTTTTGCTGATTGCTACCAAAGATGTGGCCCAGAATATCCGCGCCTCCGCCCAGCGGGCTGCTGCCACCTGCTTGAGCCTGACCGCCACCCAAAATGGAGCCTAGCAAGCCACCGAGCCCGCCCAGACCTTGTGGCAGGGCATTGCTGTGATCGCGCTGCAGCGCTCCAAACAAATCGGCAGCGCCTTGAGGCTGGGCGGCGTTGTTGCCCAAAGCACCGAGCAAGAGCGGCAGTGCTGCACCTACGGCTGACTGGATTTGCTGGCTGTCTGTGCCCAGTTGCTGGGCCATTTGTTGCATGGGAGCACCCTGCAGTTGGCCCATCAGTTCGGACACCAAAGATTGCTGTTCATTCATGACGTACTCCTTGCGAAAAACAATGGGGCGCAGTATGCGTCAGTCCACGCCTTTTGCGCAGCTAGCCTGCACAAGTAAGGACAATGCCTGACAGTTTTCACGGGAAAGCTGCAACCATTCGTACAGAGGCAGCATTTCAATATAAGCAATTGATATAAAAACACATTCAAAATAACGAAAAATCTTTTAAAGCTACCCATGAGCATCCAGCAATACCTCAAAGAAATCGGACGCGGCAAAGACGGCGCCCGTGCCCTGTCTCGCCCTCAGGCGGCGGAGCTGATGGGTTGGCTGCTCGATGGTATGGCCCACCCGCTGCAAGTTGGCGCTTTCTGTCTGGCCATGCGCATCAAAGGTGAGACAGCCCAGGAGATGGCGGGGTTCATGGATGCCATACATGCCCGCCTGCCTGTCACTGCTGTGAGCGCATCACCCGTCGTGGTACTTCCCAGCTACAACGGTGCACGCCGTTTGCCAGTACTGACCCCCTTACTCGCACTGCTGCTGTCACGTGAAGGCCTGCCTGTGCTGTTGCATGGCAGCACCACTGAAAGCAGCCGTGTGACCGCTGCACAGGTACTGCAAGCACTGGGCTTTCCCGCAGCAACTCGGCTAGAGACACCACATCCTGGTCAGCTGGTACACCTGGGCACCCGCCAGTTGCACGCTGGCCTGGCGGATTTGTTGGATGCGCGCGCCACCATTGGTTTACGCAATCCCGCACACAGTCTGGTCAAACACATGAACCCCTTGGCTGGCAGCGGCACACACAGTCTGGTGGTTGGCTGCTACACCCATCCTGAATACAGCATCAGCATGGAAGCCACCCACGCTGAAGCTGGCGGCCATGCGCTGCTGCTACGCGGCATGGAAGGCGAGCCTGTGGCAGACCCACGGCGTCAGCCAGCCATGCGCGGCATCATCCGGGGTCTCAAGGTGCTGGAACTGAGCAACGAAAGCGGCAGTGTACCGATTGCGCCTGAACTGCCTGCAGGCCTGGATGTTGCCGCCACTGCAACCTTTATCCAGCAGGTGCTGGACGGCCAGCGTCCCGTCCCTGCACCCATTGCCACCCAGGTTCAAGTGATTGTGGATCTACACCGCAAACTGGCCGACCTGCCGGCAACACCAGGAGCACGATCATGAATACCAGCGCCACCCCGGCCTTGGGCAGTTGCACGCTTGTTGGCGCAGGCCCTGGAGACCCTGAGCTGCTCACACTCAAGGCCCTGAAAGCCATCCAGTCGGCCACCGTGCTGCTGGTGGATGATTTGGTCTCTCAAGCCATCGTGGACTTTGCTGCTCCAACCGCCCGCATTGTGTATGTGGGCAAACGTGGTGGGTGCCAAAGCACGCCACAGGCTTTCATCGAAAAGCTCATGGAGTCTGAAGTGCGCAAGGGCGAACAGGTGGTACGCCTCAAAGGCGGCGATCCCTTCATCTTCGGCCGTGGCGGGGAAGAAGTGGAGCATCTGCGTGCTGCGGGCATCGAAGTGCAGGTTATCAACGGCATCACCGCAGGCCTGGCGGGCTTGAGCAGCCTGGGAGCGCCTCTGACCCACCGCGAACATGCCCATGGCGTGGTATTTATTACCGGCCACGCCAAACCCGGCGACAGTGGTGCCGACTGGCGCTCACTGGCCACAACCGCGCAGTCTGCCAAGCTCACGCTGGTGATCTACATGGGCGTCAGCTCCATTGAGTACATCAGTGCCGAGCTTCAAGCTGGCGGCCTTTCAGCTCAAACCCCGGCTGCCATCATCCAGCACGCCAGCCTGCCACAGCAGCGCCACGCCATCACCACGCTTCAGAACCTGGCGCACACCCTGCACGCTGAAAGCCTCTCCAGCCCCAGCGTGCTGGTGATTGGCGATGTGGTGCAAGGCGTGGCCGCATGGGCCCAACAGCCTTGCCAGCCACAACCGTTGCAAGGCGCGGCCTGACAACTGCGGCCCTGTCACCTGCAGCAAAGCTTCCAAGCATTTGAGTTGAGGGCTTAGACAAACAAGGGCTGCAACGTCCACCACCATTGCAGCCCTTGTCATCTGTCCGGCGCGTCAAACACCGGACACATGTTTGAGATTCTGACCGAGCTTGCGATTTAGCTACCGATCACACCACCATCGTTCTTGGTGATCACCACCGTGGCAGAGCGTGGCAAGGTATTTCCACCGCCGGGCCAATGGCTGTCACCTTCTTCGCCTGGGTGCTGAATGTTGATGAACATGGTCTTGTGATCAGGCGTAAAAGTGATGCCTGTGACTTCACACTCCTTGGGGCCCACAAAGAATCGTCGAATTTCTTTGCTCACTGGGTCGGCACACAACATCTGGTTATTGCCCTGGCCAGCGTAATCGCCCTTGTTGCTGTACTTGCCATCGGTCTGGATCCACAGGCGTCCATCTGCATCAAACGCCAGGCCATCGGGGCTGTTGAAAGTGTTGTCTGCAGTGATATTGGCCGAGCCTGACATCAAGTTCTTGCGGTCTGTATGTACCGTGGGGTTTCCCGCCAGCACAAAAATATCCCACTCAAATGTAGAGGCTGCAGCATCCGCTCCTGTCTCTCGCCAGCGCACGATCTGACCGTACACATTCTTGGCCCGCGGGTTGGCTTCATCAGCCACTGTGCGGCTGGTGTTGTTGGTCAGGGTGACATACACCTCGCCAGTTTTGGGATGTACGCTGACCCACTCCGGACGGTCCATCTTGGTGGCTCCCACCACATCACCCGCCATGCGCGCATGCACCAGCACTGCGGCTTGGTTGGCAAAGCTTGCATCGGCCTTCAACTTGGGATTCGCGTTCTTGTCGAGCAGCAGCCACTCACCGGTTCCCGCAAAGTCTCCGGTTGCAGCGCCTGCATCGAAACGCGCAACGTACAGCCTGCCCTTGTCCAGCAACTTGCTATTGTCACCGCCCTTGACGTATTTGTTATCCGAGACAAATTTGTAGATGTAGTCATTGGCCTGGTCGTCACCCATATAGACCACTGCCCGGCCATCCTTGCTCAGCGTAAATGCAGCGTTTTCATGCTTGAAACGACCCAGTGCCGTGCGCTTTTGCGGAATGCTGCCGGGGTTGAAAGGATCAATCTCCACGATCCAGCCAAAACGGTTGGATTCGTTGGGTTCTTTCACATAGTCAAAGCGAGGTTCATGCTTTTCCCACTGGAAAAGACTGCCCTTGGCGGAGATCCCGTAGCGTTTTTGCGCCGCATTACGGCGGTCTTCACCAGAGTCCGAGCCAAAGTAATTGTTGAAATTCTCTTCGCAAGTCAGGTAAGTGCCCCAGGGCGTGAAACCGTTGCCACAGTTGTTGAATGTCCCTTGCGCACGGCGACCAGAAGGGTCACTGGAGGTTTGGAGCAAAGCATCACCCGCGGCAGGGCCAGTCATTTCCATGACAGAAAATGCAGTGATACGTCGGTTGTACACACTGCCCTTGACGATGTCCCAAACGCCCTTCGGGTTCTTTTGAATGTGCATCACAGAAACGCCATGCGCATTCATGGACTTGTGCACCTGATCTTTGCCCCATTTCTTTTTGGCATCCGCACCCTTGCCACCAAACAGCCAGACATATTCACCCGTTTTTTCATTCACGGTGCAGTACTCGTGATTCATCACCAGCAGACCTTCGCTGCTCTTGCCTTCCAAGGCAAAGAAGTGAATCCCGTCGTGGTTGTCACCTACCTGCAATGCTTGCGCAGCGGCATCTTCGCTGCCATCGCCCTTGAAAGCTGGCGCGCCATCTACCAAGGGCGTGCCCCAGGGCGCCAGCACATTGGCGCTATAGCCCGGAGCGATTTGAATGTTGTCTGCCGTAGAGATAGGAATGGCTTGAAAACCCATCAACGCCGATCCACGGCTTTGAATGCCCGATGTCGCACAACCAGCCAGTCCCCCGCCCAAGCCCAAAAACATGGCTGCGGTAAGGCCTGTGCCACTGCGCAAAAACCCACGGCGCGAAACAGCGCTGGCCACCACCGTCTGAAACTCTGGGTTATCACTTAGATTGGTTGGAATGTCTTCGCTGTCAATCCCTGCATGGTGCTGATTCATCGTGCGCATCCTCTCTTTGTTGTGGATAAAGATTTGCCCGCCAGTGTCGATACACCCAATGACAGTGTTATGAAGCATTCAAGACAGTTTTGTGACTACTTGCTTGGATCTTACAAACCTTGGGGGTACTGGCCGTTTCGGCTTGGTACGCATTGGTGTACCAGTCACTGGCACGCAAAAAACTGAACGAACAGCGCTAGGCAACGTGCCTGCACGCACACTGAGGAAACACCTTCATGCGGTTTTCAGACTTCAAAATCGGCACCAAACTGGGGCTTGCTTTCGCACTCCTGTTGACCGTAACACTGATACTGGGCGGAGTTGCACTGACCCAACTCGAACGCCTGAACCAGGCCATGCAAAGCATGAGCAACAGTGCGCTACCAAGCGTGGCGGAAGCAGGCAATATGCGTTCGCAATGGAACCGTTTCCGCCGCATCGAAAGCCATTTGCTCCCTCCGCAGTCCGCCAGCAGCGCGCAAGCGCTGGCAGAACAAGCACAAGGCCTGCTCGAGGCAATTACACAGTCGGAAAATAATTACAAAGCCCTGCCACACTCGGAACAAGAGCAATTGCTCATGCGCACTTATTTGCAGCACCGTGACGCGTACATGACGGTACACCGCAAGTTTGTCTCTCAAACAGTCGCCATGCACCGAGACAGCCTGCACGATACAAGCAACCTTCAGTCGCTACAGCTCATGTACACCGAAGAAGCTGAACCCAGTTTCGCGGCACTGGCTGAAACCGTCGGCAAGCTGTCGCAACTGACACAAAGCGACGCACAAGCTCTGCGCCTGCATGGACAAGAGATACGCACTTCGGCACTTTGGTGGGTGATCACAGGCATGGTCATCAGTGCCTTGTTGTCCCTGCTGTTTGCCATTTTGGTGACACGCTCTGTGTCTAGGCCCGCCTCTCACGCCGTGGCCGCTGCAACTCGCATCGCCAGCGGCGACCTGAGCCAGGTGTTGCAAGTCCCCAGCAAAGATGAAATGGGGCTGCTGATGGCTGCGCTGGAACAAATGCGCAGCACCCTCGACAAAGTCGTGCAAGCTGTACGCCACAACGCAGAATCCGTGGCGCTCGCCAGCAACGAAATCTCCAGCGGCACTACCGATTTGTCTTCCCGCACCGAAGAGCAGGCCAGCGCTGTGCAACAAACTGCAGCCTCCATGGAGCAGTTGTCCTCCACGGTCCGACAAAACGCTGACGGTGCGTTGCAAGCCAACCAATTGGCGCTCGGTGCTTCACAGATTGCGGCTCAAGGCGGAGACGTGGTGGGAGAAGTGGTGGCAAACATGCGAGGCATCACTGAAAGCAGCCGCAAAATTTCAGACATCATTGGTGTGATTGACTCCATAGCCTTTCAAACCAACATCCTGGCACTCAACGCTGCAGTGGAAGCTGCGCGGGCTGGCGAGCAAGGCCGTGGTTTCGCAGTCGTAGCGGGCGAAGTGCGTTCACTGGCCCAACGCAGTGCGCAAGCTGCCAAAGAAATCAAGCAACTCATCAGCAACAGCGTAGACAGTGTGGCTGCAGGCACTGCATTGGTGGACCGTGCAGGTCAAACCATGGAAGAAGTCGTTAGCTCCATCCGACGCGTCACCGATCTTGTGGGAGAAATCAGCGCAGCCAGTGCGCAACAAAGCCAGGGCGTCACTCAAATCGGCGAAGCCATCAGCCAAATGGACACCACCACCCAGCAAAACGCAGCGCTGGTCGAACAAAGTGCTGCCGCTGCAGAAAGTCTCAAACGCCAGGCCCAGGAGCTGGTACAAACCGTTGCGCACTTCAAAACCTCTGCAACATCCGTGACTGCAACTGCGGCACCCAAGATAACGCGTGCCAACGTTGCCCCTCGCGTAGCTCAGCCCACGCCCCCAAAAGCTGTCACAACCTCGCAGCGCCAGCCTTCGCCAGCCAATTCCCAACGCCGGCAAACCGCAGCCCGCACCCTGCCGGCCAGTACAGTTTCAGCAGCCTGCGCTGAAGACGATTGGGAGAGTTTCTAGCCGCCTATTGCTCGGCCGAAGGTGTACGGGTCTGGGCAAAGCGCACGGCCACTTCCTTGCGCATATCCTTACGGATCAACGCCGCATTCCAGCGACGCTTTTCATCATCGGTCGCTGGTTGCAAAGCTGGCACAGAGACAGGCTTGCGATCCTCATCGACAGCGACCATGGTGAAAAAGCAGCTATTGACGTGACGCACCACCTTGTCCTGGATTTGCTCGGCCACCACCTTGATGCCAATTTCCATGGACGAATGGCCGGTGTAGTTGACGCTGGCAAGGAAAGTCACCAGTTCCCCCACATGGATGGGCTGCAAAAACATCACCTGATCCACGCTAAGCGTCACGCAGTAACGCCCCGCATAGCGGCTGGCACAGGCATAAGCCACTTCGTCCAATTTTTTCAGGATGGCGCCACCGTGGACGTTACCGGAAAAGTTGGCCATATCGGGGGTCATCAGCACGGTCATGCTGAGCTGGTGTTCAGGCAAATTCATGGGGTGGCATTCTAAGAATTGATAGCAAATAGAGCGCATGGCATGCAGTGCAACCCACACCAGCCACGGGGCTTGCTCCCTTGGCTACACTGCCCGCAGCGGCGCTCTGTGCTAGCGCCGCTTGTGCGTAATACCGAAAGAAGACACTTTGCCCTATGACCGAAAACATCGCTGCCTTTGCGCCCTCTTCATTTGATGCTGTGATCATCGGCGCTGGTGCGGCGGGTTTGTTTTGTGCAGCCCAGGCTGGGCAACTTGGGCTGAAAGTGCTGTTGATCGACCATGCCCAGAAAGTTGCAGAGAAAATCCGTATCTCTGGAGGAGGACGCTGCAACTTCACCAACCGCGATCTGGATGTGCGTGCGCCCCACAAACACTATGTGGGCCAGAACCCGCAGTTTTGCCGCTCAGCACTGTCGCGCTACACACCTGCAGACTTCATTGCTTTGTTGGACAAACACGGTATTCCCTACGAGGAAAAACACAAAGGGCAGTTGTTTGCCAGCACCAGTGCAGAAGACATCATCCGCATGCTGCTGACCGAATGTGATGCAGGTGGAGTACAGCGCTGGCAACCCTGTGCTGTCAAAAAAGTGGCTGTTTTGGCCAACAACGACGATACGCATGGCGCAGACCGCTATGAAATTCAAACGGACCGAGGCACCGTCACCACGCCCAGGCTGGTGCTGGCCACAGGTGGCCTTTCCATCCCAAAGATTGGCGCGACCGATTTTGGCTACCGCTTGGCTCAGCAGTTCAAGCTGCCTCTGATAGAGCGCCGCCCTGGTTTGGTGCCCCTGACCTTTGATGGCAGTGACTGGCAGCCTTACGCTCAACTGGCCGGACTGGCACTGCCTGTGGCCATCAGCACTGGCAGTAAAAAAGAGCGTGTCACCTTCCACGAAGACTTGCTGTTTACCCATCGTGGTCTCTCCGGCCCCGCCGTACTGCAAATCTCCAGCTATTGGAAAGACGGCGCTGCTTTGCATATCGATCTGCTGCCTGAATGCAACATCGCTGAAGTTCTGCAACAGGCCAAAATGCACTCTCGCAAGCTGGTCACCAATGAGCTGGCCACGCACATGCCCACACGTCTGGCCGATGCCTGGGTTGCGCAACAGCCTGAGCTACAACGCCCGATCAACGAAGCCAGTGACAAAGCCTTAACCCGCCTGGCTGAGCAGCTGTCTCGCTGGGAAATCACGCCCAATGGCTCGGAAGGTTATAAAAAAGCCGAGGTGACCCTGGGCGGCGTCGACACCAAGGCGCTCTCACAGCAAACCATGGAAGCCAAAAACCAGCCTGGTCTTTATTGCATTGGTGAAGTGGTCGACATCACCGGCTGGCTGGGTGGCTATAACTTTCAGTGGGCCTGGGCCAGTGCTTTTGCCTGCGCACAAGCCATGGCGCAGCAGCACTTTCAAGCAAGCACCGAAGCTACCTGAAGGCGCGCTAAGGCAGTGCATGCTGCCCCAAGGGCATGCGAGCTGCCAAGGCATTTGGAAAAACCGTTATAATGCTCGACTTTGCTGGCATTACCCCGTCGGCCATACTAGTTACAAAGTGACGGGGAAAACCGCTGTTCATGGCTCTCAGGCCCGATCTTCCCGAGAACCCGCTGTCGGCACAGATATATCTGGAAATTGAATGACTACCATCCGCGTCAAAGAAAACGAACCCTATGAAGTTGCCCTGCGCCGCTTCAAGCGCACCATCGAAAAGTTGGGCCTGCTGACAGACCTGCGCGCTCGTGAGTTCTACGAAAAGCCTACAGCTGAGCGCAAGCGCAAGAAGGCTGCTGCCGTGAAGCGCCACTACAAGCGCGTTCGCAGCATGCAACTGCCTAAGAAGCTGTACTAATCGTTTGATTGGGACTAGCCGGCCTTAAAAAAGCCGAAACCCGCGCTCGGGACGCCAGGCGCGGGTTTTTTGTTTTCTGGCCACTGCTGGCAACACCAGATGCAGGCAGTGACCTCCCTGCGGACAAGGCGCACCATTGAGCCCTGTGGCTATGCCACTGCGTGAGCGGCAGGTGCGCACATCCGCCCAACCAAGGAGAGAGCTATGAGCTTGAAAGCCCAGATTACCGAAGATATGAAAACTGCCATGCGTGCCAAAGACAGTGCACGCCTGGGCACCATTCGCCTGCTGCAAGCAGCGATGAAGCAAAAAGAAGTGGACGAACGCGTGGAGCTTGACGACGTTGCCATCGTTGCCATCGTCGACAAGCTGATCAAACAGCGCAAGGACTCCATCACCGCCTACGAAACCGCCAATCGCAGCGATCTGGCGGACGTGGAAAAAGCCGAGATCGAAGTGCTCAAGGTCTACCTGCCAGAGCGCATGTCCGAAGCCGAAATCACCGCTGCAGTACAAGCCATCGTGGCCGAAGTGGGTGCCTCTGGCCCCGGCGACATGGGCAAGGTGATGGGCAAAGTCAAAACCGCATTGGCTGGCAAAGCCGATATGGGTTTGGTCTCCGCCGCTGTGAAGGCTGCGCTGAGCAAGTAAGCCTCAGACACGCTGGAGGTGTCATGCAAGCCGCACCTCACCCCAGCAGCTGCTAGCGAATGCTGGCAGCTGCTTTTTTCATGCCATCCTTGATGAGCGCTGGCTGGCGGCTTTGAAAAAAAGCCTGCAAAAACTCCACACAGACACGCACATTGGCCGAACGCTCGAGTCGCGTCGGGTACACGGCCCAGATATTCGCGGCTTGCTGCCATTGCGGCAGCACATGCACCAAGCGTCCAGCGGCCAAGTCTGCAGCCACATCCCACAGCGAACGCAAGACAATGCCATGACCATCCAGCGCCCACTGAACAGCCATCTCTCCATGGTTGGTTGACAGAGGGCCTCGCACTTTAACCGTCCGCTCTTGCGCCTGGTTGCGCAAAGTCCAGACTCCAAACGGATGGTCGCGCTCTTTGATCACCAGACAATCATGGCCCGCCAGCTCGTCCAGATTACGCGGCAAGCCCGCACGCTGCACATAAGCCGGTGCGGCACACATCACACGGCAGTTATCAGCCAAACGCCGTGCAATCAGGTGGGGAGCGATTTCATCACCCACACGCACATCCAGATCAAAGCCTTCGGCCGCCACATCCACCAGCCGGTCAAACACATCCAAGCGCAGTTGCAGTGCCGGATAACGCAATGCCAGCTGCGACAGCGCAGGAGCCACCACATTGCGACCAAAGCCAAAGCTGCTGCTCACACGCAGCAAGCCCATCGGCTCACGCTGCGTAACCTGCGCCTCTTGCAGCAATTGCTCCATGTCGTCGAGCACACGCTGCGCCCAATGGAAGATGCGCTCGCCCTCCTGTGTGACTGTCACGCGCCGTGTAGTGCGGTGCAGCAGCTTCAGACCCAGCTCCTGCTCCAGCAAGCGCACACGTTTGCTCACATAGGCTGGTGACGCCTCCAGCAACTGCGCCGCGCCCGCAAAGCTGGACTTGCGCACCACCGAGAGAAACACGCGCAAATCATCGGGCGAAGGCATCTTCTGCATGGCGGTTAACCCAAAAACAAATCAGGCATTGTAGAGAGCCGAACGCAAAAGCCCGCAGCACGGCTGCAGGCTGACGCAGTGAATTGCCGCGATTACAGTGACATGCCTGTAGTCTTGATCACTTTGGACCAACGCTCCATGTCCTTGCTGATCAGCTGACCAAACACCTCTGGTGTGCTGGGCATGGGTTGTGCCCCCTCGCTTTGCAAACGCTCCAGGATTGCCTGGCTCTTGAGTGAGGCATTGATCTGGGCATTGAGCTTGCTCACTACTTCTTTGGGCATGCCTGCGGGTCCGACAATGCCATACCACTGGTCTGCTTCAAAACCTGGAAGCGCTGCCTCTGCCACTGTGGGCACATCAGGCAAGATGGCTACGCGCTGTGGAGAAGACACTGCGATGGCCTTGATCTGCCCTGCCTTGAGTTGCGCCAGCACGGCAGGAATGCCCGTAAACAAGGCTTGCACCTGCCCGGCCACCAAGTCGTTCACGGCAGGCGCTGTGCCCTTGTAGGGAACGTGCTGCATGCTCAGGCCTGTTTGCTGTGCCAGATAAGACATGGTCATGTGTGCTGCACTGCCATTGCCACCTGAGCTGTAGTTGATCCTGTCTGGATTGGCTTTCGCATATGTGATGAAAGACTTCAAATCCGTCACCGGCAGCGAAGGATGCACAACCAGCACATTGGGTACACGGGCCACCCAGGCCACAGGCGTAAAACTCTTGATGGGGTCGTAAGGCAGCTTGGGATACAAGCTGGGCGTGATGGCCAGCGTCCCCACATGCCCCATCAGCAAGGTATAGCCATCACTGGACGCTTTGGCCACACGATCTGCACCGATGCTGCCACCAGCACCTGCCACATTCTCTGGCACCACCGACTGTCCCCAGGCTTGAGTCAGCTCATGCCCCATGGCGCGGCCCAAGATGTCCGCCGATCCGCCGGGCGTGAAAGGAATCACCATGCGTATTGCTTTGCTTGGATAGCTTGCAGCGGTTTGGGCTATTGCAGTAATTCCTGTCAGAGACAGCCCGGCCAGCGCAGCCGCACGCATCCATTGGCGGCGTTGCAGAAGCAATGAAACAGTCTTGGAATTTGAATTTTTCATGGTTTCTCCCAGAGTAAAAACGTAAGCAGGCTTGAATGTCTGCATTTACGAAGTCATTCGCTTCGGTGTTTACCCGTGCTTGTTCGCACAAAGGGCCGGATTTGAGAATAGGCTTCAGGCTAATGTCAGCCCGTCACTACTCAACAGTCCAAAGGAGCCACCATGACAATGCATCGCCGCCACTGGATACTTGGAGCCGCAAGTCTGTCAGCGGCAGGCTGGCTCACGGCTTGCAGCACCTCCAACGCAAGCAGATCCGCCACATCTGCAGGCTTCGTCGCCCGGCAAGTCGGAGAGGCACGTGTGATTGCAGTCAGTGACGGTGTCGGCAAACGTGCGCTGGATGCTGGCTTTGTGAAGAACGCTCCACTGGAGCAGGTGCAAGCTGCACTGCAGGCTGCAGGCCTGCCAACCACCCATATTGATGTGCCCTACACCTGCTTTGTCATTGAGCATCAGGGCAAGCGCTATCTGCTTGATACCGGTTTTGGCGACAACGGCCCTGCTGGCACCGGACTGCTGCACACTCATATGCGTGCCGCAGGAATCGACCCTTCCACTATTGACGCTGTCATCATCAGCCATATGCACGGTGACCACATCAATGGTTTGCGCCGCAAGGATGGCAGCCTGATCTACCCCAAAGCGCTGGTGTACGTGCCTCAGCCTGAAATGGCTTTCTGGATGGATGATGCACGCATGCACGCCGCTCCCGAGGGTGCTCGCGCAGGCTTTATGGCGGTACGCCGTGTCTTCAATAACTACCCTGGCAATCAACTCAAGCTGTTTGTGCCGGGTTCCAGCATCTTGCCCGGCCTGGACACCATTGCCAGCTTTGGGCATTCGCCAGGCCACAGCGCCATTGCAGTGCAGTCTGGCAAGGAACGCTTTGTCTATATTGGCGATGTGGCGCACTACCCTGCCTTGTTTGTGAGACATCCTGACTGGCAGGTGCAGTTCGACATGCACCCCGAGCAAGCACGTGCAACCCGGCACCATTTGCTGACCCGTCTGGCGCAAGAACAAAGCTGGGTGGGCGGCTATCACTTTCCGCTGCCCTCAATCGGCCATATCCAAAAGACCAGCACTGGCTTTGACTGGCTGCCGGGTAGATAAACCATTCAATCCGACGAGGCTGCCCCGCAGCGTGACATGGGGGAGCCTTTTCATTGCACACACTGTGTGAATGATCTACACACATTCAGATCATTACCACGCAAACCTGCTCACCGCACAATGGCTGCATGTCCATTAAAGGGATTTCCATGTCCAGCACAAAAAAAATTGCAGTCATTGCCGGAGACGGTATTGGCAAAGAAGTCATGCCAGAAGGCCTGCGCACCCTCAAAACCGCAGCCAAGCGGTTCAACTTAGCGCTTGAGTTTCATCACTTTGACTGGGCGCACTGCGACTACTATGCCGCGCACGGCAAGATGATGCCCGACGACTGGAAGCAGCAACTGCAAGACATGGATGCCATCTTCTTCGGCGCAGTTGGCTGGCCAGCCACCGTGCCCGACCACATTTCGCTTTGGGGCTCCCTGCTCAAATTCCGCCGCGAGTTTGACCAGTACATCAATCTGCGCCCGGTACGTCTGTTCGAAGGCGTGCCCTGCCCGCTGGCAGGCCGCAAACCCGGCGATATTGATTACTATGTCGTGCGCGAAAACACGGAAGGTGAGTACACGGCCTTGGGCGGCGTCATGTTTGAAGGCACAGACCGCGAGATCTGCATCCAGGAATCGGTCTACAGCCGCAAAGGCTCACAGCGTCTGCTCAAATACGCCTTCGATCTGGCGCAAAGCCGCCAGAAAAAGCATGTGACGCTGGCCACCAAGTCCAACGGCATCGCCATCAGCATGCCCTGGTGGGACAAGCAGGCTGATGCCATGCACAAGGACTATCCCGAAATCACGCTGGACAAGCAGCACATCGACATTCTGACGGCACGCTTTGTCTTGCAGCCTGGGCGTTTTGACGTGGTGGCAGCCACCAATTTGTTTGGGGACATCCTCAGTGACCTGGGCCCGGCCACGACGGGCACCATCGGCCTGGCACCATCCGCCAACCTCAACCCGGAACGCAACTTCCCCAGCCTGTTTGAGCCCGTGCACGGCTCCGCACCTGACATCTACGGGAAAAACATCGCCAACCCGATTGCCATGATCTGGTCCGGCGCGTTGATGCTGGATTTTCTGGGACATAGCCAGGGTGCATGGCGTGAAGCCCACGACGCCATGGTCAAGGCCATTGAAGACACCATTCGCACAGGGCCCAAGACCCCGGATCTGGGCGGCAGCGCAAGCACCACCCAAATGGGCGAGGCGATTGCGGCGCAGATTGTTGCATAGCGTATTGTGTTTTACGCCTTGAATGCTGCGGGAAAAGCGCGGTAGGTCCGCTGCTTTTCCTGCAACGCTTTACTGTGCACACCTTCCCGCCAAACGCCAGTTACATCAAACCATCTACAGTTCGCTGGCCTGTGCCCAGATGGAATATCGTCAGCGCATTTCAAAAAGCTCTTGATGAAAGGACTGCTCGGGCAGGCCATGCGCGACCAGGTCTGCACGCAGCGCGTTCGCAAAACCGACAGGGCCACAAAACCACACGCTGGCGTCCTTCCATTCAGGCACCAAAGCCCGCAAACGCTCACCCGTCAGGCGGCCATCCCGCTGGTCGATAAAGAGGTGGAACTTCACTCCAGCAGCCTCGGCATCAGCACACAGTTTTTCAATCGCTAGCGGATCATGCTCAGCGGTGGCATGAAAAAGATCCACAGTATGTTGCTTTTGTTCATGCGCCGCCTGGGCCAGATATTTCATCCTCGCAATAAACGGCGTTATCCCAATTCCCCCGCCAATCCAGATCTGGCGTGGCTTGTCATCATCAAACGTGAAACAGCCATAGGGACCCTCAACTTTCACACCATCACCCACACACAGGCGCTGCGCCAGCGTCTCGGTATGGTCACCAAGCGCCTTGGTGACAAATGTCATGCACTGCTCAGCTTCGTTCCATGCAGAGGCAATGGTGTAGGGGTGAGCGCCTTCCTTTGGATTTGAGGTGGCAAATACGAATTGTCCAGGCTGATGCCCACGCCAAGTACCTTCTTTCATGCGCAACCTGATTTCCAAAGCATTCAATGTTGGATAAGACTGTAGAAAATCAATCACGCCATACGCAGTGCGAGCCTGCCCCACTCGCCCTGACAAAACAAGAACGGCGCAGAATGTACCACCCAGCATCATTATTGCCAGCACCCATCCTATAGGCTGACTCCAATAGACGAATTCGACCAGCACTACTGCATGCAACACCAGAATCAAATACAGGCCAGCCAGTACAAAGTGCGTTTTGGCAAATAGCCTATACGGGAAACGTTTGACCAAAGCCAGCACAATCAAAATCACCGCGGCATAAAAAGCCCACTCTCCCATTGTTTCGGCCTGTCCACGCCAATCCCGCAAAGCAGATTCCAATACGCTTCGCTGCATTCCAGAGCCGTCCATTTTTTGCGTGGGACGTACAAGCCAGCCCCAGCCCACCGCCCATTTCGTACCTTTTGCCCAGACCCAGTGGACTATGCCAATGACTAATGCCGCAATACCCAGCCATTTATGCAACCGATACATTTTGTCCAGTCCACCCAAGGGCTTTTCAAGCCACACGGGCCGCACCGCAAGCAGCATTGCCAAAGACATGACGCCAAAGGCCAAAACACCGGAATATTGAACCCAAACCTTGCGAAAGGCAAAGTACTCTATTTGCTCTGGCCAAAGCGTATCCGCCATCAACCAGAAGGCGCTCAATAGCACCAGGAATACCCAAAAAAACCAGATAATCCTTTTCATCAGAAAACACCTCTCTTTCCAAATGCATTCAACATCGAAGGGTATGAAATCAAGGCTCAACCAATAATCAATCTCAATAGAAAATATCATCCTTCAATGAACTCAAAAGCATTCATACATCATACTCAGACTGGATAATTAAAAATTACTAAATATTGCCATTCATTATTGTTTAAAATCAGCAAATATAAAGATGTACTCAGGATAATATTTATATCGATATTGATAATGATGTTTATTTGAATATTTTTTGGACAATTAAATAATCACATACAAAACCATACTCCCGGACAGGCAGCTTTTCTGTACGCGCCAGTGTGCCTGCTGCTACCCGGTCGCAGGAAGCAATTGCCTTGGCAGCAAATCAACACTTAATCAAAGCCACGGCAGCTCTTCAATGGGCATCCTGCTTGCCAGCAGCCAGGAGTTCAGTCACCCGGCGTCCCATCTGTAGCCAGCACACGAGCGGACGCGCGAAATGTCCAATGCAAGTCAGAGCACCCTTGGCGCTGTCGCAGCACGCACCGGCTTGCCTTGCGTACTGCGGGCCTTTGCAAAAGCCTCAAATGCCTGGGCACTGGTTTTTTGCGGCACATAGCCCCACTGCTTGAGCGCAGTGTTGAGCAATACGGGGCGATAGCGCAGAAAGTCCAATTGTTCAGGGCCATAGCGGCTCACCCCCAGCCTGGAGCCGAGCCACAAAGCAGCGCGCAGCCACCCAGCAGGCAGATTCCATGTCGATTTGCCAAGGCGTGCAGCAATCTCATGGATGGTCAACGCTCCATCTCCCGCAAGGTTGTAGGCGCCTGGCGCTGCTCCACTGAGCGCATGCAAGATGGCTCCGGTCACATCTTCGTCCCAGATGAAGACAAAAGGACTGTCACTTCCACGGATGGCCAGCAGCCTGGGCTTTTCAAACAGCGCAGTGATCTGGTTGTCCACGCGCTCGCCCAGGATGGTGCCAATGCGCAAAATCGTTTGTTGTAGCTGGGGATATTCCACACGCCATTGCGCCAGCATCTCTTCCACCAGACGCTTGTGGTCGGAATATGCAAACACGGGGTTGCCGCGCAGGGCATCCGTCTCCGTGATCCACGCAGGGTTGTCGGCATGGTAGCCATAGGCTGCGCCGCTGGAAGACACTACCACGTGTCGCACTCCGGCTGCCTTGCAAGCCTGCAGCACATTGCGGGTGCCGTTCACATCCACATCGTATTCAAAGGCCCTGTTCGAATCCTTGCCCGGGGTGACGATTGAGGCCAGATGCACCACAGTGTCGATGGCAAACTCATTCAAGGTCTGCGTCAAAGCTGGGTCACGAACATCCTGCTTGCGATAAATCACACCCTTTTGCTGGCGTTCGGCGGGTACATCGCGCACATCCAGTGCCACCGTCAGCGTCCCCGGCCTGTGCGCCAATGCAGCGACCACGCTACGTCCCAAAAAACCATCTGCCCCAGTAATCAGCACCCTCTGAGCAGCTTGTGTGTGTGCTGAATTCATGCGTGTACCTCGGTCTGTGCCACTGCACCTTCGGGCGTTTTGCGCCCCCACCAGGAAGCAAGAGCCAAGCCCGCAATAATGTCCCAGAACCCCCAAACACCTGCGACCACAGCCATCCCTCCCAGGCCTCCAAAAAAGCTGAAGACCAGTACCAGCCCCAAACCTGCATTGCGAATCCCCACCTCGATCGCAACTGCCCGCCGCTCGTAATCAGCCAACCCCATCACTCGCGCGCAGACGTAACCCGTGCCGAACGCCAGCGCATCATGCAGAACCACCGCCAGCAACACCAAGCCTATGTAATCGAGAAAAAAGCGCCAATTGCCTGCAATGGCTCCCACGATGAAGCCGATCAATGCCACAAAGCTCAGGATACGCACCGTTTTCTTGCAGCGCTGCGTCGCCGAGGGAAAGCGATGCGCACACCACAGCCCCAGCACAAATGGAATACCGATGATCAACACAATGTGGCCCACCATCTCCAGCGGATCCAGTGAGATTGATTTCAACAGGCCTGATGCCGTGGGATGCAGACCGCCCCAAAAAGCAAAGTTCAGCGGCATCACAACCACCGCAATGGCATTGGAGATTGCAGTCATGGACACCGACAAGGCTACGTTTCCTTTGGCGCGGTGGGTCAGGATGTTGGACACATTGCCAGGCGGACAGCACGCCACCAGAATCATCCCCAGCGCAATGCTGGGACCCACATTGAGCATCAAAGTCAGTGTGTAGGTGACTGCGGGCAAGACAAAGAATTGCGCAGCAATACCCACGGCCATGGCCCAGGGCATGCGCGCCACGCGCTTGAAATCTTCCATGCGCGTATCCAGCGCAATACCAAACATTAAAAAACCCAGCACTGCATTGAGCAGTGCCAGCGAGGCCGGGTTGAAGTTCAACCGTATTTCGTCCACTGGCAACATGGCAACTCCCGTCACTCAGCCCAGCTTGGCCACGGCCTCACGCACCGCTGTGCGATAAGCATCCTTGTTCACATAAAACGCCATGCGCTCCAGCTGCAAATACTGGTAGCCTGCAGACAAATCGGGCGCTGGCCCTGCAATGGCGGTTTGCAAACGCTGTGCTGCAGGAGCCTTGAGCGCCAGGCCTTTGAAGTAGCGCGCTACCAGTTCTGCCTGTTCATAACGCCCTTGCCAGCCCAAGCCACTGGCTTCCACCATGCCCAGCACCGCCAGATGTGTGTATTTCGGCGCAAAAATGTTCATGTACAGCTGCGGCGCCATACCTTGCCAGTTCAGGTGTGCAGCATCGATAAACGGGTAATGCAGGGTATAGCCCGTGGCCAGCAGCACCATGTCGTAGTCCTGCTGCGATCCGTCCTTGAAATGCACGGTATGACCATCAAAGCGTGCAATATCGGCTTTCACATGGATATCACCATGACCCAGGTGGTGCAGGATGAGCGAGTTCACGATGGGGTGCGACTCGTACATCTTGTAGTTGGGCTTGGGAAAGCCAAAGCGCGTTGGGTCACCGGTGAACCACTTGAGCACCACGCAATCCACCTTCTGCTTGAGCCAGCGTGGCAATGGTTTCTTGCCTCCAATGGTGTCTGCAGGTTTGCCAAACACATACTTGGGCACAAAGTAGTAGCCACGACGTACCGATATGTCCACGCTCTGGGCATAGTGCACGGCATCCACCGCAATGTCGCAGCCGGAATTGCCTGCTCCGATGATCAACACCCGCTTTCCAGTGAACTGACTGGCACGCTTGTATTGGCTGGTGTGCATCAGCTCGCCGGAAAACTGCCCCTCAAACTTCGGCAGATTGGGCTCCGCCAGAATGCCGTTGGCAATCACCACGCCTTTGTACTGCGCCGTCTCAAGATCGCCCTGTGCATTGCGCACCGTCACACGCCATGGCGTGTCCTTGTCTTCCGGGTTGACAGGCTCCACCCTCTCCACACGTACGCCAAAGCGAAAGTGTCTGCGCAAATCAAAGTGATCCGCAAAGTCACGGAAGTAAGCGCATAGTGCCCGATGGCTGGGGTAGTCGGCCACCGAATCCGCCATGGGAAATTCTTTGAATTCAGTCATGCGCTTGCTGGAAATCAGGTGCGCAGACTCATACACCGTGGAACGTGGATTCTCAATGTTCCAAAGCCCTCCCACATCGGTGTAAGCCTCGAAACCCTGGAATGGAATGCCCTGCTTTTGCAGATTACGCGCACCGGCCAGGCCGGAAGGGCCTGCACCGATCAGCGCAACCATTTCCTCTGTCCTGCATATGGGCAGCGAAGCGGCCACCGGCGCGGGGCTTACATGGTGTTCGTGTCGCATGGTTGTTGTCTCCTTGATTGTCTTGCTTGCCACTCTATGGGCTCACTTTTCTTGTCTGTTTGATACCGATGACATGGTCGGCATCATCGTATTCAGGCCAGGAATGGCATTGCTGCCACTCTCCCCCTGCCTGGCTTTGCGTGGCTGTCCCCGCAGCAAAGCATCCATCTATGCGTCTGGCAGACATGCCAAGGCACGGGAGAGCCATCCGGTGCGACGTGGCACCACAATATGCGTATGCCCCTTTCGGATACGCCGCAGCATGATGCGGGCAGCGTCTGCAGGATCCATCAATCCCGGCATGGCGAAATCGTTATGGGCCGTCAATGGGGTGCGCAAATAGCCTGGGCATATAGTGTGCACACTGATACCCGTGCCACGCAGCTCGGCACGCAAACTCTGCAGATAACGGATCAGGCCACCTTTGCTGGCACAGTAGGCACCGTTGCCTTGCAAGCCACGCCAGCCCGCAATGCTGGCCATGCCCACCAAAGCACAGCGGTGTGAAGGCACGGAGCGCAATGCTTGCAAAAAAGGCTGAAAAGTTGTGACTGGCCCTAGCAGATTGATCTCCAGCATGCGGCGCAGCACGGGCAGATCTTCGGCTTGTGCAGTATCAAAGCCACTGGCAACGCCGGCGTTGGCAATCACCAGATCAGGTAGCCCCGCAAACTGCATCCAGTCTTGCGCCATCCGCAGCATGGCTGCACTGTCTGACACATCCAGCACATAGACACGACATTGCGCAGGCGCTTGCGCTGCCATGTTTTCCAGCACATCTGGCTGCATGCCCAGCAATGCCAGCTTGCTGCCTTGTGCCTGCAACTGCTGGGCCAGGGCCTGCCCCAAACCTCCACATGCCCCGGTCAGCACGGCATTGCGAAAGCCGTGCAGAGTCAATGGGCTCGTGAAAGTGGCATGTGTCATTGGTTTTCCATCCGTGACCAAAAAGCGCTTGCCACCACTCTATGTTCAATGCATAAAATCCCGAAAATTTTTATTTATTCGTCTCGTTTTCAGAGATTTATGACAAAAAATTCCTTATCTCCAGGGTTGAAGCTTTTCGATTTGCTGGAAATCCTGGTACGAGAGGCACGCCCGCTGACGCTGGCCGAAGCCGTAGCCACCAGCGGTTGGCCCAAACCCAGCGTGCATCGCCAACTGGCGCAGCTGGAGGCAGGTGGCCTGTTGTCACGCGAGCCCGATGGTCGTCGCTATGCACTCGCTCCGCGCCTGCTGCGCTTGGCAGAAGCCACTTTGGCCGGCAGTGCCCAGCAAAGCGTGCGCCACGCCGTGTTGCGCCAATTGGTATCTGACATTGGTGAGAGCTGCAATTTCACAGCACTATCCGGTGTGGAGGTGGTGTATTTGGACCGCATTGAATCGGCTTTTCCACTTCAGCTGAATTTGCGTCCTGGCACCCATGTCCCGGTGCACTGTTCGGCCAGCGGCAAACTTATCCTCGCGCATATGGCCGCGGCCCAGCGCAACAGCTTGATGCAAGCGCTGCCGCTGACACGCTACACCGCTTCCACGCTCACAACACGAGAGGCTTTGAACGAGGAGTTTCGTCGCATTCGCAAAGAAGGCTATGCAGTGGACGCAGAGGAATTTGTAGACGGTCTGGTGTGCGTGGCGGTACCTGTGTTTGGCAAGGATGAACGCAGTGTGCGCTGTGCCGTTGCCCTGCAAGCGCCCGTAGCGCGCATGAGCCTGGCACAGGCGCTGGAGCGTCTGCCACGCCTGCAAGAAGCCGCCAAGGCCTTGGGACGCACACTGGTCTGATCAACCCTACCAAAGCCTGCTGAGTCACCATTTACATTCCAATTCCGCGCGATCACTTGAAGCCACACGCAGTATGCAGCTGTGGCAAGGCCAAGCAACGACGTATCAACGGCGGTATTTGCAGGCTTTAGACAGCATTGCGCCAACGCCCGCCAAACTGATTGACCATCATGCCCAGCAACACGCCTACCGTGCCCAGCCACTGCATGGCTGTAGGGAACTCTCCCAGCAACAATATGGCTGAAATCAGACCAATCACAGGCACCAGCAGCGACAGCGGCGCCACCGTGCTTGCAGGGTAACGCTGCAGCAATTTGGTCCACAGACCATAGCCCAGCAGGGTAGACAGCAGCGAAAGATAAGCCACAGCGCCGATGCCTTGCCATGTCATGCCTGCAAGCTGGGACTGCATCGCACTCCAGCCTCCTTCCAGCCATAGCGACATGAGCAATAACGGAATGATGGGAAACACACTGCTCCACACCAAGAAGGGCACGGGCTCATAAGGACCGTGTTTGGCTGCGTGACGGGTGATCAAATTTGACGCAGCCCACATGGCTGCCGAGCCTACGGTGCACAAAAAGCCAATCAGCGTCATCTGCGTGGCACTATCGCCATGGGCCGAACCGATGATGATCAAGCCCCCAATTGCAATGCATAGCCCCAGCCACTGCCAAGGATGCGGGCGCTCATTGAGCAACACGGCAGCCATCAGCAATGTGATGAATGCCTGGGTTTGCAGCACCACAGATGCCATTCCGGCAGGCATTCCCAGTTGCATGCCCACAAACAGCAAACCAAACTGCCCCACGCCCTGCACCAGGCCATATGCAGCCAGCAATCCCCAGGACAGCGATTGCGGACGGCGCACCCACACCAAAAAAGGTAGCGATGCCGCCATGAAACGCAAGGCGCACAGCAGCAGCGGCGAAACTTCTTGCAAGCCCCACTTCATCACCACAAAGTTCACGCCCCAGACCACAATGACCACCAGGGCCAAGGCCCAGTCAGCTCCGCTTAAACCTTTGATATTGTTTTGCATTTTTGGTTCTTAGCGCTCGCCATACCCGCGCAAGCTGCCATCTATTTAAAAATTTTCAGGGACAAAAAAAAGGCATGCTGGATTCAGCATGCCTGGTCGCTTGTAGCGAAAGCCTTAGCTGCCCGCCACCTTCATACGATTGATCAGAATTGATCCAACGGTTTTGGCCCCGTAGTTATACGCGTCTGCACCCACGGCTTCAATACCCAGATACATGTCTTTGAGGTTGCCCGCAATCGTGATCTCCTGCACCGGAAATGCGATCTTGCCGTTTTCCACCCAAAAGCCAGAAGCGCCGCGCGAGTAGTCACCCGTCACATAGTTCACGCCCTGTCCCATCAACTCCACCACAAACAGGCCCGTGCCCAGCTTTTCCAACATGGCATCCAGGTCATCGCCACGGCGTGTCAGTCGAGAGGTCAGCGTCAAATTGTGTGAGCCACCTGCATTGCCGGTGGTCTTCATTCCCAGCTTGCGTGCTGAATAACTCGAAAGGAAATAACCTTCCACGCGTCCGTCATCCACCACCATGCGGCGTTGCACACGCACACCTTCATCATCAAATGGAGAGCTGCCTTTGCCGCGCAGAATGAATGGATCTTCTTCAATGCTGATGTGCTGAGGAAAGACCTGTTTGCCCAGTGAATCCACCAGAAAGCTGCTCTTGCGATAGAGCGTGCCACCGCTGACTGCCTGTACGAAGCCACCCAGCAAGCCCGCAGCAAGTGGCGACTCAAACAGCACAGGGCACTCGGTGGTAGGAATCTTGCGGCTGCCCAAGCGACTCAAGGCACGTTGCGCTGCGTAGCGCCCCACCTCTTCAGGCGAAGCCAGCTCGATCGCATCGCGCATCGAGCTGTACCAGTAATCACGCTGCATTTCACCATTCTTGCCTGGCAACGAGGCAATCGGCGCTACCGAGATGCTGTGACGCGAACTGGCGTAACCGCCACGAAAGCCCCGTGTATGTGCGCTGTAGAAATGACTTTGCTGTGCCGAGACACTGGCGCCTTCACTGTTGGTGATGCGCTTGTCGGTTTTCATGGCCGCGGCTTCGCAGGCAATCGCAATGCGCGCAGCTTCTTCACTGCTCACATTCCAGGCGTGGAAAAGATCCAGATCCTTGTGCGTGGATTCAGGGGCAATGTCGTCCGCATCGGGCAGTCCCGCCGTGGGGTCTTCGGCCGTAAAGCGCGCAATGTCATATGCTGCTTGCACCGTTTGCTGGATGGCGGCTTCAGAGAAGTCCGAAGTGCTGGCATTGCCTCTGCGCTGGCCAATGTAGACCGTCACGCCCAGCGACTTATCACGGTTGCGCTCGACGGTCTCCAGTTCGCCCTTGCGCACGCTCACGCTCAGGCCGCAGCCCTCGGAGGCATCAGCTCCGGCATCGGTGGCGCCCAACTTCTTGGCATGGGACAGGGCTTGATCCACCAGCCCTTCAAAAAACGAACGGCTGTAGCTGAAGCCGGAATCAGCCTGTGCTGTAGTGGTGCTTGTAGAGCGTGAACGAGGTTTATTCATAGCGGCGGATATGATACCCAGCACTGCAGCCCTTATGTGCTGCCACCCTATTTCTCCATATAAAACATGTCACGCAAACCCAAAAAAGGCTACTACGTGAAGGGCGTTTTCGTTGCTGAAGGCAGCGAACGCGACCTGGAACTGAAGGCAGAACTCAAAGGCACTTGGGATCTGACCCGTACCGATCGCAAAGTGGAAAGCGATGCCCTGCAAGACTTGGGCGAAGCCCTGCTTGGCCTGCGCCCCAAGCTGCTGGAGCGCCTGCAACTGCCCGAGAAGCTCATGGAAGCTTTGGCAGAGCAAAAACGCCTGACCAACTTTGAAGCCAAACGCCGTCAGATGCAGTTCATCGGAAAGCTGATGCGCAAGCTGGAAGACGAGCAAATTGAAGCGGCCAAGGCAGCGCTTGAAGAACAACGCACAGGCGTCAGCCTGGAGCAAACCAATATTCTGGTTGCGGAGCAATGGCGCGATCGTCTGATTGACAGTGATGACAACCTGGGTATCTGGCTGGATCAATTCCCTGCTACAGATGTTCAGCAGGTACGCACCCTGATGCGTCAGGTACGCAAGGATGAGGCCACTGCCATTGCCAAAGCCAAGGAAGCGGAGGCCAAGGGCCAGATCCTTCCTCATGCCAAAAAAGGACGCGCATACCGCGATCTGTTCCAGATGCTGCTCTCGCACATCAATGGCACCGCCAGCCAGACTGCGGATGACGCGGACAACTTGCCTGAAGATGAGGACACGCAATGAGCAACCATGACGCTGTCAAGATTGGTATTGTCTCCATCAGCGACCGTGCCAGCTCCGGCGTTTATGAAGACAAAGGGCTGCCAGCACTGAAAGACTGGCTCAGCCGTGCGCTGTGCAACCCGGTCACGTTTGAAGCGCGCTTGATTCCCGACGAACAAGCCACCATCAGCCAAACGCTGATTGAGTTGGTCAATGCTGGTTGTTCTCTGGTGCTTACCACCGGTGGTACAGGCCCAGCGCTGCGCGATGTGACGCCCGAAGCCACTTTGGCCGTTGCCGACAAGGAAATGCCTGGCTTCGGTGAGCAAATGCGCCAAATCAGCCTGAAGTTTGTGCCTACTGCTATCTTGTCGCGCCAGGTGGCAGTGGTTCGAGGCCAAAGCCTGATCATCAACCTCCCCGGGCAACCCAAAGCCATTGCTGAAACGCTGGAAGGATTGAAAGATGCCGAGGGCAATCAGCTTATCAATGGTATTTTTTCCGCTGTACCCTATTGCATCGATTTGATTGGTGGCCCTTACCTGGAAACCAATGACACCGTGTGCAAAGCCTTTCGTCCCAAAAGTGCCATCCGCACGCCACAGCCCTAAACAGGCCAATTCCTGCAAAGGTACATGCCGCGCATGTGCCTTTTTTAATGCGGCAGCACTTCTCTCCCGCCGTGACACCTGGGCTCAATGAAAAAAAATCTGTCACTCACCTTTGTTTTGGCCTTGTGCACCATGCTCGGTGCCTTGGGTATTGATACCTATCTTCCTTCTTTTCACGCCATTGCCCAAGAGTTTGGCGTAGGCCCTACTGCGGTGCAACAAACGCTCAGCGTCTATGTACTGGCCATGGCCATCACCATGCTGTTTTACGGCACGCTCAGCGATACCTTTGGCCGCCGACGGGTACTGATCTTTGCGGCTGTGGGCTACGCATTCACCTCCGCAGCCGCCGCCTTTGTCACCAGCATTGAAGGTCTGGTGGTCGTGCGCTTTGCCCAGGGCGCCATGGCCGGTGCAGGCATGGTGATTGCCCGTGCAGTGGTGCAGGATCGGTTTCAAGGTGCTGATGCGCAGCGCATGATGAGCATGGTCATGTTCTGCTTTGGCCTTGCACCAGCCATTGCGCCCGTATTTGGTGGCTGGCTGCAAGCGCATGGAGGCTGGCGTGCGGCATTTTTTTTCTTGGCAGCATTTGGTGCTGTTCTGGCCATTTTGTGTTGGCGCGTACTGCCCGAAACCTTGCCTGCAGACAAGCGCACTCCGCTCAAGCTCGGAGTCATCACGCACAATTACCTGACAGCACTCTCTAACCCGCAGTTTCGATGGATGGTCGTGGGACTGGCATTGATGGCAGGCTCCAGTGCTATCTATATCAGCGCCGCAGCAGAGTTCGTGATGGGGATATTGAAGCTTGATGAAACCTCGTTTGGCTGGCTCTTCATCCCGCTGATCGCAGGCTCAATGGCAGGTTCGGCCATCTCTGGCACCTTGGCCAAGCGCATTCCACAGAGTGTGCAAAAAATGATTGGCTATAGCTGCCTGATCCTGGGTTGCAGCAGCAATGTGCTCTACCACATGTTCACACAAGTGCCCGTGGTGCCCTGGGCCGTACTACCCATTACTTGCTACACACTGGGCATAGCCCTTCTGATGCCTATCTTGTCACTGCAAGTGATGGCACTGTTCCCTCACATGCGCGGCCTGGCTTCTTCGCTGCAGGGCTTCACCCAGATGGGAGTGTTTGCGTTCATGGCAGGAGCTGTAGTGCCACATTTGTTTCACAGCGGCTTGGCGCTGGCCATTGGCCAGTTCATCACGGTGCTGCTCGGCATGTCCATCTGGTGGTGGTCTACGCGCCATGCAGCATCGCTTACACCTCCCCACTAAGCACGGCTGGCAGCTCGCCATGTGCCATGTGTAAGCCTGCACAGGCGGACAACTGCAGCATTACTCGACCATGCACAAAAAAGCAGCCCGATGGCTGCTTTTTTGTGGGTAATGACACATTCTTATAGCTTTTGCGAGGACATAAAACTGTCATAGCGCCCTTCTGCAAAGCGGAACCACAACACCTGATCGCGCTGAAAGTTGCGGTAGTCAGCATAGATCTTCTTCCAGTCGGGGTTGCTGGTATCCAGGCCTGCATAGACTTCCATTGCAGCTTTGAACGATGCATCCATGACTTGTTGAGGGAATGGCAATACCTTGGCCTTGGCGGCCACCAGCTGCTTGAGCGCAACAGGATTGCGTGCGTCATAGCGACCTTGACAGGTCACATGCGCTTCATGTGCTGCAGCCTTGACGATGGCCTTGTACTCGTTGCTCAAGCTGTTGTAAGCCTTGTCGTTGATATAGAAGGACAGGTTCAGCGACCCCTCCCACCAGCCAGGGTAGTAATAAAAGGGCGCCACCTTGTTCAGGCCCAGCTTCAAATCGTCGTAGGGACCAATCCATTCCGCAGCGTCAATTGTGCCCTTTTCCAGCGACTGATAAATTTCGCCCGCAGGAATGTTCTGCGGCACAGCGCCCAGTTTTTCCAGCACCTTGCCAGCAAAACCACCGACACGGAACTTCAAGCCCTTGATGTCTTCGGTGCTCTTGACCTCTTTGCGGAACCAGCCTCCCATTTGCGCCCCGGTATTGCCCCCCAGCATAGGCACGATGTTGTATTTGGCATAGAACTCCGTCATCAGTTTCGAGCCATTGCCATCGACCATCCACGAGGTCAATTGGCGCGAGTTCATGCCAAAAGGAATAGCACCGCCAATGGCGAATACCTCGTTCTTGCCGAAGAAGTAGTACGGTGCGGTGTGGGCCATTTCCACACTGCCGTTTTGCACACCATCGACCACATTGAAAGCGGGCATCAGCTCACCCGCCTGGTGCACCGTGACATCAAACTTGCCACCAGTCATGGATTTGACCGCCTGTGCAAACACATCTGCGGAACCATAAATGGTATCCAGTGACTTGGGGAAACTGGACGCGATACGCCAGCGGATGGCTGCCTGCGCATGCACCGCGGGGGCTGCACCGGCAGCCAGAACACCGGCGATACCGGCATTTTTAAGCATGGAACGACGATCCATTATTGTCTCCTTTGGGTTATCAAAAAACCTCTGCCAGTACCGCTTCTACGACGGCATGCAGGCACAAAAAAACCGGTGCCTAAAGCATGAATGCAAGCACCGGTTTTATCTGCAGAGGAACTGGCATGCTGCACATGCAAGCTCCGTTCATCATTGCTGATTACAGCTTTACAGAAGTCATGTATTGGTTGTAGCGCAACTCAGAGAAACGCTCCCACAGCAGTTGATCTCGCTGGAATGCGCGCATATCCTGATGGATTTCCTTGAATTCAGGCGACTTGGCTTCATGCTCGGCAAACACTTCCATGGAAGCCTTGAAGCCTGCATCCATCACATCCTTTGGGAAAGCCTTGAGCTGCGTTTTGTCAGCCACCAATTTCTTCAGGGCGATGGGGTTGAAGGCGTCGTACTTCGCGGTCATGTCACGCGCTGCCACACGGGTGGCGGTGTCCACAATCTGCTTGTACTCCGTCGACAAAGCTGCATAAGCCTTTGCGTTTACAAAGAACTCCAGCTCTGCGCCACCTTCCCACCAGCCTGGGTAGTAATAGAAAGGCGCAACCTTGTTGAAGCCCAGCTTCTGGTCATCGTAAGGGCCAACAAACTCGGTGGAATCCAGCGTGCCTTTTTCCAGCGCCTGATACACATCGCCAGCAGGCATGTTTTGCGACACCACGCCCAACTTGGCCATGGCTTCACCAAACAAGCCACCACCCAAGCGCATTTTCAACCCCTTCAGGTCAGCCACTGACTTGATTTCCTTGCGATACCACCCCCCCATCTGGGTGCCGGTATTGCCCGCGCTATAGCTCTTGATGTTGTAGTTGGCGCAGAACTTGTCAAACAGCTTGCGGCCGTTGCCATGCTCCATCCAGGCATCCATCTGGCGTGCAGTCAAGCCAAATGGCACTGCGCAGCCAAAGGCAAAAATCGAGTTCTTGCCAGTGAAGTAGTAAGGCGCTGTTTGCGCCATTTCAATCGTGCTGTTCTCAATGGCATCCACAACGCCAAATGCAGGCATCAGTTCGCCAGCAGCATGCAGCGACACTTCAAACTTGCCTCCAGACAATGCTTTGACGACTTGGGAAAACTTCTCAGCGCTGCCAAAAATGGTATCGAGCGATTTGGGGAAGCTCGATGCCAGGCGCCAACGAACAGCCGCTTGCGCGTGCACGGCTGGAGCGGCTGCAGCAGCCAGGACACCAGCAATGCCAGCGTTTTTGATCAGGGAACGACGGTCCATTTTTTCTCCTTGAATTTGCACATGCGGCTGCCGCAGGGCAAACAGCCGAAAACCCATCGGGGTGTGCAAAATTTTAGGAATGGAAAATGTAAAAACTGTTGGGGGTAAACCCCTGAGATTTACCCGTCTTCAGCCAAATGTCAGACAGCGCCACACTGTCTGACATTTTCGACTTAACGCGATGAATTCAGAAAACGCTGTCGTATGGAGTGCTCCATGCCTGCAGCGTCCAGGCCTTGCATAGCAAGCAACTTGGCTGGGTCGCCATGCTCGATGAACTGGTCAGGCAGGCCCAGATGCAGCACGGGTATCGTGATGCCTGCTGCCGACAGCGCCTCAGAGACTGCCGCACCTGCCCCCCCAGCAATACAGCCTTCTTCCACCGTGACGAACACATCATGGCTGTCCGCCAGTTCGCGCACCAACGCGGTATCCAAAGGCTTCGCCCAACGCATATTGGCTACAGTGGCATCCAGCGCTTCACCAGCTTGCAAAGCCGGATAGAGCAAGGTACCGAAGGCCAAAATAGCAATGCGGGGCCTTGCATCGACATTGCCTTCGGCCCGAACAGCCGTGCTTTGGCGACGCACTTCGCCCTTGCCAAAGGGCAGCGTAGACAGATCCTTCAGTGGCTCCACCCCCACTCCTGCGCCCCGCGGATAACGCACGCACACAGGGTGATCTTGTTCATAGGCAGTGGTCAGCAATTGACGACATTCACGCTCATCTGCGGGTGTGGCCATGCTCATATTCGGAATGCAGCGCACGAACGCAATGTCATAAGCGCCTGCGTGTGTGGCCCCATCAGCACCCACCAAGCCGGCACGATCCAGCGCGAACACCATGGGCAGCTTTTGCAAAGCCACATCGTGAATCAACTGGTCATAGGCACGCTGCAAAAAGGTGGAGTAAATCGCCACCACAGGCTTGACGCCTTCGCACGCCATCCCGGCAGCAAAAGTCACCGCATGCTGCTCGGCAATCCCTACGTCGTAATAACGATCCGGGAAGAGTTTTTCAAACTGCACCAGACCAGAGCCTTCACGCATGGCCGGCGTAATGCCGACGACGCGCTTGTCCTGGGCCGCCATATCGCACAACCAGTTGCCGAACACCTGCGTGAATGTGGGCTTGGAAGGGCTGCTGGACTTGACGATACCCACGGCAGGATCGAATTTCCCAGGCCCGTGATAGGTCACAGGATCTACCTCCGCGAGCTTGTAGCCGTGACCTTTCTTGGTAACCACGTGCAGAAACTGCGGCCCTTCCAGGCTGCGGATGTTCTCCAGCGTGGGAATCAGAGAATCCAGATCATGGCCATCAATCGGGCCGATGTAGTTGAAGCCAAAATTCTCAAACATGGTGGCTGGCACCACCATGCCCTTGGCATGCTGCTCCAGGCGCTTGGCCAACTCCAGCAACGGTGGCACCTGCTTGAGCACGTTCTTGCCCACATTGCGCGCTGCAGCGTAGAACTGGCCACTCATGAGCTGCGCCAAATAGCGGTTCAGCGCCCCTACTGGCGGGCTGATGCTCATGTCGTTGTCGTTCAAGATCACAAGCAAATTACCGTCCAGCACGCCAGCATTGTTCATAGCTTCAAAGGCCATGCCTGCAGTCATGGCACCATCACCAATCACGGCAATCGCACGGCGCTCTTCGCCCTTGCGCTTAGCTGCCATGGCCATCCCCAGTGCTGCAGAGATGCTGGTGGAAGAGTGACCTGCACCAAACGCGTCAAATTCACTTTCCGTGCGCAGCGGGAAGCCCGAAATACCATCAAGCTGGCGCAATGTGGGCATGCGCTCACGGCGCCCAGTCAAGATCTTGTGCGGATAGGTTTGGTGGCCCACATCCCACACCACGCGGTCATAGGGTGTATTGAAAACATGGTGCAAAGCAATTGTCAGCTCCACCGTACCCAGATTGGAGCTCAGGTGACCACCTGTTTTGGACACGCTGTCCAGCACATAGGCTCGCAACTCATCTGACAGAGCCTTTAGGTCACTGCGCGACATGGTGCGCAGATCAGCGGGCGCGTTCACTTTCTGCAGCAAGGGGTAAGCGTTCGTGGTCATTAGCTAATTAGTGTTTGCAGCTTGCACAAAGCCAACAGTGTGCGTTCACCATGGCAAGCCTAGCAATAGGAAAAAATCGATGATTGGTGGTGAACGTTCAATGCGAACGCAAAACTACCATCTGAGCCAACGCAGCCAAAGCACGCACATCTGGCAAACCGCTGTCATCCAACGCCTTCAAAGCCTGTTGCAGCAATTCATTGGCATAACTACGTGCCCCGTCCAACCCCATCAAAGACACAAAAGTTGGCTTGTCGTTGGCAGCATCCTTGCCCGGTGTCTTGCCCAATGTTGCAGCATCAGCCACCACATCCAACACATCATCCACCACCTGAAAAGCAATTCCCAGCGCTGCGGCATAACGACTCAGAGCTTGCTGTATTTCAGCAGGCACAGACGCGCAGGCAACCCCCATGGCGACACTTGCTTCCAGCAAGGCCCCTGTCTTGAGGCTGTGCATGCGACGCAGCTCTTTTTCGCTCAAGGCTTTGCCAACACTGGCCAGATCAATCGCTTGACCACCCGCCATGCCCTTCGCGCCTGCCGCCTGAGCCAATATGCGACACAGCTTGGCTTGCACTGAAGCAGGCACCTCCACTTCAGAAGGCGTCAGCAACTCAAACGCAAGCGCCTGCAAAGCATCTCCACCAAGCAAAGCACCGGCCTCGCCAAACTGCACGTGAACGGTGGGCTTGCCACGGCGGAGCACATCGTTGTCCATGCACGGCATATCGTCGTGCACCAGCGAGTACGCATGGATCAGCTCTACAGCACAAGCTGCACGCAATGCCGCATGCGGCAATCCTTGCACAGACTCTGCGGCTGCCAGAACCAGCAAAGGACGCAGGCGCTTGCCGCCATCCAAAACTGCATAGCGCATGGCTTCACCCAGATTTTCTGGCGTGTTCACGCCTACCCACTGCGACAGCGCCTCTTCGGTATGCTGCAGTTGCGCATGCATCCAGGCATTGAAATCAAACGGTGAAGTAGAAGACGTAGAAGTATGTGGCTTAGTCAAAATCTGAGATTCCATATCGACCCACTCAGTCTTGCGACCATGGCTTGACCTGACCTTCGTCCAGCGCCTTGATTTGTGTCTCCACAGTATCTAGCTGCTTGCGGCAGAACTCCAGAAGGAAAGAAGCACGACGGTAACCATTCATCATGTCGCCCAGAGGCAACTGACCAGACTCCATAGCTGCAGCCAACTCTTCCAACTCCGCCAAAGCCAGTTCATAACTTTCTGGAGGTGTGGAAATGTCTGAGACTGTTTTGGTTTTCGCCTTTGGCATGGGGAAGCTCGTGGGGTTGGGGAACCGATGATTTTAGGCTGTGCAGACATTGACCTCAGCCGCGGGGCCTTGACTTTGCAAGAAGCCGCAAAATTTACAGTTTTCGACCATCAAGCATTGGATTAAATACACATAAGTGGCTAGCGGAAATAACCCCACCGCTTACAATCCCATTCCCGTCGAACCGGCACACGCTCTTGCATTGACGGACACAAGCTTTATCTGCTCCTGTCCTCGATGCGCTGGCATGGCCGGTTTTTTCTTTGTTACCGTGCAAACCGCACCTCCCTGTGGGGAGTCTTTAGGTCAGGTCCTCCATGTCTGATTTAAGTCTTCAGCTGCAGCAGGCCGCAAGCCAACTACCAGTTTCAAGCTATTTCGATCGTGCGCTGTTTGAGCGCGAGATGGAAACCATCTTTCGTAACGGCCCGCGCTATGTGGGCAGCAGTGTCTGTGTCCCAGAGATTGGTGACTACTACGCGCTGCCACATGAACAAGAAGGCCGCGCTCTGGTTCGCAACAACCAGGGGCAAATCGAGTTGATCTCCAACGTCTGTCGACACAGGCAGGCCATCATGCTCAAAGGCCGCGGCAACCTCCTGTCACAGGGACAAGGCCACGCGGGAGGCAACATCGTCTGCCCACTGCACCGCTGGACCTACAACAGCAGTGGTGAATTGCTGGGAGCCCCCCACTTCAGCCACGACCCTTGTCTGCACCTGAACAATTACAAATTGCGTGAGTGGAATGGCATGCTGTTCGAAGACAACGGCCGTGACATTGCCGCTGATCTGGCCGGCATGGGGCCACGCGAACAGCTCAGTTTCGAGGGCATGGTGCTGCACCACGTTGAAATGCACGAGTGCAACTACAACTGGAAAACCTTTATCGAGGTTTATCTGGAGGACTACCACGTCGGCCCCTTCCACCCGGGGCTGGGCAACTTTGTCACCTGCGATGACTTGCAATGGGAGTTTTCCAAAGAGTACTCGGTGCAGACTGTGGGAGTTGCACCGACCTTTGCCAAACCTGGCTCGGATATTTACAAAAAGTGGCACGAAGTACTGCTGAACTACCGCAATGGCGAACTGCCCGAACGCGGTGCCATCTGGCTGACCTACTATCCCCACATCATGGTGGAGTGGTATCCCCATGTGCTGACGGTTTCCACCCTCCATCCTCTGAGCCCCAGCAAGACCATGAATGTGGTCGAGTTCTACTACCCTGAAGAAATTGCCGCTTTCGAGCCTGAGTTCATTGCTGCGCAAAAAGCTGCCTATATGGAAACAGCCATCGAAGACGACGAAATTGGTGAACGCATGGATGCGGGGCGACGCGCGCTTTTCGAGCGAGGCGACAACGAAGTTGGGCCCTACCAGAGTCCGATGGAAGATGGCATGCAACATTTCCACGAGTGGTATCGCCAGACAATGGGACTTCATCTACCCCAGCGCTAAGCTTTTTTGCTACGCTCCAAGAGCTGCCAGTGACGACATGTCGTCACTGGCAGCTCTTTTTATTTACAACGACAACAAAATTCCAATCAGGGACGACTGACCATGCAAGTGCTATGGATGGTGGTAGGTGCTTTTTTGTTTGCCACCATGGGGGTGTGCATCAAATATGCAGCATCCTATTTCAACACCGCAGAAATAGTTTTCTACCGTGGCTTGATTGGCATGCTGGTTCTTTGGATGCTGACTGCGTCACAAGGCATCTCCCTGAAAACCAAACATCCCTGGATGCATGCATGGCGCAGCCTGGTCGGTGTCACCGCCATGGGTTGCTGGTTCTATGCCATAACGCAAATGCCACTGGCCAGTGCCATGACGCTGAACTACATGAGCAGCATTTGGATTGCGGCTTTTTTGCTGGCGGCGGCCCTTTGGTCGCTACACCCTAAAAGCGGACGCCCCAGACAAGTCCTCAACATTCCTTTGCTGCTCACCATCATCATGGGCTTTGTTGGCGTGCTGCTGATGCTGCAGCCAAGCTTTGCCCAGGAGCAGACCCAGGCAGCCCTGATTGGACTGGCATCGGGCTTGTTGT
The DNA here is from genome assembly GCF_030162935.1 of Comamonas halotolerans. Lineage (GTDB taxonomy): Bacteria > Pseudomonadota > Gammaproteobacteria > Burkholderiales > Burkholderiaceae_C > Comamonas > Comamonas halotolerans. Next base: position 144,493 of record NZ_JASAUZ010000001.1, read on the forward strand.
CAGCGCTGGCCTATATGCAGGTCGTGTCGTTGTCACGCATTGGCGAGCCAGAATCACGCACCGTTTTTTTCTTTGGTCTTGGCTGCACGCTGGCTGGTCTGCTGGCTTGCTTTGTCACAGGATTTTCGCAGTGGCCCGGATGGCAGGCAGCAGCTTGGCTAATCCCGATTGGCTTGCTTGCCGCAGGCGGACAATTATGTATGACCAAAGCCTACGCCAATGCGAAGACAGCACGTGGCACGCTGGTGGTGGCCAATCTGCAGTACTCCGGCATTGTGTTTGCAGGCATGTACAGCCTGTTCCTCTTCAATGACACATTAGGCTGGGAAGGCTGGCTGGGAATGACGCTGATCGTGGTCAGCGGCATTGCAGCCACCATCTTCCGGGCACGCGGCATTTCCGCACCCGCGCCCACGAAGTCCTAGTTCACAATGCATGCAAATTGAACTCTTTTTGCATGGACATGAACTACACCACACTGATTTCGCCCGCGCAGTTGCAAGCACTTCAAAGCCGTGGGCAGCCCCTTATGGTTTTCGACTGCAGTTTTGATCTTAGCAACCCGGCCGCTGGACGCCAGCAGTTCACTGAAACCCATATCCCTGCCGCTGTGTACGCTGACCTTGATCAGCATTTGAGCGCGCGCCACGGCGCACCTGGAAAGGACGGCCAGGTGCACACCTCACAGACCGATAAGCCCGCATCTGGCGGACGCCACCCACTGCCCAGCCGTGAGCGCTTTGCACAATGGTTATCTTCTGTAGGGTTTCGAAATGACATGCAGGCCGTGGTTTACGACCGCCAAGGCTGCAACTTTTGCGGTCGGTTGTGGTGGATGCTCAAGTGGGTCGGGCACGATGCTGTAGCCGTCTTGGATGGCGGGCTGCAAGCCTGGGTAGCCCACGGTGGCAGCACCAGTCAAGGTGATGAGCCCTCACACTTTCAATCCAATTTCGAACTCCGTGAAAGCCTGCGTCAACTGGTCACTGCCGCTGAAGTGGAGCAACGCCTGAGCGAATCAGACCAACAGATTTTGATTGATGCACGTGCGCCTGCGCGCTACCGAGGTGAAGTCGAGCCACTGGACCCCGTAGCTGGTCACATTCCTGGCGCGCTTAATCGCCCATTCGCAGAAAACATTGCACTGGACGGCCGCTTCAAGCCCAAAGAATTGCTGCGCGCTGAATTCGATGCTTTACTGCAAGGCCGAGACCCCAGCACCGTGGTGCACCAGTGCGGAAGTGGCGTCAGCGCTTTGCCCAATTTGATTGCAATGGAAATTGCAGGCTATGCACCTACCAAGCTGTTTGCAGGCAGCTGGAGCGAATGGTGCAGCAAAACGGAACGTCCTGTCGCCAAAGGTTAAAAATCGTTTCCATGCCAAACAGAGGGCTGTTTACGGCTTTTTCAAACGCATTGAACGCCTTGAGTTCATGCATTATCTGGGCTTGCAGCAATACCAAGCAGTTAACACTCCCAACCTGGCGCAGACTGTGATGCTCGCGGCAGACGCAGAGTGGGTGATCTCATGGTCAACCATTGCAATTACCTAACAGACAGCGAGCCTTCATTGTAGGAATTTCACCTACAAATCCCCCATGTCAGGCTGACACCTAAGGCTTGCTGACGAGACATGCTGCACCGGCGTGCCCCGACTCAACTTTCTTTTTTCACTATTTCACAATTCATCCCATCACATCAGATCGCAGTTTGATTTCAAGCAATAGCGACACGCTCAGGAGCCATCGCTCCAAGCGTCAATTTGGAAAGGATGAATCATGAATGACGAACAATTGCTAGCCGAGATCCGTGAAGCCAACCTCACCTACTTGATGCTGGCACAAACACTGATTCGCAAAGACAAGGCCGAAGCCATTTTTCGTCTGGGTCTGAGTGAAGAAGCGTGCGACATTCTGGGCACTCTTTCCGCAGCACAAGTGTTGAAAATCGCCTCACGCAACACCATGCTGTGCAGCTTCCGTGTGGATGATGACTTGGTCTGGAACCTGCTGACCAATCACAGCAGCAACAAGATCGGCAACGAAGCCACCAACACGCTGCACGCCAACATTTTGATGGCCAGCCGCGTATCCGAAGTCCTCTAAGCCCACAACGACTTTAGTCACTACACGGAGTTCTTCATGGCTACCGCTGCAACCAAGAGCGTTCTGAACGAATCCAAGCAAATCGAACGTGCCGCCATGCTCATCGAAATGGGCGCACGCATGCAAGTTCTGGAGTCGGAGACCACCCTCTCTTACGAACGATTGATTCGCCTGTACAAAGAAATTGCTGGCAAATCTCCTTCCAAGGGTCAGTTGCCTTTCTCAACAGACTGGTTTCTTACCTGGCAAGAGAACATCCACAGCTCGCTGTTTCTGAACATCTATGAATACCTGTCCAAGGGCGTTGATGCCGATTCCGTCGAGATTCTGACCAAAGCCTACCGTCTCTACACAGAGCAGGTCACAGCCTCACAGCTCGATTGCCTGCTGTCATTCACCCGTGCCTGGCGCTTGGTAAAGTTTGTGGACGCAAATATGCTGACGCGCACCAAGTGCAGCAAGTGTGGCGGCATGTTCGTCACAGAGCTCTATGAGAACGCACGCCATTACGAGTGCGGCCTGTGCACCCCGCCTGCCCGTGCCGGCAAGAGCAAGAGTGCTGGCGCGTTGATGCTGCACTAAGCCGTTAGACTTTCCTTTCCCTCTTACAGCCTGCCAGCTTCGCTTGCAGGCTTTTTTACTTTTCACTATGCGGTTTAAATGACGCACTTCACGGGCTTGCGAAAGCGAAGAAAATAACAGCCGTGTCCATTCCTCAATCCTTTATCCAAGAGCTGCTCGCCCGCGTTGATGTCGTTGACGTGGTAGGCCGCTATGTCCAGCTCAAAAAGGGCGGCGCCAACTTCATGGGCCTGTGCCCCTTCCACGGCGAGAAATCCCCGTCCTTCAGCGTCAGTCCTGCCAAACAGTTCTATCACTGCTTTGGCTGTGGCAAGAATGGCAATGCCATCAGCTTTCTGATGGAGCACGCTGGCATGGGTTTTGTGGAGGCCGTTAATGATCTGGCTGGTCAGGTTGGCATGGTCGTCCCTCAGGAAGACATCAGCCCACATGAACGTGAGCGCCAGGCCGCCGCCAAGCTCAAGCAGGCCACGCTCAATGATGTACTGGAACGTGCAGGCGACGCCTACCGCAAGCATCTCAAGGACACACCGCACGCGGTTCAGTACCTCAAACAACGTGGTGTATCGGGGGCCATCTCCAGCAAATATGGTCTCGGCTATGCGTCTGCAGGCTGGCGAAGTCTGGCCAGCGTTTTTCCCGAATACGATGACCCGCAATTGCACGAGTCAGGTTTGGTCATCGTTGGAGAGGACGACAAGCGATATGACCGGTTTCGCGATCGCATCATGTTTCCAATCCGCGACGTCAAGGGCCTGTGCATCGGTTTTGGTGGACGCGTACTGGGTGATGAAAAGCCCAAATACCTGAATTCTCCCGAGACACCTTTGTTCCACAAAGGGCGGGAACTCTACGGCCTGTTCGAAGCCCGTGACGCCCTGCGCAGCATGGGCTATGCGCTGGTCACAGAAGGCTATATGGATGTGGTGGCCTTGGCACAGCTAGGTTTTCCCAACGCCGTGGCCACTTTAGGGACTGCATGCACCAGTGACCACGTGCAAAAACTGTTCCGATTCACTGATTCTGTGGTTTTCAGTTTTGACGGTGACAGCGCGGGCCGCCGTGCTGCTCACAAGGCCCTGGAAGCAGCTTTGCCTTACGCCAGTGACACACGCAGCATCAAATTTCTGTTCTTGCCTGCTGAGCACGATCCAGACAGCTTCATCCGCGAACATGGCAGCGATGCTTTTGCTCGCCAGGTCTCCAACGCCTTGCCGCTCAACCAATTCCTGATTGAAGCCGCCAGCGCCGAATGCGATCTGGGCCAGGCACAAGGTCGCGCCAAGCTGTCCAGCCAGGCCCGTCCACTGTGGAATTTATTGCCCGACGGTGCCTTCAAGCGCCTTGTCCTGGGTGAACTGGCGCAAAAAATCCAGATTGACACACGCGAGTTGTCCGATCTCTGGGCGCAAGCTGAAGCACAGGAAAAGCGTTTTCAACGCGGTGGCAACAAGCCAGCGCAGACATCCAGCTACGACAAGGGGCCAACCAGCAACGAGCCAGTTGCCCCTGATTGGGTGCATGAGTTCGCGCCCAGCGGCAGTCACGCACCGTATTCGGAACGCTGGAGCAATAACAGCCCCCGAGGCGAGTGGAAGCGTGGCGGCAACAAATTCAGCCGCAACAAAGAGCAACGCACTCCGATGCCTGGCGGCCCACGCGTTGCACCTTCTACGGCGCCCGATCAGGCTACACGAATTCTGCTGTCGCAGATGAAGTTCATGGAGCGTTTGGATAACGATGACCTGGACACCCTGGTACATCAGCCAGCCCCTCACGGTCCACTGTTTGCCTGGATTGAGAGCCAGTTTCAGGAGCACGGCCCCCAGGCCTGGGCTGTGCTGAAGGATCGCATTGCCGATACACCCCATGGTGCTCTTGCCTTGCAACTCATGAGTGGCCCGCACGGCCATCTTGAAGGTGAAGAGGAAGAGCAGTTCCAGGAGCTTCGCAACATCCTGGCCCCCATGCTGGCCGAACGCATTGGTGCATTAGCCACCGAGGCGCTCAAGGCCTATATGGCCAATCCGCTCGATAGTGGTGCCAAAGTGCAGTATCAGGCCTTGATCAAGCGGCGCAACCGACTGCTTTCAGCCTCTTCCGGCCCCGGCAACTGATCATTGAAAGAAGAGCTACAACTTCAGTGAACTCAATGCTTTCGAACACAGATATGCTGAATACTTAGGAATATTATTGAATTCAAGCTATTTTTTTAGTAGCAAAATCAAAAAAGTACCGACATATCAATGACTTATAGAGGTCTGAAAATATTTACGAAAAAAACACGTTTACCTCTTGCAATTTCCAACAAAGGATATAATTAAAGAACTCTTCGGCAAGAGCGACAGCAGCACCTCCGGCCCGGGCACCGTGATGGAATCACGTGTTTAGCAGCAATTGCTAGCCCAATATCCGCAAGGACTGCACACCAAATGATCGCCCAGACATCTTGCCCAGGGAGCTGTTCGCTCCCGCACGTGCCTATGGCACGTTGACGCGCCGGGTTAGGCGGCGCTTGCGTTTTCCCCTTTGTGTGTTCGCTTTTGACCAAGAGGTTTCCATGCCCGTTTCAAAGTCCGCGAAGTCTAAGCAGGCGCCCGACGCTACCGCGAAGCCCAAAACTTCCAAACCCACTGCTGCTGCCAGCGCCAAAGCTGCGTCGGCAACAGCCGTGAAGAAGACCGCTGCCAAAAAGGCAGCCGCTTCCAAGAAAGATTCTGATATGGCGACTTTGTCCCAAGCTGAACTCAAAGCCATGGCCGATGCGCTGCTGGCTGAATCCGCCCCAAAACGCGGCAAAAAGAAGGCCGACGCTGATGATGCTCCGGTAGCCAAAAAGCCCGCAGCCAAGAAGGCCGCCGCGCCCAAGAAAGACGCTGCGGAAGCCAAGGCTCCTGCCGCCAAAAAGGCCCCTGCCAAAGCCGCAAAGGCTGCAGACACTGCCAAGGCTCCTGCCAAGCGTGGCCGCAAGCCCAAGGCCAAGGAAGAGTCTGGTGACGATGAGGATCTGGGCGATTTTGATGCCGACTTGGAACTGGAAGCCGAAGCGGAACCAGAAGCTGAAGCGTCTGAGACCACAACGACCGAAAAGGCCAAACCTCTGCGCATGAAGATCAGCAAGGCGAAAGAGCGCGCCTTGATGAAAGAATTTGGTCTGGATGAAACTGTTCTGACTGAAGACGAGTTGAACACCCGACGCCAGCGTCTGAAGATGCTGATCAAGCTGGGCAAGACTCGTGGCTACCTGACCCATGCGGAAATCAACGACCACCTGCCCGATAAGCTGGTAGACGCTGAAACACTGGAAGTCGTTGTTTCCATGTTGAACGACATGGGCGTGGCAGTGTATGAACAGACCCCGGATGCAGAAACCCTGCTGCTGAACAATACCGGTCAATCTGCCACCACTGAAGAAGAAGCCGAAGAAGAAGCTGAAGCAGCTCTGTCGACCGTGGATTCGGAATTCGGTCGCACCACCGATCCCGTGCGCATGTACATGCGCGAAATGGGCACGGTCGAACTGTTGACCCGTGAAGGCGAAATTGAAATTGCCAAGCGCATCGAAGGCGGCTTGATGGACATGATGGAAGCCATCTCGGCTTCCCCAGCCACGATCGCTGAAGTGCTGGGTATGGCCGCCGAAATTCGTGAAGGCAAAGTGGTCATCTCCACCATCGTGGACGGCTTTGTGAATGCCGATGAAAACGATGACTACGTGGCCGAGGAAGACTTCGACGAGTACGACGAAGAAGATGATGACGACGGCAAGGGTGGCTCCAAAGCCATGACACGTCGCCTGGAAGAGCTCAAGAACGAAGCGTTGGCACGTTTTGACAAGATTGCCGACAACTTCGACAAACTGCGCAAAGCCTACGACAAGGAAGGCTGGGGCTCTGCCAACTACAACAAGGTACAAAAGGCCATCACCGAAGAGTTGATGACCATCCGCTTTACCGCCAAGACCATTGAAAAGCTGTGCGATCTGGTCCGTGCGCAAGTGGACGATGTACGCAAGAAAGAACGAGAGCTGCGCAAGATCATCGTGGACAAGTGCCGCATGCCTCAAGAGAAGTTCATCGCCAGCTTCCCTCCCAATCTGCTGAATTTGAAGTGGGTGGAAGAGCAAGCTGCCGGTGGCCATCCCTGGAGCAATGTGCTGTCGCGCAATATCCCTCCCGTGCAAGAGCTGCAGCAAAACCTGATCGATCTGCAAGCCCGCGTGGTTGTGCCGCTGGAAGAGCTCAAGAGCATCAACAAGCGCATGAACGAAGGCGAACGCAACAGCCGCTTCGCCAAGAAGGAGATGATCGAGGCAAACTTGCGTCTGGTGATCTCGATTGCCAAAAAGTACACCAATCGTGGCCTACAGTTCCTGGACTTGATCCAGGAAGGCAACATCGGCTTGATGAAGGCCGTGGACAAGTTTGAATACCGTCGTGGCTACAAATTCTCGACCTATGCCACATGGTGGATCCGTCAGGCCATTACCCGCTCTATTGCGGATCAGGCCCGCACAATCCGCATCCCTGTGCACATGATCGAAACCATCAACAAGATGAATCGCATCTCGCGCCAGCACTTGCAGGAGTTTGGTTTTGAGCCTGATGCATCCATCCTGGCCGAGAAGATGGAGATTCCGGAGGACAAGATCCGCAAGATCATGAAGATCGCCAAGGAACCCATCTCGATGGAAACACCCATCGGTGATGATGACGACAGCCACCTGGGCGACTTCATCGAAGACTCGGCCAACACAGCGCCTATCGAGGCCGCGATGCAGGCTGGTCTGCGCGATGTGGTCAAGGACATCCTGGATGGCCTGACTCCACGCGAAGCCAAGGTACTGCGCATGCGCTTTGGTATCGAAATGTCCACCGACCACACTCTGGAAGAAGTGGGCAAGCAGTTTGACGTGACACGTGAACGCATTCGCCAAATAGAAGCCAAGGCGCTGCGCAAGCTCAAGCACCCCAGTCGCTCGGACAAGCTGCGCAGCTTTATTGATTCGCTGTAACGTCTACGGCCTGTTCACTGCAGCAGGCATCGACAGCCATAAAAAAGGAGACCTGAAGGTCTCCTTTTTTTATGCAGTCTTTTGTTTACTTGTAGGTTGAGCGAAAGCGGCTTTGGATCTCAGCCAAATGCACGCAGCAATTCAAGCAATAGCCTTCGTTTGCAGCAACGCATCAATCTCAGCCTGCTCATAACCCAGCGACTGCAACAACTCCCGGGTGTGCTCACCAGCTTTCGGAGGATTGCTGCGAACTCCCAGGCGCTCACCACCCATTCGAATTGGCAACAGCGTGGTTTTCGCGGTTTCACCGGCACGCTCTCCATCACTCAGCACCACATCCACCAAGCCTCCTGTGGCTTGCAGGTGAGGATCATCAAAAAGCTGCTCTGGCCGCGAAATGGGTGCAAAAGGAAGCTGGTGCGCTTCAAACACCTGAGCAAGATGGGCTGCACTGAAGTTCGCCAAACGACGGCGCAGCTCTGGCAACATGGTGCCGCGGGCACGCACCCGATCATTATTGGTTTGCAGCGCAGGGTCTGCGGCCATATCGTCAAACCCCATCGCCGTACAGAAGGTGCGCCACTGCGCATCGCTCACGGCTGCCAGGAATATTTGCTCCTCATCCTTGACGTTGAACACGTCGTACAGACCCCAGGAGGAAATCCGCTCGGGCATCGGGGCTGCAGCCTGCCCCGTCACCGCATACTGCATCATGTGCTGCCCCACAAGAAACACATTGTTCTCGAAGAGTGCGGAATCAATCTCTTGGCCCAGGCCCGTCTGATTGCGCTGCATCAGTGCGGCCAACGCACCGATTGCACCAAACATACCGCCCATGATGTCATTCACACTGCTGCCTGCACGTAACGGATCACCCGGACGTCCAGTCATATACGCCAGCCCCCCCATCATCTGCACCACCTCATCCAAGGCTGTGCGATGCTCATAAGGGCCGGGCAGAAAGCCGGAATGATTCACGTAGATTAGACCGGGATTGAGCCTGGAAAGGTTCGCATAGTCCAGGCCGTACTTTTTCATCACCCCGGGTTTGAAGTTCTGCAGCACCACATCAGCAGTGGATGCCAAGCGAATTGCCGCCTGCAAGCCTTCAGCCTGACGCAGATCCATCGCCACACTTTTCTTGTTGCGGTTGAACATGGGGAAAAAGCCTGCGCCTGCCCCCAGCAAGTTGCGCGTGAGATCCCCTGCAACAGGTTCCACCTTGATCACTTCCGCCCCCAAGTCAGCCAGCACCATGCCACATGCAGGCCCCATCACCATATGGCTGAATTCCACCACCCGGATGCCCTGCAGAGGGAGTCGCTTGGTGGAGCTGGTTGGAGAACTTGAGATAGGTAGGTCGGGCAAAGCGTTGTCGGTCATGGTAAAAAATTTGCAAACGGCTGCATTTCAGTGCAGCCAAGGGTTTCCCCTGTAATGCAAGGATTCTAGAAAGTCATCAGAGCATGCTTCCCGAGGTTTTCGGCAATCCGGCCATCCCCGAAGGTGAGTGCGCGCACCATGGATCGTGGCAGCGCTACAACAAAAGCCGATTTTTAACGTTTTTTGCGCTTTGAAGCCTAGCGATTCTTCAAGACGAGCTACTAAACTTGTAGCAGACAAGATTCAAAGCTATAGTCAAACCGACTTGGAACGGTGTGCATTGCATTGCTCTGCATCCATACCCCATCTCAGCGCAAGGAGAAGCGTCCATGAGTTCTAAGGAAAATGCTGCTATTAATCAGTTGCTCGAAAAACTTGAGCGCCGCTATGCACTGCGCGTGCTGTGGGCACTGCGTGATGGACACCCTCAAACCTTCCGATTGCTGCAAGACAGCGTGGGAGGCATCACCCCCAACACGCTCAACACCCGCATCAAAGAACTGCGCGAGGAAGGTTTGATGGAGCATGGCAATGATGGCTACACCGTCACTCCTTCGGGGCAGGACCTGCTCAAGCGCCTAAGCGATCTACAGGCTTTTGCCACACGTTGGGCAGCAGCCCGCCCGAAGAAGTAATCTACACCCTGCCCGCTGCGGCACACGTAACAGGCACCCGAGCTTGGCTTCGCCGGTGCCTTTTGTTTTTCCTGCATTTTCCCTACAAGGATTTTTTCCATGGCACTGACCACCACTGCCTCTGGCCTGCAATACGAAGATGTTGTTGTCGGCACAGGCGCCGAAGCAAACAGTGGCGCTGACGTCAAGGTGCACTACACCGGCTGGCTCTACCAGAACGGCCAGCAAGGTGACAAGTTCGACTCCAGCAAAGACCGTCGCGACCCCTTTGAATTCTCGCTGGACCAAGGCATGGTCATCCGTGGCTGGGATGAAGGCGTGCAAGGCATGAAGGTGGGCGGCAAGCGCATCCTGATCATCCCCGCAGAGCTGGGCTACGGTGCCAATGGCGCTGGTGGCGTGATTCCTCCTCATGCCACACTGAAGTTTGAAGTTGAGCTGCTGTCGACCAAGGCTGCTCCGGTTTTGCAAATCGAAGACACTGTAGTGGGTGATGGCGCTGAAGCCACCCGTGGCAAGCGCGTCACTGTGCACTACACCGGCTGGCTGTACAAAGATGGCGAGCAAGGTGCCAAGTTTGACTCCAGCAAGGACCGCAACGATCCTTTCGTCTTCCAACTGGGCGCCGGCATGGTGATCCGCGGCTGGGACCAGGGCGTGCAAGGCATGAAGGTGGGCGGCAAGCGCACCCTGATCATTCCCCCAGAAATGGGCTATGGCGCACGTGGCGCCGGGGGAGTGATTCCACCAAACGCAACGCTGAAGTTCGATGTGGAGTTGCTGGCAGTCTGATCGCCTGTCTTCCCTCTTTTCAATCTGAACGGCCTGTCTGAGACAGGCCGTTTTTTATTGCACATGCAACAGCGATTGGCTATTTATCAGGATGCGCATGCGAGCTCATCACACTCACTGATACGGTCACCAACAGCCCCAGCAATACACCAAACACACCCGCAGAAATTGGTTGCAGCCCCCACCACAATCCATCTGCAAGCAACCACTGGGGTGACCAGTGCTGCACCCATTGGCTATGCGAGAGCATGTAATACGCAGTAATACCCAAGCCTGCCAGCATGCCTGCAACAGCGCCTGTACGCGTCACACCACGCCAGAAAATACCCAGCACCATGGCGGGCACAAAGGCGGATGCAGCCAATGAGAACGATGCAGCCACCATGGGCAGAATGTCTGACGGACGCTGTCCCGCAACCCACGCCGCGCCCAATGCCACCGCCATCAGCACAAACTTGGACAAAATTACGCGCTGCTCGGGAGAAGCTTTGCCTGGCCATTTTTGGAAATACAAATCACGCACCAAGGCATTGCTGATGGTGAGCAGCAAACCATCGGCTGTTGACAATGCTGCCGCCAACCCACCGGCAGCCACCAGACCCGCAATCACATAAGGCAAACCACCAATTTCAGGTGTTGCCAGCATGATTAAGTCTGCGCCAAGCCGCAGCTCGCCAAACTGCAAAATGCCGTCACGGTTCACATCTTCCACAGACAGCAAAGACGCATCCACCCGCGCCCACTGGGCAATCCAGGTTGGTAGTTCGTCAAAGCGCACTCCCACCAGATTGTTCATGACTTCCAGCTTGATCAGCGCAGCCAACGCAGGAGCAGTGAGATAGAGCACAGAGATGAAAAACAAAGTCCAGGCCACCGAAGTACGCGCACCAGATACCGAAGGCACCGTGTAGTAGCGGGTGAGTAAATGCGGCAACCCCGCTGTGCCCACCATCAGACAGAACATCAATGCCAGAAAGTTGTTGCGCTCATCATTGAACTGCTGACGCTCCGACTCTGAACCGTCCGGTTCTCCACCAAATGGCTGGCTATGCCTTGGCAAGCCTGATAAAGGACGTGCCCGCTCACGGAAATCCTGCAATTGTTGACGCCACTGCTGCTCTGCCACTACAGGGCTGCGTGGCAAGTTGGCATATTCACGGCTGATGGCAGCAATCTGGCCCACATCCCCATTGCTGGAGCGCAGATAGCGCAAACGCTCGTGAAGCGCCAAACGATCACGCTCCAGAGCCAAAGGCACATCCTGCAGTTTCGCTTCCAGCACATCTGCACGCTCGCTATAAGTCTGCCGCACTGACAGCTCCTGCGGTGACGCAAGCAGTTGCTCTTCCAGCTCTGCAATTTTTTGCAGCTGACTGGCGTAGGCCACAGCAGCTACAGGATTACCCAGCTGCTTGTAGGCCAACCAGGAAACTGGAATCAGGAATGCCAGCAAGATGACCACATACTGCGCTACCTGTGTCCAGGTCACCGCACGCATCCCCCCCAAAAAGGAGCACAGCAACACGCCCCCCAGCCCGAGCATGATGCCAATCTCGAACTGCACCCCCGTCAGACGGGAGGCAATCAGCCCCACTCCATAGATCTGTGCCACCACATAGGTAAACGAACACACCACCGAAGCCAAAGCCGCAATGATCCGCGGCCAGTGCCCACCAAATCGCGCCTGGAAAAAATCTGGCAAGGTGTACAGATTCATGGCGCGCAAATGCGGCGCAACCAACATGGCCACCAGGCAAAAGCCGCCCGTCCAGCCAAGTAAATACGCCAAGCCGCCTGGCTGACCGCTGCTGCCACCAAAACCCTGTAAATACAAAGCCCCAGACAGACTGATGAAGGAAGCAGCACTCATCCAGTCTGCTGCTGCAGCCATGCCGTTGTACATGGACGGAATACGCCGACCAGCCACGTAATACTCGTCAGCATCACTGGTGCGACCCCACACTCCGATGACGGCATAAAGCATCACTGGCACAAACAAGAAAATGGGGCCAATCCAGTGGCGTGAAAGGCCCTGCCGCTCTGCCCAGGTCATCAACAACAGGAAACCCAGCACGCACAGGCAGTACAAACCCACCATGCGGTGGATGCGCCAGTGATAGGCGCGCATGCGTGTATGGGAAGCGCTGCTTGCGCCAGAAGGAATGGGCATGGGTGGCGGGAAGTAAACGCGCTCACACTAGGCGGAGCGCTCAAACATATCCATCACCACACAGTAAACCAGCACGATCAGCATGAACATCAGGACTGCCCCTTGGGCAGCCATCCAATAGCCCAGTTGCCAGCCTTGCACCCAGGCTTGCAAATCGCGTGCAAAAAAACATACACCAAAAGAAAACACCACCCAGACCGCCAGCAATACTGCCTTGAGCCAAAGGTGGTGCGTATCGTGCCAGTCAGGTGGCATCTGCCTCCCGCTTGGCACATTGGACTGAGGCCCGTCATGCACATCGTTTTCAGAAAACTGCATCACAGGCCTTTCATCAGATTAGCTGGCCAGATTCTGCCAAGTATCAATCACAGTGTCAGGGTTCAGCGAGATCGACACAATGCCCTTGTCTGACAACCACTTGGCAAAGTCAGGGTGGTCGGAAGGGCCTTGGCCACAGATACCAACGTACTTGCCTTGCTTCAGGCACGCCTCGATGGCGCGCTCCAGCATCTTCTTCACGGCAGGGTCGCGCTCGTCGAAGTCGGCAGCCAGCAACTCCAGACCGGAGTCACGGTCAAGACCCAGCGTCAGCTGTGTCAAGTCATTGGAGCCGATGGAGAAGCCATCGAAGTACTCCAGGAACTCTTCGGCCAGGATGGCGTTGGAAGGAACTTCACACATCATGATCAGCTTCAACTCGTTCTCGCCGCGCTTGAGACCATTTTCGCCCAGCATGGTGGTCACGCGCTCGGCCTGCTTCAGGGTACGCACGAAAGGAATCATGATCTGCACGTTGGTCAGACCCATGTCTTCACGCACGCGGCGCAGGGCTTCGCATTCCATCTTGAAGGCTTCACCGAAGTCTTCGGAGATATAGCGCGCGGCACCGCGGAAGCCCAGCATGGGGTTCTCTTCCTCGGGTTCGTAGCGGCTGCCACCAATCAGCTTGCGGTATTCGTTGGACTTGAAGTCCGACATACGCACGATCACGGGCTTGGGCCAGAAAGCAGCGGCAATTGTTGCCACACCTTCCGCCACCTTGTCCACGTAGAAAGCACGTGGGGAAGCATGGCCGCGGGCCACAGATTCCACAGCCTTCTTCAGGTCAGGATCAACAGCGGGGTAGTCCAGGATGGCCTTGGGGTGAACGCCGATGTTGTTGTTGATGATGAATTCCAGACGCGCCAGACCCACGCCTTCATTGGGCAACTGGGCAAAGTCAAACGCCAGCTGGGGGTTACCCACGTTCATCATGATCTTGGTCTTGATCTCGGGCATTTCACCGCGGGTGACTTCTGTCACTTCGGTTTCAATCATGCCGTCATAGATCTTGCCGGTATCGCCTTCAGCGCAGGACACGGTCACCAAAGTGCCATCCTTCAGGCGTGCTGTCGCGTCACCGCAGCCCACCACGGCAGGAATACCCAGCTCACGCGCGATGATCGCAGCGTGGCAGGTGCGGCCACCTCGGTTGGTCACAATGGCAGAGGCCTTTTTCATGACGGGTTCCCAATTGGGGTCAGTCATGTCGGTCACCAACACATCACCGGCTTGCACCTGGTCCATCTGCGAGATATCGGATACCAGACGCACAGGGCCGGTACCAATCTTCTGACCAATCGCGCGGCCTTCGGCCAGCACATTGCCTGTGCCCTTGAGCTTGTAGCGCAGCTCGGCCTGTCCCTTGGACTGGCTCTTCACTGTTTCAGGACGCGCTTGCAGGATGTACAGATGACCATCGGTGCCGTCCTTGCCCCACTCGATGTCCATGGGACGACCATAGTGTTGCTCGATCACCAGCGCATACTTGGCCAGTTCTTGCACGTCGGCATCGGTCAGGGAGTAACGATTGCGCAGCTCAGGTGCCACATCGGTAGTCTTGACCAGCTTGCCCGACGCAGCCTTCTCTTCAGGCGTGGAAAACACCATCTGGATCAGCTTGGAGCCCAGGTTGCGGCGAATCAGCGCACTCTTGCCTGCCTTCAGCATGGGCTTGTGCACGTAGAACTCGTCAGGGTTCACAGCGCCTTGCACCACAGTTTCACCGAGGCCGTAGCTGGAAGTGATGAACACCACATCTTCAAAACCAGACTCTGTATCAATGGTGAACATCACACCGGCTGCGCCCAGATCGGAGCGCACCATGCGCTGCACACCAGCGGACAGCGCCACCACGTCATGCTCAAAACCCTTGTGCACGCGGTAGGAAATGGCACGGTCGTTGTACAAGGAAGCGAACACTTCCTTCATCTTGTGCAGCACGTCTTCAATACCGACCACGTTCAGGAAGGTTTCTTGCTGACCCGCGAACGATGCATCAGGCAGATCTTCGGCAGTTGCCGACGAGCGCACAGCAAAAGAGGCGGCTTCGTTGCCGCCTTGCAAAGTCACAAAGGCTTCGCGGATGGCTTTTTCCAGATCTGCAGGAAAAGGTTGTGCTTCCACCATGGCACGAATTTCAGCACCAACAGTGGCCAATGCACGCACATCGTCCACATCCAAAGCCTTGAGCTTGGCAGAAATCTTGTCGGCCAGGCCTTCAAAGGCCAGGAATTCGCGGAAAGCGTGGGCGGTAGTGGCAAAGCCCGTAGGCACGCGCACACCTTGTGGCAGCTGGGAAATCATTTCGCCGAGGGAGGCGTTTTTACCGCCAACGACCTCAACGTCGCTCATACGCAAGTTTTCGAAAGGCACGACCAAAGCGGTCGCTTCGAAACGGTTAGACATGGGAAGGCTCCAAAGTTAAATAACCGGTCATGTCCCAGTCGCCTGCTCAATCAGCAAGCCCACTGGTAGTTCCCACATGCTTGGCAACAACAACTTGGATGTTCTGGTTGTCGGTCATCACCCTGCACGCGAGAGAAATTGGGAATAATGGGCGCCATTCTAGTCCCGGCTTGGCAATCTGGTTGCAAGCTCGGGTGTTTGACTTGAATAGAATTTTATTGCCCATGCACTCGCGCACCGTATACGTTATTTCTGATGGCACTGGTATCACTGCTGAGACCTTTGGTACAGCATTGATGAGGCAGTTCGATATCAAACCCCGCATCGTGCGCATCCCCTTCGTGGATACGGTGGACAAGGCCCACCAAGCCGTACGTCAAATCAACCACACAGGGGAAGTTGAAGGCAAGAAACCCATTATTTTCAGCACATTGGTCAATCAAGAGGTGGTGAAGGTGATCAATGAGCAATGCAAAGGCTTGCTCATGGATATGTTCAGCACTTTTGTGCAGCCCCTGGAAGACGAGTTGGGGCTCAAGAGCCAGCACCGGGTGGGGCGCTTCAGCGATATCAGCCAGAGCAAGGAATACCTGGATCGCATGGAAGCCATCAATTACACATTGGCCCATGACGATGGCCAAACCAACCATGATCTGACGGGTGCCGATGTCGTGCTGGTCGGTGTGAGCCGCTCTGGCAAGACACCCACCAGCCTTTATCTGGCCATGCAATTTGGCCTGAAAGTGGCAAATTACCCCTTGATTCCTGAAGATTTTGAGCGCAGGAAACTTCCACCTGCACTTGAGCCTGTGCGTAAAAAGATGTTTGGTCTGACGATTGATCCCGTCCGACTGTCGAGCATTCGCAATGAACGCCGCCCCAACTCGCGTTACGCCAGCCTCGAAAACTGCCGCGCAGAAGTGCATGAAGCCGAGGCCATGATGCGACGCGCTGGCGTCAGTTGGCTATCCACCACCACCAAATCCATCGAAGAGATCTCCACCACCATCCTGCAAGAAGTGCTGCCGCACCGCCTGGGTGTGGGAATCGGCTAATTGAGACCGCAGAGCAAAGCCAGCACTCCTACATTCTTCGATCAATATCAAGCAATCATCAAATCTACCCCAGCAAGTACAACGCTGCCCAAAGCCTCCTCCTCCTATACTGCCCCAGACCTCGGGTCCCGCACACTGTCCAGAGTGCGGCTTCCCTTTATCTTGCTGGAGCAATGTACATGCTGTGGGTCCTTATCTTTATTGTTGTCGGGTGGCTTGCAGGAATTCTGGACACAGCAACTGGCCTCCTTCTCGGGGCTTTGGCCGGTTTTTACACTTGGCAGGCCAAGAACTTTCAGCAGATCAACGAACAGCTGAACACACGGCTCCAAGCCATATCCCAACGACTGGAGCAGCTCGAGCGCAACTCGACGAATGCGGGTGCCTCATCGCAAGCAGAAAAACCTCAAATCACGCCTTCACAAGCGCAAGCTACCAAAGCTCCATCCAGCATATCTCCAGGGCCAGTGCCCCCCAAGGACGCCCACCCTGTACATACGGAAACAGCACAAGCCATACCCTCCGCAGCATTGGCGGCGGCCCAGCTGCCCCCATCCCCCAGTTCAGCTACACCCCCAATACCAGCGCGCTCTTCAATCGCTGCAACGACCAGGGCAGCGATTGATCCGCCTGAATCTCCACTGGATGTGAAGGCTCCCCCGCAGACAAGACCACAACCCGTTCCTCAGCCCAGGCCTTCAGCCACACCTTTCCCACCTCACAAGCAAACGCCCACCCCTTTTGAGCTTTGGATTGGGAAAAGCATTGCAGCCGCCAAAGCGTGGCTCTTGGGTGGCAACACCGTGCTGAAAGTCGGCGCGCTGATCTTGTTTTTAGGCTTTACCTTTTTGCTGCGATTCACCGCAGAAAAATTCACTTTCCCAGTGGAAGGACGCTACATAGGCGTTGCACTCAGTGCCTTGGTTTTACTCAGCCTTGGCTGGTGGCTGAGAGCACGCAACAACAGCTATGCCTTGATCATGCAGGGAACAGGTATTGCCGTGCTGTATTTGACGATTTTTGCGGCACTGCGTTTACATCCCCTACTGTCGCCCGTACAGGCGTTCAGTCTGCTCGTTGGGATTACCGCATGTCTTACGGTTTTGGCCGTCCTGCAAAACTCTTTGTCCATGGCGACTGCGGCGGTGCTTGGAGGCTTCGCAGCCCCCATACTAACCTCTACTGGCAGTGGCAACCATGTGGGACTATTTTCCTACTTCGCCTTGCTAAACACCGGTATTTTCGCCATTGCCTGGTTCAAAGCCTGGCGCTTGCTGAATCTGGTCGGTTTCATAGGCACTTTCGGTATTGGATTTGCCTGGGGACTACGTGCATACACCCCTGGGAAACTGGCAAGCACGCAACCATTTTTGCTGATTTTCTTTCTTATGTATGTGGCCATAGGGCTGCTGTTTACTTGGCGCAAGCTACGCGACGATGCATCCCGGCCCGAAGCACGCGACAAGTTGTACGACTGGACGCGACAACGCGGCGACTACATCGATGCCACCACTTTGTTCGGCCCTCCGCTGATAGGGTTCGGCCTGCAAGTTGCCATCGTGAGGCACATTGAATTTGCAGCAACTTTCAGCGCACTCGGGCTGGGTCTCTTTTACCTTTGCCTTGCTTATGCAGTGCGCGCACGTACTGGTGTGCGCGCACTGCTGCTGACAGAAACCTGCCTTGCATTGGGTGTTGTCTTCACCAGCCTTGCCATACCGCTAGGCTTGGATGCGCGCTGGACATCGGCAGCCTGGGCCATCGAAGGAGCAGGTATTTTCTGGATAGGTTTACGGCAAGCCCGGCCACTGGCACGGTCTTTTGCGCTGTTGCTCCAGCTTGGTGCTGCGCTGGCTTTTCTCTCGCAACTTGAGATAGGCAACACCAGCATTCTCAACGGCTCCGTCTTGGGCTCACTCATGCTTGGCGTAGCCTTGCTGTTTAGCTATTGGCAGCTGCGAAGCATGCCTGCAGCGGCCAGCGCATGGGAGCACCTACTGCAACCTTGGCTATGCGGTGCAGGGCTTTCCTTTGTTTACCTCATGGCACCCTTGCTATTTGCCATCCCGGCAACCACCATTGCGTGGGCGCTTTCCGGAGTGGTCACCCTGCTCATCGGGCTACGTATTCAAGCGACCTCTTTCCTATGGATGGCATTCGGCATCCAGTTGCTCGGCGGTTTGCTGTTTCTGGCAGAAAACCTGTTGGGCATATGGCATTTGGAAACCAGCCTGACGTCAGGCTGGAACAGCTTGATCGCCGCGTCCTTGGTCGGTCTGGGGCTGGTCGTCAACATGCTTTTAGCAGTGCGCAACCCGTTGGTACAAACCAGTCAGACACTGCTGCGCTCGCTGGCGGTGGTACTGATCATCGGTTTGGTTTTCATGAACTTGTCAATCAAGTTTGTGCTTCCTTGGATGATATCTGCTGCAGTGTGGGGATGTAGTGGTCTGCTGATCCTCTGGTTCAGCCTCCAGCTAAAGCAACGCTCGGCATTGTTCTTCAGCCTTGCGCTGCAAGGCTTTGCAGGAGCCGTTTTTCTTTTGGCTTTGCTCACCTCTCCAAGCTTGTGGGGAGAGCTTCAGCGCGACGGCCTCTCTCCACTGGCACATATCGGGTTCTGGACACCTTGTATCTTAGGGATAGCAGCCCAAATTGGGGCCTGGCGACTACACACCGTCACACTCAATGGCAGCGCAATCAACATGCGAGGCATCCAGTGGCAACCTTTGAGTACCTTCCTGTTGCTGTGGGGCGTCGCTTGGTGGGGATTGGCGTTCGCCAGTGAGATATGGCGCTTTGTGGATGCGCGTTTTCATACGATGGCCTTCCTGGTGCTGGGTGCTGCGTCCGCTCTGCCATGGACATGGCTGGCTCTGCGCAGCCATTGGAAAGCACTGGCCACACTCTGCACACTGCTTGCCCCCTACGGGGGAGGCATTGTCGTGCTGACATGGTTGCCCCAGTACAACCCGCTAGCCAATTGGGCCTGGATTGGATGGCTCGCGTTGGTCAGTGCGCATTACTTGGCATTGCGCAAGCTGGCACCAGAGCTACCAAGCAAAATCGCCCGAGCTGGGCACATCCTCGGGTGCTGGCTCGTACTTGCCATACTTGGGCTGACCGTTCGCTATTTCATGCTCCATCTCACGGAGCAATACAACGCTTGGCGCTGGCTGGGATGGGCAGTTTTGCCTGCTCTGTATCTATGGCTGATGGCAACGCCACGCAAATGGATATGGCCGATTGCCGCATATGAGCATGAATATCGGTTGATCGCTCCAGCACCATTGGCCATTGCCTTGCTCATCTGGTTCTGGCTGGCTAATGCCATCAGCGCGGGCAACAGTGCCCCAATTCCATACATTCCTCTGCTCAACCCATTGGAGTTGGGCCTGCTCCTGAGCCTCTGTGCCTTGTTTGTATGGATGCGCTTCGCTTTTACACGGATCAACGTGCACCCAGACCAAAGCTTGTACCTGCAGTACATTGTGGCTGGTTTGTCTGCATTTGCGCTGCTCACGGCGGCCATGCTGCGCGCAGCCCACCACTGGGGTGGTGTGCCATGGGAAACCGCTACGCTCTTCCAATCAATGCTGGTACAAGCAGGACTGTCCATCATCTGGACCCTCATTGCCATCGCATGCATGCTGGTCGGACATAAACGCATGCTACGCAATCTGTGGCTCGTGGGCAGCGCTTTGATTGCCTTGGTGGTAATCAAGCTCTTCTTGATTGAACTGAGCAACAGCGGTGGCCTGGAGCGCATCATTTCCTTTATCGCCGTCGGTGTGCTGCTCCTGGTGGTTGGCTACTTTGCCCCGCTGCCTCCGCGCAGGTCCAGTGAGACGGCGACATCCATGATCAAGGACACACAACTGTGAGACGCATTGCAGGATGGCTTGCGCTGTCACTACTTGCTGGCACCAACATTTCCAATGCCCAGGACAGTCTCCAAGACTATGCCTACAGGTTGCCACTGTCCTTGAACGGCGAGAGTGCATGGTACCGGGTGGAGCTCCCCATGGCCGCCTACTTTTCAGCACAGCATGGGGATTTGCGGGACCTGCGCATCTTCAATGCGCTAGGACAGCCGCAAGCCTATGCCCTCCTTCACGAACGCAGCGCAACCCGCTCTGAACAACAGTTGCACACAGTGCGCATGTTTCCTTTGAGCGGCCCACGACATGCAACGCCTGCTCCACGATTTCGTGTTGCTGCATCAGGAGCAGCAACAACCATCCTTGAAATCGATAACGCCACACCAGCAGCACCTGGAAACATACGGCGCGGCTGGTTGCTGGACACCAGTACGATCCAGGCTCCTTTGGAACAGCTACAGCTCGAATGGACCGCAGGGGTGGACGGTTTTCAGCGCTTTACGATTGAAGCCAGCGATGATTTGCAGCGGTGGCGCAACTGGGGGGATGGGCAAATCGCGCACCTGAGCTTGGGCAACGAGCAAATCAGACAGCAGCACATTGAACTCCCAGCCAAAACTGCACGCTACCTGCGTTTGCTCTGGACTTCTCCGAAGGAGGCGCCTCTTCTGGAAGCGGCCACCATCAGCAGCAGACAGCAAAGCCACAGCCCCGCTCCGCTGGTCTGGTCAGAGCCAATCACCGCGCAACGCAGCCCTGAAGGCTATTACCTCTGGTCACTGCCGACCGCATTACCTTTGGAACGCTTACGCCTGCCACTTGCTCAAGCCAACACATTGGCGCCTATCACGGTACAAGCGCGCAACAGCGATCAACGGCCTTGGCAAACACTCACAAGGGGACTTCTCTATCGACTCCCCATGGATGGCACTGACATGCTGGCGGAAGAACTGACGCTGCCTGGGAATGCTGTTCGTCAACTGCGTATTCAGGTTGACCAACGCGGCGGAGGCATTGGACAAGACTTGCCCCAACTGCATGTGGCGGTCAGGGCTGCGCAGGTGGTTTTTCTTGCCCGCGAGGCACCTCCCTATCAATTGGCCTTGGGCAATGCTTCTGCCCAGTCCGCTGCGCTGCCCATCAGCACCTTGATTCCAGGCTATACCTCTGACCGTCTGGATTCCCTGCCTCAAGCTCAGGTGCAAAACCCCATCGCCATCAATCCCGCGCGAGACATGCGTGATAAGGGCAGTCCATCTATCTCTGCCGACAAAAGTGACTGGAAGCGCTGGTCGCTGTGGGGTGTTCTGGTATTTGGTGTGGCGCTGCTTGCACTGATGGCGTGGAGTCTGATTCGTCGCAGCCTCGAAAAAATGAGTGCGGAGTAATCAGCTCCGATACAGCCGCTAGGGTGTGTGTCATCACCCGCAGACAACCGTGTGTGATTCCGCGCTTTGCGCAAACAGATATTGCACAGTGCCATCACGCATGCGCACCATTTCCCCCTGAATGCCCCAGACCTGCGCAATACGTTCAGGTGTCAATACGGCATGCGCGTCACCATGCAGGGCGTTCTGCCCATCACCGGGAAGCAAAAGTACATCGTCTGCGTAGCGCAGCGCCAAATTCAGATCATGCAGCACCACCACCACACCGAAGTGTTGCCCGTGGGCACGTTGGCGCAGCAAATCCATGACCGCATGCTGATGATGCAAATCCAGTGCCGCTGTTGGCTCGTCCAGCAACATCCAGCATGCGACCTTCTCTGACGATGAGTTCCAGATTTGCGCCAAGGCTCTTGCAATGTGCACGCGGGCACGCTCACCGCCTGACAAGGTATGTAGCTCACGTTGCCGCAGGTGAGCGATGCCCATCAACGCCATGGCCGCAGGCGCAATCTGCGCTTCCTGCGCATCGGGCTGGAGCCGGTGCGGATAGCGCCCCATGGTCACCACTTCTTGCACCTGGAAAGCAAATGCCACCTGCGTTTCCTGGGCCACAAAAGCCATGCGCAGCGCACGCTGCGCAGCACTCCAGCGATGAACCGCTTGCCCCTCCAGCAGCACACAGCCACCGCGTGGGAACTGCAGCCCCACCAGATGCGCCATCAACGTACTCTTACCCACACCGTTGGGCCCCACGATGGCAGTGATTCGCCCCCGTTGCAATGTGGCATGCACGTGCGCCAAGACAGGGCCATGGGTGTAGGCTGCGAGCTGCAGCTGCTCGCAGACCAAACCATGCACTGGTAGTTGCGTGAGATCGCCCGTCATAACTTGCTCCTGAACTGGCGCAGCATCAGCAAAAACAAGGGCACCCCAATCAATGCTGTCAGCACCCCCAGCGGCATTTCCGCCGGTTGCACGATCGTTCGCGACACCGCATCTGCAGCCAGCACCAGCGCAGCGCCCAGCAAGGCAGAACATGGCAGCACCACGCGGTGGTCCGGCCCGGCCACCAGACGCACCCAGTGCGGTGCCACCAGTCCGATAAAACCGATAACTCCCGTGGCCGAGGTCACCGTCCCCACGACCAGTGCGGTCAGTACCACGGCCTGGCGTTTGCTGCGCTCCACCGCAACCCCCAGCAATTGCGCTTGCGATTCACCCAGAGCCAGCGCGTTCAATGGCCGTGCCAGAGCCTGTGCCAACCCCATGCACAGCAGGACCACCGCCGCGACCAAATACACCGTGGCCCAACGGGCGTGCCCCAAGCTGCCCATCAGCCACAGCTGCACATTGCGTAACTGCTCGTCGCTGGAGACATGGCTTAAAAATCCCAGACCGGCTCCCGCCAAGGCATTTACGGCAATTCCTGCCAGCAGCATCAACCCAATGCGGGTGCCACCCTGGCTTTGGCCCAAGCTGTAGATCAGCACGGTGACCAGGACTCCGCCTGCAAACGCGCTGGCTGCCAGAGTCCAGCTACCCAGTGTGAAAGCCAGCGCCGGGAAGACTACCGGCCCCAGCACAATGGCAGATGCAGCAGCCAATGCAGCACCACTGCTCACGCCAATCAAGCCCGGATCTGCCAGCGGATTGCGAAACAGCCCTTGCATCAGCGCCCCGGCCAGTCCCAGCCCCGCTCCTGCCACAGCGCCCAGCAACAACCTTGGCAACCGAATATTCATAAAGACCAGATGCTCAGCCCCAGGCTGCGCACTGCCCAGCAGAGAATCGCAAAGCACTCGCCACAGCTGACCAGGACTGATGGCGTAAGCACCACGAGCGCTCCCCCACAGCAAAGCCAGTGCCAGCAAAAGCACGCCTGCAATCAATGCGGCTTGCGGTTTCAAACGCCCTGCCACAAACCACTGTCCCAGTGCGTTCATGCCACAGCCTGCAACAAGCGGATATGCAGCTCCCGAACGGCCGTAGGCAATCGCGGGCCAAAGCCCAACAAATGGCTGGCTTCCATGGTGACCAGGGCTTTGTGCCGGAAAGCAGGGGTGAGTGCCAGTTCGGGGCGCTGCCAGAATTTTTCCACACCGCCCAGGGCTTCAATCCCTTGCGTGCTGTTGACAATGACCTCCGGTGCTATGGCAGCCATGGCCTCTGCCGTCAAAGGCCGGTAGCCTTCAAATTGCTGAACTGCATTGTGTGCTCCCGCAAACTGCAGCAAGGCATCCGCTGCCGTTTTTTGGCCTGCCACCATCGGAGAGCCACTGTGCGACAGAATGAACAAAGCGCGTGGCTTTCGCTTTGTCAGGGAAACTGCTTGCGCGACTTGTTCCCACTCGCTGCGCAGCTGTTTGGCCAGCGCATCTGCTTGGGTTTGCTTGCCGGTGACGGTGCCAACCAAGGCCACTTTGCGCAGCACCTCTTCGAAGTTGTGGGTGGTCGGCACCAGCTCCACGCGCACGCCTGCAGATCGCACTTGCTCCAGCACTACCGCTGGGCCCGCTTCTCCCGATCCGACAATCACATCCGGTTGCAGCGACAACAGTCCTTCCGCTGAAAGCTGCCTCAGATAACCCACCTTGGGTGTGCGCGTCGCGGCTTCCGGATAAAGGCTGGTGGTATCTGTAGCCACCAGCAGTGATTCCGCACCCAAGGCATACACCACTTCGGTCATCGCTCCGCCGACAGCAATCAGACGACGGGCAGAGGCGGTTGTCCGCGACCAAGCGCTGCTTGCACCGGTTGCAGCCAGCCATGCCAGGTACTGGCGGCGAGACATGCATTTGCACATATCGACATACAACATGCGATCCCCTCAAAAACGTGGCAAGTTTTCTGCCAAGGTGCGCCAACTCGCTAATTCGGGACGACCGGGTTTGCGTACTCCAAAAAACATCGCCACCACCTGCCCGGTAGTGTCAAACAACTCGACCGACGTCACCACGCCATCTGTGGTGGGCTTGCGCACCAACCAGGCGGCAGTGATCAGATCCCTGCGCAGGTGTAAATTGAAGCCAGGGTCCAGCACATTGATCCAGTCTGTACTTCCACCTACCAAAGCCCTGATGTTGTGCACCGGACCAGAATGGATCTGGATACAGCTTTTGCTTCCCACAAACACCATGATGGGGACCTGCTGAGCGGCAGCCTGATTGAGCAACGGTGTGACGGCATTCAAGGCCAACTGATCACAAAAGATGCCCTGCGTCAGGCGAAAGCTCTGCTGGCGCTCGCAAGCAAAGCGCTTGAGCATTCCAAAGAATTCATGGGTGTCCTTCATGGCAGCCCATGCGGCGCGCAGGCCTTGTGCATCAATGCTTTCATCACTGGCAATTACCGCGGACCCAGCAGGCTGTACAAACTGCGGTTGCACACCGGTATCGGCAAAGCGCTGCACAACAGCATCCCATGCCCCAACATCTGTATCTGCTCGCGCATAAATTTTGTGCTGTGCCATACCATGGCGATCGTAGAACTGCAGGCTGCGCATGACTTTTCCATCACGGCCTGGCTCCATGACCGCAAAGCCCGCATGCCAGTGCATCATGAAGATACGCAAATCAATATCCTCGTTGTTGCACAGTGCAACTGGTCCCTCTTTGCTAAAACCCTGGTAAATGCCGTCTTTCTCGTGCACCACGGCTTCGTTGCGTGTCAGAGCCATCACCCTGCCACAGGGTTTCAAAGCACTCAGGATGTCAAACCACTGCGCACTCAAGGTCTGTGCCTGCATGGGTAAGCTGTGCGCTGCGGCAGCATGCGCTGCGACAACCGCACCCTCTGAAAAACCAATGGATTCAGCGGCATCCTTGGCTCGCAACCCTTTGGCACGGGCTTCCGCAAAAGCAGTGCGGATGGCTGCCTGATCAGCCAGGAAAGAATCAACCACGGCATTCATTGCATAGCTCCTATTCATAGGTGTGAGCAGAAAAGCACAAGCCCCCCCAATTGCCCAAAAATCCCATTGGCACTTGCGGGCGGCTTGATGATCACGTTCAGAAATCCGCAACCAGCGAAATGCGCAGGTTGCGCCCTGGCTGGCTGTAAGCGTCGATGGCTGCCAACTCGCTTGCCGCTGTCACGCCACTTACGTCCGACCAGTTCCAGTACTTTTTGTCCGTCAGGTTGAACAATCCGACATTCAGGCGCATACCTTTGCGCAACTGCAGCTGAGCACTCAAATCCAGCACTGTGTGCGATGGACTGACAAACACGCTGCTGCTGTCTTTGGGCAAATCACCGCGTTGCTTGGCTGCGCTATAAGTGGCGGCCAACTCCCAGTTCCAGCGCGCTGCGCTTTGCCCCAGACCCAGCTTGAACTGGTGCGGCGAAATGCTCTCCAGCCCTTCGCCGTTTTCTCCTGTGCCCTTGGTGTAGCCATAGCCTCCACGAACTTGCCATGTTCCACCCCAGGATTGGCCCAGCTCCGTCTTGCCTCGCAGTTCAATACCGTGAATCTTGGCCTTGGCCTGATTGCGCGACTGCTGCAAGCTCACTACAGGACGTGTCCCCATGCTCCCAGCTGTGGCATAGCGTTCAATGAAGTTGCGGTAACGTGCATGAAAAGCGGTAACTTCCCATTGCGTCGCACCATGCGTATCACGCAGCCCTAGCTCAAAGTTGTGGCTGGTTTCGGCCTTCAAATCGGGATTGGGCAGGATGTAGTAACCGTAATACGGGGTGATGTTGCCGAAGAAGTTGTTGAGCTCCCCCGAGGTGGGCGCTCGAAAGCCGCGCTGGTAATGCGCAAACACCTGTAACTGGGGCTGTAACTGCCACTGCGCTCCCAGCTGTGGCAGCCAAGCGTCAAAGCTTTTGCGCACAGGGCTTGCTCCTGAAGCCCCCATGTCAATACTGCCTGTATCGGGGCGGATCTTGACCGACTCATAGCGCAAGCCTGGCAGGATGGTCCATGCGCCAACTTCCATGCTGTCTTGCACATAAACACCCCAGCGTGTGGTGCGCGAGTCCGGGCCTTTGGGTACCGGCGTCGTGATCCCTCTGTCAGTAGACAGACTGCTTGTCTCGCTCTCGGTACGCGTCACATCTGCACCGTACAGCAGATGGTGCAGCCCCAGTTGCTTGCGCGCTTGCACACCTGCTTGCCACAAGCGCTCGTCATAGCTGTGATCACGCAGGCGCCAGCCGTTGACCGTTGTGGTATCCAGTGCCAACGTCTGCTCGTTGCTGCTGTCCTGCCAAGCCAGATAACTGCGCAGCGCGTCAGCTAACGCGCTGCCCACTACAAAGTCCGAACGCAGCGAAATGCGTGAGCGTCGATTGCTGTTGTCCTCAGTGTGGCTACGCGTGCTGCCATTGTCGAAGTCATGCAGATTGTTCACGTCTGTGCTTTGACGGCGGTGCTCCACCGTCAGCACATGGGTTTGCTGCGCATCGGGTTTGAACACCAGTTTGGCCAGTGCCGAATGGCGTCGGTTGTCTTCCGGATTCGCTCGGGTTCTGCGTAAACCTGTGCCCCCTACATGGCCCATGGTTTCGACCTCATCGCTCCAGTCACCGTTGAGTGACAGCAGCCATTGCCATTGCTGCGCCGCTTTGCCTGCCAGTGCCAGCCCTACCGTTTTGCCCTGGCTTTCACTGCGCCAGCCCAGCAACGCACGGCCAGCCAAAGTTTTGCCATCCACCAGCAAATCTGCCGGGGACAAGGTACGCAGATTGACCGCGCCCGCTATACCGCCGGCCGGCATTTCAACGCCGCTGGCACCTTTGTGCACTTCAATTGCAGCCAATGTGAGCGGATCCACGTAGTCACGCCCAAAACTGTGACTGTTCATGAAGCTGTCGGCCTCTGGCTGTGCAATACCATCAATCAAGGTCAGCACCCGATTGCCACCCAGACCACGTATTTCAAACCCGGTATTAGCCTCGCGCCCTGCCGTACCTCCTATTCCAGTGCCACGCCGGGCCGTACGTGGCACCTCCACATTGATCATGTCGTGCGTGGCATCGCGTATGTCCAGCACTTGCTGCCGCTCCAGCTGTGCACGATTCACAACCTCGGTGGCATAGCTAGCCTGCTCGGGTTTCAAACCCTCCTCAACTGCCTGCTCGGACACCGTTGTCAGCGGCAGTTGCGGCTCTGCAGCATAAGCAGACACCGCGCACAAACTGCTCCATAAAGTCGCCTGTGCAACCGGGCACAACCTCCCCCACAAATACGTCATGTCTTGCTCTCTCTCATTCAAAGTTCGCTCAAAGTGCTTTGGGCTGGCGAACCTGGTCCTGAGAGAGGATCTGGGGTAGCTGGCTGCTTTTTTAAATTATATGAGAATTATTCGCATTCCATATTGTATTTGAGTGTGCCAAGACTTTGCCTGTGTTTTGCCTGTATCCATCAAGGTTTCAATACTGCGCCCCATCTGCGTTGCGCAAAGGCGCACCAACCCAAAGCCAGCATTGCCAACGCGCCCCCCACCCAACCAATGTTGGCCATGCCGCTGTGCAAACTCACCTGGCTGCCCAGCAGGGCCCCCGCACCAATACCAATATTGAAAATTCCCGAGAAAAGTGACATGGCCACATCCGTGGCATCGTGGGCCAGCGACAGCACCTTGGCTTGCATGGTCAGTACCATGCACATCAAGGCCGTGCCCCAGACCACACACACGCCATACAGCAACCAGGCACTTTGACTGGCGGGCAGCAACATCAGCAGGCTACTTGCCAACGCAGCATTCGATAAAAGCAAAAAACTTTGAGGATAGCGAGCACTGTAGGTGCCGAACAAAACACTGCCGACAATGCCCATGCCGCCAAACAGCAGCAGCACCACAGTGGTGACATGAGCATCCAAACCTGCCACCACTTGCACAAAAGGCTCGATATAGCTGTAGACGGTGAACTGCGCGGTCACCACCACCACCAGCAAGGCATAAATTGCCATCAATGCAGGACGACGCAACAACACGGGAATGCTGGAGGCTGAACCTGCATTGGCGCTGGGCAGCAAGGGCAGTAATCGTGCCAAAGCCAGCATCACAACCACAGCAATCGCGCCAATGGCCCAAAACGTCGTGCGCCAGCCGAGCCAGTCACCCACAACACGCCCCAAAGGAATCCCCATCACCATGGCCAGAGTTGTTCCGGTCGCCAGCAGGCCCAACGCTTGCGCCTTCTTGCCTGCTGGTGCCAGACGCACAGCCAGTGCTGCCGTGATGGACCAAAACACCGCATGTGACAGCGCCACCCCCATGCGGCTTGCCACCAGAAGTTCAAAGCTCGTGGCCAGACCCGAAGCGACATGACTGACGATGAACAGCGCAAACACCACCATCAACAGCTTGCGGCGTTCGATCTTGCGCGTGAGCAGCATGAACGGCAACGATGCCAGCGCAACCACCCAGGCGTAAATGGTCAACATCAGGCCCACATGCTCGGCCGGCATGGCAAAACTGGCACCAATATCACTGAGCATGCCCACTGGAACAAATTCACTGGTATTGAAGATAAAGGCCCCCATGGCCAGCGCAAAGACACTCAACCAGGCGCGAAAATCGGAAGCAGAAGAATCAGGGGAAGACATTCAAGTGACCAGAAAAGAAAATGCACGCCATCGCTGCGTGCATGGATTGCGGTGACAAAGCAGCCGCAAAGTCTAGCCCTTGCGCAAAAATGTTGGAGCACTGGCGCGCGCTTCCATGTTCAGCCCCAGGCCATTTCCCCTAACGCCACTTTGGCGCCAAGCTCCAGCGATGTCTGGCTTGGCAGATCCGGATAACGTTGCAACATCCGCGCAATCAATTGAGCACTGTCCTTTGACTGATTCAGCTCCTCTTCAAAGGCCTGCAGATAATCGCGTGTAAATCGGATGGCCGAGGCATCCATGGTCGCCTTTGGCCCCATATGACCGGGTACCACCAAAGCAGGATTGCGGGCCAGCATGGCATCCAGATTCTCGCGCCAGGCCTTGCGTGCATCGGCACTGGGGGTGTCTGCTATCCAGACGTGCAGATCCGAGAACACCAGCACTCCGCCCACAATGGCCCGAAGCGAAGGCACCCACAGATAACGTCGGTTTTGCATGCCTTGTGCAGGCACGATCTCGATACGGTGCCCTTGTAACGTCAGCTCAGGTTCGATGTAAGGCTGTGCAAACACCACATCCGAACGCTTTTGCGGCCCGTTGGCCTTGAGCTGAGGCCCCCAGACAGCGAGTTTTTTGTCCACATTGGCATTGATTGCAGCCACCGTCTCAGGTGCAGCAAGAATACGCGCCTGTGGAAAATCTTCACGGATGGGCGCCAGACCAAAGTAATAGTCGGGATCGCTTTGACTGATATAGATCGCTTTAAGTGTCTTTCCCGTAGCTGCAATTGCCTGGGCCACAACTCTGCCATCCGACAAGGTAAAGCCACCATCAACCAATACCGCTTCATGACCGGCACTGAGCAACACTGGTGCGCGGGAAAAACCGCTCTCATCGGCAGGAAAATGGGTCCATTGCAAACCGTAGGCCGCAATGTTGCCACTTTCAGCCGCAAGCGCTACCTGCCATCCTGTGGTCGTTGCCGCCATAGCAAGGGAACTTATTTGAAGAAAATTACGACGATTCAGCATAAAAAAACTTTTAAGGAAATGACGCCAGTCTGCAGCCTGCTGGGATGGCCTGTACTGGTCGCAATAGTTGCTCCATCACCAGCATTTCAAAGACAAGGTCTTCAAAGCCCAACCGCTGCAGACTCATGGCTCTCAATAAGCGACAGTAAAACGCTTGCGCAGATGTAGCTGCTGCTCCAAGGCATCCACCATAGCCACCGCCAGATCCTGTACAGAAATATCTCCCGGCTGACCATCAACCTGCATCAAAGGCATATCGCTGCCCGTGCGATAGTGGCCTGTGCGGCCTTTGGCTTGCGCCGCAGATCCCGCATGAAAACCTACAGCAGGACTGAGCAATGTCCAATCCAAAGCGCTTTCCTGCTGCAACTCCGCGAGCATGTCTCGCGCTGCCGAAGCACCTGCATAAATCGCTTTGGGGAAGGATGGGGTATCCACAATCTGTACACCAGGCTCTGCGTACAAGCTGCCTGCACCGCCCACCACCAAGTAACGCTGCACGCCTGCTGCTTTCGTGCCTTGCACAATCGCCCGGGAACCACGCATGAAGTCATCATAAATATTCGGATTGCTCCAGCCCGCGTTATAGGCACTGATCACCGCCTGGCTGCCGCGCACGCCTCGCTCAACCGCAGTTGCATCCATGACATCCGCCTGCACCACGGTCAATCCGGGCTGAGCAGGCAGCTTGGACGAATCACGCACCAAAGCCACCACCGTGTGGCCGCGTTGCAGCAACTCCTGCAGCAGGGCTGCACCGACAAAACCTGTGGCACCAATCAAAGCGACTTGCATAGCGAACTCCTTGTGTGTTTGAAATCAATGCATTGAGCTTAAGTGTTTCACCTCCTCATGAAACATGCGATTTCCACCAACACTTTGAAGCTACACTTCATAATCGAATGATGGATGATCTCAAACGTATGGCAGTATTTGCTGCCGTGGTGCAGCATGGCTCAATGACTGCCGCTGCCCGAATATTGGGCATGAGTCCATCGGCTGTAAGCCAGCATATCCGCCAGCTGGAGC
Organism: Comamonas halotolerans; assembly: GCF_030162935.1. GTDB lineage: Bacteria > Pseudomonadota > Gammaproteobacteria > Burkholderiales > Burkholderiaceae_C > Comamonas > Comamonas halotolerans. The sequence continues at coordinate 175,843 of NZ_JASAUZ010000001.1, forward strand.
GCGAAAGCCAGGTCACGCTGCTGCACCGATCAACTCGGCAAATTGCACTGACCGATGCAGGCCAGCGCTTTTATGCGCAATGCGCCACCCTGACAGCCGCAGCTGATCGGGCACGTGCCGAGTTGGCGGCTGAACAGCAAGACCCCAGTGGTGAGCTTCGCCTTGCCGCTCCAGTTGGGTTTGCCCGCCATGCAGGCCCTGCGCTGGGCGCATGGCTGGCACGCTTTCCACAATTGCGGCTGCGCCTGCTGCTGGATGATGCGCCCATTGACCTGATCCAGGCCCGTGTGGATCTGGCACTACGCTTTGGTCCCCTGGCCGATTCCAACTGGGTCGCACGTAAGCTGGCCAGCACACCGAACTGGTTATGCGCTGCCCCCCAATGGATACAAGCACAGAGTGCGATGCCCCTGCACCCAGCACAATTGGCACAGGCCGCATGGCTGACACTCAATCGTCATGATCATGCAGATATCCATGTACAAGCACAGCATGTCGAAACGGGCGAAACCTATGCCTTGCAGACCCCAGCCCACATCGTCAGCAACCACCAGGGTGCTGTGCAGCAACTGTGCGAGGCTGGGCTAGGTGTTGCCCTACTCTCGGCCCTGGATGCTGCCAGCGCGGTACAGCAAGGCACCCTGGTACGTTTGCTGCCGCAATGGGATGTCGGCCAGCTGAGTATCTGGGCCGTTACGCCTCAGCGCGATGCGCAGCCTGCCAAAGTGCGCCAAGCTATACAGGAATTGCAGGCTTACCTCAGCGTGGTTCGCGGTACCCAGACTTAGCCGATAAGCAAAAAAGGCAGATGCGCTTGCATCTGCCTTTCGTGCCGCACGCTCAACTGTTAAAGCGTTAAGGCGTTTAAGCGCAGTTACAGCAATTCGTAAGGCGTCACTCAGTACTGGGTTCGGACTTTTCACCGCGCTCATAGATGGCAGCAGCCCGTCCAACGATCAGCGAGTCCAGCCGCCCGATTTTCCCCATGTCTCGGTTTTTGTAGGGCAATCTGTGCAGCACATAACGAATTGCGTTCAAGCGCGCACGCTTCTTGCAGTCGCTTTTGACAACAGTCCAGGGGGAATCTGCCGTATCGGTTTCAAAGAACATCGCCTCCTTGGCCCGCGTGTATTCATCCCATTTGTCCAGCGATGCCTGGTCAATGGGAGATAGCTTCCACTGCTTGAGAGGGTGGGTTTCTCGTTCCTTGAAGCGGCGGCGCTGCTCTTTGCGACTGACGCTGAACCAGAATTTGATGACATGCACGCCACTGTTGACCAGCATTCGCTCAAACTGTGGCGCGTCCTGCATAAACTGGCGGTACTGCGCTTCGGTACAAAAGCCCATCACACGTTCCACGCCGGCACGGTTGTACCAGCTGCGGTCAAACAGCACGATCTCTCCGGCTGTCGGCAGGTGCTGCACATACCGTTGAAAGTACCATTGCCCCTGTTCGGTGGTACTTGGTTTTTCCAGCGCCACAACACGCGCACCGCGTGGATTCAAGTGCTCCATGAAGCGTTTGATGGTGCCGCCCTTGCCTGCCGCATCACGCCCTTCGAAGATGATGCACACGCGCTGTCCAGTTTCCTTGACCCAGGCTTGCAGCTTGAGCAACTCCACCTGCAGCCGGAACTTCTCTTTTTCATACACCGTGCGGCGCATCAAGTTGGCGTATGGATAGCCGCCATCCTTCCAATCCTTGCTCAACTCCTCATCCGGATTGGGCTTTGGCTCTCGCTTGCTGCCATCAAGCTTGTTCAACGCTCGGCGCAGTGCTTTCTGATCGTCAGGATCCGAGCCCTCCAGCAAGGCACGCAGCGCTTTGGCACGGTCCTTGTCGCTACCAGGCTGATCAAGCACGTCCATGACTGCCGCAACACGCCGTTTTTGCGCTGCCTGCGTGGCTTGACCCACCACAAACTTCTCAATGGATTGCAGATCACCACCCGCCGCAATATCACCTTCGGAAACTTTCCGTTTGCCGTGTTCGACACGGGACTCACGTTGGACAGGATTGCTGGCGCTCGGTTTGTCTGCCATTCGCAAACTCCTTGCTGTTGTAGGCTTATGCTGCATCACAGCAAAAATAAAAAAACGACTCTCTGATCGCACAAAGATACCATTGGCCCTACCCCAGCGGTTCAGGTAATTGACTAAGGTAACAGCCCTTGTGCCATGCATGTTCACACTGGAGGTAGAAAGTGCTTGAAACTGCCTTTACGGAATTTGCAGCAATGCGCCACCACCGCTACTTCTTTGCGTTGCTCCTTGCTTTGGCGCTCGCGCCCTATTGTGCTTACACGCAAGTCCTGCGCTGCGAGGATGATCAGGGACACATCACTTTCACCGATGGCAGTTGCCCCAGCAACCAGCGAGGTCGGGAAGTCGTCCCTGCGCCGAGCGCCGAAGAAAAGGCGGCCCAAGAAGCACGCTACCAACAAGCGCTGGAGCGCCAACGGGCAGACCAGCTGTTGCAAGCAGAGCGTGAGGCTGCGCAACAGCAAGCCGATGCGGCGCGCGCTGCTGCTGAAGCCGCAAGGCGCCCAGCGCCTGCGCCGGTGATTGTTCAGGTGCCGGACACTTCCACCCCTCGTATCCCCATCTATGGGCCGCTGTACCCACCACACCGTCCCCATTTGCGCCCACCACCACACACCAAGCCACCACCACACACCAAGCCACCACCCAAGCCTGAGCAACCTGCCGGCAACTTCAATTGCAATGTATTCCGCTGCTATGACGGCAAAGGCAACACATGGAGCCGCCCATAAGTGTGGTGCGTTCTTGTGCCGTCAGGCGCGCAAGCCTTCATGCACAGTGGGCTGGCGCAACTGCACCCTCAGTTCTTTTTTGATGCGCTGATTGCGCATGCGGCGCGATTCGCTCATGAAACTCAGCATCACAGGCGGCAAGCGCTGTTGAGCTTGGGCAAGTGATATGCGCTCTGGTCGTGGAAGTCCATACAAGTCCGCAGCCAAGTCAAAGTAGTCTCCCATACGCAGTTGGGTGTCATCACTGGCGTGGTAGATGCGTTGCGCTTTGCCACGCCACATTGCAGCCACCGTGATCAGCGCCAAATCATCAGCGTGGATATGGTTGGTGAAAACATCGTCTGCTGCTTGCAGCACCGGCAAGCCCTTGAGCAGCCTTGCTCGTGGCGTTCCTCCTTCGCGGTTCGGCGCATAAATGCCCGGAATTCGCAAAATGTGTATGCGCATGCTGCGGGCTTTTCCCGCTCGCAGCAAGCGTTGCTCCGCATCCACACGACGGTGCGCACGATCAGTTAAGGGATGGACCGCGCGTGTTTCCGCCACCCATTCACCATTGCAGTGGCCATACACCCCGGTCGTGGAACCATAGACCAGGCTGTGCGGCGCAGCCCCCTGACGCAGTACCTGGAGCAAATGTGCAGTGCGACGATCTTCCGTTCCCTGGGGCGGAGGTGGCGCCATGTGAATCACTCGCTGCGCCACACCACGCAAACGCCGCAAACTGCGCACATCATCCAAGTTGCCGAGCAACGGCAAAATACCGTGCTGCTGTAACAGCGGTGCTCTATTTGCAGAGGATGTGAGCGCCAACACGCGAGGGCCGTGCTCCCTCGTCAGGCTATCGCCTCGGCGCAAGCTCAGCGCCACACGCAAGCCAATATCGCCACAGCCAACAATCAACACGCGGGTACGCCGGAATCGTGCTGGCAAGGCACGATGTGGGAATTGGTTTACAGGCAAAATCGAATGTCCCCATTGAATACTGTCATGCACCGGGCCGCCGCAAGCGGCCCATTGCCTTTGTACCGGCAAGCAGTGCAGACCATGCAAAACGTCAAGGATAGCTAGAAGATGACCGCCTCCGCCTTCCAAATCACCGTTCAGCCCAGCGGACGCCAGTTTGCCGCTGCTGAAAGCGAGACCATTCTGGCCGCCGCAATCAATGCCGGTGTGGGTTTGCCCTATGGCTGCAAAGACGGGGCCTGTGGCTCGTGCAAGTGCAAAAAAATCAGTGGCGACGTGACCCATGACTCCTATTCTGACAAGGCCTTGTCGCCTCAAGAGCTGGAAAATGGTTATGTGCTGACATGCCGTGCCACCGCCCATACCGATGTGGTGCTGGAGTCGCGCCAGGTCACAGATGCCAGCGCCCCCCCCATCAAGAAGATGCCTGTTCGCGTCGGAGCGTTGGAAAAACTCTCGCACGACGTCATGCGCGTGCAACTGCAACTACCCGCCAACAATGTTTTCAAGTACTTGGCTGGCCAGTACATCGAATTCATCTTGCGTGATGGCTCCCGTCGCGCCTACTCCATTGCCACCGCGCCTCATGTTCAGGAAACTGCGCCAGGCATTGAACTGCACATCCGCCATATGCCGGGAGGCTTGTTTACCGACCATGTATTCGGAGCCTTGAAAGAAAAAGAAATTCTGCGTGCTGAAGGACCTTTTGGTTCTTTCTTCCTGCGCGAAGATTCAGACAAGCCACTGGTGTTTCTGGCTTCGGGCACTGGTTTCGCGCCGATCCAGGCCTTGCTCACCCACATGCAGCACCAGGGGATTACACGTCCGGTCAGTCTTTACTGGGGTGGCCGCCGTCCAGAAGACCTTTACAGCGATGCATGGATCAAGGAGCTGGCTGCCCGCATGCCGCAACTGACCTACGTGCCCGTGGTCTCAGATGCGCAACCCGAAGACAACTGGACCGGGCGTACCGGTTATGTTCACCAGGCCGTGCTGGATGATTTTGCAGATCTGTCGGGCCACGAGGTCTACGCCTGTGGAGCCCCCATCGTGGTGGATTCAGCCCGTAGCAGCTACATCAGCCAGCGCATGCTGCCTGAGGAAGCCTTTTTTGCAGATGCGTTCACCAGCGCTGCCGACAAGTAAAACAATTGCCTTCTTAACCCCAAGCCGCCTTGCGCGGCTTTTTTTATGCCAATTTGCAAAACCCTCTGCTGGACAGCAACTGGGCTTAGGTGTAGAGCGCACCAAAACTGCACACGCAAGATTCAAGCAACATAATCCACAAACATTGGTTTCATTTGCGCAACAAAAATCAAAGCTTGATACCGACAAAGGTGAGTACACACGAATCTTGCACAATATCCCGCATGAATCGTCGAAACATCCTGCTGTCCTCCGTAGCCTTTGCAGCTGCACTGGCATCCCCACTGGCCCAAGCTGCAGAGCAGCCTATCCGCCTAATCGTGCCTTATGCACCCGGTGGCCCACTGGATGTGACATCCCGCGCTCTGGCTGAACGTGTGCGCGATACCCTGGGTACAGTGATTGTTGAAAACAAACCCGGCGCAGGTGGAAATATTGGCGTCGACGCGATTGCTAAAGCAGCTCCCGATGGCAAAACCATCGGCTTGGCAGCCGTTGCCACCCACGCCGTCAACCCCTGGCTGTACAAAAAACTGCCTTTTGACGCGGGCAAGGATTTCGTGGGTCTGACCCAGATGGTGCGCGTGCCCAACGTATTGGTCATGAATGCCGATCGTGCCAAAGAACTGCACATCAGCTCCGTCGCTGACCTCGTTGCTTACGGTAAAGCCAATCCAGGCAAGCTCAGCTATGGCAGTGGCGGCAACGGCAGCGCGGGTCACCTGGCAGGTGAAATGTTCAAACAAGGCTTGAGTTTCACGGCTGTACACATCCCCTATCGTGGCGCCAACCCTGCACAACTTGCACTGCTGTCTGGTGAGGTGGATTTCAATATCGACAACCTGGCGGCAGCTTCTGCCAACATCAGATCAGGCAAGCTCAAGGCTCTGGCTGTCACCAGCCTGAATGAAAGCAGCTTGCTGCCCGGTGTCCCCCCACTCTCCCAGCACATCAAGGGCTTCTCCATTGATACATGGTGGGGCTTGGTCGCACCTGCTGGTACACCTGCCGAGGTTGTCGAGAAATTGAGCAATGCTTTTGCAGATGCGCTGCGAGATCCTGAAACGCAAAAACGCTTTGCGACTTTACAGGCGGAGCCCTTCCCCACTACATCCAAGCAGTTCGACGACTTCATGGCTGCCGAACGTGCCAAGTACGAATCTGTGGTGAAAGCGTCTGGCGCCAGCGTGGACTAACGTCACGCGGAGACACACATCATTGTCAAGGCACCTTTGGGTGCCTTTTTTGTGGCAAGCACAAATTGCGAATGTGACCAGTCTATGCACGAAAAACCCTGCAATGCATATGCCAGTACTTACCCGCATGCACCACATGTTGAATGCACCTGCGCTACAAAGCCCATGAATAACTGCGAACACCGCAGATTTGTGATTGCACCTGGGAGGAGACTCATCCATGACCAAAACCCGCAACAGCTACCAGTTGCATATTCAACTGTGTGAAACAAAGCCTGCCGTGTGGCGCCGCCTGATCGTTGCAGACTCCATGACTCTCGCGCAATTGCACCGGGCCATTCAAGCTGTAATGGGCTGGCAAAACCGCCACAGCTACATTTTTGAAATTGCTGGCCAGCAATACGGACAACCCAACGCAGATATGCCAGAAGATCCCACCATGGATGCTCGCCGCTACAGCCTGGGTCAATTGCTGCAGGGGCAAACGCTGGCTGTGCGTTATGTCTACAACATGAATACCAACTGGGCACACCGCATCAAGCTCGAAGCCATTGCACGCATTGGCAGCGCAGAAGCACTGCACAGCCTGCCCATGTGCATAGGTGGCCGCAATGCCTGCCCACCCGAAGACTGCGCTGGCGTTACTGCATTTACCGAATGGGTGACGGCTTTGCAAAACCCAGATCAGCCAGAAGGGCTTCGCACCGCCTACCAACATCTTCCTGCAGACTTTGATGCCAAGCATTTTGACCTGCAGCGTGCGCAAGCTCGTATCCGCTCTTTGGCTCTGTTGCGGGCAACAGCACCGATGGCCATCAAATCAGAAACCGTATAGGTCTGATAACCCTTCAAAAAGAAGAGCAAATTATCTTTATCAGGAATAGTTTTCATTAGAAAATGATTACAAAATCCCATAAAAATAATACTTTTCTGCTACTTTTTTCGGTAATCTGATGGCTTGATTCTGCCCTTAGCAGGTAGATTTATTGATCCGCATCATGCATTCATGCAAAAAGCGCTTCAACCACCGCAGGAACCCTCAAATTTCACAGAATTCTGAAATTTCAGGATCACAATATCGTCCAACTGGACATTTAGACCGGTTCTAAGCTTGGCTACAACTTCAATACCAAGCACCTCACACTTCACAAAATTGATTCATTCGGAAGGATTTGCGCTATGAAAAAGACTCTGATGACGCTCGCTCTGCTGGCTGCTGGTGGCTTTGCCGCCCCTGCTATGGCTGCCGATTGCGCGATTACCGTGGAAGGTAACGACCAAATGCAATTCAATGTGAAGAGCATTGAAGTGCCCAAGTCTTGCAAGAGCTACACCGTGACTCTGAAGCACGTGGGCAAGATGCCCAAGTCCTCCATGGGCCACAACTTTGTGCTGACCACAGCAGCTGATGCCACTGCCACTGCTGCAGACGGTATGAAAGCTGGCGCTGCTGCTGATTACGTGAAGGCCGGCGATAGCCGCGTACTGGCGCACACCAAGGTGATCGGTGGTGGTGAGTCCACCAGCGTGGCAATTGACGTAGCCAAGCTCAAGGCTGGTACTGACTACACCTACTTCTGTTCTTTCCCTGGCCACTCCTTCATCATGAAGGGCACACTGAAGCTGGGCGCTTAATTCACCAAAATACCGGTGGCAGCACCGGTTCCTGTCAAGCCCCGTGCCTTGTCCCGGGGCTTTTGTTTTGGTGCTCCCGACTTGTGAAACACCTGTGACCTCAGCACGTGCAATCCAGGTAGCAGTCACCGCTAGCATGCGACTGCCAATTGCACTCTAACCACAGGAGCCATCACTTGCTGACCAACCACCCCGAAGAAAGCGCCGTCCGCATTCCCCTTGAACTTTATATGCGCGGCCATGCAGAAGACAGTGCCGAACACATGCGTGCAGCCTTCTTGCCCAGTGCGCGCCTGGAAAGCGTGCGCGAAGGTCCACTCACCTCCTGGGATTTGGACTTTTACTGCCAACGCTTCAAAAACACCCCAGCCCCCGATGAATCAACACGCCGTCGCAGCATCGACTGGATCGACATCACCGGGACATCGGCCATGGCCAAAGTTACGCTGATGCACGGCAACGTCACGTTCACCGACTACTTTGTACTGCTCAAAACCGAGCAAGGCTGGAAGATTGCCAACAAGGCTTTCCACGCGCAGCCGCAATAACCGTAGCAATCACTTTACCTTGAGGCCCAGCCTTGCTGGGCTTCGTTGCTGCTGCTGATGCCAAGATAACCCACGAGATGAAAGCGTTTTTACAAGTACGCACAATGCAATCTTTTTGATAGCAAACCTACTGAACCATGAGCCAGCAAAGCTTTGAAGTTGCATTCTTTACCATCGGTGAGTTCGATGGCCTGAGCGGTGACGATATTGTCCGTACCGCCCACATCGATATCTGCACCGAGTGTCTGCCCGTTGCAGCCACCCTGCAATCAGCGCGCCAATGGCTCAACGAGCAACATGCAGACATTGACATGGAATGCGCAGCAGAGCTGCCCGTACGCGGCTATTTCACATTCAAAAATGGCCAAGACAGCGAAGGCTTTAATGTGGAAAGCGCACAATTGGTGGCTCTGGACGAAGGCTTTGTTGTGCGAGCAAGCCTGGATAATGGCGTCTGCGTGGAAAGTGATTTGATAGCGATTGCGATGTAGTCCATTCCAGCGACTACGGCTATCCAAACAGCCACCCAGCCTGATAATTAGTGCGATCTATTTAGCCTGCCCTGCGCAGGCTTTTTGTTGCCTGGCCGTTGAAGGCCTCCTGCTTAAACTGTAGCCATGACACCTGAATACTTTGCGGCCATGCGGTTGCTGCTGGACTCTGAACCGACGCCTCCCGAACATGTGCAATGGCCAGGAGAGCTGGTCGCAGGCACTTACTGCTGTACTTCTGATTGTTGTGCCATGCCACTGTTAAACCCGCTGGCTCTGTGCCGCTGGGCTGGCAAACCCGGCTTTGCAAGTGATGGCAGATCGGGTTTCGTACGCTCCACCACAACCGTGCAGCAAGGCGAGCACACGCTGCAATGCTGGCAACTGGATTGGGATGATGGCAGTGGCACAGTGCATGAAGACACGCTCTGGCTGGATGTGCATGGCGATGAGGCCTTCACGCTTTATGACCAGCAAGGCAACGCCAACCACTATGTGTTGCAAGAGGCTGAGTGGGTAGATGAGCGTTTTTGGCCTGAACCTCTGGAAGCTGGTCATTACCGGGCCGAAGGGCCTGCACCTGCGGACATGGCGCAACTGGAATTACTGCCTATTCTTGACGATCCTGGTTTGCAAACCCCGTCGGCCATCACCTGTCTGACGCAGATGATCGAGCTGCCTGACGGGGACATCAGCGCACTCACGCAGTGGTGCTACTACGATGGACGGGAACCTGCTTCAGAAAACCGCATCACACTTCATATTGCGGATGCACACCATTTCACACTGACCACAGAACAGGGTCTCAGCATTGACTATTGCTGGGATGCGGCCAACTAAGTTATGTCACCACTTAGGCACTTTTGCGCTCACTGAGTTCTATGTGCGTTGATAGCTGACATCTTTTCTTGCCATGTTCTGTATTGCAAGTGCGCTGCACACCCTGATATTGGAGCCATGTACTACGGTGAAAGATTCAACGCTTGGTCACATCTGGTTGGAGCCTTGCTGGCACTGACAGGTGCGACGTGGCTGATCATCGTCGCCAGCCTGCGGGCGGATGCCCAGGCCATCACCAGCGTCAGCATCTACGGTGCGGCAATGGTGCTGCTCTATGCCATTTCAACCACCTACCACAGCGTGCGGGGCAAGGCCAAAAAGCTCTGGCAGAAGTTTGATCACCTGAGCATCTACCTGATGATTGCAGGCAGCTATACCCCGTTTTGCCTGATCAGCCTGCGTGGGGCCTGGGGCTGGAGCCTGTTCGGCGTGGTCTGGGGCTTGGCCGTGCTTGGCATGCTGCAAGAGATCAAGCCTCGAAGCGAGGCGCGTGTTCTGTCTTTGGTCATTTACGCCGTCATGGGCTGGGTGGTCTTGGTGGCAACCGGCCCCTTGCTAGAAGCTTTGGGCACAGCAGGTTTTATCTGGCTGGCTGCAGGTGGTCTGCTCTACACCATTGGCATAGTGTTCTTTGTCTTTGATGGACGCGTACGGCATTTCCACGGTATCTGGCATCTGTTTGTCCTGGGTGGCAGCGTGCTGCACTTCATCACCATCCTGGGCTATGTCTTGCCCAACAACACCGCCTGATACAGCAATGCCTCCGGAGGCAGACTGCTGTCTCAGGCCAGCCGCAGCTCTGGCGGGGCCAGTATTTCATCCCAGGTCACACCAGCCAAAGGCTCCCAGTGCGCCACGATAATCCAGCGCGGAGACTCAGGAGCACTGGCCAGCTCCTCACCAAGACGATCCAGAGCCTTGCTCAGGTAACGAATGCTGGAGCTATCCAGAGCAGCAACGGGCTCCTCAATCACTGTCAACCGTGCGCCACTTGCCAGCCCGGCTGCAATGCCCAACTTGCGCAAGCTGCCTGTTGAAAGATGCCATAACGGTTTGGCTAAATGCTCTTCAAGCTCAAACCCCTGGCAATGCTCGCTCCAAGCGCCATCACTCCATGTTGGCCAACGCTGCGCAACTTGCTGCAGCCACTGCTGCGCAGATATTTCACTATCTTGCAATTCAAGACGCGGGTTGTGCCAGTACACCTGTGCCTGATAGGCAGCGGTATCACGCTGGGTGTTCAGCCCCGCACATTCCACCCTGCCGGATCGCGGCATTGCATAACCAGTTAATACCGCCAGCCACTGCGATGCTATCTCCCCCGTTTCATCCAGCAGCACATTCACGCCTGGGCGTATTTGTTCGGACCAGCCATTCCCCTCTGCACTCACCCCATGCGGCGAAACTCCCTCCCAAAGCATGAGCTGCGGCTGTGTGCAGCATTCACCCTGTGCCTTTATCACGTCATCTCCCTTGTTGTCTTGATCCGCTTTGAAATTGCCCAACCTAGGAAGCTCGGCGTACTTTGTTAACGCAGATCACATTAGTTGACGATCAATATAACAACCCGTATCGCTATCAATCTATACGCTACCTAAGTAAATAGCTATAGATTTTTCAATCTTGTTACGCAATGAAACATGCAAATGAAAACCCTCATTTCACAAACTCAAGGAGCTGCGTTAGCTTCAGTCGTCAAAACAAGCAAATTTGCCCCCAATACCAGCCCCGGCGTTGGTGCAGAAGTTTGTGCAGGAGCAGGAGTGAGAAAATCGCAGAATGCAAAGACTGGTAGAAAACTCTTGTCAACATGGCTGTAAAAACTGCGACTGATGCAGCCTTGCTGTCAGAAGCTGAACACTATATTTGTAACGTTTTGCAATGATGCACAGCAGCAACAAGCAAGCCTTTAGGGATGACTGCATCGCGACCCTAGAGCAACCGCACACAGTACAGCTGCACACCGCTATGGTCTGTGGACAAGAGGCTGTCCGAATGCCAATCACGACTTGCATCTTCAGCCATGGCGCAGCAAGCCAAATATTCATGTCCACACATGTGTGGAACGTAACCCGCCACTTCCAGTTGCACAGAGCAGCACCCGAAGTAGTTGGAAAAACCATCGCATCCAGCTTTTACATCTCGTGCTCTGCAAGACTGACTGCACCAAGGGCACAACATGTCGCATGAAGCTGCAGCAAGCCATGCGCAAAGCTGAGACTTCTAATCTCAAAGCAAGAGCCACTTTCAAACAAGAAGCCTCGGCACTTGCCCTAAAACACTGCCTGTCGCCACAATGCTGCGCAACACTGCTGTGTGTGGACCCCTAAAAACACCGAGAGGCTTTTCATGATCGTTCTTATCACCGGCGCATCGGCTGGTTTTGGCGCTGCCATGGCGCGTAGTTTTGTTCAAGCAGGCCACCGCGTCATTGCTACCGCACGCCGTAAAGACAAGCTGAATGTGCTTGCTCAGGAACTGGGCGAGCAGCTACTGCCCTTGGAGCTGGATGTGACCGATGCAGCAGCTGTTGCTGCCCTGCCTGAGCAACTGCCTGCGGACTGGGCCGAAGTGGATGTTCTGGTGAACAACGCTGGTCTTGCATTAGGACTGGGCCCTGCGCAAGAAGCGGACCTGACCCAGTGGGACACCATGATTGATACCAACTGCAAGGGGCTGATTCACATGAGTCGCGCAATCCTGCCCGGGATGGTGGAACGCCAGCGCGGTCACATCATCAACATCGGCTCTACCGCCGGTAACTGGCCTTATGCCGGCGGCAATGTGTATGGCGCAAGCAAGGCCTTTGTGAAACAGTTCAGCCGCAATCTGCGCACCGACTTGTTTGGCACACCCATTCGCGTCAGCAATATCGAGCCAGGCTTGTGCGGTGGCACAGAGTTTTCCAATGTACGTTTTGGCGACGATGCCAAAGCCGCCAAGGTCTACGAAGGCGTGGAGTTCATCACCCCTGAAGATATTGCCAATACCGTGCTCTGGATTGCCCAGGCCCCCAAACACATGAATGTGAACAGCATCGAGATCATGCCCGTGCAGCAAAGCTTTGGTGGTCTGAGCGTTCACCGCCGGCCTGCAGCCTGACTGTCAGCGTCCCCGGTTATTGCACTCGTGCTTGAAGCATCAATCCGGGGATTTCATTTGACCTACCGTACACGAGCACCTAGCGCAACGCTTTGCGGTCTTTCACATCACAGCAGAGCTTAAACATTGCCTACAGCCACCCAGCGTACAAGCCCTCTAGGATGCGTGCATGCCCACATTCACGCAAAGGTGCTGTATGACCACCGCTCCTTCACAAGCAACGTCCACCATCAGTCGCCGCAGCGTCGTGCAGGCGGTAGCCTGTGCTCCTTTAATCGCCACTTTAAGCGCTTGCGCCACACGCACCTCCGCTGTTGCCAGTGCACTCACGACGACTGAGGAGTTTGCGTCTGCGCAATGGGCCACGGGAGGCGCCCGGGCCATCAATGCTGCAGCCCGTGCCTTCCAACCATTTGACGCGGCAACCAGCTCGTGCCAGCTAAGCTGCGAAGCCACCATAGGTCCTTGCCACACCACATCACCACAGCGGGTCAACATCAGTGACGGCTGGGATGGACTCCCTTTGCACATGGTCTTGCGTGTGCTTGATACACAGTGCCAGCCCGTACGCGATGCGATTGTCGAAATCTGGCACACCAACCACACCGGAGGCTACTCAGGCAACATTGTGCAAATGTGCAATAACAACGCTGCGGATATCAGCCAGCAGTTTTTTCGAGGCTATCAGCGCACGGACACACAAGGCACGGTGCGTTTTGACACCTGCTTTCCCGGCTGGTATCGAGGCCGCGCCAACCATGTGCATCTGCGCATCATGAAAGGCGAGTACAACGCCGATGACCGCGCTCAGGCCTGGGCCGTCACGCAATTGCTGTTCCCCGACGCATTGAACCAAGCCATCTTTGCAAGACAGCCCCTGTACATGCAAAAAGGACAGCCCGACACCACCTCGGACACCGACAATGTCATGGGTGGCGAGAGCAATAAAGCGCCCTATCTGTTTGACGTACACCGCGTCGATGGCGTGATGGTGGCAAGCAAAACACTGACCATTCGTACCAACCTGGATGCTGCCAGCTGCGAAATCCAGGGCAGAAGAGCGGAAGGCTTTCCAGGCCGCTCCGGGGGGCACAAGCGGCCGCCTATGCCCCCTCAAACCTGAGCCTCTTTGAATCCGAAGCTCGTTCCTCCTGGCTTTTTTCGTCTGACACCGCGGTATCAATCCGTGATTTGATGGGCAACAGCCTCGGCCATCCTGCCCTGAGCTGCTGCGCCCCTTGGTGATACACAGATGCTTGGCCTAACATGCAGGCAGCTTTTGTGTTTCACTGACTTTTCGCCTGCATGCAAATCATTTCCCAGACCGATACCGAACACCACCTCCCCTTCCCCGCATTGCTCAATGCCATGGAACAAATGTTTGTTCAAGGCTGCGAAGTACCGCTGCGCCACAACCACGCCATCCCAGGGAGTACGCCTGACAGCAATGGCATCTTGCTGCTCATGCCAGCCTGGCAAACCGGCCAACGCCTCGGGGTCAAGACAGTCTCCATCTTCCCTGGCAACCATGCTCATGGATTGCCGGGGCTGCACTCGGTATACATCTTGTACAACGCCAACACTGGCCAGCCTTTGGCCGTGCTCGATGGTGACACCATCACCTCTCGGCGCACGGCTGCAGCATCTGCCCTGGCTGCGCGTTGGCTCAGCCGACCTGATGCTCAGAATCTGCTGGTGGTTGGCACTGGCCGTGTAGCCAGTTTGCTGCCTCAGGCCTACGGCTGCGTGCGCGACATTCAATGCATCGAAGTCTGGAACCGCAGCCCCGCCAGCGCGCACGCACTGGTTGAGCGCCTGCGCGCCCAAGGCATGAATGCCCAGCATACCCCCGACCTGGAAGCCGCCGTACGCCGTGCCGACATCGTCAGCTGCGCCACCCTCTCGACCGCGCCGCTCATCCGCGGTGAATGGCTGCAGCCCGGCTGCCACCTGGACCTGATTGGCAGCTTCACCCCAGCCATGCGCGAAAGCGATGGTGAGTGTCTGCGCAAAGCTTCTGTGTTCGCAGACACCACGGAAGCTTTGATCAAAGCCGGTGACCTGCTGAGCGCCATCGAAGAAGGCGCATGGGCCAAAGAGCGCCTGATTGCCACACTGGAGCAACTGTGCCGCAGCCAGCATCCCGGCAGACGCAATGCCGATGAAATCACTCTCTTTAAGTCTGTGGGCAGTGCCTTGGAAGACCTGGCTGCCGCATCGCTGGCGTATGACCAGTTCAACGCTGCCCTTGCCTCAAAGAACTGATCTTCCCAAAAGGTGCCTCTTGTCTTGACCCACCGTACAAGGCAAAGCGCAGCCTCAACACAAGCAACGTGGCGAATGCGGTTGCGCAGCGCGTTCTTTTTACGCTCCGCACTTGTCGCGCTTTCCGCACGCATCAAGCCGCTCTGATTTGCGCGCCCATCACCACCACCTCAATCAGCCAATGTTCTCGCACCATAGGTGCCACCACTGTGCAGCGTGGTGGCGTGTGACCTGGCACAACCCACGCATCCCACACCTCGTTCATCACTGTGATGTCCGACGGGTTCTTGATAAAAATCTGGCACGACAGAATATGCGCCTTGCTGCTGCCGCATTCAACCAGCAAACGTTCCACACGCTCCAACACCTCGGCAGTTTGCGTACGCATATCGCCGTGCGGATGAGATTCGGGCACCTGCCCAGCCAGATAGACCACACCGTTGTGCACGGCAGCTTCTGAAAAACGCTGGGAAACATGGTGACGCGTGACTGGGCCAGATTGAGAGATGGTCATGGCTTATGTGCCGCTGCGACAACGGCTTGATGAGTGATGAAAAAGGCTACTAGATTAAAACGGTTGAGCGTTATTTGTATCTTTAATTGGAAAAGCTTGCATGCAAAACCAGCGCACAGCGGCCGCAGGCTTTATGACATCAACCGAATTTGAGACGATCTTCCTGCCTGCGCACCCCGTCGCGCCGCATTTGCATGACGGCGTGGCTATGCGCAACAAAAGGCAGGAAAGACAGTGAATGGATCAGCATGACGCAGTTGTCGTTGTCGACATCTTCCGCCTAGACTTGGATGCCCAGCAAGAGTGAGTACACCTCAGCCAGATACTGCACTGCCCATGCCCACTTTCTGCAATGCGCTTACCGTCACTTTCCGGGTGCCACATCATCTGGAACGTAGATGATTTCGCCACTCTCCAATCGGTAGGCCGTGCCCACACGTTGGCCCTGGCGGGCTTGTTGCGGGTTGGTTGCATCTGCCTTGGTGGCATCAGCCACATAACGTGAGACCTTGCCTCCTTCACGGGTGATGATTTCCATGTTCGGCTGGCCTGGGTTTTTGACCACCGTGAAATCCTTGGCAGTGAGCATGTCGGCAATGCGCAGGTTGGACACCAGCGCAATCATCAGCGCCAAAGCAAACACCAGCGCCACGTCAAACAGGTTGATCAGAAAGCCCATGGGGTCCATGTCATCGCTGTCAGCGCCAACGCTCAAGCCACCGCGCAGCAGGGAGCGCCGCCTTCTCATGATGCCTCCGCCTGCGCAGGCCCTTGCAGTCGCGCGCTCACCAGCTCCAGCAGTGACAAATCATCCATTGCCCAGCGCTGTGCCGCCTGGTGCAACAAAAATCCGATAGCACCAATCACCAGTCCCACAACCGTGGTTGCAAAAGCCACTTCCATCTTGCGCGCCAGCACTGCGATATCACCACCCGCCAAAGCCACCAGCGCAGGACCAAGCGGGATCAACGTCCCCATCAGGCCCAGCAATGGACCAATGCGTGTCATGGTTCGGAATAACGCAAGGCGGCGGTCAATGGCAAGCTCGAACTCTGTGAGCACGCGCTCATGCCAGGTGATATCGGTTGGCGCTTGGCGCAGTGCCTCCAGCGCCTGGCGCAACGTATCAGCCTTGCGCGGACTGGCGCGGGCCAGCAAATCCAGCAACTCGTGGGCGGGCACATTGGCCAGGGCACCCGTGCTCAGGCCCGTGGCATGAGCACGCCGCACACGGTCACTCCAGCGGCCAAAGAAATCGCCCAACGCTATCAGGCAGCGCGCAAGCAAATAGAGGATGGCAACCACCACCGGCACCTGCAGCGCGGTCGAAATCCATGAGAGAGTGTGTATCAACGATTCCATATTCGTGTTGTTTTTTCCAGATAAATCAACGCAGGCGTTGCATCAGCAAGCCCACGGCAGCAAGCGCCGCCACAATCACAGCGACCCAGACAAGTCGCCCGCCCCACAACGGCACCTGATCTACAAGCGCTTGCATGGCAGGCCGGGCCAGCCACAAGGCAGCTACAGCCTGGGCTGCGTGCAATCCCACGCGCAAGGTGCAGCGCAATGGCCTCTCTGGCAGCGCCCAGCCAAGCAGCGCCACAGCCAGGCACAGCAAGAGTGCAAAGCCTGCGCCGCACAGCCACGCCAGCGTGTCGTAGTCCCAGCCATCAACCAGCAGCATCACGGCCACCTGGGCCAAGAACAGCGACAGCAGCGCCGACGGCGGCGGCAGCCAGCCTAGCCTGCGCCACCATCCTGAAAGCGCAGCTTCCTGCGCCTGCGCAAGCCGCACGGCATGGCTGCCGAACAGCAACGCCTCCGCCAGCAGTAACGCAGCCAGATCCTGCCTGCGCTGCGACGATGAAACCCAGCGCAAAATTTCTGCGGCGCTGGTGCGGCTGGCCAGCTCGCCAGAGGCGAGCAGCGCCACAGCCAGCGCCAATGCCACGCCACACTGATGCGCACGCCCCCACTCTGCCGCTTGCAACGCAAACAGCACAATGCAACAGGCCACAAGCAGCAGCAAGATGCTGCCATCGACATTCATGCCTTAGCTCCTTGGATGCGGCGACGCAGCCACCACACAAGCGCTACCAGCACCAGCAAGGCCGCAGCCAGCACCGCCAAAGCGGCTGCGCTGGGGCGCAGCGCCAGCGAAGGCTCAGCGCGGGACGCATCAGCCGCTGGCCTGCGCTGCTCAGCGCCAGCCTGAGATGAAGGCGCCTTGCTAGCGACAGCCTCACCTTCCTTACGCAACACCGTTGCCTTGTCACTGCCTACCACCTCACCCCGATTGGCTGCCTGCAGCGCATCGTCATAACTCTTGCGTGCTTCAGGCACGAGCTTGTCAGCAATGAAGCTGCGCAGTGCCCGGTTGTCATTGACAAAGCCCGTACCAGCCGCGCCAAAGCGCGTGACCAGATCGGCATGCACACGGGCCACCTCGCTGAGACGCTGCTCGCCGGGTTGCCAGTAGCCCTTGCGCGCAGTCTCCAGCATCACTGCTGTCATCTCCTGCAACGCGTAGGGCTGCGTGCGCTCAAAGAACTGCTGCACGCCCAGTCCATGCGCATCACGCACATAGGTTTCATGCAGCGCATCCCATGTCTCGGGCGCAATGGCGTCAGGCTTCATCACATTCCAGCCATACAGATTGCGGAAGGTCTCGGCAAAGGTTTCAGCCGACGATGCACCGCCCTGAGTCATGGTTTCAATATAGGCCGGGTTGAGCAGCGTGGAGCGAGCCTCCACCGCAATCGCGGCCTTGGCTTGACGCACGCTGGGGTGCGAGGCATTGCGATAGTCACTGAGATATGCCTCTGGCTCCTCGCCGCTCACCTGCCGCACAGCCAGATTCAGGCCCCCCATGAATTCATAAACGTGGTCCAAGGAGATCGGCCCCCAGGTATTGGATTCAAGCGGATGCACCACGGCTTGCGTTCCCGCAAGCGCGGCCTCGAAGGCCCCCTCCTGGAACGCCCCCCACAGGTCGCCCTCACCAAACGCAGCCCCCATGTTGGCAATATAGGTTTGGGCGACTTCAGAGCGCTCTTGCCAGCGGTCGCCTGCCTCCACCATGCCCATGATGCCTGTGCCGTAATTGCCGTTGACGCCACCAAACACGCGCACTGCCGAAAAGCGGCGAGCATCTGCGGGCGATGCGCCGCGTTCTTTGAGCGCACGCTCCACGGCCTGCACCCCTTGCGCTACGGCGTTGTCCTCTTCGCGCGCCTGTGCCGCCATGGTCACGGCCTGGTTGATGAGGTAAAGGCGCGAAGCCGCGAGGTCTCTCAACTGGCCCGAGGTCTGCACCACCACGTCAATGCGCGGACGCCCCAGCTCCTCACGCGGTATCAGGCGCAGACCAGACACGCGCCCAAATGGGTCTCTCACTGGAGCCACGCCCAGCAGATACAGAATCTGCGCCACGCTCGTGCCTTCGGTATGGATGAAATCACCCGCCCACAGCGTAAAGGCCACCTTGTTGGGCCATTGTCCGTCGTGCGCTGCGCGGTGCTGCGCCAGCATCTGCTCAGCCAGTTGTCGCCCCACAGTCCACGCTTGCTCGGATGGGGTTTTTTCCGCATCAATGGAAAACAGATTGCGCCCCGTGGGCAGCGAGGCCGGGTTGATCAACGGATCGCCGCCCGACGATGGTGGCGTGAAACCACCGGCTAGCGCATTGCTCAGCGCGACCAGTTCACGGGCGGGGCTTTCGGCCAGCTGACCACGGTAATGCGGTATGGCGACCAGCCGCTCCTGCAGCGAGAGCACGGCCTGGGCAAAACGTCGCTCCGCCTCATCGCGCTGGCTGGCCACGCGCTCCAGCGCCAGCGTGAGATGCGCAACAGCACCCATTACTTTTTCTTTGCGCGACGTCCAGGGCTCGGGCAACTGCTCAACTTGCTGCCAAAAGCGCAGCGCAGCCAGCAACTTTTCCTGCTCGGCCACAGCCATGCCCGCCACGCGCCGGGCTGCGGATGATGCATCGGCAGTGGCTTCGGCAGTAGCTAGTGCGCCTTCGTGCGCACGGGCCTGCTCCAGCAGCGCAGCAATGACACGGCCTGTCTCGGCCTCTATGCGCGACTGCAACTGTGGGTCAGCCAACCACGCGAATATCTTTTGCCGCACAGGCTCAGCTTGCATGGCCGCCAATAGGGGCTTGACGTCTGCACTCGTCGCAATGTCCAGGGCCTGCCCCATCGCAGGAATGGCCTTGGCAACAGTGCGTGCGGTCTTCAACGCCTCTGGGTCCAGCGCGCGCAGAGCATGCTTGAGCTTCTGGTCAGAGCGCAGCCCTTCAAGAAACTCGCGCTTTTTCGGATCCGCCAAAGCTCGCACCAAATGCTGGCGCAGCGTTGCGTCATCGGCTGTGGCATCAGGCGCTGCTGCCCCCTTGGGGCGGGCCTCTCCCATAGAGATCAGGCCACGTATCAGCTCTTCGTCGCCCGGGCGCCGTTGTGCCTGCTCCCATGCCTGCGCACGCTGCAGCTCACCAGGCTGCAGCACCTGGCCAAGAACGCGATCAGCGGCCTCGCCGCGCTCAACCTGCGCAATCAGTGTCTGCGCACGCGGCTGGTAGGTGCGCGCAAGCCACGCCGCATGTTCCAACTGCTCGCGCCGCACCGTACCACGCGCCACATCAAGCTCGGCCAGCGCCTGCACTACCGCATCCTGACCCATCAGCCGCGCAGTATCGAGCTGCGCCTGCTTCACATAGGGCGTTCCCAGGGTATAGAGGCCTGCCGTGATACGTGCGCTCTCCACCGTCTCCATATGGTCGGTGAGTTGCACAAGTTGTGCGTCCGTCCAGGGCTTTTGTTCATCGAGCGACAGATCACGGTGCAAGCCAAATGCCACGGCCTGTTTTTGAATGTCCTGCGCATACTGGCTTTTGACTGCCGGGCTGCCAGCGCCTTCCCAGGCCAGCAGTAGGTCTGTCAGCTGCTTGTAACCCGACTGCGCTCCGCCCTCACGCAAGGGTGGCGTGAGGTGCGAGACAATGGTCGCGTAGCTGCGGCGCTTGGCAATCATGGCCTCCCCCACATTGCCCATGGTGTACAGATAAAGATGTGGCACGCTGCCGATCAATGCGTCCGGCCAGTCCTTGTCGGACAGTGCCACCTGCTTGTAAGGCGTGAACTCCAGACTGCCGTGGGTGCCGAAGTGCATCACCACGTCAGCAGCGAAAACCTCGCGTGTCCACAGATACGAAGCCACATAAGGCCACGGCGGCGCAAGATTCGTTCCGTGCACCAGCTTGAAGTTGTCGTCGCCCACACCCGGCAACGGCTGCGGCAACAGCACCACGTTGCCAAAGGAGACACGCGCCACAGCCACACGGCCGCTGTCACTCAGGTAAGTGCCGGGGGCGGGGCCAAACTGCTGCGTCACCTGATCGCACAAAAGCTGCGTGATCTGCTTGCCGCACCAGCCTTTCAACTGCTCTGCCTGCACCCAGGCAGGATCTGCATCCTGCATGAAACGTGCGAAATCTCCCTTTGCATAGCCAGCAATGTTGGGGCCTCGCTGCTGCAGCAACTGAGCAAATCCGGCTTCGCTAGCGGGCAGCCCCTCCACGCGGTAGCCTTCGGCGCGCAGACGCCTGAGCAAGGCATAAAGCGATGGCACCACCTCCAGGTCACCAGCTGTCAGCGCGCTCTGGCCTGGGCCTTTGTAGTAGTAAATGGCCAGCTTCTTGTCGGCGTTGGACTTGCTCTTGAGCGCCACGGTGCGCTGCACCAGATCGGCAAAGCGCTCAAGCCGCTGCGGCATGGCCTGAAACACGCGCAGACCATCCTGATCACGAAACTGCGCGGCAATCGCCATGGGTGTAGTCGCCCCATCAAGTTCCGGCAAGGTGACCGACATGGTCAGCAGACCACCGTCGAAGCTGCGCTGCTCAGCCAGCCACTCACTCTCTTGCGTGAAGACGCTGACGGGCGCAAAAAGCGGAATATTGCGCTTAAGCAGCCACTGCCGCGCTTCATCGGCCTGCCCGAGTGTCAAGCGCCCGTGAGGCATGTACACCACTGCCGCAGGATCCGCTGCCTTGAGAAATTCAAGGCGCTTGCGCACGGCAGAAATTGGCACCACCTCAAAACCACGACCCTCGAATTCACGGATAACCGCATCTACATGGTCACGATTGGCATTGAATGGACCGGGCACGCTGGTCAGCAGTGCCAGACGGGGACGCTCCGCTTTCCAGCCCTGCTGTTTGCTCTGCCACGCTTTAAGGTCAGCGTAATTGGTGAAGATAGCGTCGTCGTCCAGATGAAAGAACACATCCTGCGGAATCGGAAAAACAGGCTGTACTTGGTCCACAAACAGTTTTTTTCCATCCAGCACGCTGCGTGCGTAGGTCTGCAAGCGCGCATAGTTCACAGGTCCGCCGTCGCGCAGATAGGCTGTGATGGCATCAAGATCAGCCCCTTGCAGGGTGGTAAGCATGTCATGTTGCGGATTGGTGGGGCCGTCCACATAGACGGGCGTTCCCGACTGCGCAGCAGCACGCAACTGCTGCGCCTGTGCATCGTCAAGCTTCAAGCCACGTCCAAAGACCAGCACAAGGTCATAGCTGCGCGCCTTCGCCAGCTGTTCCAGGGGTAAAACTTCAATGCGCGTAAAGGCGCCAGGGCTTGCTTTCAGCAGACGTGCCACCTGGAATTCTGGATATTGCACCAGTGCCACACGCGTCGGTGCCAACCAGGTGCGCCAAGCCAGCCACAGCGCTATGACAGCCGCAAGGATCAGCACCGCAGCAAGCAGTGCTCGCCGCCTGCCCTGTTTTTTTTTGTTTGAGCCACGAGCACATCCCATTTTTTCTGCCTCATTCTAAAAAATAATATGTGATGTTATAACATTCCGTTTTCACAAATTGCTAAAGATGGAGAGGCCATGTTTAGATTTAGATTGACGCGGCTTCAAACAGCCATGCTGGAGATATGGGCAGCCGCCGGCGCGGTATGCGCCCAAGAAATACCAGCGCGTACACCGGCTCAGGCCGAAACAGAGGAGGTCGCCAAACTATCTGGCGACGCAGCAGAACTACCAGCCATAGTTACCACCGCCACCCGTCGGCCAACGGCTGCGCTGACCACGCCCGCGACGGTAACGGTGATTGACGCGCAACAGCTGCAGGAAAATCTGGTGACGGACTTCAGCGAGATGTTTCGCTACGAGCCCGGAATATCAGTCAGCCATGAGGCACGTGGACGCGGTGGCGAAGCAGCCATCCAGGTGCGCGGTATTGGCGCCCAGCGCTTGGGCATATTCCTCGATGGCGTTCGCCAGCCTGGAGGCTATGTGGCGGCGGGAGCCAACACCGGTCAACTGCGCGTGGACCCCTTGTCGTTGCGCCGCGTTGAAATTCTCAAAGGCCCTGCTTCTGGCCTGTATGGCAGCGACGCGCTGGCAGGCGTGGTTCTGTTTCGCACGCTGTCTCCACAAGATTTTCTGGATGATTCCAAAAACCTCGGAGGCTCAACCTCCACAGGTTACGACGGCCGCGACAATGGCCGCTGGGCCAATGCCAATCTGGCGTTGCGCATGGGCAGCACACAGAACCTGCTGTCATTGACGGCACGTAACGGCCATCAACTGAAGAACCATTCCGACAGCGGCTTGCCCCCCAATCCACAGGACACGCAGATACGCAATCTGCTGTTCAAATCAGTGCTGGGCATCGACCCCGCACAATCGCTGACCTTGACCGCCGAGCACTATGAGCAGTCGATCCGCACCGGCCAGCACTCACTGATTGGCCCCATTGCTGGCGGCACACGCATCAGCAGCAGCCAAGCAGATGACGTCAGCCGCCGCGACCGCTTAGGCCTGGCGTACCGCTATGCACCCAGCAACACCTGGTTCGACCATTTCTCTGCGCAAATCGACTACCAGCGCAGCTACAGCAAAGAGCGCACCTACGAAGGACGCAATCCACCTGGATTTGCCCCGGCATTGCTGCGAGACAGCGCCATGACCTACCGAGAGCCTCAGTGGTCAGGCAACTTGCAATTCGATGGCAAGACCATCCAGGGCAATGCGACCCACCGCTGGGTAGCAGGCATGGACGTGTTGTCCAAATCGATCAGCCAGTACAACAATGCCGTACAGCGCCCGGACACAGGCGCTGGCGCTAGCCAATTCATCGATGGCGAAATCTTCCCGCGCCGCACAGCGCCCGAAGCCGATGTACGCAGTCTGGGCCTGTTCATTCAGGACGAGATTGCCTTCGGCGACGGCAGACTGCGCCTGACGCCGAGTTTGCGTTTTGACACCTATAAGATTTCAGCCCAACCAGACAGCTTGTTCGCCAACGCCAACGTGACAGGAACACGTGCAGCAGACCTTTCGAAAAATTCATGGACACCGCGCCTGGGGCTGAGCTACGAATGGCAGCCTCATCAGGTCGTCTACACTAATGTGGTCACGGGTTTCCGCATGCCTACACCGGACCAGCTCAACCGCACCGGACAGACTGCCGTAGCCACCTTCGTCCACGATTTCGTCCCCAATCCCGACCTCAAACCCGAACGTAGCCGGGGGGTGGAACTGGGTATGCGTGGCAAATCAGACATAGGCTCCTATGAGCTATCGGCCTTCTACAACCGCTACACCGACTTCATCGACACGCAGATGACGGCCTATATCCCACCAGGAATGAGTGGTGGCCCGCGTGCAATCAGACGTTTTCAGTCGCGCAATATCGGCGAGGTGGAAATCTACGGTATCGAGGCCAAAGGGCAGATGCCAATCAGCCACTGGTTCAATGCTGCTGATAGCTGGCACCTGATCGGAGCCATGCAGTGGTCAAAGGGCAATGACAAGAAAGCTGACCAGCCACTCAACAGCATTCAACCTGCTAAGTTGGTGGCAGGACTGCGCTGGGATGCGCATGATGGCCATGTTGGCGGGCAGCTCACAGGCAACTTTGTGGCTGGCAAACGCGACGTCAACGAGGCATTGACGCAGACCGGGCCAACCGCGCCCGTTCCACTCAAAACTGCAGGCTACGCCACCATGGATATGAGCGCCTACTGGCGCATCGGCAAACAAGCTACCTTGAACCTGGCTGTCTACAACCTGTTTGACCGCAAATACTACGACTGGTCTGCCGTGAGCGGCCTGACGGGCAATGATGCGCGACTGCCTGCCTATACGGCAGCGGGCCGCACTGCCTCAATCAGCATGCGAGTGGATTTCTGACGAAGTGCCCCCCTGCGGCTCCGTCTCAATGGTAGGGGCGTGGTCACAACGGCCGCAGATACCATGCATCTCGACAGTGGCTGCCCCCATGCGGAAGTCGTTGTCTTTCGACCAGCCTTTGAGCCTGCGCTCAATCGCCTGGTCCGCAAACTCATCTACACGCCCGCACTGGTCACAAATGGCAAAAACAACCAGTCCGTGCTGGTGATCATGGGGGTGTGCACATGCAACAAAGGAGTTCAGCGTTTCCACGCGGTGCACAAGCCCATACTCGATCAACTTGTCCAGTGCGCGATATACCTGCTGCGGTGCACGCAGCCCTTGCGCCCGCAACTGATCGAGCAAGGTGTAGGCACTTGCAGGATTCTCCTCACGCTCCAGCGCATGGAGCACGAGAGACTGGTGTTTGGTCAGCTCACGGGTGTGCAGCTTTGCAGGGGATGACATGGCTTGAATTGTTATGCTGTAACGCTGGCAGTTTAGCGCTTGCAGCGGGCAGTGAAAGTAACAAACAAGCCCAGGCCTGCGGCATGCATCAGCGGTCATGCGCTGTTATGCAAATGCACACTGTTGGGCAATTCCGACGACATGCATCCGCACCATAGCCGCGGCGGATCCAAAGTGTTCTGCGCCAAACTGGATTGGATAAAAGCTTCTCCAGCGCACGCCAGCCGCAGGACTGGCGCACCTTCACACAAAACTCATATCGGCAGCGGATGTTTGAGCGCAACGAGTTGCGCCGGATAGCCATCAGCAGACGCGCTTATTTGGTGACTTTCTTGTTACGGACAAGAAAAGCCCCGTCAGTACAGCAGCAGCAAGAAGCACCGCATCCAAACAAAAAGGCTGCGCCCCCAAAGAGTCAACAGCCTTTTTCAAGTTCCAGAACTTGCTAGACAAACGCCTGCAACTAGCGCATAACAGTCAGCCAAACTCAATCATTACGGAAGACACCATTGGGCTTGAACGTCCACCCCGTGGTCTTGCCTTTGCCGCCACGCTTGCCGCCAGCCGCATTCAACGAACGAATCTCCAGCGATTCTTCCTTGAACTTGCCGCCCCGGCCCACACCGGTGATACGCACGGAACGCGTGTACGCCGCTGCGCCCGCCAGGGCGTACTTGTCGTCAATCTTCATCAGTTGCAAACCACGGCCTCCGGACATGAGCTTGAGCTCTGACAGCGCGTAGGTCAGCACATTGCCGCCCGTGGTCAGGCAGGCCACATGCGTGGCATCAGGCAGTTCCACGCTGCCATTGGTGCCACCAATGACGGAAGGCTGGCACAGGGTTTCGCCATCCTGAATCGTCACAAAACTCTTTCCGCCTTTGTTGCGGGCGCACATGGACTCGACCTTGGCAATAAAGCCATAGCCACCACTACCACTCATCAACAGCTGCGCGGTCACAGGACCTGCAAAGTAGCTCACGATGGTGGTGCCAGACTCCAGATCAATCATGGTGTTGACGGGTTGACCATCACCACGGCCACCAGGCAAGGTGGCTACGGCAACGCTGTACACACGACCGTTATTGCCAAATACGATGAGCTGATCCACCGTGCGGCATTCAAAGGTGCCCCACAACTGGTCACCCGCCTTGAAGCTGAAGTTGCCCGCTTCATGACCGTGGCCCTTGTGCGTGCGCACCCAGCCCTTCTCGGAGATGATGACGGTGACTGGTTCGTCCGGCACCTTGATTTCGGCAGTGACTTTTTTCTCTTCCTGGATGAGCGTGCGGCGCTCGTCGGCAAAGGTTTTGGCATCAGACTCGATCTCTTTGATCATCAGCCGCTGCAGGCTCTTGGGGTTGGCCAAGATATCCTGCAGTTTGCCTTCTTCTTCGCGCAGCTCATTGAGCTCCTTCTCGATCTTGATGGCTTCCAGCCGGGCCAGCTGCCGCAGACGAATTTCCAGAATGTCTTCAGCCTGCCGGTCACTCAGATCGAACCGGGCTATCAGCGCGGCTTTGGGTTCGTCGCTCTCACGGATGATGGCAATCACCTCGTCAATGTTGAGCAGAACAATCTGACGGCCTTCCAGAATGTGAATGCGGGCCTGCACCTTCTCCAGGCGATGCTGCGAGCGGCGGGTGATGGTGGTCTGGCGGAATGCAATCCATTCTTCCAGCATGCGGCGTAGCGACTTTTGCACCGGCTTGCCATCCAGACCGATCATGGTCAGGTTGATGCTGGAATTGCTCTCCAGGCTGGTGTGTGCCAGCAAGGTGGTAATGAGGTCTTGCTGCGGGGTCTTGCCGGTCTTGGGCTCAATCACCAGACGCACGGGCGCATCTTTGCTGGACTCGTCACGCACGCCGTCAAGCACGCTGAGGATGGTGGCCTTGAGCTGCTGCTGGTCTTGTGTGAGCGCTTTCTTGCCGGTCTTGACCTTGGGATTGGAAAGCTCTTCAATCTCTTCCAGAATCTTCTGGGCCGACACGCTGGGCGGCAGCTCGTTGACCACCATTTGCCACTGGCCACGAGCCATTTCTTCAATAGTCCAGCGCGCGCGCACCTTCAGACTGCCGCGCCCCGTGCTGTAAGCATGGCGAATATCGTTTGCGCTGCTGATGATCTGACCGCCACCGGGATAGTCGGGACCGGGAATCAGCGCATACAGCTCGTCATCCGACAAGGCAGGTCTTTTCACCAGTGCCACGCAGGCGTCAGCCACTTCGCGCAGATTGTGGCTGGGAATCTCTGTGGCCAGACCGACGGCAATACCGCTGGCACCATTGAGCAGCGAAAACGGCAGGCGTGCAGGCAACTGACTGGGCTCCTGGGTGGAGCCGTCGTAGTTGGGCACAAAGTCCACCGTGCCTTCATCAATTTCATCGAGCAGCAGCGTGGTGATCCTGGACAGACGCGCCTCGGTGTAACGCATGGCAGCGGCACCATCGCCGTCGCGGCTGCCAAAGTTGCCTTGCCCATCAATCAGCGGATAACGCTGATTGAAGTCCTGAGCCATGCGCACCAGTGCATCGTAGGCAGACTGGTCACCATGCGGGTGAAAGCGGCCCAGCACATCACCGACCACGCGGGCCGACTTCACGGGCTTGGCCGCCGTGTTGTTGTTGGGGCCACCGTAGCTCAGACCCATGCGGTCCATGGCGTACAGAATGCGGCGCTGCACAGGCTTCATGCCATCGGCCACATCGGGCAGCGCACGGCCCTTGACCACACTCAGCGCATATTCCAGGTAGGCACGTTGGGCGTACTGACCGAGCTCCAAAGCGTCACCAGACGCCTGGGTGGCCAAATCCAATAGTTGGGGTTGATCGCTCATGGTTTCTTAGTTTTTGACAGCAGTGGCAGAGCGTCTCCTCCAACGCACAGCCCTGCTGGGTTGATGTTCTGCAGCCGACCGGATCAGTTTTTCACGTCTCCAGTGGCTGGTATGGTCATGCGAAAGCGACTGTCGTCCGTCGGGCTGCGCCCCAGTTGTGCGCTGCCACCATAAAGACCCACACTACCATCAGCCACCAAGGTAGGCTGCAGACTGGCGTACAAAGTCATCACGGTTTTGACGTAGTTTTGCGTTTCTTTGTAGGGCGGAATTTTGTTCCCGAAGCGTTGCACCGCACCTTCTCCCGCGTTATAGGCGGCTATCACCAGATCGATACGCCCCGGAAACAAACCTTGCAGGTAACGGACATAACGTGCGCTCACAGGGACGTTGATGGCTGGGTCTTTGAGCTTTTGTTCAATGGAGCGGTTTTTATCACCTGCAACACCAAAACGCGCCGCAGTATCTGGAATCACCTGCATCAGTCCAATCGCACCTTTCGGAGAGACTGCCGATGCGTTGAATCCGGACTCTGCCGTGGCAATGGCCTTGAGCAGTTGCTCGTCCACTCCAACCTTGCTGGCTGCCGCACGGATGTGCTTGGCATGCAACTTGTAGCCTGGGCTGTTGGCAAAGTAACGGGTGGCAGCGCTGCGGTCTTTTTCCGAAGCCACCGCCAACTGGTTGGCCGCTTTGCGGATATCCACGAACAGCGGGCCGTCACCCGGCTCCAGCGTGTTCATGGAAAAGCGGTGGTAGCGCTCATCCACACGTTCATTGGCGTAGTGCAGCACCCCATCATTGTCCACAAAGAACCAGGTCTCGGCCTGTACCATCTGCGCACCCCCTACAGCCAGCACGCCGCATGCAACGCGCAGCAGCCACCGCCGCGCAGCTGAGCGGTAAGCAACTGTGTGGACACCAGGCAGGAATGGATCTTTGTTAGTCATTGCTCACATTTAAGCATTTGAAGACCTTGTACCGTAAGTTCACACCATAAACCCGTGTGGAGTTACAGCCCATCATCCCCAAATGCCAAAGATGCCGTAAGACGAGTGCGCTTGTCGCTTGTATGAGGCTGCCCGGCTTAGACATCCACCTCGACTTCGTCGCCATGCAGCTCCATCAACTCACGACGCGCAGCGGCTTCGCCCTTGCCCATGAGTTGACTGAAGATGTGTTCTGACGTGGCAATGTCCAAGGCGTCCACCTGCACAGGCAGCAGGCGACGGGTGTCCGGGTTGAGCGTGGTCTCCCACAACTGCTCGGCATTCATCTCGCCCAAGCCCTTGAAGCGGCTGATCTGGCACTTCTCACGCGCCACACCTTCCTTGGCGGCTTTGTCCAATATGGAATTGAGCTCCCCCTCGTCCAGCGCGTAAACCTTGGCCGCAGGCTTTTTGCCACGCGCAGGCACATCCACGCGGAACAGCGGTGGCAAGGCAATGCAGACGTGGCCCGCCTCGATCAACTTGGGAAAGTGTTTGAAGAACAGCGTCAGCAGCAGCACCTGGATGTGGGAGCCGTCCACGTCCGCATCCGACAAGATGCAAATCTTTCCGTAGCGCAGGCCAGACAGATCAGGATTGTCATTGGGGCCGTGCGGATCCACACCAATTGCTACAGAGATGTCATGCACCTCGTTGTTGGCAAATAAGCGGTCGCGGTCCACTTCCCAGGTGTTCAGAACCTTGCCGCGCAAGGGCAGCACGGCCTGGGTTTCCTTGTTGCGGCCCATTTTGGCGGAGCCGCCCGCAGAGTCACCCTCCACCAGAAACACTTCGTTGACAGCCAGATCGCGGCTTTCGCAGTCGGTGAGCTTGCCGGGCAGCACAGCCACGCCCGAGCCCTTGCGCTTCTCTACCTTCTGCCCTGCTTTCTGGCGAATTTGCGCAGCCTTGATGGCCAGCTCCGCCAGCTTTTTGCCGTGCTCCACATGCGCGTTGAGCCATAGCTCCATGGCAGGTTTGACAAAGCCGGAGACCAGGCGCACCGCATCACGACTGTTGAGCTTTTCCTTGACCTGTCCCTGAAACTGCGGATCCAGCACCTTGGCCGAGAGCACAAAGCTGGCGCGGGCAAACACGTCATCCGGCATGAGCTTGACGCCCTTGGGCAACAGCGCGTGCAGCTCGATAAAGCCTTTGACTGCCTGAAACAGGCCATCACGCAGACCACTCTCGTGCGTGCCACCTGCGGTGGTGGGAATCAGGTTGACATAGCTCTCGCGCATCGGTGCGCCCAGCTCGGTAAAGGCCAGGCACCAAGCTGCGCCCTCACCTTCACTGAAAGTGTCATTGTGCTTGTCGGCAAAACCTTCGCCTTCGAGCAAGGGAATGACAGGATCGGCATTGAGCGTTTGCGACAAATAGTCTTTCAAGCCGCCCTTGTACTGCCATTGCTGAACCTCTTTGTTCTTTTCATTGGTCAGCGTGACGCTGACGCCCGGCATCAGCACTGCCTTGGAGCGCAGCAGGTGCACCAGCTCATGCATGGGCAGGTTGGCGCTGTCAAAGTATTTGACATCGGGCCATACGCGCACCGTAGTGCCTTGTTTGCGGTCGCCAGCAACCATGGCACGGGTGCGCAAAGGTTCGACCACATCACCACCCGAAAATGCCAGCGTGGCTACCTTGCCATCACGGTGGACACTGACTTCCAGACGTGTGGACAGCGCATTGGTCACCGAAACGCCCACACCATGCAGGCCACCGGAGAAGCTGTATGCGCCCCCGCTGCCTTTGTCGAACTTGCCACCGGCATGCAGCCGTGTGAAGACCAGCTCCACCACTGGGGCTTTTTCTTCGGGGTGCAGTCCAAAGGGAATGCCACGCCCGTCGTCTTCCACACTGACAGAACCGTCGGTGTGCAAATTGACCTTGATTTTCTTGCCATATCCGGCAAGGGCTTCGTCCGCAGCGTTGTCAATCACCTCTTGCAGAATATGCAAGGGATTGTCGGTGCGGGTGTACATGCCCGGGCGTTGCTTGACGGGCTCCAGGCCCTTGAGCACGCGAATCGAGCCTTCCGAATAAGCGGATGCAGAAGTAGAGGTTTTAGCTGCCATGGGGGCGGATTGTAGTTCCGGCCACAGCTCGGTGCTGGATAAATTCACAGTAACCAATCGCGGACTCCGTGAAGAAAGAAGGCAAAGCTGACATCGTGCCATTCGATGGCAGCTTTGCGCAATGCGTATCCCGCAAGTTGCACCTATTACGAAATCATTTGGCTACATTGCTTGCCATGCAAAACAACACACAACAGACACCGACACTGCGCTTGCCCACTTTGCAAGTGCTGTTGTGCGGAGGCATGGTGGTGACGCTGGCCATGGGTATTCGCCACGGTTTTGGACTGTGGCTGCAACCCATCACCCAGGACATGGGCTGGACACGCGAGAGCTTTTCGCTGGCCATCGCCATACAAAACCTCTCCTGGGGCATTTTCGGCATTTTTGTGGGCATGATTGCCGACCGCATTGGTGCCTTCAAGGTGCTGATTGGTGGTTCCATCCTGTATGCCCTGGGGCTGGCTGGTATGGCACTGGCGCCCAGCACGCTGTGGTTTGCCATTTTTGCGGGCTTGGTCATTGGCGCAGCACAGGCCGGCACCACCTATGCCGTGGTCTACGGTGTGCTGGGAAGACAGATCCCGACAGAGCGACGCAGCTGGGCCATGGGAGTGACAGCGGCTGCCGGATCATTTGGTCAGTTTTTCATGGTTCCTGTGGAGGGCACCCTGATCAGCGCCTTTGGCTGGAGCAATGCGCTGCTGATTCTGGCAGTGCTGGTATTGCTTATCTGCGTGCTGGCCTTTGGCCTGCGCGAGCCCGGCTTTACGAGTGGCACCGCTCCCAAGCGGGAACAAACCATTGTGCAGGCGCTGAAAGAAGCCTGGACCAACCCCAGCTTCGTGCTGCTGACTGCGGGCTACTTTGTCTGTGGCTTTCAGGTAATGTTCATCGGCGTACATATGCCCAGTTACCTGAAAGACTTTGGCATGGCCCCCCACGTGGCGAGCATCGGACTGGCACTGGTGGGCTTGTTCAATATTTTCGGCACTTATCTGGCGGGCAATCTGGGCCAGAAATACCCTCAGCACAAACGCTATGTGCTCTCAGGCATTTATGGCATGCGCTCGGTGGTGACGGTGCTGTTCTTGCTGGCTCCGTTGTCGAACTGGTCGGTGTATCTGTACACAGCAGCCATGGGCTTTCTGTGGCTATCCACCGTGCCGCTGACCAATGCCACGATTGCACAAATCTTTGGCGTGCAACACCTGTCCATGCTGGGTGGTTTTGTCTTTTGCAGCCACCAGCTCGGCAGCTTCATGGGAGTGTGGCTGGGCGGTTACCTGTATGACCTGAGTGGCAACTACGATATGGTCTGGTACCTGTCGATTGCACTGGGCGTGTTTGCAGCATTGGTGAATCTGCCAGTGCGTGAAGCCCCTTTGCAGCGCAAACCTGCAGCGGCTGCGTAATATATGTGTCCCATGGCCTCCACCAACACCCCATCCCCCATGTTGCCCCTGTGGCTGCGACTTTTGGTCTGGGCGGTCGTTCTGGCTGCCCTGCTGGCGGTATTTGCCCTGTACACACAGCCCGAATTCATGCGCACACTGGCAGATCAGGTTTGGGCCTGCTTTTAAGCTGAGGGATTCTCCCCGGCGGCATGGCTGGGAGAGATGTTTTGCCTCGCATCATCATCACCGGCGCCTCGGATGGCATTGGCGCTGAAATGGCCCGCCAACTGGCACATACACACAAAAATCAAGCCCAACTGGTGCTGGCAGCACGCAATGCGGCCAACTTGCAAACAGTGGCTCTGGAGTGCCGCGCCGCTCAGGCGCAGGTACTGGTGGTGCCAACCGATGTTTCCGTGCAAGCCCAATGCAGGGCCTTGATGGTTCAGGCTGTGGACGCCTTCGGCGGCATTGATGTGCTGGTGAACAATGCCGGTGTTTCAGCACACGCCATGTTTGCAGAAGTAAGTGCCCAGAACCTGAAATGGTATGAAGACCTGATGCGTGTAAACCTGTGGGGCACCATCTGGTGCAGCCATGCCGCTTTACCCCACTTGCAGGCATCGCGGGGGCGTCTGGTTGGTGTGTCGTCACTGGCCGGTCTGGTTGGCGTGCCCGGACGCACCGCCTACAGTGCCAGCAAATTTGCCATGGCCGGTTTTCTGGAAGCCTTGCGCGCAGAACTCAAACCCACAGGCGTTAGTGTCACGACTGCATATCCCGGCGTAGTGGACACACGCATTCGCTACCATGGTTTCAATGCGCAAGGACAGGCAGCAGGTGTGAGCGCACTCAAAGAAGAAGGTGCCATGCCCGTGGCCGAGTGCGCACGCCTGATCATCAACGGCATGAACGCCCGCCAGCGCGAGGTCGTGATGACGGGCAAGGCCAAAGTGGGCCGCTTCATGAAACTGATCGCTCCAGGTCTGGTCGAAAACATGGCTTTGGCAGCGGTCAAAGACGAAAACCGACCACACTAGCCTGTACTACGAGACAGGCCATACATACCCTCGTCTGCATGGCAGGGACCATCGCTTGCCCTATAGTTGATTGCATGATCTGCGCTTCGACTACTTCGCTTGCCACTGCTACTGCAGCGCCCCCTTCTGAATGGATTCAACGCTTTGCTCACCTGCTTCCAGCACAGGCTCGGGTACTGGACGTTGCCTGTGGCAGCGGTCGCCATGCGGTCTATCTGACACAGCTAGGTCACCAGGTGACAGGTCTGGATCGCAACACTGAAGCGCTGGCACAGTTGCCCTCAGAAGTGACATCAATTGAAGCCGACATCGAAAACGGCCCATGGCCATTGGCGGGCCAACAGTTTGATGCGGTCATCGTCACCAACTACCTGTGGCGCGCTTTATGGCCGCGACTGCTGTCCAGCGTGCGTGAGGGGGGTGTTTTGCTTTATGAAACCTTTGCCCAAGGCAATGAGGTCTACGGCAAACCCTCGCGTCCAGACTTTCTGCTGGCCCCCGGCGAACTCCTGCAGGTTTGCGCTGGCTGGCACATCGTGGCTTATGAACATGGTATGCGCAGCCAGCCGGAGCGCGTGGTGCAGCGTATCGCAGCGATTCATCCTGACTCAGCTTCGATAGCTGCCTTCCCTATCCAGGCTTGAGCAGTATTCGACGGCTACAGACTCGTTGTTGCTTTTCTTTACGTTGAGCTGCGTGCACTTGCGATTTGCACTGCTGCGCCCGCGCTAATCTATGCGGCGGCAAACTTTGTCACCGTCTGCACCACCTCTGTCTTGTACTGCCAGCCGCAATGCCGCTGACACGTTTAGAGTTCAACCCTGCATTCTTTCCTCATGCCTCGCTACGCCCTGCTGCTTGCCCACGACGAACGCCCCAGCCCAACCACCGTATGGCCCTCACAAGCAGGCAGCAACTGTGACGGCTGGGCCGAATGGTTCAGCGCCACGCCACTGCTTTTTAGCGTATTGCTTGGCGATGCGCACCAGTTGCCGGAGTTGACGCCCTGCAGCGCCTACCAGGACAAGGAAAACCTTTCAGCTCTGGCTGCCCCTATGGACGCAGTCAAGACACGCTGGCAGTGGCTGAAAGCGCAGATGGAGCCCTTACCGGCCCACTGGCCGAACTCATTGCACAAACTGTGGCAAGAGATTGACGCCACCATTACCCAAAGCACACGCCAGTGGCTGCTGCTGGATTGCGCCACGCTATGCCCGCATGACTTCGACGAACCTGAGTTTTTGCTGTTTTTACAAGCGCTTCGTGATCAATGCCTTGCATGGGACTGCAGCAGCAATGACTTCCCCGAAGTGCTTCAAAAACTCAAGCAAGACCCCGTATCACAACTAGGATGGTGGAGCCCGTCGGTGATTGCGCGCACCGAGGTGGTAGAGCCTGATAGCGAAGAGAACTGGCCCGCATGGCTTGCCAACCACTACGAGCCCCGCTACCACAATGCCTGGGAAGAGGCTTTGGATGCCTATATGGTCATGCCCAAGCTGCACCCACGCACTGGTCGGCCTCCCCAAAACAAATCCGAGCGCGACGACTGGCCGATGGGGCTGGTCACGCCCTATGGCCGCTGGCTGCTACGCCCCATTGAGGGTGCCAGCATGGCCTTTGCCAGTGGCGACGCCATCAGCGTGCGCTACCCTGAAACCACGCCCGGCGAAGGCTGCAAGTCTGGCCTCAAAGACCTCAACGGCGTGTGGACCGTGCCGCCCAGCGCGGGCTACCGGGACGCCTACGCCATCACGCCCCATGTGATGGCCTGCAAGAGCACTGCCGACCCTGCCCGCGAAGACCTGCGCAGCCTGCCGGGGTTACAGTTGCTGCACGAAGCTGTCTCCCACGTAGAGTACGATGAAGAAGGTGATGGCGTGCTGCGTGCCGCAGCTGGCGACGACCTGGCACCGCAGGCGCTGATGCTCAACACCCACGGCCAGCCGCTGTTCGACAGCAGCCGCTATGAACGTGTGAACCCCTTCAACGCCAAGACCGGTCTGGCCGTGGCCCTCATACGCAGACCCTACACGGATGCGCATGGAGAGGAAAATTCGCACATCTATGAAGGTGTGCTGCACATCAGCGGCAAAGAAATTGTGCCCTGCGAGTTTGAGTTGATAGAGCGCGGGTTCAACAACTCCCCACCCAAAGTCTTCCCCGGCGGCAAGCTGCTGGCATTCACGCACGAGGGAAATCCACGCGTCTACAACACCCAAGGGAAACTGCTGGCCGCACCAGACATTTGGTGCGCGCCACTACACCGCAATGTGAAGAAAAACGAGTTGCTGGCATTCATGGGTGAGCGCCCGGATGCAGAGATGGGCATGTTCTCGCTCAAGGACTTCAGCTTCTCGCCCAGTGGTGAAACCTGGCAGGACTATTCCGATGCACTGCAAGGTGCCTTCAAGCGCTTGATCGAGCCCAGCGAGACCACCACGGTCACCCGCACGGCACTGATCGAGGGTGAGGATGCGCAGTGGATGCAGGCCATCACCCGCATTCTGTCGCTTGGCGATGAGACTGAAGCAGCACAGCTGCTGGAGCAATGGCGTGAATGCGTGGCCAACCCTGACCCCGATGATCTGGGCTGGGACAGCGACGAAGACGAGTTTGCCCCGGAACACATGGAGCTGCCTGCCGACGAAAACCTGCTCACGCTGTACTGGGTGCACCTGCAGGCCATTGCCACGCACTTTGCCCATATCGACTGGAAGAACAGCGACGCGCTGCGTGACAGCACCTGGCTGCCAGGTGCGCAGGATTGGTGCTGGGACCGCGCTGATGAAGGTGATGGCATCAGCGATGGCTTCGCCAGCCTGGCAGCACATCTGGAGCCACAGGGATTGAGCCTGCTGCACCTGGCCACCGATGATGATTCACGCCGTTTTGGCGTGGTACGCACCGAAGATGCGCAAGAGTTGCTGGAGCTGCTTGATCAGGCTGTGTGCCGTGCATGGCTGGAGCAAGCTGTCCATTGACTCTGCGCAGCCAGGCACTTGGTTGCGCGTTGACACAAAAAACGAGGCCACAAACTCTCTTCTCACGGAACTTGCTCTGCGCTGTAACAATCTACCTGGAACGGATAATGGAAAAGCACGATCCACTGTGCTTTTATTTGGATAGCATCTGTGTAAACAGGATGCTGGATTACGCTGGCTTTGGTCGCACCCTGTACAAATCACAGGTGGCAGGCGCAAGTACAGTCGTTAGAATGCACTTTTCCCGTTTTCTCTTGCGGTCATGACCACATCTACAGTCGCCTTGAAAGGCAGCATCGTTGCCCTTGTTACTCCCATGCATGAGGACGGTAGCGTCGACTACCCCAGCCTGCGCAAACTGATTGACTGGCATGTTGCCGAAGGCACCAACTGCATCGGCGTTGTGGGCACTACGGGCGAATCGCCCACCGTGAACGTGCAAGAACACTGCGAAATCATCCGAGTGTCGGTGGAACAGGCAGCAGGCCGTGTGCCTGTGATGGCTGGATGCGGTGCCAACAGCACCCACGAAGCCATTGAGCTGGCCAAGTACGCCAAGAGTGTCGGCGCTGATAGCCAGCTGCAAGTTGTGCCTTACTACAACAAGCCAACACAAGAAGGCCAATACCAACACTTCAAGGCGATTGCAGAAGCCGTGGGCGATCTGCCCATGATGCTCTACAACGTGCCCGGCCGCTCGGTGGCAGATATGCAGCACGACACCGTGTTGCGTCTGGCTCAGATTGACAGCATTTTTGGCATCAAGGAAGCCACCGGCAACATCGAACGAGCCCAGTGGCTGATTCGTGAAGTCCCCAAGGATTTTGGCGTGTACTCTGGCGATGACCCAACCGCAGTGGCTCTGATGCTGTGCGGCGGCCACGGCAATGTATCGGTGACTGCCAACGTTGCCCCCCGCCTGATGAGCGAGCTTTGCGCAGCAGCACTGGCTGGCGACACCAAGCGCGCCATGGAAATCCAGTTCAAGCTGATGCCCCTGCACAAGCAACTGTTTGTTGAAGCCAACCCTATCCCTGTGAAATGGGCCGTTTCGCGCATGGGCCACTGTGGTGGCACCTTGCGTCTGCCCATGACCGAATTGTCAGCCGCTCACCAGCCTGTGGTAGAAACCGCGCTGCGCAATGCGGGCCTGATCTAATCGCACTGCATTATTTGTCTTTGCATCACCCGAGGAATTTCCGAGTGAAAGTGACCCATACTACTGCCCGCTTAAGCCTGATCGGCTTGGCTGTTGCACTGTCTGCCTGCTCTGTGATTGAAGAGAGCAAGATCGACTACAAGAGCGCCAAGAAGGCCAGCACGCTGGAAGTCCCTCCAGACCTGACACAGCTGACCAAAGACACCCGTTACTCCGCCGCACCCGACCGCTCAGTATCGGCAGTGGCCCTGCAAGCCGGGCAAGCCCAAGTGCCGACGGTGGAACGTGCAGCCCCCTTGCAAGTGGGTGATGTCGAAATCATGCGCGATGGCGACAAACGCTGGTTGGTGGTCAACCGCCCCGTGGATCAACTGTGGGAGCCTACGCGCGAATTCTGGCTGGATCACGGCTTCAACCTGTCTCAAGAAAAGCCTGACCTGGGCATCATCGAGACCGATTGGGCTGAAAACCGTGCCAAGCTGCCGCAAGACTTCATCCGCTCTGCCCTGGGCAAGGTCTTTGACTCGCTGTACTCCACCAGTGAGCGTGACCGCTTCCGCACGCGCCTTGAGCGCCGCGCTGATGGCAAGACCGAAATCTACGTGACACACCGCGGCATGCAAGAGGTCTACAGCAACAGCGAAAAGGACTCTACCATCTGGCAACCTCGCGCTGCAGATCCTGAGCTGGAAACTGAATTCCTGCGCCGCCTGATGATCAAGCTTGGCACCACCGAAGAGCAGTCACGCGCTTTGGTTGCGGCAGACAAAGCCACCACCGCGCCCACTCTTGCAGCAGCCAAGGTTGCCACAGTGAACGGCCAGCCCGTTGTGCAGCTGGATGAGCCCTTTGACCGCGCATGGCGCCGTGTCGGCGTTGCACTGGACCGCACAGGCTTTACTGTCGAAGACCGTGACCGCTCCAAGGGTGTGTACTACGTACGTTACGTAGCTCCCAACCCTGAAATGGAAACCAAGAAAAAGGGCTGGTTCAGCGGCTGGTTCAGTTCCAAGCCAGAAAACAAGCCCGGCCAGTACCAGATCGCTGTTCGCAGTGAAGGCAACCAAACCCAGGTCTCCGTACTAGATGCCAAGGGCCAGCCTGAAGCTACGCAAGCAGCACAGCGTATCGTGCGCGTCATTGCGGATGATCTGAAGTAATCCTTCAGACCTCTTCATGAAAACCGCTCTGCTCATTCAGCGAGCGGTTTTTTATATGTAATTCCTGCTGTAAGCAACAATCAAATGCTGCGAAATGCCAAAACGCAGAGCTTGATGTCATGCAAGAAAGTACGTCAGCACAAAGACTCAGACAAAGAAAAACCCGCTGCGCATACACACAGCGGGTTTTTCTTTGCATCCTTTCCAGCCTAGGCTGAAAAGAGCGATTCGAATTACTTGGCAGCTTCGATAGCAGACTTCGCTTCTTCGGCAGCCTTGTCAGCTTCAGCCTTGGCAGCTTCAGCAGCCTTGTCAGCTTCTTCCTTGGCTGTATCAACAGCTTGCTCCACCTTCTCGGCAGCCTGGTTCACAGCTTCAGCAGCTTGCTCAGCTACGGGAGCAGCAGGGACTTCAGCAGCAGGGGCTGCTGGAGTCTCAGCAGCAGGAGCTGCGGGAGTCTCAACAGCAGGAGCTGCAGGTGTCTCAACAGCAGGAGCTGCAGGAGCCACAGGCGCATCTTGCTTGTCGCCGCAAGCGACCAGAGCGGCAGAAGCGATAACGGAAGCCAAGATGAAAGCGTTCTTCATATCAATACCTCAAAGGGTTGAAAAATGGTTGCAGTACCACGCCCATGCGTGATGAATCCGCCACCAGCGCTGATGCCCGAATAGGCATCTCATGTACATGCGCTGATCTCCCACTCTTAACGTCTGCATGGGCAGGACGGTTTACAAGTTGCCGAGAACCAAATTGTAACAAGATGATTTATTCGTTCACGCTCTCGGCCCAGCCAGCATCCACCCACTCGGACAGCAGCTCCAGGGCATCGTCACTGAACTGCTGTACTTCACGACGGCTCAGCACGCGTGCATCAGCCAGCTGCTGCATCAGCCTGGCGTCTTTACCACCGGCCAGATAGCTCTCGCCATTGATAAAAATGTGCTTGGCGTCATACATCATGCGCGTGCGCCGATTCAGGCGCACGCCTTCAATCATTGCATAGCCTTCAGCGGGCTCAAACCAGACGTTGGGCTTGGGGTCGGTCATGTATTCGCCCAAAGCACGCTCCAGAGCCAGGGGTTCAGCCAGTGCCTTCTTCAAGGCCTCACGCGCGAACTCGTACATGCCTTCCGGAATCAATCCAGGTGTTGCCACTGCAGCTTGCCTGGGGTCTTTGTAGACGACTTCCTTGGGGCACTCGTCCGGCGCATCCGACATGCGCAAGAAAATCTCACGAGCCATCTCATCTTGCTTGGGCGAACGGAAGCCCACCGAGTACGTCATGCACTCGCCTTCAGCAATGCCATCATGCGCCCACTTGGGCGGCAGATACAGCATGTCACCGGGCTCCAGTACAAATTCTTCTTCAGGTTCGAAGTTGGTCAGG
This sequence comes from Comamonas halotolerans, assembly GCF_030162935.1. Lineage (GTDB taxonomy): Bacteria > Pseudomonadota > Gammaproteobacteria > Burkholderiales > Burkholderiaceae_C > Comamonas > Comamonas halotolerans. Next base: position 216,013 of record NZ_JASAUZ010000001.1, read on the forward strand.
ATTTTCAGCGGTACCCCTTGCTGCAAAGTGAAATCCTTTTGACGACCAATGCGCCAGCGGCGCTTGCCATGGGCCTGGAGCAAAAACACGTCGTAGTTGTCAAAGTGCGGACCTACGCCGCCTTGATCGGTCGCAAAGCTGATCATCAGATCGTCCATGCGCGCATCAGGCACAAAGCGAAACTGCTGCAGCAAGGCATGCGCTTTCTCATTGTGCAAGTCCACGCCCTGCACCAGTGCTGTCCAGCCTTGCTTGGACAGCGAAGGGAAGCTGCGACGTGAGAAAGGCCCATGCGAGAGCTTCCATTCACCACCACCAAGCTGCTGGATCAGGCGCGACTCCACGCCATCTTCGCCAGCCATCGCCAGCAATTCAGCGCGGTTCAAGACAGGCTTGAAACCTGGGATAGCCTGTCGAATCAGCAGCGGCTTTTTGTGCCAGTACGTACGCATGAATTTCTCAGGCGAAATGCCGCCGAGCAGCGTCAAAGGTGCTTTGGTGTCCATGGATGAAGAAGCCTTAATCTGAAAACAGCCTCTATTGTCTTATTTCAGGCTGTCCACAGTTTGCAGTACCTCATCACAACCACAAAAGACATGCACTTTGACGCATGCAGCGTGCATGTTTTGCGCCTTTGGGCTTAGTGTGGAATGCGAATGGCACGAAACTCTCTGGGTGACATGCCTGTGTACGCCTTGAAAGCGCGGCTGAAATGCGCGCTGCTGCCAAAACCACAACCCATCGCAATATCGGTAATGGTGCGCTCCCTCAACTCAGGCAGCAACAATTCACGCATACATAGCTCCAGGCGACTTTGCTGAATAAAGTTGCCCAGGCTTTGGGGCTCGTCAGCAAAAGTATTGTGCAAATGGCGCTTGCTGCAATTGAGTGCTTGAGCCACCCCTTCAACAGATAGCGAAGAATCTCGCAAGTGGCTCACCACATAGCTGCGAATACGTTCTTTGAGCGCCAGTTGATGCGTATTCACATAGCTTTGTTCCGCCAGTTCCTGCAGCGACAAATGCACCATGTCTATCAGCAGCTCACCTGCGCGCAAAGCCATTTGAGGAGACATTGCGGTCAGCTCTTGGTAGACGCTGCGCATGGTCTCCAGTGCAATGCGTGCCATACCCGTACTGCCCCCTACATTACGCCCCATCAAGCCTTCCAGGCGAATGCCTCGATTCAAGATGGCTTGCTTGGGCAGCATGACAATGAGCAACTCCGACCAGCCAGGGTTGGCCACCTCGTACGAAACTGTGGTGTCATAAATCACCCAACTGCCATTGCGTGCGCTGGCCTGATGCCCACTTTGCAGTACCGACGCCTCTCCTTCCCAGGGAGCCACGATCTTCAGATAGCCCACTTCATTGGTGTGATCACCCTGCACACTGCGCATCACACGGTGGCGACTTGCCTCCAGTTTGGTCATCACCACGCTGCCAGCATGTTGCACACGCAAATGTCCTTCAAAGTTGGTGTCGCCATAGAGATCGCTACTCAACCCTGAGAACAGGCCTGCCATCCAGTCACTCCATGCCTGAGCGGCCTCTTGTCCGCTCAACCCATCTGTAGTGAGTGCCAGTCCATTGCTCATACCATCTCTCCTGCCAGCCCAAAATTATTGACAAGTGTTTGCGCTGGATTATGTCGATCGCACCTTTTCCAGCAACCGCATCATCTTTTTGCGCTTTCTCAAGGAGAAAAAGGGAAAACTCTAGACCGAGTGCACATTGAGTCAAATCAAAAGTGCACATTAGGTCGTGCACTTGCAACGCATCACTTTTACGCTTGCAGCAAGCTTTGTGCTACTTCTTATCTACAACAGGAATATGAGACTGTGCTGCAAGAGATCGCTTGCCAAATCTCTCGAGCACCCTTTCTGGATTCCCAGGAGACACCGTGATTGAACAAAAAATGCTGATTGGCGGCCAGGCCGTCACTGCCACCGGCAACGCCACATTTGATCGACTAAACCCGCTGGATGGGCAAGTGGCAACACGCGCCCCAGCGGCCACACCAGACGATGCCCGCGCTGCAGTCGATGCAGCAGCCAAGGCGTTTCCGGCATGGGCAGCCATGGGCCCTGCCGAGCGGCGCGCCATGTTGATGAAAGCCTCTCAAGCTTTGGCCGCCAAGGGCGATGCGTTCGCAGCCGCCATGGCGGCTGAAACCGGGGCTTCCGGCATCTGGGCAGGCTTTAACGTGCACCTGGCAGCCGATATGTTTCTTGAGGCTGCGTCGCTGACCACACAGATCAATGGACAGCTGATCCCTTCCAACATTCCCGGCAGCGTGGCCATGGCAGTACGCCAGCCCGCAGGCGTGGTGGTCGGCATCGCGCCATGGAATGCGCCCGTCATCCTGGCTGTGCGGGCAATTGCCACACCACTTGCTTGCGGCAACACCGTGGTGCTCAAGGGCTCTGAGCTGTGCCCTGCCACCCATGGCCTGATCATTGAAGCCTTGCAGGAATGCGGGCTGCCCGCAGGCGTGGTGAACTTTGTGACCAATGCCCCTGCCGATGCAGGCGCTGTGGTGGAGGCCATGATTGCCCACCCGGCTGTGCGCCGCGTGAACTTCACCGGCTCCACCCGCGTAGGTCGCATCATCGGCCAGACAGCGGCCAAACACCTCAAGCCTGCAATTTTGGAGCTGGGCGGCAAAGCCCCGTTCATCGTGCTGGACGATGCTGACATCGACGCAGCCGTGGCGGGCTGCACATTTGGTGCCTTTGCCAACTCGGGCCAAATCTGCATGTCGACCGAGCGCATCATTGTAGACAACAAAGTGGCCGATGAGTTCATCACCAAGCTAGTCGCACGCGCCCAGTCGCTGCCCCTTGGCGATCCACGCCATGGCCCTGTGGTACTGGGCTCTGTGGTGGACATGAACACTGTAAACAGAGTCAACGCGCTGATTGACGACGCACTGAGCAAAGGCGCAAAGCTGCTGTGCGGCGGCAAGGCCACCGACACCCTGATGCCCGCGACCTTGCTGGACCATGTCACGGCAGAAATGAACATCTTCTACGAAGAAACCTTTGCCCCCGTCAAAGCCATCGTGCGCGTCAACGATGTCGAGCAAGCCATTTTGGTAGCCAACGACAACGAGTTTGGCCTGTCCTCTGCCATCTACGGAAAAGACACCGCCCGAGCATGGCAAGTGGCTGCACGCATCGAGTCTGGTATCTGCCACATCAACGGTCCCACCGTGCACGACGAAGCGCAAATGCCATTTGGTGGCGTAAAGAGCTCTGGCTATGGCCATTTCGGTGGACAAGCCGGCATTGACGCCTTCACCGACACCCGCTGGATCACCATTCAGACAACCGAGCGCCACTACCCCTTCTGATCTAGCCACCCGCCATCGCCGCGCACTTCCGCCGCCTGCCTCACATGCAGGCTGGCGCTAGCCATCTCATCAAAAAACATACGACAGGAGAACCTCGTTGAAACACGCCACCAAGCTGACGCTGGCAGCCCTGCTGTCGGCCTTCAATTTTGCGGCTTCAGCCTCCGACCCGCAAAGCATTGGCGCTGGTCAGCGCTTTTTTGAAAAAACCTGCGCAAAGTGCCACACCGCTGATATCGGCCCCGAGCTGCGTGGCCGCCAGTTGCCCCCTGAATATTTTGTCGCCATCGCCCGCAATGGCCTGAACGCCATGCCCGCGTTCCGCATCACCGACATTGACGACACCACCTTGCTGGAAGTGGGTAAATACCTGTCGCAAACACCTGTGCCGACAGCCGCCACTCCAGCCATCCAACCATGAGCGGGAGTACGTGATGCAAACCGATCGTCGCACCCTTCTCAAGGGCTTGGCCGCAGCAGGACTGGCCGTCTCCGGCATTGGCTGGGCTCGAGCTTCAAACAGCAATGCCCGCACAACAGCTGACAGCACAGAAGTGCTGGCGGTGACTTCCAGCCTGCAAGCCAGCGCACTGGATGCCGCGTTTGTCGCAGGTGTACAGAATGCTGCCTGCAATGTCTCTCACACCGGACTGCAAGGCCTGGACAGCGCTGCGTTCACACGGCTTGGCAATTTGCTGGCCGACGGCCAGGAGACGCTGCTGGTGGGCCTGCTGGATGATGCCTGCGCCACCTTGGTGCTGGACCTGGTGCGCTCCGCTGGCGGCCGTGTGCTTGCCATGGACAACCACCGTATTGACCGCACCGCCACCGACTGGGCCCAGCATCTGGGTCAGTCGCTGGCCTCCGGCCAGACCTTCACCCCTTCCAGGATAGCCGCTGGCAGCGAAGCCCGCGTTTCTTTCCGCTGCGTGATTTAAGCAATAAGGAACAGACCATGACAAGCAAATACATGGCCCTTCCCAAGGGCATGAGCGAGAGCAGTTTTGATGCCGCCATCGCCAAGTTCAAACAAGCCCTGGGCGAAGACAATGTGATGATTCAGGACGAGCTGGTTCGCCCTTACACCAAGGTGATGATGGCCGTGCCTACCGAAGCGCACACTCCATCTGCTGTGGTCACAGCCACAACCGTCGAACAGGTGCAAGCCGTCGTCAAGATCTGCAACGAGCACAAAGTGCCCGTGTGGACGATCTCGACAGGCCGTAACTTCGGCTACGGCTCTGCGGCACCCGTCGAGCGCGGTCAGGTGATTCTGGATCTGCGCAAGATGAACAAGATCATCCACGTGGACCCCGAGCTGTGCACCGCCTTGGTCGAACCCGGCGTGACCTACCAGATGCTCTACGACTATCTGGAAGAAAACAAGATTCCGCTGATGCTGTCCTTTTCAGCACCTTCGGCGATTGCCGGCCCCCTAGGCAACACCATGGACCGCGGCGTGGGTTACACCCCTTATGGCGAACACTTCATGATGCAATGCGGCATGGAAGTGGTGATGGCCAACGGCGATGTCTACCGAACCGGTATGGGCGGCGTGAAGGGAGACAAAGCCTGGCAAGTGTTCAAGTGGGGCTATGGCCCAACGCTGGACGGCATGTTCACCCAATCCAACTACGGCATTTGTACCAAGATGGGCTTCTGGTTGATGCCCAAGCCCCCTGTCTTCAAACCATTGGAAATTCAGTTTGACGACGACAGCGATATCTCTGACATCGTGGAGTTCATCCGCCCCTTGCGCATTGCCCAGGTCATCCCCAACTCCGTGGTGATCGCAGGCATTCTGTGGGAGGCGTCCACCTGCAACACTCGCCGCACCGATTACACCACCGAGCCTGGCTACACCAGCGATGCCATCCTCAAGCAAATCCAGAAAGACAAGCACCTGGGGGCCTGGAATGTGTATGCCGCGCTGTACGGCACCAAGGAGCAAGTCGAAGTCAACTTCAACATTGTGCAAGAAGCACTCAAGAAGCTTGGCAAGGGCCGCCTGATCACGGAAGAGATGGCTGGCGACACCCAGCCTTTCAAATACCGTGCCCAACTCATGTCAGGCGTGCCCAACCTTCAGGAGTTTGGCCTGTACAACTGGCGTGGAGGCGGTGGCTCCATGTGGTTTGCACCTGTGTCGCAAGCGCGTGGCAGCGAATGCGACAAGCAAAAGTCGCTGGCCAAGAAGATTCTCAACAAACACGGTCTGGACTACGTGGGCGAATTCATCGTCGGCTGGCGCGATATGCACCACGTCATCGACGTGCTCTACGACCGCAGCAACGAAGAGGAAACCCAACGTGCCAATGCCTGCTTTGCAGAACTGCTGGACGAATTCGAGAAAGAAGGCTACGCCGTGTATCGCGTGAACACGGCCTTCCAGGAACGCGTGGCCCAAAGCTACGGTCCGGTCAAGCGGGATATTGAGCGCAAGATCAAGCGTGCGCTCGACCCCAACGGCATCCTGGCTCCCGGCAAGTGCGGTATTGACATTTAAGGCTTACGCCTCTCTGGCTCACACAAAAGCTGCCTGACGGGTCATGCCCTTCAGGCAGCTTTTCTCTTGCTGCTTAGCCGGCCAGTCAGCGTTGCAGGCCATGCAATGTCCCAAGCCACAGCCTCGTTTCAGCAGTCGTGGGAAAATTCATGGCAGTCGCACTGTGCATCTGGCTGCATTCCGCTGGATGTACGGTCTTTTCTTTCCCTTTTTCGCGGCATGAGCCGCAAAGACTGCAATTCATGGAAATCACCCCTCAATGCGTGGTCGCGCTGACCTGGACCCTCAAAGACACACTGGGCGATGATCTGGATGTGCTGAGCGAACCTGTAGAGTTTCTCGTCGGTGGTGACGACTTGCTCAAGCGCATTGAAGAAGCCTTGCAAGGCCATGTCTTGGGCGACAAGCTGCAGCTGCACCTTGAGCCCGAAGAGGCTTTTGGCGACTATGTGGACAGCCTGATCTTTTTGGAAAAGCGCGAGCTGTTCCCCAAAGAGCTGGAAGAAGGCATGACCTATGAAGGCTCCAGCCTGCCCAAGGGCTGCAACCCTGAAGCCCCCAAGGATGCGCTCTACACCGTGACCGATATCTACCCCGAGCATGTGGTGCTGGACGGCAACCACCCTCTGGCAGGTATTGCCCTGCGCATCGAGCTGAAGGTGGAAGCCGTGCGCGAAGCCACCGAAGAAGAGATTGGCCGTGGCAGCGCGGGCACGGGCTTTTTCCGCATTCAACCACCTGCTGTGCCCGGCAACACCACGCTGCACTAAGAGCCTCGTGCCTTAGAACGTGTTTACGTTCTAAAGATGTCAACGCATCTGGAAGGCTTCCTGGTGCACAGACCATCCACGCTGCTGCTGCGCCGCCTGGCGCATGGCGCGTCCCAAGCCGGCCGGGCCACACAGCCAGATATCGAGAGCTGCGCCATAAGCCGCCAAATGCTGTGGCTTGAGAAGTTGCCCATGTGCCGCATCATGCACCTGCAGGGTGACAGATGGCTCAGCAGCCTCGCACAAGGCCTTCAAGCGAGGCAGGAGCACATCTTCAGATGCATTCCGGGTGCAGTAATGCAAATGCGCGCTTTGTAGTTGCTGCCCACCCTCCGCGCCGGGTTGGCGAGCCTCCAGCAATGCCAGAAATGGAGTGATTCCTACACCACCCGCAATCCAGACTTGTTCGCGCTGTGCTTGGCCCAGCGCATCGAAACAACCGTAAGGCCCTTCGATACTTACCGGCTGTCCCTGCTTGAGCACGGCATGCAGATTATTGGTGTAGTCGCCCAAAGGCTTGATCACCAAACGCAACAGCATGCGTCCATCAGGCAGGTGTCCGCAGCTGCCCGGTGCGCTGGCAATCGTGAAGGGGTGCGGGCCTTCCAAGCCATCAAAGCTGGCAAATACAAACTGTCCCGGCGTATGTCCCTGCCAGCTGGCAGGCATGGCACACAGCACTTCCAGAGGATCAAGACCTGGATGTGCTCCCATCACTTGGACAGCATGCACTTGCGCCTTGTGACTGTTGCCACCGTGTCCGATTCCACCCAACAGGGAATAAATTGCAGCACCGCTGCCCAGAGCCAGCAGCACGACCACCAAAGCCCCCATGGGCAATCGCCACAATGACATAGGCATCAGAGCCAGCGTATGAAAAGCCAGCAGCAGATACAACACGGGCATGATGCGGTGCAAACGGCTCCATGGACGGTAGGCTAGCAAACGTTGCAACAGCGTAAGCGCCACCATAACGAGCAACGCATAAAAGGCCCACTCACCCACATCCTTGGACACGCCACGCCAATCCGCAACCCAGGCCAGCACAGGCTCTTTAGCCGGGCGCCCGACTGTTCCCCAGATCTGTTTGATCCAGTCACTGGATTCCTTCGCGCCCCAGTGCAGCACTGCCGCAGACGCAGCTGCAATCCCTGCCCATTTATGCAGGCGGTAAACCTGGTCCATACCGCCCAGTGGCCGCTCCATCCAGGGCTGACGCAGCGCCAGCAGCATGACGAGAGACATCATGCCAATACTCCAGATGCCGCTGAGATACAGCGCATGCTGACGCAGCTGCCACCATAGCCCCGCAGACGTTGGCTCGCCTAAAACTTGCCAAGGCATGGCCGCAGCAGCCCAAGCCACAGTCAGTAGCAGCCACCACGCTCCAAAAGCAACCCGTACGCGCATGTGTTCCCCCTGTTCTTTTATTGGAAGTTGCAGGACACGACAGTCCTGCAAGAAGACGGTCTCGATCAGCGTTTGACACGCGTGCGCAGTACAGCACCCGTGTGCCCATCAACATCCAGCTTGACCTGAGCACCTTGCGCATCACGTGCTTTGACTTCATAACGGTCATCGGACCACTCGATCTCTCGTATCTCGCGCCAACCTGCTGCATCCATAAGCTCATATACCTGACCTATCGTCAGTTTGGGTCCCTGTGCAGCAATGGCGGCAACAGGTGTGCTGACACGCGCTGGCGCCTTGGCTGCGTCAGGTTGAGAGGTCTGGGCAAGGACACTGCATGTCATGCCAGCCAATATGGCCACCGACATCAGTGACCGAAACTGAGGGAAAGGGAAGGTTTTGTTTGCTTTCATGTCTAGATCTCCTGGTCATGCAATCCATGTATTGCCAGCAACATTGCTGGTTCCATGAATTTTTCAAAACACTTGGTGAATCCAAACTGAAACCACTGTTCATGCGACATTCATGCAGGTTTGGCTATAAGCACATCCAGACCGACATCTTTAGGAGCCCTGCTGCCATGCCCACTCATTTGCAGTCCAAGCTTTCCATTGCACGACCAAGGATTTGGTGTGGTGCCCTGGCAGTGGCATGCCTGCTGTGGACAAGTTACATGCCCTTGACCACACAGGCTCACTCCGGCGACAGCGATCACGAACTGGCTCGCCAAGCACTGCAACAAGGCAAGGTGCTTCCATTGCGTACCGTGCTGGACATGGTGGAGCGTGAGCACCAGGGACAAGTGGTCAAAGTGGAGTTTGAGCACGATGATGGCCGCTTCATCTACGAAATGCGGCTGCTGCACCCAGATGGCCAGATGAGCAAGCTCAAAGTGGATGCCGTAAATGGCCGCACCCTCGCCGTGCGTCGCAGGGGACAACACTGATGCGTATTCTTGTTGTGGAAGATGAGCCCACGCTGTGCGCCCAGTTGTCGCAAGCCATCACTGCCGCTGGACATACGGTGGAAATCGCTGCCGACGGTGCAACGGCACGCTATATGGGAGAAGTGGAAAATTTCGATGCAGTCGTACTCGACCTGGGCTTGCCAGTGGTAGACGGCCTGAGCGTGCTGCGCCACTGGCGCTCACAAGGTCGCAATATGCCTGTACTGATTTTGACTGCGCGCAATGCCTGGCACGAAAAAGTCACAGGCATGGATGCTGGCGCCGACGACTACCTCACCAAACCATTTCACATGGAAGAGCTGCTGGCTCGGTTGAGAGCCTTGCTTCGAAGACTCTCTCCTCATAGCAGCGCGCTGTGGCAATGCGGCAGCATTCGCCTGGACACCCGGCAGGCCACCGTCTCTGTGGATGGTCTGCCGCTGACACTGACCAGCCATGAGTTCAAGATCTTGTCGCTTTTGATGCAGCGTGCCGGTGAAGTGCTCTCTCGCACGGAACTGTCCGAGCACCTCTACCCTCAAGATAGCGAACGTGACTCCAATACGATTGAAGTTTTTGTGGGTCGTCTGCGCAAAAAACTACCTCCTGGCAGCATAGAAACCGTGAGAGGTCTGGGCTACCGTCTACACCCCACAGGAGAAATGGCTTGACGCAACGTCTGTCACTCTCGCTGCACCAGGGCTCACTTCGCATTCGTTTGCTGCTAGGAACTTTGGCGTGGATTGCCCTGGCCATCGCCATAGCAGGCTGGGGCCTGCGAGGGCTCTTTGAAGAACACATCAATCAGCAGCTGCAAGACCAACTGGTACGCCAGCTCGATCAGCTTAGCGCAGCTGTAAATTTCACCTCGGAACAACGCATCGAGGTTCTCCCAATGGCTGGTGACGCCAGACTCTCCACGCCGTTGTCTGGTCTGTACTGGCAGGTCGATGTATTGCCTGCTCAAGGCCCAGCAGAACTGGGCATCGCTCGCTCACGCTCACTTTGGGACTTGGTGCTGCCACTGTCCGCAGACACTGCCTTGCCAGGCACCTCGCGGCAAGGCTATGCGGTGCTGCAGTTGCAAGATCCGCAAGGCCATACGTTGCTCGCAGTCAGCCGGTCTTTGCTGCTACCTGAGGTGCAGGCACCTTTGTTGCGGTTGACCGTGGCAGCAGACCATGCCTTGCTGGCAGAGCCTGTGCAACGCTTTACTACCATGCTGCTGGCTGCGCTGGGAACTCTGGCGGTCGGATTGGTGCTGGCCGTTGCCGTGCAACTGCAACTTGCCTTGCGTCCGTTGAACCTGCTGCATCAGAGCTTGACGGCAGTGCGCACCGGCAAAGCCACGCAACTGGAAGGACAGTTTCCTGACGAACTGCAGCCCTTGGTCAATGAATTCAACCATGTGCTTGGCGCGAATGCCGACATCGTGCAACGCGCCCGCACCCAGGCAGGCAATCTGGCCCATGCCATGCACACACCATTGACTATTTTGAGCAATGCCGCAACTCAGGACGACACCGCTCTGGCACGACTGGTTGAAGAACAAGTGGCCATCGCACAACGCCAGATAAACCATCAGCTGGCCCGCGCGCGCGCAGCTGCCCGTCAAGCTACGGGCCTGCGCACCCCTTTGCAGCCACCGCTGGAGTCATTGGTCCGCACCATGGATCGACTGCATGCCGTGCATGGCATCCACTTCACACTGAATGGCGCTGCGCAGTGTTGGGACTTCCTGGGCGACGAGCAGGACCTGATGGAAATACTTGGCAACTTGCTGGACAACGCAGGGAAATGGGCCAATCACGAAGTGCATCTGAGCGTGCAGGGTCAGGAGAGCGAGCAAGCAGGTCAGCAATTGCTGCTCACCATTGACGACGATGGACCCGGCATTGAAGACGCGGACCTCGACCGCATTTTTGAGCGCGGTGAGCGCCTGGACGAACGCAGACCTGGCACAGGGTTAGGACTGGACATCGTCCGCGATCTGGTTCGAACCTACGGTGGCCGCATTACGGGCAGTCGTTCACCACGAGGAGGGCTACGCATGCAACTGCAGCTGCCTGGCACAAAAAGAATGGAGTGAACGCTTATCGCTCTTGCAACGAGCGCAGTACCTGCACCAAAGTATCCGCCTCGGGAAACAGCCAATCGCCCAATGCGCCTAGCGCTACAGCGACGATCAGCGCCCCCAGCACGGGCTTCCAGCTCAACCGCAAGGCCACCAGCAGCCAGCCTTCACGCTCCACCACATACAGCGTGCGTGCCATCAGCAGCGCAAAAGCCACTTCGACGGCCACGGCAAGGAACAGGTCCGCCCCGAACACCAGCCACAACAAAGAGCCCACACCCGTGACGGCCACCAGCAGCGCTGTAAACACCAGCAGCACCGGGACCAGAACCACCGCCCCTTCGTCCAGTCCATCCATGTCTGGTAAATCCATATCTGGCAAATCAATGCCTGACGGTGAAGAAGGCGCAGCCTCAGCCAGCGTGTCCTCCCATGCTCCATTGGCACCGCCACCGCCATACGAACCACCCTGGCCACTCTCAAAGCCCGCAGATTTGTGCGAGTAGGTGCTGGAACCACCGCTGTTGCCAGATAAAACATCCGGTATTTCCCAGTCTCGGCGCAGCATGCACCCAGCCCATAAACGCACCAACAGCAGATAAAGCAGATAGCCACCTGCCAGAGCCAAACCATAGCGCACCGCCATGCTGTGCATCCCGGCTTGGAGCAAGCCCAGACTTAGCAACGACATCCCAGCCAGGCTGAGTCCCCCCGTCAGCGCCGCATGCAGGCGCAGCCAATGGCGTTGCTGCAAGCGGCGACGCATACGGTCTTCCTGCCTGAGTATCACGTGCGCCCATGATGCGCGGTGGCGCTGATGTGAGCGCCGGGGCTTTCTGGCCATACAGACTTTCTGGAAACGTGCTGCGCTGCCAGCCCTGTTGCAACAGCGCAGGATTGAAGCTTATTGCTTGCCTGTGGATCCGTAGCCGCCCTCGCCGCGCTCCGACACGGCTTCAAACTCATCTACCACGTTGAAGGCGGGCTGCACCACAGGCACGATCACCAGCTGCGCCAGACGATCCATTGGCTGCAGGGTGAAAGCTGTTTGTGAACGGTTCCAGGCACTCACCATGAGCTGGCCCTGATAGTCCGAGTCGATCAGGCCGACCAGATTGCCCAGCACGATACCGTGCTTGTGGCCCATGCCCGAGCGCGGCAGGATCATGGCTGCGTAGCCAGGATCTTTCAAATACATGGCCATCCCGGTTGGAATCAGCTGCCACTGACCAGGCTCCAGCGTGACTGGTGCCTCAATACAGGCACGCAAATCCAGGCCTGCACTACCGGGCGTGGCGTAAGCGGGCATGTTCTCGCGCAAACGCGCGTCCAAAATCTTGATATCTACTTGCATGGACGGGGATGGTAAGGGGAGAGAAGCTCCTTCAAGATTTTCCGGCACCAGAAGCCGCACGCACTACTCGGATCAGATTGAATACCACCCAGCCAATGATGACTGCCGGCATCCAAGCTGGCGCAAAAAAGCCAGCCAAGGCAAAACCAGCGACCAGGAACAAGGCCGGCAAGGCATTGGACTTGGCCTTCTTTTTCGCACCGCCAGTGCCTTGCTCGATGCGACTTTTTTGATTAGCCGTTTTTTGTGCCTGCTGCTGCACTTTCGCTGCCTGGGCTTTGGCCTTGCGCTTCCAGCGCTCCATGGGAGTGTCGACGCTACCGGGCTGTGCCATGGGCACATTCACTGATGCAGCTGGCGACGCACTGCTGCCACGTCCCCATTGGCTGTCGTTTGAACTGCGCGCCTTATCACCCAAAGCCTTCAGGCGCAGGCGTTCTTGCTCCTGCTCCGCCCAGAGCATCAACCCTTCCACATAGCGGACATAGTCCCCATTGGGGGGGCCACTGAAGTCTTTGTAATTGGGCCTCGGAGCTGAGAACATACGCAGCTTGTTGGACTGTTTCAACGGTGCAAATGCCATCGCTCCCTCCGCTTTCCAGTTGTGTCTTTCGTGCTATCAAGTCTTTGTCTGAGCGCCTGGCAAGCGACGCGCCAACTCTGCGACCAGTTGCCGACCCAGTTCAGCCTTGCTTGCGCGGGGTAGCTCACGGTGGCCTTGGGCATCCACCAGCAGCAATGCGTTGTCATCTTGGCCGAAGGTTGCAGGTCCAATATTGCCCACGAGCAATGGAACACCTTTGCGCACACGCTTGGCTGTGGCATGGCGCAGCAGATCATGACTTTCTGCCGCAAAGCCCACGCAATAAAGTGAGCCACTTTGCGCGCGCTCGGACCGGGCTACGGTAGCCAAAATATCGGGATTTTCCACAAAGCTCAAAGCAGGCACATCGCCCGAGCCATCCTTTTTGAGCTTTTGGTCCGCTGCATTCGCAGGTCGCCAATCGGCCACGGCCGCTGTGGCCACAAAAATGCTCGCCTGAACGACCTGACTTTGCACAGCATCCAGCATCTGGCGTGCCGACTGCACATTGATGCGCTTTACACCACGCGGTGTCGGCAAATGCACAGGCCCAGCCACCAGCGTCACGTCAGCACCAGCCGCTTTAGCAGCCGAGGCAATCGCAAAGCCCATCTTGCCGCTGGACAAGTTCGTGATGCCGCGCACCGGGTCAATGGCTTCAAAGGTAGGGCCTGCGGTGATAAGCAGACGTTGTCCTGCCAACACCTTGGGTGCAAAGAAGGCTGCAATGTCTTCGATCAACTCTTCTGGCTCAAGCATGCGGCCGTCGCCCGTTTCCCCACAGGCTTGCTCCCCCACACCAACTCCAAGCACATGCGCTCCGTCGGCTGCCACCTGGGAAAAATTGCGCTGCGTGGCCGGGTGTGCCCACATTTCACGGTTCATGGCAGGCGCCAACAACAACGGCACACGCTCCATCGGGCGCGCAATGCACATCAGACTGAGCAGCTCATCCGCTCGTCCCTGTGCCAATTTGGCTACAAAATCAGCACTGCACGGAGCGATAACGATGGCGTCTGCCTCGCGGCTGAGATTGATGTGGGGCATGTTGTTCCCCTCACGACTGTCCCATTGCGAGGTATAGACGGTACGTCCAGACAGCGCCTGCATGGTGACAGGCGTGATGAACTGCTCTGCTGCCTCGGTCATCACCACCTGAACGGTAGCCCCCGCCTTGGTCAGCAAACGGCATAAATGCGCCGTTTTGTAACAAGCAACGCCTCCTGAGAGGCCCAAAACAATGTGTTTGCCAGCGAGTTCTTGCATTGCGCGAATGTAGCAGAGCAACAAGGTCAAATGCCCCGACTTGCAAGCGGCGATTTGCGGCAGGCACCTATAATCTCGCTTTACCACCACCATAAAAACGAACAAGACATGACCAAATTCGTCTTCGTCACAGGCGGTGTGGTGTCTTCCCTGGGCAAGGGAATCGCCTCAGCCTCCCTTGCTGCGCTGCTCGAGTCGCGCGGCCTCAAAGTCACCCTCATCAAGCTGGATCCCTATATCAATGTGGACCCCGGCACGATGTCCCCCTTCCAACACGGCGAAGTATTTGTGACGGATGACGGCGCCGAAACCGACTTGGACCTGGGCCACTACGAGCGTTTCATTGAAACGCGTATGCGCCAGTCCAACAACTTCACTACCGGTCGTATCTATCAGTCGGTGTTGGAAAAAGAGCGTCGTGGCGACTATCTGGGCAAGACTGTGCAGGTCATCCCCCACATCACCAACGAGATCCAGGAATACGTCAAGCGTGGTGCCGGCATCGGCACGGATGACGCCGTGGATGTGGCGATTTGCGAAATCGGTGGCACCGTGGGTGACATCGAATCCCTGCCGTTTCTGGAAGCCGTTCGCCAGCTGTCCCTGAAGCTGGGTCAGAACAATTCGGCCTTTGTACACCTGAGTTACCTGCCCTATATCGCAGCAGCAGGTGAACTCAAAACCAAGCCCACCCAGCACACTGTGCAGAAGCTGCGCGAAATCGGCATTCAGCCAGATGCGTTGCTGTGCCGAGCGCAATACGCCGTGCCTGCAGAAGAGCGCGAAAAGATTTCGCTGTTCACCAATGTGCAGGAATGGGGCGTGATCTCCATGTGGGACGTGGACACCATCTACAAGGTGCCCCGCATGTTGCACGAGCAAGGTCTGGATGGTCTGATCTGCGACAAGCTGCGCCTGAACACGGCTCCTGCCAACCTCAAGCGCTGGGACGATCTGGTCTACGAAACCGAGCACCCTCAAGGCGAAGTGCAAGTGGCCATGGTGGGCAAATACGTGGAACTGTCTGACGCTTACAAGTCGGTCAACGAGGCGCTCAAGCACGCCGGTCTGCGCAACCATACCTGCGTGAAGATCACCCACATCGACTCGGAAACCATCACCGACGCCAACGCCAAAGAGCAGTTGTCCAAGTACGACGCTATTCTGGTGCCCGGCGGCTTTGGCTCTCGCGGTGTTGAGGGCAAGATTTCGACTGCCAAGTTTGCCCGTGAAAACAAGGTTCCCTACCTGGGTATCTGCCTGGGCATGCAAGTGGCCACCATCGAATACGCCCGCCACAAGGCTGGCTTGACCGGCGCCAACTCGACCGAGTTTGACCCTCATACCCCCAACCCCGTGATCGCCTTGATTACAGAGTGGAAAGATGAGGATGGCACGATCAAGACACGTGATGCCAACTCCGACCTTGGTGGCACCATGCGTCTGGGCGCACAGTCTTCGGACGTGCAACCCGGCACCCTGGCCCACAGCATCTATGGCGACGTGGTGACCGAGCGTCACCGCCACCGCTACGAAGCCAACGTGCAGTACCTGGACAAGCTGCGCGAAGCCGGTCTGGTGATCTCTGCATTGACTCAGCGTGAGCAATTGACTGAAATCGTCGAGTTGCCCAAGGAAGTCCACCCCTGGTACATCGGCGTGCAGTTTCACCCCGAGTTCAAGTCCACGCCTTGGAATGGCCACCCTCTGTTCAACGCCTTCATCAAGGCGGCGCAGGACGGCCAAAGCAAGTCGGTCAAGAAGGCTTGATTTTCCAACTCACGGAAACAAGCCTTGAAAAAAGGAGCTGCCAGCGCTTGATAATCAAGGTTTTCGGCACCAGCTAAAGCCGAAGTCTTTGAAATATAGGCGCTGCAGCTTCAGTTTTTGAAGCATGCCGGGCATGCCATAAAGGAAACACCATGAAACTCTGCGGCTTTGACGTTGGTCTGGACAAGCGCTTTTTCCTGATTGCAGGCCCCTGCGTCGTCGAGTCTGAGCAACTGCAGATGGATGTGGCAGGCCAGCTCAAGGAAATCACTTCCGAACTTGGCATCAACTTTCTGTTCAAGAGCAGCTTTGACAAGGCCAACCGCTCCTCCGGCACCAGCTTCCGTGGCCCTGGCATGGAAAAGGGTCTGGAAATTCTGGCCAAGGTGCGCAAGGAAATTGGCGTACCTGTGCTGACCGATGTGCACACTGTTGAAGAAATCCCGCATGTAGCCGCTGTAGTAGACATGCTGCAGACCCCAGCATTTCTGTGCCGTCAAACGGATTTCATTCGCGCCGTCGCCCAGTGCGGCAAGCCCGTGAACATCAAGAAGGGGCAATTCCTGGCACCGCATGACATGAAGAATGTCATCGACAAGGCACGCGCCGCGGCCATTGAAGTGGGCCAGGATCCCGACATGTTCACCGCTTGCGAACGCGGTGCCAGCTTTGGCTACAACAACTTGGTGAGCGACATGCGTTCGCTGGCCATCATGCGCGAAACGGGCGCACCCGTGGTGTTTGATGCCACGCACAGCGTGCAGTTGCCCGGTGGCAATGGCACCTCCAGTGGAGGTATGCGTGAAATGGTGCCGGTGCTCTCCCGCGCGGCCGTGGCCGTCGGTGTGGCCGGCTTGTTCATGGAAACTCACCCCGATCCATGCAACGCCTTGAGCGACGGTCCCAACGCTGTTCCCCTCAAGCACATGAAGGCTTTGCTGGAGACTTTGGTGGCGCTGGACGATGTGACCAAGCGCAACGGTTTCCTTGAAAACAACTTTTCAGCCTAAGTTTGCGTAAGATGCGCACCGCGCGAACTGTGAATCCGCTTTCATGCACGATAAGCACGCTCCGTGGGGCGTGCTTTTTCACATGTTCGACAAGAATGTCTGGCAGATTCAGCCCACAATCACAGCAACTCTGCTGACGCTGCCCCCCAGTTTCAAAAAACCTTCATAGGAAAACACCATGAGTGCAATCGTTGACATCGTAGGACGTGAAGTTCTGGACAGCCGTGGCAACCCCACGGTCGAATGTGATGTGTTGTTGGAGTCGGGCGTGATGGGCCGCGCTGCTGTGCCTAGCGGCGCATCGACCGGATCGCGTGAAGCCATTGAACTGCGCGACGGCGACAAGAGCCGCTATCTGGGCAAGGGCGTCCTGAAGGCTGTGGACAACATCAACGGCGAAATCGCACAAGCCGTGATCGGCCTCGATGCTGCCGAACAAGCCTTCCTGGACAAAACCATGATTGATCTGGACGGCACCGAAAACAAGAGCCGCCTGGGTGCCAACGCCATGTTGGCCGTATCCATGGCAGTGGCACGCGCTGCTGCTGAAGAAGCTGGCCTGCCTCTGTATCGCTACTTCGGTGGCATGGGCGGCGTGCAACTGCCTGTGCCCATGATGAATGTGATCAACGGTGGTGCCCACGCGAACAATTCGCTGGATCTGCAAGAATTCATGATCATCCCCGTCGGCGCTCCTACTTTCCGCGAGGCCGTGCGCTGGGGTGCCGAAGTGTTCCATGCCCTGAAGAAGATCATCAATGACAAGGGCATGTCCACCGCTGTGGGCGATGAAGGTGGCTTTGCACCTTCCGTGGAAAACCATGAAGCAGCAATCCAGCTGATTATTGAAGCCATCGAGAAGGCTGGCTACAAAGCTGGCGAGCAAATCGCTTTGGGTCTGGACTGTGCAGCTTCCGAGTTCTACGAAGACGGCATGTATGTGCTGAAGGGCGAAGGCAATATGACCCTTAACGCCACCCAATGGACAGACATGCTGGCCGGCTGGTGCGACAAATACCCCATCATCTCCATCGAAGACGGCATGCACGAGGGTGACTGGGATGGCTGGAAGATCCTGACCGAGCGTCTGGGTGGCAAGGTGCAACTGGTGGGTGACGACCTGTTCGTGACCAACACCAAGATCCTGAAGGAAGGCATCGAAAAGCGCATCGCCAACTCCATTCTGATCAAGATCAACCAGATTGGTACCTTGACCGAAACCTTTGCTGCCATTGAGATGGCGAAACGTGCTGGTTACACCGCTGTGATTTCCCATCGCTCCGGTGAAACCGAAGACAGCACAATTGCTGACATTTCAGTGGGCCTGAATGCTGGTCAAATCAAGACTGGCTCCATGAGCCGCTCCGACCGCATCGCAAAATACAACCAACTGCTGCGTATCGAAGAGGATCTGGGCGACGTTGCGGTATACCCCGGCCGTGACGCGTTCTACAACCTGCGCTAATCTCTAGGCTGCGGCCTTCACAAAAACCGGGATCTCATCACCCCGGTTTTTTCAAATCTCTGCCATGGTTTCTCGCATCGTCACCGTCGTTTTGCTCTGCCTGCTGGCCATTACCCACGCTCAACTGTGGCTGGGCGCGGGCAGCATGGATCGTGTGGCCGAATTGCGCGGACAGATCAATGAGTTGCACGCCGCCAACGACGCTGCGCGCAAGGAAAATGAACGCTTGGCCTCCGAGGTCAATGATTTGCGTGAAGGCAAAGACACGGTGCAGGAAAAAGCACGCAGTGAACTGGGCATGGTCAAGCCCAATGAGATTTATGTGCAGATCATGCGCTAAGCCGTAGCGACTGGCTACAGCGCCAACACTCAACGCCACCCACCTTCTGCGCCCATGCGCAACACCATCGCTTCACGCTCCCGCTTGCTTCTCTGCGCCAGTGCCGCACATTGTGCGCAGGTCTTGCAAGCCGCAGCAGCAACGCGAGTGCACCTGCATGAGCTGCAGCCCTGCACGCGATGGCCTGCGGCTACAGACAGCGATATCTTGCTGTTATGGGCCTTGCTACCCGAAGGTAGCCACACCACAGCAACCCATGCCCTGGAGACGCAGTGGCGCAGCTTGGTGCAACAAGGCAGTCACCATTTCACCGTCCAGATGCTCTACGGCAGCGCAACCCAGCAAGCCACACAGCTGGCGCCGTGGATTGCACGGAGTTCCTCCAGTGAAGTGGCACGAAATGCAGATGCCAGCTGCTGGGAGTGCCTGGATGCCGCCAGTGAACTAAAGCTTTTCCAACATTTGCTTACGCGCCGCTGACAAAGCATCCGTCAACGAGGCAGTAGAAGCCCTCTTTTGAAAAAATTCGCAACGAACCCGCAATTGCTTATTGAACCGAAGAAGAGCCTGGCGCCTGGCTGGGCATATCAGCAAACAGCTGGCCTGCATCTACGGCATCGAAACGATATTGCGCACCGCAGTAGTCACAACCCACCTCCACGCAACCCTGCTCTTGCACCACATGCTCGACTTCTTGCTGCCCCAGGTTACGCAGCATGCCTTCGACCCGATCACGGCTGCAAGTGCAGGCAAAGTGCGGGCCATTATCTCCATCTTGAGGGACAAAACGCAGCAGTTTCTCCTCCCAGAAAAGACGACGCAAGATGGTGTCCACATCCAGCGTCAGCAGCTCATCACGTTTCAAGCTGGCAGCCAGTGTGGCAATGCGGTTGTACTCTTCGTTTTCACCGATGCGGTCGCTTTCATCCAGCGCGCTTTCTGTGGCACCCGCCAAGTTATCCTGGCCTTTGAGTGGCATGCGCTGGATCATCAACCCCGCAGCCACTTCATCATTGGCAGCCAGCACGATGCATGTGTCGAGTTGCTCGGATTGGCGCATATAGTGCTGAAGAACTTCAGAGATTTTCCCCAGCGGCTCGCCCTCTTCATTGTTCAACGGCACCACACCTTGGTACGGCTGTTGACCAGGCAAACGGTCTTTGGGATCCAGAGTGATGGCACAGCGACCTGCACCATTCACATTCACAAGATCCGCCAACGAGGCGCTATCTGCCACATCACCGTTGACCGAGGCAGTAGCACGCAGGGCCAGGTCAGACTGCACCTCAGCGACGGCCACTTTCACGGGGCCTTCTCCAAAAATCTGAAATACCAACGCGCCATTGAACTTGATGTTGGACTGCATCAGCACACTGGCAGCAGTCATCTCTCCCAATAACTCGCGCACTGCCAGCGGGTAAGCGCCAGTGTCAGTGTTGCTAGCTCGACGCTGAAGAATATCTTTCCAGGCATCCGTCAAGCGAACAATCATGCCGCGCACGGGCAGGCCATCAAAGAGAAATTTGTGAAGTTCAGACACGCGTGTGTATCCCAATCAGTGATTGCTAATGGCAGGCGTATTAAGCCAGCTTGCGCAGACCCGCTCTGAAGCGGCGCGCGTTATCGATATAGTGCTGCGCACTGGTGCGCAAGCTTTGCATTTGCTCAGCAGACAGTTGCTTGACCGCACGAGCCGGACTACCGAGGATCATGGATCCATCCGGGAACTCCTTGCCTTCAGTCACCAGCGCGCCTGCGCCCACCAAGCAGTTTTTGCCAATTTTCGCCCCGTTCAGCACAATGGCACCGATGCCGATCAATGTTTCGTCCCCAATCGTGCACCCATGCAGCATGACTTGATGACCAACAGTGACATGTCGGCCAATGACCAAAGGCATGCCCAGATCAGCATGTAAAACGCTGGCATCTTGCACATTCGATCCTTCGCCAATGGTGATGGTGGATGTATCTCCGCGTACCACGGTGCCAAACCAGATACTGGCATCAGCAGCGACGCTGACCTCTCCCATCACCTGGGCACTGTCTGCCACCCAGGCACTGTCTGCAATCTGCGGAGCTACTCCATCCAATTCATATACAGCCATCATGTCTCCTCATTTTTGTGCTTTCAGGAAAATACAATTGTAGGTATGGAGCTTCGACAACGCGCCCTTGAGGTTTTGTGCCTCTGCGACCCTATTGCAAAAGCTGTCGCTGCCATGCAAATGCATGCCCAGGCGTCACAGTGGACGATTGCCGAGCAGGCACCGCTGCTGCCCTCTACAGCCACCCTGCCCGGACATCCAGAGCGCCCTCCACTGCTGCGCCACACGGAAGTAGCACGCCGCTCTCCTGCCACAGCAGAAGGACGCATCATCCTGATGCACGCAATCGCGCACATTGAGTTCAATGCCATCAACCTGGCCTTGGATGCCATCTGGCGCTTTGACCAAATGCCACAGCAGTATTACCTGGACTGGCTGCAAGTGGCTGGAGAGGAAGGCAAGCATTTCTTGCTCATCCGTGATTGGCTGCAAGCACAGGGCCACGACTACGGCGACTTCCCTGCCCACCAGGGACTGTGGACAATGTGTGAAAAAACCGCTGCAGACGCAACGGCGCGCATGGCGCTGGTACCGCGCACTTTAGAGGCACGCGGTCTCGATGCCACACCACAGATTCAAGCCAAGCTACGCCAGGTGGGCACACCCGATGCCCTGGCAGCAACGGATATTCTGGACATCATCTTGCGTGAGGAAGTCGGGCACGTGGCGATAGGTAACCACTGGTATCGTTTCTTATGCCAGCGCAATAGTTTGGACCCTCATTCACACTACACTGCGTTAGTCCGACACTATGAGGCACCGCGCCCGCGTCCTCCTTTCAACACTCAGGCCCGCCAAGCAGCGGGATTTACCGAAGAAGAAATAGCCTGGCTGGAGCAACATTAGCAGCAGCCTGACCACACAACCGCCCCTCCGCCACCACTTTTGCAGACATGTCCGCTCTCACATCCTCTTCGACCTCCACCACTGCCAGCGCCAGCAACTCGGGCTCTTCCATGATTGCACGTCAGGCCATTGTGAATGTCGACAAGACGGTGATTGGGTATGAGCTGTTCAATCGTTCACGCGCACCCGCAGAGCACACTGCTGCGACCGATGTTCTTCTCATGTTTACTGCACTCTCGCATGCAGGCCGGGAAGACTTGGTGGGCACCAAGCTGCTGTTTGTAAACAGCACGCACGAAAGCTTGGCTGGAGGACATTTGGAGCTGCTCAATCCAGAAAAAGTTGTTCTGGAAGTGGAGCCTCTGGGCCATGTTGCAGCTTCGGAAGCCGTTGCACGCCTGCCCATCCTGCGTGCATTGCGTGAGCGTGGATTCAAGCTTTCGTTCAACCACACGGTGCTGGAATCAGCCTACTCCACATGGTTACCGCTGGCCGACTACATCAAGCTGGACTTGAACGTGCTGCGACCTGAGCAATTGGCCGTCTTGGTCAGCTATGCAACCCGCCATAGCAAAGCGCAGCTCATTGCAACCAAAATTGAAACCCAGGAGCAATTCGATCTGCTTAAAAGCATTGGTGTTTCGCTGTTTCAGGGGTACTGGTTTTCACGCCCCTCAGTCGTGGAGGCCAAACTTCTTGCCCCCAATCAAGTCAGCATCATCCAGCTCATCAACTTGCTGCGCCGCCAAGCCAGCACTGATGAAATCGAAGAGGTTCTCAAAAAGGATGCAGGGTTGGCTTTCAACCTGATGCGCCTGATCAACTCCGCAGGATTCACACATGCCAGGGAGATAACCTCCTTTCGCCAAGCCGTCATGATCATGGGCTTGAAGAAGCTCTTTCGCTGGGCTGCTCTGCTGCTCACGGCCTCCAGATACGGCAACACCAGCCCCACCATTGGCCACACTGCCGTGATTCGCGGCCGTTTGATGGAACTCCTGGCCCTGGAATTTCTGAGCGAAGATGAGGCAGAGCAAGCTTTTGTGGTGGGAATTTTCTCCTTGCTTGATGTCATGCTCAGCATCCCCATGCGAGATGCGTTGCAATTGATCAATCTGCCTGATACTGTGCGCCAAGCCTTGCTGGAACGCAAAGGCGTTTTCGGTCAGTTGCTGCAACTGGCTCAAGCTTGTGAAAGCAGCAACGACGAAGCCTTTGACCTGGCAGCAACAGCGCTGCAACTGAGTAACCAGCAAGTCAACTGGGCACACTTGCAGGCACTCGCCTGGTGTGATCAAGTCACCGAAGAGTTCCACCAAGCCTAGCGCACACTCGTCATAGCCAGCCTTTGTCATGGACTCACACCCGAGCACATGACAGGAACACCAAACGACCGGCCCCAAAACCTTGCTTCAAACACAGGTCTGGATGCGCCGCTGCCAGTGATGATGTTGCGCTATGGGAATGGTGATGAAGCGGCTTTCACGCACAAAATGCCAATGCATTGCAATATCAGACCACCTACCAGGTGGGTGCTGAAGTCAGCGCATTGTGGCAAGGCCTGGTTCCGTGCCATGGATCTTAGAAACGGCCTGCACGATATGGAAACATGAAAAGAGCCACCTTACGGTGGCCCTTTAATCAGTTCATACCTTACTTGGTCGACAGATTCGCAGCTTTGATGATGCGTGCGTTATTGGCCGATTCCTGGACAATCTGGTGCGCAAATGACTGGGCATCGCCACCTGTAGGCACGTTGTCAGATTTCTTCAGTTTTTCCTGGATATCCGGCATCGCCAATGCTTTGTTGAACTCATGATTCAAACGCTGCAACACAGCCTTCGGCGTTTTGGCGGGTGCAAAAATGCCGAACAATGATGTGGAGTTGGCTTCCGCAAAACCCAGTTCAGCCAGTGTGGGCACATTTGGCAGCGACTCCAGCCGCTGTGGTGCACCCACGGCAAGAGGTTTGAATTTGCCGGCCTGGATATGCTGCATGACCGTTGGGCCTGCATTGGTTGACAGCACCTCGTACTGAGCACCCAATGCATCATTCAACTGTTGACCACCGCCTTTGTAGGGAATGTGTGTGATATCCACATTTCCTTTGTACTTGATCTGCTCCAACACGATATGGCCCAGAGAGGCCAAGCCTGCTGTAGCCCAGCGTACCGTCCCAGGACTGCGCTGCGCTTCCTCCAGCAACTCCTTGAAGGTCTTGGAACGCTCTGCAGTTGTCGCCAAGATCAATACGGGCGAATACATCACACTCACTACCGGTGCCAGATCCTTTTGTGGATCGAAAGGCACGGCCCCCAGGTGCGGATTGAGCGCTACAGGGCTGATGGCAGAAAAACCAATGGTATAGCCATCTGGTACAGACTTCGCCACAGCGTCCAGACCAATGGCACCTCCTGCACCAGCCTTGTTCTCCACCACAATGGGGGTTGCCAGTTGAACACTGAGCTTTTCTCCCAGCGCACGTGCAACCACGTCGCTGACGCCACCTCCAGGATAGGCCACCACGATGCGGATAGGCTTGCTTGGCCACTGTGCAGCTTCAGCCCAAGAAAGCGAAGGTACTGCCGCTGACAACATTGCCGCAGCAACCAAACCTCGTCGCAAGGTATTCATGATCGTTAGTACTGATTGACAAAGATAAATACATTTTGCATTAAAAATTAATTTACCTTAATCAACATCAGAATTTCTTAGCCTCGAGGATGGTGTTGTGCATGCAGTTGCTGCAATCGCTCGCGCGCCACATGTGTGTAGATGGTGGTGGTTGAAATATCCGCATGTCCCAGCAACATTTGCACCACCCGCAAATCAGCGCCGTGATTGAGCAAATGCGTGGCAAAGGCATGACGCAAAGTATGTGGAGACAACGGTGCCGAAATACCTGCGAGCAGCGCATATTTTTTCACCAGCACCCAGAACATGACGCGCGTCATGCCACTGCCGCGTTGTGTCACAAACAAATCGCGGCTCACTTGCCCCCCCAAAATGAGCGGGCGAGCATCCTGCAAATACCGCAGCAACCAGGTCTGCGCTTCCTCACCAAAGGGAACCAGACGCTCTTTGCGGCCTTTACCTTCTGTGCGCAAAACGCCCGATTTGATATCGAGTTGATGCACTTGCAATCCAACCAGCTCACTGACCCGCAAACCACTGGCATACATCAACTCCAGCATGGCCCGATCCCGCAACCCCAGCAGGGTTCGATCATCAGGAGCTTGCAACAGCGCCTCGACTTGTTCTTGACTTAGCGTATGCGGGACCCGCAGTGGACGTTTGGCCGCGAGCAAACGCACGGTGGGATCACTTTGCACCCGATTCTCACGCAGTGCCCAGTGATAAAAACGCCGCAACACACTCAAGCTGCGATTGCTGGAGACTGCTTTGACACCGAGCGCATGCCGCTGCTGAATAAAGGCCTGTAAATCAAGTTCTTGCGCTTGCAGCAATGAACAAACACTGCCAGAAGTCGCCAAAAACTGGGCGCAAGCCATGGCATCGCGCCGGTACGCCTGCAAGGTGTTCGCAGACAGACCATCTTCCAAAAACAGGGCCTCAATAAAGTCATCGACAACCGTGACACTGGCCTGCAGTGCAGCATTATTCATGCACACATTGTGCGCAAAAAAAGGCGCTGCATCATGCAAGTGCAGCGCCCCGGCACCCCATTACGGCTTGTTTACTCCAGCGTCAACTTTTGCTCCAACACCACCTTGCGGTAAACCTCGTACTCCGCCTTGATTTGCTGCGCAAATTCTTCCGGCGAGTTACCCAGCACGATGGAGCCCGTGTCCTCAATACGCTTGCGCACCGCAGGATCCTGCAGCACCTTTCTCACAGCGGTATTGATCTTGTCAACCACGGCCTTGTCCATCCCTTTGGGACCCAGGATGCCATAGAACGCCATGCGATTGACAGGCTCCAGGCCCACCTCCTTGAAAGTCGGCACATCCGGCAAAACCTCCAGACGCTGAGGAGCAGCGACTGCAACAGCCAGCAAGCGCTTGTCCTTGATGAACGGCAGAGCCGAAGGCAGGTTGTCCAGGATCATCGGCACCTGGCCTGCCACCGTGTCGTTCAATGCGGGGCCTGCTCCCCGATAAGGGATATGGGTGATGAAGGTGCCCGTCAGGTTTTTGTACAACTCCATCAACATGTGCTGAATGCCTCCGGTACCAGAGGATGCATAGGAATATTTACCCTGTCCTGCTTTGAGCGTGGCCAGAAACGTCTTGTGGTCTGGAGCGCTGAATTTGGGATTGATCGCCAACACGTTCGGCGTGGCAGCCACGTTGATGATGGGCGTGAAGTCCGTCAAGGTGTTGTACGGAATTTTGGGATTAATGGCTGGATTGGTGGCTGTGGAAGACACCGTGGCAATACCCAGGTTGTAGCCATCTGGCGCTGCACGCGAAGTTTCCAGCGCCCCCACAATGCCACCACCGCCCCCCTTGTTTTCAACAATCACTGTCTGTCCCAGCTCGCGTCCCAATGGGTCTGCAATCACGCGTGCCACGATGTCTGTGGTTCCGCCTGGCGCAAAAGGCACCAGCAGCTTGATGGGCTTGGAAGGATAGGTCTGAGCCATGGCGGTGGTACCAGCGATTGCCAGTACGAATCCGATACAGGTGCGACGATGCATAGGAACTTGTCTCCTTCGCTTTGCGACTTTGTAAAAAAGCGTTGATGGGCAATGCTAGTGGAGCGGCTTCAATTGCAGCAGGGCTCATTGACACTTTTTTCTCCGGAAATTCCCCTAGCTCCGAAAGAGTGCACAAGCTGTCACGTTGGTGCCAGATTTGCGACACGCTTCCCCTAATGCACACAGGAGAAAAGAGTAACCTTTGCGCTCGTGAACTACGCCCAGCTTCTTTTCCCCGACTTCGCCTTGATTCTTCTAGGCTACCTTTTGTGCCGGTTCAGCCCACTCAACCGTCAGGTCTGGCAAGGAGCGGAAGCTTTGGTGTATTACCTACTGTTCCCGGTCCTGCTGTTTCACTCCATCGTCAAAAGCCCCTTGGACTGGGCAGCCACATCCAGCTTGATCGCTGCAGGCCTCACCGCCGGGCTGATAGGCATTGCGCTGGCGTACAGCCTGCCGTGGTGGCCTGGTCTGCGCAAACATGTGCAACCGCGAGACCATGCCAGCGCCGCCCAGGTCGCATTCCGCTTCAACTCTTTTATTGGTCTGGCCCTGGCAGATCGTCTGGCAGGCGCGCAAGGGCTGTTTTTCATCTCCGTGCTGATCGGTTTTTGTGTGCCTGTTTTCAATATTGCAGCCGTCTGGCCCATGGCCCGAGAAAGCCAACAAAGCTTCTGGAGACAACTGGTACGCAATCCCCTGATTGTTGCAACCGTTTGCGGCTTGTGCGCCAACTTGCTGGGCTTTCGCATGCCTGCATGGCTGGAGCCCCCCGTCACACGAATTGGCGCAGCCTCCATCGCGCTGGGCCTGATGTCGGCGGGTGCAGGCATGCAACTGGGGCTGCTCACGCATGCCAAGCGTTTGACTGTGGGTGTGCTCAGCATTCGCCATTTCATCCAGCCTTTGCTGGCCTTGGCTGCCATCCACGTTTTTGCCCTGACTGGCAATCAAGCATTGATTTTGCTGCTGTTTTCAGCGCTTCCTACGGCCTCCACCTGCTATGTGCTTGCGGCCCGCATGGGCTATAACGGACCCTATGTGGCCGGCTTGGTCACCCTCTCCACCGTATTGGGCATCATCAGCCTCCCCTACGCTCTCTCGTTAATTCCCGGGTAGGCATTTTTCGTCCGGCCTTGATTTGATTGCTTGGTCTTACTGCCGTGTTCTTGCGAGAGCATGCGCACTGTCAAAGTGCTGACTCCAGCATGACCGAGCACACGCTAAACGCCAACACTATCCATAGTCACGCCCTGTGCCAAAGCCCACTGCACATGCTCTCGCACCACCGCGCTGTCGTGCGCTGCGTGCAACTGCAAGGCCATGCGCATTGCATGCGCCTGCGCACAATCGTGCGTGCGATTTAGAGCATTGCCCAAGGCCACCGCAATATTGCGCAGCCAGCGCACATGACCAATGCGGCGAATCGGACTGCCTTCGGTGCAGCGCAAAAACGTAGCTTCATCCCAACTGAAAAGCTGCACCAAGGTGCTGCCAGTCATACCGCCACGCGGATCAAAATCAGGCAACCCGCTGCGATTGGCAAACTTGTTCCATGGACAGGCCAGCTGGCAGTCATCACAACCATAGATACGATTGGCCAGCAAAGGGCGCATTTCCACGGGAATTGCGCCATCGTGCTCAATGGTCAGATAAGAGATGCAGCGCCGCGCATCCACGCGATGGGGCGCCACAATGGCCCTCGTAGGACAGGCATCCATGCAACTGCTACAACTGCCGCAGTGCGCTGTGACGGGCTGCGTTTCGGGCAAAAGCATATCCACATAGATTTCACCAAGGAAAAACATGGATCCCGCATCACGACTGAGCACCAAGGTGTGCTTGCCACGCCAGCCCTGACCACTGCGGCGCGCCAGCTCCGCCTCCATCACCGGCGCTGAGTCGGTGAAGGCGCGATGTCCGAGTGGGCCCACTTCCTGCGCTATGCGCTCTGCAAGCTTTTGCAAGCGGCCACGCAACACCTTGTGATAGTCGCGACCACGCGCATACACCGAAACAATCGCTTCCTGAGGGCGCTGCAGCCGCGCCCACTCCACGTCCTGCCAGTCCTCAGGCGTATGACGCGGCAGATAATCCATGCGCACAGTGATCACGCTCACGGTGCCAGGCACCAACTCAGCTGGACGGGCACGCTTGAGCCCATGGGCAGCCATATAGTCCATGCTGCCATGAAAGCCGGCACTCAACCATTGCAGCAGCCCATCTTCACAAGACGACAAATCAACACCGGATACGCCAATTTGGGAAAATCCCAGTTCGCGGGCCCAGTCCTGCATCAAAGGAACCAATTGACTGCTGCAAACCATAACTCTTCGATTGTAAAAAGCCCGGCCCCAGAGCAGCGGATACTGTCATGGCAAGACGAGGCAGACACTGAGGCTTTTGCCAAGCAATTGGCCACTCTGCCTGAAATGCGTGATGCCTACATCACCTTGCACGGAGATCTGGGCGCAGGCAAAACCACCTTGGTTCGGCATTTGCTGCGCAGCCTGGGCGTTCAAGGGCGCATAAAAAGCCCTACTTACGCCGTGGTGGAACCTCATGAAGCGCAGGGTTTGACCATCTGGCACTTTGACTTTTATCGATTCGACGATCCACGCGAGTGGGAGGATGCCGGTTTTCGCGATATTTTTGCCAGCCAGGGCCTGAAACTGGCAGAATGGCCTGAAAAGGCCGCTTCGCTGACACCGCTAGCGGATCTAGCTATTTATATTGAAGCAATTGACGAAACCCAGCGCCGCGTCACTCTGCGCACCAGCACAGAGCGTGGTCGGCGCATGCTGCAGCACTGGCCACAATGAGCGACGACGCCGCGCAACCTATTTTTACTGCCTACCGCCCCAACCGCCGCACCCTGATTCAAGCAGGCAGCTTGGCTTTGCTGTTAGCTGGCAAACACCAGATTGCCTTTGGTGCCAGTATCGTGGCCGTGCGTGTATGGCCTGCCGAGGATTACTCGCGCGTCACGCTTGAGTCCGATGTGCCGCTGGTGGCCAAGCAAACCTTGATTGAATCCCCACCACGTTTGGCCGTGGACATTGAGGGCCTGCAACTCAACGATGCTCTCAAAGAGCTTGTCGCCAAAGTTCGCCCCGATGATCCCAACATTGCTGCGATCAGGGTCGGACAGAACACACCTTCCGTAGTTCGCTTGGTTATCGACCTCAAGCAAGATGCTGTGCCCCAGGTTTTCTCACTCAAGCCTGTCGCTGCATACCAGCACCGCCTGGTTTTTGACCTGTATCCGTCCAAGCCGGTTGATCCACTGGAAGCGTTGATTCAAGAACGTTTGCGTGACGCCACCAGCTCTGCCGCCCTGCCGCCAGCACTGACACCACCTGTCTCACAAGCCCCCGCCCACGACCCTTTGGGCGACCTGATTGCCCAACACAGTCAACCGCCCAGCAGTACACCAGCGCCCATTGCTCCTACTGTACCGACTGTGCCAGACAAACCCGTTGCACAGGCCACCCCCCCCGTCAGCACACCGCCAAAGCCGAGCACTGAGCCTGAGGTGACTGCTGGCCCAGCACCTACCGCAAGGAGAACTGACCGCATCATCATCGTGGCGCTGGACCCTGGTCATGGCGGTGAAGACCCAGGAGCCATTGGCCCCAAAGGCACGCGTGAAAAAGATGTGGTCCTCAAGATTGCGAAACTGCTGCGCGACCGCATCAATGGCAGCACTATCAATGGCAACCCCATGCGTGCCTATATGACACGTGATGGAGACTTTTTCGTTCCGCTGGGCGTGCGTGTACAAAAAGCACGCCGGGTTCAGGCCGACCTTTTCATCAGCATTCACGCAGATGCCTTCACCCGGCCTTCAGCCAAGGGAGCCAGCGTATTTGCTTTGAGCCAAAAAGGTGCAACCAGTACGGCCGCTCGCTGGTTGGCAGACAAGGAAAATCAGGCCGATCTGGTCGGCGGCATCAATGTACGCAGCCAAGATGCCCACGTCCAGCGCATGCTGCTGGATATGAGCACCACCGCGCAAATCAATGACAGCCTGAAACTGGGTACTTCTGTGCTTTCTCAAATAGGCAGCTTTGCCAAATTGCACAAACCGCGCGTGGAACAAGCTGGCTTTGCAGTATTGAAGGCTCCGGATATTCCCAGCGTTCTGGTGGAGACTGCTTTCATCAGCAATCCAGAAGAAGAACAGCGCTTGCGCAGCTCGGCTTACCAAAACAAATTGGCCGATGCCATGATGGCAGGCATTCGCCAATACTTCACCAAGAATCCGCCACTGGCCCGCTCACGCTCTGTGTGAACCTGGCCCCTCCTGACTGACAAGCCCGCTTTAGCGGGCTTTTTTATTGCAGCAAATTCTTCAGCCGAATTCAATCAGATACACGCAGTTGAAAAACTTACTTTTTGCAATCCAACTATTCACAAAGATATGGATTTGCACATAGGCAACCCTCAACAAAGCCGCCCTGCGCCAAGGGAAGTTGAAGCAAAAAACAATTAGAAACCGCATGTTTCGACACTTTTGGGAACATTTTCCCATTCCACAAAAAATAACATTTGAGCTTCCAAATCATCAACTTAGCTCATATGCAAACAAGTAACAAACGAAGAAAATAAAAAAATACTATCGATAACAAAAATCAATGAATTATTCAGTATGAGCTTCTCACACTGCACTCTGCCCCATGAGCACTGCTTGCGCAGGAAGATCAAATTCACCGCCGTAGCCACCCTGCTTGTACTCTCGCCTCTCAGCCTTCTTGCATCGACAGCGGGAGAGCAGGCACGCCATGCATTGCTTGGCACTGCTCAAAATTACCGGGATACCCAGGAATGGGGCAAAGCTTTGGAAGCCTACCGCCAAGGCAAGCAACGGTTCCCTCAAGATACGGCATTTGTGCATGGCGAGATTTATGCCCTCGCTGATGGTGGGCAGCCGGAACAAGCCACTGTACTCGCCCAGCGATTGCTCGATGCAACCCCGAATGACGTGGATGCCCTGCTGGTCATGGGCTACGCTCAACTGCGTCATCACGGCGTCTTTGCTTCACTGGAGTACATCGACCGGGCGATGCAAATAGGCAGCAACAAAGCCTATGTGGTACGAGACTATGTGATGGCATTGCAGCGTGCGCACATGCCCAGTGCAGCCTTGGCCGTGGCTGAACGCCATCCAGATTTGCTGAGCCCCGCACAAATGCGCGAGCTGCAAGCGGATGCGGTGGCCGAGAGTGTTCGTTACGCAGACTTGCCTGCTCGCAGCGAAGCAGAGCGCTTTCAGGTCGCAGATGCGGCTCTGGCGAAGTACGACACATTGTTTGGACAGTGGGCACAGATAGGCAGTGAAGTGCAACCGCTGCTGCAACGTGCGCGCATCGATCGCTTGCAGGCGCTCCATGCCCGTTTTTACATGGCCAAGGTGGTTCAAGAGTACGAAGCATTGCTCGCGCAGGGTGTTGAGGTGCCCAACTATGCGCTGGCAACAGTTGCCTCCGCCTACCTCTATGAGCGCATGCCAGAGCGCTCAACCCAGATCTATGAGCAACTGATTGCCAGTGGCTATATGCGCGAAGACGCAGTCAGCCGCCAAAACCAGGACTTTGGCTTGCTGTACTCCTATTCGGACCAGGGTGATGTTGCGGCTTCTCAAGAAGCGGCACACCCTCTGCGCGAGGAATATTCGCAATGGCGCTTTGTGGGAGGCGATGCAGCGCGTATTCCGAACGCAGCCTATTTGGATGCTCGGCATACGGCAAGCATGATGGATTTTTACGCCAACGATACCCCGCAGGCGCAAGTGTCGCTGGAGCAAATGCTTCATGCAGCTCCCAATAACAACAGCTTGCGCACAGATCTCTCATCCATCTATCGCTCACGTGGATGGCCCCGTAAAGCCGAAGAAGAACTCAAGATTGCCGAAAGCTACGATCCCCGCGCCATGAGCGTGGAGATCGGCCAGGGATTGACGGCCCTTGACCTTCAGGAATGGCGCCAGGTGGAAGCCTTGAGCGGCGATATGCAGGCGCGCTTTCCGGAAAACCGCAGCAGTCAGCGCTTGCAGCGCCTTTGGCGCGTGCACAACATGCATGAATTGCGCGTGGAGGGCTATAAGGGACTTGGCAACAACAACCCCGTCGCTGGCGGACGAGACTTTGGCCTTGACACCACACTGTATTCGCAGCCTCTTGCATACAACTGGCGCATCTTCGCCGGCATGGGGCATCGCAGCGCCACTTATGACGATGCCAAAGCCACCCACAACTATGGCCGCGTGGGCCTCGAGTGGCGAAGCCGTGACTGGAACGTCACGGCAGAAGTCTCAGACAGCCACTACGGGCATGGCAGTCGCCTGGGTTCTGCACTGTCTGTGGATTACGCGCTCAATGATTACTGGTCGATTCACGCAGGGGCTCAATGGAAGTCACGCGATACCAATCTGGATGCACTGCGCAACAACATCACCAGCAACCGCTTTGACTTCGGCGTTCAGTGGCGTGAAAGCGAGCGCCGCTCCTGGGGACTGACCATTACGCCCAGCGATTTCAGCGACGGCAACAACCGCTTGGAGGTTCTGTTGAGTGCTCAACAGCGCCTGTGGACGCGCCCGACCTGGTTCCTCGACGCCGGTCTGGAGCTTTTTGCTTCACGCAATAGCCGCACCGATGTGCCGTACTACAGCCCGCAGCGCGAATACAGCATTCTCCCGACCCTGAGCTGGAACCACACCATCTACCAACGCTATCAAACGGCTTGGACCCAGCAGTTGAGCGCTGGACTGGGCGGTGTGAACCAGCACAGCTACGGCACAGGCTCAGTTGGAATGATCAGCTACGGCCAGCGCTACAAGGCCAATGATGTTTTTGAAATCGGAGGCACGCTCTCTGCTGTCTCACGCCCCTACGACGGTGTCCGCGAGCGTGAATGGCGCTTTGTCTTCGATATGACTTATCGTTTTTGAGGGTAGCCATGCATTTTTTCAAACACTTCACTGCGCGTCTTTTCGCTTGCGTCGTGGCAATGGCAATGCTCGCTGCCTGCGCAAAGGATATTCCCCATTTTGTCCCGCCCGAACAGCGCACCTTGGCCCATCAAGAGCATGCGTGGCCAGCCAATAAGTACTTGGCACTGGGTTATCACGCCATCCAGGACAACCAGGCCGATCAGACCTATCTTGCAGTTCGAACCGACCAGCTGCTGGCACACCTGACCTGGCTGCAGGCCAATGGCTACCAGGCTGTCTCCGTTGAGCAGATTCTGAATGCGAAAAATGGCGGCCCGGCCCTGCCAGCCAAGGCTGTGCTGCTGAGTTTTGACGATGGTTACCAGGACTTCTACACCCGCGTCATCCCTTTGCTGCGCGCCTTTAACTGGCCAGCTGTTCTCGCCCCTGTTGGCGCATGGCTGGATACGCCCGCTGACCAGGCAGTCCAATTTGGAGATATTCAGGCTCCGCGCTCCATGTTTCTCAACCGCAAAGACTTGGCGCAGACCGCACGTTCTCCGCTGGTGGAGATCGGCGCGCACACTTTTAACCACCATAAAGGCGTTCTGGCCAACCCGCAGGGCAACACCCTGCCCGCCATGGCCAACCGCATGTATCTGGCCGAGCAGCAGCGCTATGAAACCATGGCCGAGTTCGAGCAACGGCTGCGCAAGGACGTCGCCGCCATCACCCGGGTTCTGAAAGAAACCACGGGCAAGCAGCCGCGCGTGTGGGTATGGCCTTATGGCGCAGTTAATGGCGTGGCACAACGCATCATCCGCGAAGCGGGATACCAGCTTTTTCTGACCTTGGAAGAGGGACTGGCGGACGTCAACAATCCCGATCAAGTTCCGCGCATGCTGATGTCTGGGCGCGATGACATCCGCTCCGTTGCTCAACGCATCAGCAGCTTCCAAGAGCCGGGATTAATGCGTGTAGCCCATGTCGATCTGGACTATGTATACGACCCTGATCTTGCACAACAAAACAAGAACTTGGACGTGCTGGTACAGCGCATGCAAGATCTCGGCGTCAACACCGTGTTTTTGCAGGCATTTTCAGACCCTGATGGGCATGGACTGGTCGAATCGGTCTACTTCCCCAACCGCTTGCTGCCGATGCGAGCCGATTTGTTCAATCGTGTTGCCTGGCAACTCAAAAGCCGGCTTGGAGTCAAGGTCTACGCCTGGATGCCGGTACTGAGCCTGAATCTGGACAGCAGCCACCCACGCGTGCAAAAGTGGAATCCTGCTACTGGCAGCGTTGCGGTTGATCCCCAGCAATACCAGCGCCTGAGCCCTTTTCATGAGGGCAACCGGCAGGCGATTGCTCAGTTGTACGAAGACCTGGCGTCGCATGCAGCCTTTGATGGACTGCTCTTTCATGACGATGCCCTGCTGTCAGACTTTGAAGATGCAGGTGCCGATGCGCTGCGCGCCTATGCCGCAGCCGGCCTGCCTGGCGACATTGCCAGTCTGCGCAGCAACCCCGAACACCTGCAAGCCTGGACGCGCTTCAAGACCAAAGCCCTGGTCGACTTCACGCACGAGTTAACCGCCAAGGTGCGTGCCATACGCGGCGTACACATCAAGACCGCTCGCAATATCTTTGCGGAGCCTATCCTCAACCCGCATGCGCAGGAGTGGTTCGCACAAAATCCCGATGATTTTTTGGCAGCCTACGACTGGACTGCACCCATGGCAATGCCTCTGATGGAGGGCGTGGATTACTCCGATTCAGCGCGATGGCTTGACCGTCTGGTTCAAGCCATGCGCAAGCGGCCCGGCGCCTTGGACCGCACGGTCTTTGAGCTACAAACCAAGGATTGGCGTGCCACCAAGTCTGGAGGGCAAGCCGTACCTATCGACTCCTCACGCATCGCCCAGTGGATGCGCCAGTTGCAAATCAGTGGGGCGCGCAATTTTGGCTACTACCCGGATGACTTTTCCCAAGGTCATCCCAGCTTGCAAGCCATTCGTCCTGAAATCTCCACATCCTGGTTTCCCGCGCCATGAAGCACCGCATCCTCTCCTTCACCCTCATGGTGCTGCTCATTGCATTGCCATTTGCAGTTGCCATTTTTCTGACCGGGAAAATCATTCTCGCATTTGTTTTCTTCTACCCACTGCACATGTCCGGCCTCTGGATGATTGGTGGCTTGACCTTTTACCTACACCGTGAGCGCCATTGGCCCTGGGGTGAAAGCTCTGCAGAGCGCGCCGTGCCCGAATTGCAAGGCAATCCGTTGGTGAGCGTCCTCATCCCGTGCTTCAACGAAGAAAAAAACGGTGCTGACACCATCATCGCGGCTTTGAAGCAGAATTATCAGAACATTGAAGTGATCGCCATCAACGACGGCTCCAGCGATAACACTGCAGCCATGCTGAACCAGTTGGCTTCGGCACACGAACGTCTGCGCGTGATCCATTTGGCAGAAAACCAAGGCAAGGCCATGGCACTGCGCATGGGCGCCTTGGCGGCCAACAGCGATTACCTGGTGTGCATTGATGGTGACTCCATCCTAGACCCAGATGCCGTGGCTTTCCTTGTAGCTCCGTTGATCCAAAACCCACGTGTGGGAGCCGTTACAGGCAATCCTCGCGTGCGCACACGCTCTACGCTGACTGGTGCCATACAAGTGGGAGAGTTCTCTTCCATCATTGGCCTGATCAAGCGCACCCAGCGTGTTTACGGTCAGGTATTTACCGTCTCCGGCGTCATTGCAGCCTTTCACCGCACTGCCCTGGCCCGCGTGGGCTACTGGAGTGTGGACATGGTCACCGAAGACATTGACATCAGCTGGAAGCTTCAGCGTGATCACTGGTCCATCTTTTACGAGCCTCGTGCGCTGTGCTGGATCCTGATGCCTGAAACGATCAAAGGTCTGTGGAAGCAACGCCTGCGCTGGGCCCAGGGTGGTGCAGAAATTCTGCTCAAGAACCTGGGCGTGATCTATCACTGGCGCAACCGCCGCATGTGGATTTTGCTGCTTGAGTTCACTTTGTCAGCATTGTGGGCATTCTCTTTTGCCCTTTCCATCATCCTGTACTTGATTGGCTTGGTCATTGACTTGCCGCCTCATCTGCATGTGGAGACATTGATGCCTCCGTCATTCACAGGTCTGGTGCTGTGCGCTTTTTGCTTGATCCAATTTTTGATCAGCATGTTGATTGAGCGTCGCTATGAAAAAGGCTACGCCCGAAACCTGGTCTGGATCATCTGGTATCCCCTGGTTTTCTGGATGCTGAGTCTTTTCACCACCCTCGTGAGCATTCCACAAATCATGCTCAGCAAAAAGCGCCAGCGCGCACGCTGGGTCAGTCCGGATCGCGGCATTAACCAACTGGATCCCACCCCATGACGCAAGAGCCACAACACCATCTTCCTGAAGCCATCAATGCATCCACCATGGTCATTCGCTCACAACGTGGGCAATGGCGCTTCCTGCTTGACTGCGTTTTGACCGTCCTGGCTTGGCTTGCCTTCGCGCTGTTATTTGCGCGGGGAATCTGGTCCATCGCCACCAAGAACAGAGACGGCATCGAGATGCCTTTCCTGTCTGAGATCGCACCTACTGTCTCTGACCTGGGTATCTATATCCTGGCCATGTTGTTGCACGGTGGATTGCTCATCTTGTGGGCTCGGTATAACTACTTGCGCTTCCGCGGCAAACAACGACGCTCGCCATCCACAGCTCCCTTGGCGCAGTTGAAGCTGATGGCCGACTATAGCATTACGCTGCAAACCTTGAATGAATTACGCACTCTGCCCATTTCTGTGATCCATCACGCACCCGATGGCAGCATCATCAAAGCAACGGATTTGAGCGGTCATACCCCGATCAACCATTCATATGCCCCAGCGATGGTGTGAAAGCACTGACAAGCTCTTGCAAGTCTGGGCAATGATCAACCTACAGCCATCGGCCTATTTACCCGACAGATCTTGCTGCGCTCTCCTGTGACACTGGAACCATTGGTGATTCCATGGAGTTGATCATGTCCCATTTCAAAATTCTGAGCGCAAGCCTCGCCGTTGCAGCCACTATGACCCTTTCAGCTTGTGCCAACAATCAACAACTGGGTACAGGCGTAGGTGCTGTTGCCGGTGGTGTAATCGGAGATGCGGTCGTGGGTGGCACACTGGGCACCGTTGGCGGAGCTGCTGCTGGTGCTGTGATCGGTAACCAGATCGGCAAGAGGCAGGACCGGAAGTAAATCGATTTACCCCATAAAAAATGCCGACATCTGTCGGCATTTTTTATGTTCAAAACTCAAGCAATCAGACAGCTGCCTGCTTTCCTTCTCGGCCGGCCTTCCAGCCGCCATAGATCGCAACCAGACCTGGCACAAGAATCAACCCCCAGATGATTTTCTCCAGGTTGTCCTTGACCCACTGCATATTCCCGAAGAAATACCCTGCAGACACGATACCGAGCACCCACAGCAAGGCCCCCCCCACATTAAAGAGTGTGAACTTGCTGCGCGACATATGGGCCACACCTGCCACAAAGGGAGCGAAAGTGCGAATAAAAGGCATGAAACGCGCCAGGATGATGGTCACACCGCCATAGCGCTCGTAGAAGTTGTGGGCTTTATCAAAAGCTTTGCGGTTAAACCAGCGAGAGTCCTCCCACTGAAAGACCTTGGGCCCGATAAAACGGCCAATGGAGTAGTTGCACTGATCTCCCAGAATGGCCGCCACCAGCAATACGGCACAAGCCAAGGAAAAATCCATCATGCCCGCACCACACATAGCACCCACAATGAACAACAGTGAATCCCCGGGCAGGAACGGCATCACCACCACACCCGTTTCCACAAAAACAATGAGGAATAACAAGGCGTAGACCCATGGACCATACGCCACCACGAACGCCTCAAGGTGTTTATCAATATTCACGATGAAGTCGATCAAAAACGAAACGATTTCCAAAACAGCGCCCTCAAAGTCTTTCCACCAAGCACCAACGCTCTTACGGCAGCAAAACGCTAATGTAGCGCCTAGCCACACCACTTCTCAAATTCGATAGCCATCTACTTCGTCTGTCTCACACATTCGGTGATCGCACGCAACAGGCTGCAAAGCGCTGCAACAAATACTTGCAATGCCGGCCATAACTTTGCAATGCATTCATCAAAGCCGCTGCGTAGAACTGGCACAGTTCACCCACATTTGATTTGCAACATGCAAGGAGGTGCAAATGATTAAATTTAGAAGCACGCTTTTGGTTGCCACAGTGTTGGGTGGCGCTTTGACACTGGGTGGCTGCGCGCATCATCCGAGCAATGCCCAGATAGGTACAGGCGTTGGCGCCGTGGCTGGCGGCCTGCTTGGTGATGCTGTCTTCGGCTCTACGCTCGGGACTGTTGGCGGTGCGGCTGCTGGCGCATTGATTGGTAATCAAGTCGGTCAAAACAGCGATGGATATGGTCACCGTCGCGGTCACCGTCGCCATCGTTAATTTTGTTTCTTGTGCAGCCTTTCCCAGGGTCTAGGGAGGCTGCATACAATGAGGTCAATGACCTCAATTTCTTCTACGCCACAGCGCCGCACCATCCAGGACCTACCTGACGAACTCATCAGCCAGATTGCTGCTGGTGAGGTGGTGGAGCGTCCGGCCTCTGTCGTGCGGGAGTTGGTGGATAACGCTTTGGACGCTGGTGCCACCCAGATCACGGTGCGGCTGCTGGCTGGCGGTGTGCGCCTCATCAGCGTCGAGGACGACGGCTGCGGCATTCCGCGTGAAGAGTTGCCCGTGGCCCTGCGTCGTCATGCCACCAGCAAGATTCGCGATCTCCATGAGCTTGAACATGTGGGCACCATGGGCTTTCGTGGAGAGGCACTGGCAGCAATTGCCTCGGTCTCCGAAACCTCTATCCTCTCGCGCCTGGAAGGCGAGGACAAAGCCTGGTTGCTTGAAGCACGCAGCGGCGAGCTACGCCCGGCCGCACGCAATCGCGGCACCTCGCTGGAAGTGAAAGAGCTGTTTTTCAGCACTCCGGCACGGCGCAAGTTTCTGAAGACAGATGCCACCGAGTTGGCGCACTGCATTGAGTCTGTGCGACGCCATGCATTGGCTCGACCTGACGTCGGCTTTGCCATCTGGCATGACGGCAAACTGGTCGAGCAGTGGCGTGCTGTACCCATGGGCGATGGCGTGGAGCGCAACGATGCTCTGGCCCGCCGCCTCAGCGATGTGCTGGGCGACGACTTTGTGAGCAGTTCTATCCCCGTTATGCGCACCTCTGCCAGCAGCGGCATTACCGTGTATGGCCGCGCGGGACTGCCCGATGCCGCACGCAGCCGCCCAGATCAGCAGTATTGCTACGTCAACGGTCGTTTTGTCCGCGACAAAGTGCTCACCCACGCAGCCAAAAGTGCCTATGAAGATGTGCTGCACGGCCATAAGCAGCCCATCTATGCGCTGTACATAGAGATGGACCCGGCTCGTGTGGATGTGAACGTGCACCCCACCAAGATTGAAGTGCGCTTTCGAGACAGCCGGGAAGTACACCAGGCAGTCAAACATGCGGTGGAGGATGCATTGGCAGCACCGCGAGCAGCCCTGCTGGCACAAACAGAGGAGCAAGTGCCTCCCGCTTCCAGCACGCCAGAGCCTGAACGTGGACTCTCGCAACCCCTGGCCTCGCCGCCAGCAACCGGTGCAGCCACGTGGCAACCTAAAGTGAGCACGCCGCGTGCTCCCTTAAAGCCACAGGTGCAATTTGCCATGCCTTTGCAAGAGACAGCAGGGCACAAAGTCAACGACATGCAAGCGCTGTGGGCCCCCATGCGCGAGAGCGTTCCTTCAGATCAAGCGCTGAAAGCCTCTGTTGCATCAACCACGACGCCTACAGATATCACTGCCAGCGAAGCGCCACCCCAGCCAGCTCCAACGGCTGCGCAGACACCCACCCCAGAGGCGGCCAGCGCATGGCCGCTGGGCAGAGCGGTGGCCCAAGTTCATGGTGTCTACATCCTTGCTGAAAATGCGCAAGGCATGGTGATTGTGGATATGCATGCCGCACATGAGCGCATTGTGTATGAGCGCCTCAAAGAGCAGCTGGGCAACGACCAGCCTATCGCCAGCCAGCCGCTGCTCATTCCGGCCACCTTTGCCGCCACTGCGCAAGAAGTGGCAACCGCCGAGTCACATACCGAAACCTTGCAGCTGTTGGGCCTGGAAATTGCGCCGTTTTCGCCCAAGACACTGGCAGTACGCGCAGTACCCGCAACCTTGGTACAAGGCGATGCCGTGGAACTGGCGCGAAGCGTGCTGGCAGAGCTGGAACAGCAAGAGGCCAGCGGTGTCATTCAGCGTGCGCGCAATGAAATTCTGGCCACCATGGCCTGCCACGGTGCCGTGCGCGCCAACCGCAAGCTCACGCTGGATGAAATGAATGCCTTGTTGCGTCAGATGGAAACCACCGAGCGCTCCGACCAGTGCAACCATGGCCGCCCCACATGGCGCCAACTCTCCATGAAAGAGTTGGATGCTTTGTTCTTACGTGGCCGTTAAAGCCCAGTTCCTACCGTACGATCCACTACCATGTCCGTACCTTTTTTTGCCCGCGTGCGCGCCGCACTGGATAGTTTTTCGCCCACTGAGCGCAAGCTCGCCCAAGTGGTGCTGGACTACCCGATCAACCTCGCGGGCTATAGTGCCAGCGAACTGGCGCAGCTCACCGGCGTCTCCAATGCCACCGTCACTCGCTTCATCCGTCGTCTGGGATACGACAGCTACGAAGAAGCACGCCGTACTGCACGTCTGGAAGCGTCCACCAATGGGCTCCCCCTGCCCATGGCCGACATCAATATTTCACCCAGCACGCCCAATTGCGCCTTGTTGTGGCAGCAGTTGCAAGACAATCTGACGGCAACCCTGGCACAAATTCCAGCCAGCACCATGGATGCCATGGCCTCTGCACTACACCAGGCTCCGGCCATTTTCTGTGTGGGCTTGCAGCACAATCACATGCTGGCCCGCTCTCTGCGCGGCCACTTGATGAGCGGCCTGGACAAGCCCATCTACGGCGCACCTGCCGCTGGCGAAACCATTGAAGACGTGCTGGCCCGCATTGCGCCGCGCGACATGGTGGTGCTGTTTGCGCTGGGCGGCATCCGCGCCGATATGGCCGAGCTTGGCGAACGTGCGCGCAAACTAGGAGCCAAGCTGATTTGCATCACAGACACTGCCAGCCATGCGCCTCCATCAGACTGGCTGCTGCGTTGTCACACCACGGCCCATGCCCCGGAGGTACGCCACCTCACCGATACCAGTGCCGCTCAGGCCCTGGCCTACGGTCTGGCTGCCCACACCATCCAATGGGGTGCGATTCCGTTTGAGTTGATCTGATCACTGCACATACCCCTGATACATCAGCCGTTAAAGCGCCAGAAGTCTTAGCACTTCCGGCGCTTTTTTCATGTCCTACATGCATTGTTCACCCGCAACAGCAACGGCTGCGCCTGCACAAACTGTTGCTCCAATACACATTCGCTGCACAGCAAGAGCGCCATCGCCGCATAAGAAGCCTGATTGACAAAGCTTTCCAAATGCTATGAATAAGCAAGCAACAAATACCTATTTATCAATAGGTTGAATCAGAAAACCCTTGTATTTATTTTGGTGCACCAAAGCACCAAGCTGATGCAGTTATGCACCAATCTTCTACAAGTCATGCTCAATGTGGTGCATAAATACATACGTTTTTGGCATAATCTTGTGCATGCGCTGCGGCGCTTTTGTTTTGTGCCTTTGAAAGATAAGCCTCCATGAAGTACGCCAACCTCGACCAATTTCTGCAAGATGTTGCCAATCGCAACCCTGGTCAACCCGAATTCCTGCAAGCCGTCACCGAAGTGATGGAGTCGCTGTGGCCCTTCATTGAAAAGAACCCCAAGTACGCTGACAACGCGCTGCTGGAGCGTCTGGTCGAGCCAGAGCGCATCATCCAGTTCCGCGTCAGCTGGATGGACGACAAGGGCCAGGTACAAGTCAACCGCGGTTTCCGCATCCAGCACAGCATGGCCATTGGCCCTTTCAAGGGCGGCATCCGCTTCCACCCCTCGGTGAACCAGTCGGTGCTGAAGTTCCTGGCCTTTGAGCAAACTTTCAAGAACGCGCTGACCACACTGCCCATGGGCGGTGGTAAAGGCGGCTCCGACTTCGACCCCAAGGGCAAGAGCCCTGCTGAAGTCATGCGTTTCTGCCAGGCTTTCGTGACAGAGCTGTTCCGTCACGTGGGTCCTGACACCGATGTACCAGCTGGCGACATCGGCGTGGGTGGCCGTGAAGTGGGCTTTATGGCCGGCATGTACAAAAAGCTGTCCAACAGCGCAGCTTGCGTGTTCACAGGTAAGGGCCTGACCTTTGGTGGTTCGCTGATCCGCCCTGAAGCCACGGGTTACGGCACGGTCTACTTTGCTCAGGAAATGCTGGCCACACGCGGTCAGACTTTTGCCGGCAAGACAGTGTCCGTGTCCGGCTCGGGTAACGTGGCGCAATACGCTGTCGAAAAGGCCATGCAACTGGGTGCCAAGGTCGTGACCGTGTCCGACTCTTCGGGTACTGTGTATGACAAGGACGGCTTCACCACCGAGAAGCTGGCTATCCTGATGGACATCAAGAACAACAAGTACGGCCGCGTGAGCGACTACGCTGCACAAGTGTCTGGTGTGGAGTTTTTTGCAGGCCAGCGTCCCTGGAACATCAAGGTGGACGTGGCCCTGCCTTGCGCCACACAAAACGAACTGGACGAAGCAGATGCCAAGACACTGATCGCCAACGGTGTGCTTTGCGTGGCAGAAGGTGCCAACATGCCTTCCACCATTGAAGCCGCCAAGGCCTTCGAAGCCGCAGGCGTGCTGTATGCACCAGGCAAGGCATCGAACGCTGGCGGTGTGGCCACTTCGGGCCTGGAAATGTCGCAAAATGCGGCCCGACTGAGCTGGCCTGCCGAGGAAGTGGATGCACGTCTGCTGCAAATCATGCAAGGTATTCACGCAGCCTGCGTCAAGTACGGCAAGCGTGAAGATGGCACTGTCAGCTACATCGACGGCGCCAACATCGCAGGCTTTGTGAAGGTTGCTGAAGCCATGCAGGCACAAGGCGTGGTCTAAGCCCGAGCGCTTCAAAAGTACACAAAAAGAGGAACCTTCGGGTTCCTTTTTTTGTGGACGAATTGCTGGATTGCAGCAGGCATGTGGTGAGAGCTTGCAATGTCCTAAGGCATACAAGGTGGCTGCAGTAACGTTATAAATGCGCCCCGGCCTGACTATGCAGGCCCTGGTTACCCACAGAACAGACGTGGGCGTGCTTGTTTCTCTGTACGCGCTGTGATTGCGCTTTGAACGTGACTTTTTCTCTGAACAAAATCGTGGCCGCTGTAGGCCTGATCACTATTTCTACCGCTTCCGTCGCTGCTGACTCCAGCGTGAATGTGTATGGCCGGATCGACAGCTCCATTGCCTCGGTCAAGACTGGCAACGACCGCGTCAACGCAGTAAACAACGGCGGTTCCTACTTTGGTTTCAAGGGCGAAGAAGCTCTGGGCAATGGGCTGAAAGCAGGCTTCATTCTGGAAAGCGGCTTCGAGTCGGACACCGGCTCCAACAGCAACACTGACAGCTTTTTCAACAACCGCAGCGAGCTGTTCCTGTCTGGCAACTTCGGTACGGTGCGCATGGGCCGTTTCCTGAACCCTTCGTACTATGCAGTGGCTGACCGCGTCAGCCTGCACAATGAAGACTACGGCATCACCTACGATCAGTTATACGTCTACCAGGGCAGCGACGCCAACCGCTTGGCCTACACATCGCCACAAATGCACGGCCTGACACTGGAGTCATCGGTGAGCTTGCATGAACGTGCCAACGGCGATGCCAGCGACAAGAATGCCTATGACCTGGCGGCCAACTATGACCGTGGCAACTGGTCATTCGGTGCTGGTTACGGTGAGCATGGTGATGACAAGCAGTACGCACTGCGTGCCACATGGTCACAAGATGCGTGGACGGTGTCCGCCTACCACCAGCGCGCCGAAGAAGCGGACAGCTTCACCGGTGCGAAGGCCAAGATCAATGTGACCCGCGCTGCCGTGGCCTACGCAATTGGCGCAGGAGAAATCCATGCCAACTTCGGCCATGCCAATGCGCAAGGCAAGTCTGAGGCCAACCAGTGGACCGTGGGCTACAACCAC
Organism: Comamonas halotolerans; assembly: GCF_030162935.1. Lineage (GTDB taxonomy): Bacteria > Pseudomonadota > Gammaproteobacteria > Burkholderiales > Burkholderiaceae_C > Comamonas > Comamonas halotolerans. The sequence continues at coordinate 260,652 of NZ_JASAUZ010000001.1, forward strand.
CACCTGAGCAAGCGCACCAAGATCTACGCTTTTTATAGCCAGATTCAGAACAAGCATGGTGCAGCTTTCGGTGATGACTTAATGGCTAACCAAGATCAGAAATCGGTCTCTGCAGGCATTCGCCACCACTTCTAAACCGTGCATCTTGACGCACTATCAAGCAGCCTTAGGGCTGCTTTTTTGTGTATGTTCACAGGTGTTACGTCGTTCCTGAACCTGTTGATTTCATTGTTTGGTCACATGTCATTTCTATGCTGTGACGCGTTATTCATACATACAAGGACAACCCAAGATGGAACGACGCCGCTTCATGGGCCTGGGACTCACATCCAGCGCATTGCTAACAGGCAGCAGCCTTTTGCCACAGGTTCTAAAGGCACAAACTGCCCCCTCAGCCATCACCCGTGATGCAGCCCGACCTTTGCTGCCATCAGGTGTTCAAAGTGGCGATGTACTGGCAAACAGCGCTATTGTCTGGGCACGCTCCAGCCGCGAGGCACGTATGTGGCTCGAATGGTCCACCACCTCCAACTTTGCCCAAAGCACCAAGCTTCGTGGACCGGACATGCTGAGCAGCAGTGATGGCACAGGACGCATCGACTTGCAGGGCTTGCCTGCCGGGCAGGATATTTTCTACCGCGTGGTTCTGGAAGACTTTGCCAGTGCCAACGTGCGCTCACCTGTTGTGCAAGGGCACTTTCGCACCCCGCAGCCGGCACATCGGCCCGCGCAAAAATCTCTGCGCCTGGTATGGAGTGGTGATACCGCTGGCCAGGGCTGGGGCATCAACCCTGATTTTGGCGGCATGCGCATTTACGAAGCCATGCGCCAGACCAACCCCGATGTATTCCTGCACAGCGGCGATACCATTTACGCCGATGGCCCCATCCAGCCTGAAGTCACGCTGCGTGACGGCAGCATCTGGAAAAATCTGGTCACACCCGAAGTTGCCAAAGTTGCCGAAACCCTGGATGAGTACCGAGGCCGCTACCGCTACAACTTGATGGACCAGAATGTGCGCGCTTTCAGCAACGAAGTGGCGCAAATCTGGCAATGGGATGACCACGAAGTCACCAACAACTACTCGGATAGCAAAAGCCTGCTGCACAACAATGCCTATACCGAAAAAAATGTGCAACTGCTGACGGCACGCGGGCAACAGGCCTTTATGGAATACGCCCCGCTACGCCCCTACGGAACGGCTGAACAGCAACGCATCTACCGCGTCTTGCCGCAAGGCCAGTTGGCCGACATTTTTGTGCTGGACATGCGCAGCTACCGCGGCCCCAACAGCACCAATTTGCAAACCTCGGAAAGTGCTGCAACTGATCTTTTGGGCCGCCCACAGATAGAGTGGCTGATCCAGGGCCTGAAAAACAGCAAGGCCACCTGGAAGCTGATTGCCTGCGATATGCCCATCGGCCTGTTCGTGCCGGATGGCAAGGACGCACAAGGCGTCTCCATGTGGGAGGCCGTGGCCAACGGTGAACATGGGCCCGCAAAAGGCAGAGAGCTGGAAATGGCGCGACTGCTCAAAGGCATCAAGGATGCAGGCATCAAGAATGTGGTGTGGCTCACTGCTGACGTGCACTACACCGCAGCCCACCACTACAGCCCTGAACGCGCGCAGTTTCAGGACTTCGATCCCTTCTGGGAATTTGTCTCCGGACCTCTGAATGCGGGCACCTTCGGCCCCAATGAGGCGGACAAGACTTTTGGCCTGGAAGTGGTCTACAGCAAGGCATCACCCCACCCCAACGCTGCGCCCAGCGAAGGCTACCAATTCTTTGGTCAGCTCGATATTGACCACCGCAGCCAGGCATTGACCGTGGTGCTCAAGGACCTCAATGGGCAGTCTCTGTTCACCAATACCCTGGAGCCACAGCTGGGCTGACAGCGCGGTTCAGAACACGCCCCCTGGAAATGGAAATAAAAAAGCAGCCTTTACGGCTGCTTTTTTTGTGACCTCTGTCCAACTTAACGTGCAGCGCGCAACACCGCTGCATCGCACCAGCGCTGCGCCACCTTGGGTGTTGTGATGCACACGGCCTCGTGCGTCACGGTCGTCACGGCACGCTCCAGCAGTTGAATATCCGCCTCATGCTGACGCGCCACATGCGGGTCTTCAAAGAAGATGGCGCGCTGGCAACGGCGCTCCAGCACCAGATCGGCAATCTGCGCATCGCCGCCCAACGGGCCACTGTTAAAGCGGTCCACCCATGGCTTGTCTGCAGGCCAGCCCTTGCTCCAGGCCAGCTCATTCAGACGCTGCCCCGTCGTACCCGTGCCTATGCGACGCTTGAAACGCGAGAGCAATGCAAAATTATTGGCCACAAATTCCAGCATGGCGGGTTTCATCGCATCGTGGGCAATCAGCGCCACCGTTTGATTTTCATAATCATGAAAACGGTCTGCACTACGTTCGCGCGCCAAGCCAGCGTGTATGCGTTCCATTTCCACCCAGTCGCGTGCACTGGCCACGGTAGAAAGAAAGGGTTTGCCATGAATGACGCACTGGCGCTTGAGGGCCAGCGCCTCCGGGAAGATGGATGAAGGATCGACCGGGTCTGTCAGATAGATAGCACCATCGAGCGTGCGGCCCTCTCCCATCCCCACGACCTCGGCCACCAGCTTCATCAGCCCTCCTTCACGGCCATACGGGTAGCGCACCAAGCCTGGGTAGCGGTGCATCATGTCCGCCGCAGCAATGGCGTCGTAAGTGCGGCCTACAGCATGCAAGCCCAGATGCAGCTCTCGCATTCCGGATTCACAGGCACGCAATAGTGCAAACAAGGCCGCATCTTCAGTTTGGTGATGGAGTCGGTTGGCAGCAAGACCTAAGAGCATGGTCACATTCGTCCTTAACAACAGCGCACCGCGTCGTGCACACTTGCCGGCTAGCATAGTTCCAAACGACCCAAATTTTGCACTCTCTGTGATGACCTTCGCATCGTTTTTTCAAGCGCGCAGGCTGTGGTGGATAACCGCACTGACCGTTGTATTGGCCACAGCCAGTTGCTCAGCCCTCGACCATAAACAACGCGAGATGATTTTCCAGCCCAGCGACCGCACCTGGCAGCGCGCCAGCACCCAGGACATGCAGGATGTGTGGATAGATTTTTACAGCACATCCTCCCAGCAAGACGTTCGCATGCATGGTTTGTGGCTACCGCATCCCAAAGCGAATGCGCCGGTATTGCTGTATCTGCACGGCGCCCGCTGGAACGTTACTGGCTCCACAGCGCGTATGCGCAATATGCAACAGCTTGGCTTTGCCGTGCTGGCAATGGATTACCGGGGCTTTGGCAAAACCCTGCCCAAAGACTTGCCGTCTGAGGCCAGTGCGCGCGAAGACGCAATGGCCGCATGGCAATGGCTCCGCAAGCAGCACCCCCACACTGCGCGCTATATCTTTGGCCACTCCTTGGGAGGCGCCATAGCAATTGATCTGGCCTCCCGGGTCGATGATGAAAAAGCGCTGATGGTGGAAGGCACTTTCACCAACATTCGCGATATGGCGCGTAGCTTCAAATGGGGCTGGCTGCCCGTCGGCCCCTTCATTACGCAGAAGTTCGATTCACTGTCGAAAATTTCTACCATCGGCAGTCCTTTGGTCGTAGTGCATGGCAGCGCAGATGCCTTGATACCACCAACCCAGGGCAAGCAACTGTATGAAGCCGCACAAGGCCCCAAGCAGTGGGTTTTGATTGATGGTGGCACGCACCACAATACCAACGCCAAAGCACTGCCACAGTACCGCATGGCACTACGGCGTTTGGAAGCGCCCTCAAAGCCCTGATGCTGCATATTTACCAAGTGTGCGAACTAAGCGACACCACACACATGCCCCTCTGTTAGTCTGCACGCGCCGCTGCAAGGCGGTGTCTTGCTGATTTTTTCGATTGCGATTGCGTGCCCGTGTCTGCTTCTTCCTCTCCTGCACCCTCAACTGCGGCCATGTCCCCACTGTTTGTCATTGGCCTGCTCGCTTTGCTGCTGGGTTTTCAACCTTTGACCACCGACTTGTACCTGCCCGCCATGCCCTTGCTGGCGCAGCAATTGCAAGCCACCGTCGCTCAAACGCAAACCACGTTTTACGCATTGATTCTGGCCTTTGGATGCTCTCAACTGGTGTGGGGGCCGATGTCCGACCGCTGGGGTCGCCGCCCCATCCTGCTTGCCGGTATTGGCTTGTATGCGCTCGCAGCCCTCGGCTGCGCCGTGGCCCCTCACATGGATGCCTTGATAGCCTTTCGTACCTTTCAAGGCGTGGCAATGGGGGCCGTGGTGATGGCCGCACGCGCCATCGTGCGCGATTTGTACCAGCCCGTGGAAGGCGCTCATGTCATGTCCAAAGCACTGTCAGGTTTGGGCGCCCTGGCCTGCTGCAGCCCATTGATTGGCAGCTGGCTGGCCATACACATGGGTTGGCGTGCAACCATGGTGGCACTGACGCTGATCGGCATGGCTGCGTGGTGGCTGGTGTGGCAGCACTTTCACGAAAGCCTGCAGCATCGCAATCCGCATGCACTGCATCCCCGGCGCTTGCTCGCCAGCTGGAGAGACATCGGACGCCATCGTACATTTCTGGCCTATACCGCCACCACCACGTGCTCATACAGCGGCCTGGTGGTGTTTTTAACGGCTGCGCCATTCGTCTTTACACAAGCGCTTGACTGGACGGCAGCACAGGTAGGCTGGATGCTGGCCTGCAACGGCGCAGTCTATATCCTTGGCACCATGCTGTGCCGCAGGTTGCTGCTGCGCCTTGGTGTGCGCAATACCGTGGCAATTGCTGGAGGCATTGCCGTGCTGTGCGCAACGCTGCTGCTGACATTGGCCTGTGCAGGGGTGCAAAGTGGCCTCAGCTACGCAGCAGTGTGCATGCTGTTCCCCCTGGCCCACGGCATTCAGCAACCCTGTGGCCAAAGTGGCTCGGTCAGCGCTTTTCCTCAAGCCGCGGGAATGGCCTCTGCACTCAATGGCTTTGTCATGACACTGTTCGCCTTTGCCTCAGGACGAATCCTGGGCGGCAGCTTCAATGGCACTGTTTATCCCTTGGTTTTCGGGCTCACGTTCTGGTGTTTGGCTGCGGCCTTGGCATCATGGACACTGGTGCGCCGCCACGGCGCGCCCAGCGCGCATTAAAGTCGCTGCCTGGTTTGAACCTGTTTTCCGTTTTCGATCTTGACTGACTCCACCCACCCCCTCCCCTGCATTGCGATTGCAGGCCCGACTGCTTCCGGCAAAACCAACGGTGCTCTGGCACTGGCTGCAGTGCTCGCACAACGCGGCCAAGCCTGTGAAATCATCAGTGTGGACTCTGCTCTGGTCTATCGTGAAATGGACATTGGTACCGCCAAACCCACGCCCCAAGAGCTGGCTGCAGTGCCTCATCACCTGATCAATATCCTGGACCCGTTGCAGTCGTACAGCGCAGCAGAGTTTGTGCAAGACGCACAGCGCCTGGTGGCTGAGATTCGCAGCCGTGGTGCAATTCCCTTGTTGGTAGGGGGCACCATGCTGTACTTCAAGGCGCTGTTTGACGGCATTGATGAAATGCCCGCCGCAGACCCTGAAGTGCGCGCCAAACTCGATGCACAGGCTGCAGAAATCGGTTGGCCGGCCATGCACGCCGAATTGGCCAAGGTGGATCCAGAAACTGCTGCCCGCCTGGCACCCGGTGACAGTCAGCGCATCCAGCGTGCCCTGGAGGTCTGGCACGTCTCGGGCCAGCCGCTGTCCAGCTTTCACCAAGCAAAGAAAAGAGCGCAGAACACGCAACCCGCATTTGACTGCACCTTGTTCTCTTTGGAGCCCAACAACCGCGCCTGGCTGCACGAGCGTATTGCCCAACGTTTTGAGGCCATGCTCCAAGGTGGATTTGTGGAGGAAGTCAAAGCCCTGCGTGCACGCGGCGACCTGCATGCCGACTTGCCCAGCATGCGTTGCGTGGGCTATCGCCAAGTGTGGGAAGAGCTGGACTGGCAGGCACGCAAAGAAGCGCCAGACCTCAACTGGCACCTGGTGCGTGAAAAAGGCATTGCCGCAACGCGCCAACTGGCCAAGCGGCAAATCACCTGGCTGCGCAGCATGCCCCAGCGCCACACCATTGCCTGTGACGATCCCATGGCCACCATGCACTTGGTACAGGCAGCCCTGAACTGTATCAAACACTCGTAAATAGCTGTTACCACTACACCAGCATCGCTGTCGGGGATACGCATTCCGTTTTAATGCGATGAGGGCTGCGCTTGAATTACGCCTGCTTACGCGGTGCGTACAGCCTCTGCATTAGGCTTTAGCGAAGGAGATTGTTATGCCGAAAACGTGTTTTGTAATTTTTGCCATCGCCGCAGCCTTGAGTGGCTGTGCACAGAACCACTACTACCCCGCCTCTGACACCACCGCCAGCGGGATTACGGTTTTCGGTGAAATTGACGCCAGCGTGGAGCACCATCGCTGACACCCCAAGCTGCCTTTGCGCAGCTATGAAAGCTTTGGCAGCTGTAGCAGCTGTGACTCAGCGCGCCTTATAGCTCTTGCTCACAAACGGCACCTCTTGCACACCACGGCGGGCATTCACCACCAGCGTCATCAAGAAAAACAGATTGCACAGGGCATTGCAAATGCGAGGCAGCACATCTGGCACTGCGCGCCCTTCCTGCTCAACACGCACCATGGCACGCAGTGCCTTTTTGGCCGCTGAGCGTGCTTGATGCAGCTGCGGCACGGGAGCGGCTCCACGCGGCAGCACAAAAGCATGCGCACGCTCGCCCAATATTTGGCGGTAATGCCCAATACGCTCCAGCACAAACTGCACATCGGCTTCTTCAATGGCCAACTTGCCGCGTATCGAGCCATTGACATGAAATGCCAGTGGCTGAATCCGATCCAGATCTGCTGCAATATCTGCAAAATCAGCAGGCGTCGCAGACAGCGCCATCCCGATCAGCGTGCACCACTCATCGGTCACAACCTCAAAATCACACAGACATGAGGTCTCATGCATAAAGGGATAACACACCTCATCCCAGTTTTTGCTTGGTTTCATCGTTTCTGCCATTTCACCCAAAAAGCGCGCAGAGCAAGCCCTGCGCGCTGTGTCATGACTGTCGCCGTGCCTTGTCTTAGCGTGGTGCCCACTTCAGCGTGATATAGCCCATACGGCCACGCTGCTGATAGCCATAAGCAGTCTCATATTGCTTGTCCGTAAGGTTGGCTACACGCGCTTGCAAGCTCCATTCCGGGTTCAACTGGTATTGCACATGCGCATCCCAGGTGGTGTAGCTAGGCAGCGCCACACTGCCCTTGCTGTCTGTGCGCTTGCCCACATACACTGCGGCGGTGCCCCACTTCCATGCGCCAACGGCTTGCTCCAGGTTCAGTGTCACCTGGTGCTCTGCCATACGGTCGGTCATGCGCGTGCCCGTACTCTCGTCGTAAGCATCCAGATGCTGATAGCTGGCAGATCCTGTCCAGGATTGCCACTGTCCGCTGTAGCCCAGCGACCAGCCCTTCAAATGGGCACGGTTCACATTCGCAGGCTGCCACAAGCTAAAGGGATTACTCACATCCACCGGTGCCCACGCAATCAGATTGCTCACCTTGTTATCAAAGCGCAGCAGCTTGACGGTGTGCGCACCAATGTTCCAGGTCAAGCCCAACTCATTGTTCAGCCCGCGCTCTGGCTCCAGCAAAGGATTGCCAGAGATGGGATAGTACAAATCGTTAAACGTAGGAGCCTTCATGCTACGCGCACGCGAAGCATGGGCACGCAAACCGGGCACCAGTTCATAGCCATAGGCCACGCCCCAGGTGTTGAAACTGCCAAATTGAGAGTTGTCGTCATGGCGCACATTGGCCTGCCAGCTGTGCTTGTCAACAGCGCCGTTCCAGCCCAAGTAAAAAGCGTCGGTGGTACGCTTTCGCTCGGTGTAAACCTCCGTGGAATTCACGCGCTGGTCCAGGCGCTCATAGCCTGCAATTACAGGGCCATATGCCGTCTTGATCTCGTTGCTCCACTTGTACTCGGTCTGCTTGGTCTCAAACAGATCTCGATAGCTGGCTGCGCTTGCGCGCAGCGTGTGGCGGGCGGACTGGTGGTCACGCGACTGCCCCACACTCCAGGTGCTTTTCCATGCAGCTGTGATCTGACCCTGCAGCTTGATCTGCTGGGTTTGCGCTTCCAGCTCATTGAAGGAGTGACCCACCAAAGCCGAGCTATTGTCGGGCAGGTAGACATAGTGCTGATCGAACTCCGAATATCCGTTGGAGCGCATGAAGTTCAGACCCAGATGCCAATCGCGGTTAAAGGCATAACCCAGAGCCGCTGTGACCGAAGACTGGTTGAACTTGTCACGATCCGGGTCGAAATCACTGGAGTTGGAATTGGTCACAGAAAAGCCGGGATCAATCACACGCGCCACATCCACGCTGTAATTCCAGCCATTTTGTGCGCCAGCAAAGCCTGCGTCCGCCGCTTTGTATCCTGCGCTCCCCCAGGTGGCTGAAGCATGCGGTGCAAATGCCCTGCGCTCACCCTTGCCCTGCTTCGTGAAAATCTGAATCACACCGCCAAGCGCATCGCTGCCATACAAGGCAGAAGCGGGACCATGCACCACCTCGATACGTTCAATGGCCTCCAGTGGCAAGGCTTCCAGGGTCGGCGTGCCCATGGTGGCCGATCCATAACGCACCCCATCAATGAGCACAATCACTTTGTTGCTGCCGCGAATGTAGACACTTTGTGTATTGCCACGCCCGCCATTGCTGGCCATGCGTACATCGGCAAAGCGCTGCAGCACTTCTGCCAAAGATCGGCCTGCCACACTCTCCATCTGCTGCTGCGTAATCACACGCACATCTGCCAGGGTTTCGTCCAGCCTGGCTTCAGAGCGGGTCGCTGTCACCACCATGGTGGGCTGGGCGATGTCTTGTGCAGATGCAGTCAAAGTGGTGAATGTTGCGGTCAGCGCAATTGCTGCCATAGGGAAACGGGCAAGTGCGCGCAGCCCCTCACCCTCAGGCAAGGAAAAATTTATCGTTTGCATGGATGTAAAAACGTTAACACCGGCGTCCCCGCCTGTGCTTCACACATTCCAGCCTGCGTCAAAAATCTACATGCTGGGGCTTTATTTGGCCGGTATCCAGACTGATGCACCGACTGTCATAGCCTTCCCAGAGCAGCAAGCTCCAGTGGCAAAGCAGACAGGCTGGTTCCGCAGAACCCATGCACACACTGTTGCGGGGGCAGTACGTGCAGCGTATTGGTATTCAGACACCAAGACACCCACGTTTCCCGTTTAACTGCAAAGTCAGAATGACTTTGCGAGCACCAAAACACTGATTTTATGCTGCCTGCAGTCGCTCAATCGTTGCGCTGTTTCGACAACCCTGATTCCACGCACACGGCGCTCCATGCCATCGTGGCTTCCTTCAAACAAAAAACCCGTACAGGCAAGCCTGTGCGGGGTTTTCAAATTTTCAAAGCAAGCTCCGCTGCTCATTGCCCATGGGTGGCTATCTCTTTTTCCACTTCGGCGTGCAATTGCAGCATCTGCGTCGATGGAGATTTCCCCAGCAAACTCACCACGACAATGGCGATGGAAGAGAGCAAGAAACCAGGAACGATCTCATAGAGGCGGAACAGGGGATAGATCTCCTTGACGGGCACGCCGTAAGTCTTCCACAGCAATACCGTCACAGCTCCCACCACCATGCCAGCCAAAGCACCATTGCGTGTCATGCGTTTCCACAGCAGTGAAAGCAGCACGATGGGACCAAATGCAGCCCCAAAACCTGCCCATGCGTAGCTAACCATGCCCAGCACCATGGACTTGGGGTCTTGCGCAATCACAATCGCAATTACCGCAATCGCAAAGACCATGGCACGGCCAAACCAGACCAGTTGCTTTTCGCTGGCGTCCTTGTGCAAAAAGGTCTTGTAGATATCTTGTGTCAATGCGCTTGAGCACACCAGCAGTTGGCACGACAGCGTTGACATCACCGCAGCCAGCACTGCCGCCAGCAACACACCCGCAATCCAGGGATTGAACAGCAACTTGACGGCTTCCAGAAACACAGTTTCTTCATTGGCATTCACCATGCCAGACACGTCTGGGCGCTGACCGAAGAAGGCAATGCCAAAAAATCCGACGGCAACCGCACCACCCAGGCACAGCACCATCCAGCTCATGCCAATGCGGCGAGCTTTGGGAATGGTTTGCAGCGATTCCGCAGCCATAAAACGCACCAGAATGTGCGGCTGACCAAAGTAGCCCAGGCCCCAGGCCAGCAGCGACACAACAGCTATCACATCCAGTTTGCCGATCATGTCAAAAGCACCGGGACGCACAGACTCGATCACCGAAGCAGATGCGGCAATCCCACCGTCGGCATAGATCACCATCAACGGAGCCAGAATCAGTGCCGTAATCATCAGCGCCGCCTGAATGGTGTCCGTCCAGCTCACCGCCAGGAAGCCACCAATAAAAACATAAGCCATGGTTGCTATTGCACCCACCCACAGCGCTGTCTGGTAGTTCATGCCAAACATGGACTCAAACAAGCGCGCCCCGGCCACCACGCCGGAGGCACAGTAAATGGTGAAGAACACCAGAATCACCACCGCCGTGACGATGCGCAGCAGGCTGCTTTTGTCTTCAAAGCGGTTGGTGAAATAGTCAGGCAAGGTCAATGCATTGCCTACTTTTTCGGTATAGACACGCAGACGAGCGGCTACAAAGCGCCAGTTCAGCCAGGCACCAATGCATAGACCGATGGCAATCCAGGCTTCCGACAATCCGGACAAAAACACAGCACCCGGCAAACCCATCAGCAACCAGCCACTCATATCCGAAGCCCCTGCTGACAGCGCCGTGACCACACTGCCCAAGCTACGTCCCCCCAGAATGTAGTCAGACAGATTGCTGGTGGCCCGATAGCCCAGCCACCCGATCATCAGCATGCCTATCAGGTACACAGCAAACGTTACCAGCGTGGGTATGTTGGCAGTCATTCGTAACTTTCCTCCAATGTCTTGTCTATTGCTTAGCGGCCTCACCTACGCGTTCACTCGCACGAACCCGGCCCCCACCTCAGCTACAGCCAACCGACACAAGGAATCCGAACGAGAGCGAAAGCCGCCCATGCATGGAGTAATCACACCCATGCCAGCCCTCGATTTGAACAGGTGTTTCAATATGCGACGTGAGTCACGGCCTATGCCGCCTAGCGCTCATAGGGATTGAGAGCAGCTATTCACCTATGACGCCCAACGCCTGCTCGCATTCAGTCTCCAGGCTCGCTTGACCATCAAGAGGAATAGCAGCACATATCCCCCGACAGACGATTTCCCTCAAGCCAACGCCACGTGCGCTGACTCCAGATCGCTGCGCAGCAGATCTGACTTTGCACCCTCTCAGGCCTCTTGAAAGACCGTGCGCCCAGCTTTAACGGTCAGCAAGGGCAAAATTCATTACTAATCTGCAAGATCTACCAAGAATTCAACCATGACCCAAGATAACGACCGCGCCAGCGAACTCAAGAAAATTGAAATGTGCGACTCCTGTGCTGGCATCCAGCGCAACTGGCGCAAGGCTCCAGGCCACGTAGAACTCACTCAAGGCGACAACTACAAGCGCGAGCGAGAAACCGGCACCGTAACGATCACGCGCTATGTATGCGAGCGTTGTGGTACCAATTGGGAATACGAAAACGACAAGAACAATATGCATGCCGGTTGGTCACTCACAGGCCGCCGTCCAAGCAAATACTGATCTTGCTTGGGGCCACTCCCCCCCAATCCACAGGCTTGCATCTCAAGCCCCCCAAAAAAGAAGCATAGAAAAAGCTGCCCTGCATATTCAGGACAGCTTTTTAAATTGTCCCGACCAGTCAGTACCGCTTAAAACCCTGCGCCCGGCTGACTCAAGTACGCTTTTTCAGCTGGAGTGCTCTCTCTCCCGAGGATAGCGTTGCGATGAGGGAACCGGCCGAACTGCTCAATCACCTCTCGATGCTTGATGGCGTAATCCAGCGTGTTGGCAAAGAACTCTCGCAAATCAGGCGGTGCTTCCTGATGCAGTTGCTCAAACGCCACCACACTGTGCTCCTGCATGCCCATATCTTCGGTGTGTTCCAGCGGTAAATACATAAAGATGCGAGCCACCGTAGGGATGCTGTCATCTACATCCCAGCCCAGATCAATCGCCTTGAGCGCCAATTCGCGCGCTCGGGCATCACCCGCAAAACTCTTGGGTGTCCCCCGGTAAGCATTGCGCGTGAACTGATCCAGCACAATCAACACCGACAGCATGCCTAGCGGCGACTCCAAGGCCTCGCCATTGAGCTTGCCCGCCAGTGCCTCCTGCAGCACTGCACCGAACAGGTGGCGAATTTCCTCATCCGTGTCTTCAGATTTGGTAAACCATAGTGGCTGACGCGTCAACGCAGTCTCATTGCTGGGTAGCTCCGCACCCAACCAATACTCCAGAACTTGCGACAGACGGGGGTCCAATACATGTGCCACGGGTAAAGACAGATGTTTGCTTGGCTCAGACATGGGCAATCCTTTATGAAACTCGAAAAAACACAACGCATTCAAGGCTGCAAGTCCTAGCAAGCGTTTCTTCTGCATGGTGCATGCCACCGCCTTAAAGATCAAGCCTGCCCTGCGCATGAAGTTTTTGCCTCATCCACGAACTCAGGCGCTGGAGTATGCAACTGATGCGCTTGGTCAACAAAGAACAACGCCGCATCCCAAACAATAGCCTTGCCGCTTCAACAAAGCTACAGCCCCAAAATGCTAGAAACATTACCTAGAGTTCTTCATCCTAAACAGCGTTCTTGGTTCTGTACGCATGACTGAGTGCTTTTCATTTATCAGATAAACCCAAACTGTTTGATACCGAACCACAGCACCAACCCAAGGCAAACAGTACACATCAGCGAGACATGGCCACCCTTATCCCTGCCTTAAGCACATGCTTGAGCCGCATGACCTCTGGCGAGAAGCGTTTAGCAGAGCGGCTGGAGCAGAAACTGGAAGAAGACTACCTGCTCTGGTACGACGTACCCATCGGCCCCAAACAAACCCATCCAGACTTTGTTGTACTTCATCCTCTGCGTGGTGCGCTGATTCTGGAAACCAAAGACTGGCATCCCAGCACCATTCGCAGCGCTACACGCGAGCGCTTTGAAATTCTGGCCAACAGCACCAATCAGCTCAAAGTCGTCATCAGCCCCTTGATGCAGGCGCGTCACTGCGCCATCCAGGTCATCAATGCACTGCAGAGGGACCCGCAACTGCAGCAACCCGATGGAGCGCACAGGGGCAAGCTCATATTCCCCTGGGGCTACGGAGTCGTCTTCACCCGTATCACGCGTGCACAGTTTGAAGCTGCAGGGCTGGATATGGCCATTCCCTCACGCCTAGTGATTTGTCAAGACGAAATGTTTGAAAACGTGGAGGCCGAGGCCTTCCAGGAACGCTTGTGGAATATGTTTCCACACAGCTTTGGCAAGAGTGCCATCACCTTGCCACAGCTTGATCGCGTGCGCTGGATACTCTTTCCCCAAGTGCGGGTACCCCAGCAGCAAAATCTTTTTGATACTCCAAACGCTGAAGCTGCTGCAGAAAATGCCGCTGAAGAACGTCTGCCTGACATCATGCGCGTCATGGACTTGCAGCAAGAGCAGCTCGCCCGCAGCCTGGGCGATGGGCACCGCGTCATCCACGGCGTTGCTGGCTCTGGCAAAACCATGATTTTGGGCTATCGTGCCGAGCATTTGGCCCAGAGCCAGGGCCCTGGAAGCAAGCCTATTCTTGTGCTGTGCTACAACGAACCGCTGGCCGTCAAACTCGCCGCTCACATGGAAAGCAAAGGCCTGCAAGACCGTGTGCACTGCGTCCACTGGGACAGATGGACACGCGCTCAACTGATTGCGTACAACCAGACACTGCCACCTCCCGACACTCCGCGCAGCCGGCTGTTTGCGGAGTTCACCGAGCGTGTCATAGCAGGTGTGGACAAAGGCCATATCCCCGCAGGCCAGTACCACGCCATTTTGATTGACGAAGGACATGACTTTGCACCCGAATGGCTCAAGCTCGTCACCCAAATGGTGGATCCACACACCAACAGCCTGCTCTTGCTGTATGACGACGCGCAAAGCATCTACCGCCGAAGCGGCAAGATGGGGTTTAGCTTGAAAAGCGTAGGCATCCAGGCCAGCGGGCGAACCACCATTCTCAAAATCAACTACCGCAACACCAAACAGATTTTGAAACTGGCGCATCAAGTGGCAGGCAGCATGTTGAACGCTGAAGATGCCAAAGATGAAGACAGCATCCCCCTGCTTGCTCCCATGGGTTGCGGGCGCGAAGGACCTGAGCCCATCGTCATCAAGCTCCCCACCCTGCCAGAACGCGCTGCCAAGATTGCAGAACTGCTGGCCGACCAACACTCCCAAGGAAACGCCTGGGGCGAAATGGCCGTTCTCTGCCGCGACTGGGATAGCATGGACATCTGCAGTCGGGCCCTCTCTCGCAAAGGTTTGCCGCACCAGGTACGCCGCAGATCTGGCGACTTTCATCCGCAAGACAACACCATCAAAGTCATGACCATGCACGCGAGCAAGGGGCTGGAATGGCCGGTGGTGGCGGTTTTGACGTCAGAGCCTAAAGACAAGATGAGCCAAGAAGATTTGGAAATGGAATCCAAGCTGGCTTATGTGGCTGCAACAAGATCAACAAAAGTTTTATTGGCCATATAAATGAGGATAGGTTTTACAAAATGCTCTCCCACCTCGTCTTAGGCACCAACGACCTCGCAGCCAGCCGCCAGTTTTACGACGCCGTGCTGGCCGTTTTGGGGGCTGCACCCAGTACCTATATCAATGTGAATGGCTTTGAGCGCTATGTGTGGGATCACGATGGCACGCGCTTGATGGTGGCGCTGCCACGTGATGGGCAACTTGCCACGCACTACAACGGTTTTACGCTCGGTTTTAAAACCCACTCCATCACGCAACTGCACCAGGCTTTGGAGACTGCTTTGTCCCACGGCGGCGTGATGATTGAAGACCCTCCGGGCTGGCGCAAAGCGCCTGGCAATGAGCGCTACCTGGCCTATGTGCGGGACCCGTCTGGACATAAGCTATGTTTGATGTTTCGTGAAATCTGGGTTCAGCCTGAATCAGCAGACACCTAAGTTCGCACGGGTTCAACACCTGTGCGCCTAATCGCCGCACAGGTAGCAAGCCGACTTCCCTGACTGCTGGCAGGCTGTTTGCTTGGGACAACGCAGATGCGCAGCGCGTTTTGCCGGAACTCCTCGGCAGCGTCACCTATGTCTTGGATACTTTTATTTTGCGATGCAAATGGAAGTACCTCGCCCGGCAGCACGACAAACCGGTTCCTTCGCGCCAAAGCGCTTGGCAGCCACCACTGAACCACTGGTCTGTGATCTCTCGCAAACTTTGCACACGCCGTTTGGGCGTAGATTGCAAGCTCCTTGTGTGACTGAAGCAACGCCCGCAAACGCCCCCAACGATGGCAAAAAAATTCCCGATTACCCCAGCCCACCCTGAACGTCTATGCTGGGGATGCGACTTGTATTGTCCAGCCGACGACATGCGCTGCGGCAATGGCGCAGACCGCACGCCACATCCTTGTGAGTTCTGGGGCGACGATTGGGAACAGATTCTTGAAGGCACGGCGACCAATGACACCAAACTTTGCCACACAGAGCTTGCCACCAAAGCTGAACATTAAGACCGGTGGGCGTCCGTACCGATGCGTCACTGCTTGGGCTTGTCTTGCTTCCGCCCTAGCTTCGGATTCATGCCTCATCTCAGCCACAAGTCTCTATCTTCCCGGGTGTGGTTAGCAAGCTTAGGAATATGCATCCTAATCCGACTTAAGTGTTGATACGGCAGCGTTCAATCGCTATCAAAAATAATTCCCTCCATCGCCTCGGTGACGCGCCAAGTAATGCGTCACCGTTAGCATGCTTGAGAACAAGCGATCAACATCCATACTTGTTTGTCCTTGGTCCACAACCCCGTCCACAGAGGAGACAACAACCATGTTCAGCCACGTCATGCTCGGCGCTAATGACCTTGATGCTTCAGTGAAGTTTTACAACGCCCTGTTGGGAGCACTCGGAGCCAAGCCCGGCTCCCAGGATCGCCATCGCTATTTCTGGCGCCATGCAGGCAATACTTTCAGTGTGACCACGCCCATCAATGGTGAGCCTGCTACAGCAGCCAATGGTTTTACGCTGGGCTTTGCTGCCGAATCGGTGGAGCAGGCATTGCAAGCCTATGAAGCAGCCCTGGCAGCTGGCGGAACCGCCATTGAAGATGCGCCAGGCTGGCGCGGTGATGAACGCATGAAGCTGTACCTGGCGTATCTGCGTGATCCATCAGGCAACAAGGTGTGCGTAATGCACCGCCCTCCCAAAACGGCTTGAACACGACACATCCGCAAACGCCGCAGGGATGCAAGCAGGTATTGAACACCCGGATCTTCGGCGACTTCTACAGCAAAGCCACCTCTCGGTGGCTTTTTATCTGGAGCAAGGACAGTGCTGCACATCAGTGTCGATTGCACTTGCCTTAGCCACAGCATAGCTCAGTCACTCACTCGGAATCCATGCCATACAACCGCGCTGCTTGTCTGCTCCTTGGTAGCGGGAACGTATGCGCCAGGCACTGCACCAGCATCTCTGCGACATCCTCCGGGGCAGCATGAGCATGGTCTGTGACATACAAATTCCTGCGCTGTCGAGCAAGCCAATCTCCGTGAGGAAATAGTGAATGCAAACGCTCACATTGATTCCGAATAGTTCTTGGAGCGCCATGAATACGTTGCATTTAGACAAGCGGCGGCTTGGGAAGCACCCATCACTCCCGCCCGCCGAAACTCACGCTCTTGGCGAAGCTCATTTGAGAGAAACAACAAAGCCCGCATTCAGCGGGCTTTGTTGAAGGTATTGGACGGCGACTCTTACGCGATCACCGTGTTACGGCAGAACGTCTCTGCAGCTGTCACTTTTCTTTTTCTCGTCGAAGTGCTCGACGTACTGGCGTGAGATCAGCATTGTTTGCGCAAACAACGGACGAATTATAAAGAGTTCTACCAATTACTGCACGCGATCATTCTAATAAGCAAATTTTCCAGCGCATTGACCCAGCAAAAGTAAAAACTCTCCCATTGCTACGCTGCTAATTACCTGCTGCATCTATAAGCAAGTGCTGACTCTGCTCTTAAGCCTCCACCTTGAGACCCGTACGCGCCACAACAGGAACCCACCTGGCTATATCTTTGCGCAAAGTGATTGCCAGCTCTTTCGGCGTTGAAACAGCAGGACTGCAAGCCATCTCATACAGCTGTTTTTGCACAGGACCGGTGTTAAAAATTTTGCGCGAAGCTTTGTACAAGGTTTGGATCCATGCAGGATCAGTCCCCACGGGCGCAAACAGGCCAAACCACTCTTCGGATGTCAAATCCGACCTTCCTTGCTCGGCAAAGGTTGGAACCTCAGGTAGCAGAGGTATGCGCTGAGCGCTGGAGACAGCCAAAGCACGCAGTTTTCCGCTATGGACAAAGGGGACAGAATCGCACACCAGATTGAAGCTTGAAGATATCTGCCCTTCCATTGCATCTTGCACGGCAGACAGGCCCGCTCTGTAGGGCACATGTGAATATTTAGCCCCACAGCCTTGAGCAAACATGGCTCCTAGAAAGTGTGGAGGTGTGCATGCTCCCGGGGTCCCATATACAGCCGCAGCGGGCTTGTGCTTAAGCCACTCACAAAATTCTTGAAGTGTGCGTACGCTATCCGGCACACCATTTCCAACACTGATGCAATAAGGCAATGTGCATAGCGACGCTACTGGTGCCAGATCCACGACAGGGTCATAAGTGAGATTGCTGTAGATATGCGGATAAACGGCAAGCATGGCCGAAGCTGTAACCAGCAACGTCCGCCCGTCAGGCTTTGCCTTTTTGACCAAATCCACTGCGATACGGCCATCAGCACCGGGCCGATTTTCCACAATCACAGGAACGTTCAACTCTTTCGCCAGGTTCTGTGCCAGCAGTTGCGCCACAAAGTCGCTGGGACCTCCAGCATCAAAACCAACAACCAGTCGGACAGTTTGCTTAATGGCAAGCGCATCCTTCAAAGGCCACAAAGCAGTTGCGGCAGAAGTTGCCAAAAAAAGGCGGCGCGAAATCATGTGCAACGCTTTCTCGTTGAATATCGACTATCCACGGTGAGATTGAATTCAGTGAAGGACGCATGCACAGCCGGATTACCATCCTGCGCCCGTAGATGCTTGGAATTCACCACGGCAACCGCCGCCCCCTTGACCCTCTCACATCATTTCCATCAGATTCTAGAAAACGTTTTTTACAAATCTAAAGAATGCCAAAAAGCTTTGCTCGCAAAAAAACTTTATCGCGGATGCTTTCTTCTTGATGGAGACAATCATTTTTTGCAAGCAATATTTAAAGACCGCCAAAAAGCTGCGTACGGAAGAGAGAAGCTGGACATTTAGTGCTGCACCAAAGAACAGCCAACTCCAGCAAACTGCAATTTATTGTCAAAAATACAACAGTTTGTGCATGCATGGTTTTGAATCAAACGATCTGGCCGTCACGGGCAAGCGCTGACTTGAGCCATGCCATGGCCCATGCATCAGCAGAACAAGAAGCATTTCAAGAATGATGCAAGGCTGACTAAAGTGCTTGCATGGTGTGCACTCTCGCTATACCGCACTGCACCATGCCGAAAAAGAGAGTGCCGGATACTTGGCCGCACTTACTAGTCATCCGCCTGCCCGTGCGTGCAGGCACCTCACTCAGGAGAATGCGTGCAATCAGCAAGTGATCAATGGTTTGACGAGGCGTACTACCAGCGCTTTTACTTTGACAAAAAGACCAGCGTGGTGGACCCGGAGCACATTGAGCGGCTGGGCACTTTTGTGTGCAGTTACCTGAAATACTTGCGCGTGCCAGTAGCTCGTGTGCTCGATGTGGGCTGCGGTATCGGCCTGTGGAAAGACGTGGTGCAAAAGCAGTTTCCAGGCTGCACCTACCACGGCGTGGAGTTCAGCGAATACCTCTGTGGCCGTTTTGGCTGGGAACGCGGCTCTGTGGTGGACTATGCTTCCTGCCAGCCTTTTGATCTGGTGATTTGCCAGGGTGTATTGCCCTATTTGAGCCCTGCCGATCTCAAGACAGCTTTGGGCAATCTGGGCAAACTCACACGCGGAGCACTCTATCTGGAAGCTGTCGCGCGCGAAGACTATGAGCGCGACATCATTGACGAAGAACTGACTGACCCGCGTCTTTTCCGCCACCGGGCGGCACTGTATCGCCAAGGCTTGTCACAGAACTTCAGTGAGCTTGGAGGCGGTCTTTGGCTGAGCCGCAAATCTGCGGTGCCAGTCTTTGAGCTGGAGTGTGCAGGCGGCGGACATTGAAGCTGCTTGTATAAAAAAGGGGCGTCAGATACCCCCTTTTTTTGCGTGCGCGCCAATGCGTCAGGCAAATTTCAAAATGGGCTTGATAGTGCTCCCGTTTTTGGAGTCCTCAAAAGCCTGGTTGATGTCTTCGAATGCGTAGAACTTCACCAGCCGGTCAAACGGGAAGCGCCCCGCCTTGAAATAACTCACCAATTGGGGAATGAAGACCCGCGGAACGGAGTCACCCTCAATCACTCCCACCATGCTCTTGCCCTCCGCCATGATGTCGTTGTGCACGTCAATCGGCATCTCGGGCGTTACGCCAACAATGGCACAAGTGCCCAAGGGTCGCAGCGCCTGCAGCGACTGTCTGACAACCTTTGGTGCTCCGGTGGTTTCAACTGCGTAGTGTGAGCCACCGTCCGTGATCTTTTTGATTTCCTGCACCACATCCACCTTGCTGCCGTTCAGCGCGTGGGTGGCACCCAAGGCCAAGGCCAGATCCAGGCGTGACTCATGCACATCCACGGCAATGATCTGGGCACAGCCTGCAATCTTGGCTGCCATGACCGCAGACATGCCTACCGCCCCGCAGCCGTAGACCACGATGGTTGAGCCAAAGCCCGGACGCAAGCGATTGAGCACCGTACCTGCCCCAGTCTGAATGCCACAGCCCAGCGGGCCCAGCAATGCAAGATCTACATCTTTGTCTACCTTGATCACATTGCGAGCATGCGCCACGGCATATGTACCGAATGAGGACTGGCCAAAAAACGTCGACAGAGGCTTGCCATCCAGCGACAAACGCGTGGTGTAGTCGTCTTGTACGCCGCCAAAATTCAGTGGATTGAAAGTCTTGCAAACAGTGGGGTGGCCTGTAAGGCAATGGCTGCAACAGCCACAGTGGGCAAACGACATGACCACGTGGTCTCCCACAGCCACATCTTTCACGGCATTGCCTACCGCCGCAATGACACCTGCCCCTTCATGGCCCAATACGGCAGGCAGCGGCGCAATCGCCAGGTCTCGCGCCACTGCATCGGTATGGCATACCCCTGTGGCCACCATCTGAACCAGCACTTCATCCGCTTGTGGCTGGTCTAGTTCCACCTCTTGCAACACAAAGCCTTGCCCTTGGCCGGGCGTAACGGCAGCAGTAATTTTCATGGTTTTTCCTCTCGCTGGAAATGCTGTGTAAACACGGCAGGGCTGCTCCAGCTGACAGCAATTCCTGACCATGTTTTGCAAGGACCAGCATAGAACTTCGTGCGAGCAGGTCAAGCACAGACACCATACATACTGATTTACTGCATGCAGGCTTGATGTGGTACATGCCTGAGCACAGCAAAGAACCATGCAAACAGCGACAATCAGTCACCTGCCCATGCCCTCCTCCCGCTCAACTTTTCCCCATGCCGTAGCACGCTTGCGTGCAGCCCGACTTGCACGCAGCACTCGCCCATTTCTTGCCCGCGGAGGCCCCAAAGGAGAGCGCTGTGAAGGATGCCGCTTGCGCCCGTCCCACTGCATATGTGCGCTGCGCCCCATGCTGCCAACCTATGCGGGCATATGTTTGCTGATGCATGATGCCGAGCCGATGAAACCCAGCAACACGGGATGGCTGGTCGCTGATGTCGTTCAAGACACATTTGCCTTCGGCTGGAGCCGCACTGAAGTTGATCAGGCTTTGCTGGCACTGCTGAATGACCCGCAGTGGCAGCCCTATGTGGTCTTCCCCAGCGAATACGTGCAGCCACCTGAACGAGCGATCCATGCCTTGCCAGACAGCGCCAGCGCATCAGGAAAGCGCCCTTTGTTCATCTTGCTTGATGCCACTTGGTCTGAAGCACGCAAAATGTTCCGCAAAAGCCCGTATCTGGATTGTTTTCCAGTACTGGGTTTGCAACCTGAGCAAATCTCGCACTACCAATTGCGCCGAACCAACAGGGATGACCATTTTTGCACCAGTGAAGTCGCAGCCCTGTGCCTGGAATTGAGCGCTCATCCCCGTGACACACATGCAGGCAAGGTGTTGGAACGTTACTTGGATGTCTACACCCACCATTACCTGCACGCCAAACACCAATTGCCACCGCAACTGAACAGTGAGACACACCAGGGCTTGCAGCAATTGTTGGCAGCTTCGCCATAGTTGCGACCACCTCGGTCGCACCTGGAATTTGCATAACACGGGAATGTCTTAAGGCGGTGGGACAATTTGCAATGACAGCTGCCGCACACCGTCGACAGCGAAAGTTATTGCGAAGTTCCCATGAAGTCTGTTGTGAAGTTTTCCCTTGCCTCGGCTGCACTGACTGCAGCCGTTTTTGCTTCTGCATCGCACGCTGCGACACCCGTTACCGAATCGCCCACGCTGCAGCGCTGGCAGGCCGGAGGCACAGTGGTGCTGGGAGTGCGTGAGAGCGCTACGCCCATGTCGTACGCCTTGGGAGCCAATGAGAAATTTGTGGGCTATCACACCGAGCTGTGTGAGAAAGTCGTGCATACGATTGCGCCCAAGGCTCAGCTCAAATACATGGTGCTCACACCACAGAACACCATGCCGTTGATTCAGAACGGCACAGCAGACTTCAACTGCGCGAGCATGACCAACAGCCTCAAGCGCCAGGATCAAGTCGCCTTTGGATTGACAACCTATGTGAGCGAAGTGCGCATGGCCGTCGCCAAAGACCAAGCCATCACCAGTTTCAAGCAGTTGAACGGCAAAAAGGTAAGTGCGTTGACTGGCACCACCGCAGTGCAAATTCTGCGCCGCTTTGCTGCAGAGCATGGCATCAAGTTCCAGACCGTGATGGCCAAAGACCAATACGAAGCTTTCTTGCTGTTGGAATCAGGCCGTGTGGACGCCTTTGTGCTGGACGACAACATGCTTGCGGGCGTGATTGCACAAAGCCGCAACCCGGAGGGCTACAAGATTGTGGGCGAAGTGATTGGTGCCGAACCTATCGCCATCCAGTTCAGCAAGGCCGACCCTGCAATCAAAAAAGCCGTGGATGACGTGATCCGCCAGATGATCTCCAACGGAGAGCTGGAACGCCTGTACGCCAAGTGGTATAACCAGCCTATTCCTCCCAAGCAGATGAACTTGAACCTGCCCATGGGCGATACGCTCAGGAAGATGCTGGCCAATCCCAATGATGTGCCAGTGGAGCAATTTGACAGCATGCGCTGATCTGCCCAAGCACAACAACAATGCGCCATAAAAGAACCGCCTCTTGAGGCGGTTCTTTTATGGTTTGAATGAAACACGGGTTACAGCGATCTATTGCCTCTGCGCCGTGCAATCCAGGCAATCAGCTCCCCCATCACTCCACGGCGGAAAGCCAGCACGCACACCACAAAGATGAAGCCTGTAACGATGGTGACCGATTCACCCAAGGTGGCGAACCACTCAAAGCCTGTCAGCTTGGCCAGCCAGGACCCCAGATCACCAATCTTGTTCTCCAGAGCCACCACAATGGCCGATCCCACAATCGGGCCAGACAAAGTGCCCATGCCCCCCATCAGCGTCATCAACACCACGTGACCAGAAGCGGTCCAGTGCACGTCCGACAAAGTGGCAAAACCCAGCACCACGGTTTTGAGCGAGCCCGCCAACCCTGTCAGTGCAGCAGACAGCACAAACACCAGCAGCTTGAAACGGTTCACGTCATAGCCCAGCGAAATGGCACGAGGCTCGTTTTCCTTGATGGCTTTGAGCACCTGTCCAAACGGTGAATGCACGGTACGCACAATCACCATAAAACCTAGCACGCAGATGACAAGGGCCACGTAGTACATGGTCAGATCACTACTCAAATCAATCACTCCAAACAGCTTGCCGCGTGGCACACCCTGCAAGCCATCTTCGCCACCGGTGAACGGTGCTTGCAGCGCCACAAAGAACAGCATTTGCGCCAGCGCCAGTGTGATCATCGAGAAATAGATACCCTGGCGACGAATGGCCAGCCAACCGGCAATCAGGCCCAGCGCCGCACCGCCCAAGGTGCCCAGAATGATGCCCACCTCGGGGGTCACACTCCAGACCTTGATGGCATGGCCCGCCACGTAAGCTGCACCGCCCAAAAAGGCCGCATGGCCGAAAGACAGCAAGCCGGTATAACCCAGCAGCAGATTGAAGGCGGAAGCGAACAGTGCAAAGCACATCAGCTTCATCACAAACACAGGATACGCGCCAAGGAAAGGCGCCACGATCAGGGCCAGCAGCAACAAACCGTAGCCAAAGAATGCAAGTTTCTTGAAGTTCATGGTGTGTGCCCCTCTTATTTCTCTTTGCCGAACAAGCCGGCGGGGCGAATCAGCAAAACGATGACCATGATGACAAACACCACCGTGGAAGATGCCTCGGGATAGAACACCTTGGTCAGGCCTTCAATCACGCCCAGACCAAGACCAGTGAGGATGGAGCCCATGATGGAGCCCATGCCCCCGATCACCACCACCGCAAACACCACGATGATGAGGTTTTGCCCCATGAGAGGTGTGACCTGATAGACAGGCGCTGCCAATACACCGGCAAATGCGGCCAGCCCCACGCCGAATGCATAGGTGAGCGTCACCATGACGGGCACATTGATACCGAAGGCCTCAACCAGCCGTGGGTTTTCCGTGCCTGCACGCAGGTAGGCTCCCAAACGCGTTTTCTCAATCACATACCAGGTTGCAATGCATACCACCAGCGAGGCCACGACCACCCAGGCGCGGTAGTTGGGCAAGATCATGAAGCCCAGATTGGTTGCACCTTCCAGCAGCTCCGGCGTGTCATAGCCAAGACCCGATACCCCATAGATGGAACGAAACACCCCTTCAATCAGCAGCGACAAACCCAAAGTGAGCAACAGGCCGTAAAGATGATCGAGCTTGTAAATCCAGCGTAGCAAAAGCCGTTCAATCAGCACCCCGAAAATGCCAACCACAATGGGCGCCAGAATCAGCATGGCCCAGTAGTTGATACCAAGGTAATTCATGGCCATCCAGGTGACCATGGCCCCCAGCATGAACAATGCGCCATGCGCAAAGTTGATGACGTTGAGCAAGCCGAAAATCACAGCCAGCCCCAGGCTCAAGATCGCATAAAACGAGCCGTTGACCAGCCCCAGCAACAGCTGACTGAGCAGGCCCGGCAGTGAAACACCGAAGATTTCCATGAGAGAGACGCTTTTGTTTGGACTAGGTAGCCCTGGCGCATGTGCAAGGCACGCCCGCTGGTGGCAGGCGTGGCCATGTCACATCACTTCCAGAGTGCGCATTTGGTTTCTGCCTTGGTGGTCCAGACGGTGTCAGCAGGCAAGGTCTGCAGCACCTTCAGGTAATCCCAAGGCTTTTTGGATTCCGCAGGTGACTTGGCCTCCACAAGGTACATGTCATGCGCGTAAGTGCCGTCAGGGCGAATTGAGCCCTTGGCATAGAAGTCAGAAAGTGGCGTGCTCTTGAGATGCGCCATGACCTTGTCGGCATCTGTGCTCTTCACCGCCTCGACCGCCTTGAGGTACTGCATCACGGCAGAGTAATCCGCGGCCTGCACATCGGTAGGCATGCGCTTGGTTTTGGCAAAAAACTTGTCGGCAAATTTGCGCGACTCGTCATTCATATCCCAGTACCAACTGGTCGTGTGCAGCAAACCCGCGGTATTTTTCAGGCCCAATGAATGTATATCGGTGAGAAAGACCAGCAGCCCCGCTGTCTTCATGTTTTTGTCGATACCGAATTCCTTGGCAGCCTTGATGGAATTGATGGTGTCACCGCCAGCATTGGCCAAACCCAGAATCTGCGCCTTGGAGTTTTGTGCCTGCAACAAGAAACTGGAGAAGTCGGATGCATTCAATGGATGTTTGACACTGCCTTTGATACTGCCGCCCTTGGCTTTGATGACCGCCGTGGTGTCTGCCTCCAGTGCCTGCCCGAAAGCATAGTCCGCCGTCAGAAAGAACCACTCTTTACCACCGCGATCCACCACAGCTCCGCCTGTACCTTTGGCCAGCGCCACAGTGTCATAGGCATAGTGAATGGTGTAAGGGTTGCACTGCTCATTGGTCAGTGCCGAAGTGCCCGCGCCATTGTTGATGTGGACCCGTTTTTTCTCATTGGCCACCTGGGAAACGGCCAAGGCCGTGCCCGAGTTCGTGCCACTGAAGATCAGACTGATGCCCTGGGTATCAATCCACTCACGAGCTTTGCTCGCAGCAATATCTGCTTTGTTCTGGTGATCGGCAGACAGCAACTCAATGGGTTTACCCAACACCTTGCCGCCAAAATCATCAATCGCCATCTGCATGGCGATCACACCATTTTTACCCTCCACGTCCGCATACAGACTGGACATATCGGTGACAAAACCGATGCGTACCTTGTCTTGTGACTGTGCATGCGCCGTGGCAGCCATCAGACCTGCCACCCCCAGCATCAGGGTCAACTGGGTCAGTTTGCGTTGCTTGTACATTGCCTTGTCTCCTTGAGTGGGGGCGGCTTACGCCTTGTGAAACCAATGCCCTGAATGGGCGGCAAACACTAGATAACGCGATGAAAGGCCTGAGAGCGCAGAACACCGCTGCGCTCCCCCGATCAGAGCTTTGACATCACTTCCAAAGCGCGCACTTGCTCTCTTGCTTGGTGGTCCAGACTTGATCTGCTGGCAACTTGCTCACCACCTTGTAGTAATCCCACGCCTCTTTGGACTCGGCAGGCGACTTCACCTGCATCAGGTACATATCGTGGGCATAGCGGCCATCCGGGCGAATCACACCTTCTGCGTAGAAGTCTTTGAGCGGCGTGCTCTTGAGCACTGCCATCACCTTGTCGGCATCTGTGGTGCCCGCCTTTTCAACCGCCTTCAAATAATTCATGGTGGCGGAGTAGTTGGCGGCCTGTACATCGGTAGGCATGCGTTTGGCCTTTGCCTGGAACTTTTTGCCGAAAGCGCGTGTTTCATCGTTCAGGTTCCAGTCCCAACTGGTGGTCAGCAGCAGGCCTTCCGTGTTCTTCAGCCCCAACGAATGCACGTCCGTCAGAAACACCAGCAAACCCGCCATCTTCATGGATTTGTTGATGCCAAATTCACGCGCAGCCTTGATGGTGTTGATGGTGTCACCACCGGCGTTGGCCAGCCCCAGAATCTGCGCCTTGGAGTTTTGTGCCTGCAGCAGAAAGCTGGAGAAGTCAGAGGCATTCAGCGGGTGACGCACGCTACCCTTCACGGTTCCCCCCTTGGCCTTGATCACCTTGGTGGTGTCATTTTCCAGAGAGTGTCCAAATGCGTAATCCGCTGTCAGGAAGTACCACTCCTTACCGCCGTTATCCACCACGGCACCGCCCGTGCCTTTGGCCAGCGCCACGGTGTCATAGGTGTAATGAATCGTGTAGGGTGAGCACTGCTCATTGGTCAGCGCTGAAGCACCGGCACCGCTGTTGAAGTAGACACGTTTTTTCTCTTGAGCCACCTTGGCCAGCGCCAGAGCAACACCCGAGTTGGTACCACCGAACAACATCGTCAGGTTCTGCGTATCAATCCACTCACGGGCTTTGGTGGCAGCAATATCAGGCTTGTGCTGGTGATCTTGCGTCAGCAGCTCGATGGGCTTGCCCAGTACCTTGCCACCAAAGTCATCAATCGCCATCTGGATGGCGAGCGCACCGTTTTTGCCATCAACGTCCGCGTAGTTGCTGGACATATCGGTGATAAAACCAATCCTGACCTTATCCGGCTCCTGGGCATGCGCCAGACCAGCCACGGCCAAAGACAGAGCCAAAGCCGTCAAAGGTGTACGAAATGCTGTCATATGAGTCTCCTCGTTGTTTTGGATAAATGCGTATTGGCGGCTGGCTTAAACACCCAGCAATTCATTGAGCACAGGCATCTTGGCGTCCAGCTGTGCAGCATCAAATGTCTCCACAATGCGGCCGTGCTCCATGACATAGAAGCGATCCGCCAGCGGCGCGGCAAAGCGGAAGTTCTGCTCCACCATGACAATGGTGTAACCCTTTTGACGCAAGGTATTGATCATGCGCGCCAGTGCTTGCACGATCACCGGTGCCAGACCTTCGGAGATTTCATCAAGCAGCAACAAGCGTGCGCCGGTGCGCAAAATACGTGCTACGGCCAGCATTTGCTGCTCGCCCCCAGACAACCGAGTGCCCTGGCTATGCCGCCGCTCGGCCAGATTGGGGAACATGGCATAGATCTCCTCCACACTCATGCCTTCGTGCCCAGTTTTCAGCTGCGGCGGCAGCAACAGGTTTTCTTCACAGGAAAGACTGGAAAAAATGCCTCGCTCTTCCGGGCAGTAGCCCACGCCGAAATGGGCAATCTTGTGAGTGGGCAAATGAATGGTTTCTTGTCCATTGATCTTGACGGAGCCCTTGCGTGCGCCCGTCAAGCCCATCACTGCGCGCATGGTGGAAGTGCGGCCTGCGCCATTGCGCCCCAGCAAGGTGACAACTTCTCCTGGATGCACCACCATGTCCACGCCATGCAGCACATGAGATTCACCGTACCAGGCTTCAAGATTACGTATTTCAAGTGCCGGTGTGCTCATCTCAGTGCGCCCCCTGCAACTGGCCATCGGTGGTGCCCATATAGGCCTCCATCACCTGGGCATTGCTCGACACTTCGGCGTAGTTGCCTTCTGCCAGCACTGCGCCGCGCTGCAACACGGTAATGCGGTCTGCAATGGTCGATATCACCTTCATGTTGTGCTCGACCATCAAAATGGTGCGCCCAGCCGAGACTTTCTTGATCAGTTGCGTGACCCGGTCCACATCTTCATGGCCCATGCCTTGGGTGGGCTCATCAAG
Source organism: Comamonas halotolerans (assembly GCF_030162935.1). Lineage (GTDB taxonomy): Bacteria > Pseudomonadota > Gammaproteobacteria > Burkholderiales > Burkholderiaceae_C > Comamonas > Comamonas halotolerans. Next base: position 288,942 of record NZ_JASAUZ010000001.1, read on the forward strand.
CAGCATCAACTCAGGTTCCATGGACAGCGTTGTGGCAATTTCCAGGGCCCGCTTGCGGCCATAAGGCAGGTTCACCGTGATCTCATCAGCCATGTCCGCCAACCCCACTTCATCGAGCAGCTCCAAAGCGCGGGCATTGAGCTGATTCAGGGTTTTTTCGCTTTTCCAGAAATGAAATGCTGTGCCCAGCTGGCGCTGCAATCCCACGCGCACGTTCTCCAGCAGACTCAGGTGCGGGAACACTGCCGAAATCTGGAATGAACGAATCACACCGCGACGTGCAATTTGCGCAGGTGCTTCGCGTGTGATGTCATGACCATTGAAACGAATTTCACCTGAAGTGGGCTCCAGGAATTTGGTGAGCAAGTTAAAGCATGTGGTCTTGCCTGCACCATTGGGGCCAATCAGCGCATGGATGCTGCCGCGTTGCACCGACAGGTTCACTTTACTGACTGCAGTGAACCCTCTGAACTCTTTGGTGAGATTGGTGGTTTGAAGAATGACGTCACTCATGCGCGCAGGCTGCTCCGTGTTGGAGGTGCTGCGCCCGGCGGTTTTTGACCACTTTTCACGCATGCACCGTATCGAATGTTGCGGTGCATCGTATGTGTGAGGTTTCTGTCTTCGCACTAGGAGTTATGCCTAAGATTTACAACCTAGGCACTTACCCTATTCATGCAAAAAATGGGGAAAATTTCTTTAAGCTCAATGAATAAAATAAAAGCAAGCACTCACACGCAAAAACCAATGCCTGTCGCCCAAGTGCCATTTCGGCGGCTTTTTGTCAGCTTGGGCTGTGCAGCCACGGAAGGTCGCTGCTGAAATCAACTCGCCAAAAGAGGTGCAGCCCATAGCTGCCAGGATCTTGCAGTCATGGCTGATGAACACGAAGCTGAAGCACCAGTTTCAAAGACTCGCAAGCCACTTTACTGGAGCGTTTCCTTACTGATTTTCGGCAAAGCCAACGGAAGTACGGGCACTCCCTCCTCCAGCAATTCCATGGTTTGCTCAGGAGTTGCCTGCCCTCGAATGGGCCGTTCCGGCTGCTCGCCTTTATGCATGCGCAATGCCTCATCCGCAAATTTGTCACCAACGTCTTCGGTCTTTTCCGCAATCTTTCGTGATGCCTCAAGCCAGGCGGCTTGCAAAGCATGCAGCTTTGCGTGAGTTTGCATGGCTGGATTCGGCCCGGTGGAGACAGCCGGTGCTGACTTGTCTTGCGGCTGAGCCCCCAGATTCAGACGCGGAGCACTCAACCCTTTGCGAAGATCTGTACTGCCACACATTGGACACTCGACCAGACCGCGCTCAAGCTGGCTGCGGAAATCTGCTTCCGAGCCAAACCAACCTTCAAACACATGGTCTTGAGGACAGTGCAGATCAAACACCTTCATGACGGAGACGAAACAAAGTGACTATGAAAAAAGCAGAGCCTAGGCTCTGCTTTACAGGAATGTGCTGAGTTTAGCGCTTGCGCCTTTGCGCGAGGTAACGCCATACAAAGCCCGGAAAGGCCAATGTCAAAAACAGCGTTGCGGTAACGGCATAGAACTCCCAGCCCTGAGGGTAGATCTGCCCCGTGCGGCGCTCCAGCAGCAAAGCCAGAAGCCCGACCACAAAGTACATCAGCACCAACTCAGCCAAGCGCCCCCACATGGGCTTCTTGTTCGATGCCGCAATGGGGCCAGCAATGAGCCAGCGTTCGTTCATAAAAGGCAAATTGGCGGCCACCAGGGCCGCCAAGATTACCAACCAAATAGAAGCAGTTTGAGTCACGCTTCACATTATGGGTCAGGATGCCAGGGCTCGGACGATGGCATCCGCACACAGGGACATCAAACCACCAGGAACAATGCCCAAGATCAAAACCAGGGCACCATTAACGGTCAGCACAGCACGCACATCCCAAGGCGCAGAGACGGATGTCGCGGTCAAAGGCTTGTCAAAGTACATGACCTTGACTACACGCAAGTAGTAGAAGGCGCCAATCAAGGACATGATCACAGCAAACACAGCCAGACCGATGTAGAAGCTTTCACCCGAAGCCACCAGCGCCTGCAGCACCGAAAGCTTGGCATAAAAACCCACCAGCGGAGGAATACCAGCCATGGAGAACAGGCAGGCAGCCATGATGCCTGCGTACAGCGGACTGCGCTGGTTCAGGCCAGCCAGATCGGAGATCTCTTCGCTCTCGAAACCTTCACGCGACAACAGCAGAATCACACCAAAAGTCGCCAGCGTGGTCAGCACATAGGTCACCACGTAGAACATAGAGGAGCTGTATGCGTTGGCAGCGCGAGTGGGATCAATTTCCGAGCCAATCACGCCCGACAGCAGACCCAGCAGCACAAAGCCCATTTGCGAGATGGTGGAGTACGCCAACATACGCTTGAGGTTGGTTTGCGCAATCGCAGCCAGGTTACCAATCAGCAGCGAGGCGATCGCCAGCACGGCCAGCATTTGCTGCCAGTCGAACGCCAAAGGCAGCATGCCGTCCACCAGCAGGCGAATCACAATCGCAAAAGCCGCCAGCTTGGGTGCACCACCGATCAAAGCAGTGATGGCCGTGGGTGCACCGTGGTACACGTCTGGTACCCACATGTGGAAAGGCGCAACACCCAGCTTGAATGCTAGACCCGCCACCACGAACACCAGACCGAACACCAGCACCTGGTGCTTGAGTTCACCCGAACTGATGGCCTTGAACACTTCACCGATGTCCAGCGATCCGGTCGCGCCATACACCATGGACAGGCCATACAGCAGGAAGCCCGATGCCATGGAACCCAGCACAAAGTACTTCATGGCGGCTTCGGTTGCCACCGTGTGATCTCGGCGCAATGCAACCAGCGCATAGCTGGCCAGCGTCAGCAGCTCCAGACCCAGATAGATCAGCAGCAGGTTGTTAGCGCTGATCATGATGAACATGCCCAGCAATGCAAACGTCGACAAGGTGAACAGTTCACCGCCACGCAGCATGTCGCGGTCTCCCGCGTAAGGACGGGCATACACCAAGGTAACCATCATGGCCACGGTGGCAAAGAACTTGAGCCAGTTGCCCATGGCGTCAGAGACCACCATATTGCCCCAGCCATAGAAGGTGTTGCCGCTGAGCGCATAGTTGGCCTGCATGATGGCCACCACGGCCAGCGTCAGCATGGTCAGCACATACGTGCCTGTGCGGCGGGGGCTTTTCACGCCCAGATCCACCAGAGTAATCACGCACCCCATGACGAAGAGCACGATCTCAGGGTAGATCGAAAGCCAGCTGATGTTGTCAATCATCTCAATCTCTCAGTTCAGTCTGGTCAAGGAAGTTTGGATTGGGCAACGTGCTTGAGCAGCTCAGCCACCGAAGGATCCATCACATCCGTGAAGGGCTTGGGATACAGGCCCATGTACAGGACCGCAATTGCCAGAATCGACAGCACCAGGAACTCACGGCAGCCAATGTCTTGCAGATTCTTGACGTTGTCATTGCCTACAGGACCCAGGTATACACGCTTGTACATCCACAGGGTGTAGGCTGCGCCGAAGATCAGCGCAGTGGCAGCCAGCAAGCCCACCCAGAAGTTGAATTGCACGGCGCCCAGAATCACCATCCATTCGCCGACAAAACCTGCGGTTGCAGGCAGGCCGCAGTTGGCCATGGCAAACAGCAGCGCAAATGCAGCAAACTTGGGCATGGTGTTGACCACACCACCGTAAGCAGCAATTTCACGCGAGTGAACTCGGTCATACAGCACACCGATACACAGGAACATTGCGCCCGATACAAAGCCGTGGGCAATCATCTGCACGATACCGCCAGAAACACCAATGTCGTTGAAGATGAAGAAGCCCAGCGTCACAAAACCCATGTGTGCCACGGACGAGTAAGCCACCAGCTTCTTCATGTCCTTTTGCACCAGCGCCACCATACCCACGTAAACCACGGCGATCAGGGACAGGGCAATCATCAGCCACGCCCATTCGCGCGATGCGTCTGGAGCAATGGGCAGCGAGAAGCGCAGGAAACCATAGGCACCCAGCTTCAACATGATGGCAGCCAGCACGGCAGAACCACCAGTAGGCGCTTCCACGTGCACGTCAGGCAACCAAGTGTGCACGGGGAACATGGGCACCTTCACTGCAAACGCAGCGAAGAAGGCAAAGAACACCAGGGTCTGTGGCAGCGAACCCAAAGGCAGTTTGTGCCATGTCTGGATGTCGAAGCTGCCGCCCGAGACGTTGTACAAATAGATGATGGCCACCAGGGTGAGCAAGGAGCCCAGCAAGGTGTACAGAAAGAACTTGAACGCGGCGTAGATCTTGTTCGGGCCACCCCAGATACCAATGATGAGGTACATGGGGATCAGTGTGGCTTCAAAGAACACGTAGAACAGCAGGCCATCCAGCGCCGAGAACACACCAATCATCAGACCGGACAACACCAGGAATGCGCCCATGTACTGGTTCACACGCTCAGTGATGCTTTCCCACGAAGCCAGCACCACGATCACCGTGATGAAAGCCGTCAGCGGCACAAACCAGAACGACAGACCGTCCAGGCCCAGGTGGTAGTGGATGTTGAAACGTTCAATCCACAACAGCTTTTCAACGAACTGCATGTCCGCTGAAGAGGTATCAAAGCCGGTGTACAGCGGCAGTGTCACCAGCAGACCCACGATGGAGCCAATCAGTGCCACCCAGCGTACACCGCGTGCACAACTGTCTTTACCGAAGGCCAGCAGCAGGACACCAAAGACGATAGGTGTCCAAATGGCAAGACTCAACAAACCCATTTTTCTTCCTTACTTGTTGAGCCACACGAAGTAGGTCATGAGCAAGAAGATGCCCAAAATCATGACCAACGCGTAGTGGTAGATGTAACCAGACTGGAACCAGCGGACCACCGAAGCGATCTTGCCCACAATCTTCCAAGAGCCGTTCACCAGTGCGCCATCGATGACAGCCTGGTCGCCAGCCTTCCAGAACACGGTACCGAAAACACGCGCGCCACGGGCAAAGATGTTTTCGTAGACCCAGTCCACACCGTACTTGCCTTCCAGCACTTGGTACAGGCCGACCTTCTTGCTGAACGCCATGATGGCGGCAGGAATCTCAGGCTTGACCATGTAGAAGACATAAGACACCACCACACCTGCCAGCGCCAGCCAGAAAGGTGCCGTCTGGAAACCGTGCAGTGCCATGGGCAGCCAGCCGTGAATCTTCTCGGCCAGCTCCGTCATAGCAGGGTGCTTGGCGTGGTCAACAAAGATCACACCGTCAAAGAAGCTACCAAACAGCATGGGCATCAGCGCAATGGCACCAATCACCACCGAAGGAATAGCCAGCAACACCAGAGGCGCTGTCACCACCCAAGGCGACTCGTGCGGCTTGGCATCGTGACCATGGCCGTGATCGTCATGACCATGATGATCGTCGTGGTGGGCATCAGGATTCTGGTCGTAACGCTCTTTACCATGGAACACGATGAAGTACAGACGGAACGAATAGAACGCCGTGATGAAGACCCCCGCCAGAACTGCAAAGTTGGCAAAGCCGGAAGCAGGCAGGTTCGAAGCGTGTACCGCCTCGATGATGGCGTCCTTGGAGTAAAAACCGGAGAAGAACGGCGTACCGATTAGCGCCAGATTACCCAGCAGGAAGGTGATCCAGGTAATGGGCATGTACTTGCGCACGCCACCCATCCAGCGGATGTCCTGGTTGTGGTGCATGCCCATGATGACGGAGCCAGCTCCAAGGAACAGCAGCGCCTTGAAGAAAGCGTGTGTCATCAGGTGGAAGGTCGCCACCGAGTAAGCCGAAACACCCAGAGCGATGGTCATATACCCCAGCTGCGAGAGCGTGGAGTACGCAATCACGCGCTTGATGTCGTTCTGGATGATGCCCAGGATACCCATGAACAGTGCGGTGATGGAGCCGATCACCAAGATGAAGTTCAGCGCCACATCCGACAACTCATACAGCGGCGACATGCGCGACACCATGAAGATACCGGCCGTCACCATGGTCGCCGCGTGAATCAGCGCCGAGATGGGCGTAGGACCTTCCATGGAGTCTGGCAGCCACGCGTGCAGCGGGAACTGCGCCGACTTGCCCATGGCACCGATGAACAGACAGATGGCCGTCACCGTCACCAAAGACCAGTCCGTACCGGGCAAGGTCAGGGTGGCAAACTCAGGCAACTTGGCAAAAATTTCGCTGTAGTTCAATGTGCCGGTGTAGGCGGCAATCAGACCAATGCCCAAGATGAAGCCAAAGTCGCCCACGCGGTTGACCAGGAAAGCCTTCATGTTGGCGAAGATGGCGGTTGGCTTCTTGTAATAGAAACCGATCAGCAGATATGACACCAGACCCACAGCTTCCCAGCCGAAGAACAGCTGCAGCAGGTTGTTGGCCATCACCAGCATCAGCATGGAGAAGGTGAACAGCGAGATGTAAGAGAAGAAACGGTTATAGCCGTCATCTTCTTCCATATAGCCCATGGTGTAGATGTGCACCATCAGGGACACAAAGGTCACCACGCACATCATCATGGCGGTGATGGAATCGATCAGGAAGCCGATCTCCATCTTCAGATTGCCTACGGTCATCCACTCATAGATCGTGGCATTGAAGGTGGCACCTTCAAACACCACGGCCTTGAATGTCAGAGCCGACAAAATGAAAGAGATCAGCACGCCCAAGATGGTCAGCGAATGGCTCACGCCACGACCGAACTTGTTGCCACCAAAAGCGGTGCCGAATATGCCTGCCAGAACAGAGCCCGCCAGCGGAGCCAGCGGTACTGCCAGGAGCATGGATGCAGAAAGTGTTTGACTCATTCTTCAGAACCTTGCAAATACCGGCGACTCAACCCTTGAGGGTGTCGAGATCTTCCGCATTGATACTGGACTTGTTACGGAACAGCAGCACCAGGATGGCCAGGCCAATCGCAGATTCCGCAGCCGCAACCGTCAGGATGAAGAACACAAACACTTGGCCATGCATGTCTCCCAGGTAATGAGAGAAGGCCACAAAGTTGGTGTTGACGGCCAGCAGCATCAGCTCAATGCACATCAGCAAGACGATCAGATTCTTTCGGTTCAGAAAGATACCGATCACCGAGATGGCAAACAGCATCGCCCCCAGCGTCAAAAAGTGCCCTAATGTGAGCGTCATTTTTTCTCCTCCACAGCGGTCTCACCCTCTGGTGCCACGGGTGGGACAGGCGCCTTGGTGGCTTCCATCTTCACCAGGCTCACACGGTCCTGTGCACGCACGCGCACCTGGATCGCAGGGTTGATCGCTTTATTGGTGTCCTTGCGCTGGCGCAATGTCAGGGCAATAGCTGTGATCATTGCTACCAGCAACAGCACGGCGGCAATCTCCACAGGGTACAAGTAATCGGTGTACAGCAGGCGACCCAAAGCCTGAGTATTGGAGTACGGCAGCACTTCACCTTGTTTGTTGAGCAGTTCAGCAACCGGCTTGGCTTCGTCCACGGTGCCAAAGCCCGCCATCAGCACCAAAGCCATTTCCAATGCCACAACAGCACCCACAAAGGCAGCTACAGGGAAGTGCTTCCAGAAGCCTTGTCGTACGCGATCAATGCGGATATCCAGCATCATCACCACGAACATAAACAGCACCATCACCGCGCCCAGGTACACCACCACCAGGGCGATGCCCAGGAACTCCGCCTTGAGCATCAGCCAGATGGCTGCAGCCTGCGAGAACGCAAGGATCAGGTTCAGCACCGCGTGCACGGGGTTACGCGATGTGATGACTCGGAAGGCTGCAAACAGCATCACCGCCGAGAAGAGATAGAAGAAACCAGTTTTGGCATCCATGATTCGAGTCTTTCAGGATCAGGAGCCGCTTTAGCGGTACTTGGCATCGGCTGCCTTGGCAGCAGCGATGTCGGCTTCATAACGATCACCCACAGCCAGCAACATGTCCTTGGTGAAGTACAGGTCGCCACGCTTTTCGCCGTGGTATTCCAGGATTTGCGTTTCCACAATCGAGTCGACGGGGCAACTTTCTTCGCAGAAACCACAGAAGATGCACTTGGTCAGGTCGATGTCGTAACGTGTGGTACGGCGTGAGCCATCATCCCGCACGTCCGACTCAATCGTGATCGCCATGGCAGGGCACACGGCCTCGCACAGCTTGCAAGCAATGCAACGCTCTTCGCCATTTTCATAACGGCGCAGCGCGTGCAAACCACGGAAGCGTGGTGACAAAGGAGTCTTTTCTTCAGGGAACTGAATCGTGACGCGTGGCGAAAAAGCCTTGCGCCCGGTCAGAGCCATGCCCTTGAACAATTCCCAGAGCATGAAGCTCTTGAAGAAATCCTTGATAGAGAAAGGTGTAGCAGCAACAGCAGCCATGGTGTCCCCGCTTAATTCCAAATATTCCAAGGCGAGTGCAACCATGCACCCACAATGACCAGCCACACCAGGGTGACAGGGATGAAGATCTTCCAGCCCAGACGCATGATCTGGTCATAGCGGAAGCGCGGGAATGTGGCACGAATCCAGATGAAGCAGCTCACCACAAAAGCAGTCTTGGCAGCCAGCCAGATCCAGCCAGGAATGAACGACAGCGCTTCCACCGGAGGCAGCCACCCGCCCAAGAACATGGTCACGGCCAGGATGGACACGAGCCACATGCTGGCGTATTCGGCCAGGAAGAAAATCGCGAAGCCCATGCCCGAGTACTCGACCATGTGACCTGCCACGATTTCCGACTCACCTTCCACCACGTCAAAGGGTGCGCGGTTGGTTTCAGCCACGCCAGAAATCAGGTAAACGAAGAAGATAGGCAGCAAAGGCAACCAGTTCCACGACAGGAAGCTCAGACCCATATCCGCAAATTGGCCTTGACCCTGGCTGAGCACAATCTGCGTCAGATTCATGCTGCCGGTCACCATGATCACGACCAAGAAGCAAAAGCCCATGGCAATTTCATAGCTGATCATCTGTGCCGAGGCGCGCAAAGCACCAAGGAAGGCATATTTGGAGTTGGAAGCCCAGCCCGCAATGATCACGCCATACACTTCGATCGAAGTGATCGCCATGACCAACAAGATGCCTGCATTCACGTTGGCCAACGCCACTTCAGGCCCAAACGGCACTGCCACCCACGCGGCCAGCGCAGGCATGATGGCCATCACCGGCCCCACATAGAACAGGCCTTTGGCAGCCACTGTGGGCATGATCAACTCTTTGGTCAGCAGCTTCAAGCCGTCAGCCATAGGTTGCAGCAAGCCCCATGGACCCACACGGTTGGGACCGGGTCGGACCTGGATCCAGCCCAGGAACTTGCGCTCCCACAGTGTCAGGTAGGCCACGGCAATCATCAGCGGGGCCACGATGGCGATGATGCCCAGCAGGATCCAGATCACGGGCCAGGCCGCATCGGTCCACCAGGTCGCATCGATCAGGCCAGCGCCTGCAATCTTGAGTTCGTCAATCATGCGGCACCTCCCACTTGTGCCTGGCGCGCATCAGCTGTCAGTTGCAGCGATGTCGCGCGGCGGACAATGCTGTCCAATTGATAGATGCTTGCGACCGCGGGCTCTGCGAAGGCGCCAGCTTGTACCTGAGCCGCTGCCTGGGTGGCATTGCTCAATGCCTGGGCTGGCACTTCAGCCGTACCCGCACCCACCGCAGTTGCCAGCACATCTTGCGAGGACTCGTAATCCACGCCTTGCACACCCAGCAAATTGGCCAGCACGCGCAGCACCTTCCAGGCAGGACGGGTCTCGCCCAGCGGCTTGACCACAGCGTGGAAGCTTTGCACACGGCCTTCGGCATTCACAAACGTGCCCGAGGTTTCCGTAAAAGGCGCGATAGGCAGCAGAACATCGCTGATTTCCAGATTGGCCTTGAATGGACTCAAGGTGACCACCATCTCGGACTTGTTCAGCCCTTGCAATGCTTGCTGACCAGCGGCTGTATCGAACGCGGGCTCATTGTTCAGCAAAATCGCTGCCTTCAAACCACCGTTGATCATCTGTGCAGCATTCAATCCATTGGACTGAGGCTGTGCCTTGACCCACTGTGCACCCACGGTGTTCGCAGCTTCGGTCAGATAGCCCACAGTTGCACCCGTTTGCGCAGCAATCCAGTTGGCCAGTGCCAGCAGTTCGGCTGCTTGTGCATGGTGCGCTGCAGCATTGCCCAGCAGCACGGCCTTGCGCTCACCAGCAATCAGCGCCTGCGCGATGGCATCGGCTTCCACATTAGCCTGGGCAGCCACAGGCGCTTGCACGCCCTTGGCTTGCGCCACAGAGGCAGCAATGTCCGCCAGTGCCTGCACCCAGTCCTGCGCTGCCACGACGGAAGCGTTGACAGGCATGGCCCAGTCATAAACCTTGGCATTCAGTGCAAAGACCTGTGCCCCCTTCTTGGCCGCCTGGCGAATACGCTGTGCGAACAAGGGATGATCCTTGCGCAGGTTGGAGCCAACCACCAAGGCAGCTTGCAATTCGGACAAAGAGGCAATCGATGTACCCAGCCAACGCACGCCTTCAGCCGCGTTGAATTGGGCATGGCGCAAGCGCCAGTCGATATTGTCACTGCCAATGCCACGCAGCAGTTGCCCTGTCAGGAACAACTCCTCCAGCGTGCTATGCGGGCTGACCAGAGCACCAATGCTTTGTGCGCCGTGCTGATCCTTGATCTGCTTGAGACCATTGGCCACGTATTCCAAAGCGGTTTGCCAGTCAACTGTCTTCCACTCCCCGCCCTGCTTGATCATGGGCTGGGTCAGACGTTCGTCACTGTTCAGCGCTTCATAGGAGAAGCGGTCACGGTCGGCGATCCAGCACTCGTTGACGGCTTCATTCTCAAAAGGCACGACGCGCATCACCTTGTGGTTCTTGACCTGCACAATCAGGTTGGAACCTGTGGAGTCGTGCGGTGCGACTGACTTGCGACGTGACAGCTCCCAGGTACGTGCGCTGTAACGGAAAGGCTTGCTGGTCAACGCACCCACAGGGCACAAATCAATCATGTTGCCAGACAGCTCGGAGTCGACAGTATCCCCAATCACGGTCGTGATCTCGGAATGCTCGCCGCGGTTGACCATACCCAGTTCCATCACGCCCGCCACTTCCTGGCCAAAGCGCACGCAACGGGTGCAATGGATGCAGCGACTCATCTCCTCCATGGAGATGAGCGGACCGACATCTTTGTGAGGCACTACACGCTTTTCTTCGTCGTAGCGCGAACCGGTGCCGCCATATCCCACTGCCAGGTCTTGCAACTGGCATTCACCGCCCTGGTCGCAGATAGGGCAATCCAGGGGGTGGTTAATCAGCAAGAACTCCATCACCGACTGCTGGGCCTTGATGGCCTTCTCGCTCTTGGTGCGAACAATCATGCCTTGTGTCACTGGCGTGGCACAGGCAGGCAGTGGTTTGGGTGCTTTTTCCACTTCCACCAGGCACATGCGGCAGTTGGCGGCAATGGAAAGTTTCTTGTGGTAGCAGAAGTGCGGAATGTAGGTTCCGGCCTTCTCGGCCGCATGCATGACCATGCTGCCAGGAGCGACCTCTACCTTTTTGCCGTCTAGTTCAATTTCAACCATATGTCTCTCGCCTCTCGCGATCAGGCAACCGTGGAGCCCGATTTCGCAGCCGCGGCAATCTTGGCTTCAAATTCGTGGCGGAAATGCTTGATCATGGCGCGCACGGGCATGGCTGCCGCGTCGCCCAGCGCACAGATGGTGCGCCCCATAATGTTGACGGACACAGAGTCCAGCAACTCGATGTCTTCAGGACGGCCTTCGCCTTCTTGAATACGCTTGACCACACGCCACAACCAGCCGGTACCCTCCCGGCAAGGCGTGCATTGACCGCAGGACTCGTGGGAGTAAAAGTACGACAGTCGCAACAGGCTTTCAACCATGTCACGTGAATCATCCATCACGATCACGGCCCCCGAACCCAGCATGGAGCCAGCCTTGGAGATGGAGTCATAATCCATCGTGCATTCCATGATGATGTCCGCGGGCAGCACAGGCGAGGAGGAGCCCCCAGGAATTACCGCCTTGAGCTTGCGGCCAGTGCGTACGCCGCCAGCCAGCTCCAGCAATTTGCTGAATGGTGTGCCCATGGGCACTTCGTAGTTGCCCGGCAGATTAACATCACCGCTGACCGAGAAAATCTTGGTACCACCGTTGTTAGGCTTGCCGCATGCCAGATAGGCTGCACCACCATTGCGGATGATCCAGGGCACTGCTGCGAATGTCTCGGTGTTGTTGATGGTTGTTGGCTTGCCATACAGACCGAAGCTGGCTGGGAATGGCGGTTTGAAGCGCGGCTGCCCCTTCTTGCCTTCCAGCGATTCCAGCAACGCGGTTTCCTCGCCGCAGATATAGGCACCAAAACCATGGTGAGCATGCAGCTGGAAGCTGAATTCACTACCCAAGATGTTGTCACCCAGATAGCCTGCAGCACGGGCTTCTTCCAAGGCTGCTTCAAAGCGCTCGTAGGCTTGGAAAATTTCGCCATGGATGTAGTTGTAGCCCACGCTGATGCCCATCGCGAAAGCGGCAATCGCCATGCCTTCAATCACGATATGCGGGTTGTGCATCAGGATTTCACGGTCCTTGCAGGTACCAGGCTCGCCCTCATCGGAGTTGCAAACCAGATACTTCTGGCCCGGAAACTGACGAGGCATGAAGCTCCACTTCAAGCCAGTGGGGAAACCTGCACCACCACGGCCGCGCAGACCGGATTCCTTGAGACTGGCAATGACTTCGTCCTGTGTAAGGCCGTTGCCACCATCTTTACCCAGCAACTTCTTCAGCGCCTGGTAGCCGCCACGCGCTTCATAGTCCTTGATGGACCAGTTGCTGCCGTTCAGACCTGCGTAAATTTGCGGCTCAATATGGCGATCATGAAAGCAGGTTTCATTGCCCGACGAAACAAACTTGGCCAACACATCGTTGACCGCAGCGTTGTTCAAGATGGTGCTCATGCCTTGCCCTCCGCCGCGCGCAGGCCATCCACCAGCTCATCGAGCTTTTCATTGCTCATGAAGCTGCACATGCAGCGGTCATTGACCAGCATCACTGGAGAATCGGCGCACGCACCCAGACATTCAGACTGCTGCAAGGTGAACATACCGTCTGGCGTTGTCTCACCCATCTTGATGCCCAGCTTGGCTTCCAAATGGTGCAGAGCCTTGTAACCGTCACGCAGCTGGCAAGGCAGGTTGGTGCAAACGTTCAGCTTGTATTTGCCAACCGGCTTTTGATTGTACATGTTGTAGAACGTTGTGACTTCATGCACAGCGATCTGGGGCATGTCCAGCACCTCGGCGATCACCGCCTCGCTCTCGGGGCTCACCCAGCCCAGCTCTTGCTGCGCAATGGCCAAACATGCCATCACTGCAGACTGCTTCTGGTCAGCGGGGTACTTGGCCACTTCACGCGCAAAACGCGCTTTGGTCGCTTCAGTAATCATCGGTCAATCTCTCCGAACACGATATCCATGGTGCCGATCACCGCCACCACGTCAGACAGCATGTGGCCACTGACCACTTCGTCCATCATCGCCAAATGGGCGAACCCGGGTGCACGAATCTTCAAGCGATATGGCTTGTTGGCACCATCGCTCACCATGTAAATACCAAACTCACCCTTGGGGTGCTCCACCGCCGCATAGGTTTCACCTTCGGGCACGCGGAAGCCTTCGGTAAACAGCTTGAAGTGGTGGATCAACGACTCCATGTTGGACTTCATGTCCTCACGCGCGGGAGGTGCCACCTTGTGATTTTCTGTAATCACCGGACCTGGGTTGGCACGCAACCACTTGATACATTGTTTGATCAGGTGGTTGGACTGGCGCATTTCTGCGACACGCACCAGATAACGGTCATAGCAATCGCCAACCTTGCCAACAGGCACATCAAAGTCCAGTTCGCTGTAGACCTCATAGGGCTGCTTTTTGCGCAGATCCCAAGCGATGCCGGAGCCACGCAACATCGGGCCTGTAAAGCCCATGTTCAATGCACGCTCAGGCGTGACCACTCCGATGCCCACCATACGCTGCTTCCAGATGCGGTTGTCGGTGAGCAGATGCTCGTACTCGTCCACGCACTTGGGGAAACGGTTGGTGAAGTCTTCAATGAAGTCCAGCAGCGAGCCTTGACGGTTGGCATTGAGTTTTTCAATACCCTTGGCATTGCGCACCTTATTGGCCTTGAACTGGGGCATGCTGTCCGGCAGATCACGGTACACGCCACCTGGGCGGAAGTACGCTGCGTGCATGCGTGCGCCAGAGACAGCCTCATACATGTCGAACAGATCTTCACGCTCACGGAAGGTCCACATCAGCACGGTAGAGGCTCCGCAGTCCATGCCGTTGGAGCCCAGCCACATCAGGTGATTCAGCAAACGGGTGATTTCGCTGAACATCACGCGGATGTACTGAGCGCGCTTGGGCACTTCAATGCCCAGCAATTTTTCAATGGCCAAGCAGTAAGCGTGCTCGTTGCACATCATGGACACATAGTCCAGTCGGTCCATATAAGGCAGCGACTGGATATAGGTCTTGTGCTCAGCCAGCTTTTCAGTGGCACGGTGCAACAACCCCACGTGCGGGTCGGCACGTTGCACCACTTCACCGTCCAGCTCCAACACCAAACGCAGCACACCGTGCGCTGCCGGGTGCTGAGGACCAAAGTTGATGGAATAGTTTTTGATTTCAGCCATGTTCTTCAACCAACAAGCGCCAAGCGCCTGTTAGTGCAGTCCTCCGTAGTTTTCTTCACGGATGATGCGAGGCGTAATCTCACGCGGCTCAATCGTGACAGGTTGGTAGACCACACGGCGTTGCTCCGTGTCATAGGTCATTTCAACGTGGCCGGACAGCGGGAAATCCTTGCGGAAGGGGTGACCAATGAAGCCGTAGTCGGTCAAGATCCGGCGCAAGTCTGTGTGACCTTCAAAAATAATGCCGAACAGGTCAAAAGCTTCGCGTTCGAACCAATTGGCACTGCTCCACAGCTCGCACACGGATGCCACCACAGGGAAGTCATCATCCGGGCACGACACGCGCACGCGGACACGCTGATTCAAACTCACCGACAGCAGCTGCGAGACCACAACAAAACGTGCACCATCACGGCCAACTTCCTGGTACGTGGAGTAATCCACGCCACACAGATCAATCAACTGTTCAAACTGGCAACCTGGGGTGTCGCGCAGCTTGCGCATAACTTCCAGATAGTTAGGTGCAGCAACCTCAACGATTACCTCACCGAGCTTGACGGCGACGCTGCGCGCTTGGTCTCCCAATGCAGCAGCCACCAGATCCCGAAGCGCTTCGGGCTGAATTGCAAATGCGGACATCCTCTCGGCTCCTTAAACGCGGGCGATGGTGTTCGTGCGGCGGATTTTTTGCTGCAGCTGAATGATGCCGTAAATCAGCGCTTCGGCTGTGGGCGGGCAGCCCGGCACGTACACATCCACTGGAACAATGCGGTCACAACCGCGCACCACCGAGTAGCTGTAATGGTAGTAGCCACCACCATTGGCACAAGAGCCCATCGACAGCACCCAGCGGGGCTCGGACATCTGGTCATAGACCTTGCGCAGTGCGGGCGCCATCTTGTTGCACAGGGTACCAGCAACAATCATCAAGTCGGACTGGCGTGGCGAGGGACGAAATACCTCAGCACCAAAGCGCGCCAGATCGTAGCGCGCTGCTGCTGCATGCATCATCTCGACGGCACAACAAGCCAAACCAAATGTCATCGGCCAGATAGAGCCTGTTTTGGCCCAGTTCACCACCGCGTCATAGCTGGTGGTGACGAAGCCTTCCTTCATCACGCCTTCAATCATCGTGTGTCCTTTTTTGAGGAGTGCGTGTACTTATTCCCAATCCAGGGCGCCCTTTTTCCATTCGTAGGCGAAGCCCACGACAAGAACGGTCAGGAAGATGAGAACAGCGACGAAACCGGCAGCTCCAACGTCTTGCAGCGCAACGGCCCAAGGCAGCAGGAATGCGATTTCCAAATCAAACAGGATGAACAGAATGGCGATCAGATAGAAGCGCACATCAAACTTCATGCGCGCGTCTTCAAAGGCTTCAAAGCCGCATTCGTAAGGCGAATTCTTGGCATCATCCGGGCGATTCGGGCCCAGCACATAGCCAAGAACGAGGGGAACGACTCCCACGGCGATGCCTACCAAAATGAAAAGTAGGACCGGGAGATACTGCTCGAGGTTCATGTGAGGTCGCGTTTTCCGCTTGTTGACCTTGCCCTCGACCACTGCCTGATCATGGGCAGGCTGTATTTATGATGGTGCCGTCGGCGAGACTCGAACTCGCACAGCTTTCGCCACTACCCCCTCAAGATAGCGTGTCTACCAATTCCACCACGACGGCATTTGTAAGTCTCAAATCACTCGGATCGCATGAGGAGCCCCCTCTAACAGGGCTATGGCTTTCCGAGCAACTTTTGGATTGTAACCCGAGAAATGCTGCGTCACAGCATTCCTCCATGGTTTGATTCAATTATTTAGCAGGAATCTGGTCAACACCTTGTGCAGGCGCTGTCGGCACAGTGCTATCCACTGCTGGAGCCGTCACCGCTGGGGCAGGCACACTCTCCAGCACACTACCCGTGCTGACGGGACGTGCATTACCCAGATATGCCAAAGCCAGTGTGGCCACAAAGAACACTGTCGCCAGCGCTGCAGTGCTGCGAGACAGAAAGTTTGCACTGCCACTGGCACCAAACAAGCTGCCCGACGTGCCACTACCAAAAGCCGCACCCATATCAGCACCCTTGCCATGCTGAATCAAGATCAATCCAATCATGGCCAAGGCCGACAACATCTGTACAGCCAAAATCAATGTCGCAAACGCGCTCATCACTACTCCTCAGTTAAACACGTACAGCTACCTCAATTGGCCGCTGCAATGATCTGCAAAAAGTCTGCGGCCTTGAGGGATGCCCCCCCGACCAGGCCACCATCAATATCCGCTTGCGCCAGCAATTGCGCCGCATTTGCAGCATTCATGCTGCCACCATAGAGCAGTGGGACACGTTGCGCATGCTCTGTCGCAGCCGCGAGCTGCGCACGCAGCACCGCATGCACGGCCTGCGCTTGCTCTGGGCTCGCTGTTTTACCGGTACCGATTGCCCATACCGGTTCATAAGCCACCACCAGCTCACTGACACAGTGTCCAACCTGATGAATGACCGCAGCCAGCTGCCGCTTGACAACTTGCTCAGTCTGACCAGCTTCACGCTCTTGCAGTGTTTCACCGACACAGACAATCGGCGTCAAACCTTTTGACAGTGCAGCTTGCGCCTTGGCAGCAACCACTGCATCGCTTTCACCATGGTATTGACGACGCTCCGAGTGCCCCACCAAGACATAGCGCGCGCCAAAGTCTTGCAGCATGGCTGCAGACACCTCTCCGGTGTACGCACCTTTTTCATGCTGCGAAACATCTTGCGCAGCCAAGGCCACACCGGAGCCTTGGACCAAAGCCTGAACTTGTGCCAGATAAACAGCCGGCACCGCCACACCCACCGCACAATTAAGCGGGGCTGGCAAACCCTGCACCAAACCAGATACCAAGTCAGCATTGGCTTGCAAGCTGCCATTCATTTTCCAGTTACCAACAATCAGTTTCTTCTTCATGGGGTCAGTACATCATCAAGATGGAATTGATCTGCGTCATCCAAAAAGCACGCTCTGGTCATGCAAAAAGGATTTAAGCCAAAAATGACTTAAACCCTGCCTCGCAAACTTTCGCAGCGCACTCCCACAACCATTCATGGGTCAACTGAAGATATCCGGCCAACCCATGAAGCAATGGTTGTTACTGCTGTTGCTGCTGCTGATCAACGTCCGCAGCACCGTTTTGCTCTGCACGAGGTTCACGGCGCTCGCGCGGTTCACGACGCTCACGAGGCTGGCGCTCCGCAGGTGCAGGACGCTCCGCACGCTCAGGCATACCAGCAGGACGCTCCAGCAAAGCCTTCATGGACAGCTTCACGCGACCCTTGTCGTCCGTCTCCAGCACCTTGACCTTGACCACTTGACCTTCCTGCAGGTAGTCAGTCACTTTTTCCACGCGCTCATGGGCAATCTGGCTGATGTGCAGCAAGCCATCCTTGCCAGGCAGCAGATTTACCAAGGCACCGAATTCGAGAATCTTGACGATAGGGCCTTCGTAGACCTTGCCGATCTCGACTTCAGCCGTAATCTCTTCGATACGTTTCTTGGCAGCTTCCGCCTTTTCGCCGTCGGTGGCAGCGATGGTAATGGTGCCGTCTTCCTCGATATTGATCTGGGTGCCAGTCTCTTCGGTCAGCGCACGGATAGTTGCGCCACCCTTGCCAATCACATCACGAATCTTTTCGGGGTTGATCTTCATGGTGAACAGCTTGGGCGCAAATGAAGACACCTCAGTCTTGGCCTCACCCATGGCTTCTTGCATCTTGCCCAGAATGTGCATGCGCGCTTCCTTGGCTTGCGCCAGAGCCACTTGCATGATTTCCTTGGTGATGCCCTGGATCTTGATATCCATCTGCAGCGCGGTAATACCGTTGGTAGTACCCGCCACCTTGAAGTCCATGTCACCCAGGTGATCTTCATCACCCAAGATGTCAGTCAGCACGGCAAAGCGGTTGTCTTCCTTGATCAAACCCATGGCAATACCTGCCACGTGCGCCTTCATGGGAACGCCTGCATCCATCATGGACAAGCAACCACCACACACGGAAGCCATCGACGAAGAGCCGTTGGACTCG
Source organism: Comamonas halotolerans (assembly GCF_030162935.1). Lineage (GTDB taxonomy): Bacteria > Pseudomonadota > Gammaproteobacteria > Burkholderiales > Burkholderiaceae_C > Comamonas > Comamonas halotolerans. The sequence continues at coordinate 307,718 of NZ_JASAUZ010000001.1, forward strand.
GTGATTTCCGACACCACACGGATCGTGTAAGGGAACTCTTCCTTGCTTGGCAGGCAAGCTGCCAGTGCACGTTTGGCCAGACGGCCGTGGCCGATTTCGCGGCGCTTGGTCGAACCCATGCGCCCCACCTCACCCGTCGCAAAGGGAGGCATGTTGTAGTGGAACAGGAAGGTGTCTTCAAACTCACCAGCCAATGCATCAATCTTTTGCGCATCACGCTCGGTACCCAGCGTAGTCACAACCAGCGCCTGTGTTTCACCACGGGTGAACAGGGCCGAGCCATGCGTGCGAGGCAGCACGGAGTTGCGAATTTCGATGGGACGTACGGTACGTGTGTCGCGACCGTCAATACGGGGCTCACCCGCCAGAATCTGCGAACGAACAATGCGCGCCTCGATGTCGAACAGCATGCCTTCGACCTTCACAGCGTCAAATTCCACGCCCTGCTCAGACAAAGCAGCCTTCACATCAGCATAAGCAGTGCGGCACGCCAAGGTACGCACTTGTTTGTTACGCTCTTGGTACGCTGCACGCAGTTTGGCTTCACCCAATTCAGCCACCTTGGCAATCAGCGCCTCGTCTTTGGCGGGAGCCGTCCAATCCCACGCAGGCTTACCACCTTCGCGCACCAAGTCATGAATGGCCTCAATGGCGATCTTGCCTTGTTCGTGACCAAACACCACAGCGCCCAGCATCACTTCTTCAGGCAGTTGCTGTGCTTCAGATTCCACCATCAGCACAGCTGCTTCCGTACCCGCAACCACCAGATCCATCAGCGAGTCCTTGCGCTGCGTCTGACCAGGATTGAGCACGTACTCACCATTGATGTATCCCACGCGCGCAGCACCGATGGGGCCGCTGAATGGAATGCCCGACACAGCCAAAGCGGCAGAAGTCGCAATCATGGCTGCGATATCGGCATCCACTTCAGGGTTCAACGAAATGGTGTGAATGACCACATGCACATCGTTGTAGAACCCCTCTGGGAACAGAGGGCGGATAGGGCGGTCAATCAGACGCGAGGTCAGCGTCTCCAGCTCCGATGGTTTGGCTTCGCGCTTGAAGAAGCTGCCTGGAATCTTGCCCGCTGCGTAAGTCTTCTCAATGTAGTCAACGGTCAAAGGAAAGAAATCCTGACCAGCCTTGGCAATCTTGGAACCCACCACAGTGGCCAGCACCACGGTGTCATCGATATTCACCAACACAGCACCAGAAGCCTGGCGAGCGATTTCACCAGTTTCCATGGTGACAGTGTGTTGACCCCATTGGAAAGTCTTGGTCACTTTATTGAACATGGTCATGTGTTTTACTCCTATTGAAATTGTCGGGCGCATGCACCCAGCGTTGTTTTGGAGTCAGAACAGAACACGATGCCATTCCAGAAGATTGCTTGCCACTATCAAAAATCAAGCAAGCAAGCTTTTGGAATGACACAGCTTCGCTCTGTTTTCAGCAACTCCAAAGTAAAAAACGCCTGAGCTAGGCAATCTAACTCAGGCGTTTTGATCTTGCACTGTGCTTACTTACGCAGGCCCAGCTTGGCGATCAAAGCAGTGTAACGGTCAGCGTCCTTACCCTTCAGGTAGTCCAGCAGCTTACGACGACGGCTCACCATGCGCAGCAGGCCACGACGACCATGGTGGTCCTTCGCGTTCGCCTTGAAGTGGGGAGTCAACTCGTTGATGCGAGCAGTCAGCAGTGCAACTTGCACTTCTGGGCTACCAGTATCGTTTTCGGAGCGAGCGTTAGCCTTAACTACTTCAGCCTTCTTATCGGCAGCGATCATTTTGTTTTCCTTATCAGCGGTGAATCTGGAGGAACCTCCGAGATCACCTGAGTTACTTGCGCCGTGGGCTGGAATGGCCGGCGGCGTGCGTCTTGCACCATGCAAAACCTAATCATTGTAGCCGATTCCAGCTTTTCACTCCTGCCCGTCAAGATCAGCTGCAAGTATCAGCCACAGATCAGTGTCTGTGTCCAGCACGCTCATTCCATCAAAGCCAACCTCAGGCGAGCCATCTAGCTGCTACTCTCCAACCGTTTGTCTGCCTGTTCACAACCTCCAGTCTGCGAACACTGCCTCAACAAAGCTTGAGCCACTATCGTCTGAACATGGCTCTTTCCTACATACTTTTGCCTAAAAGTTTGCGTGTGCGCTCAGCTTTGCAACGCGGCTTGACGCTGATTGAACTCATGCTAACACTAGCAGTGCTAGCAATTTTGATGGCCATTGCCGCACCCAGTTTCACTCCAATGATGGAACGCTGGCAAGCCAACCAAGCTGTCGACGAACTGGAATCCGTACTCGCTTTTGCACGCTCCGAAAGCATTCGACGAGGTGGTGGCCTATCTCTATTGCGCATAGCCCAAAGAGGAGCCTGCAAAGCTGCAGATAACGAATGGCAATGCGGCTGGACACTAGCTATCGATGTCGACCAAGATGGCTCTGCTGACAACGATCAAGCTACATTGCGCCAGTCCAGCAGTAGTTACAACAACTTAGTCATCTCCGCCTCAGCCAACAGCGACGCCATTCTCATTGACCGCTGGGGCACCCTCTCTCTTCTTGATGCTGGCAATATTTTTGTACTAAGCGCAAGTCCGACTGACCAGCCCAGTGCAAATACCAACAAATTGTGCATCCAAGCTGGAGGCCTCATACGAAAGACAAGTGTTCTGAACGCTTGCTAGCCACTCATCCCTGAACCGCCTATCCATCCAAGACATTTGCTATAGATGAAGGATTTCCGATGAATACCTACTTCGTCATGCATAGTGCCTACACATCCTCATCCAGCGGGATGACACTGGTTGAGCTACTGATTAGCCTTGCCATCATGTCCATCTTGCTTGGCTTTGGGCTTGCCGGTTTCCGGGTCATTCATGAGCGCTGGCAAGTGACACAAGCCATACGTGCCATGGAATCATCTTTCAGGCTCGCACGCTCAGAATCGATCAAACGAGGTGGCCGCGTCGGCATTCGAAAAATCGAAAACGAAATCAATGGCTGCCAAAACGCAACGACCAGCCGAGAGTGGGGATGTGGCTGGCTTGTATATGCAGACCAAAACAGCAATGGCTCATGGGACGCACAGCACGACACACTGCTTCAAGAATTTCGTCCAGACGCCAAAGTCAATGTTCGGCGCTCAGCCAATGGAAGTAGCCTCAACTTCAACCGATATGGCATGACCCACCTCAACGCCATTGGCTTTACTTTTTCCCTCTTGCCTTCCGACAGTACTACGCAAAACGCTCAAACGCTATGCATTAGTTCTGGCGGACGGATGCGAACCATTCAAGCAACAAGCTGTCAATGAAAATGAAAAAAGCAATGTTTCATCATTCCAAACAGCGTGGCATTACCCTGCTCGAGTCCTTAATCGCCATATTGGTAATGGCTCTCGGAATTCTGGGTATCTTGGGAGCGCAGATGCGCACCCTCAGCAACACACAGACCAGCTTTCATCGTGCCCAGGCAATAAGACTTATAGAGGATCTTAGCGAGCGTTTAATGACCACACCCAATGCTCTACGCAATGCCGACACCTATAAATCCCCCTGGGAAGCAGCGCCAAAAGACGGCAAAGAAAAAAATGAGGAAGAGATAGCTGATTGCTACACCCAAGCTTGTGACAACACTGAACTCGCTCAATTTGACATAAGCCAATGGAAGGCCAAAGTGGCGAATACTCTACCCAGTGGCAACGCCAGTATCTTCTTTGCGGACGATGAGACTATCGATACTAACCGACGGCAGCTAGGCGTCATGGTCAGTTGGAGAGAAAACGAAAGCTCTACAACGAATGATTACCTCAACCCTTTAAACACCAGTAAGGGTAGCGGAGATGGAGAAGAAAAAACTTGCCCCGCCAATCAAACCTGCCATTTGCAGTTTATCCCCATCGTTGCCCGTTGCGCCCCATACTTCTCTGGCAGCAGTGTTCAGTTTTTCTGCCCAGGCAGTTGATCTCTCACCGTCACCTAAAGAGCTCAGTGTATGCATTTATTATTTCCTGAACATTCAGGGGTTTCTAGCAGAAAACCACCCTCACCCAAGCATCATCAACAAGGAGTTTCATTAATTGAGCTCTTAGTTGGTATTGCAATAGGTCTGCTTACCGTTGCCGTTGCCATGGGAGCACTAATGAGTTCGCGCAGTGTCACTGCCACCGTAGGTGATTCAAGCCAGTTTCAGCAACAGTCCTCATATGCATACAGAATTTTTGCCCAACAATTAAGGCAAGCAGGTTCTATGCGATTAAATCTTGCGCCTGATAAATCCGAGGGAGCGACTATTGATATCAACGATCCTGTAGCTTTCGAAACCTCGGCAGAAGGCTTTAATCCCAAAAAAGACATTTTAAACGGATTAGATAACCCAGGAGACAATGAATTCCAACTCAGCATCGGCTACCGAAACTACGAAGAAATGCTACATATAGCAACAACAGATAATAATCGCGCCTCTTTGATGCGTAATTGTCTGGGACAGGCAGGCGGAGATGATATTGTTCAGAGTCATTTTGTTTTGCGAAACAATACTCTACTGTGTGCTGGCGAAGGCAATGCCCAACCCATTTTAAACAATGTTGCAAATTTTCAGACGCGATATTTGCTGCAAGAAACTCCTCATGGCAATCCAAAAATCCAATATGTGACGGCGACTGGCGTAAAAGGCCAGTGGAACAAAGTTTTTGCAGTCGAGGTTTGTTTAACGCTGTTTGGCAACGAAGTTATTGATATGCCTGCTGGCAGCAGCTATGCAGACTGCCCGGACGCGGACGGCTTTATTACTCAGATTGATATGACAGCTTTGGCAGATCCTCGCAAAAACCGTGCACACAAAACATTTCGCTCCGTTTTTCAACTGCGCAGCCAAGGCCTTCTGTAAAAAAATTAATCCCCTGCATCATGCAAAAAAAGTCCATCCAATTTATTTACCGCCAACGCGGTGTAGCCCTATTTGTGGTGATTATTTTTGTCATGCTCTCCATGTTGCTGGCTCTGTGGGCTTCGCGAACAGCGTGGTTCAACGAAATGGTTGTGGGCAACGATGCCGACTATCAACGCGCTTTTGAAGCCGCGCAAGCGCTGATACAAGATGCAGAACTTGATATACGCAGAGAACAGGCAAGCGGTGCGGCATGCATCAGTGACGATAAGGATCCAAAGATATGCCGAAAAGGAGAAAACATTAAAAAATTCCCTATTGAAGACCAAGACATCGGCATCTTACTGGCTGAACTTGACAGTTTAGAAGGCGTCAAATGTCACGATGCAATATGCGCCAAGTTCACTGCTCAGCAAGATTTCTGGAACAACTCAGATCCCAAAAAAGGCATAACGCTAGCGCAGATGCAAGGAGTCGGCAGCGATAAAGCACCCGCTGCGCGCTATGGTGATTACACCGGCGCTAAAACCGGCGCAACCAGCAACCCCATTCTTGCTGAACGCACCCTTGGTCGGGGAGGTTGGTACTGGATAGAAGTTCTGCCCTATGCCAAAGGTGCTGGCAACTCTGCGCTAATCAGCAACAGTGCCACCAATCTTTTGGACATCAGTCTTGACGCATATGTGGTTTATCGCATCACTGCGCTAGCGCAGGGACTCAAGCCCAATACTCAGGTTGTCTTGCAGCAAACCTATGCGCGCCAACGACAAAAAGACTGATGCGAAAGCTGGCTTCACGCCCCCACTTTTTTGTATGTTCACACAGGAGTTCACCATGCGCCGTCTGACCGTTGACCAACCACGCAGTCGCAAAACCTTGCTGGCACTTGCTGTGGGCGCTGCGCTGGCACCGCACGGCGCTCATGCACTAGATTTGGCGCAATCGCCGCCAGGCACCACAGATCCTTATGTAGCACCGAACGTCATTATTTCAATTGATGACTCTGGCAGCATGGGTTTTCGCTTGGATGCTGGTAATGCAACCAATGCAATTAACACTACAGTACCCAATGCTGACGGAAGCTGGGACACCCGTAGCCGTAGAATGAACGTGCTGAAATATGCCCTGAAGCAAGTATTTAATGATAGAGACCTGCTACCAGATGGAAAAATTCGTTTGGGCTGGCAATCAATGTGGAACAATGGAAATTCTGTAAGTTATTACAACAATCTGAGTTATTGGTATGGTACAGGGTTAAATCCAGGGCTAGGGAGAACACCTGGTGCCAATAATGTAGGCAGTGGAAATAAAAATAGCATCAAGGTTCTCGACAATACCCATCGTACAAATTTCATTGAGTTTGTTGATTATCTTCTTCCACAAGGAGGCACGCCTTCTCACACCATGTTCCAACAAGCAGATGATTACTTGCGCAAAAAAAATGGAAGCAACCCTGTCAACGGAGGACCATGGGCAACTAATCCTGGTGGCAATGATGCACTTAGCAAAGAGTTTTTAGGCTGTAGACGTAATTATCACATCATGATGACAGACGGGCGTTGGAACAGCACAGCCTCTGGAGGAAATAGAGAAAGTACATCTTTCTATCTACCGGACGGCACCTATTACACCGCCAACGGCGATCAAACAAAGGTTTTCTACGACAAATATGCCAACACGTTGGCCGACTGGGCTTTTTATAGCTGGTCGAATAACCTACAGCCCTCTATCTATAGCTCGACAGACTCAAAGAAGCAAATATCACTTTCTGGCGAATATCGTTCAGCCCCCAATAGCGAAGTTATTGGAGGAGTCCCAATTAATAAGTATTGGAACCCAAAATATAACCCTGCAAACTGGCCGCACTTGGTTACCTATACCATTGGATTCAGTGAAGAGGCCATTACATGGCCAGGTGCATCAAGCATTATCCGTCCCACTGAAACTACTCCTTTTGGCTATGATGGAAGCTTTCCAAACTTAGTTAACGGAAGTCTGTCTTGGCCAAATACGAACGATGGTGAAAACGTGAGAGCCCTAGACCTATGGCATGCAGCAATTAATGGACGAGGGCGTTTTTACGCAGTCAGCAAAGGTGAAGATTTAGAAAAAGCATTTAGAGAAATTATTGGGGTCATTAAGACACAGGCTGAGCCAGACCGCAGCTCCGCCGCCGCCACTGGAATGTCCATCAACGACAAACCTGTCGGCATGTTTATTACCAGCAACAACCCCAAAGAGGCATGGCGAGGAGATATATGGGGATCAAAAATCGAATTATCCAATGAAAACGACCCATCAAAACGCGAAGTTAACACCTCATCTTTGTGGGGCGGAAAAAGCGCAGCGAGTATTCTGGACGCGAAATCGCCAGAAGATCGAACAATATTGACTTGGAGTGACAATGACAGTGCCCCTGGCAAACCATTTCTCTGGTCAAACCTGAGCGCTGCACAAAAAGCATGCTTAAGCATACAAGCAGATAGCACAACACCGTCTGATTGTGAAACAAATAATTCTTTAGATGCCCGAGGCGAAGATCGGCTGAATTACATCCGCGGAGATCGCAGCCAAGAGCTTAGTGCAGAAAAAGGCGTTTTCCGCAATCGCCAAACCCGGCTTGGCGATATCGTGAACTCCAATGTTTGGTATACCGGCGCTCCAGTTAGCAATTATTCATTCAAGGGTTATTCGAAATTCACCTACGACAACAAAAGCCGCTTACCCATGATTTATGTGGGCGCCAATGATGGCATGCTACATGGATTTTCGGCAGATGATGGTAGCGAAAAAATTGCTTATATCCCTCGAGGTGTGTTACCCAACCTGACACGCTTGACCTGGCCATCGTTTGACGACAACCATCGCTACTTTGTCGATGGTTCCCCCATGACAGGAGATGTAGACCTCGGTACAGGTGATAAGAACAGTGCGCAATACACCCCTGAATGGCATACCATGCTGGTTGGAACACTTGGGGCAGGCGGTAAAGGCTATTTCGTGTTGAATGTTACCGACCCTGCAGACTTCTCTAACGCCAACGCGGCATCCCTCGTGGTGATGGACAAAACCATGCACAGCGACGAGACCATCAACTGCGTTGCAACCCCCCCAAAAGCTGGAGAAACAACATGCGCCAACCACGATGATGCTGATATAGGCCATATTTTTGCCATCCCCACTACCGACGATAGCAATCCATTACATGCGAACCAAATCGCCCGACTCAACAACGACCGCTGGGCAGTAGTTATGGGCAATGGCTACAACAGCAAAAATGGACGTCCTGTTTTACTGATTCAATATCTGGATGGTGGCAAAGAACTACTACGTTTGCCTGCCACCAGCACAGTGAACAATGAAGAGAATCATCAAGACAATGGGTTGTCTGCGCCCCGCTTGGTAGACATCAACAATGATGGACGCCCTGACGTCGTCTACGCAGGAGATCTGCATGGCAATATGTGGAAATTTGTCATTGCAGCAAAAAATCCAGATGACTGGGGCGTGGCGTTTGATCGAGAACCTCTTTTTACTGCACTTGGTGGCACTGCTGGCACTCCTGAAAAGCGTACATTGGTGCAATCTATTACTGCAGCTCCTACTGTTCGCGCCAATGATCGCACCAAAGTTACAGGCACTGGGAACGACAAAAAAATATTATCCGTAGGAGGCATGATGGTAGCCTTTGGCACAGGGCGCAATGTCACCACTTCAGACCCCGACAATACTGACATTCAGACTCTGTACTCTGTACTCGACAATACGCGGTATACGACCACCTACGACACCAGTACCAAACAAAGCTTTCTAGCTGTACACCCCGGTGATAGCAGCAAAAACATTCCTGTACCCACTCCTTTGGGTGACGGGCTTGATACAAAATCAAATCAATCTAAGCTGGCTCAGCAAAAAGTAGGTCAACATTATGAGGGTGAAGGAACAAGCGAAAACCACGATTACTGGCAAATAGACAAGACCAGCGACGGCGATGCCCTCTCCGTAGATTGGAATAAACACAGTGGCTGGTATCTTGACCTACCGGAAACAGGAGAGCGTTTGCTCAAACCCATGAGCTTGTATGACGGCAGCAATATTCTGGCTGTTTATTCTCAAGTACCAGCGAAAGGCTCAGACAAGCTGAATGAACGAGAAAGCTGTGAGTCCTCCGCAGTGGATGAGGAACGCCAATACCTCACACTAATCAACATCATGGATGGCATGCGCCCATCCGTACAACTCATGGATAGAAATGGTGATGGCACCTTTGATCTGGTAGCTGATAACGGTGTTTCTCGCATGACAATCGTCAAAGGGGCCCACCGCATTATCAACCATGCAACGGACTCAACAGACTTTGGCAAGGGTGCCTCTTTCACCCTTGCACGAATGCCCGAACAGTCGCTGCGTCCTAGCTGGCGCCAACTCAAATAAGTAAAGCAGCATTTATGACCATGAGAAAAAGCCAAGGTTTTACGCTGATTGAGCTGCTGATTGTGGTGGCAATCATTGGAAGCATCAGTGCATTCGCCTATCCCAGCTACACAGAATATGTGATGCGTGGGCACCGCGCAGATGCACGTGCTGGCTTGCTACAAACACAGCTGTGGATGGAGCGTGCGGCAACGGCGACAGGCGTGTACCCCACAGTATTGCCTGCAGAGCTGACTTGGGCCAATGACAACAGCAAACGCTACACCATTGGATTTGCGGCCGATAATACCAATGCAGCTTTCACACTGACAGCTATTCCTAAAGAAGGCCCTCAAAGCGAAGACCGCTGCGGAACGCTGACGTTGACGCATACAGGGGCACGTGGCGTAGAAGATCAACCCACAGGAAGGTCCACCATGAGCGCTGCAGATTGCTGGAACCGCTAGGCATTGGCTGTGCGTTACCATTCAGACGCAATGACTGAAGCTACGCACATTCCATCGCCCCATATGCAACAAGCGCTTGACTTTGCCCGTCAGGCGCTTTTTCTATCCAACCCCAATCCACGCGTCGGCTGCGTGCTGGTGTCTTCTACAGGCGTTGTCATTGGTCAGGGTTTCACCCAGCAGGCTGGTGGGCCTCATGCCGAAGTCATGGCGCTGCGTGATGCACAGGCTCGCGGTCATGACACGCGTGGGGCGACAGCTTATGTCACGCTTGAGCCTTGTTCCCACACTGGCCGTACCGGCCCCTGTTGCAACGCGTTGATAGACGCCGGAATTGCGAAAGTTGTGGGAGCGATTACAGATCCGAACCCGCAGGTGGCGGGACAAGGTTTTGCCAAATTGCGCGCCGCAGGTGTTGAAGTTGCAATGGACGATGCAGCTGGAGTGGCTTCGCGCGAGTTGAATATTGGTTTTTTCAGCCGCATGGTGCGCGGCACACCATGGGTGCGCATGAAGGCCGCAACTTCGCTGGATGGAGTGACGGCTTTGCACAATGGCCAGAGCCAGTGGATCACGGGCGCAGCAGCGCGTGCAGACGGTCATGCCTGGCGGGCACGTGCGTGCGCCATTCTGACCGGTATTGGCACGATTTTGGAAGATAACCCGCGCTTGAATGTGCGTGAGATAGACACTCCACGCCAACCCAAGATTGTGGTGGTCGATAGCAAGCTGGACATGCCACTGGATGCCCATGTGCTTCAAGCTGTCAACGGCTGCATCATCTATACCAGCAGCACCAGCACCTCTAAAGCCGCAGCGCTGCAAGCCTTGGGAGCCACCGTCGTTGTACTGCCTAACGCGCAGGGCAAAGTCGATCTCGCGGCCATGCTGCGCGATTTAGGCCAGCGTGGCACCAACGAGCTGCATGTGGAGGCAGGCTTCAAACTCAATGGATCTTTCCTGCGTGAGGGTTTGGTGGATGAGCTGCTTCTGTATCTGGCCCCCAAGCTGCTAGGTGCGGGCGCCATGGGAATGGCCAACTTTGGCCCCTTGAATGCACTGTCTCAAGCCACTCCCTTGCAATGGCAAGATATCCAGCGCATAGGCGATGATCTGCGTGTGCTGGCCCGCATTGCTGGGCGCGATCAGTTTTAGCCGCATGCCGCGAAGCAAACCCTCTGGCGTCTGACACGGGGGCCATCATTGCATCGCTATATCTCTAAGCCATGTCACAACATCCGCAGCAACCTCATCGCATTTTGGCGCGCCACCATTGGCTGTTCGCATGCCTGTGTGCTGCTGCCCTGCTCCTGAGCGCTTGCGGCAGCTTGCCACCCATGCCTCCGCGCACTGCCAGTACAGCACTTGCGTCTCCGCAAAGTACGGCCTTGGGCCAAATGGTGCAAGCCCAGCGTCTAGCCGCGGGCACTGCTTACAACTCCGGGTTTACTTTGCTCGGTGGCGCTGATTCTGCATTCTCCAGCCGCCTCGCACTGGTGCAAGCGGCAACGCAGACTTTGGATCTGCAGTACTACGCCATCCACGCCGATCCCAGTACCGCACGGTTGCTTGAAGCCGTGGCGCATGCGGCACAGCGTGGTGTACGAGTACGTGTCCTGTTGGATGACTTTCATGGTGCAGGCAAAAATGCGCAAGTCATGTGCCTGGCTTTTGTGCCTGGCATTGAGATGCGCATGTTCAACCCTCTGACTGGGCCACGCAGCTCAACCATCATGCGAGCCTTGTCGACGTTGACCGATTTCCAGCGCGCCCAGCAGCGCATGCACAACAAGCTTTTTATTGCAGACAACACGATCGGCATAACGGGTGGGCGCAATCTGGGCGATGCCTACTTTGACGCACTTGATAGCGACAACTTTATCGACCTTGACATCATGGCCGCAGGCCATGTGGTGCGCCAGCTTTCCTCCAGCTTTGACCGCTACTGGAATGACGCGCGCGCCTACCCTGTCAGCGCACTCGTATCAGAGCAAGCCTTGCTCGAGATGCGCAGTACTGCCAACAAGCTGGCAACACAGACAGAATCGCAGCAAATTCAGACTGCCATGAACGGCAGCAAGACAGCACATTTGGAACCGATGGATTTACAAGCGGTTGAATGGATTTGGGCCCCAGCCTTGGTATTGGCCGACGCACCAGAAAAAATTCCCGCACCGCCCGAGGACACACAGAGCGTTGCGACATCCAATGAAATGACTGAGGCAATAGCAGAGCAGCCCTCTGCACCTGAAGTACTAACGCTGGCTCCCAGCCTCTCTTCTGGCTTGAGCAACGCCGCAAAAAGGAAGCCATCAGCCAACCGCCAAACCCTGCGTGAAGTGATACATCCGGTCTCTGGCCAAGAAAACGTAGTTAGCGGCTTGCTGGCTTTGATTGATCAGGCCAGCACCGAAGTACTCATCGTATCGCCCTACTTTGTTCCAGGCGACGATATGAAAGAAGCTTTTGCACGCGCCCGCGAGCGCGGGATTCGCCTGCGCATTCTGACCAATTCCCTGGCCTCCAACGATGCACCGTTGGCACATGCAGGCTACGCACGCCACCGCAAGGATTTGCTGGCGCAAGGCATTGAACTGTATGAATTACGCAGCTTGCAAGACGGCAAGGCTGACACGGGAACCCTGCGTAATACTGCCGGGCACATCTCAGGCTCACAAGGTGGTTCGCGGGCTATGCTGCATTCCAAGATGCTGGTGCTTGATCACAAGCTCACCGTAGTCGGCTCCATGAATCTGGATCTGCGCTCACAGTTGCAAAACACTGAAATTGCGCTATTGATTGCCTCAAGACAGCTGGCGCAAGAGGCTACCGAAAACATCGAGGCCAGTCTGAACAAAGCGGCGTGGCTGGTAGAGGACACCCCCGAAGGACTGGTATGGCGTGCGCCTGAAGGCAGCGACTGGGGAGATCAAACCAGTGAACCTGATGCCAGCCTGCCACTGCGCATGATGATTCGCATCATCGGCCCTCTGGCTCCTGACCATTTGCTTTGAAGCTCACGGAAGACTTGATGGCAATCCGGCGTTGAGCACCGTCCTTCAAACCCGAGCGCGTCAACCCAGTACTGGCACTGAATCAGGCATGCGCTGTGCATACGCTGCCAGCTCGTCTTTTTGCAAAGTGAACGCAACGTCAAAACGTGCACATTCCTGCTCCAGCCAATCGGCCACCAGGCTTTGCTGTGTCAGCACGCGAACACTCTGAAAAGCGGTCTCCGCTTCGGGGTAGCAGCGTCGCATCAAGTTCAGCCATTGCTTCAAGCGTCCGGCACGCTGATTGGGCGTCAAGTCACGGCATACCAGCCACCAAAAACGCTGCAGACGCGGCAAGAGGTCTGCCCACCGCACCACAGGGGGGGCGTCGGCAGGTACATCGTCGCAATGACGAATACCTTGCATCATGGCCTGTCGCAGCGCCAAAGCCAAACCAGGGTCTGCAACACTGCCACGCCCCAACATCAAGTCGTCGCAACCTGATTGTTCGCGGCAGCGCAAGGCATCCTGCACGGTCCAGATCTCTCCGTTGGCCACCACTGGCACCTGAACCACCGCTTTGATGTCTGGAATCAGCTCCCAATATGCAGGCGGCCGGTAGCCTTCCACCTTGGTCCGCGCATGCACCACCAACTCACATGCACCGTTCTCCACCATGGCCAGCGCACATTCACGCATCAGGGTTTTGTCGTTGAAACCCATACGCATCTTGGCGGACACAGGCAGATGTGCGGGGACAGCCTGCCGTACAGCAGCTACCAGCCTGGCAATTGATTCCGGATCTTGCAGCATGGATGCCCCGCCACCATGACGGTTCACTGTTTTGGCCGGGCAGCCAAAGTTCAGATCAATGCCTTCCGGATTCAAACGCGCCAAATTGGCAGCATTCTCGGCCATCCACCCTGGATCAGAACCCAGCAGTTGCGCACGTACAGGCACGCCTGACAAGGTTTTGCTTCCATTGCGTAACTCAGGCATATAGCTCAGAAACACACGGTCTGGCAGCACCGAGCCACTGACGCGAATGAACTCGGAAACGCAGCGATCCACGCCCCCCACACTGGTGAGCACATCGCGCAACACAAAATCGAGCAAGCCCTCCATCGGGGCCAACAACAGTCTCATGACAATTCCAGCGACAACCAAGATGCGTTATGCATGAAACAAGTTGTCAAACAGATACTTCAGGCGCTGCCAGCTGTCACTTATAAGGCTGTCAGCACCACGGCATTCAGGCTGCGGCCTTTTGTTTCAAGCGCCACAGTGAAGTGACTTCGGCAGCACGCGCAACATGCAACGCATCTGTGCTGTCTTGTACCTTACCGTGCGTCGGCGAAGCATCCATGCGGTAGACCACATACAAGCCCGCATCGTCGATCCATTGCATCAACTCTTCGCGGCTACGCAAACCCAGGTGCTCAGCCAGATCCGACAAAATCAGCCAGCCCTCACCATCAGGCAGCAGGTGATTGCGCAAGCCGCTCAAGAAGCCGCGCAGCATGGTGCTATTTTCATCGTAGACCGCTTGCTCCAGTGTGGTCACTGCACGGGCGGGAACCCAAGGCGGGTTGCAAACAATCAAAGCGGCGCGACCTTCAGGAAATAGATGGGTTTGCTGCAGCTCGACCTTCTCGCTCAAACCCAGACGCTCCATATTCTCTTGCGCACAGGCCAGAGCGCGTGGCGACATATCTGTGGCAATCACACGCTGAACACCGCGCTTGGCCAGCAAGGCTGCCAGCACGCCGGTGCCAGTACCGATATCGAATGCCAACTCACGCATGCCCAGGGCCAAAGGTGCTTCGTTAACCATGGCCACATATTCACCACGTACTGGAGAAAACACACCGTAGTGTGGGTGAATGCGCGCATTCTTACCCAGCAGCGGCATATCCACCCCTTTTTTGCGCCATTCGTGCGCACCTACTACACCCAGCAGTTCACGCAGCGTCAGCACTTGCGCTGCTGCGTCACTCGCGGGTGCCCCCCAAGCTTCGGTACAGGCTTTTACCCAGTTAGGTGCCCTGCGCAATTTGATCGAATAGTCGGCTTGCAAAACAATCAGCACGCAGCCCAACACGCGAGCACGCTGCCCCTGTGCCATGCGGTGTTTGTGAAAGACTTCGGCAGGCGTGGACTCAGGCCTGTTACTCAATGCACGTTGTTGCTTGCGCGCTTTGGCCGTACTTTTGCCTGCGGGTTTGTCCAGGCGACGCTTGAGCGCATCCAGCAACAAACGTGCATTGTGAAAATCTCCCTGCCAAAGCAGGGCCGTACCTTCACAGGCCAGAAGGTAGGCAGTATCAGCCGACATGGTGTCATCCGCCACCACCACACGGCGTGGCGCAGGCAGGCCGCTTTCGCTGCGCCATTGCGCTTGGTGGTCAATGCCGTTGTGTTGCCATTGCAGCATGTGGAATTCCTGAAAGGTCGAAGTAGAAAAAAATCGGCCCGCCGAAGCGGGCCGTTGGGCAGTAGTTAGTTTAAGGGACGCTTTAAACGCACTTCCTCAATCTTGATACCACCAATGACGGCTGTCTTGGCCGTTGACATTTCACGTTTGAACCCCGCCAGCTCATGGAAGCGCAAAGCGCGTTCATTACGCAGCGGCACCCAAACGGTCACATTGGTACAGCCTTCTTCTTGCAGACCTTCACGGGCCGCATCCCACAGCGTCACGCCGACACCTTTGTTCCAGTGCGAAGGGGCTGCGTAAATAGCCCACACCTCGCCAGTTGTCTGGCGAGATTTTTCGTCACGGGAACGGTCAAAACCAACAAAGCCCACGATCTTGTCGCCGTCAATGGCCACCTGCACTTGAGGCTCGCAGTATTCAATGGCCTCACGCCAGTAAGCTTGACGCTTCTCAACGGAAGACATGGCTTTCAATTGGTCGTCAGGCACGATGCCACGGTAGGCTTCCAAAGCAGAAGCAGTGTGGATTTGTGCAATCGCCTTCGCATCACGAAGGGTTGCAGGACGAACCTGGTAATTGGACATGGAAAAACCGAAACGGAAAACTAGGTGTTGAAAACGAAAGTCGGCAATTGTCAGTGAAAACGCGAATTTCGCTTATGCCTATTCGATGTAGCCATTTGGACAAGTACGGCTGTCAAAGGTTTCTTGCCCATCGAAAAAGGATGTGCTAGGCCGTTAAAACGGCCTTCAGCAAACCGCCTGTTGCAAGCGGCTTAAGAGTGGCAAACGCTCATCCCCAGCGTTTGATCAGCGCCATGATGCGCTCAAACTTGGCACCGTAAGGAGGGTACAGCCAAGTTGCAGGACTCCATTTTGCTTGCAAAAAGACACCCTTTTGATGAGAAAAGCGTAAAAAACCATGGATGCCGTGATACGCCCCCCAGCCACTTGGGCCAACACCCCCAAAAGGCAGGCCCTCATGCGCAACATGCATCAAAGTATCGTTGACGGTGACGCCACCGCTGACTGTGCGCCGCAAAATGCTGTCGCGCAGCTTGTCGTCACTGCCAAACCAGTACAGCGCCAAGGGGCGCTCACCGGCATTGATGGCATGAATCACGTCATCCAGCCGGTCATAGCTGATGACGGGCAGCAATGGTCCAAAAATTTCCTCCCGCATGATGTCCATGCCCGAATGCACATTCCACACCAAGGCTGGCGTCATCTGTCGTTGCACGGCATCTCCCCAGCCTGGTGCTGACGTCGCAGCAGATGCCACTGCAGGCTCCAGCCACTGAACATGCGCCCCTTGGGCTTCGGCCTGCTGTGCAAGATTGCGCAATCGGTTGAAATGCTTTTGGTTGATGATGGCTGCGTAATCAGGATTACCGGATAACGTGGGAAACAACTGAGACACCGCCTTGCGATAAGCCTGCTCAAAAGACTGCTCTTGGCCTCGGGGCAACAGCAAATAGTCCGGCGCAATACAAGTCTGTCCAGCATTGAGCAATTTGCCGTGCGCAATACGCAGTGCTGCTTGCTCCATATCGCAGTCATTGCTGATGATGCAGGGCGATTTGCCTCCCAACTCCAGCGTGGTTGGCGTCAGGTGCTGCGCAGCAGCCATGGCAACCTTACGCCCTACAGCAGTGGACCCAGTGAATACCAGATGATCAAAAGGTAAACCCGCAAAGTGGCTGGCGACCTGCGCATCACCCTGCACCACGCAAAACTCATCAGGTGCAAAAAACTGACCTATTACATGCGCCAGCTGCGCACTGGTGTGCGGCGTGAGCTCACTGGGCTTGAGCATGACACGATTTCCTGCGGCAATCGCGGCAATCGCCGGGCCAAGCGCCAGCTGCAGAGGGTAGTTCCATGGCGAAATAATGCCCACTACCCCTAAAGGCTGGCGTTCAATCCGCCCTATTCCAGGTAGCAAATGCAACGGCGTCCATACACGCTGATGGCGCATCCACTTGCCCAGATTGCGCAGCGTGTGGGTGAGCGTGGTGCGTAGCACCATGAGATCCGCCATCTCTGTGAGCTGGGGCGAGCGCACGCCAAAATCGGCCTGCACGGCGGCAGCCAAGGTCGTGCCGTGTTCATTCAGGATTTTCTGGATGCGCAGCAAGCGCTCTTTGCGCACCAGCACAGGCACCTCAACGTGCAGACGGCTGGCCTGATGCTGAAGCTCAAAGGCTTGATGCAGAGGCGAGGGTTGGTGCATGCGCGGTCTCTCCAAGGGGTTTTTCTATCGTCTCGCCGTTTAGCCCAACCGGGCTGATCTGCATGCGCTTTAGCGTTCGTGCACTTCGCGGGGTTGCACGTCACTCACATCGCCAGCCACTTTCGACAAGATGCCGCCGCGCTTGCTACCCGCAGCAGGGGTAAAAGGTGCAGCGCTTTCTTGCGGGGATTCACCTGTCGCAGCGCCACCTGCCATGCCACCAAAGCCGCCTGCACGCTGGTACATGCTGGTCCAGCTACTGCCTGCACGCATCGGCATAGCCCACGGCGTGACCGCTTGCCCTGTAAGCTTGGCCCACACTGCACGAATTCCCCAGACAGCGGCCAATACGCAGGCCACAGAAAGCAGGCTCAGGAAAAACACAACGCCCACTGCCAACATGACAAGGCGTACCGTCCAGCGAACCGCCCAGTTCAAAAAATCATTCAAAGCAATGCCTTTCAATCGCAGCCAGCGCACAAAGCGCTGGCTGTTGGTGGGCTTAGCTGGCACCAGAGGCGTCTGCCAAACCAAAGTTAAAGACTCCAGGGGCCTGCACAGGATCCACTGAAACCTCAATCACACTCTTTGGAGGGAATTTACCCTCCAACAATGCGCGAGACAGCGGGTTCTCAATGCGCTGCTGGATTGCCCGCTTGAGCGGACGGGCACCAAAGACCGGGTCAAACCCTACTTTAGCCAACTCTGCCAAGGCAGACTCGCTTACGTGCATTTCCAAATCCATCTTTTCGAGGCGATGCTGCAACAATTGCAACTGAATCTTGGCAATCGACTCGATATGGGCTGCGCCCAGAGCATGGAACACCACGGTCTCATCAATACGGTTCAAGAATTCGGGTCGGAAATGTGTTTTTAGTTCCCCCCACACCGCTTCTTTGATGTCTTCGCTGTCTTGGCCCACCATCGCCTGAATGAGGTGAGAGCCAATATTGCTTGTCATCACGATCACAGTGTTCTTGAAGTCCACGGTGCGCCCCTGGCCATCCGTCAGGCGCCCATCATCCAGCACCTGCAGCAACACGTTGAACACGTCCGGATGAGCTTTTTCCACCTCGTCGAGCAGCAGCACCGAGTAGGGTTTGCGGCGCACGGCTTCCGTCAGGTAGCCCCCCTCTTCATAGCCGACATAGCCTGGAGGCGCACCAATCAGACGGGCCACACTGTGCTTTTCCATGAATTCGGACATGTCGATACGAACCAGATGGTCTTCGCCGTCGAACAAGAAGCCTGCGAGCGCCTTGCACAGCTCGGTCTTGCCCACACCCGTAGGGCCCAGGAACAGGAAACTTCCCAACGGCCTGTTCGGATCAGACAAACCGGAGCGTGAACGGCGAATGGCGTTGGACACTGCAGAGATCGCCTCGTCCTGCCCCACCACACGCTGGTGCAATTTGTCTTCCATGTGCAGCAACTTGTCTTTTTCACCCTGCATCATCTTGGCCACGGGAATACCTGTGGCACGGCTGACGACTTCTGCAATTTCTTCTGCGCCCACATGGGTGCGCAACAGCTTGTGCTTTGGTGCTTCGCCATCGGCCTCGCTGGCCTGGGCTTCTTTCAATTGCTTTTCCAGCGCAGGCAGCTTGCCGTATTGCAGCTCCGCCACCTTGTTGAAATCACCTTTGCGCTTCAAGTCTTCAATCTGCGTGCGGATGGCATCCACTTCCTTGCGGATTTGCTCCGAGCCCTGTGCACTGGCCTTTTCCGCCTTCCAGATTTCTTCCAGATCCGCGTACTCGCGCTCCAGCTCACCGAGTTCATCTTCAATCAACTGCAGGCGCTTTTGCGAAGCCTCGTCCTTTTCCTTCTTCATGGCCTCTCGCTCGATCTTCAGCTGGATCATGCGACGCTCGAGCTTGTCCATGGACTCGGGCTTGGAGTCGATCTCGATCTTGATCTTGGCCGCAGCTTCGTCGATCAGGTCAATGGCCTTGTCAGGCAAAAAGCGATCCGTGATATATCGATGACTCAGTTCTGCAGCAGCCACGATAGCCGGGTCGGTAATGTCCACACCATGGTGCGCTTCATAACGCACCTGCAAGCCACGCAAGATGGCAATGGTGTCCTCCACCGAAGGCTCTTCCACCAGCACCTTCTGGAAGCGGCGCTCCAGCGCAGCGTCTTTCTCGATGTACTTGCGGTATTCGTCGAGTGTTGTTGCACCAATGCAGTGCAGCTCGCCACGCGCCAAGGCGGGCTTGAGCATATTGCCGGCATCCATGGCTCCTTCGGCCTTACCTGCGCCCACCATGGTGTGGATTTCGTCGATGAACAAAATGATGCGGCCTTCTTCCTTGGCCACATCATTGAGCACGGCCTTCAGCCGCTCCTCAAACTCGCCGCGGTACTTGGCTCCGGCCAGCAGCCCAGCCATATCCAGCACCAGCACGCGCTTGTCCTTGAGAGTCTCTGGCACTTCACCTGCCACGATGCGTTGTGCCAGGCCTTCCACGATGGCAGTTTTACCAACACCAGGCTCGCCAATAAGTACGGGATTGTTCTTGCTGCGGCGTTGCAGCACCTGGATGGCACGTCGAATTTCATCATCCCGGCCAATCACAGGGTCCAGCTTTCCCATACGAGCGCGCTCGGTCAGGTCAAGCGTGTATTTCTTCAGAGCTTCTCGCTGGCTTTCACCTTCTGCGCTGTCCATGGTTTGTCCACCACGCACAGCGTTGATGGCCGATTCCATGGCTTTACGGGTCAGACCATTTTCCTTGGCAATTTTTGCAGCCTTGCTCTCGCTGTCGGCCAGTGCCAACAGAAAAAGTTCGCTGGCAATGAACTGATCGCCACGCTTGATGGCTTCTTTCTCCGTAGCCTGCATCAGCTTGGCCAGATCGGAGCCGATGGTCACCTGATCCTGCCCCGTCACCTGGGGCAGCTGTTTGACGGCATTCTCGGCAGCCGTGGCCATGGCTGCCACATTGGCTCCCGCACGCTGCAACAGTGCCTTGGGGCCGTCGTTTTGGCGCAGCATTGCTGCCAGCACGTGCAGCGGGTCGATATATGCGTGGTCATTGCCCAATGCCAGAGATTGGGCGTCTGCCAGGGCTTCTTGGAATTTAGTGGTGAGCTTGTCGATGCGCATGAATGGCTTCCTTCAACAGCAAATCTATAACTGCTTCCCAACTAAGGGCTTTTTCGGCTTTTTCAAGAGTATTTACACACTGAAAGATGCAACTTTCAGGGCAAAAAACTCTGCTTCGCGATGCAATTTCAGTCTACAAGTTCCTTGCAATCTTTTGAATCTTGCATTCAAGCGCATTGAATGATCTGTCAGAAGATGGCTCCTAGACTGACTGACTTTCCTGCACTCACCTTGCCTTTATGTCCTCCACAACTCCCCGCAACCGCTACACCCTGACCGCCATCGGATTGCACTGGCTGCTGGCTATCGGCCTGTTGGGTTTGCTGGTCCTGGGCTGGTATATGGTGGGACTGCCGTTTTCACCGACCAAGCTGAAATACTACAACTGGCACAAATGGGCAGGTGTCACACTCTTGGCATTGAGCATGCTGCGCTTGCTTTGGCGCCTAACGCACCGCCCGCCAGCGCTGTCTGAACGCATGGCTTCTAGCATGCCCCAATGGCAGCAGGTGGCACATCACGGCGTGCACCACCTGATGTATGTGCTCTTTTTTGCTGTCCCGTTAATCGGCTGGGCCTACAGTTCAGCAGCAGGATTCCCTATCGTATGGTTTGGCGTGTGGCAGCTGCCTGACTTTGTACACCCCAATCCAGATCTGGCCGAAGCCATCAAGCCTTGGCACATGATCACTGCGTACACCCTGGCGGCATTGATTGCAATGCACATCGCCGCAGCACTGAAACACCAGTTCATAGACCGCGATGGTCTGCTGCTGCGCATGCTGCCTGACCGCCATTGATTTTTCTTTGCCCGAATGTCACAAGGATTTCACCATGACTTTCACCACCACTTTGCGTGCCAGCGTACTGGCTACTGCAGCCCTGTTCGCCACAGCAGCCATGGCTCAACAGGCACTGGTTCCCGCACAAAGCAGCATCCACTTCACCGCCAAGCAGCTGGGTGTTCCTATGAACGGACACTTCAAGCAGTTTGATGCACAGGTGCAGTTTGATACGGCCAAGCCAGAAACCAGCAAGATCCATTTCACAGTGGATACAGGTAGCGCCACCATGGGCAGCAAAGAAACAGATAGCAACCTGCTGAGCGCAGACTGGTTCAACATTGCCAAATTCCCCAAGGCCACATTCGATTCCAGTGCAGTCAAAGCACTCGGTGGTGGCAAATACCAAGTCGATGGCACGCTGACCATCAAAGGCAATACGGAAAAAGTCTCGGTCCCCGTACAACTGACACAGTCAGGCTCCAACACAGTGGCTACAGGCACCTTGCCGCTCAAGCGTTTGACCTTCAAGATTGGTGACGGTGACTGGGCTGATACATCCATGGTGGCCGATGAGGTCACCGTGCAGTTCAAGCTGACGCTCACCGGCATGGGCAAGCTGTAAAGCCGCTCGAACTCTTTAACTGCTGGACAGCGTTCATACTTTGCCGTTCAACAACGCAGGTGTGTTCACCAACCAGCAGACCATGTTTCCAAACCGCGCCCTTTCCTTTTCACTTATCAAGGAGATTTCCATGCGTTCTACCCTGTTTGCCTTGGCCACCGCCGGTCTGCTGGCTACCGCTGCCCACGCCGCACCTTCCACTTACGCCATCGACCCGACACACACCTTTGCCACCTTCGAAATTGACCACTTTGGCGCATCCACCAACCGCGTGCGCTTTGACAAAAAAAGCGGCACCGTTCAGTTTGACAAGGCCGGTAAGAGTGGCAAAGTGGAAGTGATTCTGGACATGAACGGCTTGAACTCCGGCACCGCCGCGTTCGACAAGCATTTGAAGAGCGCCGACATTTTCAACACTGAAAAATTTCCAGAAGCCAAGTTTGTATCCGACAAGTTTGTATTTGACGGCGACAAACTCAAGGAAGTTACCGGCCAACTGACGCTACTGGGTGTAACCAAGCCCATGACCATCAAGGCCAACAAGTTCACATGCTATGACAGCCCGATGCTCAAGCGAGAGGTGTGCGGTGGCGATTTTGAAGCCACCATTGACCGTACCCAATGGGGTGTCAATTACGGTGTTGACTGGGGCTTCGCCAAGGACGTACGCCTGGTGTTGCAAATGGAAGCTGTCAAACAGTAATTCTCTTGTCAGGCCGTAGTGCTGCACCATGCATAACGGGCCTGCGCAGGCCCGTTATCTCGATTGTGCCGACACATAAGCCTAAAACAAAGCGCCCTCTACAGGCGGTGCGTTCAAGAGACTGAAGCAAGGGGCTGCCAATCGCCCAGAGACAAGGCAAAGCCCGCATTGAAAAATTATGCTTCCCAGCGTGCCAGCGCTTGCTCGTCGCTCACCCGCGCATCCACCCAACGCGCACCTTCAGAGGTTTGTTCTTTCTTCCAAAAAGGTGCTTCAGACTTCAAATAGTCCATGATGAACTCGCAAGCTTGAAAACTCATGCCGCGGTGCGCAGAGGTAACGCCCACAAACACAATCTGATCCATGGGCAATAGCGGCCCCACACGGTGAATCACCTTGGCCGCGTAAATACCAAAGCGCTGCGTAGCGCGATCAATAATGAGTTCTATGCTTTTTTCAGTCATCCCAGGGTAATGTTCCAACTCCATGGCTGAAACATCGCTGCCCTCATTGCGATCGCGTACGGTACCCACAAAACTGCACACCGCCCCCACTCGCGCATCCGCATGGCGCAATGCAGCCAGCTCCGTGGAAACATCAAAATCTTCGCTTTGGATCAAAACACGAGGTGCATTCATATCCATGATTGTCGCAGCACGCAACGCCAAGCATGTCCACACGCGTACCAAAGCCGGCATCATCGCGGTAGCATTGCGCCCCGCTCGTATCTGTATTGAGACACACACCCAGTATGGCCACCCAAACCATCGACACCCCTGAGTACATGCTCTACCCCTCCCCACGCAACGAACATCGCGTGGTTTTTGAGCACCAGTGCTTTGTGCCCTATCCGTACGCCATCATCCACCTGCCAGACTTTGACTTCGAAGGCCGTTCCACTCTGTTTTCCGCACGCCGCAAGGCCGATGACAAGAATGGTCAGTTGGTCACCTGCGAGCTGGAAATCGACATCCTGCGCTTTGAACGACTGTTCGACCCTGAATAAGAGGCAAAGCAGATGGATGACACCAGCCAGATTCAGCCACCAGAAAGCTTTGCCGAACTATTTCGCAGCCGTGCGGGAGTTCTAAAGACACCAATTGCAGATGTGATCTCCCGCTATGAGCTGTGCGAGGACCTGGCCTGCCACCTGGTTGAGCAAGCGCAGACTGTTTACCACTCTGGCAACACCTCCGAAGAGGGCGTGCTGCTGGGCTTTTACAGTGCCGTTACCGCGGAAGGTAGTGCCGTCAGCTGCCAGGAAGCGCGGTGGATCATTCAGCGCTTGGCTGAATTGCTTGAATGGAAGACACCACAACTCCCCATCAGTCCTGCGTGAGCCGAGAACTAAAGCCCTGCGAGACTTTATCGCGCAAGAACTCCATGAGCAAAATTTGGGCTTGCGTTTGGTAGCGCGCTGGCACAAACAGCAAATAGATGTCAGCCCGCAAAAATGCCAAGTCTTGCAAAGGCAAAGACAAACGCACCAACTGACCACTGGCTATCTCCGCGTCCACCATGTACTGTGGCACCAGCCCTGCGCCCATTCCCTGCAAGATGGCATCTCGCAAGAAAAAGAAGTTGGCAGACATCAAGCGTGGCTGCACATGGATGTGGCGCTTGTCAGCCTCTGTTTGCGCAGCAAAGCGCAGCTTTTCAGCCGTCATACCAGAGGTGATCAAAGGACGATGCTTCAACGCTGACAAAGTGTGCACATCTCCATGCTGCTGCACCCATTGAGGTGCAGCACAGGCCACATAGTCAACCACGCCGCAATGCTGACTCACCAGATGGTTAGGCACTTCGTTCATCACGCGGACAGCAAAATTCACCGCACCTTGCATCAAGTCTTCGATGTCGTTGTCAAAGATCACATCCAGAGTGATACCTGGGTAGAGCTCCATAAACTCGATGAACCACGGTGCCATCGCGTGTTGCCCATAGCCACTGGGTACGCTAAAGCGCACTGTGCCACGTAAACCGCACCCCTGGTTTTCTAGCGACTCCTGCGCAGCCATCACCTCGTGACGGATATTTTTTCCATGCGCATAGAGCTGCCGCCCTAACTCGGTGGGCTCCAAATGACGCGTACTCCGTTTGAGCAGTTCTGCCCCCAGACTTCGCTCAAACTGATTTAAGCGTTTGCTCACGTTGGCGCGTGTCATGCCGAGTTTGGCTGCTGCTCTGCTGAGATTGCCCGCATCCACGATATCCACTAACAAGGACAAAGCATTCACATCCATTGTCAACCTTTAGTTTGCATATATGTTGAATATTAATTGCAATTGTCAAAACTAAATAACAAAAACACAATGCAAACACTGCACAACCGTGATGAACAAGGTGCAGCAGAAACCGGAACATGCCAAACCAAACCACCATTCCAATGCTCCCCTTAGCAGGGGTTCGTGTTCTAGACTTATCCCGCGTTCTTGCAGGCCCGATGTGCGCCATGGCCTTGGCTGATTTAGGTGCTGATGTCATCAAAGTGGAACACCCCGCACGCGGTGATGACACCCGTGACTGGGGTGTGCGGGTAGGCAGCCGAAACACCTCTTATTTCAACAGCGCCAACCGCAACAAACGCTCTGTCACCTTAGATCTGCAGCACCCCGAAGGCGTAGCCATTGCCAAGCAACTGGCCGCTCAGTGCGATGTGGTCATCCAGAACTTCAAGGTCGGCGGTGCAGAAAAGCTCGGCCTGGGCTATGAAGATCTCAAGCCAGCCAATCCAGGTCTGGTGTATTGCTCCATTTCTGGCTATGCACGCTTTACGCCTGAAGCACAGCGCCCAGGTTACGACCTGGTGGTGCAAGGTGAGTCAGGAGTGATGGCCACCAATGGTGAATATGGACAAGGGCCACTGAAGTTTGGTGTAGCCGCCGTGGACATGTTCACTGGCATGTACTCTGCCCAAGCCATCTTGGCTGCGCTGTTTGCGCGTCAGACGACAGGCCAGGGCCGCCATGTACAGATGGCGCT
This sequence comes from Comamonas halotolerans, assembly GCF_030162935.1. Lineage (GTDB taxonomy): Bacteria > Pseudomonadota > Gammaproteobacteria > Burkholderiales > Burkholderiaceae_C > Comamonas > Comamonas halotolerans. The sequence continues at coordinate 333,358 of NZ_JASAUZ010000001.1, forward strand.
ATATGACTGCGGGCTCATGATTAGCTCGTATTACGGCATGGAAGCAATGCTCAAGGCAGGCGATCCACCAAAGTTCGGCAATGCGCACCCTTCCATTGTTCCCTATGGCGTATTTGAGGCAGCAGACGGCCCCTTGGTCATTACAGTGGGCAACAACGGCCAATTCCAGCGCTTTTGCAATGAAGTCATTGAGCGCCCCGAATGGAGCAGCGACGAGCGCTTTGCCACCAATACTGCACGCTCGGCCCACCGCGATCTTTTGCTGCCACAAATCCGCGAAACATTGCAAGGCTTTACCCGCGCGCAACTGCTGAAACGCCTGACGCAAGCCCAAATTCCCTGCGGTGAAGTGCTGGGTATGTTGGATGCCCTGCAATCGCCGCGAACTCAGCAAGCAGGCTTGTTACACCACTTTGAAGACAGCGAGGCGGGACCTCAAGCGGTACTGGCTCCGCCATATGCGATGGATGACCAGCGCTTGCCAGTGCGTCGCCCACCGCCTCACTTGGGCGAACACACCAAGGACGTATTGAGCGAGCTTTTACAGCTCAGCCCTCAAGCTCTCGATGAATTACACGCAGGTGGCGTGATTTAAGCCATATCACCGAACAAGAAGGAGACTTTCATGAGCACACTCAACCGCCGTCAATTGCTGGCATTTGGTATCAGCGCCCCAGTCTTAGGAATAGGCAGCCTGGCACAGGCACAGGCTGCATGGCCTAACAAGATCATCAAGCTGATGGTGGCCTTCCCCGCTGGTGGCCCCACCGATACGGCGGCCCGCATTGTGGGGCAAAAACTGTCAGAGCGTTTGGGCCAGCAAGTGATCATAGAAAACAAGCCCGGTGCATCTGGATCTATCGCCACCGCCAGCTTTATCAAGAGCCCTGCAGACGGTTACAACCTTTCCATGTTTGGCATGCCTTCATTGTTGGCACCGTTGATGTACAAAAACAATTTGTACAACGTCACCAAAGACTTCATACCTGTGGCCACCGTGTATGACTTGCCCATGGCTATAGTGATCAACCCACAGGTGCTGCCAGGCATCAACACGCTGCCAGAGCTGATTCGTCATATTCAAAACAGCAAACTGCCCATGGACTTCACCAGCTCCGGCACTGGAAGCTTTGGTCATTTGGCCATGGAACAGCTCAAAGATCTGGGCAAATTTGATCTGATGCACGTCCCATATCGTGGCAGTTCTCCCGCCGTGGCAGACCTGCTGGGTGGCCAGATCGGGATTATGTTTGCAGACGTGGTGGCTGCACTGCCCCATATTCAGGCCGGAAAGCTCAAAGCCCTTGCTCTGAGTTCCCCCAAAGCCAAAGCCATGCTGCCTAACGTACCCACCATCTCTGAGCAAGGTTTTCCAAATTTTGACTTTGACTCATGGGGTGGATTGATTGCACCACTGAACACACCTCAAGCTATCGTGGATCGCCTCGCGCAAGAAACCAAGTCCATCATCTCCAGCGACAAAGAGCTACAACAAAAACTGCTCAATGCAGGTGCAATCGCTGCCTTCCAGGATGGCAAGCAAATGCATGCACGCTTGGTTGCTGACTACGCGCGCTGGAGCCATATCGTCAACACCAAAGGCATCAGTGCGAACTAGGCGAAGCTGCAAGCCTCGCTGAAAAGATGCCCTCTTTAGACCAGAGGGCATCTTGGGATGGATTTACGCCTTTGACTTCGCACTGTCGGCGTAGCGATTCAAAATCCGCTGCACCTGACCATGGGTCCAAGCGCCACCCTTGGCTGCAGCAATTCCCCGCTGGTTAAGCACTTCAGCCATTTTTCGGTGTGTGAGTCCCTGCGCAACGAACTCGGCAAACACAGCTTCATGCTGCCTGGCAAAAGCATCGGCTGCGCTTTTCCGCTTTTGCACCGTGGCACGAATATTGTCTGCGCCCGCTTTACCTAATTGCACGCCACGCGCTTTGGCTTCACTGAGCGCCTTGCGAGTCCGGCTGCTGATGGCAGCGTCAATATCGGTTTTAGCTTCTGTCATACGCTCCGCTCAACCACCGGTCACAGGAGGAAAGAAGGCGACTTCATCGCCTGCTTTCAAGGGAGCGTTGCCTTGGCACATGTCTTGATTCAGGGCCATGCGCACCGCTTTGCCATGTGCCAATGCAGCCGCCGCGGCCTCGCTGCGCGCCATCAGTTCCTCGCGCAGCATACCTACTGTGGCTGCGTCAGTGTGCAGTTCTTCACTGCCTGTGCCCATGGCCTCACGGATGGAGGCAAAGTAGCGCACGGTGATATTCATAGAGTTACTCCTTGGCCGTTTACATCAGCGCGGTAAACGGGATAAAGCGCACGGTATCACCTGGCTGGATTTGCGTCAGCGGTGGGTTGTCAATCAAGCCATCCCCCCACACCGTCGAAGTCAGCACACCTGAACCCTGATTGCCAAACAGCTCCAGACCGCCATGTACAGCATGGCGCGCGCGCAGAAATTCACGGCGTTTTTCCTTCTTAGCCCATTCAAACTGAGCGGTAACCTGGATCGCTTGAGGCTCTACATCCTGTAGGCCTTGCAATCGCAGCACGAATGGGCGTACCAGCAACAAAAAAGTGATGAAGCTGGAGACCGGGTTACCCGGCAGACCCATAAAGTGGGCCACACCTTGTGATGCATCCTTGCCATTGCGAAACACCTTGCCATAGGCAAATGGCTTGCCGGGCTTCATGGAAATCATCCACAGGTTCAGCTCACCTTGCTGCTCCACAGCAGGCTTGACGTGATCCTCTTCGCCGACCGATACCCCCGCACTGGAGAGTACCAAGTCACAATCTTGCGCAACTCTATGAATAGCCTGTACGGTTAGCTCTCGGTTGTCCGGCAGAATGCCTCCATCCACTACTTCACACCCCAGACGCTGCAACAGCGCACGCAAGAAGTAGCGGTTGCTGTTGTAGATGCTGCCAGGGCGCATGTCTTGCGGAGCAACCGTACCGGGCAACACCAGTTCGTCTCCAGTAGAGAACAGCGCCACACGTGGCTTGCGTCCCACGGGCAGCTCAGCCAGACCAATGCTTGCAGCCAGACCCACGGCAGCAGGTGTCAGGCGCATGCCTTGGGACAGCACCGTGCTGTTGAGCGCAATGTCTTCACCTGCACGGCGGATGTTCTGCCCTGGCTTAGGAACTGCGTTGAATTGCACACGGCCATCCTCCAGCACCGTCGTGTCTTCCTGCATCACCACCGCATCAGCGCCGGGTGGCACAGGTGCGCCAGTGAAGATGCGCCCCACTGTACTGGGCTGCAGCTGCGTGCCCACATGACCAGCAGGAATGCGCTGGCTTACTGGCAACGCAACACCGGCTGCTGTGACTTCGGCCGTGCACACCGCATAGCCGTCCATTGCAGAATTATCCTGGGGCGGCACTTGCAAGGCCGAGATGCAGTCCTGCACCAGCACGCGACCGTCCGCGCTGAACAGATCAACGTGCTCCACACCCAGGAACTGGGCCTGCGCAAGCACATGGGCCAGTGCATCATCCAAAGTTGTCATCGCAGCCATCAGGCGTTTCCTCCTCTGTATGCAAAACGGCTGGCATTGGCCAGCATCCAGTCGGCAATGTGCGCAGGCTGGTTCAAATTTAAGACCGCAATGTGTGCAGGCGGCTGCACGGGAAGTGCCGCAACATCATCGGTAGCCAGTGCCACCACGTACGGATCATCAGGAAAGCGCAGCGGCTTGGCTGGCTTGTCACTGGCAGCATCGGGGGCACGCCAGATTTCCACTTTAGGCAAGTCACCGTGCTTAAAGCCTTCAATCAGCACCCAATCCACGGAATGATCCAACTCCGCCAACATGGCGTGCACATCCAGGTCTTGCTCTGACTCGAACTCACGCACCAGCGCCAAGCGCTTGTCACACACCAGCAATACCTCCGATGCACCTGCTTGGCGGTGGCGCCAGCTGTCTTTACCCGGAATGTCAATGTCTACATCATGATGGGCATGCTTGACCGAAGAGACTCGCTGCCCCCGTGCCCGCAGCGAAGCAATCAACTGCTCTACCAAGGTCGTCTTTCCCATTCCCGAAAATGCCGCAAAGCCCAATGCTTTCATGCGTTTTGCTCTCTTCCAAATGCAACCGGCGCTTGGAATGCAAGCGCCGGTGACTGTTTCAAATATCAAGCCTAAGCATTAATCACAATGCTGCTGGATATAGGCTTTCACGTTCTCGACATCCGATTCCATCACTACCACGCGCTTGGGCAAATCTTCAATGCCTTCAAACTTGGCTGGACGCTCGGGCTGCCGACCCAAGGCCTCTTCAATAGTGGCCGCAAACTTGATAGGCAGTGCAGTCTCCAGAACAATCATGGGTTCAGCGCGCAAATGCTCACGCCCCACTTTCACACCGTCGGCGGTGTGGGTGTCAATCATTTGGCCCAGACGCTCGTAGCAGTCCTTGATGGTAGCCAAACGGTCAGCGTGCGTGCTCTTGCCACTGACAAAGCCATACTTGGCAGCAGCATCCTGGAAACAGGCATCCTGGCTCAAATCGAACTTGCCTTGCTTGCCCACACCATCTGCAAAAAGCGCTTTGGTACGTACGCCATCGCGGCCCACCAGATCAAAGATGAAACGCTCAAAGTTGCTGGCCTTGGAGATATCCATCGAGGGGCTCGATGTCTCATAGGTATTGGCAGAGCCACGCACCTGGTACACGCCTGTGCGGAAGAACTCATCCAGCACATCGTTTTCGTTAGTCGCTACCACCAGCTGTGCAATCGGCAACCCCATCTGGCGCGCGACATGGCCTGCGCAGATATTGCCGAAGTTGCCCGATGGCACGGTGAAGCTCACCTTTTCTTCGTTGCGCGTTGTCGCTTGCAGATAACCTGCAAAGTAGTACACCACCTGAGCCAGCAAACGCGCCCAGTTGATGGAGTTGACAGTACCGATTTTGTACTTGGCCTTGAACACGTGGTCGTTAGACACAGCCTTGACAATGTCCTGGCAATCGTCGAACACACCTTCAATGGCGATGTTGTGAATGTTCTCATCCTGCAGGCTGAACATTTGCGCCTGCTGGAAGGGGCTCATGCGGCCATGCGGACTGGTCATGAACACGCGCACACCTTTTTTGCCACGCATGGCGTATTCAGCGGCACTGCCGGTATCTCCTGATGTCGCGCCCAGAATATTCAACTCTTCGCCACGACGCGCCAGTTCGTATTCAAACAGGTTGCCCAGCAATTGCATGGCCATGTCCTTGAAGGCCAGCGTGGGGCCGTTGGACAGCGCTTCAATCAGCAAATTGCCTTCCAGCGTGCGTACGGGCACGATGGCGTCGGTGCCAAAAACGTCCTTGGTGTACGTTTTGGCGCACAGGACGCGCAGGTCGTCGGCAGGAATATCGTCGATGTACAACGACAGAATCTCAAATGCCAGCGCTGCGTAGCCTTGCTCAGCCAGCACCTTGCGCAGCTCGGACAGCTTGCTGTCACTGATCTGGGGATATTCAACAGGAAGGTACAGGCCGCCATCGGGAGCGAGGCCTTCCAGCAGGATGTCGCAAAAGCGTTTGCGATCAGCGTGACCGCGGGTAGACAGATACAGCATCAGTTCAACTCTTCTTTGCGGATGCGAGTAATCGGTGCCAGCACGGTTGGCAGCCCCTGGATCTCGGCCAATGCCTTGTCCATTTCACCTTCGCGGGTGTCATGCGTCAGGATGATCAAGTCGGTCTGGGTCGAACCTTCACCACCGACTTCATCGGCTTCGCGCTGCAATACGGCATCGATGCTGATGCCTGCACTGGCCAGCAGCGAAGTGATCTTGGCCAGCACACCTGCCTCATCCGCCACACGGATGCGCAAGTAATAGCTGGTGACGATTTCAGCCATGGGCAGCACAGGCAGCTCGTTGCCCGCTGCGGCCAGGGTATGGGCCTGGAACGCCAGCGCAGGCACGCTGTGCGCAGGATCTGCACCGTGCAAACGGGCAATATCAACCAGATCCGCAATCACGGCCGAAGCAGTGGGCTCGGAACCAGCACCCTTGCCGTAGTACAGCGTAGTGCCCACCGCATCGCCATGCACCACGACTGCGTTCATCGCTCCTTCAACATTTGCGATCAAGCGCTTGGCAGGGATCAGCGAGGGGTGCACGCGCAACTCCACGCCCTTGTCCGTGCGCTTGGTGATGCCCAGGAGCTTGATACGGTAGCCCAGTTGCTCGGCATACTTGATATCCGCACCAGCCAGCTTGGTGATGCCTTCCACATAGGCCTTGTCAAACTGCACAGGGATACCAAAAGCGATGGCACTCATCAAGGTGGCCTTGTGCGCCGCATCCACACCTTCAATGTCGAAAGTGGGATCTGCTTCAGCGTAGCCCAGACGCTGAGCCTCCTTGAGCACCACGTCAAAGTCCAGCCCCTTGTCACGCATTTCGGACAGGATGAAGTTGGTGGTGCCGTTGATAATGCCTGCCACCCACTGGATGGAGTTAGCCGTCAGACCTTCGCGCAATGCCTTGATGATCGGGATACCGCCAGCCACAGCCGCTTCATAGGCCACAATCACGCCCTTTTCCGCTGCAGCCTTGAAGATTTCGGTGCCATGTACTGCCAGCAAGGCCTTGTTAGCCGTCACAACGTGCTTGCCTGCTGCAATGGCTTCCAGTACCAGCGCCTTGGCAATGCCATAGCCACCAATCAATTCCACCACCACATCGATGTCGGGATTGGCAATGACCTCACGTGCATCACCCACCACCTTGGCGGCATCACCCACCACCTGCTTCGCGCGCGTTGTGTCCAAGTCGGCCACCATGGCAATCTCAATGCCACGACCCGCACGGCGGCGGATCTCTTCTTGATTGCGCTGCAGCACGTTGAAAGTGCCGCTGCCAACGGTGCCAATGCCCAACAGGCCTACTTGGATCGGTTTCATAAGTCTCTTACGCTTTTACTTCAATTAAAGTACTGCCACGCTTACGGGGTCTGCGCTGACAGCTATCAAAAAAATCATGCTGCCACTTGCAGCTTGGCCTTGCCTTTACCTGCAGCCTTGGCGCTCACCACCTTGTCAGTGCCATGACGCAAGCGATACTTCGCCAGAAAAGCTGCCAAGCGGTTGATGGCTTCACGCAGGTCTGCCTCGTGCGGCAGGAACACAATGCGGAAGTGATCTGGATGTGGCCAGTTAAAGCCCGTGCCTTGCACCAGCATCACCTTGGTCTCTTGCAGCACTTCCAGGAAAAATTCCTGGTCGTTCTGGATCGGATAAACCTCGGGATCCAGTCGGGGGAACATGTACAAAGCACCCTGCGGTTTAACGCAGCTCACACCAGGAATCGCATTGATCATTTCCCAGGCCAGATCACGCTGCACGCGCAGACGTCCGCCTTCACACACCAAATCCTTGATGGACTGGTAGCCACCCAGTGCTGTCTGTACGGCCCACTGACCGGGCACGTTGGCACACAAACGCATGTTCGAGAGCATGTTCAGGCCCTCGATGTAATCTTTTGCGCATTTCTTGTCACCCGAGATCACCATCCAGCCGGCACGATAGCCACAGGAGCGGTAAGCCTTGGACAAGGAATTGAAAGTCAACGTCAGCACGTCCTGGGACAGGCTGGCCATCGGCACATGCTTGACATCGTCATACAACACCTTGTCGTACACCTCGTCTGCAAAAATCACCAGGCCGTGTTCACGCGCGATCTCGATAATGCCCAGCAACAGCTCATTGGAGTACAGCGCGCCGGTGGGATTGTTCGGGTTGATGACCACAATGCCTTTGGTGCGGGGCGAGACCTTGGCACGGATATCGTCCAGATTGGGCATCCAGCCGTTGTCTTCGTCACAGATGTAGTGCACCGGCGTGCCACCCGACAGACTGGTCGCCGCTGTCCACAGCGGATAATCCGGCGCAGGCACCAGCAACTCGTCGCCGTTGTCCAGCAAGGCATTGGTTGCCAGATTGATCAGCTCCGAGGCGCCGTTGCCCAGATAAATGTCATCCAGCGTCACACCCTTGATGCCCTGGTGCTGGGTTTCGTGCATGACCGCCTTGCGCGCAGCAAAAATTCCCTTGCTGTCGGAATAGCCTGCCGAGTTGGGCAGATTGCGAATCATGTCCTGCTGCACTTCTTCCGGTGCATCAAAGCCAAATACGGCCAAGTTGCCGATATTGAGCTTGATGATCTTGTGACCATCTTCTTCCATCTGTTTCGCCGCGTCCATGATCGGCCCGCGGATGTCATAACAGACGTTGGCTAATTTGGCGGATTTTTGGACGGTCTTCATGGCAGTGGTTCCAGATTGCTCGAAGTGGCCCCGAAGCGCGACCGCGCCCCGGTGAAACCTATAATTTGAACACAGTTCGGGGCAATTGCCTCCCCTTAAACCGAGGTGCCCATGCACCTTGCGCGCAGAGGGCGCCAGCCAGCACATTGCAGCGCTTCATCCAACAAGGAATCCACATGCAACTCCACGCCGATCAAACCGATGTGCAAATGGTCACTGGCTATGGCTTCGGCTGGATTGCCGTGAACAAGCAAAAGCATTCGGGCAATATCCTGCTGGGCGCCAGTGGTTTCTTGCGCCCTTGGAACTGCAGCAACTTTGAGTCCCTCACCTCCGAGCATTTCAACGAACTGGCCGAACTCAACGCTGAATTGATCATCTTCGGCTCAGGATCGAAGATACGCTTCGTACATCCGTCATGGCTGCAAGCCCTGATGCAAAAGCGTATTGGCATCGAGACCATGGACACCCATGCGGCTTGTCGTACTTACAACGTTTTGGCTGCAGAAGGCCGAAATGTGATAGCCGCACTGTTGTTGGAGTAATATCCGCTGGGGGCTCGTCAAAATTAGCGTTTCAGGGTAAAATCGCAGGTTGCGGTCGGGGGCGTACTTATCCATAAAAGCAATACTTACCCTACACCCCTCGGCATTCCAACGACTACTCCCGAGAGAAAAAGCGCATGGCGATCGTTGTCAATAAACCCCTTCCGGAATTTGAAGCTAACGCGACAGGTGGCGTGAAGGTCACCAACACCTCGCACACAGGCCAGATTCTGATTCTGTACTTCTACCCGAAGGACAACACGCCTGGTTGCACCACCGAAGCCATGCAGTTCCGCGACAAGTTCAAGGACTTCGAAAAGGCTGGTGCAGTGGTGTTTGGCGTTTCGCGTGACAACATGAAATCGCACGATGACTTCAAGGAAAAGCTGGAGTTGCCTTTCGAGCTGATTGCGGACACTGAAGAGAAAATGTGCCACATGTTTGGCGTGGTCAAAAACAAGATCATGTACGGCAAGAAGGTCAAGGGCATTGAGCGCTCGACTTTCCTGGTCGATGCCAACGGAATTTTGGCGCAAGAATGGCGCGGCTTGAAGGTACCTGGCCACGTGGACGAAGTCCTCAAAGCCGTCAAAGCCCTGAAGACAGCCGCCAAAAAGGCAGCCTAAACACCACATTCATGACACTGCCATATTGGCAGGCGTCAAGACATGCATAATGGGCCTCATGCCTTTGCGCGTAACGACTCAGCATTGCAAGCCACTTCCCTCCAAAGCCGCTCGGGCCTATGCCCAGCGGCTTTGTGTTTTTTACAGCCCTGAAAACGAGGACTGAATCACTTATGCCCCTGCCTCCAGCCCCAGCCAAACGCGCTGCACGCGTTGCCAAGGAAGCCTTTAGCGTCACAGCTCGCACCACCAAGCGCAGCACCGCAATCAAGCCAGCAGTGATTGAGTTGGATGATGATTTGCTACCCTCCGTTACGGAGACTTCCGCTGATTTGCACCCGAGCCCACGCAGCACCAGGAAAGTCAAGGCAGACAGCACCGCCAGTGCAGCCACAACTGCTGCAGCACAAAGCCTGGCTCAGCAACGAACAGCCGTACAGCAGGCCGCTGCCGCTGCCAGCCCGACGAACAGGCCAGTTGCCAAATCCCCAACCAGCCCGCAAGCCAAATTGCCAGCAACCTCAGCAAATATTGCACCCCAAATCAGCAAACCCAAACCCAAGACCACCCCGGTGAGCAAAAAGCGCACTGGTCAAACTTGCCTGTTCGTGCTTGACACCAATGTGTTGCTGCACGATCCCACCAGTATCTTCCGCTTTGAAGAACACGACATCTTCCTGCCTATGGTGGTTCTGGAAGAGTTGGATGGTCACAAAAAAGGCATGACCGAAGTGGCGCGCAACGGTCGCCAGGTTAGCCGCACACTGGACGCCCTTGTGGATGCTCAACAAGATGCAGACCTGGCTATCGGCCTGCGCCTGGGTGCCAGCGGTCACAAAGGAGCCACAGGCCACCTGTTCTTCCAGACCGCACCTCTGGACTACAAGCTCCCCTCCAGCCTCCCACAAGGCAAGGCAGACAACCAAATCTTGGGCGTGGTACAGGCATTGCGCACTGCCAAGCAAGGCCAGCAAGAAGTGGTTCTGGTGTCCAAAGACATCAATATGCGCGTCAAAGCCCGTGCTCTGGGCCTGCCTGCCGAGGATTACCGCAACGACAAGACCCTGGATGATGGCGATCTGCTCTACACAGGCAGCTTGGCACTTCCTGCAGATTTCTGGAAGAAAGCCAAAAACGTCGAGAGCTGGCAGGATCGCGGCAAGACCTACTACAGCTTCACCAGCCCGCTGTCCGGACAGATGCTCATCAACCAGTATGTGTACTTTGATGCGCCAGGCGAATCCAGTTTGCACGCACGTGTTGCAGAGATCCGCGACAAAACTGTGGTGCTTGAGACGCTGCGTGATTACAGCAGCACCAAACACAATGTCTGGGGCGTGAATGCACGCAATCGCGAGCAGAACTTTGCACTCAATTTGCTGATGGATCCGAACGTAGACTTTGTCTCACTGACCGGAACAGCAGGCACCGGCAAGACTTTGATGGCCCTGGCTGCCGGTTTGAGCCAAGTTCTGGACGACCGCCGTTACACCGAGATCATCATGACCCGCGCAACCGTCAGCGTAGGCGAAGACATTGGCTTCTTACCAGGCACCGAGGAAGAGAAAATGGGCCCCTGGATGGGCGCACTGGATGACAATCTGGAATTTTTAGCCAAGGGAGATGGAGGAAACCCTGGTGAATGGGGCCGCGCAGCGACCAATGAGCTGATTCGCAGCCGCATCAAGATCAAGAGCATGAACTTCATGCGTGGACGCACCTTCCTGAACAAGTACGTCATCATTGATGAAGCACAAAACCTGACGCCCAAGCAGATGAAGACCTTGATCACCCGCGCCGGCCCCGGCACCAAGATCATCTGCATGGGCAACCTGGCGCAAATTGACACCCCGTACCTGACCGAAGGCTCCTCGGGTCTGACATTTGCCGTGGATCGCTTCAAGGGCTGGCCCCACAGCGGTCACATTCAACTGGCGCGTGGCGAACGTTCGCGTCTGGCTGACTTTGCCAGTGAGGTGCTGTAAATGGCGATCAGTTGGGTTGCAGCACTCAAGATGGTGCCCTGGGCAGATGTCATTCAAGCAGCTCCCAGCGTGCTCAAAGCCGCAAAAGGCCTGATGAAAAAAAGCCCTGAACAAGAGCTTGAAGAAGCTGCACAGGCTGCTGCGCACTCCGATCAATCTCAACCTGCACTGGCCAGCAATCCCGGCGAGCTTGCGCTGCAACAAGTAGCGATACTTGAAGCACGCATTCAGCACCTGGAATCCGCCCAGCGTGCATCCAATCAGGTGCTGGAGAAAATGGCGGAGCAACAAGCCCAGATCGTCAAAACCGTGGGATTGCTACGCACTGGCGCCACACGCTTGGCATGGGCATGTGGGATTCTCGGAGTAGCAGTCATAGGCTTGCTGATTGCGGTAATCCGCATGTAAAAAAGGCGCTGGTTGCGGGTTGGGGGTTGCGCTCTGCCCTCATAGGCTTGGCGGGTACATCACCCACCCAAAGTCTATGAATGCAGCCGTTTGCAGCAACTCTCTAAATTGACCAACAAAAAAGGCCTTGTCTTTGCGACAAGGCCTTTTTATTTCAGCAACACCAGGGCAACCATTTCAGTAGTCGTCTCCAGCCCCCATGGCAAGGTTTTCAAAACGTGTCTGGTTCTTCTGGAAGTACAGCTTCACCGTTCCTGTGGGGCCGTTACGCTGTTTGCCAATAATGACCTCTGCCACATTGGGCTCCTTGGAGTCTTTGTTGTAGTAATCGTCACGGTAAATAAACATGATGATGTCCGCGTCCTGCTCAATAGCACCGGATTCACGCAAGTCAGACATCATGGGACGTTTGTCTGTGCGTTGTTCCACCGAACGATTCAACTGCGACAGGGCAATCACCGGACATTGCAACTCTTTGGCCAACATCTTCAAGCCACGGGAGATTTCACCCAGCTCGGTGGCGCGGTTATCTCCACCGCCGCCGCTGGAGCCACTCATCAGCTGCAAGTAGTCGACCACGATCAGGCCAAGCTTGCCGCAGGTGCGCGACAACCGTCGGGCATTGGCCCGCAGCTCGGAAGGAGTCAGACCTGGTGTTTCATCAATGTGCAGAGAAATCTGGCTGAGCTTTTCCACTGCCTCGGTCAGGCGCGCCCATTCATCATGCTCCAGCTTGCCGGTACGCAAATTCCCCTGATTGACACGACCGATAGAGCCGACGATACGCACCGCCAATTGAGCGGCGCCCATTTCCATGGAGAAGATGGCAACCGGCAAGCCTTCGTTCAGTGCGACGTGCTCGGCAATATTCACCGCAAACGAGGTCTTACCCATAGATGGTCGCGCCGCCAGCACCACCAGGTCACCCGCTTGCAAGCCGGATGTCATGCGGTCCAGATCTGCAAATCCGGTAGGCACACCGGTCACATCCATGGGGTTATCGGCCATTTCCTGCACGCGGTCCAGCAGGTCTCCAACCAGAGAATCCATACTCTGGAAACCCTGCTTCATGCGGGATCCCTCTTCACCAATGGCGAAGATTTTCTGCTCAGCCTCATCCAGAATGCGCTCCACCGGCTTACCCTGGGGATTCAGCGCATTGGTGGCAATTTCATCGCTCACCGTGAGCAACTTGCGCAAGATACCCTTCTCTCGCACGATTTCCGCATAGCGGCGAATGTTCGTCGCACTGGGCACATACTGGGCCAGCTGATTCAGATAGAGGATGCCCCCCACCTCTTCGGCCTTGCCCATGCCCTGCAGGTGCTCAAACACGGTAATTACGTCCGCAGGCTTGCTGTCATTGATCAGCTTGCCGATGGCCGCATAAATCAGTTGATGCTCGTGGCGATAGAAATCCTTGTCTGTGAGCAAGTCCCCAACGCGATCCCACGCATTGTTGTCCATCAACAACCCACCCAGCACACTGGACTCCGACTCCATGGAGTACTGCGGCAGGCGCAGCTTTGCCACCTGCTGATCTTCATCAGTCATTGGCACACCAAACACATCATCTTCCAACGGAGGCATTACGGAGGACATCTATCAACCTAAAAAATACAAGCTCATGATCGTAGCGCTGCGCAGCCATTGCGTCACCAGCAATCACAGCAACAACGTGAAACCACGGCATGGCAAGCACATCTTGCAAGCGAAGAATGCTTTTGAAATAAGAACTTGCAACGCATATTCAACCTACGTCACAAGTATGCTTTTTGGCATAAAACACAAAAGCCGCCCAAAGGCGGCTTTTGTGGTGTCGGAAAGACTTCCGAGAAAGTACGGGAAAAGCTTAAGCAGCTTCGCCAGCCACTTCCACGTTCACTTCCACAACCACATCGGTGTGCAGTGCCACTTCCACGGTGGAAGCAGAAACAGTCTTGATAGGACCATTAGGCATACGCACTTGAGCCTTGTGCACGGAAGTAAAGCCTTGAGCCTTCAGAGCGTCGGCAATGTCGTAGTTGGTTACGGAACCAAACAGACGACCGTCCACACCAGCCTTTTGCGACAGCTTCACGGTGAAGCCGTTCAGCTTTTCGCCTTCAGCTTGAGCAGCAGCCAGCTTCTCGGCAGCAGCCTTTTCCAGTTCAGCGCGCTTGGCTTCGAACTCGGCCTTGGCAGCAGCAGTAGCGCGGCGTGCTTGACCCGAAGGGATCAGGAAGTTACGTGCGTAGCCGTCTTTCACCTTGACGATATCGCCCAGGTTACCCAGGTTCACAACCTTTTCGAGCAGGATGATTTGCATGGTTGTGACTCCTTAGATCTTGTGCTGGTCAGTGTAGGGCAGCAGAGCCAGGAAGCGAGCGCGCTTGATGGCAGTGTTCAGCTGACGCTGGTAAATAGCGCGTGTGCCGGTCAGGCGTGCGGGGATGATCTTGCCGTTTTCGGCGATGAAGTCACGCAGTGTGTCTACATCCTTGTAATCGATCTCTTCAACACCAGCAACTGTGAAGCGGCAGAAACGCTTGCGCTTGAACAGCAGCGACTGGGTGTTGCGCTTTGGGCGCTTGTCTTTGTTGAATTTCTTGAACGTGGCCATTACTGGACCTCTTGAAAATTAATTTTGTTGAACATCCTGGATGTGCAGCACCACGGTTTTGCTGTTTCGCGGTGTGGCCAAGAAACCCTGAAACTTCCAGATGCTTCCCGGTGCTTGTCGAGCAAGTCGCTCAGCCAACGCACCAAATGCCACCGCTTTCACAACTGTCGAGACTTTTCGCGAGCCACCTGCCTCCACTTGGGTGGATTCGTGCATCAGGCGCAAATCCAAGGCAGGCAATCCAGCAGGCGTGTAACGCAGAGCTTGAAGCTCGTCGATACAGGCGGTCAGGACAACGTAGTTTTCCACTCCAAGCGAAACCTAATTAGGCTTCAGCAGCTTGGTTGGCCTTACGAGCTTCTTCGCGCTCGACAGTCTTCATCATGGAAGAAGCCGATGTATCGGCCTTCTTCTTCTGAACTGTCAGGTGACGCAGCACAGCATCGTTGAACTTGAACGCGTGTTCCAGTTCAGCCATCACAGCCTGGTCAGCTTCGATGTTCAGGCAGATGTAGTGAGCCTTGGCGAGCTTGTTGATCATGTAAGCCAGCTGACGACGGCCCCAGTCTTCTTCACGGTGCACAGCACCACCGCCAGCGGTGATCATGCCCTTGTAGCGCTCCAGCATGGCTGGAACTTGCTCGCTTTGATCCGGATGGATCAACAAAATGATTTCGTAATGACGCATGAAAACTCCCTTTTGGGTTAAGCCCCCCGCTGCGCCTGTAGCGGTGGGGCAAGGCAAAACGCAAGATTATAGACACTCCCTCTAGCCTTGTACACTCGGCGCTTCGAAATACCCTTTGGCGACACAGCTCTTGAAAGACTGAAAGCCGCCCCCATGTGAACTGGCAAGGTTCACTCTTTAGAGACGCTATCCACATGTCAGAACAAACAAACACGTCCCACGTAGCCCCTGTAGACGCATCCCCCGAGGAAGTCGAAGCTGCGATGGCCGCTAATGTGGCCGACGAAATCTCTCGACTGCAAGCCGAGGTGAACGAGTTGAAGGCGAAAAACGCCGAAATGGCAGACCAGTACCTGCGTGCCAAGGCTGATGCTGAAAACATGCGCCGCCGCGCAGACGAAGAAGTCAGCAAAGCCCGAAAATTCGGCATCGAGAGCTTTGCAGAAAGCCTGCTGCCTGTGTGTGACAGCCTGGACGCAGCACTGGCCATCCAGAATGCAACCTCGGAGCAATTGCGCGAAGGCACGGACGCCACCTTGCGCCAACTGCAACATGCTCTGGAGCGTAACAAGGTGGTGATCGTGGCGCCTGAGGCGGGCAGCAAGTTTGATCCGCACCAGCACCAAGCCATTTCGGTGGTGCCAG
The DNA here is from genome assembly GCF_030162935.1 of Comamonas halotolerans. Taxonomy (GTDB): domain Bacteria; phylum Pseudomonadota; class Gammaproteobacteria; order Burkholderiales; family Burkholderiaceae_C; genus Comamonas; species Comamonas halotolerans. The sequence continues at coordinate 349,142 of NZ_JASAUZ010000001.1, forward strand.
CCGAACAAGAAGCCAACACCATTGTGACCGTGCTGCAAAAGGGCTATCTGATTGCAGATCGCGTACTGCGCCCCGCCCTGGTCACCGTGGCGGCCCCAAAGTAAGTGCATAAGCACACAGCGCAAATTAATTCAACGATATGGCTTGAAAACCTAGTGTTCACCCCTAGTTACAAGCCAATCAAACCAACATTTCAGTATTCGGAGCATTCAAATGGGCAAAATCATCGGTATTGACCTGGGCACAACCAACAGCTGCGTTGCCATTATGGAAGGCAACACAACTCGCGTGATCGAAAACAGCGAAGGTGCACGCACCACGCCTTCGATCATTGCCTACCAGGAAGACGGCGAAATCTTGGTTGGTGCATCGGCCAAGCGCCAGGCAGTCACCAACCCCAAGAACACCATCTACGCAGCCAAGCGTCTGATCGGCCGCAAGTTTGATGAGAAGGAAGTGCAAAAGGACATCGACCTGATGCCTTTTACCATCACCAAGGCTGACAACGGTGACGCCTGGGTTGAAGTGCGTGGTCAAAAGCTGGCGCCTCCCCAAATCTCTGCCGAGGTACTGCGCAAGATGAAGAAGACCGCCGAGGACTTCCTGGGCGAGGCTGTGACTGAAGCCGTGATCACCGTGCCTGCATACTTCAACGACGCACAGCGCCAAGCCACCAAGGACGCGGGCCGCATCGCTGGGCTGGAAGTCAAGCGCATCATCAACGAGCCTACTGCTGCTGCTCTGGCTTTTGGCCTGGACAAGGTGGGCAAGGGCGACCGCAAGATTGCCGTGTATGACCTGGGTGGCGGCACCTTTGACGTGTCCATCATCGAAATTGCTGATGTGGATGGCGAAAAGCAGTTTGAAGTGCTGTCAACCAACGGCGACACGTTCCTGGGCGGCGAAGACTTCGACCAGCGCATCATTGACTACATCATTGCCGAGTTCAAGAAAGAACAAGGCGTGGATCTGTCCAAGGACGTGCTGGCTCTGCAACGCCTGAAGGAAGCGGCGGAAAAGGCCAAGATCGAGCTGTCCAACTCAGCACAGACCGACGTCAACCTGCCTTACATCACCGCTGATGCAACTGGCCCCAAGCACCTGAACATCAAGCTGACCCGCGCCAAGCTGGAAAGCCTGGTGGAAGACCTGATCGAGCGCACCATCGCTCCATGCCGCACTGCCATCAAGGACGCAGGCATCTCTGTATCTGACATTCAGGACGTGATCCTGGTGGGTGGTATGAGCCGCATGCCCAAGGTGCAAGAGAAGGTCAAGGAATTCTTCGGCAAGGATCCTCGCAAGGACGTGAACCCTGACGAAGCCGTGGCCGTCGGTGCTGCCGTGCAAGGCCAGGTTCTGGCAGGCGACCGCTCTGACGTGCTGCTGCTGGACGTGACACCTCTGTCTCTGGGTATCGAAACCCTGGGCGGCGTCATGACCAAGATGATCACCAAGAACACCACGATTCCCACGAAGTTCGCACAGACCTTCTCCACTGCAGACGACAACCAGCCTGCCGTGACTATCAAGGTGTTCCAGGGCGAACGTGAAATGGCTTCGGGCAACAAGGCACTGGGTGAATTCAATCTGGAAGGCATTCCAGCCGCTCCACGTGGCGTGCCTCAGATCGAAGTGACCTTTGACATTGACGCCAACGGCATCTTGAACGTTTCTGCCAAGGACAAGGGTACTGGCAAGGAAAACAAGATCACCATCAAGGCCAACTCCGGTTTGTCGGAAGAGGAAATCCAGCAAATGGTCAAGGATGCGGAACTGAACGCAGCCGACGACAAGAAGAAGCTGGAGCTGGTGCAGGCCAAGAACCAGGGCGAAGCCGCTGTTCACAGCATCAAGAAGAGCCTGGGTGAGCACGGTGACAAGCTGGAAGCAGCCGAAAAGGAGGCTATTGAAGCTGCCGTGAAGGAGTTGGAAGAAGCTTTGAAGACCGAAGACAAGGACGCCATCGAAGCCAAGACCACTGCCTTGATGACTGCCAGCCAAAAGCTGGGCGAGAAGGTGTATGCCGAATCTCAAGCAGCTGCTGCAGGCGGTGCTGGTGCCGAGGCTGCAGCAGACGCAGCGCAGGCCAAGCCCGCTGGTGCGAGCGACGACGACATCGTGGATGCCGAAGTCAAGGAAGTGAAGAAGTAATTTGGACGCAGCGGCATTCCTGACCGCTTGCCGCCGCGCTGCCGCCTCTCAAGGCGACTTGCGCGGCGTTCCTGTTTTTTACCGGCAGTAAATACCAATGTCCAAACGCGACTTTTACGAAGTCCTCGGCGTGACAAAGAACGCCTCGGACGAAGAATTGAAAAAAGCCTACCGCAAGTTGGCAATGAAATACCACCCTGACCGAAATCAGGGTGAGAAATCCAAGGAAGCCGAAGAGCGTTTCAAGGAGGTCAAAGAGGCCTACGAGATGCTCTCGGACAGCCAAAAACGCGCGGCCTATGACCAATATGGCCACGCTGGTGTGGACCCGAACAATGGCATGGGCGGCGGCGCAGGCTTTGGCGGTGGCGGTTTTGCAGAAGCCTTTGGCGATATCTTTGGCGACATGTTCGGCGGTGGCCGTGCTGGTGGTGCACGAGGAGGCCGTCAGGTCTACCGTGGCAACGACCTGAGCTACTCCATGGAAATCACGCTGGAGGAAGCCGCCAAGGGCAAGGATGCGCAGATTCGCATTCCCAGCTGGGAGGCATGCGACACCTGTCACGGCAGCGGCGCCAAGCCTGGCACCAGCCCCAAGACTTGTACTACCTGCGGTGGTCAGGGATCGGTTCAGATGCGCCAGGGCTTTTTCAGCGTGCAGCAAACCTGCCCGCATTGCCGCGGCACTGGCAAGATCATTCCTGAGCCCTGCACAGCCTGCAGCGGACAAGGCAAGATCAAGCGCCAAAAGACGCTGGAGGTGAAGATTCCAGCAGGCATTGATGACGGCATGCGCATTCGCTCCACCGGCAACGGTGAGCCAGGCATGAATGGAGGCCCTCCGGGTGACCTGTACATCGAAATTCGCATCAAGGAACACGACATCTTCGAGCGTGAAGGCGATGACCTGCACTGCCAGGTGCCGGTGAGCTTCATCACTGCAGCTTTGGGGGGCGAGATCGAGGTGCCGACACTGCAGGGCAAAGCTGCGATCGATATTCCCGAAGGTACACAGGCCGGAAAACAGTTCCGCCTGCGCGGCAAGGGTATCAAGGGTGTGCGCTCCAGCTATCCCGGCGACCTGTACTGTCACATCGTGGTGGAAACACCGGTGAAACTCACCGAATACCAACGCAAGTTGCTGCGTGAACTGGAAGAGTCACTGAAAAAAGGCGGTGCCAAGCATTCCCCCAATGGTGAAAGCTGGACAGACAAGCTCAAGCGCTTTTTCAGCTAATTTTCTTAAAAGCAATATTTGCATACCGACCCTGCTTAGGCAGGGTTTTTTTATGCGAGACAAAGCTCTTCACGACAGTTAAGACCAATGTACGAGCAAGGTTTTGCAAATATTACTGATGCTTCATTCTTTACTGAAAAACAATAAAAACAAACAACATCAGACACTTGAAGCACAGGGTTTACCCTTGATCGCTGAGAGAAATACAAATTTTCATCGCGCAAGAAAATCCTGCCGCTCTTATAGAAGACATGCTCAGCAGATATGCGCTGTACTTCCTAGAATCCCGCCACTTATTACCTCAAGTGGATTTTTTTCTATGTCAAACCTTAGCCCGAATGCAAGCGGCCCTGTGTGGCCGCGCATTTTTGGCGCAGTACTCACCCTGATTGGCCTGGTACTGTTGATTGGCGGCATCCGCCTCATGTCCCTCGGCGGATCCTGGTACTACGTGTTCGCCGGTGCTGCCACTCTCATTTCCGGTGTCTTGCTGGTCCGTGCCAAAGCAGAAGGCGGCCTGCTGTATTTGGTCGTCGTGATTGGCACGGCCATTTGGTCACTGGCGGAAGTGGGCACCACATTCTGGGGCTTGGTACCCCGCTTGGCTCCCGTACTGGTTCTGGGCGTGATCGCGGCTCTGGCCATGCGCGCTTTGCGCCCTAATGCAAAGAACATCGCACTTCCTGCGGTGGCCATACAGGCTGTGGTGTTAGCCGCGGGTGCGGCTTCCCTGACAACACCGCACAATGTCATTGAAAACACGGCCAGAAAGGGCGTGGATATCGTCAATGACCTCGGCGCCGTGACCGATGCCAAAAGCGAACACAACAGCTGGAAATACTACGGCGGCGATGCCGGCAACCAGCGCTTTGCAGCGTTTGACCAGATCAATACCAACAACGTCAATGAACTGGAAGTAGCCTGGACCTATCGTACCGGCGCACAGACTGGCGGCGGCAACGAAGACCAGAACACGCCCATCCAGGTGGGCGATTCCTTGTACCTGTGCACCCCCCAGAACAAGGTGATTGCATTGAACGCCGAAACCGGCGAAGAAAAGTGGGTGTTTGACCCCAAGACCAACGAAAACAAGTGGTGGAGCCGCTGCCGTGGCGTGGCCTACTATGAAGTGCCTGCGTTCCAGACCGCTAAGAAGACCAACACTGCAGCCAAGCCTGCACAGTGCGAAGCACGCATCATCACCACCGACAAGGATGGCCGCCTGTGGGCGCTGGATGCACAAACTGGCGCGGTGTGCCAAAACTTTGGCGACACTGGCAAGGGCTATACCGACCTAAGCGTGGGCATGGGCGAGTACCAGCAGTTCTACTACATGCCCACTTCACAACCCCTGGTGGCTGGTGACCGCGTGATCATCGGTGGATGGGTCTGGGATGGTCGCCAAACCGACCAGCCATCCGGTGTCGTGCGAGCCTATAGCCTGGTTGACGGTTCGCTCGACTGGGCATGGGATTTGGGCAATGCCGAAATCACCAAGCTGCCCCCTGAAGGCCAGACCTACACCCGTGGTACCCCCAATTTCTGGTCCAACGGTTCCTATGACCCTGAACTGGACTTGATCTATCTGCCCTTGGGCAACGCCACGCCGGACTTCTGGGGCGCACACCGTACGCCCAAGATGAACGAGTACGCCACCACCATCGTGGCCATCCAGGGCAAGTCCGGCAAAGAAGCCTGGAAGTTCCAGACCCTGTACATGGACACCTGGGACTACGACAACGGCACGCCTCCCACACTGATGGATTTGCCTGACGGCAACGGCGGTGTGAACAAGGCGTTGGTGGCAGCCACCAAGACCCACCAGTTGTTCCTGCTGGACCGTACCAACGGCAAGCCGTTGGCTGAAGTCAAGGACCTCCCCGCACCCAAGGAATTCCAGGAAGGCGATGCCACGTCTGACGTTCAGCCTTGGTCGGTCGGCATGCCCCAGGTGGCACCGATGGACATGCAGGAAAAAGACATGTGGGGCGCCACCATGTTTGACCAGCTGTACTGCCGCATTCAGTATAAGAAGCTGCGTTACGACGGCCCCTACACCAAGCTGACCACCGAACCCACTTTGATCTACCCCGGTTACTACGGCGGCTTCAACTGGGGTGGTCATGCGTTTGACCCACGTACCAATATGTACATCGTCAACGACATGCGCATGCCGCAGATTGGCTTCTTGGCACCCCAGGACACCGCAGCTGACCAGCTGGCGAAGCTGAAGGCCGGAGATGGCGGCCACAAGTCTGGCTGGGCGACGCACTTGCAAGTGGGCACACCTTACCAGTCCATCCGTGGTGCCTTCAACTCCTTCCTGGGCTTGCCTTGCCATCAGCCTTCGTGGGGCAACCTGACCGCGATTGATATGAACACCAGGCAAATCGCCTGGCAAGTTCCGCTGGGAACCGTTGCTGGCTCAAAGATGGGCGGCGTCACAGTGGATGTACCCATGCCCATAGGCATGCCTTCACTGGCTGGCCCGATTGCCACGGCCGGTGGTCTGACCTTCTTTGCCGGCTCCATGGACCGCTATTTCCGAGCCTTCGACAACAAGACAGGCCAGGAAGTGTGGAAACACCGCATGCCTGTGGGCGCCCAAGCTGCTCCCATGTCTTACCTGTCACCCGAATCGGGGCGCCAGTTTGTAGTGATCTCTGCAGGTGGCGCACGCATGACTACGGAAAAGGGGGACTATGTGATCGCCTACGCTTTGCCGAAGAAGTAAAGCAAACGCACAAAGGGTGGCCAAAGGCCACCCTTTTTCACAAGCCCTGTGCACTGTCCCAAAACCACCCCCACCACATGCGTGCCCGATGGCTTGGGGACAGATTGCTGAGCTAGCCACACACTCTGCCAACCAACATTGAATTTTTCTGCTGTTTTCATGGAAGTTCACACCATGCCTGCTTTCACCCCGTCCGTTCTAAGCCACGCTGTCACTGCACTGCTTGGTGGCCTGATGCTGACGGCCCACGCACAAACCACACCACCCACCTTGGACGCAATCGAGGTACGCTCAGCCGCAGGCAACTACAGCCTGCAGACGCTGCCCACCTCCGCAACTGTGCTGGACGGTGAGCAGGTGCGTGATCAACAAATGCAGGTCAACCTCTCCGAAGGTTTGGCGGGCGTGCCAGGCTTGCAAGTCAAAAACCGCCAGAACTATGCACAAGACCTGCAATTGTCCATACGCGGCTATGGCGCTCGCTCCACCTTTGGTGTGCGTGGTGTACGCCTGTATGTGGACGGTATTCCCGCCACCATGCCTGATGGCCAGGGTTCACTCTCGCATATCGACATTGCCAGCATGGAGCGCGTTGAAGTGCTGCGCGGCCCCTACTCGGCGTTGTATGGCAACTCGGCAGGCGGCGTGCTCAGCGTGTTTACCGAAGCACCGGAAGGCCGCCCATTTGTAGAAAGTGGCGTGAACTTTGGCAGCGATGGTCAAAAACGCTTTGCAGCCAAGGCAGGCGGACAAACTGCTCAGGGCCTGAGCTATGTGGTCAGTGCCAGCCGTTTCCTGGCCGATGGCTACCGCGACCATAGTGCTGCCGATCGTAATACGGCCAACGCCAAGCTCAGCACCGCCATTGGTGATGACGCGCGCCTGACTGTCACCGCCAACACGATGAAGTCGGATGCGCAGGATCCCCAGGGCCTGACATGGGAACAGTACCGCGCCAGACCTCGTCAATCCTCCGGCGTGGCAGAAACATTCAACACCCGCAAGTCGCTGGAGCAGACACAAATTGGTGCCACTTACGAACGTCGCCTGAACGCCAATCACAGCATGGCATTGACAGCTTATGCTGGTCATCGCTCCATGGAGCAGTACCAATCGATTCCATTGAAGAATCCTGCTACAGGCTACGCTATTCAAGAAAATGCCAAGCATGCAGGCGGTGTGATCGACATGTCGCGTGACTATGCAGGCCTGGATGCTCGCTGGACCGGCAAGTTTGAAGATGCCCCCATCCCCGTGACAGTGACTGCAGGCCTGGCTCTGGACTATGTGCGGGAAGACCGCCAAGGCTATAAGAACTATGTCGGTGACGTGAATGCACCTACCGCCACCGGAGTCAAAGGTGAGTTGAAGCGCGATGAAAAAAACACCATCCGCAATGTAGACCCCTATATCCAGGCCACGTGGAAGCTGAGCCCTACCTGGACGCTGGATACCGGCATGCGCTATAGCCGTGTCAAATTCGAATCCGATGACAGCTATATCCGAGCAGGCAACCCTGATGACTCCGGCAATGTCACCCACAGCAAGGCCCTGCCCGTGGTTGCGCTGTCGCACCAGCTCACACCCAACGATACGGTGTACGCCAGTGCAGGTCGAGGCTTCGAGACCCCTACATTTGCCGAGCTTTCATACCGCCCGGACTTCACCGGCGGCTTGAATCTTGCGCTGCAACCCAGCGTCAGCACCCAGTACGAGTTGGGCTATCGCCAACGCCTCACAGGCGACATCAAAGGCATGTGGAGCACTGCGGTGTTCTATTCGAGCACCAAGGACGAAATCGTCAGCGATGCCTCACTGGGTGGCCGCACCGCCTACCGTAATGCAGGCAAGACACACCGCTTCGGAGCAGAGCTGCAAGCCGACATCCAGCTCTCGCGCCAATGGGACGTGCAAGCTGCCTACACATACTTGAACGCCAAATTCCGCGAGGGTGATACTGCAGACAATATGCTGCCCGGCCTGTCCAAACACAACGCATTTGTGGGCGTGAACTTTCGCCCCGCAGCGCAATGGCGCATGGGCCTTTCGGCGCAGCACGCCAGCAAAGTCTTTGTCAATGATGACAACACTGCCGCAGCCCCCGGCTTCACGATTGCATCAGCGAGTGTGGGCTACACCAAAGACCTGGGAGCCTGGACGCTCAACGCCTTTGCTCGTGTTGACAACCTGTTCGATCGCCAGTATATAGGTTCGGCCATCGTCAATGATGGCAACGGACGTTTTTATGAATCCGCGCCAGGACGCAATTGGAGCACCGGCGTGAATCTGCGCTACAACTTCTAAACGAAGCCACTCTGCCTGCGTACGCAGGCAGCTTGCAAGCCACAGCGCCAGCTCCTCAAACAGGACTGGCGTTTTTTGATGGCCCAGACACTCCGCATGCCTATCACTGCTGCTGTCTGGAGTAGACAGGTTTGGACTTCCTTGTTGATAAACCCATATAACCCAAGCAAGCCATCGCAGATCACGAAGGCTTTAATGGTGCTTTCATGCCTCCAGACTTCGCATTGCGCGATGACAAAGGCATAAATATGGTGAGAAAATACTTTTAACTTCTCAAAACGAGAAGACTGAAAAAGAGTTCCCCGCCATGAAAAATTCCGAACGCAGTTTTGCACGCCGAATCGACCTAACCTCGCTGCAGCTGTTTGTCGCTGTGTGTGAGCTTGGCAGTATTGGTCGCGCTGCCGAGCGTGAATACATTGCCGCTTCCGCAGTCAGCAAACGCCTGTCAGATCTGGAAGCCGCCGTAGACACGGCACTCCTGTATCGCCACAGCCGCGGCGTGACTTTGACACCCGCCGGCGAAAGCCTGTTACATCACGCTCGCAATGTGCTGTACGGACTGGAACGCATGCAAGGCGAGCTCTCGGAATATGCTGATGGTGTACGCGGACATGTCCGCGTGCATGCCACCATCTCGGCGATTGTGCAGTTCCTGCCAGAGGACTTGGGCGCCTTCAGCAAGGAGCATCCACAGATCAAGATTGACTTGCAGGAACATCTTTCTGCCGACGTGCTGCAAGCCGTGCAGGAAGGCACGGCTGATATCGGCATCTGCAACATGGGCCAAGCCAATACCAACGGCCTGCAAACCCGCCCTTACCGCACAGATAACCTGGTGCTCGTCGTACCTCAAGATCATGAGCTTGCTCAGCGCGACGCCATTTCTTTTGAGGAAGTGCTGGAGTGGGACATCGTAGGCCTGCACGGTGGCAGCTCCATCAGCCTGGCCATGCGCGGTGCGGCCGCACGCTCTGGCCATCCCTTGCATCAGCGTATTCAGGTCACAAGCCTGGATGCAATGTGCCGCATGATTGACAACGGACTGGGTGTTGGCCTGATCCCCGATCGTGCGTTTGAGCTCATGCACGGCGTGGGCAATTTGAAGAGTGTGCCTTTGACTGACAGCTGGGCGCAACGCACCTTGAGTCTGGTGGCTCGTGACTTTGATGCGCTGCCTGTGACATCGCGTTTGCTGGTGGAACACCTCGGCAAAGGCTGGGTGCCTACATCCAAGGCTGTTGCCTAAAATTTCAAGAGACAACTTCCCAACCCACGAAGAGAACAAATTATGGGACGCACCCTTTACGACAAGATTTTTGATGAGCACGTCATCCACACCGAGGAAGACGGCACATCCATTCTGTACATTGACCGTCACCTCGTGCACGAAGTGACCAGTCCGCAGGCTTTTGAAGGCCTGCGCATGGCGGGTCGCAAGCTGTGGCGCATCAGCTCCGTGGTAGCCACGGCCGATCACAACACGCCTACCAATGGCTGGGAGCGTGGTTATGACGGTATTGAAGACCCTATCAGCAAGGAACAGATCACCACACTCAACAGCAATATTGCCGAGTTTGGCGCAGCAGCCTTCTTCCCCTTCATGGATAAAGGCCAGGGCATTGTTCACGTGATGGGCCCTGAGCAAGGCGCTACTCTGCCCGGCATGACTGTGGTGTGCGGTGACAGCCACACCTCCACCCACGGAGCATTCGGTGCGCTGGCGCATGGCATTGGCACATCCGAGGTCGAGCATGTGATGGCTACCCAGACTCTCTTGGCCAAAAAGGCCAAGAACATGCTGGTCAAAGTGAACGGCAAGGTCGCACCTGGTGTGACTGCCAAAGATATCGTGCTGGCCATCATCGGCAAGATTGGTACGGCAGGCGGTACCGGCTACACCATCGAGTTTGCAGGCGAAGCCATTCGTGATCTCAGCATTGAGGGCCGCATGACTGTGTGCAACATGGCCATTGAAGGCGGTGCACGCGCCGGCTTGGTGGCTGTGGATGACAAAACCATCAACTATGTCAAAGGTCGGCCTTTGGCCCCAACCGGCGCCGAATGGGATGCCGCTGTGGCGTACTGGAAGACACTGCACTCCGATGACGATGCGCAATTCGACCGTGTGGTCGAACTCAATGCTGCTGAAATCGTGCCACAAGTCACCTGGGGTACTTCTCCTGAAATGGTGCTGGGCATTGACGCCATCGTGCCCGATCCAGACAAGGAACAGGACCCGAACAAGCGCGGCGCGATTGAGCGTGCGCTGACCTATATGGCGCTGGAGCCCGGCAAGCCTTTGAACGACATTTTTGTCGACAAGGTATTCATTGGCTCCTGCACCAACAGCCGTATCGAAGACATGCGCGAAGCTGCAGCTGTGGTGAAGAAACTGGGGCAGAAAGTGGCCAAGAACATCAAGCTGGCCATGGTGGTGCCTGGCTCTGGTCTGGTGAAAGAACAGGCTGAGCGCGAAGGCCTGGACCAGATTTTCAAGGCCGCAGGTTTTGAGTGGCGCGAACCCGGTTGCTCCATGTGCCTGGCCATGAATGCAGACCGCCTGGAGCCCGGTGAGCGCTGCGCATCGACCTCCAACCGCAATTTCGAAGGCCGACAAGGCGCTGGTGGCCGCACCCACCTAGTCAGCCCTGCCATGGCTGCTGCTGCTGCCATTCACGGTCACTTTGTGGACATCCGACGCTTTAGCTGAGAAAGCATCAAGGCCGAGAGATGAAACGCCCCAAATTAGAGCAAGCAGATATCGAGCTCAACGTGCCACAAATGCCTAAGCTCTTTTGCATTCTGATGTCGTTTTTCTCTCCTTTTATTGGGACCATCGCTTTTTTAGCTGCGGGAAACATTTATCCGATTCTCATCTACCTTTTCATCTTCTCTGTGCCTTTGGCTGTGTTGTGCATCATCAGCCTTGTCTTTGAACTCGGAACCATCTGCCAAGCCAGAACAACATGCATTGCCGTTATGGCACTCGGTTTTTTTATGACCTTGGCCTTGTTTCCCTCACTCGTCCAGCTGTCAAGTTGGCTCACTCCCAATCATCTCGTCAGAGCCTGGATGGGCTAGACCCTTAATGAACCGATATGCGCAGCTGCCCCACTCACGTCGACAACATCCGCAAGTTCACATAATCTTGTTTTCTACTCTGACTTCGCGAGCCACACCATGAAGCCTTCCTTCACGATTCTTTTGATCGGCTTGGCCTTTACTTTGGGCGCTTGCAACACTGTCCAGGGCATTGGTCAGGACGTGCAGCAAGCCGGTAGCGCCATTGAGCGCGCAGCCCGCTAATCTGGCAACCGAACACCTTCGAACGTCATGCAAAAATTCACCGTACACAAGGGCCTTGTCGCCCCCATGGATCGCGAGAACGTCGACACCGACGCCATCATTCCCAAGCAGTTTCTGAAGTCGATCAAGAAGACCGGCTTTGGCGTGAACGCATTCGATGAATGGCGCTATCTGGACCAGCCTGGTGAGCCCGGTGTGCCAGAAGAGCAGCGCAAGCCCAATCCGGACTTTGTGCTGAACCAGCCTCGCTACAAAGGTGCCAGCATCTTGCTGACACGCAAAAATTTTGGCTGCGGCTCCAGCCGTGAACATGCGCCCTGGGCGCTTGACCAATATGGTTTCCGCGCCATTCTGGCACCCAGCTTTGCCGACATTTTCTTCAATAACAGCTTCAAGAATGGCTTGCTGCCCATCGTATTGCCAGAAGCCACGATTGACCTGCTGTTCAACGAAGTCAAAGCCTTCCCAGGCTACGAACTGACGATTGATCTGGAGCGCCAGGTCATCGTGCGCCCTCAAGGCGAAGAAATTGCCTTTGATGTCATTCCTTTCCGCAAGTACTGCTTGCTTAACGGCTTTGACGACATTGGCCTGACCATGCGTCACGCTGACAAGATCAAGGCCTTTGAAGCTGAACGCCTGGCTCAAAAGCCCTGGCTGTCGCGCAGCTTGGTACAGGCTTGAAACAACTACAACATCTATAAATAAATACGCTGCCCGTGCGGTGCGCTGAGCTTGCGGATCCCCTCTGTCCCTGCTCAACACACAGCACCGGCAGTTTTCTAACGTCGAGGAACAACATGAAAATTGCAGTTTTGCCAGGAGATGGCATCGGCCCGGAAATCGTTGCAGAAGCCGTGAAGGTGCTCAACGCGCTGGACTTGGATCTGCAGATGGAAACTGCGCCCGTGGGCGGCGCTGGCTATGAAGCAGCGGGCCATCCCCTGCCACCTGCGACCCTGAAGCTGGCGCAGGAAGCCGATGCCATCTTGTTTGGCGCAGTGGGTGACTGGAAGTACGACACACTGGATCGCCCCCTGCGCCCCGAGCAAGCCATTCTGGGCCTGCGCAAGGCTTTGGGTCTGTTTGCGAACTTCCGTCCGGCAATCTGCTACAAAGAGTTGACCCACGCTTCCAGCCTCAAGCCTGAACTGGTCGCTGGCCTGGACATTCTCATCATCCGAGAGCTGACAGGGGACATCTATTTTGGTCAGCCACGCGGTCGCCGCAGCGCCCCCGATGGGCACTTTCCTGGCAGCGAAGAAGCGTTCGATACCATGCGCTACTCTCGCCCCGAAATCGAGCGCATCGCGCACGTTGCCTTCCAGGCTGCACAAAAGCGCAACAAGCGCGTGACCAGCGTTGACAAGTCGAATGTGCTGGAAACCTTCCAACTGTGGAAAGACGTAGTCTCCGAAGTTGCCCAGCAGTACCCCGACGTCACGTTGGATCACATGTATGTCGACAATGCCGCCATGCAACTGGTCAAGGAACCCAAGCGCTTTGACGTGGTCGTCACTGGCAATATGTTTGGAGACATCCTTTCCGACGAAGCCTCCATGCTGACTGGCTCCATTGGCATGCTGCCCTCGGCATCGCTGAACGATAAAAAGCAAGGCCTGTACGAGCCCAGCCACGGTTCTGCTCCGGACATTGCTGGCAAAGGCATCGCCAACCCCCTGGCAACCATCTTGTCGGCTGCCATGATGCTGCGCTTCTCGTTGAACCAGGAAGCTGCTGCGCAGAAGATCGAAGCTGCCGTGCAAAAAGTGTTGGCCGATGGACTGCGCACCGCTGATATCTACAGCGAAGGTACGACCAAAGTCTCCACCCGCGAAATGGGCGATGCGGTCGTTGCAGCATTGGCTGCCCTGTAAGCATCCCAAGCCGCGTGTTTCTCATCCATGCACGCGGCCTTTTTCGCGCAGCTAATCCCTGCAAAGCAAATTTCAGGTGTTGTGACAGGCTTTTGCCGCCACAATGCCACTACAACGAACGGCGGCGCGCAGTGTGCAGAGATTAGTTTCTCTAAAGCCGCATTAGTTAAGCTACAATTTCAAAATCATGTTTGCCATGTCCATCACCGCCGTCTCAATGACAACTGCCTTGCTGGCAGGCGTGACTGCGTGCGCGGCAACCATTACGACGATTAAAGGCTGACACAGCCCGGTTCGTCGCGCGCCCTTTTACCGGCCAGACGAGCCGGCTGCAGAAAGCCAGATTGAGCTAATACATCTGTCTTCGCAACTTCTTTTAAGGGCGTTTCAAAATGAGCAAGCAATTGGTAGGTTTGGTGGGCTGGCGTGGCATGGTCGGTTCCGTTTTGATGGACCGCATGCAGGCCGAAGGTGACTTCGCGCTGATCGAGCCCGTGTTCTTCTCCACCTCCAACGCTGGCGGCAAGGCTCCTGCCATGGCTACGGTGCATACCGAGCTGAAGGACGCTAATGACATCTCCGAACTGTCCAAGTGCGACATCATCATCACCTGTCAGGGCGGCGACTACACCAAGGAAGTCTTCCCCAAAATCCGCGCTGCAGGGTGGAATGGTCACTGGATTGACGCAGCATCTTCGCTGCGTATGGAAGACGATGCTGTCATCGTGCTGGACCCGGTCAACGACGACCTGATTCAGAAGAAGCTGGCTGCCGGAGGCAAGAACTGGATTGGCGGCAACTGCACCAACTCCATTTTGCTCATGGGCCTGGGAGGCCTGTTCAAGGCTGGCCTGGTGGAATGGGTGTCCTCCATGACCTACCAAGCAGCTTCGGGTGGCGGTGCGAACCACATGCGCGAACTGCTCAAAGGCATGGGTGTGGTGCACGCCGCTGTGGCCGATGAACTGGCCACACCAGCATCCGCCATTTTGGATATCGACCGTAAGGTGGCACAAACCATCCGCACCGACGTGCCTACCGAGTTCTTCGGGGCCCCTTTGGCTGGTGGTCTGATTCCCTGGATCGACGTACAACTGCCCAACGGCCAATCCAAGGAAGAATGGAAAGGTCAGGCCGAAGTCAACAAGATCCTCGGCACAGAAGCGACAATTCCGGTCGATGGCCTGTGCGTACGCATCGGCGCCATGCGCTGCCACTCTTTGGCGCTGACATTGAAGCTGAAGAAGGATTTGCCTTTGGAAGAGATCGAAGCACTGATCAAGGGTGGTAATCCTTGGGTCAAGTTCGTGGCTAACGACCGCGCTGAAACCGTCAAGGAGCTGACACCAGCCGCCACGACTGGTGGCCTTGAAGTCGCTGTGGGTCGCGTGCGCAAGCTGAACATGGGCGGTGAATATCTGTCTGCTTTCGTCATTGGTGACCAACTGCTGTGGGGCGCTGCGGAGCCCCTGCGCCGCATGTTGCGCATCTTGCTGGCCAAGTGAACAAGGCTTTGCCTGAACATGAAAAAAGGAAGCTCTGGCTTCCTTTTTTCATGTTCAGGGCGCTGCTGCCTTGTCGTCATCACACAACAATAACCATTCATAACACGAACCGTCCCCGGACTTAAAGCAATACAAGGCTTCAATTCTTTGCTGTGAAGCAGGATGACCGCATCCTTGTCAATCGCAAGCGGTACAGCTTGTCATAATCACAGCCTGACAAGGCTTTCTCGTGGGAGGCCATGTTTTTTCGCACTTTGGCTTTGCTTGTCACCCCCTGGCAATACTGCTAATGTCTTTGTCAGTACCACCATCCGCAGGAGAGCCTGAGTGCGGTACTTCGATAAGAACAACCGCCGTCCTCACTTCGGCACAACATTTGGACGTGACCCAAAACATGCATCGTTGGAAACTTTCAGCCTTGGCCGCAGCCGCCTTTGTATCTGCTGCACTGACAACCACCGATGCGTCCGCACTAGCGTTGGGCCCACTCAATGTCCGTTCTGCTCTGGGCGAAAAGCTGAACGCCGAAATTACCATTCCGCAAGCAACGACTGCAGAGATTGACAGCTTGGTGGCGCGAATCGCTTCTGCAGAAGTGTTTCATGCCCAAGGCATGGATTTCAGTGCAGCTGCGCGGTCTATCCAGGTGCAGCTTCAACGCAACGCTGATGGGACTACCAGTCTGCACCTGACCAGCAGTTCCCCCATTCAAGAGCCTTTTGTGGACTTGGTTCTGGAGACGCAATGGAGCACAGGGCACCTGGTTCGCAGCTACACCATGCTGCTGGATCCTCCTGCTTCACAACGCACAAGCCCAGTGATCACCACTGCGCCACAAGTAGCGGCGCCCTCTGTATCTGTCACTCCTCCTAATAACCGTGCTGCCAGTGCCCCACGCCAGCGCAGCACGCCAATCCCCCCCCCTGAGTCTTCGAACACTGACTCGAGTGATGTGGCTAGCAATGTCCAGGTTCGTGCAGGCGATACAGCCGGACGCATTGCCAATGCCAACCGTCCATCAGGAGTTTCGCTGGATCAAATGCTGGTAGCCATGTTGCGCAGCAATCCCAAGGCATTCATCAACGGCAACGTCAACCGTATCCGCGCAGGCGCCGTCGTGCAAATGCCTAGCCGTGACCAGGCGCTTGAGACCTCCGCCAGTGAAGCCCGTCAGATCGTGGCAGCCCAAAGTCGTGACTTCAATGCCTACCGTCGCAGCTTGGCCGCCAAGGCACCTCAAGCAGAAGTGCAAGCTGCTGACCGCAGCTCCAGCGGCCAGGTGCAAGCCAACGTGGCAGAAACACGTCCTTCCGCAGAGACTCCTGACAAGCTGACACTTTCCAAAGGCGCTGTACAGAATGCTGTCGCTGAAGCCCAGCTCGCAGAACAAAAACAGGCTCAGGACCAAGACAGCCGCCTCAATGAATTACAGCGCAATCTGGCAGAGCTCAATGAGCTGGCGCAAAGCTCCACGACACCCACGGCTTCTGTGACCACTGCACCTGCAGCCACCGACGCAGCACCAGCATCTGCTGCAACTCCGGCAGCCGTAGAAGCAACGCAAACCGCGTCTTCTAACGAAACAGCAGGCACTGCTGCGCCTACCGTTGAAGTACCCAATGCCACAGCAGCGGCAGCCGCTGAAACTGCCAGTGCAGCAGTGGATGACAGTGCATCCAAAGCAGCTGAACCAGCCCCTGCAAAGCCTGCACCCAAACCAAAGGCTGTCGTTCCTCCCCCCCCCCCTGAACCTGAACCGTCTTTGCTGAGCAACCCACTGGTTCCTGCGGGAGCTGGTCTTGTCGCACTGCTCCTGGGGTTGTTGGGTTACACCGCGTGGAAGCGTCGCCGTGCTGCCCAGGTCGCTCACGATCCCAGTATGGGGGATAGCCAGTTGCAGCCTGACTCCTTTTTTGGTGGCAGCGGCGGGCAGCAGGTAGACACGAGTGCTTCAGAAGAGGGTGCCACCACCATGGCTTACTCGCCCAGCCAGCTTGACGGTGGGGGCGATGTTGATCCGGTTGCCGAAGCAGATGTGTATCTGGCTTATGGCAGAGATGTACAGGCAGAGGAAATTCTAAAGGAGGCGCTGCTCAGTCAGCCTGATCGACTGTCCATCTACGTCAAGCTGGCGGAAATCTACGTCAAGCGCCATGACATCAAGGCGCTTGAGAGCATTGCACGCAGCATGCAAGCGACCAGCGGCAATCAAGACCCCGAGTGGCTGCGCGTGATCGAAATGGGGCGCCAAATGGACCCCACCCATCCTTTCTTCGCATCGGCAGAATCGGCCGACACAGGTAAGAAGCCTTCTTCGGCTTTTGCATCTGCAATTGACGCAACTTCAGTCGATCCCACCAATCTCAAGAAGGGCTCCTCAGCAGCTCCCGCTGCTGTCGCAGCAGCGGCGGCAGTGCAGGCTCCCCCTGAAATCGACTTCAATCTAGAGAAGCAGACCAGCTCCTCACGTCCAAGTACCGAAACGCAAGACATTGATGATGTTGGACTGGAGTTGAGCAGCACCTTAGACAGTGGGCTGGACGTCACTGCCGACCAATCCTTGCAAGCCCCTCCCACCTTGGTGCAGGACACGCAAATGGAAGAGGGCCATAGCGCACACGACCTAAATGATCTGGATTTGGACCTATCGGGCTTTGATGCCTCCGTCAAAGCCTCCGCAGCAGCCCCTGCCGCACCAGAGCCCGATCTCACACTGGATTCAGGCCTGGACATCGACCTGGAAAGCCCGTTGCCTTCAGAAACTGCGCAGACCAGCGACCCTTTCTTGACGCCAGACGACTCCGAGCCCCAAGATGGACTGGACTTTGACCTGGGTTCCCTTGATTTGGACTTGGGTGCTGATACCGAGCCTGCAGCGCCTGCCGAGCCAGTGCACAATCTGCCCAATGACCCCCTGTCTACCAAGCTGGACTTGGCACAGGAATTCAACGCTATCGGCGACAGCGAAGGTGCCCGCGCCTTGATTGAAGAAGTACTGGCAGAAGCCAGCGGCCCACTCAAGCAGCGAGCACAAAAGATGCTGTCTGAAATTGATTGATACACCGCATTTTTTCTGAAGCGGCGCTGCCGCTTGCGCAGGAGCCCACATGCGCTTAGCCCTTGGGGTGAGCTACAACGGCCAAACGTACAACGGTTGGCAGAGCCAAAAGGATGGCAACACCATCCAAGACAAACTTGAAGCGGCCCTGGGCCGCTTTGCTACTCAGGACGTGTCCACTCTGTGCGCGGGTCGGACAGACTCCGGCGTGCATGGGCTGATGCAGGTCGTGCACTTTGACACCCCCATCGTCCGTCCCGACAGCTCATGGGTGCGTGGCACCAATACTTTCTTGCCGCCAGACATTGCAGTGCAATGGGCGCGAGCCGTGCCTGACAGCTTTCACAGCCGCGCCTGCGCCACGTCACGCCGCTATGCCTATGTACTGCTGCAGTCCCCCGTGCGCCCCAGTGTGGAGAATGGTCGTGTGGGCTGGGTATTCAACACCCTGGATGGCGATGCAATGCGGCAAGCAGCCTCCTATTTGGTGGGCGAACACGATTTCACGTCGTTCCGCGCATCAGCTTGCCAAGCACTGACCCCCGTCAAGCACCTGCACCGCATCGACATTGCTCGTCGCACGCTCATTGATGCAAGCGTGCATGGCATGGAGTGTTGCTACTGGCGCTTTGAGTTTGAGGGCAATGCATTTTTGCATCATATGATTCGCAATATCATGGGCTGCCTGATCTACGTGGGCCAGGGCAAGCATCCACCATCCTGGATTCAGCAAGTGTTACGAGCACGCTCTCGCGATGTTGCTGCTCCCACTTTTTCTCCTGACGGTTTGTATTTCATGGGACCACGCTACGATACCAAGTGGGGTTTGCCCGATCATGTGCCCGGCTTTGACTGGCTACCTTAGGCCCAGCCTTGGCCTCCAACGCTTATGAATACTGTGTCGACAGCTTCTATTTCACGCACACGAATCAAAGTCTGCGGCCTGACCCGTGAATGCGATGTGGATGCCGCGGTCGCGGCTGGGGTGGACGCTTTGGGTTTTGTGCTCTATGCGCCAAGTCCACGGGCTGTCACCCTTGAGCGTGCGGCCCAACTGGCCCGGCGTTTGCCGCCTTTCATCACTCCTGTGCTTTTGTTTGTCAACGCACAGGCGCAACACATCGCCGCTGCCGTGCATGCGATTCCTCATGCTTTGCTGCAATTTCACGGTGATGAAACACCGGAAATGTGCGCACAAGTGACCGGAAACGGGCGCCATCGCTTTCTGCGCGCAGCACGTATTCCCCTCGGCGAAGACGCCAAGGACTTTGACCTCGTAAAATACGCAAAACAATACTCTCAGGCCCAGGCCATTTTGTTAGACGCCCATGTGGACGGCTACGGTGGTGCAGGCAAAGCATTCAATTGGTCACTCCTTCCAACAAGCGTCAACGCTCACCTCGTTTTGTCTGGTGGGCTTACGCCTGCAAACGTGACCGATGGCATTCGCCAAGTCAGACCCCGCTGCCAGTCTTTGGCAGTTGATGTCAGCTCCGGCGTAGAAGCCAACAGCCCTGACGGCAAGCCGCTCAAGGGCATCAAGGATGCTGAAAAGATTCAACGCTTCGTAGACGCAGTACGCGTTGCCGATGCCCAAATTGCCCCCTAATCCTGATGTTCGAATACTCCTATCCCGATGCTCAAGGCCACTTCGGCCCCTACGGTGGCAGTTTTGCCAGCGAGACACTCACGCACGCGCTCTCGGAACTGCGCGATGCCTACTCCAAATACCAGAATGACCCTGAGTTCATCGCTGAATTCAAGTCAGAACTGGCACACTTTGTTGGCCGCCCCTCGCCCGTCTATCACGCAGCCCGCATGTCCCAGGAAATGGGCGGCGCGCAGATCTATCTGAAGCGTGAAGACCTCAACCACACTGGCGCACACAAGATCAACAATGTGATTGGTCAAGCCATGCTTGCCAAGCG
The DNA here is from genome assembly GCF_030162935.1 of Comamonas halotolerans. GTDB lineage: Bacteria > Pseudomonadota > Gammaproteobacteria > Burkholderiales > Burkholderiaceae_C > Comamonas > Comamonas halotolerans. Next base: position 369,248 of record NZ_JASAUZ010000001.1, read on the forward strand.
CATGGGCAAGCCACGCATCATTGCCGAGACCGGAGCCGGTCAGCACGGCGTGGCTACTGCCACCATCTGCGCACGCTACGGTCTGGAATGCGTGGTGTACATGGGCGCTGAAGATGTCAAGCGCCAAAGCCCCAATGTCTATCGCATGAAGCTGCTGGGCGCCACGGTGATTCCGGTGGAGTCAGGCTCCAAGACTCTTAAGGATGCGCTCAATGAAGCCATGCGCGACTGGGTCGCCAATGTAGACAACACTTTCTACATCATTGGCACCGTGGCTGGGCCTGCCCCCTACCCTGCCATGGTGCGTGACTTCCAGAGCGTGATTGGCGAGGAGTGCCTGACACAAATGCCTGAAATCTTCAAGGAATTGAAGATGGCCAATGAACAGCCTGATGCGGTTGTGGCCTGCGTGGGTGGAGGCTCCAATGCCATGGGTATCTTCTATCCCTACATCCCCTACGAAAACACCCAACTGATCGGAGTGGAAGCCGCTGGTGAAGGCCTTGACACAGGCAAACACTCGGCATCGCTGCAAAAAGGCAGCTCTGGTGTGCTGCACGGCAACCGCACCTTCATCATGCAGGATGACAACGGCCAGATCCTGGAGACACACTCCATCAGCGCAGGTCTGGACTACCCAGGTGTGGGTCCAGAGCATGCATGGCTGCAAGAAATCGGGCGTGCGCAATACGTTGGCATTACCGACAAGGAAGCGCTGCAAGCCTTCCACTACCTGTGCCGTGCTGAAGGCATCATTCCTGCACTGGAATCCAGCCATGCCGTGGCCTATGCCATGAAGCTGGCCAAGACCATGCAGCCCGAGCAATCCATCCTGGTCAGCCTGTCTGGTCGCGGTGACAAAGACATCGGCACCGTGGCCGACTTGTCAGGTGAAGATTTCTATGACCGCCCATCCATGCGCGGTTTGACAGTGAAGGGAGGGCCTGTCGCATGAGCCCGAATCAGTCTCGTATTGCCGCCACCTTTGAGAAACTGAGTGCCGAAGGCCGCAAGGCATTGATTCCTTATGTGACAGCAGGCTTTCCGTTTGCAGCCATTACACCGTCACTCATGCACGGCATGGTGGAAGCAGGCTCGGACATCATTGAGCTGGGCGTGCCTTTCTCCGATCCCATGGCAGATGGCCCCGTCATCCAGAAAGCTGGTGACCGCGCCATTGCCAATGGCGTCGGCCTCAAGCAGGTGCTGGGCTATGTGCGCGAGTTCCGCCAAAAGAATCACACCACTCCGGTGGTACTCATGGGTTACGCCAACCCTGTAGAGCGCTACGATCAGATTCATGGTGAGGAAGCATTCATCAACGATGCCGCCGAAGCCGGAGTGGACGGCATCTTGGTGGTGGACTACCCACCAGAGGAAAGCGAGGCTTTTGCAGCCAAGCTACGCACCAGGGGCATGGATCAAATTTTCCTGCTGGCCCCCACCAGCACCGATGAGCGCATCCAGCAAGTGGCGCGGATTGCCAGCGGCTACGTTTACTATGTCTCGCTCAAGGGCGTAACCGGATCCAACGCTCTGGATGTGAATGCCGTGGCGCAAATGATGCCGCGCATCAAGCAACACATCGCCTTGCCTGTAGGCGTGGGCTTTGGCATTCGTGATGGCCAAACCGCGCATGCCGTGACCCAGGTTGCCGACGCTGCCATCATCGGCAGCAAGATCATTCAGTTGCTGGAAGATCAACCCCACGAAAAAATTGTTCCACTGGCTATTGATTTCTTGCGCGGTGTGCGCAAATCGATGGACGCATAATGCGGAGCTTGGCTGCAAGGTATTGCCCCGCAGCCCGACCGCCCTGAAGAGGAAAACTTATGTCCTGGCTTGAAAAACTTCTGCCTGCCAAAATCCAGCAAACCGAACCCAAGGATCGCCAACAGCAGATCCCTGAGGGCCTGTGGGTCAAGTGCCCCAGCTGCGAGTCGGTGCTCTACAAGACGGATCTGGAAAGCAATCAGAACGTATGTCCCACTTGCGGACACCACCACCGCATTGGCGCACGCGCGCGTCTGAATCATTTCCTGGATGGCGAAGGCCGTTACGAAATCGGCCAGGAAGTCATTCCTGTCGACCCCCTGAAGTTTCAGGACAGCCGCAAATATCCACAGCGCTTGAAAGAGGCCCTTGAAAACACAGGCGAAACCGATGCCTTGATCGTCATGGGAGGCACCGTCAAGGGTATTGAATTGGTGGTTGCTTGCTTCGAGTTTGACTTTATGGGCGGCTCCATGGGCTCTGTGGTGGGCGAACGCTTTGTGCGCGGCGTGGAAACCGCTATCGAACAAAAAGTGCCATTTTTGTGCTTTACAGCCACCGGTGGCGCACGCATGCAGGAAGGTCTGCTCAGCCTGATGCAAATGGCCAAGACCAATGCCGCTTTGACGCGCCTGGCCAAGAAGGGCCTGCCTTATATCTCCGTGCTGACCGACCCGACCATGGGTGGTGTGTCTGCAGGTTTTGCCTTTGTGGGTGACATTGTGATGGCCGAGCCCAAGGCGCTGGTCGGCTTCGCAGGCCCCCGCGTCATCGAGACCACGGTACGTGTAAAGCTGCCCGAAGGCTTCCAGCGCTCTGAATTCCTGCAGGACAAAGGTGCGGTAGACATGATTGTGGACCGCCGTGAACTGCGTGACACCGTGGCTTCAACACTGGCCATGCTGCAACGCATGCCTGCAGATGCCGTCGTCCAAGACTGACTCTGCGAATGCCCTTGCAAAAAAGGCTCCTGACAGGAGCCTTTTTTGTGTGCGAATCATCAGCCATCACTGCGCACTGTTCAGCGTAACACCACCGGAATACCCGTGGCACCTGCCAGCAAACCGAATTGCACATTGGCCAGCACCATCATCAAGACTTGAATCAGCACAATCGCCGCCAGCGCCGACAAATCAATGCCTCCAACCAAAGGAATGACCTTGCGCAGCGGACGTAGCACGGGCTCGCTCAAGCGATGCAAGATGCTGACCAACGGAGAGTGTGGCTGCACCCAGGTCAAAATGGCATAGACAATCAAAATACCCATCATTCCGGTGAGCGCCATGCGCAGCAATCCGAACACGGCCACCAAAGGGATCAGCAGGAACGATCCCACAGCACCGCGCAACAGCCACATCAGCACATACTGCACAAAAACGACCAACAACGCAGCCGCCAGGCTGGAGAGATCGTAGCGGCTGCGATTGGGAATGACTTTACGCAGCGGCATGACCAGCCAATCGGACAGCGCGAACACCAGCTTGCCAATGGGATTGTTAAACGGAATCCGCTGAACCTGCATATAAAGACGCAGCAGGGATGCTCCTGCCACCAAACCACATGCCACTTCCAGCAAAAATTGAAGAATTTGAACAATCATCGAGATCAAAAGGTTGAATCACTACGCCCATTAAAACGCAGCACATGCAAAGCAGTGCGGTATCAGCCTACGTATTGCAGCATGCACAGTAGGCCATCATAGCCACCGTATTGCCGCCATCTATCATGACTCCTGCGCTGACCCTGGTCTCCTTGCCCCTTTTTCCACTGCACACGGTGCTTTTTCCGGGTGGCTTTCTGCCTCTACGAGTATTCGAGCAACGTTATCGCACCATGGTACGTTGCTGCCGTGAGCAGGGAGCCCCATTTGGTGTCGTCACCCTGCTCAGTGGACGTGAAGTGCAACAGCCCGATGAGCCTCTGGAAAGTTTCCACTCCATAGGCACCATTGCCAGCATTGATTCGGTCACTCCTTTGCGAACCGGCCTGGAACTGCTGCAGTGCAGCGGCAAGGACCGCTTTCGCATCACACATGCACGCAAACTCACAGGTGGCTTGTGGGTAGCTGATGTTGAACTGCTGCCCTCGGACATCAGCACCCCTATTCCACCGGATCTTCAACCCACCGTTACCGCCTTGCGTCAAGTGCTGCAACGACTTCCGCAGCGCCATCTGGACACGGCCAGCGAAGCACAGTTTGCAGATGCGGGCTGGGTGGCCAACCGCTGGTGTGAACTGTTTCCCATGGGTGAGCAACTGCAACTGCAATTGCTGGAAATGAGCAGCCCACTGCTGCGCCTGGACCTGGTGACTGATGTACTGGAACGTGCTGGCATCGTGCCTCAGCAACACATCGCTTCCTGAGAGCACGCATCAAGCAAAGCCAACACTCAAAAAAACAATTTGAATACATACACTTAGAACAAAAAACCAAGTGCAAAACTTGGCTGACCATGGTTTCTTTCACACGGAAAGATCCGTGATTGCGTGTACTGCAAGCTGAAACAGCCTAAAAAAACTAAAATCGCTGGTTTTGGCAAGTCTTCCCAGCCTTTTGCGCTGCGCTCATTCAATGTCTGAACATCAAAATACCCCCGAGGCAGAAGTTGCTGCCCCCCAAGACGAAAACAAACTCATCGCTGAGCGCCGCGAAAAACTGAAAGCCTTGCGCGAAGCCTCCAAGGCCGCAGGCACTGCCGCGTTCCCCAACGACTTCAAGCCTGCTGACCGCGCTCTGCCTTTGGTCGAAATGCACGGCGAGAAGGAGGCCGAAGCGCTGGAAGCTGAAGCCATCACCGTGTCCGTAGGCGGCCGCATGATGCTCAAGCGCGTGATGGGCAAGGCCAGCTTTGCCACCGTGCAAGACGCCACCGGACGTATCCAGGCTTATGTCACCCGCGACGCCGTGGGTGAAGACGTTTACGCTGACTTCAAGAAGTGGGATCTGGGCGACATCATTGCTGTCGAAGGCACGCTGATGAAAACCAAGACCGGCGAGCTGTCGATCAAGGCCACCAAGATCCGTCTGCTGACCAAGAGCCTGCGTCCCATGCCCGATAAGTTCCACGGCATGGCCGACGCTGAGCAAAAGGTGCGCCAGCGCTACGTGGACCTGATGATGAACGAAGACGCACGCAAGCGTTTCGTGGCTCGCTCCAAGGCTGTAGCCGGTATCCGTGACTTCATGGTGAGCCATGGCTTCCTGGAAGTCGAAACACCCATGTTGCACCCTATCCCCGGTGGTGCCAATGCCAAGCCCTTCATCACCCACCACAATGCGCTGGACCAGGAAATGTACCTGCGCATTGCACCAGAGCTGTATCTCAAACGCCTGATCGTTGGAGGCTTTGAGCGCGTGTTTGAAATCAACCGCAACTTCCGCAACGAAGGTGTCTCGGTGCGTCACAACCCCGAGTTCACCATGATGGAGTTCTACGCCACGTACTGGGACTACCAGGACCTGATGAACTACACCGAGCAGTTGATTCGCGACGCCGCAATGAAGGCCGTGGGCACACTGGAGTGCACCTACGGTGGCAAGCCCGTGGATCTGGCCAAGCCTTTCGAGCGCCTGACCATCCCTGAAGCCATCGTCAAGTACACCGAAGCTGGTGACAACGTGACCAACCGCGACTGGCTGATCAATGCACTCAAGAAGCTGGGCATGAACGAGGAAAAGGACAAGCTGTCCACCCGCTCGCTGGCCAGCCTGCAAGTGCTGTACTTCGAAGAAGTGGTGGAAGAAAAGCTTTGGAACCCTACCTTCATCATGGAGCACCCTACCGAAATTTCGCCACTGGCGCGTGCCAATGATGAGCGCCCCGAAGTGACCGAGCGCTTTGAGCTGTACATCACAGGCCGCGAGTTTGGCAACGGCTTCTCGGAGCTGAACGACGCAGAAGACCAGGCTGCTCGCTTTAACGCGCAGGTGGAAGCCAAGGACGGCGGTGACGATGAAGCCATGTATTTCGACCATGACTTTGTGCGTGCGCTGGAATACGGCATGCCACCCACCGGCGGCTGCGGCATTGGTATCGACCGACTGCTGATGCTGCTGACCGACAGCGCCAGCATCCGTGACGTGATCCTGTTCCCTGCCCTGCGCCGCGAGCAGGTTTGATTACCAGCAAGCATCAGCCAAGGGACCTGCGGGTCCCTTTTGCTTTGGATGTTGCTGTAACAACCTGAAGCAGCCCATTGCGCTGCAAGCTTGGTTAGTATTGCCAGGAAGAAACTGACTTGAATCTATCGACCGTGACTGTAATTGACCGCATTACTGGCCTGCGCACACGTTTGCCTACATGGATGCAGGACTGGCTGGATATTGCCATCCCCATGCTACAAATCTTGCTGATAGTTTTTGTAGCATGGCTGCTGCTGCGCTTGTTCAAGCGTGTGATCAAGCGGGCCAGCGCTCATTATGATTTCCCGCATGAATTGCTCATGCCCATCAACACTGTCGTGCGTTGGCTCATCTGCGCCGGTGCTCTGTTGCTGATTCTGGAACGTCTGGGAGTATCTGCCAGCGTGTTGTGGTCGGCCTTCACAGGCTTTGCCACCGTGGGCGCTGTGGCCTTCTTCGCGGCATGGAGCGTACTGTCCAACCTGTTCTGCGCCTTCCTGATCTTCACTGTGGGACCGTTCCGGGTGGGCGATCACATTGAAGTGCTAGATACTGCGGAAAAGCCCGGCGCCCTGGGCCGCGTGGTGGATATCAACCTGCTCTACACGACGCTGGAAGATGCGACAGCGCCTGCACCGGGGACTTTGATTCAAATCCCCAACGCATTGATTTTCCAGCGCCTGGTGCGCCGCTGGCGCGTCGGCACACCTGTGCCCGCCGACAAGCTCTACCAAGCAGCAGAACCAGGCAATGACACTCCCCAACCTCCAGCAGCGTCAGAGCCTGCGCCTGCTCCCAAGTCGGCCACATTCCCTTGAGGCACAACAAAAAAACGCTGCTTGAATCGCAGCGTTTTTTTATACCTGGCAGATGCACCACCTTAGCCTGAAGCCCTCAAAGGCAAGCAATCATCAGGGCTTGCGCACAAGCACCTTGCTGGCCGCCAGCTTGGCGTTGGCACGCGCCGTCTCAACATCCGCAGCACGCGCCAGCGCCACTCCCATACGACGTTTCACAAAGCTTTCAGGCTTGCCAAACAGGCGAAGATCTGCACCTTCCACCGCCAAAGCCTCATCCACACCGTCAAACACCAAGCCCTCAGCATCTTGACCGCCGTAGATCACTGCACTGGCGCCCGGGTTACGCAAGCTTGCGTCCACAGGTAAGCCCAGAATGGCTCGGACATGCAGCTCAAATTCACTTTGCCACTGCGTTGTCAAAGTCACCAAGCCGGTATCGTGCGGCCGTGGCGACACCTCGCTGAACCAGACTTGCTCGCCTTTAACGAACAGTTCCACGCCAAACAGACCTAAACCGCCCAGGTTATCAGTCACCGCTTTGGCGATCTGACGTGATTTTTCCAGCGCAACTGGATGCATGGGGTGAGGCTGCCAACTTTCCACATAGTCGCCAGCCTGCTGAATGTGACCGACAGGATCGCAGAAATGGGTTTCAACCTCTCCTTCCTTGCCCTTGGCACGCACGGTCAACTGTGTGATCTCGTAGTCGAAGTCGATAAAGCCTTCAACAATCACGCGCCCCTTGGCCACCCGACCGCCGGCCATGGCGTAATCCCAGGCCGACGACACATCTGCTGCTCCATCAATTTTGCTTTGGCCCTTGCCCGAGCTGCTCATCACAGGCTTGACCACGCAGGGATAGCCAATGGCAGGCAGCCCGTCGCTGCCATCAATTGCAGCTTGCAGCTCGTCCAGTGAATCGCAAAAACGATAGGGACTGGTAGGCAACGCCAAGGTTTCAGCGGCCAGACGGCGAATGCCCTCACGGTCCATCGTTAAACGCGTGGCGCGCGCCGTTGGCACCACGGTCACCACGCCTGCGGCTTCCAGCTCTTGCAGCATGGGGGTGGCAATGGCCTCGATTTCTGGCACCACCAAGTCTGGCTGCATTTCCTCAATCAGAGCCTTGAGCTGAGCGGGATCACTCATGGTGATGGTGCGTGCATGGTGGGCCACTTGCTGACCGGGTGCATTGTCATAGCGGTCAACAGCAATGGTTTCAACGCCCAAGCGCTGCAACGCAATCAATACTTCTTTGCCCAGCTCACCGCTACCAAGCAGCATGACTTTGGTGGCATGCGGAGTCAAAGGGGTTCCGAGGGTCGTCATTGGTGCTTCCTGTCCATCCCGCGAGCACTGCCCGCACTGGTTTGTCTTAGCGCAGTCTGCGCTGCCTGCTGCCCCGATCATAGAGGCTGGCAGCCACCGGCCAGGCAAGACTTGATCACACACGGGTGCCGTGGCCCGGACACATCGCAGATATCGCCGTCAATGCACACCTTGCAGCACCGAGGGCACACTTGCCGCATCCGCCAAACGGTTCACCGCACGCTGAATCTGCGCCATGGCAATAGCGGGCATCAGCAAGCTCCAGCACACCAGCCATGCGACAGAAATGTGTACCCGCTGTGTCTGGTTTAGCACGGTAGCCAGCTGCAACGGCAGCAACAGTGCCCCCAAAGGGAGCAACAAGCAAGAGATGGCCGCAGCGCGCGGAGTCAGAAGCTCAGGCGATGGTGCCAAGGCCGCAATCTCGCCGTGAATGCGGTAATTCCAGTACACCACCCCAGCAAGCCCGACCAAGGCAATCACCAGTGCTGCGCGTATCCATCCAGGACGCATTGCCTCTTCAGCGCCAAAGAACCACAGCTGTGCATACAAGAGCAAGCCAAACACAGTCAGCCCCCCTAGCCACAGCAGCAATCCCCATACGGCGGCAGCCCAAGGGTGCCGGTAGCGTGGCTGCAACGGGCGGTGGCGTGCTGCAGGCGATTCTGAAAAAAGGGGGCGCACAGCCGGGTTCAGCAGCGGAGCAAGCAACAACACCCCCGCGCTGACGACAGCGATGCCCCAGATATGCGCACCAATATTCGGCCATTGCTGGTTCAGGTGCATCAACGCCAAGGCAGCTGGCATATCCACTACGGCTTTTAGCAGGAACACCAGCGCCAGCACAGCGGCAAATGCCACGCTACCGCTGCGACTGCCTGCCAGTATTGCAATCACTGCCACCATGAAGCCATAGCTCAGCGACTCTGCAGCCACCAAATTCAAGGCCAGGATAGGCAGCGACACATCACTGACGCCTGCTGTCACGAAAGGCAGTGCCACACCCGCCAGCAAAGCGACAACGATCAGCCCGCGCACAGCGTGAGAGCGCACCACCAACATCCCCCAGATGACGCCGGTCACCACACCCAGCGGCATTGCCAAACCCATCAGCTGTCCGATCCCGACAAACCCCATCTGCTCACGTGCAGCCTGCAAAACTCCGCTGCGCAGCAGATGGCTGTTGCAAGCTACGCACAGCCAGGCCCCGAGCAAGGCCCAGAAACGATAACTGCTGACCTGATCGGCCCATGTCCAAGTGCGAATTCGGGGCTGTTCATGCATGTAAAAAACTCCTCCGTGTGGTGTGACGAAACAGGGCTGCGCGACATCACCCCAGCCATCACCTCAGCCAGTTTCAGGCTGAGCGATCACACCCCTTTGTCCTGCGCATTGCTTTGCTCAACTGAAATCTCGTGCAAGCCACGCCGACATGCGCAACATGCAAGCGGTGTACACGCGATCAAGTGCCACGCTGCCACCGTTGCACGGCTTTAGCGCTTTGGCAACTGCGGTGAGTAGTGCTGTATGCGGCACGCCCCAATGTTTTTGCATATGCCGTCCAGATAGCGGTGGCGCACAGTTACAGTCTGCCCGGGCTTGGGCCATTGCCTGCGCGGCAACTCACTTTGATAGTCCCAGGTTTCGGGCTTGAACGCCAAAAAAGTACCGGGTTGCCGACATTCAGCACCTCCCTTGGATTGCACTGACAGCACATCCACATACAGCGCCTGCCTGCTGGGCTGCGTATCCTGTACCCTGACCTTGTAGTCACAGATTTGCCACTGCGCAGCCGCCGCCGGTGCAGCCAATGCGACCGCCATGGCTGCACCAACTATTTCAAAGAGCTTATGCATAGATATGGTCAAAAAACGCACGCTCCAGTTGCACGGCGCGTTGGAAGTAGCTTGTAGCCTGCGCTTTTTGCACAGCATCTAAACCGGGGGCAATACGGTCCAGCTCTGCACGCAGCCAAGCCACAAAGCCGCGGAAGAAATCGTTGGCATGCAGAGTGATCCATTCCGCATGTTCAAAACGCTGGGGCAGTGGTAAATGCTTCTTGGCAGGCTGATCGGCCCAATCCAGATACAGACCTTCAGCCACCGCCAGCACCGCGATGCAATTGGCGTATTGCTGGCTTTGCGCAGCCTCTTGCATCAACTGCTGGAATGCCTGTGTCTGCGCAGACAATACAGGCTGCAGACGCTCTGACTGCGGTACACCCAGCGCATCAAAACTCCGCAAGAAATAGGTGTTCTCGTCGCTCGTAATCATGGCCGCGAACTGTGACAAAGTCACCCGTGGCTCAAACACATCGGCACTGGCAATGGCTGCCCCCAGCAAGGCCACAAAACGGTTGATGAACTGGTAGTCCTGCACCAGATAACGGCGCAACACCGCATCGCTCAAAGTGCCATCAAAAATTTCATGCACAAAGCGATGCTGCACACAAGCATTCCAGTCGTCGGCACAAGACAGACGCAAGGTTTGCGCAAAGCCGGGGATTTCCGATGGCAGCTCTTCGAGGTTTTTCACAACAGATTCAGACATCACCAATAAAAACCTATTCCAATATACAAAAACTCGAGGTGCGGCGTTAGGCACACCTAGCGGCCATTTCAAACACGATAAGCAGGTGCGCGCCCTGCACCGCCGAGAAACAATGCGCTTCGGCCCGATCACCCCCTGATTGCTCATTCGTGTGCACAAGCTATATATGTGCCCTTGAAACACCAGGGGTCTGTCTGGTAACCAGCGCTGTGCTGATCCACCATACGCACGCGATTGCTACCAAACTGGCAAGTGCCCCATCAGGCTATTCCGGTATCACCATGGTGCAGCGTTACCGTGATCTGGCGCCAATTCGTGGTGCCGAATGGTATGCCACTTATCTGTATCGGCCCAACGCCTTGCTGGCATGGCAGCTTACTGTGAGCCTGGCAAGTGTGCACGAATCACCCAAGGGCAGTGGCATTCAAAGAAACTCTCTGCGCTCAAATGACTAGGGCAGGCATCATGGGCAACAGTGAAGCATTAACACAGTCAGTGCGTGAGCCCACCTGTCCTTGTTGGACTGGTCTTGCGAGGGATTTCGGCGCTTGCAAATTCCAGCTCTTCCGTCCAGACGCTGTCATGCCATGTCCAGGGGCTGCTGGCAGTCTCCAGGCTCAGCACATGCACGCCAGCCATATCCTTGATGCGGCCTTTCAACCAGTCGATCTGGTCATCGCGCACAAACACCATCAAGCCAATACTCCAGTCACTTCCTGTCACTTGCAAACGCTGTAACTGCTCCAGCAAAGGCGCATACCATTTCTCGATGCGCTGATTGATCTTGTCCACCAATCCCAGCGGGTAGCCTGAAGCTGACACTTCTGCAACCCATACCTGCTTCTTGGCTGGGCGCAGCGCCACAAAGCTGGGCCGCATCCAGCCTGCAACCACGTCGTACTGCGGTGAAAGAAATGTGTCTCCGTTGGCAGTCAAAAACTGCATCACCGCCTCTTCGTGTCGATCCATGCTGGCCCTCTTAAAAAACTTGATAGCTACTGACGCATCTGGAACAAGCGTCATCCTCTTATTTTGCGGATAAAAAAAGGAGCCGCAATGGCTCCTTGTATCGTTGCGTCACAAAGACTTCGTATTGCTAGCCCCCTCAGTCAACCGAACGTTTGCGAGCAATACGAGGTACGAAGCCACAGGCGGTACAAAAGTCACAGCAAGGTGAAGCAACAACGCATCAGAGGTGATGTAGAGGGTTTTAAAAAGTTTCCCAATCATCGTCTGCATTCGATGCAGCATTGGTATTCAAAGGCGCAGGACGCAGCAGCTTGGAAGCATCTTTTTCTTTTTTGACGCTTGCATGACTGACACTGGGCTGGCGTACTGCCACTGGCTTGACGGGGACTTTACGCACTTCGCTCGCTGCTGGTGCCAAACGCGCTGTCTGTGCAACCATTGGCCCGGCCGACGCAGCCTGGGTCTGGCCAACATTGAACACGGCAACCACTTCTGCCAAGCGTTTGGCTTGCTCATTCATGGAGGTTGCCGCAGCGCTGGACTCCTCGACCAACGCAGCGTTTTGCTGGGTCATCTGATCCAGATTGCTCACCGCTTGGTTCACCTGCGCAATGCCATCGCGTTGCTCATTGGCTGAGGCCGTGATCTCGCCGATCAAGTCCGTCACACGGCGCACACTCGCAACAATCTCCTGCATGCTTTCACCTGCCTGAGCTACTTGTTCGGCACCCTGATCAACGTTATTCACACTGGCGGTGATCAATGCCTTTATTTCTTTGGCGGCCTCTGCGCTGCGACCTGCCAGGCTACGCACTTCACCAGCCACCACAGCAAAACCTCGACCTTGTTCACCTGCACGCGCGGCTTCCACAGCGGCATTCAAGGCCAGGATATTGGTCTGGAAGGCAATGCCATCAATCACGCCAATGATGTCGCTGATCTTGCGGCTTGAAGTGTTGATCTGGTCCATGCTCATCACCACCTGGTTCACCACTTCACCGCCACGCTCCGCCGCTTGGGCAGCAGTGGCAGCCAGCTGATTGGCCTGGCGCGCCGTATCTGCTGATTGCGTCACTGTAGCTGTCAGCTCTTCAATGCTGGCTGCAGTCTCCTCCAGATTGGCCGCCGTTTGCTCAGTGCGTGCCGACAAATCCTGGTTTCCTGAGGCGATCTGGCTGGATGCAGACGACACAGAATCCACACCGTTGCGCACCTCGCCCACTACAGTGCGCAGTTTTTGCGTCATCGCATTGAGACTGCGCAGCAACTGGCCCAGCTCATCCTTGCGGTCATCATGCACATCTCGCGTCAGATCACCCTTCGCGATTTCGTTGGCCAGTTCAACCGCCTTGCTCAATGGCTGCGTCAATTGCTTGACCAGCCATGCGGACAGCAGCAATCCAGTCAGCACCACAACGACCAACACCAAAAAGCCAATACCCATGGCTGTGCTGCGCTGAACATCTCCCATATCCAAGGTGGATTGGTGCAGCTTTTCCTCTATTTCCACCAACTTTTTCAAGTGTGCAGCGTATTCATCCACCGCCGGAAGCATGTCTGACCTCACCAAAGCAGCAACGTCACCATCATTGCGCCGCTCCATGCGAACTTGCTCAGAAATTCCAAATAACTTTTCTCTCACCTGTTTAACTGCACTCAGCTCCGCCAATGCTTCGGGGGCGTGGAGCCGCTTTTCAGCCTCTTTCAGCAGGTTTTCCGAGCTTTGTGCTGACGCCTTGAACTTTTGCTCAAACAACTCCATGGATGCAGCGTCTTGCGCCAAGTTGGCTGCAATGAGATAGCTAGCTGACGTTTCTACATTGCCGCGTAATTGCTCCACCATGCGAATGCGCTCTTGCATCTCTTGCGCATCAATGCGCAATTTGCCTTCCATTTTGGTGAGATAGCTTGTCATCGCCAAGTTCGCAGCAAGCATGGCGCCAATGACCAGCAACAAAAGCAGCCAGACTTTCTTGGCCACCGACAAATTCTTGAATTGCATTACCGCCCCAAAACAAAAAAAGCCATCACGCATCAGCAATGGCTCAAAACTTTCACAGATAGCAACAATCGCACAGGGTGAATCATTAGCTAGCAAACAATTTTAACAATCAATTACATCAAAGCATGTGTGCCACCTAGAGACAATGCATCAAAAAGGCAGCTCTAAGGCTGCCTATTTGTAATCACATCCGCTTAGCGCGCTTGGCCAAGGCATATTCCAATATCATGCGCCATGGTCAGCAGCGGATGATTGGCATTGATCTTGCGTTGCGTATTCGCCACCGTGGAAATCTCCACACTGCCGATCGCGCCGTTTTGCAAGGTCACCATACGGCCAAAGTTACCTGAAAGCACCAACTGGGCTGCGTGGTGACCAAATTGAGTGGCCAGCACCCTGTCAAAAGGCGTTGGATCACCACCGCGCTGCACATGACCCAACACGGTCGTACGCACCTCGCTTTTCAAATGCGGCTGCAAACGCTCACGCAACACATGTCCCACACCGCCCAGGCGTACAGGATCAGGGCTGTGCGCAATCGTCTCTCTCACCGTCAGGCTATAGCCGCTTTCCTTGGCGCCTTCACCAATGCAGATGATGGTGTAGCGCTGACGTTGTTCGCGCGCCTTGCAGACATCCACAATGGTTTGCAGGTCGTAATCCATCTCTGGCAGCAAGATGACGTCAGCCGCGCCTGCAATTCCAGCCTCCAGCGCCAACCAACCAGCATTGCGCCCCATGGTCTCCACAATCATCACACGGTGATGGCTATTGGCTGTGCTTTCAATGCGGCGCAGCGCCTCGGTGGCAGTGGCAACAGCCGTATCAAAACCAAAGCTGCGTTCACAATTGGCAATGTCATTGTCAATCGTTTTAGGCACGCCCACACACTGCATGCCGACGGCTTGGGCCAGCCCATAGGCCAGGCTCTGCGTGCCATCACCGCCAATTGACACCACCACATCCAGGCCCAGAGCCTGAACGTTGTGCTTCACCAGGGCCAGTGTGGCTTCACTTTCAAGCGGATTGGCACTGTTGCTGGTGCCCAAGATAGTGCCTCCAATGTGCAAAATCCCAGAGACCTCATCCCACCCCAAAGGCTTGACGCGCGGCACCGGCTCCATCAGCCCCTCGAAACCATCTTGAATGCCGATGACTTCGCACTGCCCATGGCTGATCAACGACTTGGTCACCGCACGGATCACAGCATTCAAGCCGGGGCAATCGCCACCACCTGTCAAAACACCTACGCGCATGCAATCTCTCTTTCTTGGTATCGGCTCGGACTGGGCAGCAATTCATCGCCCAAGGGTCAGATCATCCCATGACAGCCATGGAACTTCTGAGACTCCTCCATCCACCCGGCATAGTCACAGGCATGGCCCAGCAGTTGCCCCGTATTCTCTATGACAAGAACTGCCCCCAGGCGAGGTCTTGAGACCAGTAGCCCCGAACAAGCTTGAGACCGCTATGCGCCAGATACAGCCAAACATATCGTAGCTAGGACCTAAAAAGGCACTTGCATCGCCAAAGGATGCTGTGAACAAAAAAGTAGCCGAACTTAAGCTCGGCCACTTTTGAACATGACACTCTCAGGGTGCCTCTGCGCGGGCGCTCAGTACACTGCAGCCTCCACCTTTTGCCGAACTTTCGCCACATCGCTTGCGCTCACTTGCGCCGCTTGGTTGCCCCACCCATTTCGCACGAAAGTAGCCAGTTGAGCCACCTCTTCATCATCCAGGCGATCGGCATAGCCTTGCATCACCAGCCGCATGGGACGGCGATCTGTGCCCGGCGAGGAAGTACCTTGCAAAATGACCGACACCAATGGACTGGAGTCTTTACCCAGGACTATCGCATTGCCCTGTAGTGCAGGGAATATCTCTGGCGCCCCCTTGCCGCTCACAAAATGGCAAGCAGCACAATTGTCGAGATACAAGCGCGCACCCAATGGCATTTCTGGCGAAGCCGCAGTCAGCAGTTGCGCTGTGGACACTCCTGCCTCATTGGCCTGTACAACGGGCGTGCTGCGAGGGCCTGCAGCAGCAACAGCTCCAGGTACGGTCCCGACAGCCTGGCCGTCCACACCTTTCAGAAAGATCGCCATGGCGTTCAGGTCTGCATCACTCATGTACTGTAGCGAATGCTCGACGGCCAGAGCCATTTCGCCATTGGCCGCGGCATGAATATTGCGTCCCGTTCCCAGATAGGCAGCAAGCTCCTCCACGGTCCAGTCCTTGATCGCGGAGTCCTTGCCACGTAAGGCAGGCACATTCCAGCCATCCAACGCACCACCCAGCAAGAAGTACGCGTCGCCCAGACGCTTGCCATTTTGTGCCATGTAAAACGTGCGAGGACTGTGACAGGCCGCGCAGTGGCCCGCACCCTCGACCAGATACTGGCCACGGATTTGCTGCCCATCACCCTTCATGGCCTTGAAACCACTGTCGCCCAGCACAAACCAGTTCCACACCCTCATGCCAGCACGCATGCTGAATGGGAACATCAGCTGCGTCTGCTGCACTTCGTTCTTAACCGGTTTGACCTCTGTCTGGATGTAGTCATAGAGAGCTCGAATGTCGCTTTCGCTCATGAACCGATAGTTCTCATAGGGCATGGCCGGATACAGCCACTGGCCATGCCTGCCCACCCCATCAATCATCGCTGCACGAAACTGGTCTAGTGTCCAATCACCAATTCCCGTCTCCTTGTCCGGGGTGATGTTGGTCACCCAGATGGTGCCCAGAGGGCTCTCAATGCCATGACCACCTGCCAAAGGCTCGCCGCCCTTGGCCGTGTGGCAGGCCATGCAATCGCCGGCACGCATGACATATTCGCCACGACCTGGCTCGGCCTTCCAAGCTGCGGGCAAAACCTCGTTCGCTGGCGTAGGACTGAAAGGTACATAAATCAAGGCCAGCACCACCAGTACTGCCAGGACGATCAACGCAATCACAATGCGGAGGATTTTCTTCATGGTTGACAGCTCCTCAGGCCAGTGGGCGCGGATTTTTCAGATACATGGTGCGGATGGCGTGCAGCGTCCAGTACGCCAGTCCTCCAACCATGCCGGTCGGGTTGTACTGGGTGTTCTGCACAAAGTTGCCCGCTCCAAAGACAAACACGTTGTGTCTGTCCCATGTCTGACAGTAACGGTTCACTACGCCTTCATGCGGCGTAGCAGACATGATGTGTCCTCCTGTGTTGTGCGTGGTTTGATAAGGACGCACATCAAACTGTGCCCCTTGGTTTTTGAAGCCTGACTGCATCAGATCGGGCTTCATGGCCGCCCCCACCTCTTCTGCCTTGAGTTTCTGGTACTGGGTCATCTTCAGGTCGTTTTCCTGCCAGTTGAAGGTCATGCGCATCAATGGACGACCATGAGGATCTTTGTAGGTGGGGTCTAGGTCCAAGTGATTGACGCGATAGGACATGTGCGAGCCATGCGTACCGATCGACATGGCATGGCCATACCATTCACCCACTGCCTTCTTCCACCCTGCACCCCAGCTTGGTGTGCCCTGGGGCAGAGGCATGGAGCGGATGGGCTGACCATTCGTGGTACCGACACGCCAATACGCACCACCAATAAAGCCCAACTTGCCAAAGTCGTTCTGGTTGATACCGAAGTCGTCAATGCAAATACCGTTGGAGCCGTGACCAATGAAGGGGTTGAAGTTCTCGCCCTTGTAGAACAAGGTCACGCCGCCATTCATCTGGTAGGCGTAGTTTTTGCCCGTGACACCCTTGTTGGTCTTGGGATCGTAGGGCTCGCCAATGCCCGAGATCAGCAGCAAGTGCACATTGTTCAGCTGATAGGACGACAAAATCACCAGATCAGCAGGCTGAAAAACCTCTTCTTGCTTGATGGCATCGAAATAAGTCACTCCGGTGGCAGTCTTGCCATCTGGCGAACTTTCCACACGCAGCACTTCAGCATTGGTGCGGTATTCAAAGTTCGGCTTGCGCCTGAGGGCATCCAGCACTGCGGTCTGGGGGGATGACTTGGAGTACTGGTAACAGCCAAAGCGCTCACAGAATCCACAGAAATTGCAAGGAGCCATCTGCATGCCATAGGGATTCACGTAGGACGTGGAAGCTATAGCCGCCGGTGCAGGAAAAGTGTGATAGCCCATCGACTTGGCCACGGCATCAAACTTGGTCGAGTCATACGTCACAGGCAATGGCGGCATGGGGTAATCTTTGGAGCGCCAGCCCTCAAAGGGATTGCCACCAGCTTGGATTTGCCCTTTGATATTGCCGGCCTTGCCAGAGACGCCAGCGACCTCGTCAAACCGGGTAAAAAAGGGCTCCAGTTCGTCATAAGTCACCGGGTAGTCCATGAGGTTCATGCCCTCAGGAATGATGGACTCACCCCATCGCTCCTTCACATACGAGCGCAATTGAATTTCCTCGGGTTGTGGCCGCCAAAGCAAACCATTCCAGTGCGTCCCTGCACCACCCACCCCATTGGCAGGCAAAAAGGAGCCCATTGCGCGATAGGGCAAAGCAATTTCGCTGTCGTTGCGGCGCACCGTCACGGTCTGCTGGCGCGGGTGCTGCATGTTCTTCAAGCGCACTGCATAGGTCAGCTCGTCAATCTGATTGGGATACTTGAACTCAGGTACGGTGTTCTGATCACCGCCGCGCTCCAGTGCAACAATCTCCAGTCCCTCTGCGGCCAGCTCCATCCCTGCAATCGAGCCTGTCCAGCCCAGACCAACAATCACCACATCTTTTTTCTTTGCTATGCGTGCCATGGTTACGCCCTTTCACCTTTGATGGATACAGGGCCCAGCGGGTACTTCCTGTTGTGCTGATCCACCCATTCCATATAGCTTGCGCGTGCGCCAGGGAAACCGATGTACGTCCAAGACTGCATACCCAAATTGCCACCATGCTGTGGGTCTGCAAAGTAGCCCTCCTTGGTATTGGTCAGCAAGGTGGTAAAAAATATGCTCAGCTCCGCATCAAGCTTGATTTCACCTTTTTGCAAAGCGGTCAACGCGGTATCTTGTTCCTCGGGCGCAAGGTCTACAAAGTTCTTGCTCCAACGTGACTGGCACGCAGCGTTGAACGCGGGAATGGCTTTGCGGTACAACTGCGCGGGATTGAGCGGGGTTTGCCAGCCTCTATCGGCTGCCGCCTCCGGCGCATGCGGCCCTGCCATATACCAAATCTCGGCGCTGCCGTAGTAACCCTTGAGCTGGCGATCAATGAACACCGGAACATGCGCCTCGAGCGCGCCGGGCCCATCCCCTTCCGAAGGAATGAGGCGTGCCACAGCAGCCATCACGAAAGCCCACTCCTCGGGGTTGAAGTATTCAGGCTGATACTGCGCCAGCTGTACCGGCGTTTCCCTGCCGTTGGCATGGAACGCCATCGCCACACCTGTTAGTGCCACGCCAGCACCTGAAGCCAGCAGAAATGCTCTGCGGCTTGGAGGGGAAGAATTTGTCATTTTTTTCCTTCATCGTGTCAAGTGATCCAGACACTCCCCTGACGAACGCATGTGCACATGCGTCGAGCCCTCTCATGTGTGATGACACTGTTGTGGCCTGGGTTGCTTTGCGCATCCGCACAAGCAGGTTGCGTGCAGCAACTGCAGCCAACAAGTTGTGGCCTTTCAGGGAGCACATACCTTGAGTTGATGAATAGCATTTCCCTAACACCAAGCGGAAGGTATTAAGAAAACTCTACTCCTCCCCAGTCATTTGTCCAAGTACGACAGAGACAGTTGCGTCGATTTGCTCCATGCACATTTGGCATCACACGATGCGCAACTGCTCACTCAGGCACCTCGATACCCATCTAAAGCTATCGACCAAGCCTCAAAGACAATGTGCATTACAAGATCACCGCGAACAGGCAGTGAGGACAGCCCAAAACACCCGCCAGCCATTCACGGCGCCAGCACTTGGCTACAACAAAAAAAACGCCAACCCACCGCGCAGGTAGGTTGGCGGAAATCTAAGCCCCGGGCCATGCATTGGGCTATGGCAATAAATTCAGCGCTTGCAGATATGCAGGTTGCAGCATCAACTCATCCCAAGGTTGAGGGACAGTCTCTGGCAGCAGTGAAACGCGGCGAGATTCGCTGTCCGCATCTGGTGCCCAGCGGCCCGTGCGCAATGCGTCGTCCATGCCGTCCAGAAGTTCATCCACATGCTCACCCAAGCCCAGACTTTGGTTGCACAGCAGCACCATGTCACAACCTGCTTGCAACGCACGCAATGCCGCTTCGGTGTAGCTGATGATCTTGCCATCCACTCGGCGCGCTGCTTCCATGCTCAGGTCATCGCTGAAGATTGCTCCGTCATAACGCAGTTGGCCACGCAAAATGTCTTGAAGCCAGACTCTGGAAAAACCAGCAGGCAGCGCATCTACCTTCGGATAGATGACATGCGCAGGCATCACTGCTGTCAGCACGCTGGAGAGCCAAGGGTATGGTGCAGCATCTTCGGACAGGATTTTCTTGAGCTTGCGTTTGTCCACAGGCATGTCCACGTGCGAATCGGCTTTCACATGACCGTGTCCGGGAAAATGCTTGCCACAATTACCTATACCCGCTTGCAACAGCCCATGCATCAGGCTCTTGGCAAGTGTTGCAACCACACGCGGGTCACGGTGGAAGCTGCGGTCTCCAATCACCGAACTTTCGCCATAGTCCAGATCCAGCACGGGCGTGAAGCTGAAATCCACACCACAGGCACGCAGCTCAGAGCCCAGCACATAACCCGCAGCGGTGGCTGCATTCATGGCTCGCATGGCTCCGCTGCCTTTGCGGCGCTTTTTACCTTTGCCGTCATCCATCCACATTTCACCAAAGGCGCGCATGGGTGGAATGTGCGTGAAACCATCGGTTTTGAAGCGCTGAACACGCCCGCCTTCGTGGTCCACACAAATCAGCAAATCATCTTTCACAGCCTTGATGTCTGCACACAGTTGCACCAATTGATCGCGGCTTTCCCAGTTACGTGCGAACAAAATGATGCCCCCTACCATTGGGTGCGCAAGACGATCACGATCCGTATCGGTCAGTGATTTGCCAGCGATGTCGATGATGAGAGGCGCATGGGATACGGTCATGATGGAGTGTTCCTTTTTGCGGGATGCGAAGCACCTCCCGCAATGCTGCAAAAGTTGAAGTATGAGGTCTGCACATGACGCACAACCGCATGAGTTGCGCACAAATCACAGAATTTGGTATCTGTGGCCTATCTTGGCTACTTTAGCTGTCCGAGCGTTCCACCACACAAAAGCTGGCAGCGTATTCGCTTTCGTCTGTCATGGTGATATGCACCCGCAAGTTCTTGGCCTCGAACCATTCCTTCATGGCGCCATGCAACAAGATGGTAGGCTGGCCACTGCTCAGATTTGCTATCTCGCAGTTGCGCCACGTCATAGGCATTCTCATGCCCAAACCCACGGCTTTGCTGAAAGCCTCTTTTGCAGAAAAACGGGTTGCCAGATATTTGATTCCACGATCGGGCCATCGCGCACTGCGAGCACGCCAAACCTGAAGCTCATGCTCGGTCAGCACCTTTTCTGCAAAACGGTCGCCGTGCCGGTCCAGGCTTTCCCGAATGCGTCGGATGTCGCAGATATCCGTCCCAATGCCGTAGATCATGGTCATCGCCCTCTGTACGTCAACGTTGATGCTCAGACGCCTGAAATCGCTACCGCAACTCGCCTCATGAGCGCTGCAACATGCCTTGATCGATACACACTTGGTAAGCCCGGACAGTCGCTACATAACCAAGCTCCAGCGCGTCGGCAATCAAGGCGTGTCCAATAGAAACCTCTGCAACACCTGGCACCTGCGCCACAAAAGCAGCCAGATTGTCACGATTCAGATCGTGCCCCGCATTCACTTGCAGGCCTGCATCCAATGCAGCTTGCGCTGCCTTGGCATAGCTGCTCAGTTGCAGCGCTTGCTCTGGTGTGCCCCATGCGGCTGCGTAAGGCTCGGTATACAGCTCCACTCGGTCAGCACCCGCAGCTTTCGCAGCCTCCATCTGCTCAGGTACGGGATCCATGAACAAGCTCACGCGTACGCCCAAGGCTTTGCACTCGGCAATCAATGGCTGCAGGCGCTCAGCGTCCTGGGGAAAGTTCCAGCCATGGTCACTGGTGAACTGGTCTTCGCTGTCTGGCACAAATGTGGCCTGGTGCGGACGCACATCACGGATGAACTGCATCAGATTCTGCGTGGGATTGCCTTCGATGTTGAACTCGGCGTTCGGCCAAGCCTTCATCAACTCTGCCAGCTCGTACACATCAGTGGAACGGATATGACGCTCATCCGGTCGAGGATGAATGGTGATGCCCTGTGCGCCAGCGTCCAGGCACAGCTGCGCCGCACGCGTGACCGAGGGGATGCCAAGGTGACGCGTATTGCGCAGCAGCGCCACTTTGTTGACGTTCACGGACAACGCCGTACGCAGAGCCGAGCAGGAAGAAGTTAAAGCAGTCATAGCGTTTGCAAATCCATCATCAGTTGCCGCGTGCGCAGCACTGGGCTGCCGCAATGGTATTGCAGCAAATGTCTCAACTGGGGCTTCAAGGCCGATGCAACGACAGCACAGGCACGCACGCTGGCTGGATAAGCGCCTTCGCCTTGAGACAAGGCATGCTGCAGCTGACTCCATTGCTGGCCGCTCAGCGCCGCACGATCACTGGACAAGGCCGGGCGCAAGCCCATTTCAGCAACCAGCACATAGAGAGTCTCAGGCTGCAAAGGTTGCAACGTCAGTGTTTCTTCCCCCAGGCTAGGCAACAGCCCCAGCTCACGCAGCAAAATCAGCTCAAAAGCACGCAACACGGGCTCAATCACCTCTTCCTGTTGCGTAGCCAGCAGCTTCACCACGGCCCCATATACATCGAACAGATAGGCGTAAGGGTCATCGCGCGCCAGCAGGCGCATCAACAACTCATTGAGATACATGCCAGTGAGCAAATTGTTGCCCATGGGCATGATGTGTCCGCCTGCCCACTCAGCCCCTTTGAGCACATGAATGTCGGCATTACCGTCGCCCGAAAGCGTGTAGCTCACTTTCAGCGGCTGCAAAGCCAGCAGCACCGGCCTGAAATTGGAAGTGTGCTTTTTCGCGCCCTTGGCCACCAGCGCCACACGCCCACGATGGCGCGTGAACACCTCCAGAATCAGACTGGATTCACTCCAGTCGTAGCGGTGCAGGATAAAGGCGGGCTCTTCACCCACACGTTTGGCGGCCATAGGTTTGAAAAAGACAAAAAGGCCTCAGTGAGAGCTTTCAAAAAAATCACGAGGTTGGAAGTGTCGCACAGCGGCTACGAGACGCGGCGTAAGGTCACAGACAGGCAGCGCCACGCCAAGACCTTGCAACAAAGTATCGGCAACGCTAGGCGGCACCTTTATTCGTAGCCGAAAGATTTGACACGCGCTTCATCATCTGCCCAACCAGACTTGACCTTCACCCACACTTCCAGAAACACCTTGGCGTCAAACAGTTTTTCCATCTCCTGGCGCGCTTCCATGGAGATGCGCTTGAGCCGCTCACCACCTTGGCCAATCACCATGGCCTTGTGACCATCGCGCTCCACCACAATTGTCGCTGCCACACGCATGAAACGCTTGTGTACCTTGCTGGACTCTTCCACAAACTTGTCGATCACCACGGTCGAGGTGTAAGGCAGTTCATCGCCCGTAAATCGGAACAGCTTTTCGCGCACGATTTCGGCAGCCATGAAGTTTTCACTGCGGTCGGTCAACTCGTCTTCTGCGTAGAACCAGGGCTGCTCG
This sequence comes from Comamonas halotolerans, assembly GCF_030162935.1. Classification (GTDB taxonomy): domain Bacteria; phylum Pseudomonadota; class Gammaproteobacteria; order Burkholderiales; family Burkholderiaceae_C; genus Comamonas; species Comamonas halotolerans. The sequence continues at coordinate 392,578 of NZ_JASAUZ010000001.1, forward strand.
GGCAGGTACTTGGCACAGATACCAAAAAGACGCTCAATATCATCACGCTTCTTGGCCGACATGGGCACAAACTCGGCAAAAGGATGGCGCTCCTGCATGCTCTTGAGCCAAGGCGCAATTTCATGGCGACGGCCCACCATGTCCAGCTTGTTGGCAATCAGCAACGTGGGGATACCGGGTTTGAACAGGCTCAGCACCTTGGCATCGGCCAGAGTGAAGCTACCCGCCTCCACCACATACAAGATCAAATCCACATCGGTGATAGCGCCCATCACTGTTTTGTTCAGCGACTTGTTCAACGCTGTGGAGTGCTTGGTCTGGAACCCTGGGGTATCCACAAAGATGAACTGCGTCTCTTCCTTGGTGCGAATGCCGGTGATGCGGTGGCGAGTGGTTTGAGACTTGCGTGAAGTGATGGAGACTTTCTGGCCCACCAGCGCATTCATCAGTGTGGACTTGCCCACATTGGGCTTTCCAACAATCGCAATCAGACCACAACGCTGTTCCTCAGGCGCATACACACGCACGGGCTCCGCTGCCTCAGCAGCCTTTTGAGCTTCAATTTCTGCTGCACGCGCGACCAGCGAAGGTGTTGCGCCAGGTTTGGCGGCAGCCAGCATGGCATCGAGCTCGGCCATTGTCTGGCCTGCAGGAGTTACTTCAGGGAAGGAAGCAACAGCTTTGCTACTTTTTTGGCCTTTAGCGCTTGCAGCGCCTTCGGTGCTAGCTACTTTTTTCTTCGCAGCATCGGTCATGGGTGTTTCTCTTTCAAAAGAGCCAGCATGGCGCTGGCAGCAGCTTGTTCGCCGGCACGGCGCGATGCGCCCTTACCTTTTGCGCCCAGCTTGAGTTCGGTAATCATGCAGGCCACTTCAAAGGTCTGCTTGTGGGCTGCGCCCGTAATCGCCACCACGCTGTATTGTGGCAAATGCATGCGCTTGCCTTGCAGCCACTCCTGCAGCGCAGTCTTGGGATCTTTTTCTGCCGCACGCATATGAGGGTTGATGTCCACCCCGTCAAACAGATGGTGCACCAATTTTTCGCCAGCCGCAAAGCCAGCATCCAGGTATACAGCACCCAAAATCGCTTCGACGGCGTCAGCCAGAATGGAGGGACGGTTTTTTCCACCCGATTTGGCTTCCCCTTCCCCCAGCCGCAGCAACTCTGGCAACTGCAGCTTGAGCGCAATTTGATGGAGCGTGCCTTCTTTAACCAGATTGGAGCGTACGCGTGAGAGATCACCTTCGGGCAAATCTCGCAGGCGCTGATACAGCAGGCTGGAGATAGCCAGGCTGAGCACAGAGTCACCCAGGAACTCCAGGCGCTCATTGTTGTCTGCCGAAAAGCTGCGGTGCGTCAGCGCACGTTGGAGCAAAGCAGGATTTTGAAATTGGTACTGCAGCGTATGCTGCAGATCATGCAGGGTGATTGGCACCTAGTTGGTCTGATGTGTAAAACGATAAACAAGGTAGGCTGGGCCTACCAGCGGAATGGAACGCTCATACTCAAAGGACACCACCACTTTCTCATTGACTTTGGTGACATCCAAATCGCTGCCGGTAATGGTCTTGATGTCGTCAATTTGCGCAGCCCGGTCAAACGCTGTGCGCACCTCAGACACCGTGGAGCCTTCATTGGCCGCTTTATGCGCGGCCTTCACAGCAGCTTGATACTCCAAGAGGATGGGGACTGATTGTCCGCCAATCGCAAAAACCGCGACGGCCAACACAGCAATCACGACAAATCCAATGAAAGACAAGCCCCTTTGGCTGCTGCGAGATGTGCAACGCATGATTTCCCTCTCCTCATATGAAAAATGGCCGCTGAAAGCGGCCATTCGATCTAGGCGTAACGCCTTTAGTTGAAGCTACCGATGCGTTTGAGATTACCGAAATTCATCCAAACGAAAAAGGCCTTTCCGACAATGTTTTCTTCTGGAACAAACCCCCAATAGCGCGAATCCAGCGAATTGTCACGGTTATCGCCCATCGCAAAGTAATGCCCCTCAGGTACCTTGCATGTCACACCTTCCACGGTGTATGTGCAGTTTTCACGGAATGGAAATTCAGAGGCCCCCTGCACAAATGCAGGCATGCCTTGGGTGTTGAGCAGCTTGTGCGGCTTATCGCCCAGTTTCTCTTCAAACTGAGAGAAATAGCGCATGGCATCGGTGTCGAAGAAATCAGGCAAGTCGGTGGTAGGCACCTCCTGGCCGTTGATTGTCAATCGCTTGTTCAAATAGGCCACGGTATCGCCAGGCACACCCACCACGCGCTTGATGTAGTCCAGCGTAGGCTGTGGTGGGTAGCGGAACACCATGACGTCGCCGCGCTGCGGCGCATTACCCTGCGTCACCTTGGTATTGAGCACAGGTAGACGCACGCCATAGGTGAACTTGTTCACCAGGATCAGGTCCCCCACCATCAACGTTGGAATCATTGAGCCCGAAGGAATCTTGAAGGGTTCAAACAAAAACGAACGCAGCACAAACACCACGAACAGCACTGGGAACAGGCCCGCAGTCCAATCCAGCCACCAGGGCTGCTTGAGGATCCGGGTCTCACCTTCGCTGGTGTTCACCATGTCGTGACTCAGACCTTGGCGCTCCAGCTGCTCACGTCGGGCTGCGGCCTCCGCATTCAAGCGTGCGGCCTCCTTCTTGCGCTTGGGCCAGAAGTAAAAGCGCTCAGCCAGCCAATAGATGCCAGTGACAAAAGTTGCCAGAAACATCAACAAGGCAAAATTGCCTTCAATGGCGCCGGTATACCAGGCACCGATGTAGCCTACAAAAGCGGCCAAGATGACCGCAGTGATCCATTGCATGGCTTGCATGGTAACCCTCGTTATTAGTCTTCGACTTGCAGGATGGCCAGGAACGCTTCTTGCGGCACTTCCACCGAGCCGATCTGCTTCATGCGCTTCTTGCCCGCCTTTTGCTTTTCCAGCAATTTGCGCTTACGGGTGATATCACCGCCGTAGCATTTGGCCAGCACGTTTTTACGCAAGGCTTTGACGGTTTCACGCGCAATGATGTTGGCACCAATGGCAGCCTGAATAGCCACGTCAAACATCTGTCGGCTGATGATTTCGCGCATCTTTGCCACCACGGCACGGCCACGGTACGTAGCTTGTGAGCGGTGCACGATGATGGACAAGGCATCGACCTTTTCACCATTGAGCAAGATATCGACCTTGACCACGTCAGAGGCACGGTACTCCAGAAACTCATAGTCCATGGAGGCATAGCCGCGCGAGACCGACTTGAGCTTGTCAAAGAAGTCCAGCACGATTTCACCCAGTGGCATCTCATAGGTCAGCATGACCTGACGACCGTGGTACTGCATATTCATCTGCACGCCGCGCTTTTGGTTGGCCAGTGTCATCACCGGCCCCACGTAGTCTTGCGGCATGTACAGATGCACCGTGACGATGGGCTCGCGAATCTCCTCTATGCGGCCGATATCGGGCATCTTCGAGGGGTTCTCCACGTCAATGACTTCACCATCACCCTTGACCACCTTGTACACCACGCTTGGCGCAGTCGTGATCAGGTCCTGATCAAACTCACGCTCCAAGCGCTCTTGCACGATTTCCATGTGCAGCAGGCCCAGGAAGCCGCAGCGGAAGCCAAAGCCCAGCGCTTGCGACACTTCCGGCTCGAACTGCAAAGCTGCATCGTTGAGTTGGAGCTTTTCCAGCGCATCCCGCAGCTGGTCATACTCCGATGCTTCGGTCGGATACAGGCCAGCAAACACCTGGGGCTTGACTTCCTTGAAACCAGGCAACGGTGCCGAAGCAGGTCCCAGGTTGTTAGGCAGCTTCTTTTCCAGAGTGATGGTGTCGCCGACCTTGGCAGCCTTGAGCTCCTTGATACCGGCAATGATGTAACCCACCTCACCCGCCTTCAGCGAGTCACGAGGCGAGTTCGCAGGGGTGAACACCCCAACCTGATTAGCTTCGTAGGCTGCGCCGGTGGCCATCATCTTGAAACGCTCGTTTTTCTTGAGCTCGCCATCCACCACACGCACCAGCATCACCACCCCTACATAGGGGTCAAACCAGCTGTCCACGATCATGGCGCGCAGCGGTGCATCAGGCTTACCCTTGGGTGGCGGCACCTTGGCCACAATCGCCTCCAAAATGTCATCAATGCCCATGCCGGTTTTGGCCGAGCAAGGAATGGCATCGCTGGCATCAATACCGATCACATCCTCAATCTCTGCCTTGGCATTGTCAGGATCGGCCTGGGGCAAATCCATCTTGTTCAAGACAGCAAACACTTCCACGCCTAAATCCAGCGCGGTGTAGCAGTTAGCCACTGTCTGGGCTTCCACGCCTTGGGAAGCATCCACCACCAGCAGGCCGCCTTCGCAGGCAGACAACGAGCGTGAGACTTCATAGGAAAAGTCAACGTGACCAGGGGTATCGATCAAATTGAGGTTATAGACATTGCCATCCTTGGCCTTGTATTGCAGCGCTGCCGTCTGCGCCTTGATGGTGATGCCACGCTCTTTCTCGATATCCATCGAGTCCAGCACCTGCGCCTCCATCTCACGCTCGGCGAGGCCTCCGCAACGCTGGATCAGTCGGTCCGCCAGGGTCGACTTGCCATGGTCAATATGCGCAATGATGGAAAAATTTCGAATGTGCTTCATCAACGATAAGCGTTTGTAATTAAAGGGGAAAGCGTGTTAGAGGCAAGAAAAAAGGGCGCGTCCTACAGTGACGCGCCCTGAACCAACAATCTCTGGCAACTGCGATTGCTTGGACGACCGATTGTAGGCAAAACCGCCCAAAAACCAAGCATCCATTTGCTATGACTCGGGCATTGTTTGCAGCCACAAAATCACTTAACAACAAGTTATCCACAATCAACTGTAGGTTCACAGTCATCCAACTCAGCGCCGAACCGTACTGTGTTTGCACAGCACATCCCCCGCTGGTGTCAGCCCGTGACTGCGCTCATTAAGCGGGCATTCTACCCAAGCACCTCCGCAAAACGAGCGGTCATCGCAGTAGGTCATTCCTACACAAGGATTAACACTTGCGTAGGAAGACCAATCTCAAGCTTTACTTGGTATTGGGACGGATGAGAACGTACTGCGTCCATTCCCCTCTGCGCACCAGCAAATTCACTGGTTTGCTCTTGTCTGCCTTGGACCAAGCTGACTCAAAGCCCTTGACGTTAGGGACTTCGTTGTTGGCTACTGCGAGCACGACATCCCCCTCTCGCAGGCCCGCACGCGCAGCAGCATCCGTTGCCGAAAGCACACGAACACCGCCTTTGATCCCCAAGGACTTCTTCTGCGCTTCAGTCAGTTCACCCACAACCAAACCAAGCTGTTTGGCTGTAGCCGTGGCAGAAGAGCCTGATTTGGCATCTGCCTTAGCTACCACCTCATCAGGCTCCACCTCAGCAACCACAATGCTCAAATCACGGTTCTGACCACGGCGGAAAACCGTGATTGCGCTCTTGGTACCGGGTTTGGTATTGCCAACCAGACGTGGCAGATCGGCGACCTTGTCGATGGCTTTGCCATCGTATTTCACGATGATATCGCCTGCCTCAATCCCTGCCTTGGCGGCTGGAGAGTCGGGTTCCACCGCAGAAACCAGCGCACCCTTCGCGGCTCCCAATCCAATGGACTCAGCAACTTCCTTGGTCACCTGACCAATTTGCACGCCAATGCGGCCTCGCGTGACCTTGCCAGTCGCGCGCAACTGGTCACTCACCCGCACCGCCTCATCAATGGGAATCGCAAAAGAAATGCCCATGAAACCGCCGGAGCGCGAGTAAATCTGGCTGTTGATACCTACCACCTCGCCACGCATATTCAGCAAAGGGCCACCAGAATTGCCTGGATTGATTGCCACATCTGTCTGGATGAAAGGCAGATAGTCCCCCGTATCACGCTGCTTGGCCGAGACGATACCTGCCGTCACCGAGTTTTCCAGTCCAAACGGAGAGCCGATTGCCATGACCCACTCACCAACCTTGAGATTGTTCACATCCCCAATCTTTACAGCTGGCAGGCCCTTTCCATCAATCTTCACCACGGCCACATCGGTGCGCTTGTCCGAGCCAATGATCTTGGCCTTGAACTCACGCTTGTCGGTCAGTGTCACGATGACTTCGCTAGCACCTTCCACCACATGCGCATTCGTCATCACGTAGCCGTCAGTGCTCAAAATGAAACCAGAGCCCACGCCACTGGGACGCTCTTCACCTTCATCATCAGGCTGCTGTGGATTGCCTTGTCTCGGGATATTTGGAACAGGCAAGCCAAAGCGCCTGAAGAACTCCAGCATATCCTCGTCCATCCCAGCCATAGGTGAGGATTGACGGGATATTTTCTCGGTGGTCCTGATGTTCACCACCGCAGGTCCCACCGCATCCACCAACTGCGTGAAGTCGGGCAACCCTGTCACCATAGGAGCTGTGGGGACCGCCGTCGCTTGGGCATGTGCAACTGGCAGCCAACGCTGTGCGGCATCACTCCAACCCACTGTTGCTGCAGCTCCTACCGCAACCCCTATTGCCAGCACTGTGGCGTGCAGGGGTTTGAATTGCATTGAAGGCATTTTTTTCATCCTTTCCAAAATCACAGTCTGCGCCATGCGCAGCTACATCTTCAGAAAAACGAACCGCGATTTGGTTCCCCAGTTTATGTATGACTTGCGAGCGAATGACTGTACAACGCAAACAAAAAAAGAGCGCATTCTGTGCGCTCTTTCTTCTCTTTGGCATATTTCTGCGCTGATCCCTTCAACCATTTACCCCAAAAGCGTTTGCCTTTGAATGGAGAAATCAACTGAGAACAAGCTACTTCACCGCTCGTGCACTGCTACGCGCCTCTTCAAAGCTGGCGTTGCGCAAAAAATCTGCGGGAGTCTGCAGCGAGGCACGGCTGGCATACTGCTGGTGGTTCGCCAACAATGCATCCAAGCGTGGATCGCGCAACACATCACCATTTTCGGTGGCTACCAACACTGGCACACCCATTGCACCTTCGTTGCGGGCCAACTGTGCGCCTTGCCCTCCCACAGGTGTGGTTGCCATCAGATTCCAGCCCAGAGCAGCAACAGCTGCCACGGTTGCAAAGCTTGCAGCGACCTTCCAGCGAAATACAGAACTATTGGCGGCAGGATCACGCAATGCCACAACTGGCGACTGCGCCATACCAGCAGCCACTTGCTGCAGTTGCGAAGACTGCAGTTGCAAAGGTGGCTCTTTGGCCAGTTGTTCACGCAAACCCGAGAGCAAATTGTGCTGACTGTGATGCGCCAGATCAGGCGAGCGCAGCACATCACCCACCAAATGGTAAAGCTCCCAACTGGCGCAGCCTTCCGCACTTTCGGCACACGCCAAGGCCTGCTCCAGCTCTTGGCCATGCAGCTCACCATCCACCAAAGCGGACAGCAATTCCTTGTTCATCTGTTGTTCCATCATGGTGTCACCTACTCGTGTCCTGTTTCCATCACCAACGCTTACCACCTTGACGTTCTAGCAGGGGCTTAACGCGCGTCGATATCGCTTCTCGGGCGCGGAAAATGCGAGAACGTACTGTACCAATCGGACAATTCATCGCCAACGCAATCTCTTCGTAACTCAAACCTTCGATTTCACGCAGCGTGACTGCTTGGCGCAAATCTTCCGGCAAAGCTTCCATGGCTGCATTCACGGCTGCGGCAATTTCTTGGGCTGCCAGCACCGTCTCGGGTGTTTCGTCACTGATTGGTTCGTTGCGAGGACGGAAAGTTTCATCCTCGTCATCGGAAATGTGTAACGCACTCTCAAACACCACAGGATCACGTCGCATTTCGACCAAGGATTTCTTCGCCGTATTCACCGCAATGCGGTAGAGCCACGTATAGAACTGAGCCTCCCCACGAAACTGATGCAATGCCCTGTACGCACGCAAGAATGTCTCTTGCGCAATGTCTTGCACCAAGTCCGGGTCACGCACCATCCGAGCAATGAGCCGCTCAATACGACGCTGGTATTTGATAACCAGCAACTCATAAGCCCGCTGATCACCGGCGACGGTGCGTTCGACCAATTGCAGATCGCTGTCGGAGGAAGAAGGTAGCGCAGGGGCAGATGTCATGAATGCGAAGTAACGCGGTGGCACCAACCAAGGACAGCTTCACACTCAAGAAGTTTTAGAAACTGCACCAACTTGTGTTGGATAGACTGATGAATATACCGCACGCCGCATATCCTGCCATTGATGCGGTGCCGAATCCCGTTGCAGCACAAACCGCTGACGGCGCAGTTGCTGATCTTCCAGAGTAATCACCAGCAACCACTGCATGTCCAGAACAATCACTGGGCCGCCATGCAGTACACATTGCTGCATACCGTTCTCCCATGCCCAGCACTGCCCATTCCAGCGTAAAGAGCCTAGCGGCATGCTGCGCAGCGCCCGCCAACTCCATAATCCGCACAGCAGCCACATCGCCACTGACAAAGCCACACGCAGCCACAACGCCGTACCAAAGCCGGCGCCTTGCCACCACCACAGCATCAGCACAACGGCATTGAAGCCCATAAACAGCCGCCACAACCGTTGCAAGCTAGGTATGTGCTGCAAGGGATAGGCCACAGGCAGGCTATGACGTCGCTGCATACGCATCACCCGCAAAAAACAAAACCCGCTCTCTGCAGACACAGGAAGCGGGTAGTCGCGGCACTGAAGAAAAGCCAAGCCCTTCTTCAAGCATGGCTTAGATTCGCTTGAAAATCAGCGAGCCGTTGGTACCACCAAAGCCGAAGTTATTTTTCAAGGCCACATCAATCTTGGCGTCACGTGCAACATTGGCACAGTAGTCCAGATCGCAATCAGGATCCTGATTCAACAGGTTGATGGTCGGAGGAATTTTCTGGTCATGGATTGCCATGATCGTGAAAATACTCTCAATACCGCCAGCACCTCCCAGCAAGTGCCCGGTCATGGACTTGGTCGAGCTCACGACTGTTTTGTATGCAGCATCGCCCAGCGCAGCCTTGATCGCATTGCTTTCGTTCTTGTCACCCAGCGGGGTGGAAGTGCCGTGTGCATTCAGATAATTGATCTGGTCTGGGTTCACGCCCGCATTACGCATTGCATTCAACATGGCGCGGCGTGGGCCGTCCATATTGGGTGCGGTCATATGACCAGCGTCAGCGCTCATGCCGTAACCACCCAGCTCTGCATAAATCTTGGCTCCACGCGCCTTGGCATGCTCGTACTCTTCCAGCACCAACACACCGGCACCTTCGCCCAGCACAAAACCATCACGGTCTTTGTCCCAGGGGCGCGAAGCAGCCTTGGGGTCATCGTTGCGCGTGGACAAAGCACGCATGGCTGCAAAACCTCCGATGCCCAATGGGGAAACGGTTGACTCAGCGCCCCCGGCGACGACGATGTCGGCGTCACCGTATTCGATCATGCGCCCTGCTTCACCGATGCAGTGCAAACCGGTGGTACAAGCAGTCACAACCGAGAGGTTCGGACCCTTGAAGCCATGGCGCATGGAAACGTGACCAGCCACCATATTGATGATGGAAGCGGGCACGAAAAATGGAGTAATGCGGCGTGGACCGCGGTTGGACAGCTCGATCTGGGTGTTCTCGATCAGGGGCAAGCCCCCGATACCAGACCCGATCACGCAACCGATGCGGGTAGCAAGGTCATCGGACAAGGCTTCACCCGTAGGCAAGCCTGCGTCCTTGACCGCTTGTTCCGCTGCCGCAATGCCATAGTGAATGAAGGTATCCATAGTGCGCGCATCTTTGGCGCTCATATAGTCCTCCACGTTGAATCCCTTGACTTCACCTGCAATCTGGCAGGAAAAGTTCGAGGCATCAAACTTGGTGATGCGGTCAATGCCGGACTGGCCGGCCAAAAGATTGGCCCAGGCATCAGCAACCGTGTTACCCACGGGGCTAATACATCCCAGGCCGGTCACGACAACGCGACGACGGCTCATGCGTTCAAACCTTATTCTTATCGCTCGGTGCGTAAAGACCTATTAGGCCTTGTGGTGGGTATTGGCGTAGTCGATGGCGTTTTGCACCGTCGTGATCTTTTCAGCATCTTCATCGGGGATTTCGATGCCGAATTCATCTTCCAGGGCCATCACCAGTTCGACCGTGTCCAGGGAGTCTGCGCCCAGGTCAGCCACGAAGGCCTTTTCGTTGGTTACTTGAGACTCTTCAACGCCGAGTTGTTCAGCAATGATTTTTTTGACACGTGCTTCGATATCGCTCATGGTTTCCCTCAGGGGGTTGTGAATGAACCCGCGATTCTAGCCGCTTCAGAGAATTTCCCTTCAGTCGGCCTGCCGTCGCGAGGAAACGGCATAACTTTCTTTAATTTACATGTACATGCCGCCATTGACATGCAACTCGTGACCGGTAATGTAACCAGCTCCTTCCGAAGCCAGAAAAGCCACGGCGTTGGCAATGTCGGCGGGCTTGCCCAGGTGCCCCAAAGGGATCTGCGAGGCCAAAGCTTTTTTCTGTTCTTCCGGCAGCTCTGCTGTCATATCTGTAGCAATAAAGCCTGGAGCCACACAGTTTACGGTAATACCCCGGCTCCCCAATTCACGTGCCAGTGCACGGCTCATACCTGCCACACCTGCCTTGGCAGCAGCATAGTTGGCCTGACCAGGATTACCCATGGCGCCCACAACGCTGGTGACGCTGATGATGCGGCCAAAGCGCTGCTTCATCATCGGACGAATAGCCGCACGACTGAGTCGGAAAACGGCCTGCAAATTCGTGTCAATGACGGCAGACCAATCATCGTCCTTCATGCGCATGGCCAGCGTGTCGCGGGTGATGCCTGCATTGTTCACAAGCACATGCAATGCGCCGTTGGTCTTGAGAATGTCGTCCAGCAATGCGTCAACACCTGCTGCATCGTTCACATTCAGGTTCACACCACGCCCACCATGGGCAGCCAGAGTTTCACCAATGCGTGCAGCACCTGCGTCCGTAGTAGCGGTACCAATCACGGTGTAACCACGCTGAGCCAGTTCCAGCGCAATAGCAGCACCAATGCCACGCGATGCGCCAGTCACCAGCGCTACTTGTTTGTTTTGTTCGGTCATGCGAGCAATTCTTTCACTTCAGCCAGGGTGGCTGGGTCATACAGTGGAGCCCCCACCAAGTCCGCATCTATGCGCTTGGTCATACCAGCCAGAACCTTGCCAGGGCCGCACTCTACCAAATGCGTGATGCCACGCGCCTTCATGGCCTGCACACATTCCACCCAGCGTACGGGGCCAAATGCTTGACGATACAGTGCATCGCGGATAGCAGCAGCCTCGGTTTTAACCGCCACATCGATGTTATTGATGACAGGAATCTGAGGCACCCCCAACTCCAGAGCGTCCAAAGCCAGCTTGAGCTTTTCTGCCGCAGGCTTCATCAAGCTGGAATGAAAAGGCGCCGACACAGGCAATGGCAACGCACGCTTGGCACCAGCTTCCTTGACCGCGACACTGGCAGCCTCTACAGCAGCTTTGGAGCCAGCAATCACTGTTTGACCTGGATCATTAAAGTTCACCGCTTCCACCACTTCGGCGCCACCCATCTGAGCAGTCACTGCAGCACAAACTTCCTTGACCTTTTCAGAGGACAAACCCAATACGGCGGCCATGGCACCAACGCCCACGGGCACAGCCTCTTGCATGGCTGCTGCACGCAGACGCACCAAGGGAGCGGCTTGCGCCAGAGTCAACACACCAGCGGCAACCAGCGCAGAGTATTCGCCCAAGGAATGACCGGCCAAGGCTTCAGGTGCAGCACCACCTTCGGCCTGCCACACACGCCAAGCAGCAACACCAGCCACGAGCATGACGGGCTGAGTGTTGGTGGTCAGCGCCAAATCTTCCTTGGGGCCGTTCTTGATCAGCGCACCGATGTCTTCCCCCAAAGCATCAGAAGCTTCTTGAAGCGTCTGCTTCACTACGGGGTAATCACCCCAAGCGTCCAACATCCCAACAGACTGGGAACCCTGCCCTGGAAAGACGAATGCGAATTTTTTCATATGACGGTCACTCGTTATTAGTCAAAAGCTCTCTGATGCTATGAACTATGAAGAAAGCATCAGCAACAACAACTTTATAAAGTCAGCAGTACTGCGCCCCAGGTAAAGCCGCCACCCACGCCTTCAAGCATGAGGGTCTGCCCCTTTTGAATCTGACCGCTGCGTACGCCATGATCCAGCGCCAACGGAATGGAGGCAGCCGAGGTATTGCCGTGCTGGTCCACCGTCACAATGACCTTATCCATGGACAGTTTCAGCTTTCTGGCTGTGCTTTGCATGATGCGGATATTGGCCTGATGGGGAATCAGCCAGTCGATATTGGCTTCCGTTTTCCCAGCCTTCTCCAACGCAGCATGGGCTGCTTTCTCCAGCACGCCCACAGCCAGCTTGAACACCGCTTGCCCATCCATGGTCAGCAAAGGACTACCCAAGACCTGACCACCAGAAACGTTGCCCGGGACGCACAAGATATCGACATGCTTGCCATCTGCATGCAGATCGGAGGCCAAAATACCGGGCTCTTCCGAGGCCTCCAGCACCACAGCACCCGCACCATCACCAAACAGCACGCAGGTCGTGCGATCGTTGAAGTCGAGAATGCGGCTAAATACTTCCGCGCCCACCACCAAAGCACGGCTCGCAGCGCCAGAGCGGATCATGGAGTCTGCCACCGTCAATGCATAGACAAAACCGCTGCACACCGCCTGCACATCAAACGCAGGGCAGCCATTGGCACCGAGCTTGTTCTGCAGAATGCAGGCTGTAGAGGGAAACACCATATCGGGCGTCGATGTCGCCACGATGATCAAATCGATGTCCTGGGCGGTCAGGCCGGCAGCTTCAATCGCTTGACGCGAGGCTTCCAGCGCCAAGTCACTGCTGGACGTATCGGCATCTGCAAAGTGGCGCGCCTCAATGCCAGTGCGCTCCACAATCCATTCATGCGAAGTTTCAATGCCGCGCTCTGCCAGTTGCGCTGCCAGATCTTGATTAGTCAGTCGGCGCTCAGGCAGATAGCTGCCCGTGCCGGTAATGCGTGCATAGCGTGTCATGTAGTCTCAGGCTGCCGCAGTGCCGCTGGTTGAATCACTGTCAGCGGCTTCCAAAATAGTGGATGCCTGAGTGACCCGCCCCTGCACACGGTCAAGAAGGTTGTTTCGGGCTGCATCATAAGCGCGGTTGAGCGCATGTTCATAACCAGACCGGTCTGCCGATCCGTGGCTCTTGAAAACCAAACCACGCAGACCCAGCAGGGCAGCGCCGTTGTAGCGACGATGGTCCATTCGTTTCATCAGTGCTTTGAGCACTGGATACGCCATGATGGCAGCAAGTTTGGTGAAGATATTGCGTTTGAACTCTTTTTTCAAGCCGCCGACAATCATTGCAGCCACGCCTTCTGAAGCTTTCAAAGCAACATTGCCGACAAAACCATCGCAGACCACGATGTCCACGCCGCCCTTGAAAATATCATTACCTTCTACATTGCCGATGAAATGAATGGCATTGGAGTCTGCTGCCTGACGCAGCAATTCTCCTGTGCGCTTGATCACTTCATTGCCTTTGATGGCTTCTTCACCAATATTGAGCAAACCTACTGATGGCTCAGTATTTTTGGCATCCAAAGAGGTTACCAATGCAGAGCCCATCACTGCAAATTGCAGCAAGTGCTCAGGCAGGCAATCCACATTGGCCCCAAGATCCAACACCGTGGTTGCACCACCTTGGTCATTGGGCATCTGGGTGGCAATTGCAGGACGATCAATGCCATCCATCGTTTTGAGCAAATAGCGCGAGACCGCCATCAAGGCACCGGTATTACCTGCTGAGACCGCCACATGAGCCTTTCCGTCCTTGACCTGCTGAATGGCCACGCGCATGGAAGAGTCCTTCTTGCGGCGCAACGCGACTTCAACAGGATCATCCATGGTTACCACTTCCGAGCACTGCACGATTTCAGCGCGCTCGTGGGCCTGCCATGTTGTGAAAGCCTCGGGAAGACCTACCAGCAACAAACGGGCATCTGGATGGGTGGAAAGAAATTGGCGGCACGCAGGAAACGTGACGCTGGGGCCATGGTCGCCCCCCATGCAATCGACTGCCAGTGTGATCATGAATGACTTACCGGTCCGCTGCAGACCAAGTGGAGGATACGCAGCATTAAAAAACAAAAGCCCGAGCTACAAGTAGCTTCGGGCCTTTAAACAAGTTGAAGCCTTATTAAGCTTCAGACTTGTTCTTCAGCACTTGGCGGCCACGGTACACGCCGTTAGGGCTGATGTGGTGGCGCAGGTGCACTTCACCAGTGGTAGCTTCCACAGCGATACCAGGCACATTCAGTGCATTGTGCGAACGGTGCATGCCGCGCTTGGAAGGGGACTTTTTGTTTTGCTGAACAGCCATGATGGCTCCTGAGTCTGAAAAGGGTTGGTGAAAAACGCGATCAGCCCATTAAAGACACGAGGGGGTTTCGCGCGAAGCCCCCGATTATAACTCAAACCCTCAGGACCATCGTCAAGCACCCCCACAGTTCGAAGGAATGGATAAATTTCCCAAGGAAAAACGCATCTTTTAGGGTTGGCGCACAGCAGCTCGCACTACATGCACCATTCAAGAACCGCCCTAAGGCGGCTAGCGCTGACCACAAAGTGGATATCAGTCTTGACCTGCATTTTTACGCAGCCCGGCCAACACTGCAAACGGATTGGTTTTATCCGTATTTGCCTGCTCAAAGTCTTCATCGCTCGAAGCCATAGGCATCACTTCCGGGCATTCGTCGTGCATCGGCACCAACGGCAGCTCCATCAGCAACTCGTCCTCCAGCAACTGCCGCAGGTTGAAATCCTTGCTCAGAGCCAACAAATCCTCTTCCGCCTCATCATCCAAGGCTTCGGCTGTTGCCTCATCTTTCACAAAGCGAAAAGAGCGATCCACCTGCAGGCTCACATGCGCCACGCCCAGACAACGCTGACAGATCATGGGCACCTGCGCATCTGCCTCCAGATGCAACCACAAATGACCGGGGCCAGCAGTTTCAGCCACATGTTCGCCTTCTGCATACCAAGACACTTCCAGCCCCTCCACCATTGCCTGTGCTTCCTGGGCCAAACGTTCAAATGCAGATAGTGGATCGCGACCTTCCAGCACCGCGCTTGCCTTGGCAAATGCAGCCACATCAAGGTGATCCAGTGAATATTCCTTGCTCATGCTGGCAGTGTAAGAGAATCCAAGCATGTCTGAATCTCACACCCCACAGCGCCCCTTGATTTTGGGGTCTACCTCCCGCTACCGCCGCGAATTGGTGGAGCGACTGAATATCCCATTCGCCTGCGTAGCTCCCGACGTGGACGAAACACCTTTGGCTGGAGAGGCGCCTGGTGCGCTGGCACTGCGCCTGGCATTAGCCAAAGCCCATGCCGTTGCCAAGCTACACCCTCACGCCATTGTGATTGGCTCGGACCAGGTTTCGGATTTGAATGGCCAGCCCATGGGCAAACCCCTTGTGCATGAGCGTGCCGTAGAAATGCTGCGCTCCATGCGCGGCCAAACCGTGATGTTTCACACCGCAGTCGCTGTAGTCTGCTTGGAATCTGGTTTTGAGCAAAGTGACGTCGCCGTCATCCAAACCGTGTTCCGCGACCTCAGCAACGATGAAATCGAACGCTATCTGCGCGCCGAGCAGCCTTATGACTGCGCAGGTAGTGCAAAAAGCGAAGGACTGGGCATCAGCTTGCTGGATGCCATCCACAGCGACGACCCTACAGCCCTGATTGGCCTGCCCATGATTCGCACCTGCCGCATGGTGCGCGCTGCCGGGATTCAACTGCCATGACTCCCCTCACCTCTCCAAAGGGTAAGCTGTATCTGGTACCCGCACCACTGGACTTTGGCTGCGCTACCCAGTCACCCATCACCGATGTACTACCCGAACTGACACTACGCACTGCAGCTGGTTTGCAACACTGGGTCTGCGAGAACGCCAAAAGCGCCCGCGCTTACCTCAAACGTATCAGCGAGCATTTCCCTTTGGCTGTACCCATGCAGCAACAAAACCTCCAGGAGCTGCCGCGAGAAGCCCATAAAAAAGGCGACCATGGCGGCAAAGGCGGCGCCGTGTTTGATGCCAAGGCCTTGCTCGCACCAGCGCTGGCAGGCCACGACATGGGGCTGGTCAGCGAGGCTGGCATGCCCGCGGTGGCGGATCCCGGAAGTTCTATTGTGCGTGCAGCCCACGATGCAGGCATCACCGTCATTCCCCTGGTTGGGCCCGCATCACTACTCATGACATTGGCTGCCAGCGGCCTCAATGGTCAGAACTTTGCCTTTGTAGGCTATTTACCGCAGGATGCTGGCCAACGCGTGCAACGCATCAAAGAGCTCGAGCAATTGGCCCTGCGCCACAATCAGGCACAGCTGTTTATAGAGACGCCTTACCGCAACCAGGCGCTATGGCAGGCTTTACTTGCCACCGTGCAAGCCAGCACACGCATCGCCATGGCCAGCGGCCTCACCCTGGAAACCGCCAACATCCAAAGCCGTAGCGCCAAAGAGTGGAAAAAGTTGGGCTCCGAACCTGACAATCGCACTCCCGTCGTGTTTGCCATCGGCCAATGAGCTGCCATGTAAAAAGCGCTTTACGCCAGACCGCCTCCCTTCCATCAAACAATGTTTGCCAGCAGTGGCGATCAGCGCAAAGCGCTTTTTTTTGCGAAAACGTAAAGCTTATCGGATCGCTGGCATCATGCCGCGCATCGCATCCACAGCGCCACCACCGATGGCAGCACCGAAACGCTTGGCAAAACGCTCTGCAATATTCTCGCTGCGGGTGTAATCAATCAGCTCTTCGGCCTTCACGATGTCCCGCGCCACATAATCCAAAGTACCCAGCTTATCGGCCAAACCCAGCTCGACCGCTTGCTGGCCTGTCCAAAACAGGCCGCTGAAGGTATCTTCGTTTTCTTTCAAACGATCACCCCGCCCTGCACGTACCACCTCAATAAATTGCGTGTGAATCTGATCAAGCATGGTTTGCGCATGAGCACGCTGGCTCTCTTCAAGTGGACTAAAGGGATCCAACATCCCCTTGTTGCTGCCGGCTGTGAGCAAGCGGCGCTCCACCCCCACCTTGTCCATCGCCTCGGTAAAGCCAAAACCATCCATGAGCACACCAATGCTGCCCACAATGCTGGCCTTGTCGACAAAAATCTCATCCGCTGCCGCTGCAATATAGTAGGCCGCAGAGGCACAAGTTTCCTCAACAACAGCATAAATCGGCTTGCTGTGCTGCGCTTTCAATCGCACGATTTCATCATTGATCATGCCAGCCTGCACCGGGCTGCCTCCGGGCGAGTTGATCAGCAACACCAAGGCGCGCGAGCCAGGGTCTTCCATGGCGCTGCGCATGGCAGCAATCACAAACTCAGCACTGGCATTGGCATCACTGGCGATTGGCCCCTTGATATTCACCACTGCCGTGTGCGGGCCGCTCATGGAAGTTGCGGTCGTGTCGCGCCCCATCCACCAAAAGCCCAGCACAAACAAGATCACCCAGAGAAAGCGCCAAAAAATGCGCCAGCGGCGTGCCGCACGTTGCTCATTCACAGTGGCAAAAACCAGGCGCTCCAGAACGTCGCGCTCCCAACCAGCCACTCCCGGCTTGGCATGGGGCTGCGCGCCCGAGGCAGCGCGAGCCCACAGGTCTTGGCCTGGCAGCGGTTCGGACGAGGCAGCGCCCTCGTTTTCAGACGTGGAATGGGGATTCATGGACAAGCTCTACTCTCTCAAAATCAAGCCAATGCGCGCAGTATGCCAGCGCGCTTGCACAATCTCTGCGACAAAGCACTTAGCCGTTGGTACGCAGCCACTGATACAAATCAGTCACATCCTGCGCAATATGCAACGGGGCACAGGCCGCCAAATCCTTAGCCGCATGCGCACCATAAGCGACCCCCACACTGGCACATCCGGCGTTTTGCGCCATCTGCAAGTCGTGGGTGGTATCACCAATCATCAGCAGACGCTCTGGCTCTACGCCCAACTCAGCCATCAACTCTTGCAGCATCAGAGGATGCGGCTTGCCAGCAGTCTCATCGGCTGTCCGAGAGCTGTCAAACACTCCGCGCAAATCGGCATGCTGCAGTGCCTCGTTCAACCCTCGGCGACTTTTGCCCGTTGCCACCGCCAGCCAGTGCCCTCGTGACCGCAGCCCATCCAGCATGGGCAGGACTCCGTTAAACAGCGTGACCATTTCCTGCTGCTTGAGATAGTGATAGCGATAGCGATTGGCCAGGTCGTTGTATTTTTCCTTGGGCACATCGGGAGCGGCATGCGCCAACGCAGGCAGCAAGGCCATGCCAATCACATAGGACGCACGCTCATCTGTGGGAACCGTTCCCCCCACGTCAGCCACCGCCAACTGAATACTGCGCGTGATCGCAGCCGTGGAATCAAACAAAGTGCCATCCCAGTCGAAGGCAATCAAATCAAATTTACGAGCATTCATGAAAGCAATGTTCTATGACTACGACATTCAGCCGACAAATTCAGACAGCTCTTGCGGCAGCTCGGCACGCAGTTCGATGCGCTCTTGCGTGACTGGATGATTGAACTGCAAGCGCCAAGCATGCAAAAACATGCGCTTGAGCCCCTGCTTGGGCAGACGCTTGTTCAAATCAAAGTCACCATACTTGTCATCTCCCACTATTCCATGCCCTTGAGATGACAAGTGCACGCGAATCTGGTGCGTACGCCCAGTTTTGATGGTGACCTCCAGCAAGCTCATGGCTGGCAGCCCCTGCATGGCACGTGGCGCGTGTTGCGAACGCACTTTAACCAGCGTCAGAGACTTCATCCCGTCAGGATCATCCACGGTGGTCACACGCACCCGGCGCTCCCCATCAGGCAGCAGGTATTTGTGCAGCGGTGTGTCGATCACCTTTTTGTTAGCAGGCCAAGTGCCACTGACCAGCGCCAGATAGGTCTTGCCAGTTTCGCGGTCTCGGAATTGATCCTGCAACTTGATCAACGCAGAACGCTTTTTGGCCACAAGCAAAATGCCCGAGGTCTCTCGATCCAGACGGTGCACCAACTCCAAAAACTTGGCTTCTGGCCGTGACTGACGCAATTGCTCAATCACACCAAAGCTCACGCCAGAGCCCCCGTGCACAGCCACGCCTGCCGGCTTGTCCAGTGCAATCAGATGATCATCCTCAAACAATATGGGAAATTCACGTGCAGGCGCAGGGCGTTCTGCCTTTTCTTGCACCCTGTCCGAAATGCGCACAGGCGGCACGCGCACCACGTCGCCGACCTGCACACGGGAATCTGCCTGGCAACGCCCTTTATTGATACGCACCTCTCCGCTGCGAATAATGCGGTAAACATGGGTTTTGGGCACCCCTTTGAGGTGACGCATAAGAAAGTTATCCACGCGCTGCCCTGCCCCATCTTCATCGACTTGGATGAGCCGCACTGCAGCCGATACGGGGTTCTGGGTACGCTCTTGAGGCTGTTTGCCCTCTATAATGTGTTTCACCTGCGCGAACTTATGTGTAAGTGGTTGATTCGTCTGGATTTTAGTCCACCCAGCCATTTCCCCAGCGCAGGCAGGTCGATGCCACAGATGCCGTGCCCGTGTAAAAGCTACCCAATTGTCGGTGCTGGCGGGGCGGAATTTGTCTGGTTGACGCATTGAAACACTGAACGGAATCTTCACGTGGATGGTGGTGTTTGGAGCCAGTTGCTCCATGCCATCCACGTATATGAATAATCAGCGAGCATGTGGGTACTTCTTTCTTGGCTGCTAGGTATGACGCAAAGGCAAAAGCCCTTGCTGCGTACGCCTGCGTCAAATGCCCACCCTGTTGTCACAGCTGTCTCAGGCCATCACCGCACGGTGCGGCGCCTGACTACAGCGTCGCTCGCCCCCTGCCCCCTGCCCTTGCCTCCTTTGCTGACTTAAACCAGCACTGACGCAATCAGACCCAGGTCGATTCCCTTTCTTTTCGTTTCAGCGCGGCAATCCGGCATCAACGGCTCCGATAGAGCCTGTCTTTGATCAAGAGTCAAAGGCATGTCGGCTAGGCAGCGCTGTCGCTGTCAGCCGGCTGCCGCATAACGAAAAGGATATGCATCATGAAACGGATGCTGATTAACGCGACGCAGTCTGAAGAACGCCGTTTGGCCATTGTCGATGGTCAAAAGCTGCTGGACTACGAGATCGAAATCGAAGGTCGCGAACAACGCAAGGGCAATATTTACAAGGCCGTGGTCACCCGTGTGGAGCCTTCTTTGGAGGCTTGCTTTGTGGACTATGGAGAAGACCGCCACGGCTTCCTGCCTTTCAAGGAAATCTCCAAGCAATATTTCGCCGATGGCATCTCTCCCAGCCAGGCCCGCATTAACGATGTCATCAAAGAAGGCCAGGAACTGATTGTTCAGGTCGAAAAAGAGGAGCGCGGCAACAAGGGCGCAGCCCTGACCACATTTATCTCGCTGGCTGGCCGCTATGTGGTGCTGATGCCTAACAACCCCCGTGGCGGTGGTGTCTCGCGCCGCATTGAGGGCGAAGAGCGTGCCGAACTCAAAGAAGCCATGGACCAGTTGGAATATCCCAAGGGAATGTCCATCATCGCTCGCACAGCTGGTATTGGTCGCACCGCACCTGAGCTGCAATGGGACTTGAACTATTTGCTGCAACTGTGGAACGCCATTGACGGGGCTGCCAAGGCCGGCAAAGGTGCTTTCCTGATTTACCAGGAGTCCAGCCTGGTAATCCGAGCCATCCGTGACTACTTCAACAATGACATCGGTGACATTCTGATCGACACCGACGACATTTTTGAACAGGCCCAGCAGTTCATGGCCCACGTGATGCCAGAGCACGCTGCACGAGTTAAGCGCTACCGTGACGATGCGCCATTGTTCAGCCGTTTCCAGATCGAGCACCAGATCGAATCTGCCTACTCGCGCACCGTGCAACTGCCTTCCGGCGGCGCCATCGTGATTGACCACACCGAAGCCCTGGTATCGGTGGATGTGAACTCGGCCCGAGCCATCAAGGGCGGCGACATCGAGGAGACAGCCACCCGCACCAACCTTGAAGCTGCCGACGAAGTGGCCCGCCAGATGCGCCTGCGCGACTTGGGTGGACTGATCGTGATCGACTTCATCGACATGGAAGAGTCGCGCAATCGCAAGGAAGTGGAAAACCGACTGCGCGATGCCCTGCGCCAAGATCGTGCCCGCGTGCAGTTTGGCACCATCAGCAAATTTGGCCTGATGGAAATGAGTCGCCAGCGCCTCAAACCCGCGTTGAGCGAAGGTGCGCACATCAACTGCCCACGCTGCGGTGGCTCGGGCCACATTCGCGACACAGAATCTTCGGCACTGCAGATCTTGCGCATCATCCAGGAAGAGTCCATGAAGGACAACACTTCCGCTGTGCACTGCCAGGTGCCTGTGGAAGTTGCCTCCTTCCTGCTCAACGAAAAGCGTACCGAAATCGCCAAGATCGAGCTCAAGCAGCGTGTTTCTGTGCTCATGGTGCCCAACAAGTCGCTGGAAACTCCACACTACAAGCTGGAACGCCTCAAGCACGACGATCCTCGCTTGGAAAACCTGGATGCCAGCTACAAACTAGCTGAGGAAGTGGAAGATGTAACCAAGGTCACACGCCGCTCGCAAGAGCCGACCAACAAGCAAACCCCTGTCATCAAGGGTGTGCTGCCCGATACACCTCCCGCACCTGAGGCCCGCCCACAAGCTGCTCAACGCCCTGCAAAGGGTCGCACCAACAGCCAGCAGCAGGCAGCAACACCACGCACCGAAGTGCGCGAGCAGGGCTTCTTTGCGTGGCTCAAGAGCTTGTTCGGCTTTGGCACCAAGCCTGCCGCAGAGCCTATTGCTCCCGCAAAACCCGAAACTTCCCGCGAAGGCCGTAGCGAACGTGGTGAGCGCAATGGCCGCAATGGCGAGCGCAATGGGCGGAGCCGCAATGGCCGCAATGGTGAGCGAAGCGAAGGCAGCGAGCGCGCCAACCGCGAAAATGGCGAAAACCGCAACCGCCGTGAGCGCAACGAACGCGTTGAGCGTAACGAGCGCAATGGCGAAGGCAATCGCACCCAACGCGAGCCACGCAACCAGCGTGAACGCCAGCCGCGCAACGCGGAAACTGTGGAACAGCGCAACCTGCAGACAGCCACGACCCAGGCTGCAGCAGAGACTGTGTCGTTCACGTCCGAAGCCGAGCGCACCGAGCAGCGTCAACCTCGCCGTGAGCGTGGTGAACGCCGCGAACGCCAGCCACGCAGCGCTGAAGTACAGGCCTTGGCACCGGTAGAGGAAGCAAACACCCCTGTCGCGCAAGATGCAAGCAATGAAACGGCTCTGGGTGAAACAGTGCCTGCTACGACTGGTGAAGATGCACCACGCAATGGTCGCCGCTCGCGTGACCGTTATGGTCGTGATCGCCGCAATGGTCGTGAACGCAATGCAGTGCCTCAGGATGCTGCAGAGAGCGTGGCGACTGAAGCAGCAGTCGCTATCGAAGGCACTGCAAACACTTCCGTAGAGGCAGTTGTAGCGGCAGAAGAAGTGACGCAAGAAGCCCCACGCCGCAGCTACTTCAGCCAAGCTGCAGCTGCGCCCTCGGAAGAAGTCGTGGCTGCGCAAGCGCCCGCCCAGCCTGAGCCCCCAGTGGTTACTGCCGAAGAATCTCCAGCGCCTGTGGCTCCTGCAACAGCGGTGCCTGACGCTCCTGTTGAAGCAGCCCCTGCACAAGAGGCTGCACCTGTTGTCGCGGAGTCTTCCATGCCCCGCATCCAGTCGTACACACTGCCTCTTGCCGATCTGGTGCAACTGGCCCGTGATGCTGGTCTGGAGTGGGTGAACTCCGATGCGGACAAGATTGCTGCCGTCCAAGCCGCCATCGCTGCAGAGCCCAAGCCTGTACACATCCCGCGCGAGCGTCCGCCGGTGGTCATCATTGACGAAGGCCCACTGGTTTTGGTGGAGACCCGCAAGGACCTCCGCGACATGGTGCTGCCCTTTGAGCAGCCAGCCAACAACGCTTAAAGCGTGAGAATGACCGGGGGCCTTGAGCCCCCGGTTGCATCTTCAGCCCTGTATTTTTCTGACGGATCGAGCCCATGCTTTTTTTGCTCTCCCCCGCCAAATCTTTGGATTACGAACGCGCTCTACCTCAAGGACTGGCGCACACCTTGCCTCCGTTCATTGAACAGTCGTCCGAATTGATTGAAATTCTGCGCAAACTGGCACCACAAGATGTCGGTGCACTGATGTCCATCAGCGACAAGCTGGCTCAGTTGAATGTTGCGCGTTATGCAGCCTGGCAACCCGAGTTCACTGCCGATAACTCACGACAAGCCCTGTTCGCCTTCAATGGTGATGTGTATGAGGGTCTGGACGCCTACTCGCTCAGCGCCAAAGAAATTGCCTGGGCACAAGAACACATCCTCATGTTGAGCGGCCTGTATGGTGCACTGCGCCCGTTGGACTGGATGCAACCTTACCGCCTGGAAATGGGAACGCGACTGTCTAATGCGAAAGGCAGCAACCTCTACCAGTTCTGGGGCTCTCGCATTGCCCAGCTGATCAACGAACGTCAGGCAAATGACAAGCCATCTGCGGTCATCAACCTGGCCTCGCAGGAGTACTTCAAGTCGGTGGATCTCAAACACCTCAAGGCACGCGTGGTGGAATGTGTGTTTGAAGACTACAAAGGCGGCAAGTACAAAATCATCAGCTTCCACGCCAAGCATGCACGTGGATTGATGGCTCGTTACGCCATTCAGCACCAGCTGACTCAGCCAGAACAGTTGATGGCTTTTGACGTGGCAGGTTACGCTTACGCCCCAGAAGTCTCAAATCCCAACCGCCTGGTCTTTAGGCGCAATGCTGCTTAAAGTCCTGCCCTAGCCAGTCCCCATTGCGTGAGGAGATTGCCTTGTCACAGTCTTTGGAACAGTTGTCTGCCCAAGTCCCTGGCAGCACCCCCGCCCTCATGCTGTGGCTGACGACCCAGCTGGCCGCAGGCCATGCCCCCACGGTTTTGCACAAAAGCCTCCTGGACACAGGCTGGGCAGCACATATTGCGCAATCTGCCATCACTGTCTGCACACAGCCTGCGCCACGATCAACGGCTACCCAACGCATGCCTGGACCGAATTTGGACAAATCCCCCAATGTGATTGATGTAGGCGATCGGCAGGTCCATGTGCTGCTATCCATGCAAAAACCTGACATTGTGCTGTTTGGCAATCTGCTCTCAGACGCTGAATGCGATCAGCTGATTGCCGACGCCCAACCCCACATGGCGCGTTCCAGAACAGTTGCCACTCTGTCCAGTCAGGAGGAAATCAACCCTGACCGCACCAGCAGTGGCATGTTCTTCAGCCGTGGGCAAACCACCGTGGTTGCTCGCCTGGAAGCACGCATTGCCACCCTGCTGCGTTGGCCGATTGAAAATGGTGAAGGCTTGCAGCTATTGCGCTACCAGCCCGGAGCGCAATACAAGCCGCATCACGATTACTTCAACCCCAAGGAGCCCAGTAGCCAAGCCATACTGCAACGCGGCGGACAACGTGTTGGAACGCTCGTCATCTACCTCAACGACCTACCGTCAGGAGGATGTACCTTTTTCCCGGAATCCTTGCTGCGTGTGCACCCGCGCAAAGGCCATGCCGTATTTTTTGCCTACCCGCAGCCAGAAGTGAACACCTTGACCCTGCACGGAGGAGACCCCGTCATTGCAGGCGAAAAATGGATTGCCACCAAGTGGCTGCGCGAGCGTGAGTTTCAGTGATTGTCTGCATAGTCCGGTAGGCTTGGTGGCTGCCTGTGCCAACTCTAGCTGAACCGACCTATTAACTCTGACCGTCTTGAGCCGTACATAAAGAGTCATCAATCTCTAGCCGAATAGACCGCTCAAGATCAGCCATCCAGAGAATCCAAAGAGTGTCAGAGTAGCAAGCCGTTGAAATACCCTGGGGTCAAGCCATTGGATTCTCCCACTCATAAGTGCAGAGCCAAACCCAATCCAGATAACGCCTATCGCAGCAACTAAAGCTAGGAAACTGGCCATGACACGAGCGTAATTGTTGACAGAACTCCAAGTTTGGGCAGGGAAGAGCGCCATGGCAAAGATGGCTGCTTTCGGATTGAGCAAGGTAGCTAAAAATAGCTGCGGGCCACGAATTGCAGGCTGTGATGTATCTTGCGGTTCAAAAGCACTATGTAGCCAAAGCTTCCGGCCAAGCCTGGCTATGTATAGCCCGCTTGCAATCTTGATGAGATTAATAACAAATGAATAGTTTCCTGCAACAGTGTTGAACACTACGCCCCATAGGCTTGTCGCGGCTAAGTACCCGAGACACTCACAGGGCAAGAGCATCAAGGACTTGCGTAATCCTGTACTGATTCCAGAGGATGCGAGAAGTGTGTTGGTTGGACCAGGAGTTAGAAGAATCGTCGATACGACAAAAAGGAAAGACCAGTCGTTGATGTACATGCGATAGCTTCAGCAAGAGCCTGCACAACGATACGCAGTTACGGCCAGATAAGTTCCGAGCATATAAAATCCGCCAACTGCATTTAATTGTCAATAAAATATTAATTCATCGATATTAAATTATGCATCATGCTGGCATAACACATCGTCAAAGAAGTATTCCTACAACAATCTACTCTTTGCCATCGGAAGCAGGTCTTGAACTAAGGCTGGGGCGCTGGTGAAAATATGCGATGGACTACTTTGGCTCGATTTGTGACATCAACTGCTAGATATACTCAATCAGCAGCTCAGCTGATAAACACATCCTGGCAAAATCAATTCGAGGCTTTTCTCAGGCCTGCAGCTCATTCCCGAAAACTGTGATTAACTTCAATACGCTGCGTACAGCCACAGCCGAATTGAGATCCGGTTGGAAACGATGTGCTACAGACATCGGGCACATGAGGGCCGGGCTCAGACATCGTATCTGAACGTCGCTTGAATAGAGCTGATCCTCCACCTCCTCACGCGGCAGCAGCGCTGTACATTGACTTGCAACACAGCCAAGCTTTAAGCACACCTAGATAAGACAACGCCAAATAGGCAAGGTGCGCGTGTACCATCTTCTGCGAGTCACGTCACGATCAAATCTCCATTTGTGTGGGCAATACAAAGCCCAGCCTCGCAGCAAAAACACTCCGCAGTGACATGACTGGGAACATCCCATTTTGCAGGCTGCAATGCAATTAAAAGCTCGCTGCGCCAAGGTGCCAGAGCAATGGAATAGTTGGTATTTGTGCAGCGCCTTCATAAAGGCACTTGGTTAGGTTGCCAATGCAGGCTATTTCGTTTCAAGATAATGGTGGGGGCATTGCCACAATGTGGATTGCACCGCCCATAGATGGATGTGGTCCAAGGAGAAACCCTCAGAAGCGGCGTCAGGTCAAGGAATAGGCATGGTGTTCTTGCGCCACTGCAGACAGGCAAGGCTGAGCGCCTGATGAGTACTTTGCTATGCTGGACGGATAAATGTGCTTCTGAGACTGCTCTGTAGATAGTCATCAACTGCCCGTTGATTGCCGCCGGACAACCCCTGCTCGCCCATCCCCGCATGGACAAGCCCAGAACAAGCAAGACGATCACTTGCAATCGCCTATTCAGCAACACCAAATCGGTTCCGCTGCACAATCAGCGATCAGCGCTGCCGTGCAAGCTCCTGTCGTGACCAAATCTATGAATACTCCCGAACTCTCCCAGCTGGGCAAAAGCTCTGCCTATGCCGATCAGTACGATCCAAGCCTGCTCTTCCCCATTCCACGCAGCAGCAAGCGCGAAGAAATTGGCATTCACAGTGCCTTGCCTTTTTTTG
This sequence comes from Comamonas halotolerans, assembly GCF_030162935.1. Lineage (GTDB taxonomy): Bacteria > Pseudomonadota > Gammaproteobacteria > Burkholderiales > Burkholderiaceae_C > Comamonas > Comamonas halotolerans. The sequence goes on from NZ_JASAUZ010000001.1 coordinate 419,492, forward strand.
GCGCCGATCTCTGGACCGCTTTTGAGCTGTCGTGGCTCAATCAACGCGGCAAGCCTCAGGTGGCGCTGGCGCATTTCACGATTCCTTGTGAGACGCCGAACATCATTGAGAGCAAATCCTTCAAGCTCTATCTGAACAGCTTTAACAACAGCCGTTTTGACAATCTGGAAGCTGTGCAGGCGATCCTGCGCGACGACATTAACGAAGCCCTGTGGCGTGGTGCGCCTGCGCGCCAATCTTCTGCCAGTGTGCGCGTGATTGCACAAGAGAGCTTTGAATTCCAGAAAGTCCAGGAGCTCGAAGGCCTGAACCTTGACCGTCTGGACATTGAATGCAGCGACTACACGCCACGTCCTGAACTGCTTAAGGCCGATCACGAAAATCCACCGGTTACAGAAACTCTGGTCAGCCACTTGCTCAAAAGCAATTGTCTTGTCACAGGCCAGCCCGACTGGGGTAGCGTGCAGATCAGCTACACCGGTGCCGCCATCGACCAGGAAAGCCTGCTGCGCTATATCGTGAGCTTTCGCAACCACAACGAATTCCACGAACAATGCGTGGAGCGCATTTTCATGGACATCAGCCGCCAATGCCGACCGATGAGACTCAGCGTCTACGCACGCTACACAAGGCGCGGCGGCTTGGACATCAACCCACTGCGCACCAGCCATCCGATGGCATTACCCAGCAATGTGCGCTCTGCACGGCAGTAAGCGCAACCTTCACAAGCCATGCACAAGCAGCGCCCATGGTGCTGCTTTTTTATGCTGAAGCCTCATGTTCGTAAGGCAAATCATCAGGAGCAACTCCTACGTAATCCGGAGCTGGCAATACACGCAAACGGTATGCGAGGATTTGCTGTCGCCCTTCCAAAAGCGCCTTCACTACACGGTGCATGCCGTCCATGACTCTACCTTCTGGGCCAATGATGATGGGATAAGACAGGTCCGCATCCTGAACCAGGCGCATATGCTCAGCCAGCGAGCGGCATGTTGGCATTGAGCCATCCGTTTCGTACCAATACGTCTCGTCCAGCTCCTGTACCCCTGCCAATGGCAATATCTCGGGCTGCAGTTCCGCAGTTGCTGCTATCAGCTTGTGCACGTCCCATGCCTGAAGCCCGTGCGCGCCAGGGCGAAAGTGGTATTGCTTTCTCATACGTACATTGGTAGATCCATATAAAAAAGGAGCACCACAGCGCTCCTCTTATTCAATATCGCTCAGCTCTCACGCCTCGAATGTGGCTGGATCAAAGTCCAGCACATAATTTTGTGGCCCCTTGGTGGCTACCTTGATAGCACCGACGCGGTTACCCAAAGCCGCGCACTTGCTCAATGGCCAGCCCTTTTCCAGTCCATACAGCAAAGCGCCACGCCATGCATCACCACAACCCGTGGGGTCTACCACTTGCTGCGCCTTTACCGGAGCCACCAAAGTCTTGCTGCCCTGCTCCCAAACTTCACAGCCTTGCTCACCCAGCGTGACCACCAAACCCTTGACCTTGTGCGACAGCGCAGCCAAATCCAGACCTGTGCGGTCGCACAGCATCTTGGCCTCATAGTCATTGACCGTGATCCAGGTGGCTTGCTCTACAAAGGCCAGCAGTTCCTCCCCATTGAACATGGGCAGGCCTTGGCCCGGATCGAACACAAAGGGAATGCCGCAAGCTTTGAGCTGCGCGCTGTGCTGGAGCATGGCATCACGGCCATCTGGCGAAACAATGCCCAGTGCCGCGCCCTCGCTGCCATCAATCACATTCACATGGGCCTCGGTCATGGCTCCGGGGTGAAAGGCCGTGATCTGGTTGTTGTCCTTGTCGGTCATGATCATGGCTTGCGCGGTGTAGCTGTCATCAAGCTGCTGCACATAGCGCGTCTGAATCCCTTGCGCTTTCATGCGACCGATGTAGGAAGCACCATCCTCACCTACAGTTGCCATGGGCAACGGGTCGCCACCCAGCAGCTTCAAGCTGTAGGCAATATTGCCGGCACAACCTCCAAAGTCGCGGCGCAGCGATGGCACCAAAAACGACACATTCAGAATGTGCAGTTGCTCGGGCAATATCTGGCTTGCAAACTTGCCTTCAAAGCTCATGATGGTGTCAAAAGCCAAAGAGCCACAGATCAGGGCTGCCATAGTCAAACTTCCGTTCTCACAATAAAAATCAGGGATAGAAGGCCGTTACCCGGTATCCAGATACCGGCAAATTCAGGCCTTGAGTCATCACTGGCAAGGTGCCATTCCACTCACTACGTGCAGCAAGCTCCGCAGGCGCGCCAATTTCTGTCAAATCAAGCACCTTGCGCACCAGAACCTGGTTTTGCCCATCGGTCAGGGTCAGCTCCACAGCAGGAGTCGCCACCGACAGAGCTGACTGATTGTGGATGCTGATATCCAGGCGGTAGTGATTGGGTCGCGCATCATGGGTAAATGATGAACCCGTCACTAGTACCGAAGCGATGTGTTTACGCGGAGCCAACTCGCAGCGCATCACTGCGCACAAGCTTTCAAATGAAGCGCGCCACTGCGGCTTCCAGGCCACCAGGGTGTTGCGCTCATGCAAAGCAATTTGCAGCAGCAAAGCCATGAACAGCACAATCACTCCCACCGCCGTCACAAAGCGCACTGCAGGTTTGCTCCACCATGCCTTGCGCTGCGCTTGTTTGACAAAGCTGGGAAGAGGTATGCCTTGCACCATCTCACCTGAGGGCGGCTCTACACCTTCTTGCTCATCAACCACCAGATCCGCATGGCGAAGCGCATCCTCCGCAGCATCCGCCTCAGGGTGCCCAGATTCGTCGAGAGCAGGATCTTTACTCCGTTGTGCCTCAGCCTCCCAAACTGACTCTTCGTCCTCAGGCAATGCTGAAGCAGCGCCCAATGGCGACTCCACAGCAGGTTCTTTTGCCGTCAGCGCCTCTTCAGGATCAGGTTCATTGGACTCCCTCACGCTCTCCATGCGCTGAGCAATTGAACCTGACTTCCAGATTTCATCGTCCACATCGACAGGCGCATCCAGCCATGTTTCCTCTGGGTCCTCGGGTGGCGCAGGCAATTCATAACCCGTCGAAGAGATGGGCTCCGGGTCCGGCAAAGCTCTATCACCATGGGCAAGCTCCGCTGTCTCTGCGGATTGAGAGACACTCTCAGCAGCATCGACATCAGGATCAGATGTTGGAACATCTGCTCTTGCAGCTACAGCAGCAGATGCCTCTGACGGTATCTCTTCCAACGCCTGGCTTGCATCAAAAATTTCCTGGCAGCGCCCACAGCGCACCCAGCCATCGGAGATGCGCAGTTGATCGGCAACCACACGAAATTTGGTGCCACAAGCGGGACAGCAGGTAATGAGCCTCATTGAGCGTCAATTGTAGGAGGTGATGCAAGCAACGCGCCAGAGCGTCAGTGACCTGAGCGCCTCTGGCGTGCCGAACAGCAATTAGGCCTTACGTGCAGTCATCAAAATCCAGCCATCCTCACTGTCCGAGACATCCAGCTGGATATACGGCGCGTAAGCTTGCTTGAGTTCGTCAGCCTGACGCTCCAGGATACCTGCCAGCACAAGATGACCACCTGCCTGCACATGGCTCACCAGCAAAGGAGCCAGCATCTTCAGCGGGGTGGCCAGAATATTGGCCAGCACGGTCTGGTATTCACCCCGGACCTTGTCTGGCAGGCCAGCATTCAGCGTCACTTGATTGGCCTGGGCATTGAGTTCGCACGATGTGACCGCATCTTCATCAATGTCCACGGCATCAATGTCTTGAGCACCAAACTTGGCTGCACCAATGGCCAAAATGCCGGAGCCACAACCATAGTCCAGCGTACGTCCCAGCGAACCTTTAGGCTGCTTGGCAATCCAGCGCAGGCACATACGCGTTGTGGGGTGCGTGCCGGTACCAAAAGCCAGTCCCGGGTCCAAACGGATACTGATCTTGGCGCCTTCTGGCAGCTCATGCCAGGTCGGCACAATCCAGAACTCCGGAGTGATATCTACAGGCTGGAACTGTGATTGTGTCAATCGCACCCAGTCTTGCTGCTCTACTTCCTGGATGCCCAGCACCTCACAACCCTCGAAAAAGTCTTGCAGTTGCAGCAAGGCCTGCGCTTGCACTGCAGCCTCTTCATTGGGAAACAGTGCCACGATCCGACTGCGATTCCAGCCTTCCTTGGGCGCAGGCATGCCTGGTTCGCCGAACAACGGCTGCTCGGACTCAGTTTGCGCGTCCATATCCTCGACCGATACGCTCAGCGCATCCAGTGCATCGAGCGCGTCGCTCACATCTTCCACCCGCTGTTCCGGGCACATTAGGCTGAGCTCATGCATGAGGCAGCTCCTTCAAGCTTTTAAAAACGAAATGCTGGCCCCCGTTTCCAGGGGCCAGCATGGCTGGTCATCAATGACTGGAAATTAGCGCTTCTGGCGCTGCTCCAGCCAGTGCTCCAGATAGTGAATATTGGTGCCGCCTTCTGCAAACTTGGCGTCCACCATCAAGTCCTGGTGCAAAGGCACATTGGTCTTGATACCTTCAACAACCACTTCCGACAGGGCGGTACGCATGCGGGCCAAGGCCTGCTCGCGGGTATCGCCAAACACAATCAGCTTGCCGATCATGGAGTCGTAGTTTGGTGGCACGAAGTAGTTGTTATACACGTGCGAGTCCACACGCACACCAGGGCCGCCAGGCATGTGCCACATGTTCACACGGCCAGGCGAAGGCATGAAGTTATACGGATCTTCCGCATTGATACGGCACTCGATTGCGTGACCACGCATCTGGTTGTTGATTTCACGCTGAGTGAAAGGCAGCTTTTCGCCAGCCGCAACCATGATCTGCGTACGCACGATGTCCACACCGGTGATCATTTCGGTCACTGGGTGCTCAACCTGCACGCGAGTATTCATCTCGATGAAGTAGAACTCCCCGTTTTCGTAGAGGAACTCGAATGTACCCGCACCGCGATAACCGATCTTCTTGCAAGCGGCTACACAGCGCTCACCGACCTTCTCCACCAAACGGCGAGGAATGCCAGGCGCAGGAGCTTCTTCAATGACCTTCTGGTGGCGACGCTGCATGGAGCAATCACGTTCGCCCAAATACACGGCATTCCTGTGAGTATCTGCCAGCACCTGAATTTCAACGTGGCGGGGGTTCTGGAGAAATTTCTCCATGTACACCGCAGGATTGCCGAACGCAGCGCCGGCTTCTGCCTTGGTCATCTGCACAGCATTCACCAAAGCAGCTTCGGTGTGCACCACACGCATACCGCGTCCACCGCCGCCGCCTGCGGCCTTGATGATCACAGGGTAACCAATGGCCTTGGCAATGCGCTTGATTTGCGCGGGATCATCGGGCAGCTCGCCATCCGAACCGGGCACACATGGCACACCGGCCTTGATCATTGCCTGCTTGGCCGAAACCTTGTCACCCATGATGCGGATGGATTCAGCAGTTGGACCAATGAACTTGAAACCGCTTTGCTCCACACGCTCGGCAAAATCGGCGTTCTCGGACAGAAAGCCATAACCAGGGTGGATTGCCTCTGCGTCCGTCACCTCTGCCGCCGAAATGATGGCAGGCATGTTCAGGTAGCTCAGAGGAGAAGCAGCTGGGCCGATACACACGGCCTCATCGGCCAATTTGACGTACTTTGCGTCACGGTCAGCCTCGGAGTAGACCATTACGGCCTTGATGCCCATCTCGCGACAAGCGCGCTGGATGCGCAGAGCAATTTCGCCCCGGTTGGCAACCAAAATTTTCTTAAACATGGAAGTCCTCGTTGTTCACCGCCTCTTGTGAGGCGAATCGTTCAATCCGTCCAGCCCGAGCAAGGCTGCGGGCACAGGCAGATATCACTCGATCACGAACAGCGGTTGGCCGTATTCCACAGCTTGGCCGTTGTCGGCCAGGATGCGGGTCACAGTACCCGACTTGTCAGCCTCGATCTCATTCAAGATCTTCATGGCTTCGATAATGCACAAGGTATCGCCTTCCTTGACAGTGTCACCCACTTCAACGAAAGGCTTGGCTCCAGGGCTGGCAGCACGATAGAAGCTACCCACCATTGGCGACTTCACTTGGTGGCCAGTCACTGCAGCGACGGCTGGAGCGGCAGCTTCAGCGGCAGGTGCTGCAGCGACAGCGGGAGCAGCGGCGGCTTGCACGGGAGCAGCTTGTACGGGTGCTGCAACAAATTGCTGCACTACGTTACCACCGCTCTTGACGATGCGGACTTTGCCCTCTGCCTCGGTGATTTCCAATTCCGAAACATTCGATTCAGACACCAAGTCGATAAGGGTCTTGAGTTTACGCAGATCCATGGAAGCTCCAACGGCTAAAAACTAAATAAGGGCGCGAATTTACCCTAAATTCGCCCTTCTGCGTGCTTCACATGATAATTTTCGCTATCGACAAAGCGGTTTTTTGATCCAAAACCAAGCTTCGGGATCTTTTGGCTAAGCAACTGATGCCCATTGTGCAAGGTCTTTTTCGGAAATTTCGCCAATTTTACGCTGTTGCACTTTTCCTTGAGCGTCGAACAGAATGGTGAACGGCAAACCACCATTGATATTACCCAAACTTCGCGTCAGCCCCACTCCGCCCGATCCCGCCAGAACCACCGGAAAGTCCAGAGGCTGACGTGCCAGCCACTTGTTGACCGAAGCTGCCTGATCCACTGCAATACCCAACACCTGGATCGAATGTTGACCCCGCATCGCCTGCGCCTTTGAAAAGGCATTAATCATTGGCAATTCACGCACGCAAGGCGGGCACCAGGTCGCCCAAAAATTCACCAATAACGGCTTGCCACGTAGAGACGACAAGGTCATCTGCGTGCCGTCTGCTTGCAGCAATTGCAAATCCCAGAAAGCGCGAACCGCTTCGTCATTGCCAGACATATCCTTGGTCTGCTGCCAAGCGACCGTCGCACCTGCAGCTACAGCGGCCAATGCCACGCCCACCGTCAAACAGCGGCGTCGCTGTGCAGAAAATGACTGCTCCCCATTCATTGTTCATCCTCCATCTGCATCAGCAATTGACGCAATGCAGACACATCGCCACGCTGGGGGCGCCCTTGTGCATCGGCCTTGAGTGCGCCACGCAAATCGTCATAGTCATACACCATGAGGTGCACACCCACGGTTTCACCCAGTGGCTGGCACAGACTGCTTATGCTGAGCGCATCCACTGCTTCACCATTAAAGCCTGTCACCTCCGTCACATCGTACTGAACGTTGTGGTTGATCAGGGCAATTTCTGCTGACTTGGAGTCATCGCAAAACAGCCCAATATAAATATCGGACATGCGTGTAGCAGTACCACGCCAGACCGCGCCCGACAAATGGGGACGAAACTCCTGCAGACGCTCCATCCAGACCAAAGCCAGTTCACGCAATGCACGAAGCTCTTTGGGCTGCGTATCTGCACAAAAAATCTCTATGTATTCGCGCACCGCCGCTTCCAGCGTGTCGTTGTCCGGCAAAGCGGTACGCGCGGCAAGCCCAAGCTGCTTGACAGCCCGGCGCTTGGCTGCCCCCCACTCCAGCCCTTCCTCCACGACCATGCGGGCAGCGGTATGGGCAATCTCTTGGGCTGCGGTAGATAAATACATACCTGATGTTCTTGCAAAAGCTATCAAACCACCATTATGGAAAAGTTGCAGCCAACAGTCCTCGAACCAATTCCTAAGCCGCCAAGGTCTATTCAATATCAGCTTCACAAACACTGCCCGATCACTTCAAGAGCAGCCCTGCCCACGAGGTTGGCCTTCTTTGTGTCCTGACATGCTTGGCTCGTATTTGCAAATGCTTGCGTGCAAGGGCATTCCAGCCACCAATCCGGCACCTTAGAATGCCCAGCCATGCATATTCATATCTTGGGCATTTGCGGCACTTTCATGGGTGGTGTGGCCGCACTGGCGCGCGAGGCGGGCCATACAGTTACCGGCTGTGACGCAGGTGTCTACCCTCCCATGAGCGACCAATTGCGGGCATTGGGCATCGAGCTGATTGAAGGCTTTGGCGCCGAGCAATTGGCTCTCAAACCCGACATGTTTGTGGTGGGCAATGTGGTCAGCCGCAAGCATCTGGAAGATGGTTCCCCAAAGTTCCCGCTGATGGAAGCCATTCTGGACCAGGGTCTACCCTACACCAGTGGACCTCAGTGGCTCAGTGAGCATGTCTTGCAAGGCCGTCATGTACTGGCTGTGGCTGGCACCCACGGCAAAACCACCACCACCTCCATGCTGGCGTGGATTCTGGAGTGTGCCGGGTTGACGCCAGGCTTCCTGGTCGGAGGTGTGCCGCTTGACTTTGGCGTGTCTGCACGCCTGGGACAAAAAGCGCCCGAACAGGAGCGTCCGCTGTTTGTGATCGAAGCCGACGAATATGACACGGCCTTTTTCGACAAGCGCAGCAAGTTTGTGCATTACCGTCCACGCACAGCGGTACTCAACAACCTCGAATTCGATCACGCAGATATCTTCCCGGATCTTGCTGCGATTGAGCGCCAGTTTCACCATTTGGTGCGCACCGTGCCGCAATCAGGTCGCGTGGTATTCAATGGACTGGAAGAAGCTTTGGTGCGCGTGCTGCACCAAGGTTGCTGGAGCGAACAACGCAGCTTTGGCGCGACAGTGAGCGACTTCACCGCCCAAGGTGAACACCACGCTTTTGACGTGTTGCAACAAGACCGCAAAGTGGGCCGTGTGGAATGGGCGCTGACGGGTGAGCACAACCAGCTCAATGCACTGGCAGCCATTGCAGCAGCAGAGCATGTGGGGGTCAGTCCTACCGTGGCTGCTGAGGCATTGGGACGCTTTCACAACGTCAAGCGCCGCATGGAGCTACGCGGCACAGTGGCCAGCATCACCGTTTACGATGACTTTGCCCACCACCCTACCGCCATTCGCACCACTCTCGATGGTCTGCGACTGCGACTGGATCAGACTCAGCGTATCCTGGCCGTGTTTGAGCCTCGCAGCAACACCATGAAGCTGGGCACCATGAAAGCCCAGCTACCCTGGTCTCTGAAAGAGGCAGACCTAGCGTTCTGCCATACCGCTGGCCTGGACTGGAACGCTGCAGAGGCCTTGGAGCCCTTGGGCGAAGCGGGCTTTACGGCAGACAATGTAGACACTTTGGTTGAGCAAGTCATGGCCCATGTGCGCCCCGGCGATCAGATCGTATGCATGAGCAACGGAGGCTTTGGCGGCATCCATGGCAAATTGCTTGCACAGCTGCAGGCCAAGTTCGGCACTGCCTGAAAATAGTAGCTCTCAGATATAAAAAAACCGGCTGCATGCAGCCGGTTTTTTTATTGCCATGGGTCTGTGGGCAGACCGCGATCAGTAAGTTACAGTCATGGCAGACACATCGACTTTAATCACGGGTCGTCCCAGCACAGCGTGCGTTGCACGCGCATACGTCTGAAACCACATTTCATCTCCCAAACGCCGTGCCCCAGCTTCACGTGCAACCACCAGCACTTTGTCAGCCAGCAGAACTTTGCCACTGGGGCGCAAAGGCTCACATTCCAACTCCGTGAATTGGGAATCCAGCCAACGCCGCGCTTCCTCATTTCCCATTGGAGGCAGACGATCCACATTGGTGCGAAACTGCTGATCTGCACTCAATTGCACAATGACTTCACTGATCATGGGAGCCTTTCTGGGTAGCGAGCAATGCCAAAAAATATGGTCACAGCTTAGCGACAGGCTGTTTAAAAGTTAAGCGGTGATGTCCCTGAATTGCCACAAAAAAAGGTAAAAAATAAGAGCTAACTATTCAACACCAGCAAGCATTGATTGCAAAAGTCACTCCAAAGACATTTGCTGGCCGAAAGCATTCAAGAAACGCTCCCGGCACTTCGCCTTAAACGGTCAACTCGGCCTGCGCCTGCTCCATCAAAACCCGGCGCGTTTGCACTGCGCCTGACAGCTGTTCCATCACTTCCAAAGTATCTCCCCATCCAATGCAGGCATCAGTGATGCTTTGGCCATAGCTCAGCCCGCGGACATCATCCTTGCCAGGAGTGAATTTCTGCGCCCCTGATACCAGGTGGCTCTCCAGCATCACGCCAAAGATGCGCCTGGAGCCAGCCGCCATTTGCGCGGCAATATCAGCCACCACATCTTTTTGGCGCTCATGCTGCTTGAGGCTGTTGGCATGGCTGCAGTCCACCATCAAGCTCGCTGGCAAACCTGCTTTTTCCAGATCCGCGCACGCGGCCTCCACACTGGCTGCGTCGTAGTTGGGTGTCTTGCCCCCGCGCAAAATCACGTGGCAGTCTGGATTACCTGCGGTATGTACGATAGCTACCTGGCCATTTTTATGCACCGACAGGAAGTGGTGCCCATGGCTGGCCGACTGAATGGCGTCGGTTGCAATACGGATATTGCCGTCCGTGCCATTCTTGAAACCAATGGGAGCCGAGATACCGGATGCCAGTTCACGGTGAATCTGGCTCTCGGTTGTGCGAGCGCCGATGGCTCCCCAACTGATCAAATCACCAATGTATTGGGGCGAGATCACATCCAGAAACTCACTGGCGGCGGGCACGCCCAGACGATTGATATCAATGAGCAGCTGGCGCGCAATGCGCAAACCCTCATCGATGCGGTAGCTGCCATCGAGGTAGGGGTCATTGATCAAACCCTTCCAGCCGACTGTGGTGCGAGGCTTTTCGAAGTACACGCGCATCACCACTTCCAATGTGTCCTTGTATTGCTCGCGCACATCCGCGAGGCGGCGTGCATAGTCCAAAGCAGCGGCAGGATCATGAATGGAGCATGGACCAACAATCACCAGCAAACGGTCATCTCCACGGGCATGCAAGATGTTGCGAATGGTCTGGCGGGTCTCTCCAACCAACGATTCAATGGCTGTGCCATGGATAGGGAAAAAGCGGATCAGATGTTCTGGAGGGGGCAGCACGGTGGTGTCCTTGATACGTTCGTCGTCGGTATGTCCTGTTTTGTGATTGACCGAGCTGCGATACCAAGCGTCGCCATAGTTCTGATTTGTCATGTCTGCCTCTTCGACCTAAATAAAACGTGGGTATAAAAAAACCGCCGAGCTATTCAGCTTCGGCGGTTTTCTTGGGAGGGTGTACGTGTGTTCGAGCGCTTGCCTCTCATCCGCCATGGACCGAGAACCAAAAGTAAAAATAGAAAGCGCTGTGAACTTGCATGGCGGATGACTTTAACACCTCAAATAGTGCGCCGCAACATACCAAGCACACCAAATTCAGGAAAATTCCATTTACCCAACAAAAAAAGGCTGATTCACAATAACAAATCAGCCTTTTTAAAAATTATCGCAACAAAACTGCAAAACAAATCAAATTAAGCAGTTCCACCTACCGTCAGTCCATCAATGCGCATGGTGGGTTGTCCAACACCCACTGGCACGCTTTGACCCTCCTTGCCACAGGTCCCCACACCGCTGTCCAGACGCATGTCATTGCCGATCAGGCTGACCTTCTTCATACACTCTGGCCCATTGCCCACCAAAGTGGCTCCCTTGACGGGATATTGAATCTTGCCGTTCTCCACCCAGAAAGCCTGGCTGGCTGAGAACACAAACTTACCGCTGGTAATGTCCACCTGACCACCGCCAAAGTTGGTGGCATAAAGGCCCTTTTTGATGGACGCAATAATTTCCTGCGGATCCTTGTCGCCACCCAGCATGTAGGTATTGGTCATGCGTGGCATGGGCAGGCTCGCATAGCTTTCGCGACGGCCATTGCCAGTGGGTTTCACGCCCATTAAGCGAGCGTTGAGCGAGTCCTGGATGTAGCCTTTCAAGATACCGTCTTCAATCAGCACATTGGCCTGTGTGGGGCAGCCTTCATCATCAACATTCAGTGACCCACGGCGATCCGCCAATGTGCCATCGTCGAGAATCGTGACGCCCTTGGCCGCGACACGCTCACCGATTCGGCCACTGAAAGCACTCGACCCCTTGCGGTTGAAATCGCCTTCCAGACCATGGCCCACGGCTTCATGCAACAGGACACCCGGCCAGCCGGGGCCCAGTACTACGGTCATTTCACCTGCGGGAGCAGGGCGCGAATCCAGGTTAATCAGCGCCTGTTCAACGGCCTCGTTCACATAGGTGGTGATTTGTTCATCACTGAAGTACGCCAGCCCAAAGCGTCCTCCGCCACCGGATGATCCCACCTCACGACGATCACCTTGCTCTGCAATCACTGTGACAGAAAGACGAACCAGGGGGCGCACATCTGCAGCCAACGTACCGCCTGCACGCGCCACCATGACCACGTCATATTCACTGGCCAATCCTGCCATCACTTGCACAATGCGAGGATCTTTGGCGCGGGCCAGTTGCTCCACTTTGCCCAACAGTTCCACCTTCTGCGTGCTGTCAAGCGTTGCAATCGGGTCAATGCCAGGATACAGCGTACGCGAGAGAGCAATTGATGTCTTGGGAAGGCGCACCTTGCGTTGCTGATGGCTACCCGAGATAGCACGCACCGTCCGGGCAGCATCCAGCAGCGAGGCTTCAGAGATGTCGTCAGAGTATGCAAAAGCCGTTTTCTCACCGCTGACAGCGCGCACGCCTACGCCCTGGTCGATAGAGAATGAGCCCGTTTTCACGATGCCCTCTTCCAGGCTCCAGCCCTCTGAGCGGGTGTATTGAAAGTAAAGGTCTGCATCATCCACCTGATTGGCGCGGATTTCCGCCAGCGCACGCGACAGGTGGGACTCATCCAAGCCAAAAGGCTCAAGCAGCAGTTGCCGGGCTGTGGCCAGGCGCTCGATGGTGGGTTCGCGAGAGATCATGACAAGCATTTTAGGCAGCCTGCCATGACCCCGCCATGAGATGGCTTGTGGCGAGTTATGCCGATGCCGTGGTTTGATCGTCCAGCACCGCCTCAGCAGCGTTCTTCATGACCGATGCGATACCGTTGTCACGCGCCGCAGTTGTGGTGTACATCTCGCTTTGACCAATCACTTGACCATTGGTGGCCTTGAGTGTGAAGTAAGGTGAGCCATCCTTGGCATTGAGCTTTTCAAAACGTGCTTCAACGATACCGTTTTTGCGAACAGACTCGATACCGTTGAGCGCGCTGGGCTTGGCTTCGTACATTTCGCTGGCCAAAATCGCTTGACCATTCGTAGCCAGTAGATTGAAAAAGAATTTGCCGTTCTTGGATTTCTTCAGGGCAAACTTAGCGGCCATGGGACACTCCTCGTGTGAATTGGGATGCAAGTGGCACTGCCGGGATTAATTGGCAGCACCTAGGCCTCATTTGTACGCCAACTGACTGCAGGCTCAAACAGCGACCGCCGGATCCTGACCAACTTTTACAAAGTATGTTTGGGCTCAGCGAGCGACAAGCGCTGAGACCGTGCCACGGACATCAACACCCCCAAAGCCAGCCCCAGCGTCACCATGGCTGTACCGCCATAGCTGATGAAGGGCAATGGCACGCCCACCACAGGCAAAATGCCGCTAACCATGCCCATGTTCACAAAGGCATAGGTAAAGAAAATCATCGCCACCGCGCATGCCATCAGGCGTCCAAACAGGTTTTGCGATTTCGCAGCAATTGCCAAGCCTCGCCAGACCAGCAACAAGAAGCCAATGATCAAAGCCAGATTGCCCAGCAGGCCAAATTCCTCAGAATAAGCGGCAAAGATGAAATCGGTGGTGCGCTCCGGTATGAATTCCAGGTGCGTCTGCGTACCAGCCATAAAGCCTTTACCCCATACTCCCCCGGAGCCAATAGCAATCATGCCCTGAATGATGTGAAAGCCACGCCCCAAAGGATCGCGCATGGGGTCCAGCAGGGTACAGACGCGTGTTCGCTGGTAGTCATGCAAAAAATACCAGCTTTGACCATCGACACAAAGCCATGGCTCATTCCAGATCAGCCACGTGATACCTGCCACTGCCAGCACTACAGGAGGTACAACCAGCTTCCATGGCAATCCCGCGAAAAAGATCACCGACAGGCCAGCCGCCAGCACCAGCAATGAAGTTCCCAGATCCGGTTGCTTCATGATCAGTGCCACTGGCAACGCCAACAGCACAAAGGCAATCACGAAATCAGCCGCCCTCAACGCACTTTCACGTCGGTGAAACCACCACGCCAGCACAAACGGAGCAGCAATTTTCATGATTTCAGAAGGCTGAATCACCACCCCGATATTGACCCAGCGCTGTGCTCCTTTTTTGGTGATGCCAAACAGCAGCACTGCCACTAGCAGTGCCACCCCTACAGCATATAAAGGCAATGCAAGCGCCATGAACTTTTGCGGCGGAATCTGGGCCACCACAAACAAAATAGCTGCTGCCAGCAACATATTGCGTCCATGATCGACAAAACGTGTGCCATGGTCATATCCTGCCGAGTACATCGCCAGCAGGCCTATGCCTGCCAACCAGCCAATGACGAGCAGCAAAATAGGATCAAAGCCGCGAAACATCGGCAAGATACGTTGAAGAATATTGGGCTTATCGAATTCGGCGGGCATAGCTTGCAATTATCTGCTGAGCACTCTATCCACCATTCTCTGTCGGCATACTGCACCCATAATTTGTGAGAAACAACGCCACCATGACTACCACTCACCTGTTGTATTTGCACGGCTTCCGCTCGTCGCCGCAGTCGACCAAGGCACGCACCATGGCGCAATATGTGCAAACACAGCACCCAAAAGTGCAGTGGTTTTGCCCTCAGCTACCCCCATCCCCCAAAGAAGCCATGAGCATGGTCATGGCTGAGGTGCAAGACTGGCCATCAGAACAAATGGCCGTGGTGGGATCATCACTGGGGGGCTTTTACGCCACCTGGGTGGCACACCAGAAACACTGCAAATCCGTGCTCCTCAACCCTGCCGTGTATCCCGAACACACTTTGGCGCAGCACATTGGCCAGCAAACCCATTGGCACAATCCAGAAGAGGCATTTTTTTTCAAACCCGAATACATCCAGCAATTGCGCGATCTGAGCTTGCGAGACCAGCCTGCCACAGCCGCACAGCTCGGTATCTTTGCCAAAGGCGATGAAGTACTGGACTGGCGTCAAATGGTGGCCCGCTATCCGGAAGCAGAACAGCTTGTCCTCGAAGGCGGTGACCATGCCATCAGCGACTTTGAGATCCACCTCTCCCGCATACTCGATTTTCTCGACCTAGCCTGACTGCACCCCAGTTCATGCATCGACGGTACTGCCATGTGCGGTGCTACGCCCTTTTCTCTGGCGTGCTCCTCATACATACCCGCACGGACTGCAGTCTCTCATCACCAACACCCTACCCATGCACAAACTGCGAGGCAAGCAGCCTCAGGGGGAAATATGTGACATGGGACAATTCACCTTATGCACGCATTGTTTGAAGATGCCGGTAAATTTTTGGCCGGCCGTATCCTGTCTGAGGCCGATGCCTCGTCCCAAATTGAGCTTGGCACGGGTAAACGTGTCAAAGTCAAGGCCGCCAACATCTTGCTCAAGTTCGACAAGCCTGAGCCTGCCGATCTGATTGCCAAGGCAGAAGCCATTGCCAGCACCGTGGAGCTGGATCTGGCGTGGGAGTTCGCACCTGAAGAAGAATTTGGTTTTGCAGACATTGCGCGCGACTATTTCTCAGAGAATGCCCCTCTGGCCGAGCAGGCGGGCATGTTGTTTGCGCTTTACGGCGCTCCACACTATTTCCGCCGCGCAGGCAAAGGTCGCTTCAAGAAAGCGCCTGCAGAAATCCTTCAGCAGGCCTTGGCTGCCATCGAGAAGAAAAAGCAAATCCAGGCGCAAATTGAAGCCTGGGCACAAGAACTGGTCTCTGGCGTCACCCCGCAAGCCATACGCGAGCAGCTCTACAAAATTCTGTTCAAGCCTGACAAAAACGCGCCTGAGTACAAGGCAGTGGTCGAAGCCAGCCGCAGCGCGCAAAAAGCGCCGCTGGAGTTGCTCCAGGCTGCAGGAGCGATCGACTCAGCCTACCAGTTTCACTGGAAGCGTTTTCTGTTTGAAAACTTCCCCAAAGGCACACGTTTCCCGGAAATCACAGCGCCACAGCCTCCGTCTGATTTGCCGCTGGCCAATGTGCAGGCCTACTCCATCGACGATTCGATGACCACGGAAATCGATGATGCGCTGTCGGTACAAGGCCTGGGGACAGGCTCTGTCACGCTGGGCATTCACATTGCTGCACCTGGTCTGGCTATCGAGCCCGGCTCCGACCTCGACAAGCTGGGCCGCTCGCGCCTGTCCACGGTCTACATGCCAGGCTACAAAATCACCATGCTGCCCGATGAAGTTGTGCAGATCTATACACTGGACGAAGGCCGCGCCAACCCGGCTGTCTCGCTGTACGTGACCTATGACGAAACCACTTTGGAGGTGAAAGAAAAAGTCACCAAGCTTGAGCGTGTGCCTGTTGTGGTCAACTTCCGCCATGACAAGCTGGACCATATCGTCACTGAACAATGGCTGGCAGACCCACAACTCGAAGTGGAAGGCACTCCGGCCAATCTTGCCGAGCGCCGCCAGGAATTGATGTTCTTGCACCGTCTGGCCCTGCACCTGAAAGCAGGCCGCGAAGAAGTGCGTGGCAAACCAGAGAACTTCTCCCGCCCTGACTATACCTTCCGCCTGGAAGGCAATGACGGCAACGAACCCCAAGGCAATGAAACCGTGAGCATCACCGTGCGTAAGCGAGGTGCTCCGCTGGACCTGATCGTGGCTGAGGCCGCCATCGTTGCCAATAGCACCTGGGGCTCGTGGATGGCGGACATCGGCGTGCCCGGCATCTACCGCAGCCAGGCCAGCATGGCCCCTGGCGTGAAGGTACGTATGTCCACCAAGGCTTTGCCACATGCAGGCATTGGTGTCAAAAGCTATTCATGGGCTACCTCTCCACTGCGCCGTTATGTTGATCTGGTCAATCAGTGGCAAATCATTGCATGTGCCCGCCATGGTGCTACAGCAGCCCTGGCAGCCCCGTTCAAGCCCAAGGACGCCGAACTGTTTGGCATCATCAGCAGCTTTGACGGCGCTTACAGTGCCTACAACGGCTACCAAGCAGGCATGGAGCGCTTTTGGACATTGAAGTATCTGGAACAAAACCAGATCACAGAAGTGGATGCCGCAGTCATCAAGGACAACGGCCCCAACGGTATCCTGGTTCGCGCAGACACTCTGCCATTGGTTATCAGCATCGCAGGAGCCCAAGGACTGCCACGCGGCGCACGTGTACGTGTCAAACTGGGCGAAATTGACGAAATTACGTTGGATATTCACGGCACCGTGACAGAACGGCTGGACGACCCCAACGATGACAGCGATGATGCTCCGCTTGATGACGTTGCCGAAGACGATGAGACCGAAGCAGGTCCCATCGCCATTGCGGTGGATGTCAATGAAGCTGACAACACCAGCGCTGATAATTCCAATTCGTGAAACTTCCTGCCGCGTTCCACTCAATGTCTACTCTCACCCTCACCTTGGGGGTGTCGATTGCCATTCACGCTGCTTTGCTCACTGTGCGCTTTGTTGCGCCAGAGCAATTCAACCGCGTCTTCCAAGACACCCCGCTAGAGGTGATACTGGTCAACGCGCACACCCAGGAGCGACCGGAAAAAGCCCAGGCCATCGCCCAGGCCGCATTGGCAGGGGGCGGCGATGCTGCGCAGGGGCGAGCAAGTAGCCCGCTCCCCTACTCTGCACTCACAACCATTGGCGATGATTTTGAAGAGCGCCAGAAAAGGCTGGATGCCATGCAGGAGCAGCAAGCTGTCATGCTGACGCAGTTGCGCAAACAGCTGTCTTCCATGCCGCAATTTGACCCGCGCCAGCAATCTGCCCAGCAAGACCGCGAGCAACAGGAGCAAAAACGCAAGCAGCTCATCAAGCTGCTGGCTGAAATTGAAAAGCGCATTAACGAAGAAAACGCCCGCCCCAAAAAGCGCTACATCAGCCCCGCCACCCGCGAAGAGGTGTATGCCGTGTACTACGATGGACTGCGCCGTAAAGTCGAGGACAAAGGCACGGAAAACTTTCCCGAGCACAACGGCAAAAAGCTCTATGGCGAGCTGGTCATGGTACTCACGGTGAATCACGATGGACGCGTGCTGGAAACCGAGATTGTGCAAGGCTCCGGTAACCGCCAACTGGACACACGCGCCCAGGCCATTGCCCGCGCTGCCGGTCCGTTTGGCCACTTCGGTCCAGCCATGCGCGCCAAGGCCGATCAGATTGCCGTGGTGTCTCGCTTTAATTTCACCCGTGAGCAAACGCTGGAGACCAACGTTCGTTAAAACGGCAGGCTTGCCCCTGCTTTGCGCCCACGCCTAACATCGCTACTCATGCCATCAAATATCGACACGTACTGCGTCATGGGCAACCCTGTCGTACACAGCCGCTCCCCCTGGATTCACTCGCGCTTTGCCCAGCTGACTCAACAAATGCTGCGATACGAGCGCCGCCTGGTGCCGCTGGAGGGTTTTGCCGAAGATTTGGAGCGCTACATCGCGGCAGGTGGCAAGGGCTGCAATGTGACAGTTCCTTTCAAGCTTGACGCTGCCAAGGCTGCCCACAGCCAAAGCCCTCGCGTGGCTTTGGCCGCAGCCGCAAACACCTTGGTGATTGGTGCGGATGGTCACATCCACGCTGACAATACCGATGGTCTTGGCCTGGTGGCTGACATTTCGCGCAATGCCGGCGTCACCATTGCAGGAGCCGATGTGCTGCTGATTGGTGCTGGCGGTGCGGCCGCTGGTGTGCTGGGGCCGCTGCTGGAGCAGAACCCGCGCAGCATCACTGTCTGCAACCGCACCTTCTCCAAAGCACAGAGCTTGGTTGATCAACACACGACCTTGGCCCAGCAGCACCAGGTGCACTTGCAAGCACGCCCTCTGAATGCTTTGACGGATAGCTTTGACATCGTCATCAACGGCACAGCAGCCAGCCTGCAAGGAGCAGGTATCCCCGTGCCTGCCACCGTACTGCGTCCAAGCAGCTTGGCCTACGACATGATGTACGGCGTATCAGCACAGCCTTTCCTCGACTGGGCAGCCCAACACGGGGCCATCGGCCGCGACGGTCTGGGCATGTTGGTGGAGCAGGCCGCTGAGTCTTTCGCTTTATGGCGTGGTGTGCGCCCCGCGTCGCAGCAGGTGTTGCAAGAGCTGCGCACATTGCTTGCCCAAGAAGCTCAGGCATGAAAGTCTTGCGCCAATGGCTGGTGTTTGTATTGTGTGCGGCTCTGGTCTTGCAGCTGTTTTTTGTCCTGCGCATTGCTGCAGCAGCTTGGTGGGACCCGCAATCCACCAGCTTGCAGCGCTCTGAGATGTGGCGCATCTGGCACCAAAGTGCACAGCAACGCCCCTGGAAACAGCAGTGGGTGGACTACGACCGGATTTCCGCACATCTCAAACGCGCTGTTCTCACAGCAGAAGACGATGGGTTTGTGGAACACGATGGCGTCCAGTGGGATGCTATCGAGCGTGCCTGGGAGCGCAACCAGAAAGCACTGGAAAAAGCTCAGGCCAAACCCAATGCCAAGCCCGCCAAAATTTATGGTGGCTCCACCATCACCCAGCAATTGGCAAAAAATCTTTTGCTCTCCGGTGAGCGCAGCTTTTTGCGTAAAGGCCAGGAGTTCTTGCTGGCCCATACACTGGAGCTGCTGCTGAGCAAGCAGCGCATTCTGGAGATCTATCTCAACAATGTTGAGTGGGGACAAGGCATTTTTGGTGCAGAAGCAGCCGCACGCCATTACTTCCGCAAAAGCGCTGCCCAATTGAGCGCTGCAGAGGCAGCCCGCCTTGCTGTCATGCTGCCTCGTCCACGATATTACGAGCTCAACCCACAATCTCGCTATCTGCAATCGCGCAGCAATGCCATCTTGCGCCGTATGGCAGCCACTGCGCTGCCTTGAGGGGCGCGTATCATGCTCCAGTAGCACAGCCTGATTTCTTGGCTGCGTACACAACCCGGCGCTGACAGCGCCTGTGCTCACACATTGTTTTCATGCGAATTCTTGGTATTGACCCCGGCTTGCAAACCACCGGCTTTGGCGTGATTGAACGCGATGGTCAGCAGCTGCGTTACATCGCCAGCGGCACCATTCGCACCACTCGCACGGGAGGGGTGGAGCTGGGCAATCTGCCTGCACGTCTGAAGATTCTGTATGAAGGCATCAACGAAGTCGTAGCACGCTACGAGCCTGAAATAGCAGCCATCGAAATTGTCTTTGTGAATGTGAACCCGCAGTCCACTTTGCTGCTGGGCCAGGCACGTGGCGCTGCGCTCACAGCCTTGGTCACCAATGATTTACCCGTGGCCGAATACACTGCCTTGCAGATGAAAAAAGCCATCACCGGCCATGGACGTGCTGCCAAGTCGCAAATACAGGAAATGGTCAAGCGCATGCTAAGTTTGCCGGGTCTTCCCGGTACCGATGCGGCGGATGCCCTGGGGTTGGCCATCACGCACGCACACGCTGGAGCCATGCTGCACAAGCTGGGACAAGAAAACACCCTCAACCGCAGACAGCACGCCATGCTCAAGGCAGGACGTGCTTACTGAAACACTGCATCGACTTGTTGTGCTGCCAACAAAAAACGGCCATTCCGGTCGCTTTTTTGTTTACATGGTACATGGTTACATTTACATGAAACGACGCACGACAGCAGCCATACAGTTGCGCTATACGCCGCGCTCAACGCATACCGTTGATGATGAGCTGTGTAATCACCCCCGAGGCAATCGCCACCAGCATGTAGTCGCCACCATATTGCACCCAATGGTAGCCACGTGGCGGTTGATGCAGGCGGTGCCCTCGCCAGTCATGCACCACATAACGTGCCCCGCGATATTGGTGTGGCAGGTAAGAGCCACGCACCCAGTTGTGCTGCGGCCCCGCCCCTCGATAGTGACGCACTGCCGGAGGCGGCGGCGGACGATGACCATGGTGCACACGGGGGCCTGAACGCGGCCCATGCTGCCAGCCGGGATGCTGTGGCCCGTGCTTGGGACCTTTGGCATGCGGAGCATGCCCATGGTGGCGCGGCCCGCCATGCCCATTGGGTTGTGCTTGCGCCAATGAAGTGGCACCCAAGGCCAGAACAGCAGCAATGGCTATCGAAGTCGTAAAGCGTTGCAGTGGCATGGTGTGTCCTTTCTCACGAAGAGTGGTGCAGCTCCAGTGGCTGCTATGCCCTGATCATGCCCCTAAACACACACGAAAAAATCTAATGCTTCAAGGGTTTACCGAACTTTGCTCAACGCTATGCAGACTTTGCCTGCGCTTTACAGATGCAAGCAACTGAACAGCTTTGCCCTTGACCTCAGCAAGTCAAATCAGCATGAAGCGCGACAAGCCCAGTACTGCAAAGAATGCCAAGCCTGCAATCACGGCCCACTTCAAAATTAGCAATCCCCAGCGGCGGTAATGAGGCCGCCCTGTTCCAAGATAAAAGACAAAGGACAGCGCTGAAGCGATCAGCAAAAGAAAAAGCAGCCAGCGAAAAATCAACATGGCTGCTTTATACAGGGTGTTGGCTTGGCCTGCTACCAAGCCAGTGCAGTCTGTGCGAAACCGGCTGGCGCCTTGCGCTCGTTGTCAAAAGTGACAAATTCCCAGTTTGCATCGTCAGCAAGCACCGCACGAATCAACTGGTTGTTCATGCCATGACCAGAGCGAAATGCGCTGTATGCACCCAGTACGGGATGACCGATCACATACAGGTCGCCAATTGCATCCAGAATTTTGTGCTTCACGAACTCATCGTCGTAACGCAGGCCATCACTGTTGAGCACCTTATAGTCGTCCATAACGATGGCGTTGTCCAAACCACCGCCCAATGCCAAGCCATTGGTGCGCAGCATTTCCACGTCGCGCGTAAAACCAAAGGTACGGGCACGGGCAATATCACGCATGTAATTGCCTTCACCCATGTCGAACTCAAACGACTGGCCAGTGGAGTCCACGGCGGGGTGTGAGAAATCGATGTCGAACTTCAGCTTATAGCCGTGATAAGGGTCGAAGCGCGCCCATTTCAGGTTCTTGCCTTCACCTTCACGTACCTCAACGGTTTGCCTGATGCGGATGAACTTTTTGGCTGCATTCTGCAGCTCGATGCCTGCGCTTTGCAGCAGAAACACGAAGGACGAAGACGATCCATCCAAAATCGGCACTTCTTCCGCAGTGATATCAACGTAGAGATTATCAATCCCCAAGCCACACAGAGCCGACATCAGATGCTCAATGGTATGCACCTTGGCACTGCCCACACCAATGGTGGAAGCCATGCGTGTATCCACCACAGCCTGGGCATTGATGGGGATATCCACTGGCTCAGGCAAGTCCACACGACGGAACACAATGCCGGTGTCAGGCTGCGCTGGGCGCAGCGTCATCTCGACACGTTGGCCGCTGTGCAGACCCATGCCAACGGCACGGGTGATGGTCTTAATGGTACGTTGCTGGAGCATGTGGCAATTTTACCGGTCAGGGCACTTTTCTTCCCTTTTAAGGGCATGGAAATATCTATAACGCCCATTAATGAATGACCGTTGACCCCATGGCTGACCCACTGTCTCTCGCACGCACCCAGATAAATAAACGTGACATAAAAAAACCGAGCCCTGAGGCTCGGTTTCTAGCTGGAAGCAGGCATGGCCTTAGTCTGCTTGCTTGCGCAGGAAAGCAGGAATCTCCAGGTCATCCATACCTCCAGAAGACAGTGCATCCACACGGGCCGCCGCCTGGGTACGATTGGTGCGCCATACGCTAGGGACGCTGACGTCACCGTAACCTGCACTGCCCATGGTGGTACCGGCTCCTGTAGCACCCACGCTCAGACCGCCCATAGCCGTGGTCGTACCAGCATAAGCGAAGTCACCATCAGTACCCGTACGCAGACCACCTTGCACGACCGACATAGCCTGGCGACGTGCGACCGGGCGCGACAAACCTGTGGCCACAACGGTAACGCGAATATCGTCACCCAAGGAGTCATCGTAGGCCGCACCATAGATGACATGCGCTTCCGGCGAAGCGTAGGCATTGATGGTCGACATGGCCAAGCGCGATTCCGCCAGTTTCAGGCTACCCTTGGCGGCCGTCACCAGCACCAGCACACCCTTGGCGCCAGACAGGTCAATGCCTTCCAGCAATGGGCAGGCCACGGCTTGTTCTGCAGCGATGCGGGCACGGTCCGGACCGGAAGCTCGGGCAGTGCCCATCATGGCCTTGCCCGGCTCGCCCATCACAGTACGCACGTCTTCAAAGTCGACGTTCACGTGACCGTATTCGTTGATGATTTCGGCAATACCACCCACGGCGTTCTTGAGCACGTCGTTGGCCTGCGCGAAAGCCTCTTCCTGGGTGATGTCATCACCAAGGACTTCCAGCAACTTCTCGTTGAGCACAACGATCAGAGAATCCACATTGGCTTCCAGCTCAGTCAGACCACCGTCGGCGTTGGACATACGGCGACCACCTTCCCATTCGAAAGGCTTGGTCACCACACCTACGGTCAGGATGCCCATTTCCTTGGCCACGCGTGCAATCACAGGTGCTGCACCCGTGCCGGTACCGCCGCCCATACCTGCTGTGATGAACAACATATGTGCGCCTTCAATGGCAGCGCGGATGTCATCCACTGCAGCTTCTGCAGCTTCACGGCCCTTGTCAGGCTTGCTGCCAGCGCCCAGGCCGCTTTGACCCAACTGAATCGTGCGGTGAGCATTGCTGCGGATCAGCGCTTGTGCGTCGGTATTGGCGCTGACAAATTCAACGCCTTGCACATTGCAAGCAATCATGTGTTCGACGGCGTTGCTGCCGCCGCCGCCGACACCGATCACCTTGATCTGTGTGCCCTGATTGAATGTTTCGGCTTCGATCATTTCGATGGTCATGTTGGTGCTCCTGGAAATTTTTGAACTGGATTCGCTATATCTGTATGGGTGCGGGGTCTTCGGCGTCGGTATCGGAAATCGGTGGGAGGACCCGTGATGCGCATTCGTCTTGAGCACATAGTTAGAAGTTTCCCACAATGAAGTCTTTAAATCGACCAAAAGCGGTCTTCACCGACCCACTCTTTTGTGCCACCTTGAAACCGCGCAATCTTGCTTGTCGCGCTTCTTCCAGCAAGCCCATGACCGTAGAGGAGCGAGGTTGCGCCACCATATCGGCCAATGCGCTGGAATACTTTGGTACACCTCGGCGCACGGGTTTGAGGAAAATGTCCTCACCCAGTTCCACCATGCCCGGCATCACGGCGCTTCCGCCGGTAAGCACAATGCCCGAAGACAACACCTCTTCGTAGCCGGATTCACGGATGACTTGTTGCACCAGAGAGAAAATTTCTTCGACGCGTGGCTCGATCACACCTGCCAGCGCTTGCTTGCTGATCATGCGAGGACCGCGGTCACCCAGGCCGGGAACTTCAACCTGGCTGTCAGGGTCGGCCAGCATCTGCTTGGCATAGCCACTTTCCACCTTGATATCTTCGGCGTCCTTGGTGGGTGTGCGCAGTGCCATGGCGATATCGCTGGTGATCAAGTCTCCCGCAATCGGGATCACCGCCGTATGGCGGATCGCACCACCCGTGAAAATGGCTACATCTGTCGTTCCAGCGCCGATGTCTACCAGCGCCACGCCCAGGTCACGCTCGTCATCAGTCAGCACTGCCTGACTGGCAGCCAGAGGATTGAGTAACAGTTGCTCCACTTCCAATCCACAGCGACGCACGCACTTGATGATGTTTTCTGCCGCGCTTTGCGCACCGGTGACGATGTGCACCTTGGCTTCCAGGCGAATGCCGCTCATGCCCACAGGCTCGCGCACGTCCTGACCATCGATGACAAATTCCTGCGGCTCAACCAACAGCAATCGCTGGTCGGAAGAAATGCTCACGGCCTTGGCGGTTTCGATCACACGCGCCACATCGGTGGGCGTGACCTCCTTGTCCTTGATGGCCACCATGCCGCTTTGGTTCAGACCACGGATATGGCTGCCGGTGATGCCCGTATATACGCGCTGAATCTTGCAGTCTGCCATCAGCTCGGCTTCTTTGAGCGCTTGCTGAATGCTCTGTACCGTGGCTTCAATGTTCACCACCACACCGCGCTTCAAACCATTGCTGGGTGCCACGCCCAGACCGGCAAGCTTGAGCTCGCCGCCTGGCATCACTTCGGCAACCACGGCCATGACCTTGGCGGTGCCAATGTCCAAACCGACAACGACGTCTTTGTACTCTCTTGCCATATCAGTGCCTGCCCTCAGTAGGTCGTGTTTTTTTGCTGTCTTGTTTTTGCTGCGCGGCTTGGCGTTTGGCCAACTCCAGCGCCTTTTCGCGTGACACCGTGGTCACGCCACGCAGTCGCAAGGCATAGCCGTCTGGATAGCGCAAGTCGGCGTACTCCAGCATTTCAGCTGTGCGTTGGTACTGCTGGGTAATTTGAGGCAGGGTGCGCAAGAAGCGTTGAATGCGTTGCAGCACTTCTTGTTCAGTACCACCGCCCAATTCAATGCTGGCCCCGTTTTCCAGCTGCACCCACCAGGTGCCGCCATTGCGCAGCGTCAGCGCATCGATGGGAGCCTTTATGTTGGTGAATGCGGGGGCCAATGCATGGAACATGCGCAGCACATCAACTGCGGAACCATCCGGGCCAGAAAGGCGAGGCAAGCCTTCACGCTCCACCTCGCCAACATTCGCTTCAAAAACTTCGCCCATGGTGTTGACCATGGCCGTGCCTGTCTCCGGCCCCCAATAGGCCTGGGCCTCGTGCTCATGCAAAAGCACGCGCAGGCTGTTGGGGTACTCGCGACGCACTTCGGCCTGACGTACCCAAGGCACTTGCTCAAACGCCTGACGCGCATCTTTGAGATTGATGGTGAAGAAATTCCCTACCAAGTGAGGCGCCACATTGGCCCGCAAGGTGACAGCGTTGTTATGCACCAGCTCACCTTCCACCACAATGCGAGCAATCGAAAAAGCCGGGTGGCGCAAAGCCCACCAACTGACCACGGCCAGCAGCAAGACAGCCACGCCCGCAAACATGGCCGTTGCGGTCACGTTCATGAGTTTGACGTCAAAAGGTGCTGACATGGAGTAGCTCATCAGACTGCTTGCTCCTCATGCGTTGCGCTGTCCAGCGATGCTGCAGCCAAGATGGTCAGGCACAGTTGTTCGTAGCTCAGGCCATGCACGCGCGCGCCCATGGGCACCAGCGAATGGCTGGTCATGCCTGGCGAGGTGTTGATCTCCAGAAGGAAGGGCTTGCGATCGCTTTGGCGAATCATCACGTCAGCACGGCCCCAGCCCCGGCAGCCCAGCGTGCGGAAAGCTTGCACAACAATTTGCTGGATACGCGCTTCTTCCTCGGCGGGCAGCCCGCTGGGGCAGTGGTACTGCGTGACATCGGTGAAGTATTTGTTCTGATAGTCGTAGTTGCCGCCTGGGGCAACAATGCGAATCACGGGCAAAGCCACGGGGCCAGCCCCCTCATCCACCACAGCACACGTAGTTTCTTCGCCGGCAATGAACTGCTCGCACAACACTTCATCGTCGTACTTGGCGGCCAATGCGTAGGCTGCCTCGCATTCACTGGCATTCATCACTTTGCTCAAGCCCATGCTGGAGCCATCGCGCGCAGGCTTGACAATCATGGGGGCACCCAATGCAGCAAACGCCTCGCGCGTTGCTTGCGCACTGCCTACCAAGCGCCAGTCAGGCGTTGGCAAGCCTTCGAAGCGCCAGATACGCTTAGTCATGGTCTTGTCCATGGCCATGCTCGAAGCCATCACACCAGAGCCGGTATAGGGAATACCCAGCAACTCCAAGGCACCTTGAACGGTGCCATCTTCACCAAACCGGCCATGCAACGCGATGAAGCAGCGATCAAATCCCTGTGTCTTCAGCGCATCCAGCGTTTGTTCTGCAGGGTCAAATGCATGGGCATCTACGCCTTGAGAACGCAGCGCATCCAGCACACCTTGTCCAGACATGAGAGAAACCTCACGCTCGGACGAGCGCCCGCCCATGAGTACAGCCACCTTACCCAGGGCACGCACATCAATATTTGTCATACGTTTGCTCATAACGCAGACTCCTTCTGCGTTTGAGGCTCTTTTTTCTCTAGCATTTCAACCAGTTGTCCCGGCACTGCACCGATCGATCCGGCCCCCATGCACAGCACAACATCACCTGACTTCGCATTGTCCGCGATCACTTGGGGCAAATCGCTTATTTTCTCAATAAAAATAGGCTCAACGCGACCTGCCACACGCACAGCACGCGCCAGCGCGCGACCATCTGCTGCCACAATCGGAGCCTCTCCGGCTGCATAGACTTCATTGAGCAGCACCACATCGGCTTCACCCAGGACTCTCACGAAGTCTTCAAAGCAATCGCGAGTCCGCGTGTAGCGGTGCGGCTGAAACGCCAGCACCAGACGACGGCCTGGGAATGCACCACGTGCAGCGGCCAAGGTGGCGGCCATTTCTACGGGGTGGTGACCATAGTCATCAATCACGGTGAAAGTGCCACCTTGTGTGCATGGCAAGTTGCCGTAGCTTTGGAAACGACGTCCCACTCCCTTAAAGCCTTCCAGAGCACGCAGCAACGCTGCATCAGCAATCTCCAGCTCCATCGCCACAGCAACTGCAGCCAGCGCGTTGAGTACATTGTGCTCACCCGCCAGGCTCAGGCGCACTTGCAACGGAGGATAGGACTGCCCGTTCTGACGCAACACCGTAAAGCACATCTGGCCGTGTTCTGCGCGCACATCCACCGCGCGCACCTGCACATCTTCGGCAAAGCCATAGGTGGTCACGGGACGCGCCAGCATGGGCAGAATCTCTCGCACCGCTGGGCTTTCCGCGCAAACAATGGCTCGGCCATAAAAAGGCATGCGATGCAGAAAATCGACAAACGCTTGCTTGAGATTGCCGAAGTTGTGCCCGTAGGTTTCCATGTGGTCGGCGTCGATGTTCGTGACCACGGCCATGACCGGCAACAGATTCAGGAACGAGGCATCGGACTCATCCGCTTCCACCACGATGTAGTCACCGTGTCCCAGCTTCGCATTGGCACCGGCGCTGTTGAGTTTGCCTCCGATCACAAATGTCGGATCCAGACCAGCCTCAGCCAGCACACTGGTGACCAAACTCGTGGTCGTGGTTTTGCCATGTGCTCCGGCAATGGCAATACCCTGCTTGAAGCGCATCAGCTCAGCCAACATCAACGCGCGAGGGACAACGGGAATCTTGCGCGCCCGAGCCTCTACCACTTCCGGGTTATCAGCTTGCACCGCGGTAGACGTCACCACCACATCGGCTGCCTGAACGTGAGCAGCATCGTGCCCCACAAAGGTATGAATGCCCAGCGATTGCAGACGCTGCAACGTGGCGCTTTGTGCCAAATCGGAGCCGGAGACGCTGTAGCCGAGGTTGTGTAAAACCTCTGCAATACCGCTCATTCCTGAGCCACCTAGTCCCACAAAGTGGATGTTTTGAATGGCGTGTTTCATGCGGCGAGCTCCTCGCACGCAGCAACCACCTCGCGGGTTGCGTATATTTTCTGCATCGTTTTCGCTTTAAGGGCAACGTTCAAGAGTGTTGAACGCTGCATATTCTGTAGCATTTCAGCTAGTTTTTGTGCATTCAATGCATCTTGTTGCATTAACCACCCACCACCTGCATCCACCAGGAAGCGGGCATTCGCAGTCTGATGGTCATCCACCGCATGTGGGAAAGGCACATAAATGGCCGCAGCCCCAATCGCTGCGATCTCTGTGACCGTGCTGGCTCCGGCGCGGCAAATCACCACATCGGCCTGTGCGAACGCTTGCGCCGTGTCTTCAATAAAAGGCGTCAACTCTGCATCCACGCCGGCTGCCTGATAATTGGCACGCAGTGCATCAATTTGCTTGGCACCACTTTGGTGTAGCACCACAGGACGCTGCGCTTGCGGGATCAGCGCCAAAGCCTGGGGCACGATGTCATTGAGCGCTTTGGCTCCCAGACTCCCTCCTACGACCAAAACCTTCAGCGGGCCAGTTCTGCCTTCAAAGCGTTCGGCAGGTTCAGGCTGATTCAGGAAAGCAGCGCGCAAGGGATTGCCGACCCACTGGGCCTTCTTCAAGGCATTGGGGAAAGCTTCAAAAACTCGATCCGCCACACCTGCCAATACCTTGTTGGCAGCGCCAGCCACAGAGTTCTGCTCGTGCAGCACCAGCTTCTTGCCTGCAAGCACCCCCATCATTCCACCCGGGAAAGTGATGTATCCCCCAAATCCCACCAGCACATCTGGCTGTACACGCCGCACAACCGCCAGGGCCTGCCAGAAAGCCTTGAGCAAGCGCAATGGCAACAAGGCCAATGTTTTCAAGCCTTTGCCGCGAACGCCACCGAAATCGATCGTCTCCAGCGTGAAACCTTGAGCAGGCACCAGCCGTGCTTCCATGCTGTTGGGAGCACCCAACCAATGCACACGCCAACCTTGCTCACGCAATGCCTGGGCCACGGCCAAGCCCGGGAAGATATGACCTCCCGTACCGCCAGCCATGATCAAAGCGACTTTTTCTTTCATTACTTTCTCATCCTCGGACTGAGGAGCTTGTTCTCATAGTCAATGCGCAAAACAACCGCAATGGCTACCAAATTCATCAAAATGGCCGATCCCCCGAAGCTCATCAACGGCAGCGTCAAACCCTTGGTAGGCAAAGCCCCCAGGTTCACCCCCATGTTGATAAAGGCCTGGAAACCAAACCACAGGGCCACACCCTGCGCCACCAGACCAGCAAACACGCGATCCAGCGCAATGGCTTCGCGGCCGATTTCAGTGATGCGACGTGTCAGCCAGACAAACGCAATGATCAGGACGAGGATGCCTACAAAACCGAACTCCTCCCCGATCACCGAAAGCAGGAAGTCGGTATGCGCCTCTGGGAGCCAGTGCAGTTTCTCCACACTGCGGCCCAGTCCGACACCGAACATTTCTCCGCGTCCAATGGCAATCAGCGCGTGCGACAGCTGATAGCCCTTGCCCAGAGCGTGATCCACGGAAAACGGGTCCAGATATGCAAAGATGCGCTCGCGCCGCCAAGGTGACAATGCAATCATCAGCACGAACGCCCCCACCACCAGGGCGGCCATCAAGAAGAACATGCGCGCGTTGACACCGCCCAGGAACAAGATGCCCATGGAGATCACCACGATCACCATGAAAGCGCCCATGTCAGGCTCTGCCAACAACAGCACGCCCACAAAGAACACAGCGGCTGCCATGGGCAATACGGCGCGGAAGAAGCGTTCCTTCACATCCATGCGACGCACCATGTAGTCCGCCGCATAGACCAGTACTGCAAATTTGGCCAGCTCAGATGGCTGGAAGTTCATGACCCCCAGAGGCAACCAGCGCCGCGCACCATTGACGACCAGCCCCACCCCTGGCACCAGCACCATGACCAGCAGGAACAGTGCAAACAGGAACATCGGTATGGCCAGCCGCTCCCAGGTTTTCATCGAAACCTGAAATGCCAGCAGCGCAGCAACAAAGCCTACGCCCATGGCCAAAGCGTGACGCAGCAAGAAGTGATAGTGCTCAATCTTGCCGAAACGAGGGTTGTCGGGCATGGCAATAGATGCCGAGTACACCATCACCAGGCCCCAGGCCATCAAGCCAATCACCACCCAGATCAAGGCCTGATCAAGGCCCAGAGCGGTAGGCGGCAACGCACGGGTCTTGCGATACTCGGTGCCGCCCACGCGCACAGGCAGCACGTCCACAGGCTTGTCCGCCGCACCGCCGAACCAGCCTTGCAAACGATCGCGCACATGGGTCAGCTTGCTCATCCTGCGTAGCCCTCCAGCACTTGACCTGCCTCGTCAGCCAAGGCCTGAACTGCGGCCACAAACGCTTGCGCGCGGTGGGCGTAGTCACGGTACATATCCATGCTGGCGCAGGCGGGAGACATGAGCACCGCGTCACCTTCCTTGGCCTGCGCAGTCGCCAGCTGCACAGCCTGCTCCATGTCCATTGCATCCAGCAGAGGAACTCCTTCACCTTGGAGCGCTTGTTTGATCACTGGCGCATCACGGCCAATCAACACCACGGCACGTACATAGCGCGAAACAGGCGTTGCCAACGGCGCAAAGTCCTGCCCCTTGCCCAGGCCACCCAGAATCAACACGATGCGACGATCAGCGCCCAACCCTGTCAGGGCAGCAGCCGTCGCCCCTACATTGGTGCCCTTGCTGTCGTCAAAGTACTCTATGCCGTTGACCATGCCAATGGGCTCCACGCGGTGAGGCTCACCACGGTATTCACGCAGGCCATACAGCATGGGTGCCAGTGCAGCGCCTGCAGCTTGCGCCAAGGCCAAGGCAGCCAGGGCATTGGTGGCGTTGTGGCGACCACGGATGCGCAGTGCATCCGCAGGCAGCAAACGCTGGATGACCAGGTCTTCTTGCGGATCACGGGATTTACGTCCTGCGGTATCCACGTCCATGGCGCGTACCAGCCATGCCATGCCCGACACCATTTCAATGCCGAAGTCACCAGGATTGCGAGGCATGTCGGCACCAAAGGTGATGTGTGCACGCAGTTGCGGCTTTTGCAGCTTCACCTTGACAGGCGGTGGCAGCATGTCCATCACCACACGGTCATCCCGGTTGAGAATCATCAGTGCGGTATCGCCAAAGATGCGAGCCTTGGCCGCAGCATAGGCCTGCAAGCTGCCATGCCAATCCAGATGATCCTGAGTGATGTTGAGCACCACGGCAGCCGTGGGCTCGAAACCTTGCACGCCATCGAGCTGAAAGCTGGACAACTCCAGCACCCATGCTTGAGGCAAATCTTGTGCATCAATGCGTGCGCTCAGCGTATCGAGCAATGTAGGCCCGATATTGCCGGCCACCCCGACACTGATACCCGCCTGTTCCAGCAACTTGCCTGTCAGCGATGTGACTGTGGTTTTGCCGTTGGTACCGGTGATGGCCAGCACCTTGGGCTGATAGCCATGGGCTGTCTTCAAGCCCTGCAAAGCTGCTGCAAACAAATCCAATTCGCCGCCAACCGGCAAACCGATAGCGCGTGCAGCTTCAGTGACCGGAGCAATGGAATCCGGACTCAAACCGGGAGAACGGTAAACCGATGTCAGGTTCTGCCCATCCACCAGAGCACTACTCAGTGCCCCACCTACAAAATTGGCATCGGGCAAGTCGCTGCGCAACAACGCCAGTTGTGGCGGTGCTTCACGCGTGTCCGCCACGGTTACATGCGCCCCTGCGCGCGTACACCAGCGTGCCATGGCCATGCCCGAAGCACCCAGTCCCAAGATCAGCACACGCTGGCCTTGCAGATGCTGCGCCTGGCCCAACGGCCACTGCTGCGGCACTGGAGGCAGCTTCACCACAGGCTCTGCTTCCAACGGCTGAGCCGCAGTGACCTCCACATCCGCCGAATCGGAGATGCTTGGGTCGGCAAAGATTTGCGCCACAAACGCAGCGGCATCTTTTGCAGCACTGAGCGAGGCCACATCAGGCACGGGAGCTGTCCATGCAGGTGCAACTTGTGTCTTGACGGCTTCAATAGATGCCTGCTCCGGCATATCCTGCGCTGGTGCTTCTGCTACGCTGGTCTGCGCGTCCAACGCCACTTCGGCGGGTGCAGACGGCACCACATCTTGCTGCGCAGGCTGTGGCGCCACCGCATCTGATAGTGCGGTGGGCTTCAGATCGTGCAAGTCCTTGGGAAAGTCTTCAGTATGCATAGGCTTACCTCAGCTTCAGGGTGGACAGACCGATCAGACACAGCAACATGGTGATGATCCAGAAACGGATCACCACTTGCGTTTCCTTCCAGCCGCTCTTTTCAAAGTGGTGGTGCAAAGGAGCCATCTTGAGCAGACGGCGGCCTTCGCCGTAGCGTTTTTTGGTGTACTTGAACCACACTACCTGCAGCATCACCGACACAGCTTCCGCCACAAAAATGCCGCCCATGATGGCCAGCACAATTTCCTGGCGCACGATCACAGCAATCGTGCCCAACGCGCCCCCCAGCGCCAGCGCGCCTACGTCGCCCATGAAGATTTGTGCCGGATGAGCGTTGAACCACAGAAACGCCAAGCCTGCACCTGCCATGGCGCCGCAGAAGATCATCAACTCGCCCGTACCCGGAATGCTTGGGAAGTGCAGATATTTGGCGTAATTGGCATTCCCCGTCACATAAGCAAAAATACCCAGTGCCGTTCCCACCATGATCACCGGCATGATGGCCAGGCCATCCAGGCCATCGGTCAGGTTGACCGCATTGCTCGCGCCGACTATCACCAGATAGGTCAGAACCACAAACCCCAGCACGCCCAGCGGATAACTGATTTCCTTGAAGAAAGGCACCATCAAGCCCGCTTGCGGAGGAAGCTCCATCGAAAAGCCGGACTGCACCCATGTCACGAACAACTCGAAAGCCCGGCTGTTGGAGTTCTCGGAGATGCTGAAGACCAGCGCCACAGAAGCGATCAGGCCGATCACAGACTGCCAGAAGTATTTCTCTCGCGAGCGCATGCCTTCCGGGTCTTTGTTGACCACCTTGCGCCAGTCATCCACCCAGCCAATGGCGCCAAAGCCCAGGGTCACAAGCAGCACGATCCAGACAAAGCGGTTGCTCAGGTCAAACCACAACAGTGTGGACACCGCAATGGCGAACAGAATCAATACCCCGCCCATGGTGGGCGTGCCATTTTTCACCAAATGGGTCTGCATGGCGTAGCCACGCACAGGTTGCCCCATCTTCAATGCTGTCAGCATGCGGATGGCCTTGGGACCAACGTACAAGCCAATGGCCAAAGCGGTGACTGCAGCCATCACTGCACGGAACGTGATGTACTGCACCACGCGCAAAAAACTAAAGTCGGGCGACAAACTCTGCAGCCATTCAGCCAAGATCAGCAGCATGTTGCCCCCTCACTGCAGGCGTTTTCCAGCGCCTGCACCACTTGTTCCATCTTCATACTTCTCGAACCTTTGACCAGCACACTGCCGGTCTGGGCCATACGCCCTTGAACCGCAGCAATCAGCGCGGCCATATCATCAAAATGTTGTGCTCCCGGGCCATAAGCAGCCACTGCGTGCTGCATCAATGCGCCCAGTGCAAAAAAAGTCTCAATCCCTGCTTCCTTGGCACTGCAGCCCACTTCGGCATGGAATGCCGGACCTTGGTCACCAACCTCACCCATATCCCCCAGCACCAGCATGCGTGGCGCTGGCAGCTCTGCCAGAACGGCAATCGCCGCTTGCACCGAGTCAGGATTGGCGTTGTAGGTGTCGTCCACCACGTCAATGCGGCGGCCATCGCAGACCACCGCACCGGAGCGTGAACGTCCTTTGACAGGCAGGAAAGTACTCAAACCCTGCGCAATCGCGATCACAGGCACACCTGCTGCCAATGCGCAGGCAGTGGCCGCCAGCGCATTGCGCACGTTGTGGCGGCCAGCAATATGCAGTGCACAGTCAAAATTGCCTTGCGGGGTTTGAACCCGAACTTGCCAAGCGCTTTCCGCCCAAGTGGCAGATACGGCGGTGACATCGGCAAGCGCCTCACCAAAGGTCAGCACCTTGCGCTCACCAGCCAACTCTCGCCACAGGGGGGTATAGGTGTCATCTGACGGAAAAACCACCGAGCCATCCGCAGGCACGTGCGCAAACACGCTGGCGTTTTCTTCGGCCACCGCCTGCACGGTGTGCATGAACTCCTGGTGCTCACGCTGCGCGTTGTTCACCAGTGCCACGGTAGGCTGCGCAATGCGTGCCAGCTCCGTGATTTCTCCGGGATGGTTCATGCCCAGCTCAACGACGCCGATACTGTGTGCCGCCGTCATGCGGAACAGCGTCAGTGGCACACCGATGGCGTTGTTGAAGTTGCCCTGGGTCGCCAAAGCAGCCTCTGCCGCGTGCGCTGCCAAAATGCTGGCAATCATCTGCGTGACCGTGGTCTTGCCATTGCTGCCGGTCACTGCAATCAGCGGCACATTGAACTGGCTGCGCCAGCCCGCAGCCAGCGCGCCCAGAGCCTGCGTGGTATCTGGCACCTCGATGCCTGTCAACCCCAAAGCGTCAAGTCCGCCATGTGCAATCACGGCCGCAGCCAAGCCCTGCGCTTTCACCTGCGGCAAAAACTCATGCGCATCCATGCGCTCACCTTTGAGCGCCACAAACAGGTCGCCTGCTTGCAACGTGCGGCTGTCAGTGTGCACGCGCTGCAGGGGCGTCGCAGCATCACCCACCAACCGAGCTTGCGGTTGGAAGATGCTGATCCACGCCAGTGCCTGTTGCAAAGTCATCATCACTTGCTCTGTCCTTCTCGCTGGCGCAAAGCTGCCAAAGCTTTGTCCATGTCCAAAAATGGGTGCTTCACACCCATGATTTCCTGATAGTCCTCGTGTCCCTTGCCTGCCAGCAGCACCACATCGCGGTCATCGGCTTGCACAATCGCCTGATTGATGGCCTGGGTGCGATCCACTTGCACATGCACGCCTTGCATTTGCATGCCCGCCACAATTTGCGCCACGATGGCGTCTGGCTGTTCGCCACGAGGGTTGTCACTGGTCACCCAAAGCACGTCTGCCTGACGCTGCGCGGCCTGCCCCATCAATGGGCGCTTGGTGGCGTCTCGATTGCCACCACAGCCAAACACACAATGCAACTTGCCGCCACGCGCCTGGGCCACGGGTTGCAGACCTCGAAGCGCTTGCTCCAGGGCGTCGGGGGTATGGGCATAGTCCACCACCACCAAAGGCTGGTTGTGTTGCGCAATTTGCTGCATGCGACCAGGCACGGGTTCCAAATCTGCGCATGCCTGCACGGCAT
This sequence comes from Comamonas halotolerans, assembly GCF_030162935.1. GTDB lineage: Bacteria > Pseudomonadota > Gammaproteobacteria > Burkholderiales > Burkholderiaceae_C > Comamonas > Comamonas halotolerans. Next base: position 455,342 of record NZ_JASAUZ010000001.1, read on the forward strand.
CCGCCAAACTGATACCCAGTGTGCGCAGCGTGGCCAACACACCCAGCATGTTGCTCACGTTGTACTGACCGATGAGCCCGGTTTCCATGGTCAGCATCTGTGTACCTTCCTGCACTTCAAAGCGCAGACCTCGTACACCATGCCGCACATCACGGGCTAGCAAACGCGCGGGAGCATCCACCGCCACCGTCCACACATCCAGCTCGCCACGCGCCAACAGTTCGTTAGCCAGCGTCGCGCCATATGCATCGTCCGTGTTGATCACCGCGGCTTTTAAGCCTTGCCAGGCAAACAGTTTGGCCTTGGCCTGCCAGTAAGCCTGCATGCTGCCGTGGTAGTCCAGATGATCCTGGGTGAAGTTGGTAAAGACAGCGGTATGGATGCTTGTGCCACCCAAACGATGCTCTTCAATGCCAATCGATGAAGCTTCAATGGCGCAAGCCGCAATGCCTTGCTGCACGTAGTCGGCAAACGCGTACTGCAGACACACGGGGTCAGGCGTGGTAAGCCCCGTTGTCACAACATGCGGCGGCACGCCAATACCCAACGTTCCCACCATGGCACAGCCCTTGCGCAGGCCGTCCTGGTAATGGGCCAATGCATGCGCCAGCCACCATGCCGTTGAAGTCTTGCCATTCGTTCCGGTCACTGCCAACACTTGCAGTTGCTGCGATGGAAATCCGCACCATTGCGCAGCAATATCTGCTGTCGCCGCCTTCAATCCCTGGAAACTGGCAACAGGACCTTGCAGAGCAAAGGCCTCCAGGCCTTCGTGTTCGACCAAACAAGCAACAGCTCCACGATCCAAGGCAGATGCAACGTGCTTGCGACCATCGGTGACACCACCAGGCCATGCAATAAAACCATCGCCCGGTTCTACCAAGCGACTGTCGGTACGCAATTGGCCCGTGACACGGGCACGCAGCCAAGCGAATGCTTGCTGCAGATCATTCATGAATTCGGGTGCGCGATTCACAGCGACTCCTCCACTGGGTTGGCGACAATTTGCGGCTGTACCGCCATGTCAGGAGCCACTCCCAAGAGACGCAAACTCTGCTGTACCACCGTGCTGAAGACAGGTGCAGCAACCGCCCCTCCGTAGTAGGTGCCATTGCTCGGCTCATCAACCATCACGGCCACAATCACGCGCGGATTCTCAATCGGCGCCATACCGGTAAACCAAGCGCGGTATTTTCCTGCGGCATAGTTTTTCCCGACTTGCTTGCGCGCAGTGCCCGACTTGCCACCCACGGAATAGCCAACGGTCTGAGCGCGCTGACCTGTTCCTCCTGGGCCTGTCGCCAGTGCCAGCATCTTGCGTACCTGCTCAGCGGTCCGCTCTGAGAACACGGGCACCCCGACTGGCGGCTTATCCAGCTTGAGCATGGTGGCAGGAATCACCTTGCCGCCATTGGAGAACACCGTGTAAGAACGCGCCATCTGCAACAAGCTGGCCGACAAGCCATAGCCATAAGACATCGTGGCCTGCTCGACAGGACGCCATGTCTTATAAGGGCGTAGCCGTCCGCTGGCAGCACCAGGAAAGGCAATTTGCGGTTTTTGACCAAAACCGACAGCTGAGAAGGTTTCCCACATCTCCTGAGCGGTCAGTTGCTGGGAAATTTTGGTCGTACCCACGTTGGAGGATTTTTGGATCACTCCTTCGACCGTTAGCAGGCCATAGTTGCGCGTGTCCGAAATGGTAGAACCCGTCACATTGATGCGGCCCGGCGTGGTATCCACAACCGTCGAAGGCTTGAACTTGCCACTCTCCAGAGCAACGCCCACCGTGATCGGCTTCATGGTTGAGCCTGGCTCGAACACGTCCGTGATCGCCCGGTTGCGCAACTGCTCACCAGTCAAACGCTTGCGGTTGGAAGGATTGAAGCTGGGGTAATTGGCCAGCGCCAGCAACTCGCCAGTCTTGGCATCCATCACCACAACAGTACCGCCCACCGCTTTGTGTTCAATGACCTGCTCTTTGAGCTTCTGATAGGCAAAAAACTGGATCTTGCTGTCAATGGAAAGTTGAATATCCCGTCCATCTATGGGCGGGATCTCCTCGCCCACTCCTTCCACCACACGCCCCATGCGGTCTTTGATGACGCGACGTGAGCCCACCTTGCCTGCCAAATCCTTTTCAAAGGCCAGCTCCATGCCTTCCTGGCCCTTGTCTTCCACATTGGTAAAGCCGACGATATGGGCTGCAGCCTCCCCTTCGGGGTACTGGCGCTTGTATTCACGACTTTGATAGACGCCCTTGATGCCCAGTGCCTTGATTTCCTGTCCCACTTCCCAATCCAGCTGCCGCTTGACCCAGACAAAGCTCTTGTCTTCCGAGAGCTTTTTCTTGAGCTGATCCAGTGGCATCTCCATCAGCTTTGCCAATTGGGGCAACTTGGCCAGATCTTCAGGCGTGTTCTTTTCCACGTCTTCTGGAATCGCCCAGATGCTGGCAGCAGGAACACTGGATGCCAGGATCAGCCCGTTACGGTCCAGAATGCGGCCACGATTGGCAGACAACTCCAGCGTACGTGCAAAACGCACTTCACCCTGGCGCAGGAAAAAGTCGTTGTCGATCACCTGCACCCATGCAGCGCGTGCAGCCAACCCCAGGAATCCAAACACCACACAAGCCATGACAAACTTGCTGCGCCATGCTGGCGTTTTACTTGCCAGCAAAGGGCTGGAGGTGTAATTGAGACCGCGCCTCATTGCACACCTCCCGCAGGCTGTGTGTCACGTACATAGTGGGTAATAGCAGGCGATACACCCTGCAAGCCTTGAGCAACAGCCAAAGCCTCGATACGAGATGGTGAAGACTGCGCACGCAGTTCCACCTGCAAGCGCTGGTACTCAGTCTCCAGATTGCGCGCTTCATTGGTGGCGCGATGCAATTCGGTAAAAAGTCGACGTGAGTCGTACTGGGTTTGCACCAAATACAAACCACTCAACATAACGGCCACCAGCAACAAAAAGTTCAGGCGCAGCATAGGCACCACCTCCCTGTCGGGTGAAACCGTGCGAGGCATCTCATGCAGGCACCTCGGTACGTTGAGCCACACGCATTACCGCACTGCGAGATCGAGGGTTCGCCTCCACTTCCGCTTTACTAGGTTTAATACGCTCCAGGGCCTTCAGGCGCATGGGTTTGGGTGCAGCAAAGGGTGTGCGGCGGTCATAAACCTCTTTGGAGTGCTCCGCAATGAATTGCTTGACGATGCGGTCTTCCAAGGAGTGAAAGCTGATCACGGCCAGACGTCCACCAGGCTTGAGCACCCGCAGGCTGGCCGCCAGCGCCTCCTCCAGCTCCACCAGTTCGGCATTGATGAAAATGCGCAAGGCCTGGAAAGTACGTGTTGCAGGGTTCTGACCAGCTTCACGGGTCTTCACCACCTTCGCAACCAGATTGGACAGCTCGGTCGTTGTTTGCAGCGGACCATGGGCTTCACGATGCGCCACAATCGCTTTGGCGATCGGAAACGCAAACCGCTCTTCGCCATAGTCGCGAATCACATCCGTGATTTGCTGCACTTCGGCATCTGCCAACCACTCTGCCACGCTCTGACCACGCGTGGTGTCCATGCGCATGTCCAAAGGACCATCGAAACGGAAGCTGAAGCCACGGTCGGCCTGATCAATCTGGGGGGAACTCACACCCAGATCCATCAAGATGCCGTCGGCACTGGCCTCTGGCAACTCGCTCATATGGCGAAAACCTTCGTGCCGAATAGAAAAACGGGCGTCTTGTATACGCCCGGCTTCTGCAATCGCCAATGGGTCTTTATCGAAGGCAATCAACCGCCCCTGCGGGCTAAGCTTGGTGAGAATCAATCGGGAATGGCCTCCACGACCAAAGGTTCCATCTACATAGCTGCCGTCCACGGCAGACGCATCATCCCCCAACAAAGCGTCTACCGCTTCATTGAGCAAAACTGTGATGTGTTGGAGGGGCTGGTTCAACGCTCGCCCTTTTCAGAAAGCAAAATCTTGGAATACATCGGGCATGGGCGCTTGCATGGCTTGCGCCTCATGGGCTTCATAAGTGGCTTTGTCCCAGAGCTCAAAGTGATTTCCCATACCAAGCAGGATCACCTCTCTTTCAAGGCCTACCGCTTGGCGCAATTCCGGAGAGACCAGCACGCGACCCGTGCCATCCATGTCTACATCCATGGCATTGCCCAGAAAAATGCGCTTCCACCATTGCGCCTGCATGGGTAATTGACCAATCCGTTCACGGAACAGCAACCACTCAGAGCGTGGAAAGAGCATCAGGCAACCATGCGGGTGCTTGGTGATGGTTATCTGACCTTGTGCTTGCGAAATCAGGGCGTCACGATGCCTGGTCGGTATGGATAACCGTCCCTTTCCATCGAGATTCAGCGAAGAAGCCCCTTGAAACACGATTTGTCACACCCCGTTTGCTTGGGCCTTGAGCGCCTGACTTAGGCGATTAAGGCAACTTTCACCACTTAATTGCACTTTTTTGCACTGTAGCAGCAAATTCAGGGAAAGCCATCAGGGGCAGAACAAACATTTGCAATGAAATCAATAACTTAGAAAGCAAAAAATACCTAAAGAATGACAAAAATTCTTTTCAATTCAAGCACTTAGCCGTTCGTCGGAGGTGCAATCCCGTCCTACATGCCATTTACGATCTTTAGCAAAACAAATCCCCCTGGGTGATCAACGATCACCCAGGGGGAACAGGAAAGAGTCAAGCTGTTACAGGATGTATCTTGACAGATCTTCGTCCTGACTCAGCATCTGCAAGCGTGCATCTACATATGCAGCGTCAATGGTGACGGTTTGACCTGACAGCTTGACTGCATCAAAGCTGACCTCATCGAGCAAACGCTCCATAACGGTCGACAGGCGGCGTGCTCCGATGTTCTCCGTACGCTCATTGACAGTGAATGCAGTATGCGCGAGTCTGGTAATGCCTTCTGCCGTAAACACCAGCTTGACGCCTTCTGTCTCAAGCAGCGCCTGGTACTGCTTGACCAGCGAAGCATGAGTTTGCGTGAGGATGGCTTCAAAGTCTTGAACCGACAAAGACTCCAGCTCCACCCGGATCGGGAAGCGCCCTTGCAACTCAGGGATCAAGTCGCTGGGTTTGGACAAGTGAAATGCACCCGAAGCAATGAACAAGATGTGATCGGTCTTCACCATGCCGTACTTGGTAGATACCGTGGTGCCTTCAACCAAGGGCAACAAATCACGCTGTACCCCTTGACGCGACACATCAGAGCCACTGCTTTCCTGTCGGGTTGCAACCTTGTCGATTTCATCCAGAAAGACAATTCCATTTTGCTCAAGGTTGCTCAGCGCACGGGTTTTCGCTTCTTCTTCATTGACCAGTTTGGCAGCTTCTTCATCCACCAACTGTTTCAAAGCATCCTTGATTTTGAGCTTGCGCGTCTTGCGCCGCTCCTGCCCCATTTGACTGAACATGCCACGCAATTGCTCTGCCATCTCTTCCATGCCTTGAGGGCCGAGAATCTCCAGCTGAGGCTTGGCATCTGCCACTTCGATCTCAATTTCCTTATCGTCCAGTTGCCCTTCACGCAGCTTCTTGCGGAAAATCTGGCGCGTGCTGCTGTCCTCCACCGGCCCATCTGTACGCGCAGTTGGTAACAACACATCCAGAATGCGGTCTTCAGCAGCATCTTCCGCACGCATGCGCTGTTTCTTCATTTCCGCCTCGCGTGCTTGTTTGACTGCAATTTCTGCCAGATCACGGATGATGGAGTCCACGTCCTTGCCCACATAGCCCACCTCGGTGAACTTGGTAGCTTCGACCTTGATAAAGGGCGCATCGGCCAGTCGCGCAAGCCGACGTGCAATCTCGGTCTTGCCCACGCCTGTGGGGCCAATCATCAAAATGTTCTTGGGCGTAATCTCCTGGCGCAGGCTTTCTGCCACCTGCTGGCGGCGCCAGCGATTACGCAGCGCAATTGCCACCGCTCGCTTGGCAGCAGCCTGACCGACGATATGGTTGTCCAGCTCGGAAACGATTTCCTGGGGGGTCATGGAGGACATATTTATTTCAATTAGATAAGCTGCCAGTTTGCGCAACACAAGTGCTGGCAGTCATGAATACTGAATCACCCAGACTTACAAGGTCTCGATGGTGTGGTTCATATTGGTGTAAATGCACAGCTCGCCGGCAATCTCCAGCGACTTCTTGACAATCTGCTCGGCTGACAAGTCGGTATTGTTCAGCAATGCCTTGGCCGCAGAGTGCGCATAGGCACCACCCGAGCCAATCGCCACAATGCCTTGCTCAGGTTCAAGAACATCACCATTGCCTGTGATGATCAGCGACGCGCTGTGGTCTGCCACGGCCAGCATGGCCTCCAGTTTGCGCAAAACCCGGTCGGTACGCCATTCCTTGGTCAGCTCTATGGCTGCGCGCGTCAAATGACCCTGGTGCTTTTCAAGCTTGGCTTCAAAACGTTCAAACAAAGTGAATGCATCGGCCGTGGCACCAGCAAAGCCTGCCAGTACCTTGCCGTGGTAGAGCTTGCGCACCTTACGCGCGGAGCCTTTGACCACGATATGACCCAAGGTGACTTGTCCGTCGCCGCCAATGGCCACTTGTACGCCCTGGGGTGTCTCTCGACGAATGCTGATGATAGTGGTGCCGTGATACTGTTCCATAGCGACTGCAGATGAGGACTACGCGTGCAAATACAAGCGTTCATTCTGCATTTTTTACGCTACTCAGTTGATTGTGGCCTGTACCTGTGCGTGCTCGTGGATCCCGATGACACAGAAAAACACGGCCACCAGCTGGTGCAAATTCGTAAATCTCACCACATAGCCTTGGCTTTGCATGTCTGCCGCCCAGTTCAAAATTCCACCAGCTGCCACAAAATCCAGACGAATCAAGTTGTCACAAGCGACTTCGAGCACTTGTCCCGACTTGGCCTGTGCCGTCAATGCATCCAGCCATGGCTGAGAATCGCCTTCCAGCACCCCTGCCAAGCCTTGCTTGGCAACAGGCGTTGGGGCTGCCACAGTGCCTGGGGTTGCGGGATGCGCTGAGTGCAGTGAAGCTTCTTGCAAAATGGAAACGTCTGCCGCCCCTTCCTCCTGCGCTACACACAGACAGTCAGGCTCCCCCCATGAAGGGGGCGATACCTCATAGGTGATGCAGTAATCCAGGGCCACCTGCTCGTATTCATCCATGCGGTTCAGCAAGCGCAGCACGCTCATGCGCAATGACCACCATTGCTCGGGTTGTGCGCCCTCTCCGACAGGTGTCTGCTGCTCCAGCAGTTGGAGCAACTTACCCACGTCAGACCACAGAAACTGCCCTTGGCTGCTGGCCCATGCATCAAACAATTGAGCCAAGGGCTGCAGTGCAGCCTCCTCTATCGAGGTCAGACGCAACCATGACATGCTCCATGGCTGCGGCGCCTCTTCTTGTGACACACGCAACGCCGCCACAGCACCAGCAGTCAGCACTGAGGGGCAAGACCATTGAAACTGTCGCTTTTTTCCCGCTGCTGGCGCATCACCCGTTAGGGGCGGCAAGCCCAAGCGCTCTGGCATGGAAGACCACAGCGGGGCAGAACGCCCGAAATGCTCTGCATAGTCAATTGCCAAGGGCTCAAATGCCTCTTCATCACCCAGCGCCCTGCACAAATCCAGCGCGGCATGCCACAACACCGCTGCCTTTGTGTCGTTGACTGGCTCAGTACTCAGCGCCTGAAGCAATTGCTCCAGCAAGCGCGCACGTGCCCCATCGATATCTCCGTGAGCAAACAGAATGGCCGCTTCCTCCAGATCGGGGGAAGGCAGAAAGCAAAGCTCAGCAGGCTCTGAAGCTTCCGCTGAAGGCTCTACCTCGACAGGCTCCGGCGCCACTTTAACTGGGCAGACAACGTCAGAGGCAGCGGACAACATATTGGCGGGCGCCATTGGTGGAGGAGCTGGCTGTACGACGCTGTCTTCTCCCAAAACAGGTAAATCGCTGAGTTGGCGGGCATTGAGTTTGCGTGTCAGGGGAGGCTTGTCGCCTTTAACAGCCGCCTGTGCCGGATTTCGCCACCATTGGCCAGACATCTGCGCCTCAATGGCATCAATTTTTTGCAGCGTTTCCGTGCTGCGGGTTTCCTGCCCGAGCATCGACAGCAACTCGTCGTCTTTGCCTGCGTCATCCAGCGGAGACTGCCCACCAACTTCATTGCGATTGCGCAGCAAACGCAATTGGGCAAACTCATGCCGCCGGATAGCCTCATTGCGGCGCTTGCGCACCCAGACCTCTTTAAGGTCATCACTTGCTGCACCCAAACCCTCAAAGTCTGCAGACGATTCGCTGGCAGCTGCTGCATTGCCACGCACCAAATGCATTACCTTGTTGAAAAAACCACCTGATTTTCCACTGTCTGAGTGCATGTGTTTTCTCAGCCGTGCACAAGGCACGGCGCTCCCTCAATCTCCGAACATTTTCTGTTTAAGCTCGCGACGCTGCTGCGCTTCCAAAGACAGCGTGGCAGTGGGGCGAGCCAGCAGGCGAGGAACACCGATGGGTTCCCCGGTTTCATCGCAGTAACCATAGTCTCCCGCGTCGATTCGGGCAATAGCCTGTTCAATCTTCTTGAGCAGTTTGCGCTCACGGTCGCGTGTACGCAACTCCAGCGCATGCTCTTCTTCGATCGTTGCACGATCAGCTGGATCAGGAACCACCACGGTGTCTTCACGCAGGTTTTCTGCGGTTTCACCGGCGTTGTTATGCATGTCTTGCTTGAGCTTGACCAGCTTGGCACGGAAATACGCCATCTGGACATCGTTCATGTAATCGCTGTCATGCATGGCTACGATTTCAGCGTCGGTCAGCTCTTCCACAGGCTTGGTCTTCCAGTTATTGGCAAGCTTGGGATCGCGTTTGGTCACGAAGGGAGTAGGCGCAGAAGTAGTCGTTGGCATAGTTATATGTGAAACGGCCTTGATAACTGATGCGGGTGCAGCAGCGGCCTTGGTTGATTCGGAGGGGACCGTGCGGGATTTACCCCCCGCGCTGGATTTGGCAGCAGCGTTAGATTTGGCTGCAGCTTTCTTGACTGCAGACTTGCCCTTTTGCTCGGTAGCGGAGGCAGCCACTTGGGAGGTGGCTTTTTTCTTACTCGTCTCGGCTGCTGTCACTTCCTGTCTCCTCACAGTACTAGCACGGCCCAGTCGGTTCACCCATCAGGCATGAAGCTACCGGGTTCTCATCAGGGGCGCGATTGTATCGGTCAGATCGTGCTTGGCACTTAAAGTTGCACATAACGCACAGACTTGTCTGGTTAAGCTGTGCTCAACCACAAGCTTTGAAAAGACCTTACGGCTTTATACCAAGCACTGGTCCAGTCCTTGCCTCAATATATCTTGCGGCAAGTCAATACCAATGAAGACCATCTTGCTTTGACGTTTTTCGTCTTCGGCCCAGTCCGGCCCCAGGTCACTGCCCATCAACTGATGTACGCCCTGGAAAATAACCTTGCGGTTGGTGCCCTTCATGTGCAGCACACCTTTGTAACGCAGCATTTTGGGGCCATAGATATTCACGATGGCACCCAGGAAGTCTTCCAGTTTTGCTGGATCAAAGGCTTTATCTGCACGATATACAAAGCTCTTCACATCATCGTCATGATGGTGATGGTGTGGATGGTTGCAGTGTTCTCCATGGGCATGATCATGTCCGCAATGCACATCATGTTCATGGTGAGCATGATCGTGGTCATGCTCACAGTGACCATGGTCGTGGTCACAATGGCTGTGATCGTGATCATCTTCCTTGAGGAAATCTGGGTCTATGTCCAGCTTGGCATTCAAGTTGAAGCCGCGCAGATCAAAAACCTCACTCAGCGGCACATCTCCAAAATGCACAGCCTTGATCGGCGCACGGGGATTCATGTGCTTGAGACGATGGATCAGCGCCTCTTTCTCGTCCTCAGTCACCAGATCGGTTTTGGAAAGGAAAATCTGATCGGCAAACCCCACCTGGCGACGCGCCTCCTGGCGGTCGTCGAGCTGCTGATTGGCATGTTTGGCGTCTACCAATGTCAGGATGGAATCGATCAGATAAGTTTCCGCAATCTCATCATCCATAAAAAAGGTCTGCGCCACAGGGCCAGGGTCGGCCAGGCCAGTGGTTTCAATCACAATACGATCGAACTCCACGAGTCCCTGACGGCGCTTGGCGGCTAACAATTGCAGCGCTTCTCGCAGATCTTCACGAATGGTGCAGCAAATGCAGCCGTTGCTCATCTGCAAAATTTGCTCTTTGGATTCGGTCTTCAGGATGTCGGTATCGATGTTCTCTTCACCAAACTCGTTTTCAATCACAGCGATCTTCATGCCGTGCGACTCGCTGAGCACGCGCTTGAGCAGCGTGGTCTTGCCCGAGCCCAAAAAACCGGTGAGGATGCTGACGGGAATGAGTGCCATAGGAATACAACCTTGTCGCTATGCGCGAGCTGCTGAAAAACAGCTCGCTGATCTGTCAAACAGCGGCGCACAGTTGTAAATGCCTGTACGCCAGAGGCCGAAAGTGTATCCATCCCGACAAGCACATGGAGATATCAGGGTGTACAGATTTCGAACGGTTTTGCATGGGAGCATATATGGAGACTACGCCATAAGCTATCAATATTCATAAACTATCCCTATAGATACAAAAATACGAACCCTGGATAGCAAATCACAGCAACTTTTTTTTCCCTGCAGCCATAAACACAGAAAAGCTCTGTGCTTACTCATGGGAAACAAAGTCATCAATGCTGACAACGACAGATAATCAGCAAGTCACTACTGCGGGCTGCACTCTCGCAGCAGAATATGCTCTGCCGGCGCTCGGAATAGCGAAACGTGCACGTTGGCTTCTAAATCTTGCTTTGCCCCTCAAGGCCAGCACCGTGATCAATCATGCTTTTTGCGCGCTCGAGGGTGAGCTTGCTCGTAAGCCTGCGCCAGATGCTGAAAATCCAGACGCGTATAGATTTGTGTGGTACTGATATTGGCGTGTCCCAGCAGCTCCTGCACGGCACGCAAGTCCCCACTGGACTGCAAGACATGGCTGGCAAAAGAGTGACGCAGCACATGTGGGTGGACAGCAGCAGGCAATCCAGCTTGCTGGCTCCGCTGGCGCAAGCGCAACCAAATGGTTTGTGGCGTAATACGCCCCCCGCGTGCACCCACAAACAAAGCAGGTTCCGACCAATGCGCTGCAAAACGACTCGCCCGCAATTCCAGCCAGCGCAGCAACGCGGCTTTGGCCGGTGCACCCACAGGTACGCTACGTCGTTTTCCGCCTTTTCCGGTCACATGCACCAGCCCAGCTTGCAAATCCAGCCAACCAAGACCTGCACCTGGCTGCACATCCAGACCTGATAGTTCGCTCACCCGCAAACCGCTGCTATAGAGCAGCTCCGTCATGGCGGCATCGCGCGCTTCTTCCCACGGGTCCGTGTTTTTGCTGGTATAGCTGGCTAGTTGGACTGCCTCGTCCACCCCCAGAGCCTTGGGCAAGGGCTTGGACGTCGTCGGAGCACGAATGCCTTCTACCGGATTGCGTTCCACCCAGCCTTGCCAGGCCGCCCATTTAAAAAAGCCACGCCAGCACGACAGACACAGCGCAATGCTGCGCCCATGCCTTCCTTGGGCATGCAAAGCGCCTGCAAATCGCCGGATATGCAGTGGTTGCAAAGCCAGTACATCCTGCCCAGCTTGCGTAGCCATGGCTTGCAACTGCTGCAAGCCGTCGGTGTAAATAGCCACTGTGCGCGGCGCCAGCCGTCGCTCGCCAGCCACATGCTGCAAATAAGCTTGCAGCGGTGCAGCAAGCGTGGCCGTCTCTGCCATGGCCCTATCAGTTGCCCGAGGGCAGTATGCGCAATCGGCTTAGCGCAGCACTGGCTTGCTCGCTGATGCGCGAGAGGAATTCCGTTCCCATGGTGGCGTCAAAGCGCAAGGGGTCAGGCGAACCCAGCACCAGCAAACCAAAGGCGGGGCTTTGGCTGTCATTGATCCCTTCACGCAAAGGCAACAAAGCGATCGACTGCACTTCGCTGGGGTTGGACAGCCATGCAGTGGGCTCAAAGCCCAGATTCGGACCGCAAAATGGCATGGTCAATGAAGTCGCAAACGACTTGGCATCGTCGCTCACACCCATGGTGAACAGTTGACCCAGATAAGGAGCCGCAACATCCCAGACGCGGATTGCGACTTGCGGAACATCAAATTCTTTTTCGATGCCTTCTGCAATCTCTCGGGGCAATTGACGTGCGTCTTGCACGCCCGCCAGACCACAGCTCCAGCGGTGAATCTTTTGTGCAATCGCAGAGTTCTCGCTGCTGTTGCGCACGATCTCCATGATGCGAGCTTCCAGCCCCTTGATTTTGTCTCGCAACATTTCTGCCTGACGTTCCTGCAGGCTCACCGCACGATGACCGTGGCCGCTGCTGAGTTGCACACGGGTCAGCATCTCGGCATGACGTTCAAAAAAATCAGGGTTTTGCAGCAGGTACTCGGCAATGCTGGCGTCATTCATGGCGGATGTTTCAATGCTGTTCATAATGCTTCAGGAATGTGAATCTGACCTTCAAACACGGTAGTGGCAGGCCCTGTCATCATGACAGCGTCTTGTTCTCCACCCGCCCATTCAATGGTCAGCAGACCTCCTCGAGTATGCACGTCTACGCGGTGGTCAAGTTCTCCCAAGAGAATACCGGCAACCACCGCTGCACACGCGCCCGTGCCACACGCCAGGGTTTCTCCCGCTCCACGTTCATACACGCGCAACCTCACTTCCGTGCGTGACAGCAGCTGCATGAATCCGGCATTCACACGTTGCGGGAAACGCACATGCTGCTCAATCAGCGGGCCCATCAGTGCCACTGGCGCTGTTTGCACATCGTCTACCAGTTGCACCGCGTGAGGATTGCCCATGGACACTGCAACCACCTGCACCTGCTCAACGGACGCGGCCATTTGCAGCTGCAAAGGCCACAGGCAGGCATGCGCCTGACGTTGTGCAGACAGGCCCGTGACGTCAAAAGGCACTCGCGCAGGCTCCAGCACCGGAGCGCCCATGTTCACAGTCACACGACCATCCGCAGTAATCTTGGGGGCAATCACCCCCGCTTGGGTATGTACCCGAATTTCTGTTTTTGGGGTCAAACCCTTGTCATGCACATAGCGCGCAAAGCAGCGCGCCCCATTGCCGCACTGCTCCACCTCGCCACCATCAGCGTTGTGTATCACATACTCGAAATCCACGCCTTCTGCGGGCGAGGGGCGCACGGACAGAATCTGGTCGGCACCTACACCGAAGTGACGGTCGGCCAGGAAGCGATAGTGCGCCGGGGTCAGCCCCAGGCGCCCCTGCGTCTCATCAAGCACGACAAAATCGTTGCCCGCGCCTTGCATTTTGGTAAATCGAATATGCATAACAGTGCAGAAATGGGAGTGAGAAAAGCCTAGCGCTTTGCAGTGCGCAATTTATCCAGCGCCCGCTCAACAAACATCAAACGATCCTGCCCCCAGAAGCGTTCACCATTGAGCACAAAAATGGGCGAGCCAAAGATTCCCTGATCCACTGCCTCCTGGGTGTACTGCGTGTAGGCGGCCTGCACCTCTGGGGACATCTCCAGCGCGTGCAATGCCTGGCCGTCATAACCTGCAGCATTGGCGATGGCAATGCGCACGTCTGCATCCGAGGTATCACGCTCCTCGGCCCAAAGGGCACGCAACAACGCATGTGACAGAGCAAATGCATCCAGGCCTTGCAGTTGAGCCGCAATCACCATCCAGCCGGGCTTTTTGTTCCAGTTGGCATCGGCAGGCACGCCCTTTGGGTAGTAGCTGGGCTCCAGGTTCAGTGGCATGCCCAAATAATCACGCCAGCGCGCCAGTTCCAGCGCATGGTAGCTGCGGCGTGCTTCGGGGCGGGTCTTCAAGGGAATGCCTCCAGTTTGAGGCACCACCAGTTGAAAGTCATATGGTTTGAAAACCAGCTTCACCTGATGGCGGCGCACGATGTCTTGCAACTGTGGCCCGGCAAAATACGCCCAGGGTGAAGAAAGGCTATAGAAACAGTCAAGTTGGGTCATGAATGGATTATCTTCGCGGCTGTGACCACTGAAATGCATTCCCCATCTACTGACCGTGTGCTGGCACCGGTCCCCCTGCAAACAATCTCCAGCCCGCGCAACCATGCGGCTCTTGAGACACTGGCGCTTGAGGCGCAGCGCGACCTGCAACGTCTGAACTACCCCACTGCGAATTGGGTGGTAGCACCCAATGCTGACAAGGTGCTGGATGTGCTTGTCGTTGGCGCAGGCATGTGCGGCCAAACTGCTGCTTTTGCCTTGCTACGCGAGGGTTTACGCAATATTCGCGTAATTGACGCAGCGGCGCGAGGCAGCGAAGGCCCCTGGGCCACCTTTGCCCGCATGCTGACTTTGCGCAGCCCGAAACAACTCACAGGACCCGATCTGGGTGTGCCCAGTCTGACCTTCCGTGCCTGGTATGAAGCCCAGCACGGCACGGGCGACATCTCAAGTTTCGACGCCGCCACACCCGGTTGGGCAAGCCTGCACAAAATCGGCCGTGTGGACTGGCGCGACTACCTGCTGTGGGTCCGAGATGCAGCACAAATACCCGTCGAAAACCTCACCCGTCTGGACAGTCTGACAGACGAGGACGGTGTTGCTATTGCACAGATCACCGGCCCCAAAGGTACCGAGACCGTACGTGCACGAAAAATAATTTTGGCGCTGGGACGTGATGGCAGCGGCGCACCACGCTGGCCCAGCTACCCCAGCCTGTCCATGCAAGACCCGCTGGCACAAGGCCGCGTTTTCCACACCATGAACGACATCGATTTTGAGTCTTGGCGCGGAAAAACCATGGCCGTGCTCGGCGCTGGAGCCTCTGCGTTTGACAATGCTGCCTGTGCACTGGAAGCCGGGGTCACGGTGCAGCAATTTGCACGCCGCAAGGTCATGCCTCAGATCAACAAGAGCAAGGCTGCATCCTTCCCCGGCTTTTTGCGAGGTTATTCACAGCTTGACGACCAACGCAAATGGCGTTTTTACACGTATATTTTTGATGAGCAGGTTCCTCCACCTTGGGAAACCGTACGGCGCTGTGATGCCCATGACAACTTTCACCTGCATATGGGCTGTGGCTGGAAGGACGTCAGCCCCCTGGCCGATGCAGTAGAAGTCACCCTGGCCGACGGCAGCGTGCAGCGCTTTGATGCAGTGATCTTTGGCACCGGTTTCGACGTGGATTTGCTCGACCGCCCGGAGCTGCAACACTACAGCGCGCACATTGACACCTGGGGCCGGCATGTCACACCTGAACAAGCCGCAAGCAACACTGAAGCCGCACGCTTTCCTTATCTGGCGCCCAGCTTTGCACTGCAAAGCACCAGCGCCTCACATGCTGAAGCCATGGGCCGCATTCACCTCTTCAACTGGGGAGCCACCATGACCCACGCTGCCTTGGGCAGTGACATACCGGGTTTGGGTATCGGTGCTACACGACTGGCCCACGCCATCGTCGCAGACTTGTTTGTGCAGGACGCAGATCTGCATTGGCAACGCCTGCTGGCACACGACGAGCCTGAACTGCTGGAGACCCGCTGGTATCAGGCACCAAGCGTCTGACATTGCGGCTGTTGCCCGACTCAACACAACAGCCTGCCCGACCTGGGACACATAAAAAAGACCAGCCTTAGCTGGTCTTTTTTTATGACGCTGCAGATCACATGGAAATCTTGGTGATCTTTGCACCCTCTACAGAGACGCCTGCTTCCAAACCCGTATTGGTGAGCACATAGCTGCTGACTGGCGCAGTCGCAGTAGACGTATCGATACTGCCATTCGCACCAGCCTTACCCACGGCCACCTTGGCATCCGCCCCCACAGACCAACCATCGCTGTTAACGAAGTTGTTGTAAGCGTCTTGCGTGC
Organism: Comamonas halotolerans; assembly: GCF_030162935.1. GTDB lineage: Bacteria > Pseudomonadota > Gammaproteobacteria > Burkholderiales > Burkholderiaceae_C > Comamonas > Comamonas halotolerans. The sequence continues at coordinate 471,313 of NZ_JASAUZ010000001.1, forward strand.
TGAACACATAAATCACAGCCTTGGACTGACCTCCGGCTTGCCAGCCAATTGATGCAGCCGTGGTGCTGTAGTAGCCGCGAGAGGTTCCTGCTGAGCGCAGCACGCACTTGCCATGCTCTGCACCAATCACAAAGCTGCCACCAATCACGGCGGGGCATATCAGCACGCCCTTGGACTTGGCCACCAGTTCACGGGTACCGGGCATGGCCGTGTACAGTCGATCCAGTGCTGCCGTCGCTTGCGACTCCAACTCCGCACGATTGGCCGGAGCCGAGCCTTTGCCTTGAGTGGTTCCAGTGGTGGAGCAACCGACCATGGCGATGGTTGCCGCAGCCATCCCCGTCACCAAAACGACAGAACGCAGAGAGAAAGACTTTTGCATATTTAATACCCCCGTCATAAAGCGTTAAGAACACATGCAACAGCTACAACAGCAGATGTTTTTCCATGTGGCTGCAGCTATCGTAGAAGGCTTGAAAACCACATGAAACACTGTTTGGTCATAACCCGCCCCAGACCTACAGACAACGTCAGCCCTCCCCGTCGCATGCACGGGCGCGTTCCTCACACACAGCAAATGCCAATTCGATTGATTCACTTCAGCTAAAAGCCTTTTTTTGTTTTACCCTGTACCTCTATGAGCCTTTGGAAATACTTTCACCATCCGCAAGCCGCCATGGTGCTGCTGCGCGTTACTTTGGCAGTACTCATGCTGTTTCACGGCTGGGCCAAAATCACTCACGGGATCGGCGGCATTGAAGCCTTGGTGGCCAAAACTGGATTACCCAGTTTTCTCGCTTACGCCGTGTTCATTGGCGAGGTCATAGCTCCGCTATTTCTGCTGCTAGGCCTTTATGTGGTACCTGCAGCCTTGATTGTGGTCATTCACATGATTGTGGCTTTGCTGCTGGTTCATACCAACCATTGGATGCAGCTGAATCAGTCCGGTGGCTGGGCTTTGGAATTACAAGCATTCTTCCTGATCAGTGCCCTGGTCATTGCCATGGGGTACAGCAAGAACAGGTAGGAGATTCACCCCCCAGTGAAAAAGAAAAGGCGCGAGATTCGCGCCTTTTTTGACGATGAAGGACCACGGACGCTCAAAAGCGCTCCCAGGGCATGACATAGCGCCATTGCCCTTCCGCCAGTTTTGCCATCGAAATACGCCCCATGCGCAAGCGCTTGAGCCCAATCAGCTGAAGGCCAACGCCACGGCACATGGCATCAATTTCCTCCGGAAAGATCCCCTTCAGCGCAAAACGCAAGTGATTGTCACTTTGCCAACTCACCTTGATTTTGGGCAAGCGTTTGCCTGCAACAGAGCTTCCGTTGCGCAAGCGCTCCAGCCCCTCTTCATCCAGGCTACCTTGGACATGGGCAATGCACTCCTGCTCAAGATACAGCACATCTTCCGTCAGCTTGCGAGCCACACGGCGATCTTGCGTAAACACCGTCAAACCACTGGCAGGCACAGGAATGGGCTCCAGGCACTCCAGATTCTGAAAATGCTTGTGCAGCATGCGGATCGGCGCTGGCGTATCGCCTTGCTGCCAGTTTTCTGCTGTGAGCAAAGCCAGCGCACTGGGCTTGCCGCCAGGTTGCACAGAGCAGCCTGCAGGCTTGTGCAACAAGATGGTGACCGGCGGCACATGCTCAGCCTTTGCGCCATCCGCCAGGGTGATGACTTGTTGCGGAAGCACGCGTGCACCCGGGTGCTCAACGACGACACCGTCGACCTGCACGGTGCCATTTTCAATATACAGCTCGGCCTCAGTGCGCGAGCAATCCAGTTGCTCAGCCAGCCGCTTGGACAGGCGAACACTGCTATCGTTGTTCTTGGGTTGTTCAGTCATTGACATGCTGCAAGCCTAAAGCACGAATGCGTTCCACGTGCGCAATCAGGCTTCTTTCGGCCAACGTCCACAAGTCCTGAGGGGTATCTGTATAGGCCAGCGCCACCCAATCCCGCGTACTGCCGTCCGGTTTTTGCCGCATGGCAGCCAGCACCTTGGCCTCACGGGCCAGCCTATGGGCTTTGAGCTTGGCAATCACATCCAGGGCATTACCCAGAACATAGCCGTGAGCAGGTAACAAGAACTCCACGGAATCTTGCCTGCACAATGCAGCCAATTTATCCAGGCTGTCGATGTAATCGCGCATGTTGCCATCGGGCGTATTGATGATGGATGTGCTGCCATTGAGTATGTGATCACCACTGAAGATCAAGGCATCTTCTTCCAGCAACAAGCACAGATGGTTGGCCGCATGGCCCGGCGTATGTACTGCGCGCAGTGTGTGCGTGACTGTGGGTTGATCATCAGCACCTGAGGCAGAAACAGACAAACGATCTCCATCCCTAAACACAACATCCGGAGAAAAACTGCTGCGGGGATGTGCCGTTGGAGCAGATGGCAAACCATAGATCAAAGGCTTGTTCAAACCGCGTTGCACGCAAAGCGACTGCAATAAAAAAGCACCTGGTGAATGGTCTATATGCGAGTGTGTGCACACAATGTGATGCACATTGCCCTCGGCCGCATCCAGCAAGCGCGCAACATGCACGGCATCCTCCGGCCCCGGGTCGATCGCGATATAGCCAGAAGAAGGCGTACCGACTAGATAGCTGTTGGTACCTGGGCCCGTCATGACATTAGCGTTTGCAGCCGTCAGTCTCAGGATGTTTTTGCGCAGTGGCACCGCACGTTCACTTTGCCAAAACAGCTCATGCAGGATTTGGCCATCAGGACAGACCATGGCCAGTTCGCCATAGGCGGCATCACTTTCCATGCACCGAAATTCCTTGCCCTGCATGCGACCTGCCCTCGGAGAGCTGACCCACAATGGCTTTAACTTGATCGCATCCAGCAGCGCTTGGGCAGATGGGTAGCCAGCCAAGCGCTCCAGAGTTCGCAAAGTGGGAAAAATCATCGGCATATTCCCCGCTCGGTGTCGCTCCAAGGCTTCCTGGGGGTTCACCCATACAGGCTCGAATTGCTCAGATTCATCCGCCACGGGTGTTTGCCCCTCTGGCATGCGTGCCACAAAAAATGGCACGGCAAAACGTTTGGGCAAATTACGGTCGGCCGTCCAGTGAGCCAACTGCCATACCTCGCGCACGTCAAGTTGCAATCCTCTACTCTCCAGCTGCGGCCATAGCGGTAGAGTGCGCACCATGGCATCCACATCAGCCTGCGTCGCAGCACGTCCATCCGCACAGGTGGCCAGCAGCACCCCCATCTCTTCCCAACTTTCGCGCAATGCAGCAATGGCCTCAGTCAGGGTTGCAGAGGACATGTCTGCTCGACACATGCTGTGTCCATGGGCTTGCCCGTCTTGCTCCTCAATGCCTCCGCCAGGGAAAACATACATGCCGGGCGCGAAACTGGCGCGCTCAGAGCGCCTTGTCATCAGCACCTCCCACCCTCCATTGGCGCGGTCGCGCAACAACAGCAAAGTAGAGGCATGCAAAGGCGTGGCTGGCACGCGTTGGGGGTAGAGCAATTGGTCGGTGCGCTTCATGGTCAGCATTATTAAGCGCGTTGCTTGCAGTGCTTGTCACCGGTTTAACGATGCCTCATACCGTCATTCGCATAAGCGGGCATATAGACATACATAAAACTAATGAAGAGCACTGCACAATGCCATCAATTGATTCATATCAGAGACTTTTCCTCCATGCCATCTACTGCCCGTCGCGCCCTGTTCCGCACTGCTGCTGCCACCGCTTTGGCACTGGTCACCCTGCCTGTCAGCTTTGCAGCCACAGATGCTTCCAATTGGCCTGCTCAGCCCATCACCATGATCATGACCTTCAACGCAGGCTCTGGCGTGGATGTGGTGGCGCGCTTGATCCAGGAGCCCGTCTCCAAAATATTGGGCCAACCGGTCATCATCGACTACAAGCCCGGCGCTGCAGGCAATATCGCCAGCGAATACGTATCCCGCGCCAGGCCCGATGGCTACACCATGGTATTTGGCACTGCAGCCACGCACGGCACCAATGCAGCGCTCTATGCCAAGCTGCCTTTTGATGTGGAAGCCGATTTCACTCCTGTCTCGCCCGTGGTGACGGTCTCCAATGTGCTGACGATCAATCCTGAAATCATCAAGGCCAACAACCTCAAAGAATTTGTCGACGAAATCAAAGCCAATCCGGGGAAATACAACTTTGCCTCCACCGGCAATGGCACCGGCACCCATATGGCATTTGCAGAGCTGAACTGGCGCCTGGGCCTGGACATGGTGCATGTGCCCTACAAAGGCGGTCCTGACGCTATCACCGGCGTGTTGCGTGGTGAGGCTTGCTGCATCATGAACCAAGTACAAACCGTACTACCCCATGTGAAGTCCGGCAAGCTCAAACTGCTGGCAGCCAGCACCGCCGAGCGCATTGCCGCAGTCCCGGATGTCCCCCCCGTAGCAGAAAGCGACTTGCCAGGAACCAAGGGCTTTGACAGCGCCATCTGGTTTGGTATTTTTGCCCCCAAGGGCACACCTGCACCGATCGTTGCCAAATTCAACGCAGCTGTGCAGCAAGCCTTGCAACAACCCGAAATTCGCCAGCGTCTGGAGAGCACCGGGAATAGCCTGCGACTGGAAAGTCCTGAACAATTCAAAAAGACCGTGCACGACAACCGCAAGAGCCAGGCAGAAATCGTAAAGGCTGCCAAGATCGTGATCCAGTGATCACTGATTCAGAGTCATAAAAAAACCGCCTTTCGGGCGGTTTTTTTATGGGGATTCCAAAATTGTGAAGTTCGCCGATAAGCCGGATTCTGTGCACAGCGGTGACCCGCTGCGTGACTGTCATTACTCTGGGCTGGGAGTCGCCCCACCAGCTCGATGCTACCTACCCGCACACTCCGGGGGCCCCGTCAACGTGTGCCTACTTGGTATTGCTGCGCGTAGAGATTGCCCGTTTCACCCGGGCCGGTTTACCTTGCGGTACGCCTGCCCGACTACGTCTCTGTTGCTCTGATCCTCACCTCACGGTGGACAGCCGTTAGCTGCTACGCTGCCCTATGCAGTCCGGACGTTCCTCCAGTGCCGTGTTTCCACGATTGCACCAGCGACAGTCTGGCGAACTTCACGCCTTCCATTATCGCCTATATGACTGCGTCTTTCAGTGATTCGAAAGTACGTAAATGTTGTAGACGATTAATGCCATCAATCCGGTCACACCCAAAAACATGAGTGCAGGTGCCCAGACTTTGTGCTCACGCATTGAAAAACCCGCCAGCAATGCAACACAGGTCACGGTCATAAGAATCATGTTGATATGGAGAAGACTCATTGAAATACTTTCATTGACTGGCTGTTACACCCAGTATCGACCAAGGTCTTACAAATACCTATATCCCTCGGTATTGCCTCAATCAAACCGTCGGCTTATGCCAGCAAAAAAACCGGGCACCGGCAGCCGCTGTCGTGACTGAAGCTTTGCAATCGCATGTTGCATTCAACAGAGCATCACGGCATATTCATATCGCCACGGGTAGGAACGAGTCAGTCAAAATGAATACTTCAGCCCTAACCCTTTCTAGGAGACGCAATGAAATTCGACAACATCCTCCAAACCATTGGCAACACCCCCGTGGTTCGAATCAACCGCGTATTTGGCGCTGGCGCCAATGTGTGGATCAAGTCGGAGCGCGGCAACCCAGGAGGCTCCATCAAAGACCGTATTGCGCTGTCCATGGTGGAGGCAGCTGAAAAGTCAGGTGCACTCAAACCGGGTGGCGTGATCATTGAACCCACCAGCGGCAACACCGGTGTTGGATTGGCGCTGGTAGCCGCGGTCAAAGGCTACAAGCTGATCCTGGTGATGCCTGAGAGCATGTCTCTGGAGCGCCGCCGCCTGATGCTGGCCTATGGGGCCACCTTTGACCTGACGCCGAAGGAAAAAGGCATGAAAGGCGCCATTGCACGCGCCGAAGAGTTGGCTGCCCAAACGCCGGGAGCCTGGGTGCCCCAACAGTTTGAAAACCCCGCCAATGTGGCGGTGCACGAAGCCACTACTGCCCAGGAAATCCTTGCTGATTTCCCCGATGGTCTGGACGTCTTGATCACTGGCGTCGGCACTGGCGGCCATCTCTCGGGGGTAGCCAAAGTCCTCAAAGCCAAATTCCCCAACCTCAAGGTATTTGCCGTAGAACCTGCTGCCTCACCCGTGATTTCTGGTGGCAGCCCAGCCCCTCACCCTATTCAAGGCATTGGTGCAGGCTTCATTCCGAAAAACCTGGATGTCAATTTGCTGGATGGCGTCATTCAGGTGGAAGGAGAGCCTGCGCGTGAATATGCCCGCCGCGCGGCCGCTCTGGAAGGTCTGCTGGTCGGCATTTCTTCCGGTGCGACGCTGGCAGCAATTGCCCAGAAACTGCCAGAGTTGCCTGCCAACGCCAAAGTTTTGGGCTTTGCTTATGACACGGGAGAACGCTATCTGTCAGTTGAAGGCTTTTTGCCCAACGCATAAACCCCGACAGTGCTGACACAGCCGCCGCATACTTCGCGGCGGTTTTTTTTATGCCTTGCGCATCCAGTCCATTGCGATGGAGCTGTACCCACCCATGTTTCCATATCAATGGACCGGATTCACTCCTGTCCACCCAGATAACGTATGCCTGCAGCATGCTGCAGGCATGACATTGCCTATTTTTCGCAAGATCCCAAACGCTCAAAATATTGAGTCATGTGTGCTTTGCTGTCATTCGTTGGATTGTGCATGCGCAAACTGACACGGTAAGCCTGTGGCGATACCGATGTCACCTCCAGTACCCCCAATGCCTCAACCGAGCCCAGTGGCGCACAATGCATATGCAGTTCAGCCCGGGTGGCTTCGTTGCTCACCAACCCACTGCTGCAGTGACCGTCTTGCAACTGCAAGCTCAGCAAATAATCATCCATGTCCTTGGAGCTGGTACAAACATCAGTCCTGACCGACTCCTGCCAACTGGACTCCAGGGTTTCACGCCACAAACCATCTTCCATGGCCTCCATTACCCGCAAGCTACTGTGCGCTTGCGGCTGTGCCGCAGCCTCCCACATCCCCAGACAGGCCCACACGGCAACACCCCACGCCACAAAGTGCTTGCGCAGCTTGCAAGCCAGGTCCGCGCCCGCTTGATCCTGCGCCTCCGATGAGGCGTTATTGCGCCCAATACCAGTCCATATCATCCGGGCGATCTTAAAGCCCCCTTCCACACAGACAGTCTTGCGCAAGCATCCATTGCCCCCATGCTGTGTTTTGACTGATGCAGCACCAGAAAACATGTTTTTGCCGCCCCCAGCCACGCGACACATCGAGGATCTGTTCACGCCCTGCACGTATGTACAACCAAGGCAATCGTCGTGCTCATCGCAAAGTCCTACTGAGGATGGACAGTGATGCCGGCGCAAACAACCGCAACTCGAACTCGTACAGTGGTTCGAAAAAGTCGTGCACACCTGCCGAAAGTGGCTCTAAAGCCTCATGGGATGCTGGGCATCCGACAATGCTGACCAGCATGGACAAGATCCACCTACGATGGTGGCTTCGGAGACTTGGAGACCCGCCCTGTGTTCGGTTTTTTTGAAAAGCGCATTCCCCCTTACCCAACTGCCGAGCCGCAGTTGCCCCCCACAGGTTTTATTGCCTTTCTGTGGGCTTGTACACGCAGCATGCGCGGCTGGCTTGTGCTGCTCACAGTCACGAGCGCCATGCTATCCATGTACGAGGCGTTTTTGTTCGCCGTCATGAGCCGGGTGGTGAACTGGATGTCAACAACCCCTGCAGCGCAGTTCTTTGAAGTGCAGCGCGGCAGCCTGATGGGCATCGCGGCCATCTTGCTGGGCTCTATTGCACTTTTGGCCCTGCACACCATGGTCATGCACCAGGTGCTGGCCATCAATTTTCCAATGCGCATGCGCTGGGTGTTCCACCGGCTGATGCTCGGCCAGAGCATGTCGTTCTACGCCGATGAATTTGCGGGCCGCATCACCACCAAGATCATGCAAACCGCGCTGGCTGTGCGCGAGGTGGTGTTCATTGTCGTTGACGTGCTGGTCGGTGTGGCGGTGTACTTCATCAGCATCTTGCTGCTGGCAGGCAGTTTTGATGCGTATTTGCTACTGCCTTTTGGCATCTGGCTGCTGTGCTACATGCTGGCCTGCTGGTACTTTGTGCCACGCCTGGGCCAGATCGGCAAAGAGCAGGCCGACGCGCGTTCCCTCATGACGGGCCGTGTGACCGATGCCTATACCAACATCGCCACCGTCAAGCTATTTGCCCATACCCGCCGTGAAGCGGAATACGCACGCAGCGCCATGGATGACTTCAAGAAGACGGGCTATGCACAGATGCGTCTGGTCAGCCTGTTTGAACTGACCAACCACACGCTCATCACCTTGCTGATTCTGAGCAGCGCAGGCACAGCACTGTGGTTGTGGGGCAATGGTCAAGCGGGGGCCGGTGTGGTGGCTGCCGTGATTGCCATGGCACTGCGCGTGTCTGGCTACTCGCACTGGGTCATGTGGCAAATGACGGGCTTGTTTGAAAATGTGGGCACCATCCAGGATGGCATCACCACGCTGTCCAAGCCGCGCACCATTGTCGATGCGCCCAATGCACAGCCGCTGCACGTTACGCAAGGCGCCATTGCATTTGAGAACGTGAGTTTTGGCTACAAGGACGGTGGCAAAAAGGTCATTGATGGGCTGAATTTGCACATCCGCCCCGGCGAGCGCATTGGCCTGATTGGGCGCTCTGGCGCGGGCAAGTCCACATTGGTGAATTTGCTGCTTCGCTTTCATGAAGCGCAAAGTGGGCGCATCACCATTGATGGACAAGACATCACCCAGGTCACGCAAGACAGTTTGCGCAGTGCCATTGGCATGGTCACACAGGACACCTCGCTGTTGCACCGTTCCATGCGCGAGAACATTCTCTATGGCCGACCAGATGCCACTGAGGCACAAATGCTCGCTGCCGCGGAACGCGCTGAAGCCGCTGAATTTATTGACACCCTGACCGACCGCCATGGCCGCAGCGGCTATGACGCCCAGGTAGGGGAGCGCGGTGTCAAGCTCTCGGGTGGCCAGCGTCAGCGCGTTGCGATTGCACGCGTCATGCTCAAGGATGCGCCCATCCTGCTGCTCGACGAAGCCACCAGTGCCCTGGACAGCGAAGTGGAGGCGGCCATCCAGCAAAGTCTGGACAGCCTGATGCAGGGCAAAACGGTCATCGCCATTGCGCACCGTCTTTCCACAATTGCCGCCATGGATCGCCTCATCATCATGGACAAGGGACAGATCGTGGAAGAAGGCACTCATCAGCAATTGCTGCAACTGGGAGGCATTTACGCCAAACTCTGGGCTCACCAAAGCGGCGGTTTTTTGAGCGAACCAACCGAAGGTCAGCTGTAATTCACAGTCTGATCAGGTCTTTCTTGCCCGCTTGCACGCGACACCCATCGCTAGCAAGGTGCAACTTCACCCGACATATGCGCACATTGAAGCACAGGCATTCAATGCGGATGCAACAGCACTGCGTGAGCCAGCCATGAACATGGCCTGTGTTTGATCTTCATGCTGGACAGTGTGATGTCGGACTTCATATCGTGTTCAATCTCACAACTCTGCGCTTTATTGGCACCGTCATGAACACCTCCTCCACCCTGCCTGAGTACCTGCATATTTTTGGCGAAGACGGTCCTGTATCCATTCTGGTTTATGGCCCTGCCGGACTGCTGCCACTGCCTGCTCGCGCAATCAGCGCTGAAGATATTGCCTGGCTGGTTAGTCCTGACGGTCAATTGCTGCGCACAGAGATGAGTTTTGCAGGCGAAGTCATGCAATTGCAGCGCTGTGAGCTAAACCCCACGCTGCAATGCATCAACCTGTTTGTTTTGTAAAGCGCACTCACTCCAGACCAATACCCTGGACAATCTCCTTTTCCTGGGCAAAAGCCTGTCTGGCGAATGCAGCATAGGCCTTGTGATCACGGTAATCCGTGCGAATACCGTAGTTGGCAACCACCTGTTTGAACGCAGGGTCATCCATGGCAGCTTTGACTGCTTGATCCAGCTTGCGTACCACATCCTGTGGCAATCCCTTGGGTCCGGCAATGCCCAATGGGGAAGGCACATCAAAGTCATAACCAGCTTCGCGGAACGTTGGCACATTGGCAAACGCCTCGGGACGGCGGTCCGACGCTGTAGCCAGCGCACGCACTTTACCTGCCTGGACTTGCGGCAAGATGCTGTTGGCAAAAATCGCAGATTTGATGTGCCCGCCTGATAAGGCATTGATGGCGTCAGCATCTCCTTTGAACGGGGCGTGGTTGAGTTGGATTCCGGTCTTTTTTTCCAGCAAGGCCATGGCCACATGGTTGGCCGTGAACTTCCCGGGCGTGCCGTAATCCATCTGCCCTGGATGCTGTCTGGCCCAGGCCACATAGTCCTGAACCGTTTGAATAGGCGAATTGGCAGGTACGGTCAGAATGAAGTCATATGTCATGAATGAGGCGATGTAGCTCAAATCCTGAACCGGGTCATAGGCCACTTTCTGGATATAGGGCTGGCGGAAAATGCCCACAGGAGCCAGTGTCAGGCGATAACCGTCCGGCTTCGCAGTCAACATGTCCACAACTCCCATGGCGCCAGCCGCCCCGGCCTTGTTTTCCACCACCACGGTCTGCCCCAGTGCCTTGCCCATCCCCATGCCCAAAGCACGTGCAATCACATCAGTCACTCCACCGGGGCCGTAGGGCACAATCAGCGTGATGGGTTTATTGGGAAAACTCTCGGCCTGCGCATGCGCTGTCCCCATGCTCCAGCTGGCTGCCAAAGCCACAGCCCCCAAAGTCCAGAAACGTCGTTGCATGTTGATCTCCTGATGAATGCCGTTGAACATGCACCCAATCTAAAAGACCTTTGCAATACCGCTGTGCGGGTCTGCCCTCAAATACGCTTGACCTAGGGCAAACCACATCGTGCACTGCAGCACCACGCATGGCGTCGCTAGGGAATTGGTTTTCCATGTCTGCGTCGCGTGGTGCAACTCTTGCCTTTGCGTCATGCAGGTGACACTCACAAGCTGGTCATCCTGGCGTTCAGATTGCGGTGCAGTCCTTGCAATCACTCCGAAACAGCAGCCTTGAGTGACTAAGATGCCTGTTTGGCTTTGTCTGCAGCCCCAACCGTTTCCGTATGCGTATCCTCCACACCTCCGACTGGCACCTGGGCCAGAACTTCATGAACCACAGCCGCGAGCGAGAGCATGCAGCCTTGATCGACTGGTTGCTGGAGCAGGTGCAAGCCCATGCGGTGGATGCGGTGCTGATTGCCGGGGACATTTTTGATACGGGCACTCCGCCCAGTTATGCCCGTACGCTGTACTATCGCCTGATTGCCGAGCTGCACCGCCTGGATGTGGCCTTGCTGCTGCTGGGCGGCAACCACGACTCCGTCAGCGTGCTCAGCGAAAGCCTGCCGCTGATGCACCACCTCAACACGACAGTGATTGCAGCCACTGGCCCAGCTGCCCAGCATGTGCTCACCCTGCATCCGCGCGGCCATACAGTGCCAGGCTGCATTGTTTGTGCACTGCCGTTTATTCGGCCACGCGATGTGCTCTCCAGTCAGGCAGGCCAAAGTGCTGAAGACAAGCAGCGCAGCCTGCAAACAGCCATCCAGGGGACATATGCTCAGGTATTCGCTGCCGCCCAAATCCAGCAAGCTGCGCTTCACGCACAGCATGGAGTGCATGTCCCAATCATCGCAACCGGGCACCTGACCACAGTCGGCGCCAGCAGCAATGAGTCGGTACGTGAAATCTATGTTGGCACGCTGGAAGCCTTCCCGACCTCCGCCTTTCCGCCAGCAGACTACATTGCCCTGGGGCACATCCACAAGCCGCAAAAAGTCGGCGGACTGGAACACATCCGCTACTGCGGCTCCCCCATTGCCCTGGGATTTGATGAAGCCAGGCAAACCAAGGAAGTTTTGCTGGTCGAGCTGAACGCGCAAGGTCTGCAATCCGTCACTGCACTGCCAACCCCGGTATGCCAGACACTGGCTACGGTAGCGGGCAATCTCGCCAGTCTGCCCACCAGTCTGGCTGCCGTGGCAGAACGTGGCTCTGCAGAACACCCTGTATGGCTGGAAGTGACTGTGCAGGAAGATGATTACCTGCCGGACTTGGCGCCCCGCATTGAAGCCATGGTGCAAAGCCTGCCGCTGCTGGTGCTGCGCGTCAAACGACAACGTGGCAACGCCACGCCGCAACTTTTCACCGATGCAGGCGAGGCGCTGGACGAGCTCACGCCCCACGAGGTGTTTTTGCGCCGGCTGGCGCAAGAAACATTGGCACCTGATGTCGAAGCCGCACTGCAAAGCCGCTATCAGGCAGTGCTCTCGCATCTTCGCACTGGAGATGCGGCATGAAGATTCTGAGCCTGCGCCTGAAAAACCTCAACGCACTCAAAGGCGAGTGGTCAATCGATTTCCGGCAAGCACCCTTTTCCGAAAGCGGGCTATTTGCCATTACCGGGCCTACGGGAGCGGGCAAATCCACGCTGCTGGATGCCATCTGTCTGGCGCTGTACCACCAGACACCCCGCCTGAGCAGCGTTGGGGGCTGCAACAACGATTTGATGACGCGCCACACCGCCGACTGCCTGGCCGAGGTGGAGTTTGAGGTGCAAGGCACCACCTATCGCGCTTTCTGGAGCCAGCGCCGTGCACGCGACAAGATCGACGGTGCTTTGCAGTCCCCCAAGGTGGAGTTGGCACGCATTGATGCCAACACAGGGATGGGAGATATTCTCACCACGCACAGTGGAGAGAAGATCAAACGCATCGCAGCCATCACGGGTCTGGACTTTGGCCGTTTCACCAAATCCATGCTTCTGGCTCAAGGCGGCTTTGCTGCTTTTCTGAACGCCAGTGCCAACGACCGCGCCGAGCTACTGGAGGAACTGACGGGCACCGAGGTGTATGGCCAGATCTCACAAGCTGTTTTTGAACGTGCCCGAGAAGTGCGCCAGGCCTTGGAAAAGCAACTGGCGCAAGCGGATGGGATGCAGTTGCTGGATGCGGACACACGCACCCAACTGGAAACACGCGCCCAGGAACTGCAAAATGCGCTGCACGCTCTGCAGCAGCAGCAAAGCCAGCTTCAAAACATTCACCACTGGCAGACTCTGGTCACTCGGACTACAGAAGAAGTCACCCAGGCACAGACCGCAGAACAGCTTGCGCAACAAGCATTGCACGATGCCAGTACAGAGCTGCAGCGCCTGAAAGCCCATGGCCCAGCCCAAGACATCGCACCACTGCATGCAGCCTGGAAAGGGCTTGAGCAACAACTGGCGCTATCCACGACACAATTGCAGCAGCTGCACACTGCACTGCAGCACGACCAACGCCTGCAATGGCAACTGTACCAACAGGCGCAGCAACTCAGCGCGCGCAACCAGGAAGCGGCGCAAGAGCAACTGCAAGCGGCCATCGACAAGCAAACCCTGCTTAAGGACTGGCTGCACACCCACGCCCAGCACGCAGAACTTGGCGAAGCCCTGAGCGGCTGGCGCGAGCAATTTCAGCAACGCCAGTACTTGCAAGCACAGCGCCACGCCACCGAGCAACAAGTACTGCAACTGCAACGCAAAACGCAGTTGCTACAGCAACAGCTGCAGCAACAGTCGCAGGCCCTGCAAGCTGCACAGACACAGGTGCAGGCTGCCATGCAACAGCAACAAGCAGCCGCACATGCCCAGCAACAGCGACTGGATGCGCATGGAGGCACCCTGCAGCAGTTGCGCTCCCAATGGCAAGCTGCGCAGCAGGCTCTGCTTCAATGGCAGCAGCTGCAGGAACATGCGATGCGACGTGCACCGCTGCAAGTGCAGCAGCAACGCAATGCACAGGCCTTGCAAGCTTGCAACATCCAGCTTGCCCAGTATCAGGCACAGCTTGCCCAGCTGCGAGCCCAGTACAAAACACTCCAGGAAAGGGTCTCCGACAAGCAAACCTTGCTGACGCAGGAACAACGCATTCAAAGCCTGCAAGCACACCGCCACGCCCTGCAGCCCGGAGAAGCCTGCCCACTGTGCGGTTCTCATGAACATCCAGCCATCAGTGCCTACGCCGCCCTGGACCTTTCCAGCACGCAGCATGCCCTGCAGCACGCCGTACAAGAGCGCGATGCGGTGCAGCGCCAGGGTGAGGCAACCAACGCGGCACTGTCTGCCGCACAAGCCGAGCAACGCGCGCTGCAAAACCAGGCAGCCACCATGACTGAGGAGATCGCACAATGGCAGCTACGCTGGGATGCCCTGCTGGAAGCTGCCTCACACCCTGTTGCGCCTAATGCATGGCAGCAACCCGACGAATTGGCAGCCGCCCGGCAGCAATTCGAGCTGCAGTGGCAGACGTTGCAACAAATGCTGCACCATGCCGAAGACGGCGAGCAAGTGCTGCAAGCCAGCCAGGCAACCTACCAAGCAGCTTTGCTTAAGCACCAACAGGCTGAGCATGCGCACGCCAGCAGTCAGCAAGCGCTGCAAGAGTTGGCGGAGCAAGAACAACAAACCCACACCGCCATGCAGTCTGTGCAACAGCAGGCTCAGGCGTTACAAGAGAGCTTGCTAAACAGTCTGCAAGCCTTGGGCTATGTTCTGCCTGCACAGGCCGACAGCGCAGCCTGGCTGCAAAGCCGCCAGCAAGACTGGCAGCAGTGGCGGCAGCAACAGCAGTCCTTGCAGACCATTGAGCAACAGATCGCACCGCTGCAAGGCCAATGTGCGCAAGCGCTGCAAACTGCCGAACATTGGCAGCAGCGTAGCCAGTCGCTGCCGGTGCCACCCGATACGGCAGCATCGGCCAGCGCACCAAGCTGTCACGACCTGAGCCACTGCATCACCCGGATTGACACATGCGCCCATCAGTTGGCGCGCCTGCAAGGCCAAATGGTGCAAGCCCAAACCGCGTTGTCACAGCAGCAGCAGGCCGTGCAAGCTGCACTGCAAAGGTGGCAGCAAGCACTGGTCAGCAGCCCCTTCCACGATGAACAGCACTACAGCGCAGCCTTGCTGACTGACGCCGAACATGCGCGTCTGCAAGCGCTGCACGATGACTTGCACAGCCAGGCCCAACGCGCCAGCACTGTGCTCACCGATGCCCGCCAGCGGCTGGAATCACTGCAGACGCAAACCTTGAGCGACGCTCCTGCAGAGTCTGTGGCAGCAGACATTGCACAAATCGAAGCCATGCGCGCACAACACGCCGAGCAACTGGGCGCACATCGTGCGCGGCTGCACGATGATGCCCGGCACCGTGAAGCCCATCAAACATTGCTGCAACACATCGAACAAGCCAAGATGGACAGCGATATGTGGCAACGTCTCGACGGCCTGATCGGTTCAGCCCGAGGCGACAAGTTCCGCAAGTTCGCGCAGGGACTGACGTTGGACCATCTGCTGCATCTGGCCAACCAGCATCTGGCACGCCTGCATGGGCGCTACATGCTGCAGCGCAAAACCAGCGGTGAGCTGGAAATGGACATTGTGGACAGTTGGCAGGGCGACGTGCGTCGCGACACCCGCACGCTGTCTGGAGGAGAGTCTTTCCTGGTCAGCCTCGCGCTGGCGCTGGCGCTGTCAGACCTGGTGAGCCATAAAACCTCGATCGATTCACTGTTCCTGGACGAGGGATTTGGCACGCTGGACGGCGACACCCTGGAGACCGCACTGGCGGCTCTGGACACCCTGAATGCCAGCGGCAAGATGATCGGCATCATCAGTCATGTGGAAACCCTGAAAGAACGTATTCCAGTGCAGATCCACGTGGACAAGGTAGGCGGTGTGGGCCACTCCACCCTGAGTTTTTAACGCTGCGCACGCAGCCAGTCCACCAGGGACTCTGGCTGGTGCAACAGATGCAAGGTGGCTTGCTGCAACAGCGTCACTTGCTGCTGCAGGCCTTGCGCATACTGCCGCAGCAAACCGGGCATTTTGTGTGGGGCATGTCGCTGTCGAGGGTTCAGCCCGAGCATCTCTGCCAAGGTCGCCTCGCTGTCTCGTGCAGCTTGCTGCAGTTGCTGCAACTGCTCGGCCAGCACTTGGTTGTAGCGCAGCAGATGGACATCTTGCAGCTGTGCCAGGCGGCTGGCATCCAGTTGCTCAACCTCCCACTGCAACTCCAGCAAAGCCAGCAAGTCATCAGCTTCGTAGGCTTTGTTGACACGCTGCATCAGTGCAGTTTTACGTGCGTGCTCCTGCGCATCCTGCTCACGGTCAGGGTGCAAGCTGCTGGCCAGCTTGCGATAGACCGCCCGCACCGACGGCTTGGCCGCTTGCGCCGCTGCCTGCGCCTTACGCTGTGCCTGCCGGCTTCGGCGCTGCTTTTGGTGGGCCGCACGCGCCTGGCTTGCCTGGGCTTGTGCCGCCTGGGTCTGCGCTTCAACATAGGCGGCAACGGCTTCAGGATCGTCCCAGTCCACAACATCAGCCACCGTGGCACTGTCGGGCAGCGTGTGGTGCGTGCCTGGCGCCTGTGCATCCTGCGCCTGCATCTCGGGTGCATAGCGTGCATGCAGTTCTGCCAGCACCGTGCGCACAGTCCCTTCAGGTGCTTGCTCCGCTCCACTTTCACTCAGTTGCACGATCACAGACTCAAGTGTTTGTCGATCCAGCTTGTTCAGACGCTGGTGGGACATCTGATCGAGTTGCTGTGCCAATGCCACCTGCGCAGTCCACAGTTGAATCCACAAGGGGCGCACCTGCTGCGCGTAACGCGTGTGCACGGTCTGCGTCGCCTCCTGCCAGGAATGCCACTGTTTGCGCGCTGCCTCCAATTGCGTCAGCAAACGATTGAAAGCTTGCTGTGCCTCGCTCAAAGGCTGTTGCCCGGAACTGGGCTGGATGTGCAGCAACTGAGTGGAAAGTACGGGCGCAAAAAAGGAAGCCATGGCAGCAGATTGTGGTGCAAGCGCCCTACCAGCGCAGCAAACAAGGCCAAACACTTGGCGCTACGATCAAGGCCTTCTGTTTTTGCTTGATCACTACAAGCCCATGATTCGCCTCGCAGAACTCAAACTCCCGCTCTCGGCCCTGAAATACCATCCCGAGAACCACACCGAATACCACCCTGAAGCACAGCTGCGTACTCTGGCCGCAGAACGCCTGGGCATTCCCGCTGCAGCCATTGCTGATCTGGTCGTGCACAAACGCAGTTTTGATGCACGCCAGAAGGCCGAATTACTGGCTGTCTACATCGTTGACATCCGCTTGGCAGACGAAAGCCAGGAAGCCGCGCTGCTGGCCCGATTTGCCGACCACTCACACGTGAACCCCACGCCAGACATGACGTGGAAGCCGGTTGGTCACGCGCCTGCAGACCTCAGGCACCGCCCTGTGGTGGTGGGCTTTGGCCCTTGTGGCATGTTTGCAGCGCTGGTGCTGGCGCAAATGGGCTTCAAGCCCATCGTGCTGGAGCGCGGCAAGACCGTGCGCGAGCGCACCAAAGACACCTGGCGCCTGTGGCGCAAGCGTGAGCTGACGCCCGAATCGAATGTGCAGTTTGGCGAAGGCGGTGCAGGCACTTTCTCTGACGGCAAGCTCTACAGCCAGATCAAAGACCCGCGCCACCTGGGCCGCAAGGTACTGCAGGAGTTTGTCACCTACGGCGCCCCTCCAGAAATTCTGTATGCAGCCCACCCCCACATCGGCACGTTCAAACTGGTGAAGCTGGTGGAAGGCATTCGCGAAGAAATCTGCCGCTTGGGGGGGGAAATTCGCTTTGAGCAGCGCGTGACCGACATCTCGATCGAAGGCGAGGGAAATTCACGCAAGGTCACAGCGCTGCATGTACTCAACCAGAAGACTGGCGAGAGCTACATGCTGGAGACCGACCAGGTCGTCATGGCTCTGGGCCACAGTGCACGCGACACCTTCACCATGTTCTACGAACGTGGTGTGTACATGGAAGCCAAGCCTTTCTCCGTGGGTTTCCGCATCGAGCACCCACAAAGTGTGATCGACAAGGCCCGCTGGGGCAAGCACGCAGGCCACCCTCTGCTGGGTGCTGCCGACTACAAGCTGGTGCATCACGCCAAAAATGGCCGTGCTGTTTACAGCTTCTGCATGTGCCCTGGCGGCACTGTGGTGGCTGCCACCAGCGAGCCCGAGCGCGTAGTCACCAACGGCATGAGCCAGTACTCGCGTGCCGAGCGCAATGCGAATGCCGGCATGGTCTGCGCAATTGAGCCCAGCGACTACCCCCAAGACGTCAAGTCGTTTGCCTGGGCATTTGGAGGCAAGACTTACGGTGTGGAAAACCAGCCTGCAGGCCAGTGCCACCCGCTGTCTGGCGTGGTGTTCCAACGTCAGCTTGAATCCAAGGCCTTCCTGCTTGGGGGCCGCAGCTACAACGCCCCAGGCCAGCTGGTGGGTGATTTCGTGGCAGGCAAGGCATCAAGTGATGTTGGCAGCGTCCCCCCCTCTTACAAGCCAGGCATCACCTGGGGCAATCTGCACCATGCGCTGCCCGCATTTGCGATTGAGGCCATGCGTGAAGCCCTGCCCGCCTTTGGCAAGAAAATCAAGGGCTACGACATGCACGATGCTGTGCTGACCGGCGTGGAAACGCGCACTTCGTCTCCCGTGAAGATTGCACGCGGTGCTGACTTTCAAAGTGTGAACACACGCGGCCTGTACCCAGCCGGGGAAGGTGCCAGCTACGCCGGGGGCATTTTGTCGGCCGGTGTGGATGGCATCAAAGTGGGCGAAGCGCTGGCCTGCGCTGTACTCGGTGTGGAAGTACCATCCTCTGGCGTGCGTAACTCCGGCGCGTACTGAACCTGGCCTGTAGACCTGTGATGCGCTACCCCCACCCTACACAACAGCAACTGACTCTAGCCGTCTTGGCCATGGGCCTCGTGGTGCTGTCATCCAACATCCTGGTGCAATACGCCATCAACGACTGGTTGACCTGGGGAGCCATCACCTATCCCTTTGCTTTTTTGGTCACCGAACTGGTCAACCGCGCCTTTGGGCCAGCGCAAGCCCGGCGCGTCGCCTGGGTAGGCTTTGCAGTTGCAGTGGCCGCCTCTGCAGTGCTGGCTCCGGCTCGCATTGCAGCGGCTTCGGGCCTGGCCTTTTTGCTGTCTCAGATGCTGGACATTTCGGTATTTGACCGCTTGCGCCAAAGCCGCTGGTGGCGCGCCCCACTGATTGCCACCATGCTCGCTGCCGTGCTGGATACCTGTGTGTTCTGGGGCGTTGGCTTTGCAGGTGAAGACCTGCCATGGGTGACCTGGGCTCTGGGCGACCTCGGTGTCAAGCTGTGCATGGCAGTGTGTCTGCTGCTGCCCTTCCGATTGCTGATTGGCCAGCGCGTCACCACCAACGCCTTGCAGCAATCCAAATAAATACCCGACAGCGCTGCCATCAGCGGATGTGTGAATGACCATCTTTCTGTGACAAAAAGATACCTGTGCAATGAGCGCCTCGCCCGGCCCGACCCCAGACAATGCAGTCGCATGAATGATCCTGCACCGACCTCTTCCACAGACGATGGCCATCTCGCACACATCGCCCAAGTTCAGGCTGATCTGAATGCGTTGCATGCGCAAATTCAGCGCCTGCAGCAAGACCATGCAGCCTTTCAGAAAGCCATGCGCAAGGCTCCCAAAGCCCATGCCATAGCGCTGGCAATGGCGACACTATGTACAGCAACCGCCTGGTGGCTGGAAGGCTCCGCCTGGCTGCGCTACTATTTGCTGCCGCTGTGTGCGCTGCTGGTCATTGGCTATGCCATAGCTTCGCGTTGGCTGGAAGCTTGGATGCGCAAAAAGATTGGGCAATTGAGCATATTTGCAGCACAGGCTCAGGAACAGCTTGTGCAAGCCCAAAACGCGCCATCTGCCAACGAACCTGCAGGCTCCACGGTCACGCATTCAAGCCAGGGTTGATGCTTTAAACCCGCGGAGCAGCTAAACGCGCTCCCGTGATTGGGTCTTATCCAGACCACGATGATTAACATTTAGTGGCAGACATTGCCCAGCTTGCAAGCCATTTGCAAGCCTGTGCGCTAAAAAACCACCATCATCCCTGTCTACAACAATCTGTGCGCATCCGCTATGGTGCAGCACTGTCTGAAAACAACTGGAGACAACCGTTGACCGCCTCATTCAACCCGCGTTTGCGCATTGCAATCTTGGGCTGCGGCCTCATGGGCCAGCCCATGGCGCGCCGCCTGCTTGCTGCCGGCCATGAAGTCCATGCATGGAACCGGACACGCAGCAAAGCCGAGCCCCTGGCCGCAGAAGGAGCCTTGGTGCATGACTCCCCTCGGCAGGCTTGCAGCAGCGCTGACTTTGTCATCAGCATGCTTGAAAATGGCAAAGTCGTTGGAGAGGTGCTGTTTGGCGCGGGACAAGATGGTGCCATCCACGGCATGCGTGAGGGCAGCCTGGTGATTGATATGGCTTCTATTCAGCCGCGCGAAGCGCGTGATCATGCGGCCCGCCTGTCCGAGCGCGGGATGCGGCATCTGGATGCGCCCGTCTCTGGAGGAACCGTGGGCGCAGAGGCCGGTACCCTGGCCATCATGGTTGGCGGAAAGCCGGAAGACTTCGAAGCCGCTTTGCCAGTTTTTGCAGCCCTGGGCCGGGCCACGCATGTGGGGCCACACGGAGCGGGTCAACTGGCAAAACTGGCCAACCAGATGATAGTTGGCATCAGCATTGGCGCAGTGGCTGAAGCCTTGCTTCTCTGTGCCAAAGGGGGCGCTGATCCTGCCAAGGTGCGCGAAGCCATCACGGGCGGATTTGCAGACAGCCGCATCCTGCAACTACACGGCCAGCGCATGGTTGAACGCGATTTCGCCGCACGCGGAAAGATGACCGTGCAGCTCAAGGACATGCGCAACGCCTTGGCCACCGCGCAGGAGATTGGATTTGATGCCCCCATTACCGCTTTGTTTGAACAGCTCTATGCCGATGGCGTGGCACATGGACTGGGTGAGCTGGACCACAGCGGCCTGTTCGTGGAGCTAGCCAGCCGCAACGCCATGCAGTAAAAGTGCATCCAGCAAAATCCTTGCACGCCACACAGGAAAATGCGCGTACTTTCCCGTAGAGTGAAAAAAATTGGTGCATAATTGCGGCTTCGCTTAATTGCAAGGCGATAACAAAGTGGGCTCTTAGCTCAGCTGGTAGAGCAGCGGACTCTTAATCCGTTGGTCGAGTGTTCGAATCACTCAGGGCCCACCACTTTTTTGCCAATTTGAAACTTCAAACAAATTGGCACTTCGGTTGAACTCCGAAGGGCTCTTAGCTCAGCTGGTAGAGCAGCGGACTCTTAATCCGTTGGTCGAGTGTTCGAATCACTCAGGGCCCACCAAATTTCAGACGCTGCGTAGCGCAGCATCTCCTTCAGTTGAAGGGCTCTTAGCTCAGCTGGTAGAGCAGCGGACTCTTAATCCGTTGGTCGAGTGTTCGAATCACTCAGGGCCCACCAAACAAAAAACCCATCTTGGCATCCAAGATGGGTTTTTTGTTTGCAGCAACCAGACTGTCATCTACATTGCAAAAAGCGCTCACCAACTGCTGACTCCGGATCAGGGACTAAGCAGGCATAAAAAAACCGGCCAAAGGCCGGTTTTTTTAAACGCAAAGGCATCCGTGAGAGCAGCCTTATGCCATGAATCAACGATCGCGCGAGAAACTCTTGCGGCGTTCACCGCCAAAGCTGCCACGGTCGCCACGCTCTTCACGGCCACCAAATGACTTGCCTTCACGACGAGGTGCACCACCGAAACCACTACGATCTTCAAAGCGAGGACGATCACCCGCAAACGCAGGCTTGCGATCGCCAAAACCACCTTCACGGCGCTGACCACCAAAGCCGCCGCGATCACCACGGTCTTCAAAACGTGGACGATCACCACCGAATGCAGGCTTGCGATCGCCAAAACCACCTTCACGGCGCTGACCACCAAAGCCACCGCGATCGCCACCACGGTCTTCAAAACGTGGTCGATCACCGCCAAAACCACGCTGATCGCGGTCACCACCAAAGCGGGGACGCTCACCACCAAAGCCACCACGGTCACCGCCAAAGCTGCGTTCGCGATCGCCACCAAAGCCACCTTCACGACGACCACCGCCAAAACCGCCACGGTCACCAAAACCTTGCTTGCGGCCATAGCCATCTCCATCGCGACGACCACCGAAGCCACCTCGACCACCGCCACCGCGGCGACCATCGCGCTCACCAGCGGATGGGAAGCGCTGCTGAGGCTCCAGGCCAGGAATCACTTCAGCCTTGAATTGCTGACGCGTGTAGCCTTCGATGTCAAACACACGACGACGGTCACGGAACTCCGCAAAAGTCACAGCCACACCTTCACGACCCGCACGGCCTGTACGGCCAATACGGTGGGTGTAGTCTTCTGCCTTCATGGGCAGACCATAGTTGAATACGTGCGTGATGGTGGGCACGTCAATACCACGGGCTGCCACGTCGGTGGCCACCAGCACTTGAATCTGCCCATTGCGCAGCGCCATCAGACGACGGTTACGCAAACCTTGGCTCAAAGCACCGTGCAGCGCAGCGGCGGAGAAACCAGCTTCTTGCAGGTCGGTCGCCAGACCATCGCACTCCACCTGGGTGGAAGCAAACACGATGGCCTGGTTGATGGATTCATCACGCAGCCAGTGATCCAGCATCTTGCGCTTGTGTTGAGCATTGTCAGCCCAGAACAACACCTGCTTGATGTTGGTGTGCTTCTCCTGCGCCGTGGAGATGGTCACCTTCTTCACGTTGGCGCCATTGTCATGCATCACACGCATGGCCAACTGCTGCACGCGAGGGGCAAACGTGGCTGAGAACATCATGGTCTGCTTGCGTTCAGCAGTCATTTGATTGACTTCTGCCAGATCATCGGCAAAACCCAGATCCAACATGCGGTCAGCCTCATCCACCACCAGGAACTGAACCTTGTCCAGCTTGATTTGAAGCGAGCGCTGCAGGTCCAGCAAACGGCCAGGGGTTGCCACTACCAGATTGGCATTTTGCAGCTTGGCAATTTGCACCTGGTAAGGCATGCCGCCCACCACATTGGCTACGCGCAGGCCACGGCAGTGCTTGACCAGCTCAATGGCGTCATGCGCCACTTGTTGCGCCAGTTCACGTGTTGGGCACAGTACCAAAGCACCGGGCACGGCAGCCTTGAAATTGCGTGGATTGGTAGGGTCCTTGCGCTTGTTGCGCTTGGGGGCCGGCTCACCACGGGCAGCAGCTTCCGCAACTTGGCGGTCATATTCAGCCTTGGCTGCAGCGTCTTCTTCAGCACGTTGCTGGATCAGGGTATTGAGCACAGGCAGCAGGAAAGCTGCGGTTTTGCCCGAGCCCGTCTGGCTGGAAACCATCAGGTCGATGTAACCATCGGCATCGGCACCTTCACCCATGGCCAATGGAATGGCTTGGGATTGAACAGGTGTGGGGTTGGTATAACCCAGGTCAGACACCGCACGCACCAGCTCGGGTGCCAAGCCCAGTGCTTCAAAAGGATTGGGGCCTTGAGGCTCTTCAACCACGGCGTCGGCCGCGTCCATATCGGCCAGCATGGTGTCCAAAGTTGCGTCCAAAGCAACGTCTGCAGCGGCCACTTGGCCCTGCTCATTCAGAATGTAGTTCATGTAGTTCTCACGCGGAAAGCTGCACCATGCCCAGCGGCTGTGCTGCTTTCATGACGGTTAGGGAAACATCAACCGTCAAACAATGCGTTCCACAATGGTGGAAACGGTGGGCTGTCGTATTCGGCAGCGCTGGCTACTGTAAAAAGCAGCCCGGCGTGCGGGTGTCGGTGCCCGGTGAGTGATGGGAGATGCGCAAATTGCCAAGCAGTCGCTGTAATGTGGACCGCTCTCTCATGGCAAGACGATTATTATCGCATGCCCGTGATTTTTATTCAAATATTAGGGACTTGTTCTGCTACTTGCGCTGCTGGCTCCACCAAAAAGTGTTGCCGGTAATGCTGCAACTCATCAATGGATTCCATCACATCTGCCAATGCCGTATGGCGCTGCGCTTTCTTGAAACTGCTCACCACCTCAGGCTTCCAGCGCTTGGCCAACTCTTTAAGCGTGCTGACATCCACATTGCGATAGTGGAAATAGGCTTCCAGCTTGGGCATGTAACGCGCAAGGAAGCGTCGATCCTGACCAATGCTGTTGCCGCACAGTGGCACTTTCCCTTTGGGAATGTATTTGCCCAAAAAGGCGATCAGTGCAGCTTCCGCCTGGGCTTCATCCACTTGAGATGCTTTCACACGGTCAATCAAGCCACTGCGCCCATGCGTCCCCTTGTTCCAGGCATCCATGCCATTCAACAATTCATCACTTTGGTGAATGGCGAACACTGGGCCTTCGATGCGAATATCCAAATTGGCGTTGGTGATCACCACGGCAATTTCGATAATGCGCTCACGCTCAGGATTCAAGCCGGTCATCTCACAATCTAGCCACACCAGATTGAAATCAGACTTGGGCAACACAGGGGTTTCAGAGAAGGAGGCTGGAGACATCCGTAAATTGTCGCCTACACTCGCCGCCAATGCCGACAACAAATGTTCTTTCCCCCTCGATGGTGCTGACTCTAGCCTTTGCACTTGCATTGGCTCTGCACTTGCTGGTGCAACTTTGGCTCAACACACGCCAGGTGCGCCATGTCGCACAGCATCGCTCGCAAGTTCCCACCGCTTTTGCCAGCCATATCTCACTGGCAGCCCATCAAAAGGCGGCAGACTATACCCTGGCCAAGGCGCGCTTTGGGCTGGTGCACATGGCATGGGGTACCGTCATTTTGCTGGGCTGGACCTTGCTGGGCGGCCTCAGCACGCTCAACCACTTGCTGCTGCACTGGATCGATCCGGGGATGTCCCAGCAACTGCTCCTGCTGGCTACATTTGCACTGATCTCTGGTCTGCTGGAGCTGCCTTTTTCGCGCTATCAGACCTTTGTTCTCGAAGCACGCTTTGGCTTTAACAAAAGCACACTCTCCATCTGGCTGGGAGATTTACTCAAATCCACCCTGCTTGCCAGCATGATTGGCCTGCCCATTGCCTGGGCCATTCTGTGGTTCATGGGTGCTACTGGCAGTTTGTGGTGGCTATGGGCCTGGGGTATCTGGACCGGTTTTCAGCTGCTGCTGATGTGGATATTCCCCACCTTCATTGCTCCGCTGTTCAACAAGTTTGAACCGCTGGCCGACGAAAGCCTCAAAAACCGGGTCACCGCTTTGATGCAGCGCTGCGGATTTGC
Source organism: Comamonas halotolerans (assembly GCF_030162935.1). Lineage (GTDB taxonomy): Bacteria > Pseudomonadota > Gammaproteobacteria > Burkholderiales > Burkholderiaceae_C > Comamonas > Comamonas halotolerans. The sequence continues at coordinate 496,615 of NZ_JASAUZ010000001.1, forward strand.
AGCCAAAGGCCTGTTTGTGATGGATGGCAGTCGCCGCTCTGCCCATGCCAACGCCTATTTCACGGGTTTTGGTGCTTCAAAACGTGTAGTCTTCTACGACACGCTGCTCAAACAATTGAGCGCTGATGAAGTGGAGGCCGTGCTGGCCCACGAACTGGGGCACTTCAAACACAAACACATCACCAAGCGCATGATTGGCATGTTGCTACTGAGTCTGCTGGGCTTTGCCATTTTGGGTTGGCTGTCACAGCAAGTATGGTTCTACACCGGCCTGGGCGTGACCCCGAGCACCGCTAAGGCTTTTGGCATGCCTGCGCACGATAACGCGCTGGCCTTGCTGCTGTTCATGCTTGCCATGCCAGTTTTTACCTTCTGGATTGCGCCCCTGATGGCGCACTTTTCTCGCCGCGACGAATTCGAGGCTGATGCCTATGCCTTAGAGCAAGCCAATGGTGGCGCCTTGGCTAGTGCATTGCTCAAGCTTTATGAAGACAATGCATCCACCCTTACCCCTGATCCGGTGTATGCCCGCTATTACTATTCACATCCCCCTGCCGTGGAACGACTCGCAAGGATGCCACTGCCCCACCCAACCTCAGAAAGCGCTGCATGAGCCGCAGACATAGCAAAGCCGCCATCGTCTCGGAACAAGCCTCCACGGAAGGTTTGGTTGTCGGCAGCCATGGTCGCCACTGCATCATCGAGACCGCCGATGGTGAACGCCGCATCTGCCACCCTCGCGGCAAGAAAAGCCAGGCGGTCGTGGGTGACCGCGTGCTCTGGCAAGCACCGCCCCCCGGTCAGGGCGAGGAAGGCACGATTGAAAAAGTTTTGGAGCGCAGCAATTTGCTGTACCGTCAGGACGAAATCCGCACCAAGACCTTTGCCGCAAATCTGGATCAGGTGCTGATCGTGATTGCAGCCGAACCTGTGTTCTCGGAAAGCCAGTTGGCCCGAGCCCTGATTGCCGCCGAAGATGCAGGCATCACCCCAATCATTGCACTGAATAAGTACGACCTGGAAGAGCCATTTGCCATGGCTTGGCAGCGTCTGGAGGCTTACCGCAGCATCCTCAACGACGACGGCAGTGAGCACTACCCCATCATTCCGCTGAATCTCACGAGCGACGACCCCGAACAAAAAGAAGCACTGATGGCTCTGCTTGATGGCAAACGCACCTTTGTTCTCGGCCCCTCTGGGGTGGGCAAAAGCACGTTGATCAATCTGCTGGTGCCAGGCGCACAAGCCGCTACCAACGAGATCTCCCGCGTCCTGAACACAGGTAAACACACCACAACCACCACCAGTTGGTACTGGATGGACGCTGAGCGCATGACCGCCATCATTGACTCCCCCGGTTTCCAGGAGTTTGGCCTCTACCATATTTCGGCGACTGACCTGCCTAAATGCATGCCAGATATTGGCGCCCTGGCTGACCAGTGCAAGTTCTACAACTGCACGCATCTGCACGAGCCTGGCTGCGCGGTGATGGCACAGGTCGATAACGAGGGCAGCCCACACTACATTCATCCCAACCGTTACCGCATTTACACCGAGTTGTTTGAAGAGCTCAACGCTGGATACAAATATTGATAGCGAAGCTCAAGCCGTTCACCCATCATCAAAGCAGCAAAAAAGCCTGCTGAACAAACAGCAGGCTTTTTTGCAGGAGACAAATTAGCAGGCAATCAGGCAATTAACCCAGAAGACGCGCCAAACTCAGCAGCGCCAGCAACAGCATCCATACCACCACACTGCGCCAGACCAAGCCCACAACCGAACGCAAGTGACCAATCTCCGCTTCTCGGCCAGGGGTTACGCCGGGTTCTTGCCAAGTGTCTTCATCGTCGTAAATCGGCGCAATTTCGACGTTGTCACGCATCTTCAGACCCTCTCCACCCAGACGCACATCAATGGCGCCTGCCGTGGCAGCCAGAATCACACCATCGTTGTCATTCGGGAAATGCTTGGTGTGGAAACGCCAGCCATCAATCGCATCTTCAAAGCTGCCCACAACGGCAAAACTCAGTGCCGTCATGCGGGCTGGCAACCAGTCAATCACCACCCATGCTTGTTTGGCCGATTGCTGCAAGCGCTCACTCACAGGCGCAGCACCTCCAATGGATGTGCGCGACCAGTAGCGCGAAAGATACTCTGCCAGGCGGTAAAGCACAGCCCCGGCAGGCCCCAGCCCCAAAGCGGCCAGCAACGCAAACCAGAACAGCACACCAAACACATGACGGTGTGCGCTCAGCACCGAATACTCGATCACATGGCGCACCACTTCACTGCGCGGAATTTCCGTAGTTTCCACCTGGCGCCAATCGGCCAAAGCTTCGCGAGCGGCCTGCTCATCACCATTGTCAAGCGCATCACGAATGCGTGTGAAATGGTGACTGAACTGGCGAAATCCCAGCGTGACGTACAGCACACCCACATTCCAGAGCATGGCCACCGGCCAGCCTACCCAGCGCATCAGCAACCAGTACAAACCAAGCACCAGCAGCATGGGAGGAATGATGGCCAGCCCCCAGGCTACCCAGCCATGGTGTTCTCGACCTGCATCAAAGTTGCGACGCACAGACACGGACCAGGCCCGCACACCAGCATGCACAAGATTATCTCGTGACAGCGGTCGGGCTTGCTCCAACAACAAGGCAAGCAAGATGGCAAAGAAACTCATACCTTGATGATACTTGCAAGCATTCGCAAGGCCACCGCAAAGCCTTGGAGTTTGTTCAGGCGGCCATGAAATGGTAGAAATTACGCAGCATTCCAGCAGTGGCTCCCCAGATATAACGCTCACGCCCTGCATCGTCATAAGGCATGGAAAACCACTCCCGCTCCCAGCCCTGCCACTGCAAGCGGTGGCGTTGGTGATTGGCTGGATTGAGCAAAAATCGCAGCGGCACCTCAAACACATCGGCCACTTCATAGGGATTAGGTCTGAGCGCTACATCTGGCTGCACCAAAGCCACTACAGGGGTAACGCTAAAGGCAGTGCCAGTTTCATAAACCGGCAAGCTGCCTAACACCTCCACCTGCGCCGCTTCAAGCCCGACCTCTTCTTCAGCCTCGCGCAAAGCGGTGGCGATTACATCTTTGTCTTCAGGATCTTTCTTGCCGCCAGGAAAGGCCACCTGCCCCGAATGCGTGGACAGCTGCTGCGTGCGCTGTGTCAGCAAAACCGTCAACTCCTGGCGCAACACCAAAGGCACCAAAACAGCTGCCTGCACGGGCATACGCTCAACGAACTGTCCTTCCTTGCGCACCTCCGGTTGCCATACAGGCGGTCGTGCAAAACGTGCGCGCAAAGCTTGCGGTGTTTGCCCCTGCAAAGGCACGTCCGGCAAATGCTGATCTGTCCCCACAATGGGTACTTTGCGGGGGTCAAAGTTGGGAATACTGGCGGTCAATGAAGCGGACCGCAGAGGGACTGAAGGGGAAGACAAGAAAGCATCTCCGTCGGCATAAAAAAAGCCGCCACAGCGAACTGTAGCGGCTTTTGCCTGAAAAGGCAGACGCGTATTACTCGGCTGCTGCAGCAACAGTCTTGTTAACGCGTTGTGGCAGCTTTTCCTTGATACGTGCCGACTTGCCGCTGCGCTCACGCAGGAAGTACAGCTTGGCACGACGCACGTCACCACGACGCTTCACTTCGACCTTGGCGATCAAAGGAGAGTAAGTCTGGAATGTACGCTCCACGCCTTCGCCGGAAGAGATCTTACGCACGGTGAACGCGCTGTTCAGACCACGGTTACGCTTAGCGATCACCACGCCTTCATAGGCCTGTACACGCTTGCGCGAACCTTCAACCACGTTCACGGACACGATCACGGTGTCGCCAGGCGCGAAAGAAGGAATGGTCTTGTTCAGGCGAGCAATTTCTTCTTGCTCAAGAGTCTGGATCAGATTCATGATTTCATCCAAATCGATCGTGTCCGCGCCAGGATTGGCAAGCCTCGGGATTGAGGCGTAGGCTGCATTCAAACCGATGCAGCGGCCGGATATAGGATCGAAGAACCGGTAATTATAGCTTGCCTGCGTTTTTTGCCAAAAACCCTTCGTCTTTGGCATCCAGCAGCCCCTTGGCGCGCGCTTGCTCCAGCAGCTCAGGGCGGTACTGGCTGGTAATACGCAAGCGATGGTCGCGGCGCCAGCGCTCGATATTCGCGTGGTGCCCCGATAGCAATGCTGGTGGCACTTCTTGCCCTTCCCAGACTTCGGGACGTGTGTAATGCGGGCAGTCGAGCAAGCCATCCAGCGCCGGGTTGAAGCTGTCCTGCTGAAAACTGCCTTCATCATTGAGCACACCAGGCTGCAAACGCGTGATGGCATCCAGCATCACCATCGCAGCCAGTTCTCCCCCCGACAAAACAAAGTCACCCAGACTCAGCTGATGTGTGACATGCTTATCAATGAAGCGCTGGTCAATACCTTCGTAGCGACCACACAGCAAGATGGCCCCCTGGCTGTCTGCCCATTGCGCCACCACCTCATGCTTTAGCGTGGTACCAATCGGCGAAAACAGCACAACAGGCGTCGGCTCAAGTACCCCGACCTCGGCGCGTGCAGCACAGATGGCCTCCATGCAATGCTGCAACGGCTCCGCCATCATCACCATGCCAGGGCCTCCTCCGAAGGGACGGTCATCCACTCGGCGGTAATTTCCCTCAGCATACTCACGAGGATTCCACAAATGCACCGCGACCTGCCCCGAACCATAAGCGCGGCGTGTTACTCCACTCTCAAGGAATGGAGCAAACATTTCGGGAAACAGGGTAATGATGTCAAAACGCATGGAAGCACAGCCTGCCAAGGCAAGATTTAGTAGTCGGTTTGCCAGTCAGCAATGATGGTCTTGGCCTGCAGATCCACATTGTCGATGTAAGCATCCACAAATGGAATCAAGCGCTCACGCTCCTTGCCATCTTCTTCGTAGCCCAGCACCAAGGTTGTCTGCGGGCCGGTCGCCAGCAAATCTTTGACTACTCCCAGATCCAGGCCTTCACGGTTTCGTACTTGCAAGCCCATCAGATCGACCCAGTAGTACTCACCATCATCCGTTTTGGGAAAATGTTCACGTGCTACAAAAATGCGTGCCCCCCTCAATGCTTCGGCCGCGTTGCGATCTGGCACAGCGGGAGATGTCGCAACAATGGTGTCCGAATGAGGGCGAGCTTGCTTGACTGGCAGCAGCACCGTACCTACAAAATTCTTTGCACCTTTTTCAGCAGGCAGCAAAAACCATTGCTTGGCAGTGAACAATGCCTCAGGGTCGGCGCTGTACGCAATGACCTTGAACCATCCCTTCACCCCCCAAGCATCCGCAATCCGTCCTACCTCCACGGCATCTTCAGGCAGCGCAGCGGATTCAAGTTCAGGCATGTGGCTCATGGAAATCTACAAAAAGCAGAGAAAAGAAAAAACGGGTTCCGTCAGACTAGCCAACGGAACCCGTTTTCTATGAGAGTGCTAATTAAGCAGCAGCCTTAGCAGCAGCTTGCTTGATCAGACGCTCAGCAGTGTCGGAAGCTTGAGCACCAACGCTCTTCCAGTAAGCAACGCGGTCCAGCGCAACGCGCAGGCCTTCTTCAGCGCCGCGAGCGTTAGGGTTGTAGAAACCCAGACGTTCGATGCACTCGCCGTCACGACGAACGCGCTTGTCAACAGCGATAAGATTGAAAAATGGACGTGCCTTGGAGCCGCCACGGGAGAGTCGAATAACGACCATGATTTATCCTTCGGGTGGTCGCAGCAAATTTGCTGCAAGAGTTTTTCACGACGTTTGAGACACGCGACATGGCCACCCGGCCAGCGACACGCCGAAAACGTAGATTATATAGGTTTCTTATTTCTATGCCTACTGTTCGTGCAAGCGAGCCTTTGGACCTGCCGGCTATTACCGCTATTTATCGCCATCACGTTCTGCATGGAACGGGGACTTTTGAGATCGAACCACCCACACTGGCGGATATGTCAGCCCGGCGCCAAGACGTTTTGAGCAAAAACCTGCCTTGGCTGGTGGCAGAAAGTGCTGACGGCTCGATCCTGGGCTACGCCTACGCCAACTGGTTCAAACCCCGCCCGGCATTTCGCTTTTCCGCTGAAGACTCCATCTACATTGCTGATGCCGCCCGAGGACAAGGCATTGGCAAAGCCTTACTCCACGCCTTGTGCAATGAGTGCGAAGCAGTTGGTGTGCGCAAGCTGATCGCCGTGATTGGCGACAGTGCCAACACCGGCTCCATTGCCCTGCATCACGGCGCTGGCTTCTCCCATGCAGGCACTTTGAGCAGCGTCGGCTGGAAATTTGACCGCTGGCTGGATGTCGTAATGATGGAGAAGTCCCTAGGTGCGGGAGACCGCAGCTCTCCCGAATAATGGGCGCATGAAAAACAAGACGACCGCTGCATGGCTGGCCTTCATCGGAGGGCCGTTGGGTCTGCATCGCTTCTATCTGTACGGACTGGGCGACACTTTAGGCTGGCTACTTCCTGTTCCTACTGCGCTTGGCCTTTACGGTATACAGCGCATGCAGCAGTTCGGTCAGGATGATCAGCTCAGTTGGTTGCTGATTCCACTATTGGGCTTCACGATTGCTGCGTGTGCACTGGTGGCGATTGTGTATGGCCTGCGCAGCCCGGAACAATGGAACAGCTGCTTCAATCCCCAGGCCAAGCAAGATGCACAGCCAGGCGCCACCAACTGGTTCACCATTGGCGCTATCGCCCTGGCCTTGATGATTGGTGCAGCGGTGCTTATGGCCAGCTTGGCCTATAGCTTCCAGCATTACTTTGAATACCAGATCGAAGAAGCACGCAAAATTTCACAGTAGATGCGGCTCTACACCCAGTCTCCAAACAAGCCCCAAAAGCAAAAGGACTTCGAAGCCTTTTCGCATCGAAGTCCTTTGTGTGGAAGCTGTCAGCCCCATGGGAAAACTGCTTAGTACAACTGCAGGCTTATCCAGTAAGCAATTGCAGCCACAAACGCGCTGGCAGGAATGGTCAGGATCCAGGCCCAGACGATATTGCCTGCGACGCCCCAGCGTACCGCGCTCATGCGCTGCGTGGAGCCCACACCCACAATCGCGCCTGTAATGGTGTGCGTGGTCGAGACAGGCACACCCATCATGGTGGCAGTGAACAAGGTGATGGCACCACCGGTTTCCGCACAGAAACCTCCAACTGGCTTGAGCTTGGTGATTTTCTGACCCATGGTCTTCACGATACGCCAGCCACCAAACATCGTACCCATGCCAATCGCAGCGTAACAGCTCACGATCACCCACAGGGGCGGCGATGTTTCGCCACTGCTCATATAGCCGGTTGCCAGCAGCAAGAGCCAAACAATACCGATGGTTTTCTGGGCATCGTTACCGCCATGCCCCAAAGAATACGCACCCGCAGACACCAGTTGCAAGCGGCGGAACCATTTGTCTACCTTGCTGGGGCGGGAGCGGCGACAAATCCAAGCCACCGCCACCATCAACAGCGATCCGAACAAGAAGCCCAACATCGGCGAGATGAAGATAAACGCTACCACCTTGAAGATACCGCTGGCAATCAGCGATCCTGTGCCTGCCTTGGCAATCACAGCACCCACAATGCCGCCAATCAAAGCGTGTGAGGAGCTAGAGGGAATGCCGTAATACCAAGTGATCAGGTTCCAGACGATGGCGCCAGCCAGAGCACCAAACACCACATGGGTGTCCACAATATCCGGATTCACGATTCCTTTACCCACTGTCGCAGCCACACTCAGGTGAAAGACGAAGATAGCGATAAAGTTAAAAAATGCTGCAAAGACCACGGCTTGCGTGGGCTTGAGCACACCGGTTGAGACCACGGTTGCGATGGAGTTAGCCGCATCATGAAAACCATTCATGAAGTCGAACACCAGCGCCATCGCCACCAACAAAATGACCACCCACAGAGCGGCTTGTACGGTTTCCATGTTCAGGATTCCCTGTGCCGTTCAATCAGGAGTTCTCGAGGACGATGCCCTCGATGATGTTGGCCACGAATTCGCACTTGTCGGTGATGGTTTCCATCAACTCATACACGGCTTTGAGCTTGATGAGCTCACGCACATCCTCTTCTTCGCGGAACAGCTTGCTTATTGCAGCACGCAGCACACGGTCGGCATCCGATTCCAGACGGTCAATTTCCTCGCACGTCTTGAGTGCAGCATCCACTGTAGACTGGTCTGCCAGGTGGTTGAGCAGCTTGACGGCGTCACGCAGGCGCTCACAGCATTTGAGACTCAAGTCCGCCAGACGGTGGATTTCCTCGGTCATGGTGCGAATGTCATACAGCGCCATGGCCTCCGCCGAGTCCTGAATCAGGTCCGCCACATCATCCATGCTGTTGATCAGGCTATGGATGTGTTCACGATCGATGGGCGTGATGAATGTCTGGTGCAGCGTTCTGCTCACTTCGGTGGTCACGCGATCAGCAGCAAGCTCGGCGCTATCCACATCATTGATGTACTTTTCACGCAAATGGGGATCGTTGTAGTTCGCCACCAGTTGAGAAAAAGCACGTGCTGCCTCAACAATGCGCTCGGCATGTTGATCAAACATTACGAAAAAATTGCCTTCGCGCGGCAAGAGCTTGCCAAACAGCATGAACGCTCCTTAAAGGAATAATGCGAATAAAAGTGGACAACCCACACGCAATCAACGTGCAGGCAGCAAAAAAATCTTTGCGTATCCGGCAAACACACCGACGTCGCCCGCAGCCGACGCCTTTCATGCAAGCCATCAACAATGAATAGGCTGCATGCTAGCCAAACACTCAGCCCGCATGCATCTGCCGGGATTTTCCATGACAAAGCCATGAAGATTTAATTAAATTTTTATGACAGTCTCATGACAGACCCTGTAACAGACTCTCAAGACGTGAGCACCAACTCTTCTCATGTATCGCTTCTCAGTGCCGATATGAAGCGAGAAAATCGCCAACTCAAACACCCAAGCTTTTTGTTGCAATGCAACAACAAGAACTGCTCATACGACTGCAATCATGGCTTGCGCTGCTGAGGCGAAGCCGCATTCAATTGCCGCAAATGCTCCAGTTTTTCACCAATTTTGATTTCCATTCCTCTGGGAACCGGTTGGTAAAAGCGGGGATTCTCCATCCCCTCTGGAAAGTAGTCCTCTCCGGCTGCAAAGCCACCTTCTTCGTCGTGGGCGTATCGGTAACCCTTACCCCAATCCATGTCTTTCATCATCTTGGTGGGCGCGTTGCGCAAATGCATCGGAATCGGGCGGGTACTTTCGGTTTTAACCAGGGCTTTCATCTGGTTATAGGCCTTGTAACCCGCGTTGCTCTTCGGCGCGACCGCCAAATACAGCACTGCCTGCGCTAATGCCAGCTCACCTTCCGGACTGCCCAAACGCTCATAAGTGGTTGCGGCATCGTTGGCAATTTGCATGGCTCGCGGGTCAGCCAAACCAATGTCCTCCCACGCCATGCGCACAATACGCCTTGCCATGTAACGCGGGTCTGCGCCACCATCGAGCATGCGCACCAGCCAATACAAGGCAGCGTCTGGGTCTGAACCGCGCACCGATTTGTGCAAGGCACTGATGGTGTCGTAGAACTGTTCGCCGCCTTTGTCGTAACGGCGCATGCGCTCGCCCAGCACTTGCAGCAACCAGGCATCGGTGATGGATTCCACCTGGGCCTGCTCTGCTGTAATGGACAGTGTCTCCAGCGTATTGAGCAGGCGGCGCGCATCACCATCGGCATAGGCAATCAGGCGCTCCAGCGCATCTTCGTCAATCGCAGGGACAGCCTGTAACGCCTGCGCTTTGGCCACTATTTGAGCCAAGTCTGCGGGTGTGAGGCTTTGCAGCACATAGACTGCAGCACGACTGAGCAATGCAGAGTTCACCTCGAACGATGGGTTCTCCGTGGTGGCGCCAATGAAGGTAAAAAGCCCGCTCTCCACATGTGGCAGAAAGGCATCTTGCTGGCTTTTGTTGAAGCGGTGTACTTCGTCGACAAAAACAATTGTGCGCTGCGGCATCAACCCATTGCGCGCTGCCTCCGCCCTTTCCACCGCCTCACGGATATCTTTCACCCCTCCCAGCACTGCACTGATGGAGATGAACTGTGCATCAAATGCATCAGCCATCAAACGGGCAATGGTGGTCTTGCCCACACCCGGAGGCCCCCAAAGAATGCAACTGTGAGGGCGCCCGGACTCAAAAGCCAAGCGCAATGGCATGCCCTCACCCAGCACATGCTGCTGACCTACCACCTCTGCCAGCGTGCGCGGGCGTAATCGTTCTGGCAACGGCTGATGCAGGGCCGTATCGCCACCTGTTTTGACGTTGGACAAATCGACTTCACCTTTCAGGGTTGTTTGAGAGTTTTCCGAATATCAGAAATTCAGATGCGGCAAAATACGTAGTTCAGCGGATCTATGCACTTCTTGCGCGATGGCTACCACCACCAGCTCTGAAGATTGCGTCACTCCACCAGCAAGCCACAAGCTTAAATGGTACCGATGCCCGCCTCGTCTGCCTGCGCTGCGATCCACGTTCGGCAACACTCCCAACCTACTGGTTACACCCCATTTTGCAACCAGCAAGCACTCTCCTTGATCCGCAAGTTTCTTGAATCACAACAAATTTCCCGCTTGCACGAACACTGCAGCGGTGAATAGGCATTTCGGTCTTTCCCATGAAAATACTCAAGACGCGGGACATCGTCGCCCTCGGCTTCATGACATTTGCGCTGTTCCTGGGCGCAGGCAACATTATTTTTCCACCGAGCGTCGGCTTGGCGGCTGGTGAATTCCAGTGGTCTGCCGCTTTGGGCTTTTTGCTGACCGGCGTAGGGCTCCCCTTGCTAGGCGTGGTAGCACTGGCGCGCGTTGGTGGTGGCCTTGACACCCTGACCAGCCCGATTGGCAAACTGGCAGGCTCGTTGATGGGCCTGTCCATCTATCTGACAATTGGCCCGTTCTTTGCGACACCGCGCACAGCCACCGTGTCATTTGAGGTCGGCATGGCTCCATTTACCGGCAACACGCCCGGCGCCTTGCTGGCCTTCACCATCGGCTACTTCCTGCTGGTGATGATTCTCTCGCTGTTTCCTGGAAAATTGATGGACAACATCGGCAAGATCATCACTCCAGCACTGATTTTGGTGCTGGCCATTCTGGGAGGAGCCGCCGCTCTATTCCCCGCCGGAGACATCACCACCCCTGCAGCAGCTTATGCATCCTCGGGCGCTGCTCTGGCTCAGGGTTTTGTACAGGGCTACCAGACCATGGATGCACTGGCATCTCTGGTCTTTGGCATTGTGATTGTCGCGTCCATCAAGGCCGCTGGCGTTACCGACTCGAGACTGCACACACGCTACACCATCCTGGCAGGCCTGATTGCAGCCACCGGCCTGGGCTTGGTCTATGTTTCACTGATCTATCTGGGTGCCATGAGCGGTACGGTCGTCGCCGCAGACGCCAGCGGTGTGCAGATTCTGACTTCCTACGTGGAGCGCACTTTTGGCACCAGCGGCATCGTGCTGCTGGCTGCTGTCATTTTGCTGGCATGCCTGACCACTGGCGTAGGCCTGGTAAGCGCCTGCTCAGCCTATTTCAGCCAATTGCTGGGCGTGAGCTACCGCACCGTCGTGATTGTCATGTCTGTCTTCAGCGCAGCCGTGGCCAACCAAGGTCTTGCGCAACTGATTGCCGTGGCCGTCCCGGTGCTCTACACCATCTACCCTGTAGCCATTGCACTGATTGCCCTGGGGCTGCTATCCAAACTGTGGCGCAACCATCGCCGCGTGTTCATCCCCGTCATGTCCGTGGCCTTGATTTTCGGTTTGATCGATGGCATCAAAGCTGCAGGTTTTGAGAGCATTCTCCCCTCTGCGCTCACCAACCTTCCAGGCAGCAGCATCGGCCTGGGCTGGCTGATTCCTGTGGCATTGGTCTTGCTGGCTGCAGTCATGCTCGATCGCATACGGTCTAGAGCCAGCACCTCATAAAGATCTCCCCCCCCCAAAAAAGCCCCGCTGGCATAACCAGCGGGGCTTTTTTATAGCCGATACAAGCTGTTTACTGCTGCATGATGTCCGCGCCCGCAGGTACTTCAAACTTGAAGTGCCCCGCTGGCAGCGATGGCAGAACTTGCAGATTGTTGAAACGGATCACCGAGCGTTGACCAAAGCCATCCAGAATGTCCATGGCCGCCAAGGTTTCCCCCTGAAAGCCCACGCGCACATTTTTCAACTGGCCTTCGGCCGCCTTTGGCGTAGCCTCTACCCATTGCAGCCCGTCTTCGTCCGGCACCGCCTTCAAGGTGAAATCCTTTTGCAGGCCTGAAAGGTCATTGGCAGAGGCCAAAATGGCAGCAGGTGTACTCCCCAAGGCATCGGCCTGCTTGCGCTGTGTGACCTGATTCAAATCCACGTCATACAACCACACCGTATTGCCATCAGCGACGATGGTTTGCTCAAACGGTTTGGTATAGACGAACTTGAACTGCCCTGGGCGGTGAAACTCAAAATTTCCACTACTGGTTTTGCTGCGCGCAGGCTGCCCTTCTTTTGCAGGCGATGTCACTGTCTGTGTGAATTGCGCCTGTCCCGCCTTGGCCGTGCGCATAAAGTGCTCCAGGCTTTGCAGGCCATCAGCCCACGATGCCAGGGGCAAGACACCCAGTACAGCCAACACGCCTAAGCTTTTCTTCATTCTTCAGTTCCTTCCTAGTGCCGCACCTGCGGCCACTATTTATTCAGGACGCGCAGGCACCAAAACTTCACGTTGACCGCTGCTGGTGAGAGAACTCACCAAGCCCGCACTTTCCATTTGCTCCAGCAAATTGGCCGAGCGGTTGTAACCAATACGCAGCTTGCGCTGTACGTACGAGATACTGGCCTTGCGGTCTTTCAAAACAATCTCCACGGCTTGGTCGTACATGGGGTCTTTCTCACCACCTTCACCACCATCACCATCGACGCCGCCGTCTTCCGAAACAGCGGCTTCCAATACTCCTTCGATGTAATCGGGCTCGCCTTGTTCCTTCAAATAACTCACGACCCGATGTACTTCATCGTCTGACACAAAAGCGCCGTGCACGCGAATAGGCAAACCTGTGCCGCTGGCCATATAAAGCATGTCACCCATGCCCAGCAGGCTTTCAGCGCCCATCTGATCTAGAACGGTCCGGCTATCAATCTTGGATGACACCTGGAAGGCAATACGTGTCGGAATGTTTGCCTTGATCAAGCCTGTAATCACATCCACGCTGGGACGCTGGGTGGCCAAAATCAGGTGAATGCCTGCAGCGCGGGCCTTTTGCGCCAGACGGGCAATCAGCTCTTCAATCTTCTTGCCCACCACCATCATCAGATCGGCCAGCTCATCAATGATGATGACAATGTGTGGCAGACGATCCAGCGGCTCCGGTGACTCAGGCGTCAGGCTGAAAGGGTTACCAATGATTTCGCCCTTTGCCTTGGCTTCACCAATCTTTGTGTTGTAGCCAGCCAGATTGCGCACACCCAGCTTGGACATCAGCTTGTAGCGGCGCTCCATTTCTGCCACGCACCAGTTCAGGCCATTGGCAGCCTGCTTCATATCCGTCACCACAGGCGCAAGCAGATGTGGAATACCTTCATACACCGACATTTCCAGCATCTTGGGGTCAATCATCAGCAAGCGCACATCCTTGGCCTCTGCCTTGTACAGCAGCGACAAGATCATGGCATTGATACCCACAGATTTACCGGAACCCGTGGTACCCGCCACCAGCACGTGGGGCATTTTGGCCAAGTCAGCAACCACCGGCTTGCCTTCAATGTCCTTGCCCAGTCCCATGGTCAGCAGGCTCTTGGCCTCATGGTAGACCTGAGAGCCCAGCACTTCGGACAGGCGAATCGACTGGCGCTTGGCGTTGGGCAATTCCAGCGCCATATAGTTTTTCCCAGGGATCGTCTCGATCACACGAATCGACACCAGTGACAGCGAACGTGCCAGGTCTTTGGCCAGATTCACGACCTGCGAACCCTTCACCCCAGTGGCAGGCTCGATTTCGTAGCGCGTCACCACCGGGCCCGGCGTAGCCTGCACCACGCGCACCTCGACCCCGAAGTCCTTGAGCTTTTTCTCTATCAGACGGCTGGTCATCTCCAGCGTATCTGCAGACACTGTTTCTTGCTTGACCGGCGGCGCATCCAGCAAGTCCACTTGCGGCAAGCCCCCTTCATGCATCTGCGTATCTTGAAACAGCGGTTTTTGGCGCTCTTTGAGCACCCGCTCGCTGGGAGCCGCCGCAGGCGCAGTCGGCGTAATGATCAGCACCGGCTCGTGGTGTGTCTCCTCTATTTCGATGCGCTCTTCTTCCAGCACCTTGGCACGCGCTTGCGCAGCCTTGCGGCCCTCTGCCAGATCCTTGACCTTTTCACGCTTTTGCTGATTCAGGCGCACCAAAGCTTCGATGCAACCACCCAGCTTTTCTGCAGAGCGCCCCCAGGAAAACCGGAACACCAGAGACAGCGCCACCACCATCAGCAAAATGCCAATCAGACCCGAGCCGGTAAAGCCCAACCAGCGCACCCCCGTAAGCCCCAAGGAGTAACCCACCACACCACCTGCATGGCCGGGCAATAGCGATTCAAAGCGGTACAAACGCGACCATTCCAGGGCACAACTCACACCGACCAGCAAAAACACGCCAAACCACCATTTCAGGCGCTCGGCCACCGAGATATCCGGCATGCTCAAACCGCGTACCCAGCGCAAAGCGGAACGTGCCAAGGTATATGCAGCAATCAAAAAAAGCCACCACACCGACATGCCGAAGCCGAAGTAACAGGCATCCGACACCATGGCACCCAGGCGCCCCATCCAGTTGTGCACCATGCCGCCATCGCCGCTGCCCGAGGTGGACCACGCCGGATCGACAATGGAATAGCTCAACATCGCCAGCAACCAGAAAAACAGGCCCAGCGACCCTGCGATCAAACAAATCTCATGACCAAAGCGCGCCAGACCATTTCGGGGCGCGGATTTGGAAGAATTTGCGTTCAGTGCATTGGAGGAATAAGTCATACGCAGACGGAAGCTTACCTTAGGCGCGTGACAGACTACACAAACGGTTGCAACGCCAGTGCAAGCACTTGCAACAACGCCCATATTGGCGGTGCATTCAAGCAACACGTCACGCCAGTTGCCCCCTGCAGTTTCCAGCCTTTCAGTCACACCGCTTCTTCTGTTTCCATGCACGGCAACAAGAACCACAGAACCATCGTGTACCGCATATCTTGAGGCACGCAGATCCTAGTAGCCTGCGGCTATGAGCCAGTTTATGGATACGCATCCCAAGGACACCGCCAGCTTTCTACAATGCAAGACTGACCACAGCAAGCTTTCCATGCCTGCAATGGTGCCAATTCGAGTGTTCAACTGCGCTGCATCCGTGCACAGCGCCCTCTTTGAAAAGCAACATGTCCAACAACCAACACGCCAAAGTTTTGATTCTGGGCTCCGGCCCTGCCGGCTATACCGCTGCCATCTATGCCGCGCGCGCCAACCTCAACCCGATGTTGGTGACGGGCATGGCCCAAGGCGGTCAATTGATGACCACCACCGAAGTCGACAACTGGCCCGCAGATGTCAATGGTGTGCAGGGCCCTGAGCTGATGCAGCGCTTCATGGAGCACGCCGAACGCTTCAAGGCTCAGCTGGTGTTTGACCACATTCACAGCGTGGATCTCTCTCAGCGCCCCTTCACCTTGACCGGTGACAGCGGCACCTACACCTGCGACAGCCTGATCATTGCCACTGGTGCCTCGGCCAAATATCTCGGCCTGCCTTCGGAAGAAGCGTTCATGGGCCGCGGTGTTTCCGGCTGCGCCACTTGCGATGGTTTCTTCTACCGTGAACAACCCGTATGTGTGGTTGGTGGCGGCAACACTGCTGTCGAAGAAGCGTTGTACCTGTCCAACATTGCATCCAAGGTGACTGTGGTGCACCGCCGCGACAAGTTCACAGCTGAACCCATCCTGGTTGACAAGATGATGGAGAAGGTCAGAGAAGGCAAGATTGAACTCAAAACTCACTTCACTCTGGATGAAGTGCTCGGAGACACATCTGGCGTCACGGGCATCCGCATCAAGAGCACCCAAGACGGTTCGACCGAAGATATCGCCCTGCAAGGCTGCTTCATCGCCATTGGGCATTCACCCAACACCGATATTTTCAAGGGGCAGTTGGAGATGGAAAACGGCTACATCGTCACCCAGGGTGGCCGCAAGGGCTTTGCCACCCAAACCAGTGTCCCTGGCGTGTTCGCTGCTGGCGACGTGCAAGATGATGTGTACCGTCAGGCCATCACCAGCGCTGGCACAGGCTGCATGGCAGCACTGGATGCCCAACGCTTCCTGGACCAATAAGCTTTAAACGACGCGGGACGGCATGCTAAAACCCTGTCGTCTCACGCCTTTTTTCAGAAAGCCCGTATAATCGCTGGCTTTGCTGCAATTGGACTGTGCTTGCACGGCACCTGCTGCAACAAATTTGGGTTACCGCCACCCTTTATCTGGCGAGGTGAGGTTGTCGACACATCTTTGCTCCTGCAAGGTTCCGGAGTCGGCGACCGTTTCAAATATCGGAGTGTCCAAATGGCACGCGTATGTGAAGTTACGGGCAAGAAGCCCATGGTGGGCAACAACGTTTCCCACGCAAACAACAAGACCAAGCGTCGTTTCCTGCCCAACCTGCAGTACCGTCGTTTCTGGGTTGAGAGCGAAAACCGCTGGGTGCGCCTGCGTGTTTCCAGCGCTGCCCTGCGTCTGATCGACAAGAACGGCATCGACTCCGTGCTCGCAGACATGCGTGCTCGTGGCCAGGCTTAATTTCCTCAAGGAGCATAAAAATGGCTGCTAAAGGCGGACGCGAAAAGATCAAGCTGGCTTCGACTGCTGGCACAGGTCACTTCTACACCACAACCAAGAACAAGAAGACGATGCCTGAAAAGATGTCGATCATCAAGTTCGACCCCAAGGCTCGCAAGCACGTCGAGTACAAGGAAGCCAAGCTGAAGTAATTCAGCCGGCTCTCGGAAAAAAACCGCCACAGCGCAAGCTGGAGGCGGTTTTTTTATTCCCAGGCCAATACTTGGGCTGCACTTCACGCACTTCAAGCGCTTCAGCCAGAGCAAGGCAATCCAGTTCAAGGACTTTGATCACATCATGATTGCACTGGCTGTTCTGCAACAGTTCAGTCGAGATGCATCACACCCATGCAGCAAGCTTTTAACGCACTAAAAGGTTGCGGTTTATGCTGATCGCATACGATGGATTGATAATTTTCTAGAGGGAGAGCATATGGCACGAAGCATCGAGATCAAAGCACGCATTGATGACCTTGACATGCTCCGAGGAAGGATCAGCCAGCTCGCCACAGCCGGCCCCGCGCTCATCAGCCAGGATGACACCTACTTCCAATGTAACAACGGACGACTCACGCTGCGCCAGTTCAGTGACGGCAACGGAGAGCTGATCTTTTATCAGCGCAGCGCCAAGAGCGGCCCGGACGAATCCATTTTTTCCAAATCACCCACCACCCAGCCTGACTCGCTGCGGGCCCTGCTCAGCCATGCTTATGGTCAGATTGGGCGTGTGAAGAAAATGCGCACTTTGTTCTTTGTTGACCGCACACGCGTGCATGTTGACTGGATTCAGGACCTTGGCCACTTCATTGAGATCCAGACTGAACTCGCAGATAACGAGCCCTCATCCAATGGTGCAATGATTACCGAAATGCTCATGGAGAAGCTCGGGGTTCCGCTGGACTCGCTGCTTCACGAGTCCTATTTGGATCTCATCACCAAAAAGCGGTAAACATTTTCAACACTCCTTGCATGCATTTTTTGCATGTGAAGCGCCCTCTTTGGAGGGCTTTTTTATTGCATGCGCAACTTGGAACGATCTCCGGCTAGGCATAGAATCAACTTTGTCGCCGCTTATTGAAAGTAGCGACATACGTTCTCAGGGCGGGGTGAAATTCCCCACCGGCGGTGAGCAACCTTGGTTGCAAGCCCGCGAGCGCTTGCAGAAGCAATTGTGCAAGGTCAGCAGACCAAGTGAGATTCTTGGGCCGACGGTAACAGTCCGGATGAAAGAGAAACGTGAAGCTAGTCCTATCCAGCTTTTGGACAGTGCGCTTGTCTGCGCGCCTGTTCTTGGCTGCGTCTGCCTTCGCGCGCCCTGATTCATTTGTTCTACGTCTTAGAAAGACTCAAACCATGAATCAGACCTTGACCCCTTCCGCCACACCAGCTGAAACCCAGGCAGCGTTGGCACAGGCCCGTATCGCCATCATCAGTGCCAACTGGCACAGCGATGTGGTGCACAACGCACGCAATGCCTGTGCCCGGCAACTGCAAATCCTTGGTGCTGCGCCTGCACGCATTCACCAGGTAGAAGTGCCTGGAGCCTTTGAAATTCCGCTCATGGCGAAAAAACTCGCTGACTCAGGCAAATTTGATGCCGTGATTGGCTGCGCCGTCATCGTCAACGGAGGTATTTACCACCACGAGTTTGTCTCCGCCGCCGTCGTGGACGGCCTCATGCGCGTGCAACTCGATACCGGCGTGCCCGTGTTCTCGGTGGCACTGACACCCTACAACTTCCAGCCCTCCGAAGATTTGCTCGACTTTTTCCGCAGCCACTTTGTGAAAAAGGGAGAAGAGGCAGCCAACGCCTGTGCCCAGACTTTGGCCGCACACGCCTCAGTTGATGCACTCTTGGAAGAGTCCGCCAGCGCTTAAAAATCGCCTCTCCTGATACATGGTGCCTGTTCATCAGGCACCAATCGTTACTCCTTTATCTACCAAGCCCATACCCAGTCAGGTGCGCTACGATGGTGCACTCGTCACGCTGCGCAGTACTTTTCTCAGCAGGAGTGACAACTCTCCCTTTCAAGCCTTGCCATGAACAAGCTGTTATTGACGCTCTGCGCAGGTGTCATCGTTTTGAAGGTGCACGCATCCAGCACGGAACCGGTAGTGACCACCCTTCTGGTCAAGCCACAAAGGGTAGAACTCATTGATCCGGATACGAAAACCAGGCATTTCCGCACCCGATTTGTTGTTGTCAATGAGCGCCTGGAGCCCGCCATTAGGCTTGAACACGCCACCCACAACAGCTTGGGCTACACGCTGCAGGGCAATATTGCATCCGGCGGATTGAGCATCAACCGACTGCAACGCATTCGTACCGAGCAAGAGATTCAAGGCACGCAACTTACCGTGAAGCACTGGGTACAGGTACGCCGCATTCCTGGCAAAGAAGCAGCCTTGATCCGTGGGTATAACTACCAGCAATCGCACACGCTCTCGCTGCCAAAGCATGTGCAGGGTATTCGTATTGAAGCATTGGAGATCCGCACACCTGATGCATCAAATGCCGAGCCTCGCATGCTGGCTGAAATCCATCTGGACTGGCCACTCAAGCGCCCACTGTCTGCCCCATCCGAAGCACCAGAAAGTCCTTAGGTGCAGCTAATAAATGGTCTGACAGCATCCCTTGCAAAGGGACGGCTCAACCGACATGCTCTGCACTCCTGCTGCAGCAATATGCAGCCTGCAGACATGCCCTTGGTCAAAAAATACCTTTGGGCTTTTTGCCCTGTTTGTTTTCCACAGGGTTGGCCAGCAGCCAGTTGGCCGGATAGGCTCTCAAGAATTCACGTGCTTTTTCAGGTCGAGCGGTCAACCAAGCGTCATATGTTCCCTCGCCCAAAACAGCGGGCATGCGCCGATCCGCACCTTGTGGGCCATAACGGCGCATCAATGCATGGCTGTTGGCGTTGACGGTCAAAACGGCATAGCTCAACAACTCAGCACCAGTTTCTGGATCTTTCCAGCTGCCCCAAACACCAGCGATCCCCATAGGCTGTCCATCGACACGAGCAATGCGTGTGGGCACAGGCTTGCCAGTACGCAAATCGTCGACATAAAACGCCTGCATGGGAATGATGCAGCGTTGTCCTGCCAGCCACGCATCCCGAAAAGCCTGGGCCGTGCTCACGGTTTCATTGAGCGCCACCAATAATTTTGGGGCACGCAGTTTGGCATCTTTGGCTGACTTCACCCAGCTTGGCACAAAGCCCCACTGAGCACGAACCCACTCCCGTTCAGCCTGGATCGCTTTTTTACCCGCCGATGCCAGTCCGGAGGAGCTTTCGCTGAAGACTGCAGGCGCAGGTACTGGTGCAGCAAGATCGGCTGTTGCAGTGTCTGGCTGGGCCTTGGCCCATATAAAACCGGCCATACGTCGAGCACGCATCTGGCGCTCAGCAGGATGCTCCGAAGGGGTAACTTTGAAAAAATCCCTCCACATATCCAGTGCGGGAAGGTTTTCGTACTGTGCAGTCATCTGCGGATGGTACGAGGAAGTGCTTGCCCGGGAAGACTCAAGGTTTCGTACACAGCCTGTTCATTGGCCGCCGCTATCAGTTACTCCTCTGAAGTCATGCAGATGTCACCTCCGTGTCGCCTGCATGTCGTGGTGAGTTTTGCGTTCAGATGGCAGTCTGCGGTGTGACGAAAGGAATCTCTATGCACCTCCAGAAACTTAGGCTGCAGCGAGGCTGGTCGCAGCAACAACTGGCCGAACTCAGCGGGCTCAGTGTGCGCACCATCCAGCGTATTGAAAACGGCAGCATGCCCAGCACAGAATCCCTGAAGTCACTCGCTTCGGTCTTAGAGATCGATTTCTCCATCTTATCGAGTGAAACTGCCATGCCTTCAGCATCTACCCGCACCCAAGATGAGCGGATTGCGTTACGCCAAGTACGTCAGCTCAAGAGGTTTTGCCTGCACTTGGTCAAGTACCTCATCGTCATCACTTTGCTTGCCGCCATCAATCTTTTGGTCACACCCCACATTCTCTGGTTTTACTGGCCAGCTTTGGGCTGGGGAATTGGGATCGCATTCCATGCAGCCGCGACACTCCAATGGATGCCGTTCTTTGATGCAGCGTGGGAAAAGAAACAGCTCGAAAAGCGCCTGGGGCGCCTCCTCTAGAAACAAGCACAAACTAAAGCACATACCCATTTCAGCGCCCCCGCGAATAGTTAACTTGCGGGGGAACGCTGGCTAGATTGAAGCTGCTGCCCAGCCCTAGGGAAACCGTAGCCTCGCTTCGCATCGGCGGTGCGCGGCAAGTCACCCTTGATTCTGGGTCACGTAGGCCTTGTTCGCTCGCTCCCAGGCTGATTTGACGGCAGGTTCGGCGTCCTGCCACTTCAAGCGGCCATTGGCGTGCTCTTCATCCCAGCGCCGCTCCCATTCGCTACGGGCATCGTTCCAGTTTTCCTTACCCTCCATGCGGCTGGTATAGCCGGCCCGATAGGCTGGGGCGTAGTCGTCATAGCTATAGTTGCTGGAGTAGTATGGCTCTTTCGCATAAGCGTCGCGCCAGTACGCATCTTCTTCTGTAGGGTTGATCAACTCCGCCGCGCCATTGCCAGCCAAGCCACCTACCACCGCACCGACCACGGCACCCACGGCCACGCCGATAGGGCCGCCCACACTACCAATCGCTGCGCCGGTTAGAGCACCACCTGCAGCCCCCACACTCGTGCCTACAGGGTGTTCACCCAGCTCGCCCTCAAGCGGCGGCACATAAGCTGGGTCTCTGGAATCACTTGGATGGGTCATGATGCACTCCTTGGTTTGGTTCCACCCATCTGCAGTACAAGGCACTGGCTGGGGTGTCCCAACATGGTGCCCAGGCAATAACCATGAAGGGGTAGGAGACCTCCATGGTTACCGCTGCACACAAGAAAAGCCAATGGGAACATTCACTCACAAATACAGCAAATGCGTACAGCTGCTGCAATCAACGCTATAAAAAAAAGCCCTGCAACATGGCGCTGCAGGGCTGCTATAGACAGGGAAATACGCGCTTTACTTACGCTGCCACACGGCGGCAAAGAAACCATCGGTCTGATGGGTATGGGGCCACAGACGCACATATTGCGTACCTGTTTCACCGCCCGCACAAAGTCCATTGGCGTTCTCCACCTTCAACTGGGTCAGCACTTCTCCAGCATCAAGTGGCACGAAGTCAGGGTGAGCCTTTTGAAAAGCCTCCGCAATGCGCTCGTTTTCTTCAGGCAAAACCGAGCAAGTGGCATACACCAGACGACCACCAGACTTCACCATGCGTGCCGCGCTGCTCAGAATGGAGCGTTGTTTTTCATTCAACTCGGCCACAGCCTTTTCGTCCTGACGCCACTTCAAATCAGGGTTGCGGCGCAAAGTCCCCAAGCCCGAGCAAGGCGCATCCACCAGCACACGGTCAATCTTGCCCGCCAGACGCTTGACGCGCTCATCCCGCTCATGCGCCAAGGCCGCAGGGTGCACGTTGGACAAACCGCTGCGCGCCAAACGGGGTTTGAGAGCCTCCAGGCGGTGGGCCGACACGTCAAATGCATACAGACGTCCTGTATTACGCATTTGTGCGCCGATGGCCAGCGTTTTTCCACCCGCACCAGCACAAAAGTCCACCACCATTTCGCCGCGTTTGGCGTCCAGCAGCAAGGCCAGCAGTTGCGAGCCTTCATCTTGCACTTCAATACGGCCATCCTTGAAGGCAGCCAGTTTGGTCAGCGCAGGCTTTTCATCCGTACGCAGTCCCCAAGGGGAAAACGGTGTGGGCTGCAGCTTCACGCCTTCTGCTGCCAGCTCTTTTTGCACAGCATCACGCTTGGCGCTCAAGGCGTTCACGCGCAAATCCAACGGAGCTGGCTCCAGCATGCTTGCAGCCAAGGCTTCAAACTGGTCGCCCACCTGCGCTTGCAGAGCATCTGCCATCCATTGCGGCAGATTGTGGCGGTGCTGCGGCAGCAACTCTTCTGGCTTGACGGCGTCGCAGTCATCAAGCCACTTGGCTTCCTGCTCGCTCAATGCAGCCTTCAGAAAATTGCGCGGCGCGTGAAAGCCCAAAATGGCCAGACGACGCTCTTTGGGGCCCGAGCCAGAGCGTGCCAGTGCTTCAAACAAGGTTTTCTTGCGCAGCACGGTATAGGTGGTTTCGGCCAACGTCGCCCGCTCACGGGGGCCAAGATTGCGGTGATCGCGAAAATAACGGGACACCACGGCGTCAGCGGGGTGCTGGAATTGGAGGGTCAGCTTGACCAGTTCAGCGCAAGCGTCGAGAAGGGCTTTGGGATGCATAGCCGCTATTGTCCCACTGCCCACAATTCCCGACACAACACTGGATGCTGATGCTGCGCACAGTGAAGGGCACTTGATGCGTGCAACCGGGACTTTGCATCCAAGAGGTGCCCAATTAACATCTGGCGCTCACTATTTATGGGTTTCCAGCATGGATTCTGACAACTTACCCCCGATGATCACAACCCCGCCCGGCTTGTACCGCCACTACAAGGGCATGATGTATGAGGTGATCGACACCGTGCGGCACAGCGAAACACTGGAGCCCATGACGCTGTACCGCGCTCTGTATGGAGAGCACGGCTTATGGGTACGCCCTGCTGCGATGTTCAATGAAACGGTGGAGGTTGACGGCATCACGCAAGCGCGCTTTTCCAAAGTCCAGGCTCCAGATTGATCGCCGGGACCTAGCTGGATGCCCCCCCTCCCCCGGCCAGCTCATTCTCCAGCATGATGACCTGAATTGTTTGAAGCCTTACCGCCATCTTCAGCCATGTACATCCCTACGCACTTTGAACCTGCCGATGCGCAAGACGCTCTGAATCTGGTACGCGCCCACCCCTTGGGCGCATTGGTGCACATGCACACGGGAGGGCTCGATGCCGACCATATTCCTTGGGAGCTGGAAACCCTGGAGCCTGAAGCTGGTGGCATACGCCTGATTGGCCATGTCGCCAAGGCCAATCCGCTGGCACAGCGGCTGCACGATGGTGATCAGGTATTGGTGATCTTCAGAGCTGAGCAAGCCTATATTTCACCGAATTGGTATCCAAGCAAAAAAGCCACGCACCTCCTGGTTCCAACCTGGAACTACCGTGTGGTGCATATCCACGGTCGCGTGCGCCTGCATACTGATCCGCGCTTTTTGTTGCGAGTGCTTGGCAAGCTCACACGCACACATGAAAACCACATCCATGCACTGCTGCCCGACCCTGCAGGCCCATGGGGGCCTAAAGACATGCCACACGATGCGTTGCTTGAAAGGCTGGAACACATTGTCGGCCTGGAAGTAGCAGTGGAGCGCGTGGAGGCCAAGTTCAAGCTCAGTCAGAATCGCAGCGATGCGGACCGCACTGCCGCAACTGACAAGCTATGTGCAACAGGTCAACCCGCGCTTGCTGCAGCCATGAAAGACTGCAAAAGCTAGTCATGCTGGCCATAACAGCGCGCAGACTGCAGTCCAAAGATGCTCAGGACTGTTTTTGCAGCAATGCTGCAATCGCACGCGGATAAATGATGTGCTCTTGCGTGAGAATGCGCGCAGCCAGCGTCTGCGCCGTGTCTTCGGGCAGGATGGGCACCACCGCTTGCTCCAGAATGGGCCCCACATCAAGCTCGGCTGTGACGCCATGCACGGTACACCCAGCAAACTTGCAGCCCGCGTCAATGGCGCGCTGATGTGTATGCAAACCGGTAAACGCAGGTAGCAAAGAAGGATGAATATTGACCATACGGCCTTCGAAGTGCTGCACAAAACCCGGCGTCAAAATGCGCATAAAGCCTGCCAGCACCACCACGGCGGGGTCGTACCGATCAATAACCTGTGCCAATTGCGCGTCAAAGGCCTCTCGACTGTCAAACTGCTTGTGATCCAGAACCTCGGTGGCAATCCCTTGCTCCTTGGCGAAAATCAGCCCTTTGGCATCAGCCTTGTTGCTGACCACGGCAGCCACGCGCGCGCCATAACGGCGCGCCCAGTCCTGCTGTTTGGCTGCGTTCACAATGGCAGCCATATTGGATCCGCCGCCCGAGATCAAAATCACGATGTTTTTCATTGCGCCGCAATTATCCCTGCCATGACCTTCGATCATCAGAACTTTCCCTTGTCTCCGACTGAAGCACGTGTGCTTGCCACCCTCATGGAGAAAGCACGCACGGTGCCCGACAGCTACCCCATGACTCTCAATAGCCTGGCAAGTGGCTGCAACCAAAAAACCAGCCGAGATCCAGTCATGACGCTGAGTGACGCAGAAATTCTGGCTGCGCTGGACAGCTTGCGTGAGCGCCACTTGGTGATTGAGGTGAGCGGCCAGCGAGCCATGCGCTGGGAACACAACTTTGAGCGCGTGCTCGGTGTGCCCAGCCAATCCAGCGCTCTGCTCGGACTGCTGATGCTGCGCGGCCCACAAACTGCGGCAGAGCTGCGCACGAACGCCGAGCGCTGGCATCGTTTTGCGGACACAGGCTCGGTTGAAGCCTTTCTGGAGGAGTTGCAGGAGCGCAGCGAAGAAAAAGGTGGTGCCTTGGTGCGCCTTTTACCCAAAGCCCCGGGAGCACGCGAGGCACGCTGGGCCCAATTGCTGTGCGGCACGCCTGTGCTCCCTGCCTCCAGTGGCGCCGGCGCCACAAACTGCCCCCCCGCCGATGAAGGTCGTATCGAGGCATTGGAAACCCGCCTGGCTGCACTGGAAGCCCAGGTACAGCGGCTTTGCGCGGCGCTTGGAGATTCCGACTAACGGAATTCTCTAGCGTGCAAGGCACCTAGGCGACAAGTTCTGCGCGTTCCCCCTGTTGTTACGCAGTGGTATACAGCGGCAATCTCTCAGTCATGACGGGCTTGCTGCCCGGACAGCTAACTAGGAGAGCACTTGCATGGACCTGGCATACACGCCCGAAGAACAGGCCTTCCGCGCAGAAGTACGCGCTTGGCTCAATGACAACCTTGACCCCGCACTGGCCACCAAAGTGCGCGATGGCCTGCGCCTCAGCCGTGATGACATCCAGGGCTGGGCCAAGGTGCTTGGCAAAAGAGGCTGGCTGGCCTACGGTTGGCCCAAAGAGTTTGGCGGCCCGGGCTGGGGGGCCGTGCAAAAACATTTGTTTGCGGAAGAACTGGCACTGGCAGGAGCTCCCACCATCTTGCCTTTTGGCCCCGTCATGGTCGCCCCAGTCATCATGGCCTACGGCACACCCGAACAGCAAAAGCGCTTTCTACCCGGCATTGCCAGTGGTGAAGTCTGGTGGAGCCAGGGCTACTCGGAGCCTGGATCGGGCTCTGACTTGGCAAGCCTGAAAACCCGGGCCGAGCGACAGGGCGATCACTACATCGTCAATGGTCAAAAAACCTGGACCACCCTGGGCCAGCACGGCGACTGGATGTTCAACCTGGTACGCACCAGCAATGAAGGCAAACCGCAGACCGGTATCAGCTTCTTGCTGCTGGACATGAAAAGCCCAGGTGTGACTGTGCGCCCCATCAAGCTGCTCAATGGAGAGAGTGAAGTCAACGAGGTATTTTTCGACAATGTGAAGGTTCCAGTTGAGAACCTGATCGGTGAGGAAAACAAAGGCTGGACGTATGCCAAACACCTGCTGGCACACGAGCGCACCAATATTGCCGACGTGAACCGCTCTAAACGCGAACTGGAACGCCTCAAACGCATTGCGAGACAAGAAGGCGTGTGGGAAGACAGCCGCTTCCGCGATCAGATCGCCTTGCTGGAGGTGGACATCATTGCGTTGGAGATGCTTGTGCTGCGCGTGCTGTCTGCAGAGAAGAGTGGCAAGAATTCGCTGGATATTGCGGGACTGCTCAAGATCAAGGGCAGCGAGATCCAGCAGCGCTACACCGAGCTGATGATGCTGGCCGCAGGCCCCTACAGCCTGCCCTTCATTGAAGAGGCCATGGAAGCTGGATGGCAAGGCAACTTCCCCGGCGGAGCCGTAGGCAATGCTCCTCTGGCAGGGGCTTACTTCAACTTCCGCAAAACCACCATCTACGGTGGCAGCAATGAGGTGCAACGCAATATCGTGGCGCAGACCTTGCTCGGTTAATAGCTCGTGGCAGTCCGCGCCACGTGCGCCCTGACTGCTCCCCTCCGAGAGGAGACTCCGCTTAAATCTTTGCTGGGTTGTCAGGCACAAAGTGCCATTGCCCAACGAACACCCAGCAACAGGAGAAATGTATGGATTTCGATTTTTCTGATGACCAGCAACAACTGCGTGATGCAGCCCGCCGCTGGGTGGACAAAGCCTACACTTTTGAGCACCGCCGTGCAGCCGTCAATGCAGGCGGATTCAGCCGCGATACCTGGAATGCACTCGCCGAGTTGGGACTGACAGCGCTCAACGTGCCTGCAGAACAGGGCGGCATGGACATGGGTGCCGTAGAGGCCATGGTGGTCATGGAGGAGATGGGGCGCGGCATGGTGCTGGAGCCGGTGGCACAAAGTCTGATTGCAGCCAAAGTACTGAATCAATATGCACCTGAAGCGCTTCAGGCCGAATGGTTGCCGCGCATTGCCAGTGGTGAAGCAGTGGTGGTAATCGCCCATCAAGAGCGCCGCGCCCGCTACCGCCTGGATCAGTGCGAAGCACAGGCCACACAAAACGGCGATGGTTATGTGCTGACTGCGCGAAAAAGCCTGGTCCCTGCCGGCGACCAAGCCGATGCATTCTTGGTTCCGGCCATGCTCAACGGCCAACAGGCGCTATTCTTGGTGGAGCGCACAGCGACAGGCGTCAGCACCCAGGGCTATATCACTCAGGACGGCAGTCGTGCGGCTGAAGTAGAAACGGTTCAAAGTCCTGCCACCCTGGTCAGCAGTGAAGGCCTGGCTGCGCTGGAATTGGCTGTTGACACCGGCGGCGCAGCCGTCTGTGCAGAAGCAGTGGGTGTGATGGATCAGGTGCTGAGCATCACGGCTGATTACCTGAATCAGCGCAAGCAGTTTGGTGTGGCCATTGCCAGCTTCCAGGCCCTGCGCCATCGTCTGGCGGACATGAAGATGCAACTGGAGCTGGCTCGCTCCATGAGCTATTACGCCAGCTTGCAGCTGGATCAGCCTGCCACACAACGCCGCCGGGCCATTGCTCGTGCACGTGTGCAACTGGGCCAATCCATGCGCTTTGTAGGCCAGCAAGCAGTGCAACTGCATGGTGGCATTGGCGTCACCGATGAGTACATCGTTTCACACCAATTCAAGAAGTTGACGCAGCTGGAAATGACCTACGGTGACACGCTGCATCATCTGGGTGAAGTCTCAGCCCGCATGCAGGAAACCGCTGGGGTTGGCGAAGTCTAAACACGGTTTCAACCCTACCTTTCCATACAAAAAAAGCCACCCAAAGGTGGCTTTTTTTGTATGGCCGCAAAGCAGCAATCAAGTGAGTTTGCTGTGCACGGGCTGCATGGGAGCAGGAATTTCCGGATCGCCAAGCAAATGCAGCAAATTCATTTCCATGCTGCGGCACATGGCATCCAGCGGCAAATCGTTGTTGTCTGTGCCAAAAGGCTCTTCCAGTTCATCCCCCAAGGCATCCAGGCCAAAGAAGGTATAGGCCACGATGGCCACCACAAACGGAGTCATAAAGCCTGTGACATCCACCAGACCAAACGGCAACAAAAAGCAATACAGGTGCGCCGTACGGTGCAGCAGCAAGGTGTACGAAAACGGCATCGGCGTGTGGCGCAAGCGCTCGCACGATGCGGCAGCAAATGTCATGAAGGTCAGGGTTTCGTCCATCTTGTTGTAGTTGATGGCATCAATACGCCCTTCCCGCATGCTTTGCGTCAAATCATTGGCATTGGCTTGAACAATGGCATCACCACGGTAATTGAGCGGCAGGTCACGCACCTTGTCCCAGTCTTCCTGGGTCAGCCAACGCTGCACGGCCCTGTCGTCCATATGGCCGCGCAGTTGCGCACGCAAGGCATGCGCATGGGCCAGGGTGCGATGCACCACGCGCACCCGCACATCGCCTGCACGATTGCGTGGATCCAGCGGCTGGTCCATATGAATCAGGCTCAGACACTGGCGTGCCATGACTCGGGCACGAATGTTGAGATCCCCCCAGAGCTTGCGTCCTTCCCAATAACGGTCATACGCTGTGTTATTGCGAAAGCCCAAAAAGATGGCCAGCGGCAGGCCAATCAAGGTGAATGGAATAGGTGTAACCGTGATCTTGATGTCGAACAGATACCCATGGGCCAACGTCACCAGCAGCGCCAGCAAGATGTTCAGGCAAAGCTTCCAGCGGATGCGCTGCAAGATTGACCCCCTCATCATGACAAAGAGGGTGAGCCCATTGGGGCGGTCGTGAACAATCATGGTGACGCAAATCCAGGGGAAAACCCTAGATTTCACCATGCTCTAAATCAAGATTTCAGGCATTGCTGAAATATTCAAACTCTTGAGCATGGTCTTTATCCAGCACCAGCCGAGAAGTCTTAGGCACATGCATGCGTAGAAACTCCATCTGATCTGCCAGGATGCGACGGTTGCGCAAGATGAAGTCTTCCCAGATGCTGGGCACATAAGGCGCATACAACAGCGGCATACGCGCTTGCTCCGGTGTGCGTGGGCCTTTGCGATGGTTGCAGCTCTTGCAAGCCGTCACCAGATTCATCCAAGTGTTTTGTCCGCTCTGACACACAGGCACGATGTGTTCACGCGTCAGATAGTCCACATCAAAAGTTTTTCCGCAATAGGCGCACATATTGCGATCTCGGGCGAAAAGCTTGGAGTTGGTCAGACAGGGTTTGAGTTCATGGGGATTGACGCGTGGTACGCCCCTGGTGCCGATGATGCTGTGCACCTCAATGCAGGACTGCAAACCCGTCACTGCATTGTGTCCGCCGCGAAAGATGGCGACAGAAGACCCCATGGTCCAGCGCACATCATCAGCGGCATAGTGCAACACCGCCTCTTCCAGCGTGATCCATGACTGGGGCAAGCCATGGGCGGACAGCTTCAAAACTCTCACGTTCAGCCTCCTTGCACAACAGGTGGACGCCCGACGGCCTGCCCTGTGCATCGAGCCAAGCACGTGGTCTTAGCGCAATATACTTGCTTTCGGTGACAAACTGCCACCACGATGTCATGGGGCAGGTTTTGCAAGCTATAAAAACTTAAGCAATAGAGATGAAGATTTTTCGCGGATTCAAGCACCCGGGATTGGCTCCCAAATGCGCTGTCACGATTGGCAACTTTGATGGCGTACACCGTGGACACCAAGCCATGCTGGCTCTACTGTCCGCTGAAGCAGCGCAGCGCAGCATCCCGACCTGCGTGCTGACGTTTGAACCACATCCACGAGACTACTTTGCCGAGAAGTTCAAAAAGCCCGAATTAGCCCCGGCCCGCGTAGGCACATTGCGCGACAAGCTCTCGCAACTCAAGCTCTGCGGCGTGGATCAGGTGGTCGTGCTTCCCTTTAACGAACAGCTGGCGAGTCAACCGCCAGAAACATTCATCCAAGAGGTGCTGCTCGAAGGTCTGGGTGCCAAATATGTGCTTGTGGGCGATGATTTTAAATTCGGTGCCAAACGCGCTGGCGACTATGCCATGCTGGACACTGCTGGTCAGAAGCTAGGCTTTGACGTGGCTCGCATGAACAGCTACGAGGTGCATGGCGAGCGTGTCTCCAGCACCACCGTGCGTGCGGCCCTGGCAGAAGGCAATATGGAATTGGCTGCCCAGATGCTGGGCCACCCCTACACCATCTCTGGTCACGTGGTGCATGGCCGCAAACTGGGTCGCCAGTTGGCAGAGACCACTCCCGGTGCCCTGGATGGCTTTCGCACCCTGAATTTGCGCTTCAACCACTGGAAACCCGCTGCCAGTGGCATCTTTGCCGTTCTGGTGCATGGCTTGGATGCAACACCACTGCGCGGTGTGGCCAACCTGGGGGTACGTCCCTCACTGGACCCCAATGATGTCAATGGCGGGCGGGTCTTGCTGGAGACCCATTGTCTGGATTGGCCGGCTCACCTGGGTGGCGAAGGTGCCTACGGTAAAATCATCCGCGTGGAACTTTTGCACAAACTGCATGACGAGCTGAAATACGACAGTCTGGCTGCCTTGACCCAGGGTATCGCCAAAGACTGCGATGACGCGCGCGCGTTCTTCGCTTCGTATACCGAAACCCGTCGCCAAACCACGCGCGACCGAATTTGACGCTCGCCTTCGTCAGCTCGGGCGCCGACATTGCGCTCGGTGCTCCACCCCTGCTTTATTCGCCAGGCTGCAATCAGCTTGGCACGCCTTCAAGGTTCCCTCATGTCTGAACAGAAATCGAACAAACCCGAAGCGTCCGCCTACCGTGCGACGCTGAACATGCCTGACACCCCTTTCCCGATGCGCGGCGATCTGCCCAAGCGTGAACCCGCCTGGGCCAAGGAATGGGATGAGCAAGGTGTGTACAAAAAGCTGCGCGTGGCGCGCGCGGGTGCACCCAAGTTCATCTTGCACGATGGCCCTCCCTACGCCAACGGCAAGATCCACATCGGCCATGCCGTGAACAAAGTGCTCAAGGACATGATCGTCAAGAGCCGCCAGCTCGAAGGCTATGACGCGCTGTACGCACCGGGCTGGGACTGCCACGGCCTGCCCATCGAGAATGCCATCGAAAAGCTGCATGGCCGTAACCTGCCCCGCGACGAAATGCAGGCCAAGAGCCGCGCCTTTGCCACCGAGCAAATTGCGCAGCAAATGGTGGACTTCAAGCGCCTGGGTGTGCTGGGTGATTGGGACCATCCCTACAAGACCATGAACTACGCCAACGAGGCCGCCGAGCTGCGCGCCTTGAAGAAGGTGATGGAGCGCGGTTTTGTGTACCGTGGCTTGAAACCTGTGTACTGGTGCTTTGACTGCGCTTCCTCGCTGGCAGAGTTCGAAATCGAATACGCCGACAAGAAGAGCCAGACACTCGACGTGATGTTCCCCGCCGCCGATCCGGCGAAGCTGGCGGCAGCATTCGGCCTGCCCAGGCTGGACAAGGAAGCCTTTGTGGTCATCTGGACCACCACCGCTTGGACCATCCCTGCCAACCAGGCACTGAACGTCAACCCTGATCTGGACTACAGCCTGGTCGATACCGAGCGTGGCTTGCTGGTTCTGGCTTCTGCACTGGTTGAAAAGTGCCTGGCACGCTGGAAGATCGAAGGTACCGTGGTGGCCACTGCCAAGGGCGAGAAGCTTGACCACATGCCTTTCAAGCACCCTCTGGCCCATGTGGACAAGGGTTTCGACCGTATTTCGCCCATCTACCTGGCCGAATACGCCACTGCCGAAGACGGTACCGGTATCGTGCACTCTGCACCAGCTTATGGTGTGGATGACTTCAACTCCTGCGTCAGCAATGGCATGGAGTACAAGGACATCCTGAACCCTGTGCAAGGCAACGGTGTGTATGCAGCCGATCTGCCCATGTTTGGCGGCCAGCATATCTGGAAGGCTGTGCCCGTGATTCTGGATGCCTTGAAGGTGGCGAACCGCCTGATGGACACCACCAGCATGGAACACAGCTACCCCCATTGCTGGCGCCACAAGACGCCTGTCATCTATCGCGCTGCCGCACAGTGGTTTATCCGCATGGACGAAGGCGAAGGCGTTTTCACAGACCCCGCCCAAAAGCCTGAAAAGACGCTGCGCCAGATTGCACTGGAAGCCATCGAGCAAACCAGCTTCTACCCGGAAAATGGTCAGGATCGCCTGCGCGCCATGATTGCCGGTCGCCCAGACTGGTGTATCTCTCGCCAGCGTTCATGGGGTGTGCCGATTCCTTTCTTCCTGCATGTGGACACGGGTGCTTTGCACCCTCGCACCATGGAGATCATCGATCAGGCAGCCGCCATGATCGAAGAAGGCGGCATCGAGGCCTGGAGCCGGGTGACTGCCGAGGAAATCCTGGGGGCTGAGGAAGCCAAGAGCTACACCAAGAGCACCGACATTCTGGAAGTATGGTTCGACTCGGGCTCCACTTTCTGGCACGTGCTGCGAGGCACCCATCCTGATCACCACCACGATCAAGGTCCTGAAGCTGATCTGTATCTGGAAGGTCACGACCAACACCGCGGCTGGTTCCACTCTTCGCTGCTGCTGGCCAGCGCCATCTTTGGCCGTGCACCGTACCGCGGCCTGCTGACCCACGGTTTTACCGTGGACGGACAGGGCAAGAAGATGTCCAAGTCGGTCGGCAACACCGTGGCGCCTCAAGACGTGTCCAACAAGATGGGCGCTGAAATCATCCGTCTGTGGGTGGCTTCGACCGATTACTCCGGCGATCTGGGCATTGACGACAAGATCCTGGCCCGCGTGGTGGACAGCTACCGCCGTATCCGCAACACACTGCGTTTCCTGCTGGCCAACACCAGCGACTTCGACGTAACCACCGATGCCGTCGCTTATGACGAGCTGCTGGAGATCGACCAATACGCGCTTGCGCGTGCGGCCGAGCTGCAAAAGGACATTCTGGGCCATTACGAAGTCTATGAATTCCACCCCGTGGTCGCCAAGATCCAGCTCTTTTGCTCGGAAGACCTGGGCGGTTTCTATCTGGATGTATTGAAAGACCGTCTGTACACCAGCGCCCCCAAGAGCCAGGCTCGCCGCTCGGCACAGACTGCGCTGCACCGGATCACCCATGCGCTGCTACGCTGGATGGCACCATTCCTGTCCTTCACCGCTGAAGAAGCCTGGAAGATTTTTGGTGACAGTGATTCCATCTTCCTCGAAACCTTCTCCGATCTGCCCGAAGGCAGCCCAGCCCTGCTGACCAAGTGGAAGCGCCTGTGCGAGATCCGCAACGTGGTCAACAAGGACATCGAGGTGGTGCGTGGCACCGGTGCAGTAGGCTCATCCCTGCAAGCTGAGGTCACCCTCACCGCCGAACCTGAAGACCTGGCCTTGCTGCAAAGCCTGAAGGACGACCTGAAGTTTGTCTTCATCACCTCTTCGGCAACGGTGGTAGCCGGCGATGCGCTGACAACTTCCGTGAAAGCCAGCGAACATGCCAAGTGCGAGCGCTGCTGGCATTACCGTGAGGATGTGGGCATCAATCCTGCGCATCCGACACTGTGTGGTCGCTGCGATAGCAACCTGCACGGCGATGGTGAAGTACGCAGCAAGGCTTAAACACCGCAGCCAATCTTTCGGCGCTTCTTTCAAGGAGCGCCGAAATTGCCAGGCTGGAGCTTTGGCCCATGCTGGCAATTGGCTCCAAGCAAGGCGGTCACGCCTTCATTTTTTTCCACTTAACCGGCCACACAAGCAATGAGTTCTTCGGTTCCTCATCCCAGTGATACCTCCCGCAAGCCCGCTTATTGGCCATGGCTGGCATGGGCTTTGGTGCTGATCGTGGTCGATCAGCTCTCCAAACAATGGATTTTGAGCTTCTTCGAGCATGGAGACTGGCTGCCCGTCACCAACTTCTTCAACTTGGTGCGCGCACACAATACCGGTGCAGCCTTCTCGTTTCTGGCTAACCACGGTGGCTGGCAACGCTGGCTGTTTGTCGGCATCGGCATTGTGGCTACGGTGCTGATCGTGTGGCAGTTGCGCAAGCATCCGCAGCAGAAGTTCTTTTGCTTTGCCATCTCTTGCATTCTGGGTGGCGCTCTGGGCAATGTGATTGACCGCCTCCAGCACGGCTATGTGGTGGATTTTCTGGATTTTTACTGGGGCAGCTGGCACTATCCGGCATTCAACATTGCCGACATTGCCATCTGCGTGGGCGCAGCCAGCTTGATCCTGGACGAAATATTGCGCGCCAGACGCAGCAAAAAAGCCGGCTGACTCTTTGTTTTTGCTTCTGCCACCGCAATTTCCGGCGGCTTCTGCACACAACTTGTGCATACGGCTGCTGCGCTGGCCGCATCAACCAAGCTCGGCGACCCGGTCGATTTTTCGATGTTCAGCTTCAGGCACACTCGCCGCGTTCGGAAACAAAGGGAAAAAGCAGGCACAAAGCCTGCTTTTTTTATCTCCGTGCTCATCTGCTGTCTACTAAACGCACCCTGTCGTACGTTATTGAATGTGGCTGACGCCATGCAACAGCAGTGCAGCGTATATTCCTTAGCTCCTTTGTCGAGCATCCATGAAGCATTTACTGAATCTTTTAGCCGCTATCGCCCTTTTGGTCTGGGGCACCCAACTGGTCCGAACCGGCGTTTTACGCGTATTCGGCGCCAACCTGCGTCAATTCATCTCGCATGGGGTTAGCAACCGGCTCAAAGCAGTGCTCTCTGGCATTGGTGTTACGTCCATCGTGCAGTCCAGCACAGCAACAGCACTGATTGTTTCATCCTTCGTGGGTCAGGGCATGGTCTCGCTGACCGCCGCACTGGCAGTGATGCTGGGTGCTGATGTGGGCACGAGTGTGATGGCGGTCGTCTTTTCGCTGGACCTTTCTTGGCTCTCGCCACTGTTTATCTTTGTCGGCGTGGTGCTCTTCATTTCCCGCCAGGACACCACGGTTGGCCGTGTGGGCCGTGTCTTCATCGGTCTGGGCTTGATGCTGCTTGCACTTCGTTTGATCACCGAGTCCACCACCGTGCTGACGCAAAGCCCCATCATGCTGACACTCCTGGAGGCTTTGACCAGCGACATCACCATGGAGGTGCTGACCGGCGCCATCATTTCCATCATTTCCTACTCCAGCCTTGCCACCGTGTTGCTGGTGGCCACATTGGCTGCCTCAGGAGGCATTCCCGTGGACGTGGCCTTGGGTCTGGTCATCGGAGCCAACCTGGGCAGTGGCTTGCTGGCGGTACTCACCACCTTGAAGGCCAACGTACAGACACGCCAAGTGCCTCTGGGCAATCTGATGTTCAAGATGGTTGGTGTGGTGTTGATGATTCCATTGATCGATCCCTGGAATGAGCACATGCGAGCTTTGACCAGCGATGTGGGGTCCTTGGTGGTGCTTTTCCATCTGGCGTTCAACACAGTGGTCGCCATCGTATGTATTTTGCTGACCGGAAGAATTGCTGCATTGGTAGAAAAAATTCTGCCTGTACAAGTGGCCTCGCCCTCCACCACACGCCCACACCACCTGGATGTATCGGCACTGAGCACCCCCTCCCTGGCTATCTCCTGCGCGGCACGCGAAGCACTGCATCAGGCTGATGTGGTGGAGTCCATGCTGATCGGCCTGCAACGCGTCTGGCAAACCGATGACCAGCGTCTGGCCGAAGATTTGCGCAAGCTCGATGATGAAGTGGACGATCTGTACTCGGCCATCAAGTACTACATGACCAAGATTTCACGTGCCGAGCTGGACGAAGCCGAAGGTCGCCGCTGGACCGACATCATCAGCTTCACCATCAATATGGAGCAGGTAGGCGACCTGATTGAACGCGTGCTGGAGGACGTGGAGAATAAAAAGATCAAAAAGGGACGTCAGTTCTCGGAAGCGGGCCTGGAAGAAATCAACAGCATGCACGCGCATTTGGTTGCCAATCTGCGTCTGGCCATGAGTGTGTTCCTGAACGGCAATGTGCGTGATGCACAAAAGCTGCTGGAGGAGAAGGCACGCTTTCGTGATCTGGAGCTGGCTTACGCTGCCACCCACCTGGATCGCCTCTCTGACAACACCGTCCAGAGCATCGAGACCAGCTCGTTGCACATTGACCTGATCAGCGACCTCAAGCGCATCAACTCTCTGCTGTGCTCGGTGGCTTACCCGATCCTGGAGTCGGCAGGTGCTTTGGCTCCAAGCCGTTTGCGTGAACCTCTGGAACACCGCTAAGTACGCGCTCCATCACGTATGAAAAAAGCCGCTGAATCAGCGGCTTTTTTTCCATGCCCTCAAACGCTCTAGAGTGCCAGGTAATCGGCCAGCACCAAGGAAGCTTCGGGGGTGAACTGGCCCTGCTCCAACCACTGCAGCAATGTGACCTGGTCAATGCACTGGAACTGCTGCACCTCACCATCCCGGTTATTGGGCTCCACCCCTTCTGGCACCGTGGCACTGAACCAGTCGATACGCTCACGCATATAGGCCACACCACCTTTGACCTCATCGCTTGGACAGGCAAAGCTGACCTGCCCACCATGCTGCAACTGCTGTAGCTGGCGTACGTCCAGCCCAGCTTCTTCCTGGGTTTCGCGCGCCAGCGCACTTTCCAGCGTGTCAGTAGCAGCTACCATCCCTCCCATCAATGTGTCCCATTTATTGGGATGATTCGGCTTTTTCTTGCTTCGCTGCTGCACCCATATCCGGCCATCCGGAGACAGGCCAATCAGGTGCACTGCATGCGTGGTCACGCCCAGCACACGCACCGCACCACGCTCCACCGTGGCCACACGCTGACCTTGCGGGGTACAGACTGCAATCTGTTCATCACGCCAAGGGCCGCTGCGCCCTTTTTCCTTCAGCAACTGCGCCAAGGCATTGAGGCCAAACGTCGCATCAGGAGCCACAAAGCTCCAGGC
This sequence comes from Comamonas halotolerans, assembly GCF_030162935.1. Taxonomy (GTDB): domain Bacteria; phylum Pseudomonadota; class Gammaproteobacteria; order Burkholderiales; family Burkholderiaceae_C; genus Comamonas; species Comamonas halotolerans. The sequence continues at coordinate 533,986 of NZ_JASAUZ010000001.1, forward strand.
TTCACCCAACCCAGGCGTCTTCTTGTGCGTAAAGGTAATTCGCTGCCCACGCAGAAAATCTACGTCCACGCTTTCTAAAAATCCCTGCGCCACTGTGCCAATGACCTGCCCGTTCCACAGCAGTGGCATACGGGGCTGTATGGGTGCGCGCTGTGCGTCATCGCGTAGTTTTTCCAGCCAATTCATCGTCTCTCCTAAAAAGCCTTACACGGTCAGAATCGTCGACCCCGTGGTTTGCCGTGCTTCCAAAGCTTCGTGCGCTGCACGTACATCTTCCAATGCAAAACGCTGGGTAATATGGATACCGACCTTACCGCTGGACACCACTTCAAACAAATCATCTGCCATAGCCTGTGTCGCCGAGCGACTATGGGCATAGACAAATAAACTCGGACGTGTCAGATATAGCCCCTTGGAGGCCAAGGCAGCAAGTGTGATGGGAGGCACGGGTCCTGAAGCGTTGCCAAAAGACACCATCAAGCCAAAACGGCGCAAGCAGGTGAGCGATCCCTCCCAGGTATCTTTACCCACGCTGTCATAGACCACCTTCACACCTTGCCCAGCAGTGATTTCCTGCACCTTGGCGGCAAAGTCTTCGGTGCGGTAATTGATAGCATGCGCAGCGCCATTGGCCAACGCCAATTGGCATTTTTCGTCCGTGCCTGCCGTGGCAATCAACTTCAAGCCCAGTGCTTTGGCCCACTGGCATGCAATGAGTCCCACACCACCTGCAGCCGCATGGAACAGCACATGGTCGCCCGCGTGCAAACCTTCTGCAGGTACGCATTGCTTGAGCAGGTATTGCGCTGTCAGGCCTTTGAGCATCATGCCTGCTGCGGTATCGAAGTCGATGCTGTCTGGCAACTTGCATACGTGTGTGGCAGGCATGACCCGACGCTCACAATAACTGCCGGGAGGGTTGCATGCATACGCCACACGATCACCAATTTGGAGATGACTAACACCGTCACCTACGGCCTCAACCACCCCAGCACCTTCCATACCTAGCTGCAAGGGCAACGGTAAGGCATACAGCCCAGAACGCTGATAAATATCAATAAAGTTCAAGCCCACAGCATGGTGGCGCAACAAGATTTCGCCTCTGGCGGGTTGCCCCACTTCTCGCGTCACCACAGTCAAAACATCTGCATCACCATTGCTTGTGATTTGAATAGCTTTGCTAGTGCGGATACTCATGTTCGTATGTCTCCTTTGTTGCGTTATTCGACGACAAGCTTTCTATCGTGCCATGTTCGTATCGCACCACAATGACACATGCGCGCTACCATTCCGAGGATGAGTTCCCCATTGACATTCAGCACGGTTGCCATGCTGACATTGGCACCCCTGCTTTGGGCGGGTAATGCCATCGTTGGACGACTGGTACACGACCTCATTTCCCCCTTCACCTTGAACCTGGTGCGCTGGTGCATTGCATTCATAGTACTGCTACCGCTGGCTGGGTATGTACTACGCAAAAACAGTGCCATTTGGCTATGCTGGAAGCAGTACGCCGTACTCGGCGTTCTTGGTATCGGCAGCTATAACGCCCTGCTATATCTGGCCCTTAAAACCTCGTCACCACTGAACGTGACACTGGTGGGCTCCAGCATGCCCATTTGGATGCTGGTAATTGGCCGTATCTGGTTTGGCAATACCATCAGCCCTCGACAAGCCTTAGGCGCCGTGCTGTCAGTACTCGGCGTGGCCGTTGTACTGAGCCGCGGCAATGCACAGCAACTTTTGGGATTGCAGTTGGTCCCAGGTGACTGGTTTATTTTGCTGGCCACAATTGTCTGGTCACTCTACAGCTGGCTGCTAGCACGCAGTGCACAAACCATGTCCAGTCAGTCCGAAATTCGGGGTAACTGGGCGGCTTTTCTCATGGCTCAGATGGTGTTTGGCATTGCGTGGTCTGCTCTCCTGGCCGGTGGTGAAGTGGCTGCTGGAGACTTCATCCTGCGGCCCAGTTGGACACTGGCTGCAGCCATGCTGTTCATCGTGATGGGACCTGCCATTCTTGCCTACCGCTTCTGGGGAGAAGGCGTTCGCCGTGCAGGCCCGGCTACCGCAGGCTTTTTTGGCAACCTGATTCCCTTGTTCACAGCACTGCTGTCCATCCCTTTCCTGGGCCAGATTCCGCAGCTTTACCATGCGCTGGCATTTGCACTGATCGTGGGAGGTATCGTGGTATCTTCACGCCGCTGATCGGCACTGATCCTTCATGAAAAAGGCAGCTTAAGCTGCCTTTTTTATAGCTGCATACCTCAGAAGGTGCCTCCGAACAAGCCGCCATCAGGCAAAATATTCTGCCCTGTCATATAGCCTGCTTGCTGGCTGCACAAAAACGCACAGATTGCGCCAAACTCGTCGGAATTGCCAAAGCGTTTGGCAGGAATCTGGGCCGCTTGAACGCGGCGGATATCCGCTACGTCTTTTCCACTCTTGACAGCCGCAGCCTGGTGGGTTGCGGCCAATCGGTCAGTATCGAACTTGCCTGGCAACAAGTTGTTGATGGTGACTCCTTGCGCTGCGATGCTCGAACGCGCAAGCCCCGCCACAAACCCCGTGAGTCCGCTACGTGCGCCATTGGACAAACCCAGGATATCAATCGGAGCTTTCACCGCGCTGGACGTGATGTTGACAATGCGGCCAAAACCACGCGCTGCCATGCCATCCACCGTGGCCTTCATCAGTTCAATGGGAGTGAGCATATTGCCATCCACTGCCTTGATCCAGGCCTCACGATCCCATTCACGAAAATCTCCAGTCGGAGGGCCGCCGGCATTGGTGACCACAATGTCAAAGTTTTTACCTGGGCCAGATGGCACATTGAACACTGCTTCGCGCCCCTGCGAACTGGTGATGTCGCTCGCAACGGCCAACACCTTGACCTGCGGATTAAGCGCCTGCAACTGCACGGCAGCTGCTTGCAGTGCGACCTCTCCGCGCGCGTTGATCACCACGTTCACCCCCTCTTGCACCAGCGCTTTGGCGCAGCCAAAGCCCAGGCCCTTGCTGGCACCGCACACCAAAGCCCACTTGCCTGCAATTCCCAAATCCATATTTGTCTCCTTCTTTATGGTTGCACCGCGCGAGGCTTTCGCGCCCAGCGCGTAAATACAAAAATACCCAGCACCACCAGACTGGTCCCGGCCACCATATAAGCATTGAGCTGCTCATCAAGCAACCACACGCCCATCAGAATGGTGGAAAGGGGGCCAATCATGCCGGTTTGCGCAGTCATGTCAGCGCCTATACGCTCAATGGCCATCATGACCATCAGCACAGGAGCCACCGTGCATACCGTGGCGTTGAGCACTGAAAGCCACAACACCTGCGGAGCCACCTGCATGGCCGACAAAGGCTGCGTGATGAGAAACTGCGCAATACAAAAAAAGCACGCTGCACTGGATGCCAGGCCCACCAGACGCAAGGATCCCAGGCGCTTGACCATTTCTCCGCTGTATACCATGTAGATGGCATAGCTGATGGCGCTGGCCAGCACCAGCAAAGCGCCCCACACAGCGCCAGCACCCTGCGCACCTGCCTCATGACCAAACACCAGCAGCACACCACAATAGCTCAGCAGCATGCCGACAAACTGCCCCCAGGTAATGCCACGTTTGTAGACGATCCACCCAAAGATCACCACCAAAGTGGGGTTGAGGTAGAGGATCAGGCGCTCCAGAGCCGCCGAAATATAGGCCAGCCCGGCAAAGTCGAGATAACTGGCTAGGTAGTAACCTGAAAAACCAAGGCCCATGACGCCCAGCCAATCCTTGCGGGCAAGCGCTGCTTTTCCGCGCCCTGCCCACCACGCCATCAACAAGAACACGGGTAATGCAAACAGCATGCGGTACATCAGCAGTGTGACCGCATCCACACCATAGCGGTAAGCCAGCTTCACAATGATGGCTTTGCCGCTGAATGCAATCGCGCCCAGTACGGCCAGCGTCAACCCCAGCGCAATTCCTTTCTGAGACTGCCGTACGGACAAATGCTTAACTACTGCCACTTTTCAATTCCAACCTGGCCCCATATCCAAAGCATTCGCACATTCAATGCTTGTTACCAAACAAACGATGGTGCAAACGGCGCAGCGACCACCACACGCTGAATGCCACCAAGGGGATGGCAATCGCCGCAGTGATCTCAGGTGACAAAGGCCAGCCCATTTTCTGTGCGCCCTTGGTCAGGTAAGTAATCAAGCCGGTGATGTAGTAGGTGATGGCCGCCACCGACAAGCCTTCCACTGTGGACTGCAGCTTCAACTGCATGCCTTGCCGGTCATTCATCGTGGCCAGAATCTCCTGATTGCTTTGCTGCTGTTCAATCTCGACACGGGTGCGCAGCAAATTGCTGACGCGTGAGACCCGTTGCGACAAAGCGTTTTGCCGGTGCACTGCCCATTCGCAGGTACTGCGTGCAGGTGACAAGCGTCGCTCCATGAACTCCTGCATGGTCAGCAACCCCGACAGCCGCTCTTCGCGCAAATCATGGATGCGTTTATCCACCAGCTCAAAATACGCCTTGCTGGCCGAAAAGCGGGAATGCGTGGCTGCGTATTCGCTCTCCACCTGTCCGGCCAAGCGCGTCAGCCGATCCAGCAACACAGGCTCATCGTCGCGCCCTGCTTCACGGATGGCCTGCGCCAACTCAGCCAGTTCCTTTTCCGCAGTCCCCAGCACTACCGCCGCTTTGCGTGCAGCGGGTAAACCCAGCAGTGCTGCCATTCGGTAGGTCTCTATCTCCAGCACACGCTGCACCAAACGACCCAGCCGGCGCGCACTGATATTGTCAGAAGGCTTGACCAGCATGCGTGAATATCCGTCAGCATGGATGGCGAAGTCGGTACAAACTTCGGTATGCCCCACATGCACGGCCGAACCAGCCAAAGTCTCGTCGTTGAGCATTTGCTGAACCAGGTGCTTGATGCCACGCCCTTCGCATTGTGCATCTTTGACAATCCACAAATGCACGCTGCTCAGACACTGGCCCGGCAAGTCTTCCAGCCATTGCTGTGGGACTTCTTCGATGGCGGTCACGGGCGAACGCACATCCAGCGGAGCATCAACAGCCAAAGGCACCATGAACGTCCAGGTGACAAACTCTGTGTGCAACTCCCAACGCAGGCGGAAAGCCCCGAAATCCATGCGCAGATGCGTGCAATCTTCGTCTGGCCCTGTGCGGTGATGATCGTGCATCAAGGCCGCCAGATGTGCACGACTGGCTTCGCGCTGTGCCGGATCGGTCAGCATCACCACATGCGTGATCGCAGCCGGTCCGTTGACGGGCTCCGCAGGTCGAGCATGCACCTCGTTGTGCAATACGGCGCGTAGAGGATGCTGGTTAGGCTGAGGCAGGACTGGCATAGAAAAAGCGCAAGACAAAGGCAAACAATCACGTATTGTGGGGCTTTCCCCAAGTCATGCGACCGCACAAACAAAGTAGCCCCGTATCGCAAAACTACACAACAGCGTCAAAAGCACGCACTAGACATTCCATGGAAGGCAGCCTTCGTGCCAATCCACACGCCTGCTGCCTACCGTCGTACAGCCATTCTGGTTGAAGTGCACGCACTACCACACCAAACACAGCAGACAATCCCGATACAGCCCCCGCTCCCGCAGGCTCTAAAAGGGTTCGCTCAGTAGTCCTCCTTCAGAAAAGCATAAAAAAAGCGCCCCGAAGGGCGCTTTCAATTCAGTTTAGCCAGAAGGCTTTTACTCTTCCACAAAGGCTTCTTCGCGTTTGTTCTTCACTGCAGGCAAGCACACGATGATCAACAGGATCACAGCCAAGGCCAGCATCACTGCGGAGATAGGACGTGTCACAAACACCGACCAGTCACCGCGCGACAGCAGCAGTGCACGACGCAGGTTTTCTTCCATCATTGGGCCCAGAATGAAGCCCAGCAGCAGCGGAGCGGGTTCTGTACCCAGCTTGTAGAACACATAGCCCACAAAACCGAAGATACCAACCAGCCACACGTCGAACTCGGAGTTCTTGGTGCCATATACGCCCACTGCACAGAACAGCACGATGGCAGGGAACAACCAGCGATAAGGCACAGACAGCAGCTTGATCCACATCCCAATCATGGGCAGGTTCAAAATGATCAGCATGGCATTACCAATCCACATCGAGGCGATCAAACCCCAGAACAGCTCGGGATTGCTGGTCATCACTTGAGGACCTGGCTGAATGTTGTGGATGGTCATCGCGCCCACCATCAGAGCCATCACAGCGTTCGGAGGAATGCCCAGTGTCAGCAGCGGAATGAACGATGTCTGAGAGCCTGCGTTGTTGGCCGACTCAGGCGCTGTCACGCCGCGGATATTGCCTTGACCAAAGGGCACTTCACCAGGCTGCAGCTTGGTTTTCTTTTCGATGGTGTAAGCCGCAAAAGCCGACAGCATGGCACCACCACCGGGCAAGATACCCAGCGCAGAACCCAACGCCGTACCACGCACCATGGCGGGGAACATGCGCTTCAAATCCTGACCTGTAGGCATCAGACCCTTGACCTTGGCAGTGAAGATTTCACGCTCGTCTTCAGGCTTGGACAGATTGGCAATGATTTCACCATAACCGAACACACCCATGGCGATCACGACGAAGTCGATACCATCGGTCATTTCAGGAATGTCAAAGCTATAGCGTGCCACACCAGAGTTCACGTCGGTGCCGATCATGCCGAACAGCAGACCCAGCACAATCATGCCAATCGCCTTCAGCAACGAACCCGAAGCCAGCACCACAGCACCGATCAGGCCCAGAACCATCAGCGAGAAGTACTCTGCAGGACCGAACATAAAGGCCACTTCGGTCAACGGAGGCGCAAAGGCAGCCAAGATGATGGTACCCACACAGCCAGCGAAGAAGGAGCCAATACCCGCAGCCGCCAAGGCGGGGCCTGCACGACCCTTGCGGGCCATCTGGTAGCCGTCAATCATCGTCACCACCGACGAAGACTCACCTGGCAAGTTCACCAAAATGGCAGTGGTGGAGCCGCCGTACTGGGCACCGTAGTAGATACCGGCCAGCATGATCAGCGCAGCCACAGGTGGCAGCGAATAAGTGGCGGGCAGCAACATCGCGATCGTCGCGACAGGACCCAGACCCGGCAAGATACCGATCAGCGTACCCAAGATACAGCCGATCAAGCAGTAAATCAGGTTTTGCGCTGTAAAGGCAACGCCAAAACCCATCGACAAGTGTTCAATCAATTCCACGATTCAGATCTCCTGCAGGCGTTTAACCGACGATGAAGGAAGGCCACACAGGGAACTGCAAGCTCAGCGCCCAAACGAACACCGCATAGCTACCAATGGCCAGCACAGTCGCCAGGATCAATGTTTCTTTGATGTTGGCTTCTTTGCGGGCATAGCTGGCAATCAGCACCAGTGCGTAGATTGCAACGATCAAGCCAAAGCCTGGGATTCCCAAAGCAGGCACACCCACCAGCAAAATGCCGAAAGCAAAGTTGGCAGCCAAGATGAAGAAAACTTGGCGCCAGGCCCACTTGCCTACTGGATCACCATCGCTGGGACCATTCAGAGTGGCTTTGAAAGCAATCACCGAGCCGATCAAAGCCAGGAGCACACCCAAAATCATTGGAAAGTAGCCAGGGCCCATGCGAGCACCTGTGCCGATGCTGTATTCAGTTGCGCCAATGGCAAAAGCGCCACCGACCACCAAATACATCAAACCGGCAAAAAAGTCTTTTTGACTCTTGATTTTCACGAAACGTCTCCCATGAGAGGATTTACGACGGTTCGAATTCTGTAAGCAAACTTAAGGTGAATTTATGTGGGTACCACCTACGGATAAACCGCTAGTCCCCTCCGAAACAGCCGATATCCAAGTGTTAACCCTAGGCAATCATCTGTGTAAGCAAGCGCACTGGCTGCAGCAAGATGTTGAATATCGGCGCACCACCAACACCACCAACACCACCAACACCACCAACACCACCAACACCACCAACACCACCAACACCACCAACACCACCAACACCACCAACACCAACAACACCAACAACACCAACAACGCGATATTCAGCGCAGTGGTGGTGTGGCAGCCATGACTTCAGCCAAAGTAGTCACCCCTTCAGCCACACGCAAAGCGCCGGAAACACGCAATGGCCGCATGCCGTCCTGTACAGCTTGGCGACGTAATACATCCATGGAAGGGCTTGCGTTGATATGCTGCTGCAAGGCATCGCTGCTGATCAGCAGCTCATACAAACCCATACGCCCCTTGAATCCAGTCATACGGCATGCTTCACAGCCTACGGCTTGATAGGGTTTGTAATTGCCGTTGAACTTCCAAGGACGCATCACCTCGGCAAGCGCCTGTGCAGTTGTCTGCTCATCTGGCTGTTTGCACAGTGGGCACAGCACGCGAACCAGACGCTGCGCCAAGATACCCAACAAAGTTGCGTTGAGCAGATATGGAGGCACGCCCAGTTCCATCAAACGGCTCACTGCGCTGGGCGCATCATTGGTATGCAAGGTTGAAAACACCAGGTGCCCGGTCAGCGCCGCTTGCACTGCCATCTCCGCTGTGGCGGTATCCCGGATTTCACCCACCATGATGATGTCCGGGTCCTGACGCATCAATGCCCGCAAGCCCTCGGTAAAGCCGAAGTCCAGCAGCGGTTGCACCTGGGTTTGATTGAATGCCGGCTCAATCATCTCGATGGGGTCTTCCACCGTGCTGACGTTGACTTCTTCAGTGGCCACACGCTTGAGCGTGGAGTACAGCGTGGTGGTCTTGCCCGAGCCTGTGGGGCCGGTAACCAAAATGATGCCGTGCGGGCGTTGCACCAAAGCTTCCCAGCGCTGGGCATCGTGGGCCATGAAACCTAGCTGATCGAGCTGCTTGATGGTGTTATCAGGATCAAAGATACGCATCACCATCTTCTCGCCAAACGCCGTAGGCAAGGTAGAAAGACGCATTTCAATTTCTTCACCACGCGGATTGCGGGTCTTGATACGTCCGTCCAGTGGGCGGCGCTTTTCCACCACATCCATGCGCCCCAGCAGCTTGATACGCGCAATCATGGCATTGAGCACCCCCATGGGCATGCGATACACCGCATGCAATACGCCGTCTATGCGAAACCGGATCACGCCTTGCTCACGGCGTGGCTCCAGGTGGATATCGCTGGCCCGCTGGTCAAAAGCGTATTGCCACAGCCAATCGACCACGCGTATAACGCCGGTGTCATTGGCATCAAGCTGCTTGTTGGTACGCCCCAACTCCACGAGTTGTTCGAAACTGGCCGCCGAAGATGCCCCACCGTTTTTCTGTGCAGAACGTACCGAGTTCGCCAAGGCGTAGAACTCTGCGGTGCAGCGCAGAATTTCCGCTGGATTAGCCATCACGCGGCGTACGGATTTGCGGGTCTGACGCTCAACCTCAGCCACCCAGTGCACGACAAATGGCTCCGAAGTTGCCACCACGATTTCCGTGGTACCGACCTGCAAAGGGAGCACCTTGTGTCGCTGCGCATAAGGCGCACTCATGGCTTCGCCTACACGACCCACATCCACCTTGAGCGGATCAATGCGCTGGTAATCCATGCCGGTGCTGGCAGCCACAAACTCTGTCAGCGCCTCTATGTCCAATGGCGCGCCATCTCTTGCTCGCACGACCCCCACGCTAGCCAGCCGCAGCAATGGGTGCTGGCTGCTTTCCGCAGTGGCACAACGCGCTGACACCCGTTCCGCCTCGGCGGCATCGATCACGCCATCTTCACGCAACCATTGCAGCACCAGGCGCCACTCCAGCGCACATCCACTGTGGGGTCCGTCTACGGCGCGCAGGGATCGAGAGGAGGAGGGTTTGATGAAATCAGTCATGGCAGCAAGAAAAAAAGCTCCCTCTACTTTACGAGCTTCTCCTGCTCCTACTTCTGCGCCGAATCAGCCACGCGCTTGAAAACCTTGAGCCATTTGGTTGCTGGCAAATCCCAGCGCGCCTGCACAGCTTCCGACCGCAACTTCAGTTCATCCCGGGAAAGTGGTGTCGCCACACGCTGTGCCAACACAATGGTATTGCCTTCCCGCGTAGGCTTGAACGCCCAAACGTTCTCAGCACCAAAGGCCTCGCTGATCTTGTCGAGACTTCGCTGATAGCTGGAAGCACGACCAAACAGATTCACCGTCATGCAACCTTCAGGCGTCAGCATGTTTCGGCAGTCTGCATAGAACTCCACGCTGTCAAGCACCGGGGCTGCAGCATTGTGGTCATACAAATCCACCTGCAAGGCGTCCACCGCACCCTGCCAGCGTGGCTTCAAGATTTCCATGGAAGCGTCGCCCAGCACCACCTCCAGCATTTCGTTATCCGGTGGTAGTTTGAACCAGCTGCGGCAGATGTTGACCACCAATGGGTTGATCTCAATCGCCGTGGTGTGCATCTTGAGTTTTTTGTAGTGAAACTTGGTCAGTGCCGCAGCGCCCAGACCCAGCTGTACCGCTTTGCGCTTTGTCAGGCTTTCTGGTTCCACAAACAGCAGCCAGGCCATCATGCGCTGCACATATTCGAGATCAATCTCGAAGGGAGCCTTGAGCTTCATGGAACCCTGCACCCACGGCGTACCCAGGTGCAAATAGCGCGAGACACCGTCGTCCGACACGCTCACCTGAGGCATTTCCTCTTCCAGTTGCTTGCTTGAAATTTTCTTGCGTGCTGCCACAACTCCCTCTTTCTTTACGTTACAGGCCTGCCGCCTGCATTACTTCTCGCCATGCCTGGAGCTTGCGCTCGAAACTCATGGCTGCATTGGCCGGGCTGGTCGATGGCAGTTTGTAGACCTTCAGCCCCAAGCCCTGCAGTTTGGCCGCGTGCTTGAAGCTTTCCCCGCCGTTATGGGCCACAGCATGCAGTTGCGGACAACGCCGTTGCAAGGACGGAAAGTCATTCACCTGCGGCGTTCGAATCGCACTATCCAGGCTGCCCTGGCGCTCACAGCTGTCATAGACATCCCACAAACCCAGGCCACGTTCCAGCAACCACTCGCAGCGCGCCGCATAATCACTTCGATCAGGCTGCGCATGTTCTGGCCACAGGGCCGCCAAAATAGGCCACAGCTTGTTTTGCGGATGTGCGTAATACTGCTGCGCCTGCAGCGAAGCCACACCGGGGAAGCTGCCCAAAATCACCAAACGTGTGCGTGCGTCGGCCACCGGAGGCAGTCCTTGCAACCGCATCATCTTTTCTGCAAATGCCTCAGTCATGACTGGGCATTGTGCGGTCAAATCCATGCCGCTTGCCCTGGGTGGAGTTTTCATCAGTCCAGCTCGACGCACTGCGCCAGGCAGCAACCCACCCAGTCTTAATGCTTCGCCAGTGCGGGCAAACCGCGCAAGGCAGCACGAGCGTTGCGCCCAGTCGCGTCGGCCAGCGCATCGGCGCTAATGCCTCGCAGCGCCGCTACTTCCTGTGCAATACGCGGCAGCTGCGCCGGGCTGTTTCGCCCCTGCTGCTTCCCTGCTGCACGCTCCTGCGCAGTGGTGTAAATCCAGTGTGGCTGAATGTCTGGAGCGTCAGTCTCCATGACCATGCTTTCCAACGGCAGCGTGGCGGCCATCTCTCGCAGTTTTCGCGCACGCTCGTAAGTCACAGCGCCACCAAAACCGAGTTTGAAACCCAGGTCGATAAAGGTTTTGGCCTGCTGCAAGCTGCCGTTGAAAGCGTGGGCAATACCGCCTACCACCGGTGCGGCCCGCAAGGTTTTCAGCAAACGATCACTGCTTTTGCGCACATGCAAAATCACAGGCAGCTGAAACTCCTGGGCCACCTGAATTTGCTGCTCGTAAAACCAGATCTGCTTGTCTGCATCCAGCCCCGGCACAAAAAAGTCCAGCCCGATCTCCCCCACCGCCACCAGATGGGGGTCATCCTTGACCTCGGCCAGCAACTCCCGCAATGCCGTGATATCTGCCTCTTGCGCATGCGGTGTGTACAAGGGGTGGATGCCCAGCGCGTAGCTGTCTTTGTGACGATGTGCCAGCGCAATGACTTCGCGCCAGTGTGTGCGCTGCACAGCCGGAATGACGATATGGTCCACACCCGCCGCACGCGCATCGGCTCGCACTTGCGCGCGATCTGCACTGAACTCTGCAGCATCCAGGTGGCAGTGGGTGTCAATCCAGACAGTCATGTTCAGACCCCTTAGCTTGCTGGCTTGGCAACGCGGCTGACAGTGCGCCAACACCAGTCCACGATCGCCTGCTTACTCTGACAAGCGCCCTTTGACCAGACGCACCACGCGGTCACATTTGGCGGCCAGGCTTTCGTCGTGCGTGACCATGACAAAAGCCGTACCCTGTGTGCGCGCCAGCTCCAGCATCAACGCAAACACACCATCTGCGGTGCTGCGATCCAGGTTTCCGGTCGGCTCATCAGCCAGCACGCAGGCCGGCTGTGTGACCAGCGCCCGCGCAATTGCCACCCGCTGTCGCTCGCCCCCGGACAACTCCGCCGGGCGGTGCGCCATGCGTGCGCTCAAGCCCACTGCGGCCAGTATGCGCGCTGCTTGTTCACTCGCCTGCTCCTTGCTTTCTCGACGGATACGCAGCGGCATGGCCACATTGTCTTGGGCACTGAACTCCGGCAACAAATGGTGAAACTGGTAGATAAAACCCAGGTGCAGGTTACGCAACACGCCCTGATTCTTGGGACTGAGCGTGTGAATGGGCGCCCCCATCAAGTGCACACTGCCTTGCGTGGGCCCGTCCAGGCCACCCAGCAAATGCAGCAGCGTGCTTTTACCGGAGCCAGAGGCTCCCACAATGGCCAGCGTTTCTCCGGCATGGACCTTCAAGTCCACGTCCTGGAGCACGTGCACATTCAGGTGCCCATCTTCGAAGCGCTTGGAGAGATGGCGCGCTTCCAGAACTACTTGATCACTCATAGCGCAACGCCTCCGCAGGATTGACACGGCTGGCACGCCAGCTGGGGTAAAGGGTTGCCAAAAACGCCATCACCAAGGAGATGATGGCAATGGGCACGATATCGCTGCTTTGCGGCTCACTCGGCATTTTGCTGATCAGATAAATATCTTTGGGCAAGAAACTGGCCCCCAGCATCTGCTCAATAGCAGGCACGATGACATCGATATTCAGCGCCACCAAGAGGCCTAGTGCCACGCCGGCCACCGTCCCGATCACCCCGACCATCGCACCTTGCACCATGAAGATGCCCATGATGGAGGCTGGCGAAGCGCCCAGCGTGCGCAAAATGGCAATATCAGCACGCTTGTCTGTCACCGTCATCACCAGCATCGACACCAGATTGAACGCAGCCACCGCCACGATCAAGGTCAAGATGATGAACATCATGCGTTTTTCCACCTGCACGGCAGCAAACCATGTCTTGTTTTGCTGCGTCCAGTCACGCAGATACAAAAACTCCGTGATCATGCCCGTCAGCTCCTGCGTCACACGTGGCGCTTCATGCAGGTCTTTGAGCTTCAGGCGTATACCTGTGGGACCTTCTAGGCGGAAGATGCGCTGTGCATCTTCGTAGTGCAGCATGGCCATGGAAGAGTCGTACTCGTAGTGCCCAGAGTCAAAAGTGCCTGCCACTGTCATCTGCTTGAGGCGTGGCACCACACCGGCGGGCGTCACCTGCCCACTGGGCGCGATCAGCGTCACCGTGTCACCTTCAACCACCCCCATCTGTCGCGCCAGTTCCTTGCCCAACACAATGTTGAAGCTGCCGGGCACCAGTTGCTTGAGCACTTCGGCATTGGTGGCCGCCAGATCGGTCACCTCGCCTTCACGCGCCGGATCAATGCCGCGCACCAGTGCGCCTTTCATATCTTCGCCGCGTGCAATCAGCCCTTGAGCAGCCACAAAAGGCGCTGCACCCACCACGTCAGGGTGTTGCTTGGCCTGCATCATGGTGGTGTTCACATCCATCATGGCCTGGCCATTGGGCGCGAAAATCTCAATGTGCGACACCACACTGAGCATGCGATCACGCACTTCTTTCTGGAATCCATTCATCACGCTGATCACGATGATCAAAGCGGCAACCCCCAGAGACATGCAGAGCATGGAGACCCCGGAGATGAAGGAAATAAAACCATTGCGTCGTGTGGCGCGGCCAGCGCGCGTGTAGCGCCAGCCCAAAACTAGTTCGTAGGGAATTTTCATACGTAAGCGCCATTGTGGCATTGGCAGCAGGGCAGGCTTGTCATACAAGGCTGACGAGATGTAGCGGTTTAGGGACAATACAGGTCTATGCCGTCCTCTGCCCTGCCCGTTTTACCTCTGCCATTTGCCGTAGCCAATGGCAAAGCCCACCACCAGCACCTCATCTTGCCGTATGCGGCTTTGCAGGATGACAGCTGCCAGCATGTGCTCAAGAACCTGGCATTGCCGCAGCTGGAACAATTGTTTCCTTTGCTCACCTCCAGCCATGTGGATGAAGGAACCTCGAGTGACCCCATTCCTCCGCACGAACGTGCTGTGGCCCATTTATGGGGGCTGAATCCCCGAGCCCCCGCTTGGGCAGCCTTGGCGCAGACGGAGGCGCCAGCACAAGCCTGTGCATGGATGACACTGTGCCACTGGACTGCCGGTGCTGATCAGGTACGCATGGATGACCCCGCCACGCTACCACTGGACATGGAACAGGCACAGGCCCTGCACGACGTGCTTCAGCCCTGGTTTGCAGAAGATGGTCTGCGGCTGGAAATTGTGGCGCCTGGACGCTGGTGCATCCACGGTGAGCCGCTGCAAGGACTGGACACCGCCTCGCTGGACCGCGTACTGCTGCGTGATGTGACCCCCTGGTTGCCCCAGGTTGCAGCGGCACGCAAACTGCAACGTCTGCACAGCGAAGTGCAGATGCTGCTCTACAACCATGCATTCAATGCCCAGCGCAGCGAACGCGGCCAGCCTCCCATCAATGCGTTTTGGCTGCATGGCGCAGGTCAGCTAAGTGTCGATGCCTGGCAGGCAGCACGTACACTGCAAAAAGTGGCCCCCGTAAAAATCGTGGACAGCCTGCGTCAAGCGGCCTTACGCCAGGATTGGCCTGCATGGAAAGCGGCCTGGATGGCCGCCGACGCCGGCCCGATTGGTCAGGTACTGGCGCACGTGCAACTGGGCGGTACAGCCACAGTAACCTTCTGTGGTGAAAACCATGTCCGCAGCTTCACCACCAAACGTCGCGGTTTTGCCGACAAAATCAAGAACTATTTCAGCCCCCAGCGCTTTGCTGGATTGCACCAAGCGCTATGAAGATTATCGAGAGAGTGATACCGGAGAGCACCGTACAAAACCTGGTGCAATCAGGCATCTCCCCTTTGTTGGCCCGCCTGTATGTGGCACGCGGCGTGCAATCCTGTGATGAGCTGGATACCGGCCTGGGCAAGCTGCTGCCCCCTTCTGGTCTTAAAGGTATCCAGGAAGCAGCCTGCGTGCTGGCCGATGCCATCGCAGCGCAAAAACGCATTTGCATCGTGGCCGACTACGACTGCGACGGAGCCACCGCCTGCGCAGTCGGAGTGCGCGGGCTGCGCATGCTGGGCGCGCACCATGTCACCTACGAGGTGCCTGATCGCATCACCGATGGTTATGGCCTGTCCGCGCCCATTGCTCGCCGCGTGCATGCTGCTGGTCATGAGCTGTTGCTGACTGTAGACAATGGCATTGGCAGTGTGGACGGTGTGGCTGAAGCTATGAAACTGGGCCTCACGGTGGTGGTAACCGACCACCACTTGCCAGGCGAAGTCCTGCCCACACCACACGCCATGGTCAACCCCAATCAGCCAGGCTGTACCTTCGAGAGCAAAGCCATGGCTGGCTGCGGCGTGATGTTCTATGTGCTGCTGATGCTGCGAGCCGAACTGCGAGCACGCGGTGTGTTCAACGCGCAGAACCAGCCCAAGCTGGATACTTTGCTGCCGCTTGTAGCGTTGGGCACCGTCGCCGATGTGGTCAAACTGGATGCCAACAATCGCCGCCTCGTGGCGCAAGGCCTGCAGCGCATTCGCAAAGGCCATATGCAAGCAGGCATTCGGGGCCTGTATGAAGCTTCTGGCCGCTCCTACCAGCAGGCCTCTACATCTGACTTTGGCTTTGCCCTGGGTCCACGCATCAATGCCGCAGGCCGTCTGGCTGATATGACGATTGGCATTGAGTGCCTGCTCACCGACAACGATGCTCAGGCGCTGGAACTGGCCCGTACGCTCAACAGCATCAACCGAGAACGCCAGGAAATGGAAAGCGGCATGCGCATGCAGGCCTTTGCTCTGGCCGATGAGCTGTTTGAGGACGGCACAACGCCACCTGCGGCCATCAGCGTGTTTGACCCGGACTTTCATGAAGGTGTAGTGGGCATTGTTGCCTCACGCGTCAAAGACCGCTTGCACCGGCCTACCTTTGTTTTCGCTGCCAGCCAGGCTGAGGGCAAGGCACACGAACTCAAGGGCTCTGGCCGCTCCATCCCCGGATTTCACTTGCGTGATGCGCTGGATCTGGTGGCAAAGCGCCACCCTGGCGTGCTGCTGCGCTTTGGTGGACACGCCATGGCCGCAGGCTGCACGATTGATGAAACGCGCTTTCACGAATTTGAACGCGCTTTCGCCCAGGTCGCCCAAGAATGGCTGGATGCCAAAACACTCACCCGTTGCGTGGAAACGGATGGCCCACTCGACCCAAGCTTCCGCCATGCCGCAATGGTGGAACAACTCAACCTTGAAGTGTGGGGCCAAGGCTTTGCCTACCCCACTTTCAGCGAGGACGTGGAAATTCTTTCCCAACGCCTCGTGGCAGAAAAGCATTTGAAACTGCAGGTACGCCACCGTGGCGATGTGGTGGATGGCATATGGTTTGGTCGCACCGAGCCCTTGCCCGACTGGGTGCACATGGCGTTTCGTCTGGACATCAATGAATTTCGAGGTGAGCGCAAAGTTCAGTTCTTGATCGAGGGAGCGGAAGGCAAATCCTGAGCACAGTGTGAGAAGTTGCCATCTGCACCAAACACCCCCGCTGCGATCTATCAACAGCAAAGAGACATCTGCTTCAGATAAGCCATACTCTTCAACTTGCATTCATCATTAAAAAAGGCCTGCAATGCAGGCCTTTTGAGCAGAGCATCAGAGCTTTTGGCTGCTAAAAGCTTTCCCAATCGTCGTCAGTGCTCGCTGGCGCAGGCTTAGACGCAGGTGCCAGCTTGGGTATAGCCATCTTGCTGGCAGGCACGCCAGCCTCTTTTGCGAGCTGCATTTTGGGGGACCTGGCAGGCAGCGACTTGCTCACACTACGCGCAATCACAGATTTGCTTGCAGGAAGCGGCGACCCAACGCCGCCCACGTTGAAGATCGACACCACCTCCGACAACCGTTTCGCCTGCTCATTCATGGCCACAGCCGCTGCGCTGGACTGCTCCACCAAAGCCGCGTTTTGCTGCGTCATCTGATCGAGATTGCTGACCGCCTGATTGACTTGGGCAAAACCATCATGTTGTTCGCTGGCTGCAGCACTGAGCTCTCCGATCAAATCCGTTACACGACGCACGCTGTAGACAATCTCTTGCATGCTCTCACCAGCTTGAGCCACTTGCGCAGAACCGGCATCCACATTGCTGACGCTGTCCGAAATCAATGCCTTGATTTCCTTGGCTGCCTCTGCACTGCGTTGCGCCAATGATCGTACCTCGCCCGCCACCACGGCAAATCCCCGGCCTTGCTCACCTGCCCGCGCAGCTTCGACGCCCGCATTCAGCGCAAGAATATTGGTCTGAAAGGCGATGCCATCAATCACGCCGATGATGTCGGCAATCTTGTGGCTACTGCTCGTGATCTGCTGCATGCTGCTGACCACCTGTTCAACCACAGCACCTCCACGCTCTGCCGCCTGTACTGCCGTATTCGACAGCTGATTTGCCTGACGTGCAGTATCAGCTGCCTGTGACACAGTGGCAGTCAGCTCTTCAATGCTGGCCGCAGTCTCTTCTAGGTTGGCCGCTGTTTGTTCGGTACGCCCCGACAGATCCTGGTTACCTCCTGCGATCTGACTTGCCGCTGAAGACACGGATTCCACTCCATGGCGAACCTCCGACACTACTGCACGCAAGCGCGCAGTCATGGCATTCAAGCTGCGCAGCAAAGCACCAAGCTCATCACGGCGGTCATCGCTGATTTCCACGGTCAGGTCTCCTGCGGCAATGCTTTCTGCCAGCTTCACCGCTTTATCCAGAGGATTGGTGATCTGCCGCACCATCAGCATGGTCAGCAGCAGACCGACCATCACTACCGCTGCAAGCACCAGCCTGCCCAGCAGCAAGGCCGTATCGCGTGCTTTCTGGCCTTCAGCGTGCAGGCTTTCCCGCAGGCGCTCCTGCAAGCTCACCATCTCAGTTTGTGCCTGGTTGTAAACCGTGACTGCAGGCAACACCTGTCCATCCAGCATGGCACGCGCTTGAGACCAGTCCCCCGACTCTCGGGTTTGATGAGTTTTGGCTATCAGCTCAAGCACCTTGGACCGCGCTTGTGCAATTTTTTTCAGCTGTTGGTGTCCCTCTGGACTTGCAAGCAGTCGCTCCAGCTGCTCCTGCAATGCCGTAGCCTGAGCAATACCTTCTTTGATTTTGCTCTGCGCATAAAGGTTCACTTCATCTTCGGACGACATGGTGCCCAGCACCACATGAGCCACAGCAGAATCTGTGACTCCACGCCACTCCAAAGCCAATCGAATGCGGTTTTCATAGTCCCGCATTTGAAGACGCTCCGTCTCCTCCAGCTGGCTGACATAGTTGCTCATCAAAAAATTAGTAAGCAGCACCAGTGAAAGTACGCTGAGAAGCAGCCCCCAAATTTTTTTAGTAACCGACACATTTTTCAATTGCATCCCTCCTCCCTCCACCTTTCATAGACTTACCTCACGAGCGATCGCCTACCGCATCGTTCACGCATTCTCCGAGGAATTGGCAAGTGTAAGCAAATGTGAGGAGCATGACTACACCGCCTTGCATGAACTCAAACACCGTTGAAAATCAAGTGCACCACTTTGATGCTTTGTGTCGAATGCAGCCGCTTTGAAAAAACTATCATTTCTTTGATTTCTATGCCAATTTCTTTTCACGCTGATCTGCATTGCCACTCCACGTTCTCTGACGGCACACTCTCTCCCACAGCCTTGGCGCAGCGTTCCAAGCGCAACGGAGTCACTCTGTGGGCCTTGACCGATCACGATGAAATTGCAGGCTTGCCAGAAGCTCGGGATGCGGCCTTTGCGCAAAATCTGGACTTTTTGACAGGCGTTGAAATCTCCGCCAGTTTTGCCAATACCACCGTACATATCGTCGGCCTGGGTTTTGATACCGACAACACGCAACTGCGACAGGGCTTGCAGGACTTGCGCAACAATCGTGGCCCGCGCGCGCAGGAAATGGGGCGCCAGCTGGCCGCCGTTGGCATTCCCGATGCTTATGAAGGTGCCTTGAAGTTTGTGGGCAATCCTGCGTTGATTTCACGCACCCACTTTGCTCGTTATCTGGTGGAAGCAGGCATTTGCAAAGACACCCATGAAGTCTTCAAAAACTACCTGGTGGAAGGCAAACCTGGCTACACCCCCCAGCGCTGGGCAACTCTCGAAGATGCTGTGCGATGGATTACCGGCGCCAGGGGTGTTGCTGTGATTGCCCATCCCGCACGTTACGGATTTAGTCCAACTGAGGAATTCGCTTTTTTCAGCAGCTTCAAGTCGTATGGAGGACAAGCTATCGAAGCTGTGACCGGTAGTCATAAGCCCCATGAGTATTCCCATTACGCAGATTTGGCCAAGGAAATGGGATTGACCATCTCCCGCGGTAGTGACTTTCACAGCCCACAAGAGTCCCACATTGACATCGGAGGCTTGCCCGCTGACCCACCAGGCACCACGGGCGTGTGGGAACTGCTGCAAGCACGCATTCAAAAAGCCGTTAGCGCATAAGCTGAGCAAGCGCGCACAATGCAGCCCAGATAAAAAATAAACAAGGACAAGCTCCATGGCCCAATACTTTGAGATCCACCCCGACAATCCGCAGCCACGATTGCTGAAACAGGCAGCTGCCCTCTTGCAAAAAGGCGGCGTATTGGCCATTCCCACTGACTCCAGCTACGCCTTGGTCTGCCAGCTGGACGATAAAAATGCCGTGGATCGCCTGCGCCGCATTCGTCAGGTCAACGACAAACACCATCTCACCTTGCTATGCCGTGATTTGTCTGAACTGGCGAACTACGCCGTGGTCGACAACAAACAGTTCCGCCTGATGAAGCTTGGCACGCCTGGTCCCTACACTTTTATCCTGGATGCCACCAAGGAAGTTCCACGCCGCGTCAGCCACCCCTCTCGCAAAACCATTGGCTTGCGCGTTCCAGACCGCAAAGGCACGCAAATGTTGCTGGAACTGCTCGGTGCACCGCTGCTGGCCACTACCTTGATCGCCCCCGGAGAGGAAGATCCGATGAACGATCCGCAAGCGATTCGCGAACGTTTTGAGCACGATCTCGATGCTGTGGTCGACGCGGGTGCCTGCCCTCTGCAGCCCACCACCGTGATTGACCTCACTCCTATGGCAAATGGCAGCGAACCCAAGGTGCTACGCGAGGGCGCTGGCAGCTTGCAAGCAGTGGGTCTGTAATCCCAAAGCGGGTTTCAGGACAGTCTCAGTGATGTTTGCGACAATTGCACGGTGAACGAATTAATTCAAACCGTCCTGATCTATGCCTTGCCCGTGTTGTTTGCCATCACGGTGCATGAGGCTGCCCACGGCTATGCGGCCCGCCACTTTGGTGATCACACAGCATCCATGCTGGGACGCATCACCCTCAACCCCATCAAGCACATTGACCCTATCGGCACTATCCTGATGCCGTTGCTGCTGTATTTTTCGACTTCAGGCGCTTTCTTGTTTGGTTACGCCAAGCCTGTTCCCGTGAATTTTGCCAATCTGCGCCACCCCAAACGCGACATGATCTGGGTGGCTTTGGCAGGCCCGGCCTCCAACTTTTTGCAAGCTATTGCCTGGGCCATCGCCTTGTTACTTTTGATGATCGTTGATACTGGTGAGCGCTTCTTTCTGGAAATGGCGCGCGCCGGCATCCTGGTGAACCTCGTTATGTGGGCCTTCAACCTGTTTCCGCTTCCACCGCTCGATGGTGGCCGCATTGTGGCTGGACTGCTTCCCACACGTGCTGCCATCACGTTCTCGCGCATCGAACCTTACGGATTCTTCATCGTCTTGGCGCTGGTGCTTTTGGGCATTGTGAGTAGCATCTGGCTGCTTCCTTTAATGAATATTGGTTACAGCGTCATTGATTTCATCATCCAGCCCCTGCTGAGTGCGCTGCGCTAAAAACAAAAATATCTGCAGGCATGCACCGAAGCTGTTTCCTGCATTTCAGAATTGATTTGAGAAATATGACTACTACCCGCTTTCTTACAGGCATCACGCCTTCCGGCACCCCGCACCTGGGCAATTACGCGGGTGCTATCCGCCCTGCTATTGCTGCCAGCCAGACACCTGGCATGGAGAGCTTTTACTTTTTGGCCGACTATCACGCCCTGATCAAATGCCAGGATCCTGCGCGCGTAAACCGTTCCACTTTAGAGATTGCTGCCAGTTGGCTCGCTTGCGGCCTCGATCCAGAAAAAGTCGTTTTCTACCGCCAGTCTGATGTGCCCGAGATTCCCGAGCTCAACTGGTTTCTGACCTGTGTCACGGGCAAAGGCGTACTCAACCGTGCCCACGCCTACAAGGCCTCTCAAGACAAAAACGCAGAGGCAGGCAAAGACCTGGATGATGGCGTTACTGCAGGCTTGTTCATGTACCCGGTGCTGATGGCTGCAGACATTCTGATGTTCAACGCACACAAGGTCCCTGTTGGCCGCGACCAGATTCAGCACATTGAAATGGCGCGCGACATGGCGTCCAGCTTCAACCACTTGTATGGCGAGCACTTCACTTTGCCCGAAGTGGTTATTGAGGAAAGCGTTGCCACCTTGCCAGGCCTGGATGGTCGCAAGATGAGCAAAAGCTACGACAACACCATCCCACTGTTTGCTTCGCGCGAACAGCTCAAGAAACTGATTGGGAGCATTGTTACCGACTCTCGCGCACCAGGAGAGCCCAAGGACACAGAAGGCTCCGCGCTGTTCCAGCTCTACCAAGCCTTTGCCACAGAAGCTCAGACCGAAGCCATGCGCCAGGCTTTTGCCAACGGTATTGCATGGAGTGAAGCCAAACAAATGCTGTTTGAATGCGTTGATGCCGAGCTGGCCCCCAAGCGTGAGCGCTATGAAGATTTGATGGCCCACCCTGAAAAGGTTGAAGCGGCCTTGCAAATTGGTGCTGAACGCGCCCGGGCGCTGGCTCGCCCATTCATCGCAAAACTGCGCGCTGCAGTGGGTTTACGCAGTCTCGCCAGCCAGGATGGTGGCACCAAGAAGGCCAAGCCGGCCACCAAGGTGGCCTTGCCCAGCTTCAAGCAGTACCGGGAGTCTGATGGCAAGTTCTATTTCAAATTCTTGGCGGCCGATGGCCGGTTGCTGCTGCAAAGCACAGGATTTGATCAACCCAAACTGGCTGGCCAAAGCATTGCTCAGCTCCAACAACAAGGCTCTGCAGCACTGAGCACATTGGCTGAGGTGTTGCAATTTGCAGACGGTATCTCTGAAGCTGATGTGACACAAGCACTGGATTCCTTGCAAGAGGCAGTCAAAGCCTAAGATACGTATATACATAAGCAACCAGCCCCAACGATAGAGAAGGAGCCATCTGAATGCGCATTGCCGTTCTGGATGATGACCGCTTGCAGCTCGAAATGATGGAGCGTGTGGCCACTGAACTTGGCCACACCTGCCGTCTGCATGAAAACGGCCAAAGCTGTCTACAAGATTTGCGTCGTGAAACTTTCGATATGCTGATTGTGGACTGGGAGCTGCCCGACACCAATGGCCCAGAAGTTATACGCTGGGCCCGTGAGCATTTAGCGCCTTCTCTGCCTATTTTGTTCGTCACACACCGCAGCGAGGAAAGTGACATTGTGCAAGGTCTGCAGTGTGGGGCCGATGATTTCATGACCAAGCCCCTGCGCGTGCCTGAGCTCAAGGCCCGCATGCAAGCGCTGCTGCGTCGAGCTTACCCGCAATGCACTGACGATGTGCAGAGCTTCGGACCTTACACCTTCAAGCGCTCTGCGTTGACCGTGACTTTTGGCAGCAAAGAGGTCGTGCTGACCTACCGTGAATTCGCATTGGCTATTTTGCTATTTCAGAATGCAGGTCGCCTGATGTCGCGTGATCACTTGCGCGAAGCCGTCTGGGGCCAAAACTCGGAAGTGCTGTCACGTTCCCTCGACACGCACGTTTCGCGTTTGCGCCAAGTGCTGCAACTGCGCCCTGGCAATACCTATTCGATTGCCGCCGTATATGGCTTGGGTTATCGCATGGATGAGCACAGCAGCTAATCTTCCCTGAACATCAACCGCCCTATGCCACACACAGCAGCAGCTTTTTTGCCCCACAAACGCCTGATTCTGCTGGCGGGATTGGTAACGGTTGTTTCGGCTTCAGCCCAGAACAAGCTCACGAGCGAGAGGACCATCACGCACCAGGTTCTTGCGGGCGACACCTTGGAGCAATTGTCCCGCCGTTACTTGGGAGACGGTTCGCTATGGCCGGCACTGCAAAGTCACAACGGTGTGAGCAGCCCCTACCGGCTCAAACCAGGTTCCCTGCTGGAAATCCCTTTGCAGCTCATGCGTGCTGCCACTGCATCTGTGGACTACGTGCAAGGCACCGCTCATATTCAGCGCAGCGGTGCTTCAACCGCTGCTACACGTGGCATGCCTTTGCAGGAAGGTGATCGACTCAAGCTCGATCCAGATGCCTTTGTAGCTGTCAAGCTTGCTGATGGCAGCACTGTGCGTGTTCAAGCGGCCTCGCAAGTTCAGCTCAGCCAACTACGCCGACGAGGCCGTGCAGGCAGCTTGCAGTCTGTGCTCGAAGTTGAGCAAGGTGGTATCGAAGTGAAAGTACCAGGCAAGCCCGATGCATATCGGCGCCTGGACGTATTGACCCCTGTGGCCGCCACCAGCGTCCGCGGCACGGAGTTTGATGTCCAACTCGCAAAAGACGGCAGCTCCACCACTGCCGTACTCAAAGGCCGTGTTGCACTGCAATCGCTGCTTGATACGGAAGGCTCTCGCCCTGCAGCACTGCTGAGTCCTCAGACCGGTGTCAGGGTGAATGCGAACGGCCAGGTTCTAGCAATCACAGATTTGCTCCCTGCCCCCCCAGCAAGAGAACTACCCTCTTTGAATGAAGATGCACAATGGCTCACCCTGACAATGCCAGCCTGGAAAGAGGCCCAGGGCTGGCGCGCCTTTGTCAGCAAAGATGCACTGGGCAAGCAAGTGCTGCGCAATGGTCAGTTTGCAGGCAACACTGCTCGATTTGCAGCCATTGAAGATGGTGATTATTTCTTGCATGTCCGCGCAGTGGACACACAAGGGATCAGTGGCATGCCGGCTACCGTTCCTTTGCGAGTGAAAGCTCACCCTGTCCCTCCACTACCTCAGAGCCCAGCCCCTTCCGGTGTGCTTGCTCAAGGCGAAGCGCAACTGCAATGCACCCCTGTAGCCGGTGTGCACAATTACCGCCACCAAGTGATTGCGCTGGAGCGCTTGGACAGCCCCGCTGCGCCCTCCGATTTTGCGCACCCTTTCTTGCAACACAGCAGTTCGGAACAATGCCACCTGGACTTAAGCACATTGCCTGCAGGTACCTATGCATGGCGAGCTGCCAGTGTGCGCATGCCGGATAACCAGCCAGACCAAGGACCATTTGGAGCCGCCCATATTTTTCGCATTGCGCCCAAACCCTCGGCGCTGAGCCCGGACGACTTGCAAGTGCAAACACTGATGGGTCGATCCGTCATTCACTGGCAAGGTGAAGCTGGACAGCGCTTTCGCTTGCAAGCTTTCCCCAGTGCTGACAGCACTGAGCCCGCACTCGATACCATGTTGGCAGAGCCCCGCTGGACCGCAACTGGACTACCAGCGGGCACCTGGTTCATCCGCATTCAGGTACAAGCCCCCTCGGGCTTGAGC
Organism: Comamonas halotolerans; assembly: GCF_030162935.1. GTDB lineage: Bacteria > Pseudomonadota > Gammaproteobacteria > Burkholderiales > Burkholderiaceae_C > Comamonas > Comamonas halotolerans. Next base: position 559,115 of record NZ_JASAUZ010000001.1, read on the forward strand.
AGTGCATTTTCACCTGCGCGTAGTGTGCAGGTGCTTGAATTGGTGCAAGACGGATTTGGCAATCCCATAAGCACATCCACTGGCCTGGGCGTTGAACACCGCTGATGCCATGTTCAGCCCTCGACACCTGGCATTGGAGCCCTGCGGCAAGGCACACTGCTTGCACACCAAACCTCAGCCCCATGCGCAAGCCTCTCGACTGCTTTGTGTGGAAACAGTCTTTCCATGAAACGCTCTCTTTCACTGGAATGGCTGCTGATGTCATTGGGCTTGCTGGCTCTGGTGTTTTGGCTCTCCGGCCCACAGCATTTGCAGCGTGCCAATCTTTGGTTGCAAGATGTTTCGCTGCGCCTGCAAAAACACCAGGCGTCTCCTGATGTAGTGCTGGTTCTTGCCGATGAGTACAGTCTGGCCAGCATTGGTCGCTGGCCCTGGCGGCGAGCCTTGCACGCCCATGTTATTCAACAGATAAGTGCCGGACATCCGCAATCCATTGGTTTGGACTTTCTCTTATCCGAAGCAGATCTAGACTACCCCGAGGACGATCTCGCGCTTGCACAAAGTATTGCGCGCAGCGGGCGTGTCGTACTTCCTGTTGTGCGCGGTTTCAGTGATCAGACCATTACTTTGCCGCTACCCATCTTTACAGAAGCGGCAGCCCGACTGGGTCATGTACATCTTCCCCTCGATGAGGACGGAGGTGTTCGCAGTTTTTATGCCCTTGAAGGTATCGCTTCCCAGCCTTGGTTGCACCTTGGGCTGTCCATGCTGTGCATCAGCCAGGCTCAGCGCCCTGAATGCAGCAGCTCTAACGCAGGGAAAACTGCAATTCCCACCGGCCAATGGGAACGCCATGGGCTAACACACATTTCCTTTGCTCAAGGCAATCCGCCTTTTGCCATGTATTCCTATTTGGATGTGTTGCAGGGGCGCATTCCTGCATCTTCCTTTCGCAACAAGCATGTGGTGATCGGCACCGCTGCCACCGGGCTAGGAGATACCTTGGCTACCCCGAGCGGCAAAAACCAGGGAGTAACCCACAGCACAGAACTCGTGGGTCATATTCTGAGCGGAGCACTGCAGCACCAGCATGCATCCGGTGCAAGCCCGTGGGCAAATCGCTTATACAACCTGGTACCTGTTGCACTTGGGCTTGCAGCATTGTCCATCCTGGGCCCCTCGGCAGCGCTACTGACCTGCATAGGCCTGGCAGTACTCACCATCCTCATACAAGTGCTGGCTCCCGCGCTTTGGAATACCACCTTCAGTTCCGCGGCGGCCTTGCTTGCATTGGCATCGGCCTATCCACTGTGGAGCTGGCGGCGCTTGAACGCAGCCGCACGCTTTTTGAACCAGGAAATGCAAGGCTTGCGGATTCAAGGTTTGAGCTCCAGCAGCCCAACACCACGCATAAAAGGTGATTTCTTGCAACACCGCATTGCGGCGGTGGAACAGGCATCGCAGCAGTTGCGCCAGTTGCACCAGTTTGTGACAGAGACCTTGCTGCAACTTCCATCGCCTACTCTTGCTTGCAACAGCAAAGGACAGATTTTGCTGGCCAACAGTGCGGCACACCGCTATGCGCAAAGCTTGGGCCGAAACCTTAAAGAACACCAAGCCTTGGCTGATCTGCTGGAAGGCACCATGGAGCGAGGCACCCTACAGCCCTTGTGGGACAGCAGCAACCCGCCATCGCTCACGCAAGCCGTGCATCGCGAGGGCATTGATATCAATAAAAATAGCCTGCTCATGCTGTGCGAGCCATTCACCGTTGCAGGGGAAACAGGCTGGCTGGTGAGCTTGGTGGACATCAGTGACCTGCGCCAGGCCATGGCACAGCGTGATCAGGCCATGCACTTCATCTCCCACGACATTCGAGCCCCCATCGGCGCCATTCTCACTGTGATCGAAATGGAACAGCACTTTGGCTCGAACAGCAGCGAAGCGATCTCCCCGCTGTTGATTGAACGCATCCAGCGGTATGCCCGCAATGGACTGGCGCTGGCCGATGACTTTGTGCATCTGGCGCGTGCGCAGAACACTTCGGCCCAACGTGTGCCTGTGGAGTTGGGAGCGGTTATCGACCAGGCACTGGATGACACCTGGGCTTCGGCGCGCGAGCGTTTTGTGGAGCTGGACTGGATGCCTCAAGAAGAAGAAGCATGGGTGCTGGGTGATGCCAGCATGCTGCGGCGCGCTTGCGTCAATCTGATCAGTAACGCCATCAAATACGGCCCTGTGGAAGGGACTGTCTATTGCAGCCTGACGTTGCAGGGGAAGCAGTGGTGCATTACGGTACGCGATGAAGGGGAGGGCATCAGTGACAAGGAGCAAGAGCGTCTGTTTGCGCCTTTCACCCGTCAGGCGCAGCATGTAGCCAGCAGCATCCAAGGCATTGGGCTGGGCCTGGCCTACGTGCATACGGTAGCGCAGCAGCATGGCGGCCGGGTAGAGGTCCAGAGCCAAGTCGGTGAAGGTGCCAGCTTCAAGCTTCTAATCCCCCAAGCGCAAATCAACGCTTAAGCAAAAGCAAAAGCAAAAGCAAAGCCGTTGCGCAGCAAACAATTCGGATTGTGAAAACGAAAAAGCCTCAGAACTGAAAAGTTCTGAGGCTTGTCGTTTTGGTGCGGCTGGCAGGAATCGAACCCACGACCCCTTGGTTCGTAGCCAAGTACTCTATCCAGCTGAGCTACAGCCGCCGAAGCCATGATTATATGCATGTTTGAACGACGTTTTAGCTCATTACGAAGAATTTCCATTTTTTTTAGCACCCATCGGAATGACTGTATTTTTATACAGTTTTTAACATCAGAAATAGTTGAGGCCATTAGAATACGCTCGCTTCACGCTATCAGCTCAATAGCAGATAACGGTAGGCAGTACGTTCTATGGCTACGCGTAAGAAAAAAACCTCCCCACCTGTGACTTGGATGCGCCAATTGCGCCAAAGGCTTACCAGTCGCATGGCTTGCTTTGTATGGGGAGCAATTTTTGGCAATGCCATTCTGAGCCAGCCTATCAACCCGCTCAACTTACTTTTGCAGCCGCCTGAGCAGATGCTCAGCGAGTCATCCAGACAGTGGCTGGAGGATTTCCGCAACACAGTTCGCCGCATCAGTGCAGCTTTTACTGGCGATGCAGTGGATGCACTGATCGAGCAAGCAACCGGCTGGATTTCGCACACACCAGCGCCCCACCCGACACCGGTCGCGCCATCGTCCAGCACACCGTCATCGAGCAACGCTTTTGGAGCGTGCAGCGACCAGTTCCCACAGCAACGCGCTTTGCAGGTGAGTGCTGTGAGCGCCCAATGGACTCCCCTGGCACTGTGTTCAGATGCATTTGCCGTGCTGTATTCAGGATTGACCAAAACGCCCATGGTGGTAGTGGAAAAGCTCAATCGTGTACGTCTGCAAAGCGCAGCAGGCTTGGAGCGAACTGACCAGTTCTATGCCGACACTCGTGTGCCCGAAAAATGGCGCGCAGACTTGGCTGACTATCAAGGTAGTGGTTTTGACCGTGGCCACCTGGCTGCTGCAGCCAACCAACCTACAGCCCAAGCCATGCTCCAGTCATTTGCACTGAGCAACATGGTGCCGCAAGATCCCACACACAACCGCAAACTGTGGTCTAAGCTGGAATCCGACACCCGCAAATACGCCTTACGTGCTGCAGGTAATGTGTTTGTTTTCTCTGGCACCTTGCATGAGGGCAATACCAAGACCCTGGGACGTAATGCCGTGTGGATTCCTAGCCACCTGTTCAAGCTGGTGTATGACGAGGCAGGACAACGTGCCTGGGCTTATATATTGCCCAATCGCAGCGATGTACAAATCACACGCCCCATGGACTACGCCAGCTTTGTACAACGCACACACTGGGCTTTGCTGGACGGGCTGCCCATCACCGGGAGTTTGCGCTAATTGAAGAAAGCGCATTCAACAAGACGCTTTTAATTCGAGTACCAATCGATACCACTCAAACCTCTGTATCTTCGGCAGCCTCAAGCTCTTGAGCATCACGGATGCGCACATGCATCCAGCAGCCACGTGCTTCGCCCTGTTTCACCAAACGAGTTTCCACTTTCAGTCGGTTAAGGGGCAGTGTCGGAATTTCATACAGTGAGGGGGTACGCAAAATTGCGTCCTGTGTCGGCATCTTCCAATACTGGTCATAACCTGCGTGGTAGGCCACTTGTTCGCAGATACCCGCGCGACGCAAGTCTGCCTGCATTCTGGCTGTGAGCTCTTGCCCAGCATCTGCACCCAAATCTGGCACGAGCAACAGACGCTGCGTTGCTGGCTGTACATGCAACCAAATCATGGCAGGGCCTTCCAGCCCCTTTTCAACTACAGCGGGCGTGGATGTCGACACCCCGCCCTCACGCCCCATAAAGCGCTGGCGCTTGCCTTTCCCCTCTGCCCGAGAGCTTGGCGTTTTGGCAGGGGCCGTTGTCTGCTCACCACCTGTCAATGTCGAAATCAACCGATCAAAAATACTCACTGCTGCTCTTTCAAGTCTGTCTACGGCAAACAGACATTCGCTACGCCATCAAAGGGCCTATTGTGACAAAAAGCCGCCGAATGCCACTGCATTAAGGCACTGATTCCTCCCTGCAAGAGCCCAAGTCTTTGTACCTAGCGCACCTGAACAGGCCATGCGGAATACCTGTACCCTCCGATCCATATCACCAGCCTTAGCTTTCCAACGCCAACACCACGGCAGAAGCCGGCATATGTACATAGACATTGCGCCCAGCACGCAGCCCACTGCCTGCAGGCGAAAAACCCACCCATTGGACACCAGGGGCCATCTGCAAGGAAATTTCATCACCTATTTCGCCTTGGGTCACGTGCGTGGCCTTTCCCTGCCATGTATTGCTGGTTGTTGCCTGCATTGCTGCAGCATCGCTGACCTCCACCGCCGTAGCCTTGCACATTGCAAGTACCGACATACCTGCTTGCAAGCCCAGAAGCTGAGCACTTTCAGCCGTGATACGTGCTGTCACAAACAAATCGCCGTGTGTGCTTTGCACGTGGACCAACGCCAGCGGCCCGGCAAGCTCCACTTTTTGCACCACACACGGCCATTGGTTGCGCATACTGGTTTGAATTCCCAGTCGTTGCACAGGCACTGCTGTTTGCAGTTGCTGCATCACGGCACCCCGCGCTTGGGCCATGGCTTGTGCAGCGCGCAGCAGGTCTTGCCCAGCTTGCGTCAATCTGGCTCCGCCCCCCCCTGCACCGCCTACCGACTTCGCAACCACAGGCACGCCAGCCAGGTTGCTCAAGGTATCAATGGCTTGCCACGCGGCTTTGTAACTCACTCCAACCTCTCTTGCAGCCTGCGAAATGGAGCCACAGGTTTCCAAAGCACGCAAGACCTGCAAGCGCCGGTCTGACAACGGGTGCCCCAAAGCCTGCAGCAAGGCCGTTGGAGCAGGAATATCGCCTGCCTGCGAGGACGCCACTAATTCATGATGAGATTTGGCCATCCCCCAATGATGCCGCCAAACACGACACGGGTTTATTGGTCATGGTTATACTTTCGCTATTCAAAAAAGGAATAGCGACTATGTTTACATCACTCGTTTTGCGCGTCGGCTTGCTGGCATCGGCGTTTTTTGCGAGCATCGCCCACGGAGAGACGATCTCCGTGGCTGTTGCTTCCAACTTCACTGCCCCCATGCAAAAGATTGCTGCAGAGTTCGCCAAAGACACCGGCCACAAAGCCGAGCTGTCGTTTGGGGCCACCGGCAAGTTCTACGCGCAGATCAACAATGGCGCTCCGTTTGGCGTACTGCTGGCCGCCGACGAATCCACTCCAGTCAAGATTGCCAACGAAGGCCAAGGTGTTGCAGCAACCCGCTTCACCTACGCGATTGGAAAGCTGGTGCTATGGAGCCAGAAAGACGGCTATGTGGATGAAAAAGGTGATGTGTTGCGCAGAAATGACTTTCGGCACATCGCTATCGCCAACCCCAGACTTGCACCTTACGGTTTGGCCGCAGAGCAGACTCTGACCAAGCTAGGCCTTCTGGAGCAGGTCAAGCCCAAATTTGTGCAGGGCGAGAATATCGGGCAAACCTATCAGTTTGCTGCCACCGGCAATGCACAGCTAGGCTTTGTGGCCTTATCGCAAATCATGGAAGACGGCAAAATCAGATCAGGTTCGGCCTGGGTGGTTCCTTCGCAGATGCACGAACCCATCCGCCAGGACGCCATCATGCTGAACAGTGCCAAGGACAATGTCGCTGCGCAAGCGCTGATGGACTACTTGAAGGGCAAGAAGGCACGCGCCATCATCACCTCTTACGGATACGCGCTCTAAAAAGCTCTCTCTCGAGCCGCCCCAGCACTTCAACCCAACTGATTTGAAGCGCTGGTCTTATTCGCGCCACAAGCGCTTTTTTACTGTCGTTAACACCTTGGGCATTCTTTCTTCCGAAGACTGGGCAGCCATTGCCCTCACGCTAGAGCTGGCCACGGTCAGCACCGTGCTGCTGCTGGTGCTGTGCACGCCTTTGGCATGGTGGCTGGCACATACATCGTCCCGCTGGAAGGGACCGGTTGGCGCAGTGGTTGCCCTACCCTTGGTGCTCCCGCCCACGGTGATCGGCTTTTATTTGCTGGTCACCATGGGGCCAAATGGCCCTATCGGTCAATTTACGCAGTGGCTGGGCCTGGGCCGCTTGCCCTTCACCTTTCCCGGACTGGTTGTTGGCTCCCTGATTTATTCACTTCCTTTTGCCGTGCAGCCTCTGCAACGCGCATTTGAAGGGCTGGGGCGCCGCCCGCTGGAAGTCGCTGCCACCCTGGGGGCCAGCAAGATGGATACCTTCTTCAGCGTCGTGCTACCCATGGCACGCCCCGGCTTTGTCACGGCTGCAATACTCAGCTTCGCCCATACCGTGGGAGAGTTTGGTGTCGTGCTGATGATTGGCGGCAACATCCCGGGTGTCACGCGCGTGGTATCGGTACAAATTTACGACCATGTGGAAGCCATGGAATACGCCAACGCACACTGGCTGGCAGGCGGTATGGTGGTGTTCAGTTTTATCGTGCTCATGCTCTTGCACTGGCTGCAACCCAAGGAGCCACGCGCATGATGCAGGTCCAACTCAAACTGCAGCGTACCGACTTCACGCTGGATGTGGGCCTGCAACTTTCAGGCCGCGGCATTACCGCACTGTTTGGTCCTTCTGGCTGCGGCAAAACCACCTGTTTGCGCGCCATCGCCGGTCTGGATCGCGCCCTGGGCAGCGTGGTGGTGAACGGTCAGATCTGGCAAGACGATGCCCGAAAACAGTGGATACCCACGTACCAGCGCGCTCTGGGTTATGTATTTCAGGAAGCCAGTCTGTTTCCTCATTTGGGTGTGCGTGCCAATGTGGAATATGGCCTCAGGCGCACCCCCGTCCAGCGCCGCAAGGTGCTTCTGGAGCAGGCGGTGGAATTGCTGGGCCTGAGCCAGCTGATGGAGCGCAGCGTACATACGCTTTCCGGTGGAGAGCGCCAACGTGTGGCCATTGCGCGCGCCTTGGCCACCAGCCCACAACTGCTGCTGATGGATGAGCCGCTGTCGGCCCTAGACGCTCAGCGCAAAGCCGAGGTACTGCCGTATCTGGAGCGTCTGCAGCGCAGTCTGGAGATTCCGGTGCTCTATGTCAGCCATGCACAGGACGAGGTCGCACGACTGGCCCACCATGTGGTGCTGCTGCAAGCGGGCCGTGTGGCGGGCCAAGGAGAGACCGCCCAGATCATGACCCAGCGCGATCATCCCATGGCACCTGCGAACGAAGCTGCCAGCCTGGTGCAAGGTCACATCACCGCCTTTGACAAGCAAGACCATCTGAGTACCGTCACTTTTTCCGGCGGCACGCTGTTCATCACCGGCTCTGCGGATCGCCAGATTGGTGATGCGGTACGCCTGCGTGTCATGGCGCGTGATGTCAGCATTGCGCTGCAAGCCTCTTCAGGCAGCAGCATCTTGAACCGCGTGCCCTCAACCATTACCGCGATATGTGAAGACATCCCTGGCCACGCCATGCTCACACTGCAAAGCGGCGCCACGACATTGCTGGCACGCGTTTCGGCCCGCTCTGTGCGCGAGCTGGGCCTGCAGCAAGGCCTGTCCGTGATTGCACAGATCAAAAGTGTAGCCCTGCTCGATTAAGCCCGGTGCCCAAGACCTGCCATCAACTGAAGTGCACCACTGGCAACAAGGCCATACACCGTCTTTATCCAACTTGTTTCAGCATGCCCAAAGCCACAGGCCTATCATGCGCAGTTATGACTGAAGCCAGCGTCTGCTCCATTGACATCCCTGACGTACCTGCTCTGACAACACGTGCAGTGCGCTTTCACCACCTCGAACACGGGGTGATGGAAGAAAGACGTGTGCTAGCCAATGAAGTGCCGATTGCACTGGTCTTCAATGGTATTTCTCATGCTGTGATGATGGGCACGCCGCTGGATTTGGAAGACTTTGCCATAGGCTTTGCCTTGAGCGAGGGCATTATTGACAGCGCCAGCGACTGCTATGGCGTGGAAGTACGCTCTGTGGCGGCCAGTGCCGCGGGCCTGCCTGCCGGCATGGATGGCATGGAAGTCCAGTTGGAAATTTCCTCGCGCTGCTTTGTGCGCCTCAAAGACCATCGCCGCAGCATGAGCGGACGCACCGGCTGCGGCGTTTGCGGGGTGGAAAGCTTTGCAGCCCTGGATCTGTCCTTCCAGGCCTTGCCTGCGCGCGACTGGGTTGCCAAAGTCAACCTTCCAACAGTGCTGACCGCCATATCGCATCTGCCTGCGCTGCAAACACTCAACGCCCAAGCTGGCGCCATCCACGCAGCAGGCTGGGCCACTCTGGACGGCCAGGTGCATGATGTGATCGAAGACGTAGGTCGGCATAACGCACTGGACAAACTGCTGGGCCGACTGGCACGCACCAGCCGCCTGGGGCAACCCGGCTTTGTGGTGCTCTCCAGCCGAGGCAGCCATGAGCTGGTGCGCAAATGTGCCAGGCTGGGCATTGGCGCTCTGGCAACCATTTCTGCGCCTACAGCCATGGGCGTGCAAATGGCAGAACTCACCGGCCTGCGCTTTTGGGGTCTGTGCCGGGCGCCTAAAGCCACACTGTATGCGGCGGGCAGCGGCTTAACGCTGGACTGATACCGCCGTAACTTGAGCCACACGCTACACCTCCCACACTTTCGTAGAATGCAGCGTCTGTCAGCCCCTGGATGAACACCATGAATCGCTGCTTGCTTGCATCTTTGATTGCCGCCCCTTTATTGGGCATCGCCCTTCCCGCTGCCGCGCAAACGGCGCAAACCTTGCCCGCCATCACCCTCCCCGAGGGCCGAGTCGGCACGTCTGCGGCCAAAGCTGGAAATCGCACCTTCCCCAGCAATGCAGAAATAGGCATCTTGCGCGTGGATCAAATTCCGCACGCACAAATCAACAAGCAAGCCATCCGCACCGCTCCCGGATTTCGCCTGTTCAGCCCAGACAACAAGCTGATTTTTGCCGATACGGTCAAAAACAAAGACCTCGGTGTGGCCTACGTCATCGAAGCCAATACCAAATGGCTGCTGACTGCATGGATCCTCACACCCGAGGAAATGGCAAGTCACCTCAAAAAGCGCTAAGCACTAGCCATTCGCAACTGCGTTGCAGAACGCAAAATTTACCCCCATCACGACCGCCGATTTAGCTTGCGGTCGTTCAACTTGAATGCGCAGCCGTGCTCCAACAGCTGCGCTGCATCCACGATGAGCAAAAAAGTATTTATCAAAACCTTCGGCTGCCAGATGAACGAGTACGACTCGGACAAGATGGCCGACGTGCTGGGCGCAGCCCAAGGCTACGAACCCACGCAGGACATGGAAGAGGCTGACCTGATTCTCTTCAACACCTGCTCCGTGCGTGAAAAAGCGCAAGAGAAAGTGTTCTCGGACCTGGGCCGCGTCAAACACCTCAAAGAAAAAGGTGTGCTGATTGGCGTTGGTGGCTGCGTGGCCAGCCAAGAAGGCGACGAAATCATCAAACGTGCCCCATTTGTGGATGTGGTGTTTGGCCCTCAGACCCTGCATCGACTGCCCGAACTGCTGAACGCCCGCGCAGCCAAGGCCAAGCCACAGGTGGACATCTCTTTCCCTGAAATTGAAAAGTTCGATCACCTGCCCCCTGCACGTGTCGAAGGTGCCTCGGCCTTTGTATCTATCATGGAAGGTTGCTCCAAGTATTGCAGCTACTGTGTGGTGCCATACACCCGTGGTGAAGAAGTCAGTCGTCCCTTCGAAGACGTGCTGGTGGAAGTGGCGGGCTTGGCAGACCAAGGCGTCAAGGAAGTGACGCTGTTGGGCCAGAACGTGAATGCCTACCAAGGCAAGATGGGGGAAACCGCCGAGATCTGCGACTTTGCCTTGCTGCTGGAATATGTGGCCGAGATTCCGGGCATTGAGCGCATCCGCTACACCACCAGCCACCCCAATGAGTTCACCCCGCGCTTGATCGAGGCCTATGCCAAGATCCCCAAGCTTGTGTCGCACCTGCACCTGCCTGTGCAGCACGGCTCGGACAAAATTCTGATGGCCATGAAGCGCGGCTATACAGCCATGGAATACAAGAGCACCATTCGCAAGCTGCGCGCCATTCGCCCGGATATGGCCATGAGTTCGGACTTCATCGTTGGCTTTCCTGGCGAGACCGAGGAAGACTTTCAGAAGATGATGAAGCTGATTCACGACGTGCGCTTTGACAACTCCTTCAGCTTCATCTTCAGCCCCCGCCCCGGTACCCCCGCCGCCAATCTGCACGACGACACGCCTCACGACGTCAAGTTGCGCCGCTTGCAAGAACTGCAAGCGGTGATCAACCAGAACATCAAGGACATCAGCCTGGAGCGCGTCGGCACAGTACAAAAGCTGCTGGTCGAAGGGCTCAGCAAACGCGACAACGGTGAACTCATGGGCCGCACCGAATGCAACCGCGTGGTGAACTTTCCAGGCAATGAACGTCTGATTGGTCAGTTGGTGGATGTCAAAATCACCGAAGCCATGACCTACACCCTGCGCGGCGAAGTTGCCATCAAGGATTAAGCGTCATCGCCTTTTTCCTCTGGAGCCCATGGCGCATGCCGTGGGCTTTTTTATGGCTCGTACAGACAGGATTTTCTACAACTTGGCCTGTCGGCAGATTCACCTAGGCCGCGCAAATTAAGAGCAAAAGGTGAACCATGTGCTACGAACATGCAAGCAAGGTTGCTTGCAATTTACTTCCAGTGCTCAGAGCCGAGGAACGGGATGGAAAGCACAAAGACAGGCAGCGTAATGGGCAGCGCTGCTACGCCTAACGCAGTACCCACAACACCAGATCCAGAGGGAGCGCGAGGGGGCCGTACCAACTCTGCGCGGGCCTGAATGGGCTGCGGTAGCCGACTCTTGTCCAAAAGCTTCTCGTAATCTGGCAATTGCACCCACTGCCCTACACTCTCAAACAGTGCGCTGTAATAGCGCCCACCAGTAGCTGGCAGGTCACAGGCTGGATCTGCAGCCAATTCATAACGCTGGCGCAATGGCTTCGCGCTCAGCCCTTGTCCCGCACTCGCAGCTTTGGCAGCATCTTTCGCACTGACCTGCAGCAGCACCAATCCAAACTGCTCCGCCTGCTCTGGCCTCACTTGATCGGCATGCAGCAGCATGGCATAGCTGCCGTACACCTTCAGCTTATCGGCATCGATGCGCATATCTTCGCGCAAATACATACGGCTGCAAGCCACCGCCTGCTTCAGCGGACTTTCCACCAAAGCGCGATAACGCCGAAAAGGGGCACCGTCAAAACGCAGCGTTTTACCAAGGGAAAGAAGATACAAATGATTATCTGCAGCCAGGAACGCACCCTCTACACGCCGCGTATACAGATGCTCCTCAGGCAAGCTTGCACAAGCTGGAAGCAATCCCCCCACCATCACCGACACTGCGGCCCAAAATAACTTCCTCATGTTCAACAGCACCCATCGTCTTCACAAAACGCCAGCGGCAGATTCTGCCAAAAGCTGAGAAGTGAAGACACGGCGACTAATGAGACCTGCTTTTGCTCAAGCCTCTAAGGCATATCTATAGACATACATGCCCGCCTCATTGCCAAGAAAGCAAAAAGCCTGCTATGCAATGCATAGCAGGCTTTCCTTATCCAACTGGTAGGGCGTGACAGACTTGAACTGTCGACCAAAGGATTATGAGTCAGTGCAATGACTGCGCATTGCCTCTCTTTATCCTGCAAAAACAATAACTTAAAAACAATAAGACCGCTCTATCTACGCAATACATCACTGTATCGTTGACAGTTAGTTGACGCCCAAAATATGAATCAGAGCGCCTGCGGCGGGCTTGTCTTTCAGGGCGCGCAACATGAGCTTTGCCTTTCGTGAAACAAGCGACGCGGCAACCTCTTGCTCTATCACCACGGCAGAGGAGCGACAATGACTAATCAACCGCCAAGACAGTATCACTGACAGGCGTGCTGGTAATGCTCTGCCCTAAGCGTTGGGCACGTCGCACGACAAAGCTCGAACATGGGGAAGCCTCCCCATCCCCTCCAAAGCGGCACCGTCACGCCCCCCCATTACAGCCGTTCAGACTCACCTGAAATAGGACTGCTTTGCCGCGGTTGCTGCCGGGCATGTCAGCAAGTCGAAGTGTCGGTTTAAGTCAAATACCGGTCGCTCAACGGAGTGCGGCTGTGAACCCTCACCGGCAGCTTTGGGGTAAGTAGCAGTCAGCGAGAGACAGAGTAGTCAAGTTGCTGCTGAGTGTCTGCTATCACGTGCGGGCAAGTGGTGATGCTACCGACCCATTGCTGCCATTTAAACTTGGCCGCTTTATACCTGCTTTACAACGAGTTGCCGCTGCTCGCAATCTTGCGCCGAGCTCTCGCTGCTATCAGATGTTGCTGCGTGCAACCGCCAACACTCTCGATTTCTTTAGTCTGTCTTAAAGTTAATGATCCCAGCGCGAATCGCTTCTACGATGAATCGCGCTGAAAGCAAGCATCCGATTCTGTGAAACTGATCACCTTTGTTTCGGCCACCGTCATCTACGACAGTTTTCACAGCAAAAAATGCCGGCTTACTGGTCGCAAACCGAGCAGCTTCGTAGACGGAGTACACCTCCATATCGAAACCAGTTAATTTACGCTGACCTACGGCCAATGTTGACGTCTTACCCTCTTCTGCGATTACTGCGCTACCGCTACTTGTCACGGCATCTGATCGAACCCTGGTTTCGACTCGATCCTTACCTTTCGGTACTTCTTTGACAGTGTGGTCCAAGTTCAGCAGCAACCTGGGGATTAGTCCTGCTTCCGAGCAGATTTCGACTAGCTTGCTGTGAACGTCGACATCAAGTTGAATATCAAAGTGTTCGGACTTAAAGCCTGTGCTGCTCCATTTGCCTGCATCATGCTGATGGCTGTTTTGGGTCACCAGCAGGTCATACATCTCGGACTCGCCTTTGACGCCACCGCAGATCCCGCTCATGCATACAAGCCGCGGTTTGAAGCGCTCCAGTGCCATCGAAGCGACGACAGCTCCCGCCACGAGACCCATTCGGTGTGCTCGCACGATCACTCCTTTGTCTTCCCCAATCTGAATTTCCCTGCAGACTAGGCCTGCGATTGTCTTGACTGGCCCCCACGAGTCGACTTCGTTCTTAAACCCATCAACCTCCTTATCCAGAGCACAGACAATCACAAACGCGAAGCTCTTTTCTGGCTGAGCGGCCAATAACTTTATCTTGAGTGCTTCCTTCCAATCGCCGTGATCATTGAAAGAGATAACGTTGATATCCACAGCATTCAAATCGTGCACAAAATCGCCTGCTTCGAGATTGTGCCTCGTTAGCACGATCGCGGGCGTTCGGAATGACTTGCTGTCATAGTCGCGTGTTGTAGACACCAGCGACGCATGGTGATCCTCAACAGTATCATCTCTCGGTGAGCGAGGAACCAAAAGATCAAGAAGGATCAAGTCAAACTTTGTTTTTGCAATTGCCTGAGCGTAATCAAACCAGTTCTTGTGTCTTACGATTTCGGCATCAGCAATGATTTGACCAATAAAACCCTCAATTTGTGAGAACTTAGCGTCCTCATCTTCTAATACAAGAATCCTCATAGCCTCTCCAGGATGGAGGTCACTTCGACCTTCCATTTGTTGTCATTCTCGATATATCGGACGCACCCCGCCACTTCGATATCGAATTTTTCTTTTATCTCCAACTCGGCCATTTCCACGGGTACCGGAGCGCCCTCGATTTCAATATCGGGATACTGCGTAAGAATGATGCATGGAGTGTTATTGCCCGAGAAAACGATCTGAAACAACACATCTAGCCCCCCCGAAGACAAAGGAAACGGCGAACCCGCACCAGCTTCGGGCTCGTGGCTATGAATAGACATATCCACGATTGCTAAATCAAAGTGCTTAGAAGCGATCAGCGACTTGGCAGAGTTCAACGCTTGGCATTCACTTGTCTCGATCCGTTCTCCAAAAATATCCTTGAGGTGAGTACGGATGCCTTCCATCTTAAAAGGATCGTCCTCCACGATTAGACATCTAATCAGCTCAATGTTCGAGAGCATAGGCAAGCCTCACTTTGACCTCGTTTCCTACAACTTCGTACTGCTCGAGCCAAAAGTCGTTTCGCGTATGCTGTAAAAGGTTCAGCTTTGATATGCCACTTTTACCTTGATAAAGGTTGGCATCAAGGAAGTCAGCCTTCTTACGCCGTTCAATAACTGCAGCCACCGTATTCGGATCCTGGAAGTGAGGAATCGAGGACGAGATTTCAACAATCAAGCGTTTGTCTTTGCCCGTCACTATCTGGAAACTTCGGTGCGCCGGCTTACTGCGATCACCATGCTTTGCAGCATTTGTCACGACAACGGCCAAGGAGTCGTAAACAAGGTGATACACGCCTCCAACGAGCTCATCATTTCCGCTACCGCCATCATCCGCCTGCAACTTAAATTCGGGGATAGTATCCCGAACTTCTGCAGCGATGGCATCGAACAGCAGTGAGACTGATGCCTTGGGCGCAACTATCGAAGGACGCTTGAACCACCCAAACATCGCAGTGAGCTTCCGATCAATCGAAAGGACTAACTCTCTCTGAAAAGCTTCGGCTAATTTAGTGTCTGCTGGTAGTGCTGCTGGTAACACTTCAGACTCGAAAAATTGGAGATCCTTCAAGGGCCCCTGCTGCGCTCGCAGGTAGCGGGTTACAACAACCAAATCGCTTTCTGCAAGCCGCCAGCAGTAGTCGATGATTGTCTGATCAATGCCAGCAACGGACTTCGTCTCTATATAGTGCGTGCTGATGTTTTTAACCGCAGCACTGAGGATTTCTTGCTTTCCCGGACCGTATGCTTCAGGTTGTAGCAGACCCAGTGGCTTTGCCTTGGAGTTAACATGCAACCGTGCGCTGATGATTTCCTCGACCGCCCGGTTATACCTGCTCTTCCAAGCGTTCCATTTCTCCATGAACTGAGGAGTGTTGAGCAGAGAATCAAACTTCGGATTCTGCTCCAGAGGTTTGATAACGCTCGAGTAAAGATGTCCATGGAAAGTACCGTGACGGATTCGGCGACCAATGTACGACGCTATACCAAACACTGCGTTTGAGCAGAATGCGTTGTAAGACTGCGTCATAATGTATGTCAGTAGCGTTTCATCGCAGTTGACGGACACCCCCTTCTTCCCTGCCCCAGTCGACGTCAAGGCTCCGTTGAGCTCGATCATCATCTCGTCTTCAAGCCACGACAAGAATCGAGATGGATCAACATATATCCGATGGTCGTCAATTTCATTGCGAACGCGATTGAGTTGGTGGTCAATTCGAACTGCACGAGCGCGCTGTTGATAGTGCTCGTCTTTGCGGAATTCAGCCATCCATTCATGAAGCGACGCTCGAATCTCGGGAATGTCTGCTCGATGGGGGGCAAGAGAGTTCAGCTTCGCCAAGAAGTCCTCAGTTGCAATATCGTAGATATACTCGGCCACGTAAGGGTGTGACATCTCGTAGGAACTCACGAGCTTCACAAGCGATCCGTTGTGATCCTTAATGGCGATCTCTTCTAAAAGCCGCTTGAGAAGGAACCCGTCCAACTCGTTCTTGCTACGTTTCGCTAAGAGTAAGAGCAAAATTAACCTAACCAGCTGATCTCTAGCAAGCTTTGCAGCCGTTCGCGTAGCATTAATCGGCACAGTACGAGCCAAATCACGCGTAAGTCCCATCAAGGTCAGAAGATCTTCTTTGTCGAATCCAATCTGGCCTTCAGTTTTGTGCAGCCAATAATTGAAGACTGCGGATCGGGTCGCAAATCCAGTGAGCTCTAAAGACGCTAGAGCAGCATGGACATGTTTTGTGAAAGGTGTTTTACCGACTAAATCCTTCAACGTCGGCTCACCCACCCAAGCGGTCAACGTTTGTGCCAAGGCATCTGGCACATCATCTATTTTATCGCGCGACGCATCAAAGTAGTTATCAAGAAGTATTCGATATTGTCGCACTGGCTCGTATTCGAGCCATGCACTACTCTGCTTGAAAAAAGTGTATTCGCTCTCGGTGTCGGTGGGGTCATATGTCGCAACCAGACGTTCAAAAAGCTCAGGACAACCGAGCCCTCCGGCAACCTCAACGATGCCCGGATAGTTATCGATTGAGAACAAGTGCGCGTTGAACTTTGCTACGATCACGGCATCGATCAGTGAGCATCTCTCAACCTCGGCAAGAAATGTGGACAAATCATCTTTTGAACGGGCAAACGGCTGAACTGGCAACCTAGCAATCGCCCTACTGAAGCGGTTGATTGCACCACGGTCTGCTAGATTTAGGATCGAACGCTTGATCGTCAAGAAGCTCTGATCTAGGGAATACGAATGCACCAGCGAGGTCACAGCCACTAAGCCGAGGTCAGCCTGCTGAATCAATGCCTCAATCCTATCGTCCTCTTCCCCTTCAGGAAGGTTTTCCCGAATCAGTACGATTCGCCTCAGAAGTGCATGGCTCCAACCATTGCTTTCGATTGCCTCTGCAATGAGCCGGCAACAGGAGTCGATATCGCGATCACCATACGCCCGGTCGATCAAGTGCAGCGACCGGCCGATTTGAAGTAAACGAGCTTTGTGCGCTAACGCACCCACTTCAATGTTGTGCAAAACTGCTTCAAGGTCGGCTTCGGGCTGTGCCCTTACTGTGTCGGCAAAAGACGGATTCTTGGGGAACGGATTTGGAGCCTGAATCACCTTCTCATACTTCAATCCATTGAGGATTGCATCCAGCGCTTCTGCTTGATCCTTTCCGAGCGTACCTCGCAGCGTTGCAAGGCTTCCCAATGCATTCATTTGATCCTTGTTCAGGATAGCGCGAAGCTTATTTCTGGCCTTTTTGTTTAGTCTCTTTAGCTCTTTAAATCTAGCCATATTTTTTCTGCACTTGTTTCTAGCTCTGATTTGTCTTTTTATATCTGCATCAGAATGTTACTGCATAGGATTATGGACGATCCAACACCTGCCATTTAGTATTCTCCTTGGGCTGATAAATGGAATTATTTGCGTAGTTTGCTAGTCCACCTCGTGCAGGCTTCCGAGATAAGATTTCCGTTAGTGCAAACAATCGATAAATGACCGCTTGCAGTAGTGGATAGCATTCAGTCTACCGACGAAAGTCGGCTGCAGCCAGCCGAGCAGTTACTGACTCATTAGCAATCAAGGACTGCTTATGGCCGAAAGCGCCATTTCACACGCTCCTCTGAAAGCAGTCATAGGCTATGCGTCGATGGTCAGTCGCTCGTGCCGCTTCCGAACTTGGCCGCAGTTGTCTTGCAGGAATTTTGGCGCGTCGGCGGATGCATAGAAAACCAAGCTCACGTTGCTAGCAACCACCGCAGAAACAGAGCGCCAACCATACTTGGCAAATTGCTCAGGTTCTGGCATTGGGCCATCTTCAAACCAATGGTCTAGCTTGTTGACGTAAAAAAGCATGTCCGTACAGGCTTTCACATCAGCCTGGTAGCGTTCAACGAAGGCATCCAATTGCTCCAAGACAAGTCGCCCAGCATCGACGGGCAACAAATTAATCACAGGTTTGAGTGTGAAGTTCTGCGATCTGGTCTTCTGCAGTGACTTTTGGCGAGCCTGCTTGATCTCATCATGCCTACGGCGTCCTTCGTCCATGATTTCCTTGATCTCGAATGCTGCGTCCTGGTAGATCACATCTGGCGGGTCCTGAGGGCTGCAAAAGACCTGAGCGTCATCCATACCAATGTGCAGGTTGGTCAAGAAATGGACTGCGTTATGCCATTCGCGCCAAGGTTTGAACTTTCTTGAGAACAAATCATCGCCCTGTTCTTCGCAGGGCGGGTCTGGTGTGAAAGGCTCAGTAGGTACCGAACGCTTTTGTACTTTGGTGCGGGCCATCATGGCAGTTTACGATGTGCTACGCAAATCTCTGCTCCGGACTCTTCATGCCCTTTAGAGAAAGCTTAGCCTCCTGCCATCAACTTTCCTCGAGCATCTGAAGAAGAGTCTTTCAATAGATTGCGATAAATATGCTCTAGAAAACTGACTGCCCACGCACCTTGGCCTTGCGAACGAAGCACATAGACGCCGCAATTCGGCATAGGCAATGCCAACTGATAGCGTCGAAAGGCATCCATTGACAAGCTATCTTGCCAACCAAAGCCTTGTAGTTGCCAAATGAGCATGGCGAACCACATGCCATGACCAAAGATGACCGTTTCGTGCTGCAGGGTATCGAGCTGGCCACGAAACTCGCTTACGCGCCCGGAAAACTGCGTAAACGACTCTGAATCGCTTCCGTGCTGCACAACCGGATCGGCGGCTTCCCAATAGGCATCGACCATAGGCTTACGAAAGTCCACGGACGTTCCATTCACAACACCCGGCGAGAGCGTCACAAATTCATGCAACAGCGGCAACTCGCTAGGCTCCACCTCCCAGCGTTGGCTGAATGGATGAGCTGTGTCTTTAGCCCGCTCGTAATGGGAGGTAATGATGGCTGACGGGCGAATGTCCAGCAGGGTAGATAGATCAACTGCTTGTTGTCGCCCCATTGGAGTCAGAGGTATCTGAGCCGGATCATGTGTCACTTCACCTGCGTTGGCAGCACTTTGTCCGTGTCGGACGATATAGATATCAGGCATTGAAAAAGAGCTAGGTAGAACAAGCTGTCAAAAAGTTCGAGCTACAAACGTTGGGCACGCAGTTTCAGGAAGGCTCCTGTACTGCAGCGTTCTTTGTCTTGAGTATGCAAAACACATAACAAAAAAGCCATCAGTGCGTGTTCATGGGACTTGACGCGAAACAGGCGAAGCACAGAAAGCACATTCCCCCCTTCGTCCGTTTTTCCAGTGGGGAAATGGGGCCGCAACCAAATCAAACTAGCAGAAGCTAGCCCCGCTCATCGCAATTGCTCTATTTATTCCATTCAGATGGAGATAGCCTCAACCATGGACCAAGAGTGTCGTTCAAGCAGTTGTGGCAAAGGTCTATATCTACTCGCGTCCCATCACCGATCGCAGAACCCCAACTCGTATCAAAACTAATTTGAATGAAATTGTTGAACCCATCGCCCTCGTTATGCACTGCCTCAGCGCCGCAGCGATCACACTGCAACTGAGAAACAAAAGATTCAGGCCTAACATCTTCTATTCGCATTGCCTATTTCTCCCATCATCATCATCGGCGTTGAGCTTTGTTTTGCACAGGGAAACCAAACCTTCAGGTTTCCGCTAAGAGATTTTTTGCGTCAAACGCCATGTTCAACTTATTCTGGACGTGGCATGTGAAGGTTTGTCTATGGTGCTCACGTTCTCAAAATGTCGGTGGGGAGTGAGACTCTGATTGTGCTGAACAGCCTATTCATGCCCATTCATAGTGTTTGAAAGCCCTGAACCAGTGCGCTCCACCTGTAGCACCAAAAGTATCTCTGTCCCTGACTTTTCATATCCTTTTGTATGCAAGAAGCTGGGCATGAAAGACAACCCATCGCGGCTGCGGCTCGACTTGTTTTCTGCAAGACCGCCCAAAACAATCACATCACCATCTTGCAGACCTACCGTCGTCTGCAGCTCTCTCTTGGTCAGCGTTGGACTGTTGTCCACCCCAGTAGTGGTCTTGATGAAGTCTGAAATCTGCTGACTGATCTCCAACTCAATCACCGTATCACGCACCGTGGGTCGGATGTCAAAGATAACGCCCGAGCTACGATACTCAACCGACTGCACAGCTTGGCCAGCGCCTTGCGGAAATGACAAGGCTCCTAGCACCGGTACTTCCTGTCCCACACTGAACACGCCACGCGAACCCGACTGGATTCGCAAGGACGGCGATGAAACTATCTTGAAGCGGCTATCTGTCTCCAGCATGGAATACATTGCATCCAAGGCCGTGTTTTTGAGCTGGATGAAGTTACCCATGTTGCCCACCGCAGTGCCAATCCCGAGGTTGAGCTTGCCACTCAGCAGGTTTGCCAGCAATCCGAAGGCCGACCCAGACTTATCGGTGTTGCTGACCTCGTAGACCACACCACGCACCAGCACCTCACCCGTGGCCACATCAACCTGGGGTAACAGTTCTTGCAGCTTCCTAATTTCCGGCTCAGTACCTGAAAACAGCAGCACATCAGCATCCTGGTCAATCAACGCTGCAGCTGATCCACTGGGAACATCACCTTCTGGCATGGAGTGCCCAGTTGCCCGAACACTGCGATTGACCGAGAACGAGCCTTTGAATAATGGGGCCAGCACACGGGCCAAGTAGGACACATCTCGGTAATGTGGCCGATAAAGATGTAAACGAGTTTCTGGCGGCGGTGCTTCTTCGACTTTGCGCTTACGCACGAAATCAACTCCGCCTTTGCGTTCTACAACGTAGCCCAGACTCTCCAAGAACCCACCCAGAAATGCTTGCAGATTTCCTTGTCCATTTTTGTAGCGGAATGACACAAGACGTTCATCGGCAAGCACTTCCG
This sequence comes from Comamonas halotolerans, assembly GCF_030162935.1. Taxonomy (GTDB): domain Bacteria; phylum Pseudomonadota; class Gammaproteobacteria; order Burkholderiales; family Burkholderiaceae_C; genus Comamonas; species Comamonas halotolerans. Next base: position 580,167 of record NZ_JASAUZ010000001.1, read on the forward strand.
GGTCGAGTACATAAGGCGTGTTCAAGGCTTCGCCATAGATGAGCTGCAACACTTCGGCTACGTTGGCTGCCCGCATGTCAAAGCTTGCTACTGGAGCTGCGTAGGCAGGCTGTAGCAGGCCCAGGACAAGGTGCATTGCAAGGCACGCAGCTACTGCGTAAGAACGAACCGACTTCATGGCTTGCCTCTTGCGCTTGGTTGTGAACCGCTCCAATGAGTGACCCGCTGACCATCGACTTCACCAACCATCACTGCACCCGCATTCAAGAAGGCCGAGGGATGCTCCAAGCGAATGCGCTTTTCTTGGTTCTCGACCACCACAAAATGCTTTCCTTGCGCCTGAAAAGTGCCCGCCAAGCGCCAGATATTCGAGACATGGTTACGCTCAGATTGCGCAGAAATAGACTGGCCAACACTGCTAGAGTGGATCTGAACTGGTGCTGAGACTATCTTGTCAACTTCACCGTTACTGTTTAGCTGAGTGCGTGTGCCATTGAAAAATCCCAGGATCGTGTGAAGACTCCATCCAAACAGTGCAATCACGACCAGAACCATGATCCACAGCTTTGGATTGCGCAGCACGTTCTGACGGCTGTCTACCTGCAACTCCTTGCCCGTGCCGCCAGAGTAGCTGCTGTACAGCGGAAATATCTCAACGTCGTAGCGTTTGTTTTGCACCGACACCCGCCCTTTGGCAGTGAGCTTGTAGCCTTCCCACATTTCTACCCGGTAGGTTTTTTGCCAACCCAGGGTTTTGATCTTGGTGGTTCGGAACGTGACCTCGACCACCACGCGCAGCGTGCGATGCAGGTCAGTAATGTCTTGCACCATCAGCACTAAGTCGCAACACACTTTGGTCTCGGGATGCACGAAGTGCCGGTGTTCACGAAAAAAAACCTTGTGCTCTGGCAATAGCTTGCAGTCCGTGCCCCAGAAGCGCCAAGCCTCATCAATACAGATGATGTCTCCGGGCAAGCAAAAGGTTTCCACATCCTTGCCATGCGGCAAAAAACTGGCTTTGGGCACATCATCGTTGGTGCAATGCACAACTTTGCCCAATTGCTCCAGCGGCACGCTGAATTTGTCTTGGCAGTAGGCCCGAATGGCATCGCTATCGATGCCGTCCACATTGGTAACCACACGACGGCCAGCTCGAACAGCCGGCACGATCACCGAGGATACGCATTCATAGGATTTGCCCGACCCCATCAGGCCGGTGTAGGTGTTGATGGGCATGGCTTATCCAATTACAGGCATACGGCGGATGATGAAGCGTGTGGCATACGCCGATACCAACGCTGATATGCCCATTGGCAACTGGAACGCATCCAGAAAAAACCAAGTACCTGCCGTGATGCCCGACAACGTGCTATTGAGCAAACTGGCATTCGGTAGCAAAGCAGCGATGAACCCCACGAACTCGCTGGTGATGAAGTACAACGCGAAGAACAGTGCGAACTTGATCAGCAGCGAACGGAAAACCCAGGCTAGAACGGAGTTAAGGGCAGAAAGCAGGATCCCAAACATGGTTCATACCCTCACGCCGACAGCACAATGAACAAAGCCATTGCGGCCCAAGCAAAGGCCATTGCTAATTGCAGAACTTGCTTGTTGTCCTCGATCAGCTTGCAATGAGCATCCATGACGTGGGTGCCGTACAGCTCTACCGTGGGTCTTGGACAAACCCCTGCATAACCATTTACTTGGAAAGACCGCAGATCGGGAGCTAGTTGCAAGATGGGATTGGCAATTTGCTGTGCTGTGGGGATGTTCTCCAAACTAGGAGCCCCTATCGCTGGATCAGGGCCTAAATTGACTTGAGAGCTCTCTTGTGCAGGATTTGTCGTTCCTGAATTTGGGTTTGCTGGTGTAACACCTGGAGCTGCAGGATTTGCTGGTATTCCCCAGGGATGTGGAACTGAGGAGTCAACAGGGTTTGGCGCAACGAAGTCACGTACTGTGGGGACGTATTCAGGATGGGCTTGCAGCCACGGCTCAACGTCGGCTTTGGTAATTGGATTGGACTGTGGGTATGGCAGCCCATCGTAGTCCGGCTGAGATGCTGCCTGCTCCCAGGCTTTGTTTGCCAGCCCAGCAATGATCACTGGATTTAGCTGGGTATCAAGGTCGGAGTCAGGAATTAACGCTATCGCCTCTTCAACCGTCAAATCAGTTGTGTTGGAGATGCTTGTTTCAGTAGGGAACTCATAAGCCAAACAACTTCCGTTTGAAAGATATGTTCCCTGCCCACAGGAATGCTCAGGGCCATCTGCATACAAGTGCGCCTTGCCCCATGCACCACAGGACCAAGTTTTTCCTTCTGCAATCAACTTACAGCTTTCAAAGCGCTCTGGAAGCCCTAAGTTCTTTCTCTCCATCGCGCTTACTTGGCTTGCTACCGCTATACCATCACCACCCCAAATACTTTGGCTAATCGTCGATACATAACCTTTCCACGCCGGCATTCCAGCCTGCACGCCATTTGATGTATCAAGCCCACTTTGACCATCCGTTAAGAGATCAATATTTCCATCATCACGAAAATACCACTCAACCAAAGAATCAATGCCTAACGAAACAGCGTAAGTCACCACTGTCCCAATACCAACGGCCAACGCAAATGATGCCCATGCAGGAGCAGTTACAGCACCTACAGTGACCGTAGCAGCACCGACAGCAAGCAAGGAAAGTTTGGGAGACATTCGCGCCAAAGTATTCAAAAAACGTGGATCGTTAGCAGCAAAGCCTCTTCGCTTCATAGCTTCCTGTACTGCACCTGAGACAGCTCTATTTACGTTATCTGGCTGTGCGACTGGAAGTGCTTGTGCGAGCGCATTCGTTAAAGGCATCACTGCCAGCGTAATGAAAAAAGCAATCAAGCAGACTTTGAAGAGCTTCATTCCAAACCTTTGATCAACGCCCAGGCACACGCAATGCCCCAAGCAAAAATGAACAGATACCAAAGCGATGACATTGGCCAGCCTCATTCCTTTAAATGAAACGAGCGGGGTGATCAGGCCCGCCCGGATCGCTCAATTCAATTAGGTGACTTATCCACCACGAATCCAGCGCAGGGCCATCTTGGCAGCCGTCATGGTTGCGTAGATAGCCGCCAGCACACCGGCCACAGCCAGCACGGCCGTGATTACGTCATCGGCCTTGAACGCACCGGTGATGGGCGTGAGGTCAATGCCCGTGCTTTGGGCTGCGGCTGTGCCGCTGGCAAGTGCCAGTGCCGTTGTGGCTGCCACCGTAATGGCGGTCTTAGCATTGAATTGCTTCTTCATACGAAGTCCTTTCTTGGGTTGTTGAGCGGGAACCGCCCGCTCGACGGTGGGCTTCACCCGTTACGGATAAGCCGCAAAACTTCACCGACACCTCGCCCGACCAGGAAGAACAGAACAACGACACCGAATCCCAAGCCAAACGCTTGGGCCACTTCATTGGGGTCTAGCAGAGGGAGCGAATTGCCGCTTTGTTGAAGCATGTGCAGGTCAATTGCAATCTCTTTGCGGTAGGCATCTGGACATTGAGCAGCTACAGCACTCCCCCAATATCCATGTGGTCCCTCGCAATAAAGAACGTATGCCTGCATTCAGATGTTCTCCAAACTTAGTCTTCAACTGCGTCCAGGGTGTGGTCCACAGGAACAACCATCGTTGTTTCACCTGTGTCCTTGTCTACGGCTCGAAATGGCTTGCGCGTAAAACCACCAAGTAAACAGGCCTGTGTGATCGTGTCCCCCTTCTGCCCCAATCGAGTCTTACTACGAATCTCAAGGGTCTGAGGACGGCTGTACTCATCAGCTGCAGGGCAAAGCACCCGCGTATAGCTTGTGCTTCCATGACGGCGTGTCTCTTCGATACGACCGCGCACAACGACTGTATTGAAAGAATTTTTTGGGGCTGTTTTAGGCTCTGCAGCCACGGTGTTGCTCATAGTCAAATCTCCATCAAGCGGCTAAACGCAATTCGTCCCGGCTGTAGTTGAGTTCAGGACGATTTCTGGCCGGGGCATTGCAGAAACGTCTGTCCACGCGTTGCGGCGTGAAGTCATGAATGAGGCTGTCATTCGCAGTGACATGGATGTCAGAAGAGCGCCAAGACACACCAGCGTCCTCAAGCTGTTTACGATTACGGAAAAATGTCGAACGCGTGAATTTCGTTCGCATAACGTTTTCGTTTTGGGTACACATGGCCGACCAGAAGCCATACAGCTGTAAACCTCTGGTGCTGCCATAAACGTTTTCCAAACGAGTCATAACTGCCTGGGTTGTGCGTACTGTTTCCATGGACTGCTTTCCTTCGCGCAGCAGGCGCTCTACTTCTTTGTCATGAATCGCTTCCAGGTAGGCATCATTCACCTCGCTCACCAGCGGGTTACGCCCAAAGTCGTACTGGAATTTGTCGGAGTGCACTTCGACCTCAACCCGTAAGCGGCTGTCGGCCAAGCGTTGCAGTGCCTTAAGCTTTTTTTCTGCGCGCTCAAAATTGCGCAGGTCGTTTTTGCCGTACATGAGTGCGTAGGCTTGTCGAAAGTAGTTCCGCAGTCGCGCCTTGTCATGCAGGCCGAACTCGGAACCCTTGTGATAGAACTTGACTGTGGTGGTCTTGCCCGGAAAGTACACCGCCATGTCGTACTTAGCTGCTTTCTTCTGGCGCCTGGGGAAGTTGCGCAGCTGAATGCTGTCGAAGAACTCTTTGCAAGCGGGTTTGGTCAATGCGTAGACATGGGCTACGTCCGCACGGTGTACTGTCCAGCTCCCGGAGGGTGGGAGGTCAACCTGCAGCAGCTTTTCAACCAAGCAGATAAAGAACGAACACGCCTTTTTGAAGTCGCTGGGTCCTCCATATACGTTGTGCCCCATCATGGCCTTGTGGACTGAGCCTTCGACCAGGATGTAAGGCTCGCAGGGTGAAAGGCGTGGACGACCGTTCTTGTCCGTGACCCAATCCTCATACATGGGGCGCACGCTAATACGCGAATCCCAAGAGCCCAGCAATTCTCCGGTGTGCAGTTCATACAGCATCGCGCCCGTGGCCAAATCGATGCCAGAGCGCAAAACGCACTGCTGCTCAATCGCACGGACGAAAGATTCATCCATGGATGGGCTTTTCAGCTTGAGGGTGTCATAAGCCATCTTTTGACTCTTCTCCCGAAGCTAGCGAAATCCTATCCGTAGGACTCTCAGGCGGTGCTACCACGCCCGCCTGAGAAAAAACCTGCTTTGCGAGTGCTTCGGACGAGTACGTGCGACCTGCGGCTTTCTCCTTGCTCAGGAAGGCCAAAAAATCAAGGTCTAGCGTGCTCGTGGACAAAAGCAGGAGGCCCTCCAAGCGAATTCGGTTGGAGAGCTCATAGAGGTGCAAATCATTTGCTCGGTCTGGGCGGCGCATCATGGCCGTGACTTGGTCGTGAGCGGCATTGATCCTCTGGGCAGAAAAGCTGGTGTTCATGCGTCCTGCTCTGCCACGAACTGCATGAGGATCCCTGCAGCTACAGCCAATTGGGAGATTTCGACACTGCAGCCTTCACGCTGTAATGCGAGGTCTTCGCTCGTAATTTCAGGTAAGTTCTCAAACGTCTCAAAAGCCGCGTTGGTGCGATCTGCCAACCAGCGTTGGTATTGCTCCAAAGAAGCTGCGCCATGTGAGTGGCTGTGCGCGAAGCACACAGAACCATCAACGTTCAGCGACGTTCCGCATTTCAAACACATGAAAATCGGGTCTGGTGCCTGATGACAGAGCTGCTCCAGATTTGTGCTATCGCAGCATGCGCAGCGCAAAGTGCGCTTGCCATTCATGTGCGCTGCCCATGCTTCACGCGGGGTATTCGCACCAAAGTTTTCGTGTAGATAGTTGAGGTACGTCTCAGGCTGAGACTCGTACCAATCGCAAAGCTGCTGATCGCTAAAGGGTGACTCTTCAGGTTCAGTCAAAGACTCGCGCTGATCTTGCTGCCCAAGTCTTTCTGAATTAGCACCCGAAGCTTGCAAGCGGCTGTCCTCGCTCCGCTGCGGGCAGGCACTTGCAATCTTGGGTGGCTGGTTCTGCATCTGTGGCTTGTCCTGCATCTCAAGCCCCGCTCAGCACAAAGTGTTCTGCACGCTCTGCTGCACGAATGCGGACTGCTTCAACGTTGATGAAGACACGTCTACCGACCGTGATCTGTGGCCAATAACCACGCTCCGCTTGAGCAGTTAGAACTCCAACAGGAAGCCCAATTGCATGCGCGAATGCCTCCCGCGTCATCAAGGGACACTGCTGAATTACTGCTGGCTCATGTGCCAAAAATTGTCTCGGAACCTGAACTTGAGGCAAAATAATCTCCTGAGAACATCACTTTTGCGATTATTTCTTCAAAAGAAATAATCGTCAAGGAGGAGCTATGCCAATTTTGAGAAGTGACAACGTCTGGACAATCAGAAATCGCTTGCTTGCGTTAGTTGAGATACAGGTTGGAGATAAGGGTCTGTACAAGAAACTAGAAGAGCTCACATCCATCAAAGCCTCACACTGGAGAGACTTTGCTGCGGGTAAGCAACGCCCAACCTCTGAGATGATCGAATCTGCCGCTAGGCTGTGGCCCCAGTACGCCTTTTGGCTAGTGACAGGTATCAGCGATGCCAAAAACGGACACATTGCTCCACTGGAGGGCAACTTTCCGTATGACTACGAAAGAAGTGACGTCCCTGCGGACTTCTTTCGCAAAGCTATTGAGCTAAGTGATCTATGCATCGACATGCTCAATGAGTACCCAGATTTCGGAGATGACCCCCGGATACTGTTGCGGCTACTTTTGACCGGAACACACCGCAGTGCTCATCAGTTAGAGCTGCCACCCGAAAAAATCGAACCTCTACTCAACCTGCGTCGTGAAGTTCGTGCACTCCACGAGGCCAGAGAGGTCGAACATGAGATCAGGCATCCGAGCCCAATGAACACATGGGAAGAAGTCGAAAAATGGCTACCCAAAAGCATGTTTAAGTTAAAAAGCTCAAAAGCGTTAAGCACCGCTACCGTGACTGAACTCGAACAAATACTTAAAGCTGAAAAGGAGAATCTGGAAAGATCTAAACGAGTGACCGAGTGGCTAAAAGAACTCAAGTCCCAATCAGATGGCAATTAACAAAAATACCTCTGGCTGGACTGTTGACATCCAGCCGGGAGGAAGAGGCAGTAAGCGCTTCCGAAAGACCTTCAAAACGCAAGCTGAAGCAAAGTCATGGGAAGTTTGGCTGAAAAATCAAGTCAATCAAAATGAAGAATGGCAACCGAAAAAAAAGGACACACGTAGGCTCCGAGAACTTATTGATCTTTGGCACACACATCACGGCTCTGGACTGAAAGCTGGTACGAACACATATGGCCGGCTAAAGCTCGCGTGTGCTGCCATGGGAAATCCAGTCGCAGACAAATTTACGGTCAACATATTCGCTGCTTATCGAACTGCCCGCCTCGCCGAAGGTATCGCTCCTAATAGCGTCAATCGTGAGCATGCCTACCTACGCTCTGTGTTTAACGAACTACGCAGATTAGGTATTTGGAAAAAACCTAATCCTCTTGGTGAACTACGCCAATTAAAAATTGAAGAACGTGAATTATCATTTCTGACAAGTGAACAAATTCCTATATTATTAAATGCTTTAAAGGAAGGGCGAAACCGTCACGCAGTCATGGTCGCAAAAGTATGCTTATCGACTGGCGCACGCTGGAGTGAGGCTGAGAACTTACAGCTTCACCACCTTCAGAACAACCAGCTTCAATTTTCTGGCACCAAATCAGGCAAGGTACGAGTGCTGCCCATCGCACAAAAGCTAGCTAATGAGCTGAAAAAACACCATGACCCAAAAGAAACCGGTCTGCGTTTCTTTGCATATTGCTATTCTGCATTTAGGGAGTCTTTAGATAGATCAGGAATTAAGCTGCAGGAAGGTCAAATGACACACGTTCTACGTCATACATTCGCATCTCATTTCATGATGAATGGCGGAAATATTTTGGTATTACAACGCAGCCTAGGACATGCAAATTTAACGATGACAATGCGGTATGCGCACTTATCTCCAGATCATTTAAAAGAAGTTGAATTACTAAATCCACTTGCAAAAATTAAATTACTATAACTTAACACCTAATTCTTCCAAGCATTTTTTATTGATTTCGTTATTTCTAATTTTTAAATAATTTTTATTTGAATAGCATTTAGACAACGGCTTATGAAACTCAAATGCTTCATTTAATTTACTCATTGCTTTTGAAGCATTATTTATAGGTGTATCAGCATTAACAAATGCTATCATTTTATTAATATCTATTGCAGACAACCTAGCAACCTCTGCTTCGTAAGATTTTTTCCCAGCAGCAACTAAAGAAATGGCCTCTTCTACATTATGTAGAAAATAATTAACGCTTTTATTTTCTGCGTTGGAATAATTTAAATTTAAAACAAGAATAAAAGCTGTAATTTTTAATAAAATTTTCATTTGTATCTCCTTAATATTTCTTATTATTTCTGGAGAAACAATTTTTTTCTTGATTAAACGCAAGATCCGCCGGAGAGACTTCTTACGTCCTGCTCAAGGGGTCATCGTGAACTGAAGTTCTTTGACGTTGACACTTCGTTGACAGCAGAAAAGAAAAACGGGCTACGATTTCTCGTAACCCGTTGAATTTATTGGTAGGGCGTGGCGGACTTGAACCGACGACCAAAGGATTATGAGTCCTCTGCTCTAACCAACTGAGCTAACGCCCCAACCGGGTTCTGTCAGCTCCAAAGAACTGCAAAACTCGTGCATTGTAACGGCTAGCGCTGGTGACTCAGCGCATTGCTCACCAACTTAGAGGTAATGTCGACTATTTGAATCATCTTGTCGTAGTGCATGCGCGTTGGGCCAATTACGCCAAGAGTACCTACAACCTGTCCATCCACCTCGTACGGCGCACTGACCACGGACAGCTCTTCAAACGGCACCACTTGGCTTTCACCACCGATATAGATGCGCACACCTTCGGCTTTGCTGGAAAAATCCAGTAAACGCAGTATCTGGGTTTTTTGTTCGAACAGATCAAACGCTCGCCTCAGGTTCCCCATGTCACTGGAGAAGTCGCTGACCGACAGCAGATTGCGCTCTCCTGAAATGATGACCTGCTCTTGAGGTTGTGGAGACATAGCTTCTGCACTCACGTTCACAGCAGCTTGCATCAGATTCGCTACCTCACCGCGCAACTGCTCGACCTCTTGCTTGATGCGTTCGCGCACCTGCTCAATGTCCAATCCGGCGTAATGCGCATTGATGAAATTGGTAGCCTCGATCAGTTGAGAGGCGGAAAACTCCACATCGGTGAATATGACGCGGTTTTGCACATCACCCTGAGGGGAGACGATGATGACCAGCACCCGGCGCTCCGAAAGCTTGACGAATTCAATGTGCTTGAATACCGAACTGCTGCGTGGTGCCATGACCACACCCACAAACTGCGACATATTGGATAGCAGCTGTGCCGCATTCGCAATGACCTTCTGAGGCTGCTCCGCAGGCAACTCTGGCGCAACCAGACCACTGCTTTGCACAGTCAACATGGTGTCTACAAACAGCCGATAGCCGCGTGCGGTCGGGATACGTCCAGCCGAAGTGTGGGGGCTGGCTATCAACCCCAACTCTTCAAGATCTGACATGACATTGCGTATGGTCGCAGGCGACAATTCCAGCCCAGAGGCGCGCGATAAGGTCCGGGACCCTACAGGCTGCCCGTCTGAGATATAGCGCTCGACCAGCGCTTTCAACAATAACTTGGCACGTTCATCGAGCATGCTTTGATTTTAATGATGTAATTTCGTTTATGACGTCCAAGTTTCGCCACGTAGCGCTGGTTGGTAAATACCAGACCTCCCCTGCACCCGGCTCTGCTTCCGAGCAATCTCGTCAAGTCCTTCAAGACATTGCAGATTTTCTGCGTGCACAAGGATGCGAGGTGGTGATTGAGGCAGAGACTGCGGCCCATACCGGCTTGCAAAAACTCTTTCCATCCATGGATGTAGATGAGTTGGGCCAGCACTGCGACCTGGGCATTGTCGTCGGAGGCGACGGCACCATGCTTGGTATTGCCCGCCAATTGGCCAAGTACGGAACACCACTGATTGGTATCAATCAGGGTCGCCTTGGCTTTGTGACGGATATCCCTCTTGATAATTATCAGCAGGCTTTGCTGCCCATGCTACACGGCGAGTATGAGCAAGAGTCTCGTCCCTTGATGCATGCACGGGTAGTGCGCAACGATGAAACTGTGTTCGAAGCTCTGGCCATGAACGATGTGGTGGTCAACCGAGGCAGCACTTCTGGCATGGTGGAGTTGCGCGTGGAAGTCGACGGACGCTTTGTCTCCAATCAACGTGCGGACGGCTTGATTGTGGCTACCCCAACAGGGGCCACCGCCTACACCTTATCGGTTGGCGGCCCATTGATGCACCCTTCCATTCCAGCCTGGGTCATGGCTCCGATTGCTCCGCACACGCTATCCAATCGGCCAATTGTGTTGTCCGACCAGACCGAAGTCATGATGGAAGTAGTCAGCGGGCGCGACATCAGCGCCAACTTTGACATGCAGTCGCTGGCGTCCTTGCTGCACGGCGACCGTATCTATGTGCGCCGTTCAGAGTTCAGTGTACGCTTTCTGCACCCTGTGGGCTGGAACTACTTTGCCACACTGCGTAAAAAATTGGGCTGGAACGAAGGGGGCTACTAGACATGGCACTCAAGCGAATTGCACTGCGCAACTTTGTCATCGTGCAACAGTTGGATTTGGACCTGCACACCGGGTTTACCGTGCTGACGGGCGAAACCGGTGCAGGTAAATCGATTCTGATTGATGCGCTGCAACTGGTTTTGGGCAGCCGAGCAGATGCAGGTGTGGTGCGTGAAGGAACCAGCCAGGCAGATATCAGCGCCGAGTTCGACTGCCCAGACCACCTGCACAACTGGCTAGAAGAAGGCGGCTTTGCGCTGGAAGAAAGCCTGCTGCTGCGCCGTGTGATTGACGTGCAAGGGCGCAGTCGTGCCTGGATCAATGGCGCTCCTGCCACGGCAACCCAGTTGCGGCGACTGGGCGATGAGCTGCTTGACATCCACGGCCAGCATGCCTGGCAAAGTCTGACCCGGGCTGACGCGGTGCGCGAACTGCTGGATGCCTATGCAGGCGTCAGCACGCAAACTCTGCGCCAACATTGGACGGTGTGGCGCGCTGCAGCCAAAGACCTGGAACATGCGATTGCTGCACAAGACACTTTGCAGCGTGAGCGCGAACGCCTGCAGTGGCAGATTGGCGAGCTGGAAAAGCTCAATCCAGGCATGGACGAATGGGATGAACTCAACACCCAGCACACCCGCCTGTCACACGCCCAAGCGTTGCTGGAAACAGCACAGGGCGCATTGCTGCTGCTGGAAGATGACGAAAGCGGCATCAGCGGCCCATTGGGCCGTGCCCAAGAGATGCTGCAAGACAAAGAACACCTGGAGCCGGAGTTTCAGGCCATCGCTGATGTACTCGCCTCAAGCCTGGCGCAGATCAGCGATGCCCAGCATTCGCTGCAGATTTATCTGCGCCGCACGGAGCTTGACCCTGAAAAGCTGGCTGAGCTGGACGAGCGATTGTCGCTGTGGATGCAATTGGCTCGCCGCTACAAGCGCACCCCTGAAGAACTACCTGCGCTGCTGCAATCGTGGCGCGATGAGTTGCGCGAGCTTGATGCGGTTGTGGATATTGGTCGTTTGCGCAGAGCTGAGCAGCAGGCTCACGAAAGCTATCATGCAGCTGCGCGTGAGCTTTCGCAGCAGCGTGTCAAAGCGGCGCCAAAGCTTTCTCGCGCCATCACCGAAGCCATGCAAGGCCTGGGCATGCAAGGCGGTAAGTTTGAAGTTCAGCTGGACAAGCTGTCCGAGCCCAGCCCAAACGGCATAGACAGCGTTCAGTTCCTGGTCGCAGGCCATCCGGGAGCCACGCCCAAGCCCATTGGTAAGGTCGCTTCGGGTGGTGAGCTTTCACGCCTATCGCTGGCTATCGCTGTGACCACCAGCGAACTCGGCCATGCCGGCACCTTGATTTTTGACGAAGTAGATTCCGGCGTAGGAGGGGCAGTGGCTGAAACCGTGGGCAAGCTGATGCGTGCCTTGGGCAAAGATCGGCAAGTGCTTGCTGTCACTCACCTGCCACAAGTTGCTGCCTGCGCTGACCATCACTACGTTGTGGCCAAAAAGCGTGATAAGACGGGCACCAGCAGTACGGTGAGCCCGACCACGAGCGCACAACGCGAGCATGAAATTGCGCGGATGCTGGGTGGCGAAAAAATTTCTGACACAACCATGGCACACGCCCGTGAGATGCTACAGGCAGCCACTGTAACGTGATGGAGCAAAAAGAGGCTATGACGAATTTGGAAATTGTGCTGATCACAGGTATGTCCGGGTCTGGGAAATCCGTGGCGCTACATGCACTGGAGGATGCCGGCTATTACTGTGTCGACAACCTTCCTCCCGAATTGCTGCAAGCCTTTATCCGTTTAAAGCACTTGCATCACGGCAACCGCGTAGCAATTGCGATTGATGCTCGCAGCGCAGCCAGTCTGCCCAATTTGCCACGTGAACTGGAAAAGCTTCAGCGTCTCAAAGCCTCAGGTCTGCATTTGCATGTGTTGTTCCTGGACGCATCAACTGGAACTTTGGTACGCCGCTTTTCCGAAACACGCCGTCGCCACCCGTTGTCGCAGTCTGAAACACCCGGTGGCCGTCAAGACCTGGTCCAGATCATCGAGCATGAACGGGAATTGCTGGGTGACATTCGTGAACATGCCCACGTGATCGATACCAGCAACATTCGCGGAGCGCAACTTCAAAGCTATGTAAAAGCGCTACTTAAAGCACCTACTAACCAGATGACCCTGGTGTTTCAGTCCTTTGGCTTCAAGCACGGCATCCCTGTTGATGCAGACTATGTATTTGATGTACGCATGCTGCCCAATCCGTACTATGACTTGGAGCTGCGCCCCTTCAGCGGCATGGATGCCCCCGTTCAGGCATTTCTCAGCCAGCAAGCGGATGTAACCGCCATGCAAACCCATATTGCACAGTTTTTAGACCATTGGCTTCCCGTACTCAATGCCAACCACCGCAGCTATGTAACGGTAGCCATTGGCTGCACAGGGGGGCAGCACCGCTCCGTGTACTTGGTAGAGCAACTGGCCAGCCGCTATCAAGCACAGTGGTCAACACTGCGACGCCACCGCGAAATGGATAGTCGTGCATTGGCCAGCGCTACGCCTCACTAGGTAAGATCCGGCTATCTTCACATGCGGATTGTCTGCGCCATAAGCAGCAACTGTTTACTTACAGAGACTCAAGCAGTTTCCGCACCGGCGCTGGCAACCCCAGTTGTGGCCATGCATCGGCGGCCTGCCAGCCCCAACCCGCAAGCAAACCCTCGGGATGTAACGCGGGCTGGATACCCGCCACATCCACCACGACCGGGTGCAAAAACAAGTCGCGATGGGTAAGCACATGCAACTGTGCAGGCCAGTCATTGCGCTGACTGAGTGCGATATTGCAACCTGCCAAGCTGCTCTCCAGTGCTTGTGCACTCGCAAACACTGGCGGGCTGAAAAGCCCGGCCCAAATTCCAGTGTCTCCCCCCGACGAAGGGCGACGTTGCAAACACACATTGCCAGCGGCATCGCGCAACACCAACAACCACCAAGCTTGTGAGCTTCGCTTGGTTTTTCGAGTTTTCACCGGATAGTCTTGTGGATTGCCTTGCCTGGTTGCCTGACATTGCGTTTGCAAAGGACACACCAAGCACGAAGGGTTACGCGGCAAACAGATGGTGGCACCCAAATCCATCAAGCCCTGCGTGTAACGTGGCATGGTATTGGGCAGGTCTTCTGCAGGCAGCAAGTCCTCAGCCAGCATCCAGAGTGCTTTTTCATTACGGCTACTGGAGAGATCTTCCCCGTAAGCCAACACCCGAGACAGCACACGTTTGACATTGGCATCCAGGATCGCAACACGCTCGGCAAAGCAAAAAGAGGCAATGGCTGCCGCAGTGGAGCGCCCAATGCCTGGCAAGGTGGCCAGAACCTGTGCGTTGCGCGGAAAAGCGCCACCATGCAGCTCCATCACCGCTTTGGCACATTTGTGCAGATTGCGCGCACGGCTGTAGTAGCCCAAACCACTCCACAACGCCATCACATCGTCTTCGGGGGCAGCCGCCAAACTTGCTACATCAGGGAACTGCTGCAGAAAGCGCTCGTAGTAGCCCAGGACCGTGCTGACCTGGGTTTGCTGCAGCATGATTTCAGACAGCCACACGCGATAGGGATCACGGGTTTGTTGCCAAGGCAAATGGTTGCGGCCATGCAAGGCCTGCCAGCGAACAACATCGCAGGCAATCGATGAATTAGGAAGACTCAAGGGACAAAAGAAAATCTAGTAGAGCATTAAAAAACGCAGCCCTTAGACCTCTTCAGCCGACGCCTCCTGCACCAAGGTTTGGTCTTGCGCAGGCTGCAACAGCTGCTGCATCCATTGCGCCAAGCGCTGCTCCAGTGCGTTGAGCTGTTGCTCTGCCGATTCAATCTCGGCAATGCGCTCCATCAAACCACTGGCAGCTTCGTTGATACGGTCGACAGCCTCAAGGCGTCGCGCAAAGCTGCGTTTGCGTTCCTTCAATTGTGCATCCAGCTGCGCAGTAGCGCTTTTACTCCATAAATCAAGGTCATTCGCCGCAGACTCAAAGACCGTGCGCAAGCGCATGCCCAATGCTTTCACCATTCGTTGCCCGAACAACGGATTGGCCAACTTCAACGAGTGTCCAAACCCCAGGTATTGCAAATAGCTTTCTTCGATCTGCGCCAACTCACGATCAAAGTCATGCAGTTGCAAGATCCCAGGAGGCTGCAGCGAAAAACCGAACTCGGCATTCAGATCCTTGAACGTACTGCCCAACATGGTTTGGATTTCTGCAGCAGTGCGCTTGGCTTGCTCACCCAGTCCCCGCAAGCGCTCAAAGGTTGATGCATATACTTTTCGTACACCAATCTTCAAGCCCGAGTGTTCCAGCGCGCTGGCCAGCTGCTCCAGTTCCTTGCGCAAAGAGGTCGCACCCAGTAGGTGAAATGCCTGATTCATCAGCTTCAGGTGCACAGAGCGAATTGCCAAAATTTTGGCGGTACTGGCCTCGAACGTCTGCTGCTCTTGCTGAATGCGCTGTCGCATGCTTTCAATCACCGTCGCATTCTTGCCGCGCAAGCTGCGAAGCTCCAGTGCCTGCTCGTCCAGGTCACGATGGCGAATGTGGATGGAACGTAGCACTTGTGACTGCAACTGCTCCACCCCCTCACCCACCACATTGCGCAAAATACCCTGACGGTGCGCCAAGATACCTTGGGCCAGCAAGTCCTCAAATAACGGCAAACCACTGCTTTTCAACAGTGCAGCATTGCTTTCAATCTTTGCCATCAGGCCTTTTTGCGCCGACAGGGGAACAATCCGCGCCGGGTCTATCCCCAGAATCTGTGCGCTTTGCGCACGTTGGCGACTGAGCTGGCCTTGCACTTCCGTGCCCGAATCCAGACTGCCCCACAAGGTGTCAATTTTATTGAGCACCACCAAGTGTGCATCCCCCGAGCGGTGTGATGGCAGCAGATGTTCTTTCCAGATGGCCAGATCTGATTTGGTGACCCCGGCATCCGCTGCCAGCAGGAACACCACGGCATGCGCCTGGGCAATCAGGTTCACCGTCAACTCTGGCTCGGTACCTACGGCATTCAAGCCTGGGGTATCGACAATCACCAACCCTTGCTTGAGCAGGGGGTGCGCCATATTGATCAATGCGTGGCGCCATTTGGGAATTTCCACCATGCCATGCTCATCACAAACAGGGTTGTCTGCACCCGGCGCATCGCTCCAAAAGCCCAAGAGCTGTGCTTCCTGCTGCGGCACTTTACGCACCTGAGCCACATGCGCCATAGCCTGTGCCAACTGATCGGGGTCATTCACATCCAAAGGCACATTCACCCAGGTCGACGGTCGGTTTCGCCACTCGGCCAAGCTGTACGGCTGCGCACGAGTTTCAGAGGACAAAAGACGCAGGCATGCAGGAAGTGCGGCGTCGTACCCCAACTCCGTTGGACACATGGTGGTTCGACCAGGCGCTGCCGGCATGATACGGCGGCCATAATGGGCAAAAAACACCGCATTGATCAGCTCTGACTTGCCGCGCGAAAACTCCGCCACAAAGGCTACGCAAACCTTGTCTCCACGCAAAAGATTCTCCAGACGCTGCAGGTGATCTTGCACGGCTGCATCCAGCAAGTCTTGCGATGCAAGCCAGTCTCGAAAGCCTGCCATCTGGCTTGCAAAGCCTTTGCGCCAGTGACCAAAGCGGTCAAATTGCTCGCTAAAAGAAGGACCCACGATCTCTCCCTAGATGCAGTGTTCAGTGTTATTGGATCTATCTCACCAATATACCCTTAGCGCCCAAGCAACAAAGCGTGTAACTCGTGGAGAAAGCTAGGCTTTTTGACAATGCGCACAGTAGTAAGTGCTTCGCTGACCTTGGCGCAACACTTCTATCGGCCTGCCACAGTGCACGCAAGGCAGCCCGTCACGTCCATACACCTTTGCTTGCAATTGAAAATGCCCGGGCATTCCATCGGCACTGGAGAAATCTCGCAGCGTGGTGCCTCCTCGCTCCACGGCCAAGGCCAGAATCTCTCGAATTGCTTGATACAAACGCTTGGCCTTGAGCGTGCTGATCGTATTGGCTACCGCCGTCGGTGCAATTCGACTGGCAAACAAGACCTCCGATGCATAGATATTTCCAACACCGACCACCAGCTTCCCACTGAGCAATAACGGTTTGATGGGTGAGCGACTGGCTTGAAGCCCCGCGCGAAAACGCGGCCAGCTAAAGTGCGCTTCGTCCAAAGGTTCCATTCCCAAGCTATCGAGCAGCTTGCGAGCGACGGGATCGCTTTCCCCCTGCGTGGCTATCACCGCGCCAAAGCGGCGTGGATCGTGCAAGCGGAGCACGCCTTTATCCGTTTGCATCTCAAAATGGTCATGCTTACCCAAGGCTGGCAAATCATTGGCAAAGCGCAAACTGCCCGACATACCCAGATGCACCATGAGCATGCCGCGATCCAAATCAATCAACAGGTATTTGCCACGACGACGTACCCGCTGCACCCGGGCGCCCTGCAATTTTTCAGGGTCACACCCCAGAGGCCAGCGCAAGGGTTTCCCCATGCTGATGAGCAAAATCTGTGCACCTTCAATGTGCTGAGCAAAGCTTCGACGGGTGACTTCAACCTCTGGAAGTTCTGGCATCTGATGATTTCATCCACAACAAGGAAATGCTTAGATTATTATGGGTCGATGCTTTCCACACTCCGCAATTGGCGCTTGGCCCTGATTTCCGCATTTGCTTTCGGAACACTGCCTGCTTGGGCGCAAGAAGCGCCACCTCCACAGGATGCAACGCATCGGGCCCTGCAGCCCTTGGATGATGAATCCGCAGCACTGAATGCGGAGCTGTTCTACGATCTTTTGGTCGGTGAAATGGCCGCATCGCAAGGTGATGCAGTCAACGCCATTGCCCTGCTGATGGAGGCCGCCAGGCAGAGTCAATCCCAGCAGCTCTATCAGCGCGCAGCAGAAATTGCACTGCAGGCTCGCTCTGGCCCGCAGGCATTGATGGTTGCCAATGAATGGCAAACCAATTTCCCTCAATCGCGTGATGCCAACCGTTACTTGCTACAAATTTTGCTGATGCTCAACCGCGTCTCAGAATCGCAAGAAGCTTTGAATCGCGAAATTGCATGGACCAACACAGCAGCCAAACCAGCTACTTACCTGGCGATTGCCCAAATCTACAGCCGGGCAACAGACAGGGTGCTAGCGGCAGCCGTGGTAGAGCAAGCCTTGCAGGCTGATTTGCAAAACTCGGATCTCGCACCGGCGGCCTGGGCCACCATTGGTCATATGCGTCTGGCAGCCAGCCAAAAAGATCTGGCCATGCAAGCCTTGGTCCACGCCCATGCACAAGGGCCTCTCAGTGGTGCCACTGCCCTATTGGCTCTGGAGCTGATGGAAGCAGGCAACGCTGCTGCGGAGGCCATGGCGCAAGACTATATGCACAACGAGCCTGCACCTGCCATCCAACTGGCTTATGCGCGGGTACTCATAGGTCAAGATCGCTGGGAAGACGCACAAAGCCAATTGACGCCATTGCTCAAAGCACACCCCGACATGGCCGATGCATGGATGACCCAGGCCAGTGTGCACGCACAGCTCAAACAGTGGAAAAAGGCCCAACAAGCCATACAGCGCGTGGAAAGCCTCGCCCAGGCATTCCCCAATGAAGAGCAACGTAAACACGCACTGTCGCAAGCCTACCTACAGGGTGGCCGCATATCTTTGCATCAAAAAGACTACGCGCAAGCACTGACCTGGCTGGAGAAAATTCCGAATGCCTCTGAACAGCTGAACGTACAAAGCCTCAAAGCCATGGCGCTCGCCAAACAGGGCAAACTTGCCCATGGTCGCGCCCTGATTCGTGCTGTCCCAACCAACAACGACGCGGAGATGGTGCAAAAGCGTCAGGCAGAAGTGGCTTTGCTACGGGACAATGGAGCTCCTCAAGAAGCCTATCTGCTCCAGCGCACCTTGTTTGAGCAATTGCCCAACGATGCAAACATTGCCTATGAAACAGCGCTTTTGGCTGAACGTGCCGGCAAGATTGACACCATGGAGAGCATTTTGCGCAATGTCATTGCCAAACACCCCGACCACTTCCATGCGTTCAATGCACTGGGCTACTCTTATGCCGACCGAGGTATCCGTCTTGCAGAAGCCAAAGAGCTGATTGAAACAGCACTGCGGCATGCGCCCAACGATCCATTCATTACCGACAGTCTGGCATGGGTCGAATTCCGCATGGGCAACAAGCAAAAAGCCCTGGAATTGCTGGAAGCGGCCTTCGCACAACGCAACGATGTGGAAATTGCCGCTCACCTTGGTGAGGTGCTTTGGAGCATGGGCAACCAAGAGCGTGCACGCAATGTTTGGCGCCAGGCTCTAGACCGTGATGCGGACAATGAAACACTGCGCACCACTTTGGAACGTTTGCAAGTCAAGCCTTAATCCATGATTCCCCGTTTTGTTTTTCCTCATCGGTGCAGCCTCGGTGCTTGGGTGATGATCGCGGCACTGGCTTTGTCCGGCTGCAGCGCACCGCCAGCACTTCAGTCTCTCCAAGGGCAGGCCTGGAGTGGCCGCATGGGCTTGCAAGTGCATGATCCGCTGGCGCAAGAGCAATCTTTCAGTGCGTCCTTCCACCTTCAAGGCAGTCCTGAGCAAGGCAGTCTGGATATCTTTAATCCACTGGGTTCACAGATTGCCAAACTGCAATGGCAACCAGGCAGCGCATTACTACAGCAAGGCAACCAGCTGACGCCCTCAGACTCTCTACAAGAGTTGCTGCGCCTGAGCCTGGGCACAGCACTGCCTGTGCAAGCTCTTTTTAGCTGGCTAAAAGGCCAAGCCGCCAGTGCCGAAGGCTGGCAGGTGGACCTCAGCCGCCACTCAGAAGGCCGCATCACAGCCCAACGCCTCAGCCCGCCCCCACAAGCGACTTTGCGCGTCGTACTTCAGCAACCCGAATAAATACAGACCGCATCGCTGTCGCGCTGCGTACCGCTTTGTCCATGTTCAGTCTTTACGACGTTCCTGCTCCAGCCAAACTCAATCTGTTCCTGCACATCACAGGCCGCCGTGCAGATGGTTACCACCTGCTGCAATCTGTTTTCATGCTGATTGACTGGCAAGACCGGCTGCACTTTGAAAAAGTACAAAGCGCCGAAGTCTCTCGCCAAGACATTAACCCCCATGCGCCACAGCTACCCGCAAATGACCTTTGTGTCCTCGCTGCCAAAGCATTGCAAGATGCAACAGGCTGCAAGCAAGGTGTGCGCATCAGCATTGACAAGCACATCCCTTCACAGGCGGGCATGGGGGGAGGATCGTCCGACGCTGCATCCACATTACTTGCACTCAACAGACTGTGGAACCTCAACCTCAGCCGTTGCGAACTCGCTCAAATCGGCATCCGGCTTGGAGCTGATGTGCCTTTTTTCATTTATGGCGAAAACGCCTGGGTCGAAGGCATTGGTGAAAAAATCACACCATTGAGCGGCACCGCCACCCTGCCGGAACGCAGTTTCTGGGTCATCAAACCAGAGACTGGCCTGAACACCCAGCACATCTTCACCTCTCCCGATCTGCAACGCAATACAAAGCGTGCTACAATTGAAGACTTTGCTGCAGATCACTATGGTTTTGGCCATAACGACTTGCAGCCTGTCGCTGAAGCACTCTGCCCCGATGTAACTAAAGTCAGAAACTGGCTGGAATCACAAGGAATGCATGCTACAATGACGGGCTCAGGAAGTGCAGTGTTTGCACAAGAGCGCAGAGACATTGATTTAAAAGCAGCCCCTGGTAGCTGGCAAATCAAACTTTGCAAGAATCTGGATAAACATCCTTTGTTTCATTGGATCCCAGAGTAACAAGCTACAGGTTGATTGTTATCGATGACAATCGACCAGTGTAGGGGAGTCGCCAAGTTGGTTAAGGCACCGGATTTTGATTCCGGCATGCGAGGGTTCGAGTCCTTCCTCCCCTGCCAAATATCTTTTGCGTTTAAGCAAACCCAATACTGGGACGCTCATGCACTCCAACAATTCTGAATTCGTGGTTTTTACGGGCAATGCCAATCGCGGCATGGCCGAAGAAATCGCCAAACACCTCGGCGCCTCTTTGGGCGCCGCTGACGTTGGTCGTTTCTCTGACGGTGAAGTCACCGTAGAAATCAAGCAAAACGTACGTACACGTGATGTGTTCGTGGTGCAACCTACTTGCGCCCCCACCAATGACAACCTGATGGAGCTGTTGGTGATGGTTGACGCTTTGAAGCGTGCTTCCGCACAAAGCATCTGCGCAGTGATCCCCTATTTCGGTTATGCCCGCCAAGATCGCCGCGTGCGCTCTACCCGTGTGGCCATTACCGCAAAGGTGGTTGCAAACATGTTGCAAGCCGCAGGTGTGAGCCGCGTGCTGACCATGGACTTGCACGCTGACCAGATCCAGGGCTTCTTCGACATTCCCGTTGACAACATCTACGCTTCGCCCGTTTTGCTGGGCGACCTGAATCAGAAGAAGTACGAGGATCTGATCGTCGTCTCTCCTGACGTGGGTGGTGTGGTGCGTGCGCGTGCTCTGGCCAAGCAACTGGGTTGCGATCTGGCCATCATCGACAAGCGTCGCCCCAAGGCCAACGTGTCTGAAGTGATGCACGTGATTGGTGACATTGACGGCCGCAACTGCGTGATCATGGATGACATGATTGACACTGCCGGTACTCTGGTCAAAGCCGCTGAAGTGCTGAAGCAGCGTGGCGCGAAGAACGTGTATGCCTATTGCACACACCCCATCTTCTCGGGCCCCGCGATCCAGCGTATTTCCGAAGGCTCCGCGCTGGACGAGGTCGTTGTGACCAACACCATTCCTTTGAGCCCTGCTGCGCAAGCTTGCAGCAAGATTCGCCAACTGTCTGTGGCACCTCTGTTCGCAGAAACCATGCAGCGCATCTCCACCGGTGATTCGGTGAGCAGCCTGTTCCAAGACTAAAAAATTTCCTTCGGGAAACGTTCTCCGCCTCCTTCGGGAGGCTTGCGTTTTCCGGAGTTTCTCCCAAGGCGACTGCCTTGGATATCAACCGAGTGGGACTGGTCGCGGTCCACTCATCATGGAGTTAGTTATGCAAATCGTCGCAACATCGCGCAATCTGCAAGGTACGGGTGCGAGCCGCCGCCTGCGTATTACTGGCAAGACCCCCGGCATCGTGTTTGGCGCCGGCCAAGACGCTGTCAAGATCGAAGTCGATCACAACAACCTGTTCCACGCTCTGAAGAAGGAAGAATTCCACACTTCGATCCTGGACCTGGAACTGGACGGCAAGTCCTCCAAGGTTGTGCTGCGCGACGTGCAGTTCCACCCCTTCAAGCCCCTGGTTCTGCACGTTGACTTCCAACGCGTGGACGAGAACACCAAGGTGGAATCCAAGGTTGCTCTGCGCTACGAAAACACCGAGCAGTCTCCTGCTGTAGCCACCGAAAACGGTACCGTGACACCTCTGATCACCGAAGTGTCCGTGCTGGCTACACCTGCCAAGACTCCTGAGTTCATCGCTGTGGACCTGTCCAAGCTGACTTCCAAGATCATCCCTGGTCTGCAGTCCGTGAAGACACCTGCTGGCGTGAAGATCATCGCTCGCGGCGCCAACAAGAACCCTTCGCTGGTTGCTGTGAAGCTGCCTGAAACTGCTGTTGCCGCTCCTGTGGCTACTGCAGCTCCTGCGAAGAAGGGCAAGAAGTAATTCTTGCGCTTTGCCACCACAGCCCTTTGGGGCTGTGAGCAAAACAAATGGCCCACCTTGCGTGGGCCATTTGTTTTGCTGGATACCGCACTGATACCGGCACCAATTGGATAATCCGCACATGATCAAACTGTTTGTGGGCCTGGGCAACCCCGGCCCGGAATACGAGGACACCCGCCACAACGCTGGCTTTTGGTGGATTGACGGCTTGGCCCGAGAACTCAAAGTTCACCTGCAGCCTGAGCGAAGCTACTGGGGCATGGTCGCCCGTGCCAACGTTCAGGGCAACACGGTATGGCTGCTTCAACCACAAACCTTCATGAATCTGTCTGGCAAATCTGTGGGAGCCTTGGCACGCTTCTTCAAGATCAAGCCTGAAGAGGTTCTGGTGGTGCACGATGAGCTGGATTTCGAGCCAGGCCAAATCAAGCTCAAGAAAGGCGGCAGCCACGGCGGCCATAATGGCTTGCGTGACATCCATGCTCAGTTAGGCAGCCCCGAGTACTGGCGTTTGCGAGTAGGCATTGGCCACCCTGGCCAAAAAGGCGAAGTCTCAAGCTGGGTGCTCAAAAAACCACCACAGGAACAATGGAACGCCATTCAGGAGCAGATTGATCGCAGCTTGAAAGCATGGCCTTTGTTGGTCGCGGGAGAAATGGAAAAAGCCACGGTGGAGATCAACACCAACAAGCCCCCACGCCCCAAGCCTCCGCGCAAGCCAGCACCTGACGCCTGCACAACGGCACCAGCAACTGACTCCAAACCTGTATAAAAATAGCTGCTAACGATTCAAAAAATACGTTAGCAGCTGTTTTTCATATCTGCTGCAGTTCAAGCTTTGCTGGCCATGGCTTGCAAGCGCTCAAACTTTTGCAACAAGGTTTCCCGACTTTCCACAAAATCTGGGTTCACAGGAATGCATGACACCGGGCAGACCTGCATGCACTGCGGCTCATCAAAATGCCCCACACATTCCGTGCACTTGAGCGGGTCAATCTCATAGATCACCTCCCCCATATAAATCGCATCATTGGGGCACTCAGGCTCACATACATCACAATTGATGCATTCATCCGTGATCATCAAAGCCATCGTTCATCTCCTCGGCACAGGGCCGTCCGGCAGGCAATGGCACGGTCATAAGTGTTCAACACAGGGGACATAGTCACAATTATCGTGCCCCTGCAGCAAAGTCTTGCTCTTTTGCGCACACTTCCATGCTTGGCGCTGTGGGATTTACCGCTATGCTCGGAGCCCGCCGCTCCTCCCGACTACTTTGCCTCTATGAGTGTTTTTCTCCTCAAACGCCTGCTGACGCTGATTGCCACCCTGCTGGGTGCATCGGTGGTGGTGTTTGCTGTGCTGGAAATCCTGCCTGGCAATGCAGCGCAAGTCCTCATGGGCCCGGATGCAGACCCAGAAGCCGTGGCCGCCATGGCCGAACAACTGGGCCTGAACCAGCCAGCCTTGCAACGCTATCTGGATTGGATCGCAGGCTTCTTTAGCGGCGATCTGGGCAACAGCTATGCCTACGGCTCTCCGGTATGGGAATTGGTCCAGGAGCGCTTGGCGCTGACATTGCCGCTGGCCATCTTGGCCATGCTGATCACCACCGTGCTGGCTTTGCTGGCAGGTGTGTATGCCGCATCGCGCCACAACAAACTGGGTGATGCCGGCATCATGGGCTTGGCACAACTAGGCATTGCCATTCCCAACTTCTGGTTTGCCATCCTGCTGATATTGCTGTTTTCCGTAAAGCTGCAATGGTTTTCGGCTGGCGGCTTTCCAGGCTGGAATGCAGACATGGGTGGCGGCTTCTGGCCAGCATTGCAATCACTGTTGCTGCCAGCCATTGCACTGGCTGTGGTACAGGCAGCCATTTTGGCGCGTATCACCCGCTCAGCCGTGCTGGAGGTGATGCGTGAAGACTTTGTGCGCACTGCTCGCGCCAAGGGCTTGAGCCAGCGCGCCGTGCTGTGGGGTCATGTGCTGCGCAATGCAATGATTCCTGTGGTGACTGTCAT
Source organism: Comamonas halotolerans (assembly GCF_030162935.1). Classification (GTDB taxonomy): domain Bacteria; phylum Pseudomonadota; class Gammaproteobacteria; order Burkholderiales; family Burkholderiaceae_C; genus Comamonas; species Comamonas halotolerans. Next base: position 604,675 of record NZ_JASAUZ010000001.1, read on the forward strand.
GGGGCTGCAATTTGCCAACCTGCTGGCAGGCACTATCGTGGTGGAGAACGTGTTCTATCTGCCCGGTTTGGGGCGTTTGATATTTCAGTCCATCGCCAACCGTGACCTGATCGTGGTGCGCAACTGCGTGATGCTGCTGGCGACCATGGTAATTTTTGTGAACTTTGTAGTGGATGTGCTCTATGCTGCCATTGACCCACGCGTGAAAGCCAGCGACTTATGAGCCAGGCACGCGATGTATTGCAACGCGGCATGCGTCACCCAAGCTTTGTAATTGGTACAGTGCTGACGCTGGCTCTGATTTTCTGTGCACTGCTGTCATTCGTATGGACGCCCTGGAGTCCCTACGAAATAAACATGGATGCCAAGCTGCTGCCACCCGATATCCAGTTCTGGATGGGCACTGACGCCTTTGGGCGCGATGTGCTCTCGCAAATCATGGTCGGTGCGCGCAGCTCAATTGCAGTTGGGCTGATTGCCGTGGGCATTGGCATGTTGTTCGGCGTTGCTCTGGGCCTGCTGGCAGCCGCACGGCGCGGATGGGTGGAAGAAGTCATCATGCGCCTGTCAGACTTTACTTTTGCCTTTCCGGCCATTTTGTCAGCCATCATGATGACTGCGGTGTTTGGCCCCAGCATGGTGAATGCCATCATCGCCATTGGCATCTTCAACATCCCCACGTTCGCACGTATCACCCGCGCTTCTGCCAACGTTATCTGGTCGCGCGAGTTTGTGCTGGCCGCCCGGGCCTGCGGGAAAAGCCGCTTCAGCATCACGCTGCAGCATGTGCTGCCCAACATACTCGGCGTACTCACTGTGCAGGCCACCATTCAGTTTGCGCTGGCAATTCTGGCCGAGGCTGCACTGTCGTATCTGGGCCTGGGAACCCAGCCACCCCAGCCATCCTGGGGACGCATGCTCAGCGATGCCCAGACCCTGATGTTCCAGGCTCCGCTGCTGGCAGTCTTCCCTGGCGTGGCGATTGCCTTGTCTGTGCTGGGACTGAATTTGTTGGGTGATGGCCTGCGCGATGTGATGGACCCACGCCTGAGCCGCCAACGCTGATTCCGGAAACACACCACCATGCCCTTGCTTGAAGTCACCGGCCTGAACCTCTTCTTGCGCAGCCCAAGCGGCAGTGTGCAAGCACTGCGCCACTTGTCCTTCAAGCTGGAACGTGGTCACTCACTCGGCATCATTGGTGAATCCGGCAGCGGTAAATCTCTGACAGTTCAGACCTTGATGGGCTTGCAACCTGACAATGCCAGCGCAACAGGCAGCATTCGCTGGGAAGACAAGGAGCTGCTCGGCCAAAGTGAACAGCAATGGCAAGCCCTGCGTGGCAACCGTATGGCCATGGTCTTTCAAGAGCCGATGACGGCGCTCAATCCCTTGCACACCATTGGCCGCCAGGTTGCCGAACCGTTGCTGCGCCACAAAGGTTTGAACCGGAAAGCTGCACTGCAAGCAGCCACCGCCTTGTTGGAGCGCGTGGGCATCCCCAATGCCCCTGCTCGCATGAACGATTACCCCCACCAGTTCTCCGGCGGCCAGCGCCAGCGCATCACCATCGCCATAGCTCTGGCCTGTGAGCCCGATCTGCTGATTGCCGATGAGCCCACCACGGCACTGGACGTCACCGTGCAGCAGCAAATCCTGGATCTGATCAACGATCTGGTAGCAGAGCGCAATATGGCACTTATCCTGATCTCTCACGATCTGGGCGTGATCTCGCAGAATGTAGATGACATGCTGGTCATGTATGGAGGACAAATTGTGGAAAGTGGCCCCACTAGCGCCATCTTCCGCCACATGGCCCACCCCTACACACGAGGGCTGATGGCAGCACGTCCGCGATTGGATGCACCGCGCCAGCCCAGTGGCAAGCACCATAGTTTGTTCACCATCCCTGGCACTGTGCCTGCCCTGGCCGACCTGCCTCGTGGATGCACTTTTGCTGGCCGCTGCAGCTTCACCGAAGCACGCTGCCATGAAGAAACGCCACAACGTGTCGGCATTCCCAGCTTTCAACCCCATGAGGTCAGCTACAGCAGCCTTGGCGTGCACCAGGTGCGTTGCTTACGCCCTGAAGCCATGCGCCCCGGTAACACGGAGGCCTGGCAATGACTCCAGAGAACATCCGCCCAGCACTGCTGGAAGTGCAGGGTCTGGGAAAAACCTACCGGCTTCCACGTCGCCAGCTATGGCGGCCTCCCCAGCAGGTACAAGCCCTGCAAGACATTGATCTGTCCGTGTACAGCGGTCGCAATGTAGGCATTGTGGGTGAATCTGGCTCTGGCAAATCTACGCTGGCTCGACTGGCGATGGGTCTGGACACGCCCACAAAGGGCCAGGTGCTCTGGGAAGGCCAGCCGATCCACACACTATCTGCAGCCGATTTGCGGGCAGCCCGGCGCAATTACCAAATGGTGTTTCAAGACCCCTACGGCTCTTTGGACCCACGGATGACGGTGGCTCGTATCGTGGCTGAGCCCCTGGAGGCGCTAAGTCGCTACAGCCGCGCCGAAAAGCGTGAACAAGCGGCCGAGGTGCTTGACCAAGTCGGGCTACATACCGCTGACCTGGACAAATACCCCCATGAGTTCTCCGGAGGCCAGCGACAGCGTATTGCCATTGCCCGTGCGCTGATCACACGCCCTCAACTGATCGTTGCTGATGAACCCGTAAGCGCTCTGGATGTCTCCATCCAGGCACAGGTGATCAATCTGCTGCTGGAGCTGCAACAGCGCTTTGGCATGACCTTTTTGCTCATCAGCCATGATCTGGCCGTGGTCAATCATTTGTGTGATGAAGTGGTAGTCATGCAGCATGGCGCTATTGTTGAGCGCGGCACACCCCAACAGTTGTTTGCGCATGCCCGTCACCCCTATACCCAGACACTGCTCAACGCGGTTCCGCAGATTGCACCTGGGCGCGCAAGGTCACAACGGGAACTGCGCATGAAGACCAGCGCCAACTTGGTGTAAAAAGCGGTCTGCCGTCGACAGCACGAGACAGTGCTGCACGCATTTTTTGATCCACGAGACCACCGGAGACCTTTGACCATGATCCCTCGCCGCAGCCTGCTTGCGTCTGGCGCTTTAGCCGGCTTAGCCACGCTCATGCCCCTGCATGGCATGGCCCAAGCTAAAAAAGATTCGCTGACACTGGCACTGACCCTGGAGCCTCCGGTGCTGGATCCCACAGCCAGCGCTGCGTCTTCGATTGCAGAAATCACACAGTACAACATCTTCGAGACGCTCACCAAGATCAACCCCGACGGCAGTGTCTCCCCCATGCTTGCTGAGAGCTGGGAGGTTTCCAACGACTTGAAGACCTACACGCTGCGCCTGCGCCAAGGGGTCAAGTTTCAAAATGGAGAGCCTTTCAACGCCGAATCCGTCAAGTTCTCATTCGAGCGTGCAGGTGGAGAAAAGAGCACCAACAAAGACAAGCGAAACTTTGCCAACCTCAAGGTTCGCGTGGTTGATACATACACCGTGGAGTTGATCACCGAAGAGATTGACCCGGATTTCCTGTTTGTCCTGGGGCAGGGAACCTCCATCATCGTGGAGCCCAAGAGTGCTGCCACCAACAGCAGCAAGCCCATAGGCACTGGCCCCTATCGTCTGGGTATGTGGCAAAAAGGGGCATCCATCACTTTGCTGGCATGGCCTGAGCATCGCGATGCAGGAAAAATCCGCATCAAACGCGCCACCTTCCGTTTTATTCCAGATGCTGCTGCTCAGGTAGCTGCCATGATGGCAGGCGATATCGATGCGTTCCCGCGAGTCACGCCACGGAGCGTGCCCCAGTTCCAGAAGGATCCTCGCTTTCAGGTCCTGGTCAGTGGCTCGCGCGCCAAGACCATTCTGGCCATCAACAATGGCAAAAAACCACTTGATGATGTGCGCGTACGCAAAGCCATTGCTGCAGCCATTGACCGCAACGCCATCATCGAGGGGGCCGCCGAAGGCTATGGCGTGCCCATTGGTAGCCATTACGTGCCCGGCGCCTTTGGCTATGTAGACACTACGGGCATCAATCCGCACAACATCGACAAGGCCAAGGCCTTGCTGGCAGAAGCAGGTGTCAAGCTGCCGCTCAAACTCAATATGACCTTGCCACCGGCACCATATGCACGCCAGGGCGGAGAGATCATTGCTGCGCAGCTGGCCAAAGTAGGCATCGAGCTGAAGCTGCAAAACGTGGAGTGGGCGCAGTGGCTGTCTGGCACTTATGGCAACAAGCAATATGACCTGACCATGATCAGCCACGTTGAGCCGTTTGATCTGGGCAACTTTGCCAAAAGCGATTACTACTGGAATTACGACTCGCAGGAGTTCCGCGATGTGTTCGAGAAAATCAAGAACTCCCCCAAGCCCACCGACCGCGCTCGCCTGCTGGGCGAAGCCCAGCGTCTGCTCGCCAACGATGCGGTCCACGGATTCTTGTATCAACCTCAGTGGGTGACCATTGCCAACAAGAACCTGCGCGGTTTGTGGAAAGACATGCCCATTTTCGTGAATGACCTGTCCACCATGTACTGGTCATCTGACAAACGCTGATGCGCTGTCTCATCTGTACGGTACAGAACCGTTCTTGCTAAAAGTCAAAGGGCTCCGTGTATCCGGAGCCCTTGTTGTATGGGTTGCAACCGTGCTTATTTTTGCGTCATCGCCAAGCGCAATGCAAGGCCCACAAACACCGTCGCGGCCAGGCGGTTGAGCCAGCGCTGCGCTTTTGCAGAACGCTGCAGGACACTGCCAAACACGCCACTGAAAAAAGCCACTGCGCCAAACACCAGGAACGTACCCAGCATACAGACCAGGCCTAGCACCACAATCTGCTGAGATACCGAGCCGCGTGCTGGATCTGCGAATTGCGGAAGCAGAGCCAGAAAAAAAATCAGAACCTTGGGGTTGGTCAGGTTCATCAGCATTCCACGCCCCATCAACTGCATGTTCTCGCGCAGCCCCAGCCGTGCATATTGTTCCTTCGGTCTGGCTTCCTGGGGCGCTACGACGTCAACGGGCGCCCGCCATGCGCCCCATGCTAGATACACCAGGTAAGCCGCACCGCACCACTTCATGATATCGAAGGCCACAGGCGATGCGGCCAATACAGCAGCCAGACCGGCAGCCACCGCCAGGGTGTGCACACCAATCCCCAGGCAAAGTCCCCGCACCACAGCCATGCCGACCGCTGAGCCACGTTGGACCGACTGCGTCAGCACAAACAGATTGTCTGGACCTGGACTCAATGCCAGCAAAACCACAATCCCAAAGAACGTCAGCAACACATCAGCAGCGGGCAAGGTCATAGATTTTCAGGTGGTCACAAAAACTTTTGATTGTGCGCTTGCAAGTGCTGCGCTGCCAAGTGCGCAGGAGACGGCCACAACTTTGTGCTCACTGCTCTGCCCCTGGGGCAAGCAGCTTAAGAAATTCAACGCCCTGGCGTGCCCACTGTGGCTCGTACTTGGCAGCGCGGATTATCAAAAGGTCCGCCCGCCTTCTCCCAGCCTTGACTGGGCATGGACTGCGCACATACGCGCCGACCATCGTGCTTGCTGATCCACCAGAACCAAGGAGCGGGCTTGGCCCACAACACGGCACACAGCAGGTAAATGCCAGCCAGGCCAATGGCCTGCAATTTGAAGCGGGTAGTCATACACAAAGCTTAGCCCAGGCCCAGCGCCGTGACGCCCAACGCAATCAAGATAGCGCCGCCAATACGCACCCAGCGGTCTCCCTCACGCAACAAGTGCCCGCCGATCAATGCAGCAAACAGCATGGAAACCTCCCGCGCTGGCGCAACGTGCGAAATCGGTGCGCTTTGCATGGCAAACAATACCAGCACATAAGCAATCGGACTCACCACGGCCACCAGCAAGGCCCAGCGCCACTGCTGCAGCCACAACACCCTGGCCTCGGCCACGTTGCGCAAAACCACAGGCGAGAGCAATACCACGCGGAAACAGCTGCCCAGATAGTCAATCAAGATAGGGGATAGCAGCAAGACTTTGACGCCATAGCCATCCACCACCGTATATCCCGCGATGAAGACACCCGTAAGCACCCCGTAAAACAGGCCCTGATACAAGCGCTGCTGAGCGGCAGGATCATGACGTCGACGAAAAAGGCTGGGGCCGCCAGCAATGAAAAATACTCCCAGTACCACCCCCACAATGCCCAGCAAGCCCAGTCGCGATATTTCTTCACCCAGTACTGTGATGGCAAACAGCGAGCTGATCAGCGGTCCGCTGCCACGCGCCAGCGGATATACCACCGTCAGATCGGCATTGCGGTAACCCCGCAACAAGATGACGTAATAAAACAGGTGCAACAAGCCACTGACGGCCACCAAAGTCCAGGACTCCCAGCCCCAGTGAGGCACCACATCGTGTCCTACAAACCAAGCCAAGGGAGCCCAGACAATGACCAGCAAGATGGAAGAAAAAAACGCAAAGCGCGAATCCCCCCCTGCCTTCTTGGCCGCAATATTCCAGCCCGCATGAATCAGGCCAGCCAACAAAATGAGTGCAAATGCTTGCCAGGACATCAGATGTAAAAATGAAAAAGGCTGCGCGTTGCGCAGCCCTTAAATATTGGATTGGCTCACATTAATCGAGTTTGCGCCCCGGAATCAAGGCCAGGAACTCTCGACGCAATGTCGGGTCTTTGAGGAATGCACCACGCATGACGGAGTTGAGCATTTTGCTGTCTTTCTCGCGCACACCACGCCATGACATGCAAAAGTGTGAACATTCCATCACCACGGCCAGCCCGTCCGGACGGGTTTTTTCCATGATCAGGTCTGCCAGCTGGATGATCGCCTCTTCCTGAATCTGGGGTCGTCCCAGTACCCAATCCACCAGACGCGCGTACTTGGACAGACCAATCACATTGGTATTTTTATTGGGCATCACACCAATCCACACCTTGCCCATGACGGGACACAGGTGGTGGCTGCATGCACTGCGCACGGTGATGGGCCCCACAATCATCAATTCATTGAGATGCTTGCCATTCGGGAACTCTGTGATCGAAGGCTGCTTGAGATAGCGGCCCGCAAAAACTTCCTTGAGGTACATCTTGGCCACGCGGCGAGCCGTAGCCTGGCTGTTGTGGTCATTGACGGTGTCAATCACCATGCTGTCCAGCACGCCCTGCATCTTGGATTCCACCTCATCCAGCAACAACTCCAGTTCACCCGGTTCGATGAAGTCGGCGATGTTGTCATTGGCATGGAAACTGCGCCCAGCCGCCTGCACCCGCTCACGAATCTTCACAGAAACGGGGGTACCTTGCGGATCAGAACCGACGGGCTGTTTATTGGATGCGGCAACCAAATCTTGAAACATGGGCGGGATAGTAACAGCGAATCAACGCGCGGACAGGCGCCAAGGGTTTCACGTGCGACTTAGAGTTTGAACTCGGCAATCAAGGGCAAGTGGTCCGACATGCGCCACCAGATACGCCCCTGCGGCACCTGCAGGCTCATGGGCTCCAGTCCTCGCACATAGACATGGTCCAGTTGCGCCAGTGGCAAGCGCGCCGGATAAGTGAAAGTGCTGCTGTCGCCATCAAACTCATACATGCCAAACCCCGCCAGCATGCGTTTGATGTGATGACCCCAATCGTTGAAGTCGCCGGCCACCACCACAGGGGCACCCGGAGGTACCTCTCGCTCGATGAATTGGTGCAGTTGATGAATCTGACGTACTCGGCTACCTGAAATCAAGCCCAGGTGCACCACCACCGTGTGCACGGAGCGGCCCTGGAACATGACTTCAGCGTGCAGCAGGCCACGCTGCTCGAAACGGTGATCCGAAACGTCCAGATGCTTGATGTCACGCACAGGCCAGCGCGTAAGCAATGCATTACCGTGCTCGCCATCCTTGGTATAGGCATTGGTGTGATAGACCGCCTCGTAGCCATCCGGAGCCAGGAATTCAGCCTGTGAAACCTTGGGCCAGTTGTCGAAATAATTCTCTTCGCGGCGGTTCATTTTGCGCACTTCTTGCAAACATACAATGTCTGCATCCAGTTGTTCGACCGCCAGCCCCAGATTGTGAATTTCCAGCCGCCGTGTCGGCCCCAGCCCTTGCACCCCTTTGTGGATGTTGTAGGTTGCAACACGCAACAAGCCGGTGTCTGCGGGCACGATGATGCCGGACTCTGTGGTCTCAGTGGCGGCAAGTGGGATCAGTGGCTCAGTCGTCATGCAGATAGGTAAGCTGGCAAATGGAGAATGGCTTCGGCGTTTGAAGGCGCATAACAACGATCCGCTGCCTCGCGCCAAGCATGCCAAGCAAACGCTGTGTGCTCGCGCGGATTCAAGGTGACATGCACGTAGGACGGCACCTTGAGCCCAAACACACGCTCGGTGTTCATAAATACACCCGGTGCATAGCGATGCAACCATTGTGGATAGATGGGATAAATGTTCTCAAGTTCCCAATCCTGCAGCAGGCAACCTGGCGCACGTGCGTCAATCCCCGTTTCTTCCCAGACTTCACGTACGGCCACTTGCTCCCAGGACTCTGTTTCTGCATCTTTGCTCCCCGTGACCGATTGCCAGAAGTCCCCACCCTGTCCATCACCATGCATACGCTTGATGAGCAGTACCTGCCCTTGAACGGTATGGATCACCACCAGCACAGACTGTGCGATTTTGTAAGAGGCCGCAGGCATAAACGCCATCTTCACACCAAAAGCATGACATACGCATGAAAAAAGCCTTTGTGTCTCCACAAAGGCTTTTTTCTTGTCGGCTCTAGCGCTTATTCAACTTGCACAAAGAGCTACTCTTTTATGAGCAAGTAATTTACGATGCCTTCACCGCATCAGGATTACGCAAGCGAATGTGCAACTCGCGCAATTGCTTTTCATCAACTGGCGAAGGAGCCTGGGTCAGCAGGTCCTGGGCACGTTGGGTCTTGGGGAAAGCGATCACGTCACGGATCGACTCAGAGCCGGTCATCAGCGTGATCAGGCGATCCAGACCAAAAGCCAGACCACCGTGGGGAGGCGCACCGTATTGCAACGCGTCCAGCAGGTAGCCGAACTTGGCACGTTGCTGCTCGGGGGTGATGTGCAAAGCTTCAAACACCTTGGCTTGCACGTCAGCACGGTGGATACGTACCGAGCCACCACCCAGTTCCCAGCCGTTTAGCACCATGTCATAGGCCTTGGCAATGCACTTGGAAGGATCTGTGGCCATGAACTCTTCGTGGCCATCCTTGGGCGATGTGAAGGGATGGTGTACAGCCACCCAGCGGTCTTCTTCCTCGTCGTGCTCGAACATGGGAAAGTCCACCACCCACAGCGGTGCCCACTTGTCTTCAAACAGACCATTCTTCTTGCCGAATTCGCTGTGGCCAATCTTCAAACGCAATGCGCCAATCGCGTCGTTGACAACCTTTTCCTTGTCTGCGCCAAAGAAAATCAGGTCACCGTCTTGCGCACCGGTGCGCTTCAGAATTTCGGCGATAGCGGCGTCGTGCAAATTCTTCACGATGGGCGACTGCAAACCGTCACGCCCCTTGGCCACTTCGTTGACCTTGATCCATGCCAGGCCCTTGGCACCGTAAATCTTCACGAAGTCGGTGTAGCTGTCAATCTCACCACGTGAGATCTGTGCGCCACCTGGAACACGCAATGCCACGACACGGCCGCCCTTGGTGGTTGCTGGCGTGGAGAACACCTTGAAGTCCACGTCGGCCATCACGTCGGTCAGCTCGGTGAACTCCAGCTTCACACGCAGGTCTGGCTTGTCCGAACCAAAGCGGAAAGCGGCGTCCTGGTAGGTCATGATCGGGAACTCACCCAGATCCACATTCAGCTGAGTCTTGAACACTTCCGTGATCATCTGCTGGAAGATTGCGCGGATCTCCTCTTCATTCAGGAACGAGGTTTCGCAGTCAATCTGAGTGAACTCAGGCTGGCGGTCAGCGCGCAGGTCTTCGTCACGGAAGCACTTGGTGATCTGGTAGTAACGGTCAAAGCCCGACACCATCAGCATCTGCTTGTACAGCTGGGGCGACTGGGGCAGCGCGAAGAACTGGCCATCATGCACACGCGAAGGCACGAGGTAATCGCGGGCCCCCTCCGGGGTGGACTTGCCCAGCATGGGCGTCTCGATGTCGATGAAGCCCAGCTTGTCCAGGAAGTTACGCACCTGGATCGAAGTCTTGTAGCGCAGCATCAGGTTGCGCTGCATCACAGGGCGACGCAGGTCCATCACGCGGTTGGTAAGACGCACGTTTTCCGAGAGATTCTCGTCATCGGCCTGAAAGGGAGGCGTCACGGCGGCATTGAGCACATTCAGCTCGTGGCACAGCACTTCGATCTGACCGCTCTTGAGCTTGTCATTGGTAGTGCCAGCAGGACGCGCACGCACCACGCCCTTGATCTGCACACAGTACTCGTTGCGAATCTCTTCTGCCACCTTGAACATTTCAGGGCGGTCAGGATCGCACACCACCTGCACATAACCTTCGCGGTCACGCAGGTCAATAAAAATCACGCCACCGTGGTCACGACGACGATTCACCCAACCGCACAGGGTAACGGTTTCGCCCATTCGGGCTTCGGTCACAAGACCGCAATATTCAGAGCGCATGGCCATGGTCTATCTTCCTGCGCCTCAGGGGACGCGCTTGTTTGGGTTGTTTATCGTTCTTCGTCAGGCACAGGCAGCGGCGGAGGCACCACCACACCCATCGAGACGATGTACTTGAGCGCAGCGTCCACGCTCATTTCAAGTTCCACACAGTCACTCTTGCGCATCAGCACAAAATAACCACCAGTCGGATTGGGCGTGGTCGGCACGAACACGCTCACGAATTCATCACGCAAGTAGCTCGCCACCTCACCAGCAGGGTTGCCGGTGATGAATGCCACTGTCCATACACCTTCACGCGGCCACTGCACCAGCACCGCCGTGCGAAATGCATTGCCGTTATCAGAGAACACCGTATCCGACACCTGCTTGACGCTGGAATAAATCGAGCGTACCACCGGTATGCGCGTGATGACGGCATCCCCCCAAGACACCAACTTGCGACCTACAAAATTGCTAGCTACAGCACCGATGACCAGCAGCACCAGCAAGGTGAGGATCACGCCAAAACCCGGGATGTGCATGCCCAGCAAGCGATCAGGCTGCCAGTCCGTGGGCAAAAGATACAGGGTTTGATCCAGGGTGCTGATGATCCAGTGCAACACCCAAACGGTAATTACACCGGGCACGATCACCAGCAAGCCGGTGAACAACCATTTACGCAATGCAGCCATGGGGTGTTTCATGCCTCGGTTGCGGCAGGACAGCCCGCAGCAGCACATGCACTGCCACCGCTGTCACATGCCGCAGCAGGTGCCGCGGACGCGGCTGTGCTTGAAGAGCCACCCTTGAAATCGGTGGCATACCAGCCGGTGCCCTTGAGCTGAAAGCCCGGTGCAGTCAACTGCTTGGAAAATGCCGCAGCACCGCAGGCTGGGCATTCGCTCAGCGGAGCGTCAGACATTTTTTGGAGAACATCCTTGGCGTGGCCACAGGCGCCACACTTGTACGCATAAATCGGCATAGCTTCAGATCAGTTCAGCATCAAGGCTGGTTTCAGAGAATTCGCAAAACCTTCAATTATAGGCGGCTATACTTTTTTTGCCGCAACAACTGCGCTTGCACCTGATAACAAAAAGGGCGCAAACGCGCCCTTTTGAAGTTGGTCAGCCAATTAGCGCCAGATTACTCGGCTTTGGTGCCTTGATAGTGCATGACATGGCCCTGCTGATTCGGTATGAACTGGGGCGCCAGCGATCCAAAGATCATCCCTGCAAACGCAGCAATCAGGCCAGCCAGTTGCTGCGGGAATGCATCCGCCCAACCCGGCATGAAGATGAAGGCCAGCCACACACCCAAGCCCAGTGTCACGGCCAGCAATGCACCTTGCGTGGTTGCACGCTTCCAGTACAAACCGCAGACAAGCGGAACAAATGCACCCACCAACGGCACTTGGTAAGCACCAGCCACCATCTCATAGATGGAGCTGTCTTGCATGCTGATGGCATACACGAGCACACAGATGGTGAACACCACCACCGTCACACGCATGGCTTTCAGTGTCTGCGCATCGCTCATTCCGGGCTTGATGTTGCGCAGCACGTTTTCCACAAATGAAGTGGATGGCGCCAGCATCGTGGCTGAAGCAGTCGACATGATGGCAGACAGCAACGCACCAAAGAAAGCAATCTGCAATGCTACGGGCATGTGCTCCATCACCAGCGTTGGCAAAATCTTCTGAGGATCATCGTCCATCAGCGCTTGTGTGGCTTCGGGCATGATCAGCACCGCTGCCGTCACCACGAACATGGGGATAAAGGCAAAGCAGATGTACAGCGCCCCGCCAATGATAGGCCCCAGACGTGCCACGTTCTCATCCTTGGACGACATCACGCGCTGGAACACGTCCTGCTGTGGAATCGAGCCCAGCATCATGGTGATTGCTGCTGCAAAAAAGAACAGCCAGGTCGTTGCATCTGCATCCACTGGAAAGAACTGCATCTTGCCTTCCGCCACGGCGTAATTGATGACCTTGTCCGCACCGCCCGCCAGATCACCTGCAAACCAGGCTATGGCTGCCAGACCCAGGCAAATCACGATCATCTGCACCAAGTCGGTGATGGCAACCGACCACATACCTCCAAACAGGGTATAGACCAGCACAATGAGCGTACCAAGCACCATGCCGGTCACCAGCGACATGGCTCCACCAGTCAACAGATTGAACACCAGCCCCAAAGCGGTAACCTGGGCAGCCACCCAGCCCAGATAGCTGAAGATGATGATCACAGAGCACAGCAGCTCGATGGTCTTGCCATAGCGCAGGCGGTAGTAATCGCCAATGGTGATGAGGTTTTTTTTGTAGAGCTTGTAAGCAAAGAACAAACCAACCAGGATCAGACAAAAACCGGCTCCAAAGGGGTCTTCAACCACACCACCCAATCCATCTTGCACAAATACTGCGGACACCCCCAGCACGAGCTCCGAGCCAAACCAGGTAGCAAAAGTGGTTGCCACTACGATGTACAGAGGCAAGTTGCGCCCTGCCACCGCATAGTCGGCCGTATTGTTCACGCGCCGCGCTGCGTACAAGCCAATGCCGATCGACACCAACAGGTACGCGGCGATAAAGGTAATCAGCATGTTTGCTGCTCCCTGGATTAAGAGGTAAGTGGGTTGCGAGAAAAATTTGAGGCGCGATTATGGGCACTAGCAGCGCTGTCTTTTTGGAAAAATTGCGCACTGTCTGCTTCAAGCCACAAACATAAAAAGAGCGTCTTTCACCACCCCTTTTTGCCACAAGGTCAAACAACCTTCAAAGCCTTTAAGGGCAAGTGCCAGACGCTCTTCTTTTGAAAGCAAACAAGTACCTGCTTTCATCGCAGGCACTTATTCAGCCAGCTTAGAAAAACCGAATTCTTGTAAGGATTTGCATGGCCAACATGCCTAGTACAAAGCCAAGTCCTCCGTAAACCAAGCCTTGCAGCAGCCGGTTCGTGCGCCGCTGCTCACGAAGCAACTCTCGTACCAATTGCTGATCGTCTCCATTTTTTTGCTGTAGATAGCCATACACCAAACGAGGCAGCTCAGGGATAAGCTTGGCGTAGCGTGGAGCCTCGGCCTGCAATTCGCGCCAAAAGCGCTGTGGTCCCATCTGCTCCAGCATCCACTTCTCAAGGAATGGTTTTGCCGTGCTCCACAGATCGAGATTCGGGTCCAGCTGGCGTCCCAAACCTTCAATGTTGAGCAACGTCTTTTGCAGCAGCACCAGCTGAGGCTGGATCTCGACCTGGAACCGGCGCGAAGTCTGGAACAGGCGCATCAGCACCATTCCCAGAGAAATCTCGGCCAGCGGGCGATCAAAATAAGGCTCGCACACCGCGCGAATGGCGGCCTCCAGCTCCTCCACACGCGTGGTGGCAGGCACCCAGCCGCTCTCCACGTGCAAGGCCGCCACACGCTTGTAATCTCGGCGGAAGAACGCCAGGAAGTTCTGTGCCAGATACTCCTTGTCGAACTCGATCAGCGTTCCCACGATGCCAAAGTCCAGCGAGATATAGCGCCCAAAAGTCTCAGGCTCCAAGCTCACCATGATGTTGCCCGGGTGCATGTCGGCGTGGAAGAAACCATCGCGAAATACCTGGGTGAAGAACAAGGTCACACCATCACGCGCCAGCTTCGGAATGTCCACGCCGGCATCGCGCAGACGCTCCACCTGACTGATGGGCACGCCTTTCATGCGCTCCATCACCATGACCTCGGCATGGCAGTAATCCCAGAAAATTTCTGGAATCAGCACCAGGTCGAGCCCTTCCATATTGCGGCGCAATTGAGCGGCATTGGAAGCTTCGCGGATCAGATCCAGCTCATCGTGCAGATAGTTGTCAAACTCCGCCACCACTTGGCGAGGTTTGAGTCGCTTGCCGTCATGTGAAAGCTTTTCAACCCAGCCTGCCATCATGTGCATCAGGGCCAGATCCTTGTCGATCACCGCCTTCATGCCCGGACGCAGCACCTTCACCGCCACCTCGCGTTCAGTACCATCCCGATCACGGATGACAGCAAAGTGCACCTGCGCAATCGATGCACTGGCCACAGGAGTGCGATCAAACTGCACGAAGATCTGGTCCAGTGGCTTGCGGAAATTGCGCTCGATGGTATCCACCGCAATCTGGCTATCAAACGGCGGAACGCGGTCTTGCAGTTTGGCCAGCTCTTCGGCCACATCAGGCGGCATCAAATCGCTGCGCGTGGAAAGCACTTGACCAAATTTGACGAAGATAGGCCCCAGCTGCTCCAAAGCCTCCCGCAACCGTTGACCGCGCGGGGCATCCAGCTTTCGCCCTATGGTCAACACGCGCCGCAGCGCATGCAAGGTGGGATGCTTGAAACTGGAGAGCACCAGTTCATCGAGCCCATAGCGCAGCACCACCCAGACGATGGTGAAGCCTCGGAAAAAGCGGCTCATTGCTGCGCGCCGCCTGCAGGTGAACGACCACCAACAAATTGACGCACAGCGCCAGCCACAGTGCGACCGATGTTGGCCAATGTATGCGCTGGCACATCACCCATGATGCGGGCCATGTCTTCTTCGACGTCCCATTGGACATTGTCGACCAGCCAGTTGATATCGGCAGCCAGTTGCACATCACCCTCTATACGCAAATTGGGCTTGCCGCCAGACAAAGCCGCTTGCGCCAGTGCCAGGGGGTTGCTGTCCGTGATCTCAAGTTGCAGATCGGGTGCCGCACCTTCAGCCGCTAGATTCAGCAAGCCTGCAGGTGTGACAACCAGTGCCATGCTGAAGTTGCGCCATTGCACACGGGCGACGCGCCCCTTCTGGCGCATCAGGCGCTCCATGGCTTCGCGCTCCTGCATCAACACATGGTTGAGAAACAGTACAGTGCGCTGCTGGGTTTCGTGGACGAGCCAGCTTGGTGGCTGCACGGCTTCCACCGCGCGCTCCACTAAACCGTTCAGGAATGAAAAAGGGGACTGTGTTGCCATAGTCCCCTGATTATTCCTGAAGTGGGAAAATTTTTAACCCAAAGCTTGTAAACCCGCAACCAACCATCCGCTGGAGTTGTCCTTGGGCTTGGCCATATTCCACACTTCCCTGAAGGGGCTGGGGCCTGCAGAGGGTTCTTCGCGGATCAGCCCGGAGAATTCCACACTAGCCATATAGGAATCTCCCAGATCCTCAATGCCCAGCAACTGACCATCAATCATGACCACATCGGTCTGATTGGGCTCACCACCGCTTTGTGCCTCACGCTCTTCAAGCTGATGCTTGATTTCAGCCAGCATTTCATCCGTCATCATGGAGCGCAAGGTGGCAATGTCACCCTTGTCCCAAGCTGCCTGCAACGTTACGAAGTTGCGCTTAGCAGCATCCAGGAAACCATTGGCATCAAAGTCAGCAGGAACATCCCAGCCAGATGCAGCAGCACCCAAACCAGATCCAATGATGGAGCCATGACCACCAGGGATTTGCTCCCAGGGGCGAGCGGACGCATCATTGCCTACATTCTGTGGCTTGTACTGTGGTGGCGTTGCCACAGCGTCGGGAGAGGCAGGCGCTCCAGCACCCTGAAAAGCGAACGGTGAAACTGCTGCAGGCACTGCCTTTTTATTGGCGCGCGCACGCATGATGGCGCCAATCACCACCATGACCAGCAAAGCCAGCAGACCGAACATCAGCATGTTGGCGAAGGCTTCGCCCAAGCCCAATGAATTGGCCAGCCATGCCAGCCCCAGGCCAGCAGCCAAACCACCCAGCATCGCCCCCCAAGGTTTCTTGGCAGGTGCTGCAGCAGGAGTTGCCGGTTTTGCCGCTGCTGTGTTCTGTTGCGCGTTTTGCTGTTGCGCAGGACGTGCAGGCGGAGTTGCAGGAGGTGTGGCCTGACGTTGAGTCACACCGCTGGACTGTTTCCCGAAAGAACCGCCGCCACCCATACGTTTGGCTTCGGCCAAGGGATGCATGACGACCAATGCTGTCGCCAAAGTCACTGCCCACACCTTTTTCATCGTTCAATCTCCGCTTTTTTTAAAGTTCAAAGTAACCGTTGTCTAGCTAAAACCAGCCCAAAAGATCTGCATGGGAAACACTCCCTCTTAGCACTTGATACCCACGTGCAGCGCAACAATACCCGCTGACATGTTGTGATAGTCCACGTGACCAAATCCCGCCGCTTGCATCAGCGACTTGAGTTCTTCCTGACCAGGGTGCATGCGAATCGACTCTGCCAGATAGCGATAACTATCAGGGTCACCAGCCACCATTGACCCCATCTTGGGCAGGATGTTGAAGGAATACCAGTCATACACTTTCTCCAGCGGCTTGGCGACCTTGGAGAACTCCAGCACCAGCAGCTTGCCGCCTGGCTTGAGTACGCGATTCATTTCCTTGAGCGCGACGTCCTTGTGCGTCATATTGCGCAAACCAAATGCCACGCTAACCAGATTGAAGTGACCATCCGGGAAGGGCAGCTTTTCCGCATCGCACACCAGCGTAGGCAACAAAATACCTTTGTCTGTCAGCCGATCGCGGCCCACACGCAACATGGCTTCGTTGATGTCGGTATGCACCACCGTGCCGCTGGCACCCACCTTTTTGGAGAAAGCCATGGACAAATCGCCCGTACCGCCAGCGATGTCAAGCACCTTGTCGCCTTCTTTGAGGTTGGCAACCATGACGGTGTAAGCCTTCCATGCGCGGTGCAAACCGCCCGACATCAGGTCATTCATGACGTCGTACTTGGAGGCCACCGAGTCAAACACGCCACGTACCTTGCTGGCTTTGTCTTTCTCGTCAACTGTTTGAAATCCAAAGTGTGTGCTGCTCATAAGCTTTAAATGTAAGCAGGCTGCTGCGCTTGCGATAGCGACAACCCCGCATGTTCGCAGGGCTTACAGCACCTGCATTCAAAAGTCTACGCCGATACGTGGTTTAAAACCTAGCGTTTCAGCTACTGTAAATATAGCACCACCATGCCACACTGCTGAAAACCCGAGGATTTCCCCTGTGACTGCGACGCATCAACCCGGTGGTTACAGTCTGGAAAAATCTTGTGAAATCAAGGTTTTGCACACCAAGCATGACCATTCATTCCTGCTGCGCCTAGCTACCACAGCCGCAAGAGCCGCTGCCGCAACCGCCTCCGGTCGCAGGAGCTACCGTGCTGCTGGAGCCACAACCACCTCCAGTGCCACAACTGCCGCCAGCCTTTTCAGGCATCGGCGTATCCCGATCCACCCCGGCGGCTTTTAAACGATCCAGATACTCCGCCCACAGCTTGTCTTGTTGGTCGCCCAGTTCATACAAATAGTTCCAGGTGAACAAACCGCTTTCATGACCATCACTGAAGAAAGGCTTAATGGCGTAGTTGCCCACCTGCTCAATGTTGTCAATGGTGACGTTGCGCTTGCCCGTCTGTAGCACTTCCTGACCAGGGCCATGACCTTGCACCTCCGCAGATGGTGAATACACACGCATCAGCTCAAAAGGCAGGCGGAATGTTTTGCCGTCGGAATAGCCGACCTCCAGCACACGTGAGGCTTCGTGCACGGTCAGCGATTGTGGGAAAGGCATGTCTGCCATGAAATACGACCTATCTAACAAATGCTGCTTGCGCGCTCAGATAGTCAATTTCAACCTTGCAACTATCCAAAATGCTTGTATTCCTTGCGCAAGCCGCTCACATTTATGAAGCCCAACGTTCCATCGCTTGCGCAATGGCCGCATCACAGGCTGCGAGTTTTTGCTGCAATTGTGCTTCGCGCGCCAAATCTCGTTCACGCAAGGGGTTTGCCCAGACGGATGCAGGGAAGTGGCTGTCCCAGTCGTAGCGTGCAATTACGTGCCAATGCAGGTGCGCAACCATATTGCCCAACGCCGCCAGATTGATCTTGGAAGGCTGGAGTTGAGCCCGCACCACGCGCTCCACCTCCACCACTGCAGCCATGCAGGTGTTGCGTTCTTGTTCAGACAAGTCCGACATCTCAGCAACATGCGCTGTCCAGACCACGCGGTAGAAAGCGGGAAAGCCCGCCTCCTCTGCGCGAATCACACGCAACTGCGCACCTTGCCAGACGGGCAAACCACCCGCCTCGCGGCACAAGACGCAATCGGCGGCCATTACAGCAGCACCCGCTCGATGCCACCGGCATTGGCACGGTTCACGTACTCAGGCATCCAGTTCTCACCCAGGATCTGCCTGGCCATCTCGACCACGATGTAGTCGGCTTCCAGCAAGCCATTTTGCAAATCGTTGCCGTAGCGGCTCAGGCCTTGCAAGCAGCTGGGGCAGCTGGTGAGAATCTTGATGTTGTCCTTCTCTCCCACCGAACCATTGGCACGCAGTTCGGCTTCACCCTGGCGCAATTCACCTTCCTTGCGGAAGCGAATTTGCGTGGAGATGTCAGGACGTGTCACACCCAGCGTGCCCGACTCACCGCAGCAACGGTCGCTCTTGATCACGCCATCGCCCACCAATGCCTTGACGGTCTTCATGGGGTCTTGCAGCTTCATGGGGCTGTGACACGGGTCGTGATATAGATAGCCCCCCTGACCTTGCGGCAATGTGATGCCCTTTTCCAGCAAGAACTCGTGAATGTCGATGATGCGGCAACCCGGGAAGATCTTGTCGAAGCTGTAGCCTTGCAACTGGTCATAGCAAGTGCCACAGCTCACCACCACAGTCTTGATGTCCAGATAGTTCAGCGTGTTGGAGACGCGGTGGAACAAGACACGGTTGTCCGTAATCATCTTGTCAGCCACATCGTACTGGCCCGATCCACGCTGTGGATAGCCGCAGCACAGGTAACCGGGAGGCAGCACGGTTTGCACACCGGCGTGCCAGAGCATCGCCTGCGTGGCCAGCCCCACCTGGCTATACAAACGCTCGGAGCCGCAACCCGGGAAGTAGAACACCGCCTCGGTATCCGCATGCGTGGTTTGCGGATTGCGAATGATGGGCACGTAGTCCTTGTTTTCGATGTCCAGCAACGCGCGCGCTGTCTTGGTAGGCAGCCCACCGGGCAGCTTCTTGTTCACAAAGTGAATCACCTGCTCCTTGATAGGCGGCTTGCCCACAGTGGCTGGTGGGTGCTTCATCTGCGGCTTGGCCACAGCGTGCAGCAAGTCTGAAGCCAGACGCTGCGCCTTGAAACCAATACCCACCATACCCTTGCGCAGCAAGTTGATGGTGTCAGGATTGGTGGCATTGAGCATGGCCATGGCCATCTTGTTGCCTGGGTTGAAGCTCTTCTTGCCCATCTTGCGCAACAAGTTGCGCATATTCATGGTCACGTCACCAAAGTCGATCTTGACAGGGCACGGCGTGAAGCACTTATGGCAGACAGTGCAGTGGTCTGCCACATCTTCAAACTCTTGCCAGTGTTTGATGGACACCCCTCGGCGGGTTTGCTCTTCGTACAGGAAGGCCTCGACCAGCAGCGAAGTCGCCAAAATCTTGTTGCGCGGCGAATACAGCATGTTTGCGCCAGGCACGTGTGTGTTGCACACGGGCTTGCACTTGCCGCAGCGCAGGCAATCCTTGACCGAGTCGGCAATTGCACCAATGTCAGACTGCTGCATGATCAGCGACTCATGCCCCATCAGGCCAAACGATGGCGTATAGGCATTTGTCAGGTCGGCATACATCAGCGCTTCGCGCGGAGACTCTGCAGGCACCAGCCCATTCTTTTCGCGGATGAGCTTGCCACGGTTGAAGCGCCCCTGTGGGTCCACACGCTTCTTGTACTCGGCGAAAGGCTGCAGCTCTTCGTCGCTCAGGAATTCGAGTTTGGTGATGCCGATTCCGTGCTCGCCCGAGATCACACCGTCCAGACTGCGGGCCAGATGCATGATGCGCGCCACGGCTTCGTGGGCGGTTTGCAGCATCTCGTAGTCATCGGAGTTGACGGGGATGTTGGTGTGCACATTGCCGTCACCGGCGTGCATGTGCAGCGCCACCCACACGCGGCCCTTGAGCACGCGCTGGTGGATCTGCGTCACCTCTGCCAAGATGGCCTTGAAAGCCTCACCACTGAATATCTGTGCCAGAGGCACCTTGATCTGTGTCTTCCAGCTGGCACGCAGGCTATGGTCCTGCAACTGCGGGAACAAGGCATTCACATCCGCCAGCCAGCCAGCCCACTGGTCACGCACTTCCTGCACCAACGCAATTGCCTGATGCACGCGGTCTTCCAGCAGTTCTGCCGAAGGAATTTCTGCGGCGCCATCTTGCTTGCCCAAAGGCAAATTGCCCTTTTCAAAGAACTCCAACAAGGCATCGCAGAACTTGAGCTTGTTGCGCAGCGACAGCTCGATATTGATGCGCTCAATGCCGTCGGTGTACTCCGCCATGCGTGGCAGCGGAATCACCACGTCCTCGTTGATCTTGAAGGCGTTGGTGTGCTTGGAAATCGCTGCTGTGCGCTTGCGATCCAGCCAGAATTTCTTGCGGGCTTCAGCGCTGATAGCCACGAAACCTTCACCATTGCGCGAGTTGGCAATGCGCACCACCTCGCTGGTCACACGAGCGACCTCATCGGCATCATCACCAACGATGTCGCCAATCAGCACCATCTTGGGCAGACCACCATTACCTTTTTTGGACTTGGTGGTATAGCCCACAGCTTTCAGATAACGGTCGTCCAGATGTTCAAGGCCTGCCAGCAGCACACCGCTGCGCTTTTGCTCCTCGAACATATAGTCCTTGATCTCGACGATCGAAGGCACGGCATCCTTGGCATTGCCAAAAAACTCCATGCACACGGTGCGGGTGTGCTCGGGCATGCGATGCACGATCCAGCGTGCGCTGGTGATCAAGCCATCCGTACCTTCTTTTTGCACACCAGGCAGACCCGACAGGAACTTGTCGGTCACGTCCTTGCCCAGGCCTTCCTTGCGGAACTTCTGCCCCGGAATGTCCAGACGCTCTGTACGCAAAGGCGTTTTACCGTCAGCCGCGAAGTAGCGCAGCTCAAAGCTGGCCATTTCGGCATCATGAATCTTGCCCAGGTTGTGCCCAATACGCACCACCTCCAGCCATTCGGCATCGGGTGTCACCATGCGCCAGCTTGCCAGGTTGTCCAGGGCCGTCCCCCACAGCACGGCTTTTTTGCCACCCGCATTCATGGCGATATTGCCGCCGATACACGACGCTTCAATCGACGTCGGGTCCACGGCAAACACAAAGCCTGCGCGCTCCGCTGCTTCGGCCACGCGCTGCGTCACCACACCTGCCTCGGTCCATACCGTAGGCACAGGATGCTCCACTCCAGGCAGCATGACTTTTTCAACTTCGGTGATGGCCTGCAGCTTCTCGGTGTTGATCACCACCGAGCGCCAGGTCAGGGGAATCGCTCCGCCCGTGTAGCCTGTTCCGCCTCCACGCGGAATGATGGTCAGCTCCAGCTCAATACAGCCCTTGACCAGCAAGGCCATTTCCTCTTCGGTGTCTGGAGTCAGCACCACAAAGGGGTACTCCACACGCCAGTCGGTTGCGTCGGTGACATGGCTGACACGCGAGAGGCCATCGAACTTGATGTTGTCCTTGTGCGTGAGTTTGCCCAGTGTCTTGCGCACACGCTGGCGCAAGCCAGCCGCTGCCTCGAACATCTTGTCGAACTCGCGTACCGCACGATTGGCTGCCTCGATCAACTCGCCGACCAGGGCGTCGCGATGTGCATCCTGCTCGGGGACACGGCGCTTTTGCACCTCGCCCATGCGGTGCTGCAAAGCTTCAACCAGCAGCTTGCGGCGACCTGGGTTGTGCAGGAGGTCGTCTTGCAGATAGGGATTGCGCTGCACCACCCACATATCGCCCAACACTTCGTAGAGCATGCGAGCAGATCTGCCCGTCTGGCGCTCTTGACGCAACTGGTTGAGCACACTCCATGCTGAGGTGCCCAACAGACGGATCACGATTTCCTTGTCAGAAAACGAGGTGTAGTTGTAGGGGATCTCACGGAGACGGGCGGGTTCGGCGGCGTGGTGGACCAACGCTGCCTGCGCAATCGGTGCATTCATGGATATAGACCGGGTTGGGCGCTGGTAGCGCACCTTAAGTCATGGGGAAGACAATTTTATGCCAGCCTATGAACTCTGCTCACCCCTCAGAAAGAGACCTCGCTCCAATATTGTCAAAAGAGACAGCTATCGTTTTGTGATTTTTAAACCACTACGCAAAACCCACAATTGCGAAAGAAATCCACCAAAAAAGAACCAAAATCGCGCAAACAAAACGTTTCTGATTTTTTCCTGGCTTCTAGAATGGCACCACTGCCAGCGCTTATGACCATTGCATGCCTAGCATATTGGCATGACAGTGCACAGCGGCTATCTTCTTGCACCGCATAGGTCATATGGCTGTCATTAAAGTGCCACACAGATTCTTAGGATGAAGGCACAAATTTCTACACGTAGAGGAGTTCTCCATGCAATACAAGCAAATCGCCCTGTCTGCGGTACTCGCCGCGACCACCATCGGCGCCGCCAATGCTGCCACTGAAATCCAGTGGTGGCACTCCATGACTGCCGTGAACAACGAATGGGTCAACGATCTGGCCAAGCAATTCAATGAAAGCCAAAGTGACTACAAGATCGTTCCCACCTTCAAAGGTGTGTATGACGAGTCCATGACAGCAGCGATTGCCGCATTCCGCTCAGGCAACGCTCCTCACATCCTGCAAGTATTTGAAGTGGGCACCGCCACCATGATGGCGTCCAAGGGCGCGACAGTTCCCGTGGGCAAGATCATGGCTGACGCTGGCGCCAAGTTCGACCCTGCAGCGTACATCCCAGCTGTGGCCGGTTACTACACTGCCCCCAACGGCCAGATGATGAGCTTCCCCTTCAACAGCTCGACCACCATCTTCTATTACAACAAGGACGCCTTCAAGAAGGCTGGCCTGAACCCAGATCAGGCCCCCAAGACCTGGCCTGAAGTGTTTGCCGCAGCCAAAAAGCTCAAGGAATCGGGCCACAGCTGCCCCATGACACTGGCTTGGCAAGGCTGGACCCAGCTGGAGTCCTTCTCCACCTGGCATAACGTGGAAATGGCTACTCACCAAAACGGTCTGGGCAAGGACGGTCACAAGGCACGTCTGAAGGTGAACTCCCCCCTGCACGTCAAGCACATTGACAACCTGGCTGCTGCCGCCAAGGCCGGTGAGTTTGTCTACAAGGGCCGCGCATCCACTTCCCAGGCTGCTTTTACAGCTGGTGAGTGCGCCATGATCCAGACTTCGTCCGGTTTCTACGGTGACGTGGCCAAGAACGCCAAGTTCGCCTACGGTCTGGCTCCTCTGCCTTACTACGACGACGTGGCTGGCGCTCCACAAAACACCGTGATCGGTGGCGCATCGCTGTGGGTGATGGCAGGCAAGAAGTCCGAAGAATACAAGGGCGTGGCCAAGTTCTTCGAATTCCTTTCGCAGCCTGAAGTGCAAGCCGCTTCGCACCAGCGCACCGGCTACCTGCCTGTGACCATGGAGTCCTTCAAGCTGACCGAATCTTCGGGCTTCTACAAGAAGAACCCTGGCACCGACGTGGCTGTGAATCAGATGATCCGCAAGGTTACCGACAACTCGCGCGGTATCCGTCTGGGTAACTATGTGCAGATCCGCACCATCGAGGATGAAGAACTCGAGCAGGTCTGGGCTGGCAAGAAGACCGGCAAGCAAGCGCTGGACAGCATCGTCAAGCGCGGTGACGAACTGCTGGCGCGCTTTGAGCGCTCTGTTGGCGGCAAGTAATCCGCCCCTGCAGAAGGGCTAATACCCTTCTGACTTACACGGTACAGCCGCTGCGTATTTGGCGCAGCGGCTTTCAGCTAGGCACAATACGCGCACATTCGATTACACGTAGTGATTCGTCTTGATTCGTTTTGACGCGATTTCAGTCGAACACCACTCGATGACTCTCACTTTCCTCCGCGGCTTATCAGGCTCCGGCGGTTTTTTATTTTGTGACCCATCATGGAAAAACGCGTACTTTTCCGCTCCGGGTGGCTTCCTTGGGCGCTGATCGCGCCTCAGTTGCTCATCATCGGCATCTTCTTTTTCTGGCCGGCCGGCCAAGCCGTGCTCCAGTCCTTCCAAATGGAAGATGCATTCGGCCTGTCCACCGAATGGGTCGGGCTGGATAACTTCCGCAATCTGCTGGATGACCCTACCTACCTGAACTCGTTCCAGCGCACCGCCATGTTCTCGGTGCTGGTTGCCGGTATTGGTATCGCCATTTCCCTGGTGCTGGCCATTTTTGCGGACCGCATCATCCGGTTTGCCATGGTTTACAAGACCTTGCTGATCGTGCCTTACGCCGTGGCTCCCGTCATTGCCGGCGTACTGTGGGTCTTCATGTTCTCGCCATCCATTGGGGTGGTCACTTATTACCTGGGCAAGATCGGCATCGAGTGGAATCACCTGATGAACGACAACCAGGCCATGACCCTGGTCGTCATTGCCTCGGTGTGGAAACAGATTTCCTACAACTTTCTGTTCTTCCTCGCAGGCTTGCAGTCCATCCCCAAAGCTCTGATTGAAGCCGCTTCGATTGACGGTGCTGGCCCATGGCGCCGCTTCTGGAATATTCAGCTGCCCCTGTTGTCACCCACCACCTTCTTCTTGTTGGTGATCAACATCGTCTACGCCTTCTTTGACACCTTCGGCATCATTGATGCAGCAACCCAGGGCGGCCCCGGCCAATCGACTTCGATTCTGGTTTACAAGGTCTACCAGGACGGCTTCAAGGCATTGGACCTCGGCGGCTCTGCCGCGCAGTCCGTGATCCTGATGTGTATCGTGGTCGTGCTGACCGTGATCCAGTTCCGCTATGTTGAAAAGAAAGTGCAGTACTGATCATGGTTGACCGCAACCCTTGGCTCAATATCCTGTCCCACGCTGTTCTGATTTTCGGCGTGGCCATCGTGGCCTTCCCGCTGTATCTCGCGCTGGTCGCCTCGACCCACACTGCGGGTGAGATCGTGCAGTCGCCCATGCCGCTGCTGCCCGGCGCCCACATGTGGGAAAACTACAAGGAAGCGCTGCTGGGCTCCGGCAAGCTGGGCTCCAACACCAACGTCGTGCACATGATGTGGGTGAGCTTCGTCGTCGCAATGATCATCACCGTCGGCAAGATTGCTATTTCGCTGCTGTCGGCGTTCGCCATTGTGTACTTCCGCTTCCCCTTCAAGATGCTGTGCTTCTGGGCCATCTTCTTGACCCTGATGCTTCCCGTGGAAGTGCGCATTCTGCCCACTTACAAAGTGGTGGCGGATCTGGGCTTGCTCAACAGCTATGCAGGTTTGTCGCTGCCCTTGATTGCGTCGGCCACCGCAACGTTCCTGTTCCGCCAGTTTTTCCTCACCGTGCCTGATGAGCTGGTGGAAGCAGCCCGCATTGACGGCGCTGGGGCCATGCGCTTCTTCAAGGACATTCTGGTTCCCCTGTCGAAGACTTCGATTGCAGCGCTGTTCGTGATTCAGTTCATCTATGGCTGGAACCAATACCTGTGGCCACTGCTGATGACGACTTCGGAAGATATGTACCCTGTGGTGATCGGTATCAAACGCATGCTGGCAGGCGGCGAAGCCGCTGTCGACTGGAACATTGTGATGGCCACCGCCATCCTGGCTATGCTGCCACCCACTCTGGTGGTCATGCTGATGCAAAAGTGGTTTGTCAAAGGCTTGGTGGATACCGAGAAGTGATTCTCAGACCACGGCCCTCATCCACCTTCTTTTGACCCATTGAACGAATACTTGGAAGACCTGTCATGGCATCCATCTCTTTAAAGAACATCGTCAAGCGCTACGGTACAGGCAAGGCTGCCGTGCCCGTTATTCACGGCATCAACGTCGAAATCAAAGACGGCGAATTCATCGTGCTGGTCGGCCCTTCGGGCTGTGGCAAGTCCACTTTGCTGCGCATGATCGCCGGCCTGGAAGAAATCACTGAAGGTGATCTGATCATTGGCGACAAAAAGGTCAACGACCTAGAGCCCGCCAAGCGCAACATCGCCATGGTGTTCCAGAACTATGCGCTGTATCCGCACATGAGCAACTACGAGAACATGGCCTACGGGCTGAAGCTCGCCAAGGTGCCTGCGGACGAGATCAAGCGACGCGTGGACAAGGCTGCCAAGATTTTGGAGCTGAGCCACCTGCTGGATCGCAAGCCTCGCCAGCTGTCCGGCGGCCAGCGCCAGCGTGTGGCCATGGGACGTGCCATTGTGCGCCAGCCTCAGGTTTTCCTGTTTGACGAACCGCTGTCGAACCTGGATGCCAAGCTGCGCGGCCAGACCCGTCTGGAAATCCAGAAACTGCACGCCGAACTGGGGATTACCTCCTTGTTCGTGACGCACGACCAAGTGGAAGCCATGACTTTGGCCCAACGCATGGTAGTCATGAATGGCGGTCATGTGGAACAGTTCGGCACCCCCGAAGAGGTCTACCACACTCCTGCCTCGACCTTTGTGGCCAGCTTCATTGGCTCGCCTCCCATGAACCTGCTCAAGCACTCCCCCAACGGCAAGCCTGGCCTGATTCTGGGCATCCGCCCCGAGCACATTGACCTGGTTGAGACCGGCGGCGTGGAGTTCAAGGTGCATACCGTCGAACTGCTGGGTGCGGAGCGTCTGCTGTACGGCAAGGTGGGGGACGAAGACGTGACCGTGCGCGTGGAGGAAGGCAAACCCTATCCCAAGCCCGGTGAATCCGCTCGCATCACCGCACGCGAAGATCGTTTGCACTGGTTCAACGCCGAAACTGGCAAACGCGTTTAAACAGGAGCGCGAGCGTCGCCTCTTTTGTTCATGACTCAAGAACATGGATAACCAAAGCGCCTCAGATTTGCACTGAGGCGCTTTTTTGCTTTTTTGCACAAGGCTTTAATCATGACTACTGCTTTGAAACCCTGGCCTTACCCCCGTTGGGTAGCCCATCGCGGTGCCGGCAAGCTGGCACCAGAAAACACCATGAGCGCTTTCCGCCTGGGCGCTTTGCATGGCTACCGTTTTTTCGAATGTGACGCCAAGCTCAGCAAAGACGGTGTGCTGTTTTTGCTGCACGACGCAACGCTGGAACGCACCACCAACGGCCGCGGTGTTGGCGGTGCACTGACCATGGGTGAAATTGCCCAGTTGGATGCTGGCAGCTGGCACTCCCGTGCCTTTGCCGGAGAAGCCATACCCACACTGGAAGCTCTGGCTCGCTGGTGCCTGGCCAACCACCTGCACCTGAATGTGGAAATCAAGCCTACCCCAGGGCAAGAGCTGGAAACAGGCCGTGCCTGCGGAGACCTGATGAACAAAATCTGGCCCAAAGACATCATCCAGCCGCTGTTCACATCTTTCAAGCCAGATGCCCTGAAAGGCGCAAAAGACACTGCGCCCCATATTCCCCGCGGTCTCTTGGTGGATAAATTCGCCGATGGCACGGGTGATGCCGATTTACAGATCGCCACCGACCTGGACTGCAGCGCCATGGTGCTCAACCACGCGCTGTGGAACGAGGCCCTGGTTGCCAAGGTACACGGCGCCGGCCTGCGTTGCAGCAGTTATACCGTCAATGACGAATGGGCTGCGCAACGCCTGATTGACTTAGGCACCGACGGCATCATCACCGACCGTGTCGACATGTTCAGCCCTGCCCAAACCGGCGCTCCGCTTTAAGGCGGATACCCACAGCGGTCCTTTTTTTAAAAGACCGCGTTCAACCAAAAAAGGCCTTCCAATAAAGGAAGGCCTTTTACGTGGATGACGGAATGACTTCAGTCCGGCCATTTTGCTTCCTGACGCTTTGACAGCATCGGCCAAGCGCGGCATTTCCGCTGGCAGAGGCAAATTCATCCGCTCCCATGAACTCAGGACTGCCTCCTGGCTGATCACGCGTTCACCCAGCCCTGCGTTTCCATCACTTTGCTGGAAAGTGGGGCTCAAATACAAGCTATTTCAAACACGCAAGCCTGTTCAGCCTCGCGGCAGATACACCATCTCGCTGCGCACATACTGCGCCACTTCGCGCATCACCGCTTGCAGGTGCTGCTGCAGCTCTGAAAAACCGGCACTGGGCTCACGCGTGTCTTCATCCAGATAGATACGACGATTGATCTCAATCTGCAGGCTATGCCGATGGAAGGCTGGTTGACCAATGCGGCCTATCAGCGCCACGCCCTTATAGGGCTCGTTATAGGCCACGCTGTAGCCTTGGGCTTGCAGCGTATCCCCGATCAAATGAATAAAGGCGGGATCACAGGTTGTGCCATCACGATCGCCCAGCACAAAATCCGCCAGATGCTTGTCCGGCGTACCCAGTCGCTGATACACATCGCTGGGCATGGAGTGCAGATTGATGTGCCAAACCCCACCAAAGCGGTCTACGCTCCAGCGAATGGCCTGCTGCAGCGCTGCATGATAGGGTTGCCAGTAGTTGGCAATGCGCTGCTGCACTTCTTGCACCGTGAGTTTGCGCGCATACATCGGGGTAGACTGGCCAGCCTGATTGATCTTCTCCCAGATCAGCCCCAGCCCTTGCTGCGTTTTCACGCTGGGCGTCAACGGCTCAGACCACTGCCCATCCAGCATGGCCGGATTGATATCCTCTTGCTCTCGATTGGGGTCAATGTAGGTACGCGGGAAAGTCGCCTCAATCAGGGTGGCCCCATAGCTGGGAAATTGCTCCCACAGCGTCTGCACATGCGTGTCTTCGCCACGGCGCAGCAATGACATCGGCACACTCACACCGAAATCGGCAGGATAGGCCGTGCCACTGTGCGGTGAATCACACACCAGCGCCAGCACCTCGCCCTGCGGCGGATGCACCAGTACGGGCGCATCTGGCCGTGGCTTCAAAAAGTCAGGCAATGCTTGCATCAATCAATCTTGATGTTGGCACGCTTGGCCACTGCGGTATAGCGGGCAATCGCTGCATCAATTTGCTTGCTGAACTCTTCTGGAGAGTTGGCCATGCCTTCCCCCGCGATGTCCTTTTGCTTTTGCAGATACCCAGGATCTTGCATGGCCTTGTGCGCGGCAGCATTCAGCTTGTCGATGATGGCTTTCGGAGTTCCTGCTGGTGCAACCAGACCAAACCAGCCACCGTCCCCCATTTCAGGGAAGCCCAGTTCGGTGTAGGTGGGCACATCTGGCAACACTTCCGCACGCTTGAACGCCAGCACCGCGAGAGGACGCAACTTGCCTGCCTTGATGTTGGTCAGCGAGGAGGACAGGTTGTCTGTCATGGCATTGACCTGGCCCCCCAGCGCATCATTGAGTGCCTGGCCTGCTCCCTTGTAAGGGATGTGCAGCAAGTCGATGCCTGCCAGATTCATGAAGTTCTCAATATTGGCATGCCCCAGCGAGCCGGTGCCAGGTGAAGCAAAGCTATATTTGCCTGGCTCTTTCTTGGCCAGAGCAATGAACTCCTGCATGGTCTTGGCTGGCACGCTCGGGTGCACCACAAACACGCTGGGCACTGCCATCACGTTGGTGATGGGTGCGAAGTCTTTCTTGGCGTCATAGGGCAGCTTGCTCATGATGGCAGGATTGGCACCGTGGGTCGACACGGTAGCCATACCGATGGTGTAACCATCGGGCGCAGCTTTGGCGATTTCTGCCGCTCCAATCGAGCCACCAGCACCACCCTTGTTTTCAATCACCACGGCCTGCCCCAGGATGGGCCCCATCTTGTCAGCCAGCAAGCGCGCCACGATGTCGGTTGAGCCTCCGGCGCCAAACGGCACGACCAGCTTGATCGGGCGACTGGGGTAATTGTCTGCAGCCCAGGCAGCAGGAGACAAAGCAGCCATGGCAGCGGCAGCAGCCACAGAAGAGAGCAGAGTTCGGCGCAGAAACATGGGGGTTCTCCAGGGTCTTTGGTGTTTATGAGAAATGTGCACGCATTCTTTTCGAGAGAGCCACACAAGAAAAGCGACAAAAAAACAAGAATGCATTACCAAAGGTAATAATTCCATCATGCGTCTGCAATCTCCATCCATCTCGGAACTTCATGCTTTTGTGCAGGCCGCGCGTCTGGGCAGCTATACCCAGGCCGCGGATGCCCTGCAGGTCACACAAGGAGCCATCAGCCGCTCGATTGCGCGCCTGGAAGAACATCTGGGATTTTCTGTGTTTGAGCGCCAGGGCCGCCGCAGCGTACTCACCACGGCAGGCCGGCAGTATCTGGATGCGGTGGGGCCCGCGCTGTTCACCATTGAATCAGCCACCCAGGCCATGCGACGCAAGCGGGAAGGGCGGCATCTGCGCATTTCCATGCCGCCAACCCTATTCAGCAACTGGCTGATTCCACGGATACCAGATTTCTCTGCACGCCACCCGGGCACCGTGCTCTCTTTTGCCCCTTACCGCAGAGATGACCCGTTGACATCTCCCGACATTGATGCCTGGGTCCGCATTGGCGCCATGCCTTTCCCAGAAACCCTGCTGGCAGACTACTTGGTGGGACGTGATCTGGTTCCCATCTGCCTGCCACACGACGCATTGAGCATTTGTCGCCCTCAAGATCTGCTGCGTCGTCCTTTGCTGGCTCACACCAATTACCCCGACAACTGGGCCCGATGGTTCGAAAAAATGGGATGTGATGGCCCCTACCCCGCTCCAGCAGCAGATTTCGAGCTGGTAGGCATGCTGGTACAAGCAGTCATTGCAGGCATGGGAGTGGCCGTGGTTCAGCGTTGCCTGATTGAGGATGATCTCGCGGCAGGCCGTGTTTCCATCCCTCTACACCGCCCTTTTCAAATTGAACGGGGATATTTCTTGTGCCAGCCCGCATCGCGCCCTGCATCGCATGCGCTGCAGGACTTTCGCACCTGGCTGCTTGAGCAGGCACAGGCCGATCGGGCACGCTACGCAGCAGCGTATTGAATCAAAAGGACTAAGACTTCCACCCGCCTGACATGAGCCACTGGCAGCTACCCATGGCAAGTACGAGCACCGAGTAAGTGCCCATGCGCCCATCTTGTCCCAGCAATACCAAGCCTAGCGCCAGGACCAAAATACCCAGCAAGGCATTCACGCTGGCCATGTGATACCAAGGAAGCAAATGAGCTTTCTTATGCCACACCAGGCGGGCGCCAGCCGCCAGTATCACCGACAGAAAAATCGCCGGAGCCATAAAGCTGAAAAGATGAATCAAGAAGTCAAGAGCGGGCATGAAAATGACACAGATCAAGTCTTTGAACTGTAGGGCAGCGCAAAAGCTGCACAAATTTTATAATCGAGCGCATGGCAGTCTGGGCTCTTGGCATTAACCACAATACGGCACCGTTGGATCTACGGGGCCGTTTTGCATTTGCGATCGACCAAATCGCCCCTACTTTACACGGGCTGCGCTCGGCGCTGTCCAGCGCTACGCGTCACCCCGAGGTGGAAACTGCCATTCTCTCCACCTGCAACCGCACTGAAATTTATTGTGCGGCTGGTGCTCCCGCGTTGGATCACACGCTGGGCTGGCTGGCGCAGTCAGGCGGTGTCAGTGCCGATGTACTGCGCTCACACTCGTATTTGCTGGAAGATGTCTCCGTCGCACGCCACGCATTCCGTGTGGCCTCCGGCCTTGACTCCATGGTACTGGGTGAAACCCAGATCCTGGGCCAGATGAAAAATGCGGTACGTGCTGCGGAAGAAGCCGGAGCACTGGGCTCCACCCTGAACCAACTGTTTCAACGCAGTTTTGCCGTGGCCAAAGAAGTGCGCTCCTCCACAGAAATTGGCGAGCACTCGATTTCCATGGCGGCCGCTGCGGTACGTTTAGCCGGTCAGCTGTTTGAAGACCTGAGCAAGATTCGCATCTTGTTTGTCGGTGCTGGCGAGATGATCGAGCTGGCAACCACCCACTTTGCCGCCAAGAATCCCGCCCACATCACGATTGCCAACCGCACCATGGAACGCGGTGAAAAGCTGGCAAGTCGCTTCGGTGCCAGCGTGATGCCTTTGGCTGAGATTCCAGAACACCTGCACGAGTACGACGCCATCATCAGCTGCACAGCGTCCAGCCTGCCCATCATCGGCTTGGGAGCCATTGAAAGCGCGCTGAAAAAGCGCAAAAATCGTCCTATGTTCATGGTGGATCTCGCCGTTCCACGCGATATTGAACCCGAGGTGAAAGACCTGCGCGACGCCTATCTGTACACCGTGGACGATCTGGCCAGCGTGGTGCGCACCGCTCAAGCCCAGCGTCAGGCTACCGTTGCCGAGGCTGAAGTCATCATCGATGCTGGTGTCATGAACTTCATGCAATGGATGAATCAACGTGCCCAAGGTGGTGTGGTGCCTCTCATCCAGCAACTCAACGCCCAGACCAATGCATGGCGTGAAGCAGAAATCAACCGCGCCAAAAAGCGTATTGCCAAAGGCGAAGACATTGATGCAGTGCTGGAAGCGCTCTCGCGTGGCCTCACTCAAAAAATGATGCATGGCGCACTCGCTGCCCTGCACAAAGGCACCGAACAAGAGCGTGCCCAGACGGTGGAAACCGTCTCCAAACTCTTTTTGCACGCCAAATCAGGACAGCGTTAGCGCCCTTGTGCGCTGCGGCGTTCTCTGCCGCCCATGTCTTTAGCGCTTGATTCAGAGCGCTCACCGCTACCGCCTGCGTAGCGCACTCCTCTCAAAAAAAACATGAAACCATTTCTGCGCACCCAGTTGGAGCGCTATGCCCAGCGCCTTGAAGAACTGGACTTCTTGCTCTCGCGTGAAGACATCATGGGCGATATGCAAAAATACCGCTCCATTTCTCGCGAACACGCCGACGTAACCGCCGTGGCCGGTCGCTACCAGCGCTATTTGCAGACGGAGGCAGATATTGCCACTGCACGAGAAATGCTTGATGACCCCGATATGGCAGAGATGGCACAGGAAGAAATCGCCAGTGGCGAGGCTGATCTGCTCAAACTGGAAGATGAGCTGCAGCGCCTGTTGCTCCCCAAGGATCCAGACGATGCAAGGCCAGCTTATGTGGAAATCCGCGCCGGAACAGGTGGCGATGAGTCAGCCCTGTTTGCCGCTGACATCGCCCGCATGTACACCCGCTACGCAGCCAATGTGGGCTGGAAAGTGGAAATCATGAGCGCCAATGAAAGCGAAATCGGAGGCTACAAAGAAATTGTTTTGCGCATTGACGGTGACAATGTGTATGGCGCGCTGAAATTCGAATCGGGTGGTCATCGTGTGCAACGCGTACCCGCAACCGAGACCCAGGGCCGCATTCACACCAGTGCCTGCACAGTTGCTGTGATGCCCGAGCCCGATGAAACCGCAGCCATCACGCTCAATCCTGCCGATCTTCGCATCGATACTTTCCGCGCCAGTGGCGCCGGTGGCCAGCACATCAACAAAACCGACTCTGCCGTGCGTGTGGTGCACTTGCCCACAGGGATTGTTGCAGAGTGCCAGGACGGACGCAGCCAGCACAGCAACAAGGCCAAGGCACTGCAAGTGCTGCAGGCACGTATCCAGGAAAAGGAACGCAAGGAGCGCGAGGCCAAGGAAGCAGCGCTGCGCAAAGGACTGATTGGCTCGGGTGACCGCAGTGACCGCATTCGCACCTACAACTTCCCCCAAGGTCGCCTGACCGATCACCGCATCAACCTGACGCTGTACAAATTGCTCAACATTATGGAAGGTGACCTGGGCGACGTGATTGAAGCTCTGAAACAAGCCCGTGAAGCCGAGTTGTTGGCTGAGCTGGAAGTCAACGCTTGAACCTGGATTCTGTCCACACCTACCCCCTTACGCTGTGATGCCACGCCAAACCCTGCAACAAGCCCTCCTCCAAGCCCACCACCAGGACATGGAGCGCATTGATGCGCAAATCTTGCTGTTGCATGTGCTGGGACAGCCCGATGCTGACCGGGCCTGGCTGCTGACACACGACTCAGATGTGCTGACCTCCACACAACAAGCAGCTTTTGCACACCTGTGTGCACAGCGCCTGGACGGCATGCCGGTGGCCTACCTAACGGGTTGCAAAGAATTTTTCGGACTGCCGCTGCATGTTGATGCGCGCGTGCTCGACCCTCGCCCTGATACAGAGACACTGGTAGAGTGGGTGCTGGATGTGGTTGAAAAAATCGTTTCACCTGCATTGATCGATTTGGGAACCGGCAGTGGCGCCATCGCCCTGGCTCTGCAAAGCCAGCGTCCTGACGCCAGCGTCACCGCTGTCGATTTCAGCCAGGATGCCCTGGATGTGGCTCAAGCCAATGCACAGCGATTGCAACTGCCAGTGAGCTTTGTGCAGTCTTCATGGCTGGAGAAGGTGCAAGGACGCTTTGATGTCATCGCCAGCAACCCGCCTTACATCCGTGAAGATGATGCGCATATGCAGGCCTTGCACCACGAGCCGCGCCACGCGCTGACCAGCGGCGCTGACGGGCTGGACGACATTCGCAGCATTATTTCGCAAGCCCCGGATCACCTCAAACCAGAAGGCTGGCTCTTGCTGGAACATGGCTGGGACCAGGCACAAAGTGTGCAGACACTCCTGCGCCAAGCCGGTTTTGTCGGTGTGCACAGTCGCCAGGACCTTGCTGGCATTGAACGCTGCACCGGCGGTCAAATCCCGGATGGCACCAATATTGGCGAGACAGTGAAATAATCAGCAGCATTGCCAGGTGACAAGACACCGGCTCCCCTACAAGGAGAACCCCATGAGCGACGTACAACAACGCATCGACCAACTGGTCAAAAACAACGACATCCTGCTGTTCATGAAGGGCAGTGCCAGCTTCCCCATGTGTGGCTTTTCTGGCCGTGCCGTTCAGATTCTGAAAGCCTGTGGTGTGGAGCCCAAGGCCATCGCCACTGTGAATGTGCTGGAAGACCAGGAAATTCGCCAAGGCATCAAGGACTACAGCAACTGGCCCACCATTCCTCAGCTGTACATCAAAGGCGAATTCATCGGCGGCTCGGACATCATGATGGAAATGTACGAATCTGGTGAGCTGCAACAAGTCATCAATGGCGAAGCCTGATTGCCATGCAGCTTTTGGGACCTATGCCTACACCAATCACCAGTTTGACTGGCATGGCCCCTGCTTTATCTAAAACCGCCCTCATGGGCGGTTTTTCGTTCTCGGCCGCAGGGCAGCGGCACAGAGTTTGCACAAAGGCCTGCATGCGAAGGAGGCATGCGCAATGGTGGCACTAGGCCGTCACCAGCCAACCCACTGACTTATGACACTCACCCAAAGCCTGCTCATCATTGCACTGCTGATCGCTGCCAGTGCCTTCGTAGCCGTGGCCGAGATTTCCTTGGCTGCCTCTCGTCGTCTGCGCTTGCGCCAGATGGCGGACGAAGGCGACCCCCGTGCAGAAAAAGCCATCCAGTTGCAAGAGCAACCCGGTGACTACTTCACCGTGGTGCAGGTAGGCCAGAATGCGATCGCCATTTTGGGTGGTATCGTGGGTGAGGGTGCGCTCAGTACCACGCTGGCTGGAGCTTTGATCTGGTGGATGCCCGAGAGCACTGCCCAGAGTCTGGGCTCTTTGCTCTCGTTCTTCATCATCACATCGCTGTTCATTTTGTTTGCGGACTTGCTGCCACGTCGTCTGAGCATGGTGGAGCCCGAGCGACTGCTGCTGCGTGTGCTGCGCCCCATGCAGTTTTGCATGACGGTATTCAAACCCATTGTCTGGTTCTACAGTCAGATCACGAGCTCCGTGATCCGCATGCTTGGCCTGCCCGACAAGCGCAACGAGCAGATCACTTCCGACGACATCCTGGCCATGACCGAAGATGGTGCCCGTGCCGGGGTTCTGGCTGAGCGTGAGCAGCAAGCGATTGCCAACATCTTTGAACTCGATACACGCACCGTGGCTTCGTCCATGACACAACGTGATCGCATCGCCTACTTTTTGCGTGACGACCCAGACCATGTGATCCGCGCACGCATTGCCGAAGAGCCCTTCTCCACCTATCCCGTGTGTGAAGGCGATATCGACCACATCGTGGGCTATGTGGATGCCAAAGACCTGTTCCAGCGTGTTCTCAACAACCAACCCATTTCCTTGCAGGATGACAGCCTGATCCGCAAAATCCTGCTGGTTCCCGACAAGCTGACGCTGGCCGAAGTGCTGGACCAGTTCCAGCAGGCCCACGAAGACTTTGCGGTGATCGTGAACGAATACAGCCTCGTAGTTGGCGTGGTGACATTGAACGATGTGATGAGCACCGTGATGGGGGACCTGGTCTCTCCAGATGATGAAGAGCAGATCATCCGCCGGGACGAAAACTCCTGGCTGATTGACGGCATTACCCCCATTGACGATGTAATGCGCGTTCTGGATCTCGAAGCGCTGCCCAACGAAGATGAATACGAGACCTTGGCAGGCTTCCTCATGGTCATGCTCCGCCGTGTGCCACGCCGCACCGACACCGTGGACTGGGGACCATTCCGCTTTGAAGTGATGGACGTGGACAGCTACCGCATTGACCAGGTGCTGGTCACCCGCATGCAAGACAGTGAGGGGCAGGTGCTGCAACATCCTGCGTCCGCCTTGTCCGCCGTTGCAGCCGTGGCGGCAACCGAGGCGGCTGTCCCACCAGCCACAACGCCAGCACCCAGAGCGACTCCTGCGAATTCAAGCGCCCAGGGAGAAACCCCTGGCCCGCACTAGCCGCTCTCGCAGGGGCCGCAAGCCCCCTGCTGATTGTCAGTGTCCGCGTACATCTGGAAGCACCTCCTGCATATGCCAGCCCCGCACGGAGTTAGCGTGCCCTGATAATGTTTGGTGCTTTGCATACTGGACACTTCAAGAAAGAGCGCCATGCGCTCTTTTTTTCATCGCGTATTTTCATGCGTGGCCATCATCGGATTGCATTGACCATGCCATTTGAACTTTCTCGACGCAGCCGCTGGACGGTAGTCATCACCCTTTTGCTGTTGAGCAGCACCATCACCGTCGATCAGCTACAGCGGCACCCTGGAGGCACACAGTTGCCAGCGTCCACACAGCAGTGGCAGCTGGACGACGACGCCTTTGTCCTTGACCCTGCCAGTCTGCGCCTGCTGCCCAGTGCGCAGTCCACACTGGTAACTGGCAGCCTGTCGCGCAAATTGGAAGCTTCCGAAGACACTCTACCGCCCGGCGAACTGCTCGAATTACAACTGCCGCAATGGCGCGAACGCAGTGTTCAGCAAACGCTGACAAAAGCCCTGCCCATTGCCCAAACACTCCAAGAGCATATGGTGCGCGAGGCTCTGCAAAATGCCATTGATGCGGCACAGCCCCCTAGCAAGACTGAGTTGACAGACGAGCAGGCCCAAGCTCTGCATTGGCTGAGCTTTCGTGACCGGCAGTTCATAGCCCAGCTCACACCACAGCACGGCTTTGACATTCGTGCCAGTCTTGGACAAAAACCCCTGACCGTGCGTTCCGTGGACAGCTCCGGCCAACTTCTGCTGAATGTGGATGTTCGCGGCAAATACGTCTGGAGTGACGGCGCCTTCAGCAGCACCGACGATGGAGCAAGCTGGCAGTTCGCCCCCCAGCGCGAACAGCCCAGTGAAATAGACCAACAGGGCTGGGTGAACGCACGGACAGGCTTTATCTGGCATAGCCTTGAGCAAGCACTGCTCATCACCACAGACGGTGGCAGCACCTGGGCCACGCCACATGTCATCACACCCTTGCCTTCAGCCGCAGCGGCTGTTGATGACGCCGAAGACCTTCCTGCTTCCTTGTCAGCCAGCCAATACCGTTTACCCTCTTTTGCTCCAGCCATTTGGTCCGACATACAACCTCCACAGCCCACACAAACACGGTTTGAGTTTTTGTTTCAAACCCTGCCTG
This sequence comes from Comamonas halotolerans, assembly GCF_030162935.1. GTDB lineage: Bacteria > Pseudomonadota > Gammaproteobacteria > Burkholderiales > Burkholderiaceae_C > Comamonas > Comamonas halotolerans. Next base: position 643,064 of record NZ_JASAUZ010000001.1, read on the forward strand.
CGGGCCGCGTCCTTGGCTGGTCCAGCCGATGGGAACGCCGGCTTGATGCCAACAACACCCCAACTGGTGAATGGAAGGCCACTCTGACCCGTCGCTTTTCGTTGGAGATAGACCCTGCAAACAACACGGTGAAGGTGCTCGGTCTGAAGCCTGAGAAAGAGCTCCAACCCATCGACAACACCACCCGTTGGCCTGTCACGCGCAACCCTGATGGCAGCATGACTTTGTGGCGAGAGGCATCCGTGCAGTACTTTGACCCAGAAACTGAGCACTGGCAGCTACCGGTTGCACTCCCCCTGCCCTTGCTGCATCGTGGAGTGGGACACAACAAGTTTTGGGCCACACCAGATATCTGGATCAGCCAGAGCCAAGCGCCTGCGCTGCTGGACATGTTTGCCTGCCTGCTACCAGAGACCATGCCCTTGCAAGCACGCTGCAATGAAGAGCGCGCCAGAGCCTATGCCTTCAGTCGCGATCAGGGCCGCAGCTGGCAGCATTTCCAGCTACCCAATGCCATGCACAGCCATATTGTGGGCTGGGATGCTCAAGCGCAACAGCTACTGGTTGCCCAGCAACTGCAAGACGCACAGCCATTGCAACTGCTGCACTATCGTCTCGTTCCCTGAAGTACTTTGAACTGCAGTGGCAGCCCCTGCACGCTACATTGCCGCTACCTGCCGCATACCCTATCTCCCCTGCGATGCAGCAAGATGCTCCGCTACACCCGCACGGAATCCGGATTGAACTGCCATTGACGCTGTGCGCCAAGCACAAGATTGGGGTATTTGTCTTTGCCGCGACTGCCGTTATATCGCCCTAGCGCCATAAACAAATCGCCTTTTTCACGCACAAGATAATGGCGCAATATGACGCAGCCAAAACGCAGATTGGTTTGCATGTGAAACAGTTTGCCAGGGTCACCATCGCCAATCACACGCGTCCAGAACGGCATGATTTGCATGAAGCCACGAGCCCCTGCAACCGACACTGCGAATTTCCGAAACCCGCTCTCCACCTGAATCAGGCCGAGTACCAGCGAGACATCCAGGCCCGCCCGCTTGGCTTCGTACCACACGGTCTGGAGAAAGTCACGTCGCTCTTCCCAGCCGGACATGCGGCGGCGCAAACGGTCGCTCATGGTGGTCAGCCAGCGCAGGTATTCCACCCTCGCATCCGTTGAGGCGAACAACGGCTCAGGAGGAGCCAAGTCGCGCACTGCGGCACTCAGGGCACTGCGCACCGCATCTGCCAGGGGCTCTTCCAGCTGCGCGCCTGCATAGGCCGGTACAGTCCCCACTGCAGCGCACGCCAAGCCCATACCCAAGCAGGCGCGCCGTGTGATCAATGCGTGCAACTCCCTCATCCCGTACTTGTATCTTTTTATTGCTACAGGCGAAGTTTCCTGACAAAGCATGCCTCCAGCAAGCGAAAAAGGCAGCCAAAGCTGCCTTTACCTGGAATGCTTGATGCAAATCAGTTCAAACCCAGCTTCGCTTTGAGGTGTGCCAGCACATCGCTCACTGCCAGCTTGGTAGCCTCCGTATCACGGCGGGCCTGGTACTCCACTACACCTTCCTTGAGGCCACGGTCACCCAGAACCACGCGGTGTGGCACACCGATCAACTCCCAGTCAGCCAGCATAGCGCCTGGACGTTCGTCACGGTCGTCCAAGATCACATCCACACCCAGAGCCAGCAAAGCGTCATACAGTTTGAATGCCTCTTCCTTCACAGCTTCGCTTCGCCCCATGCCAATCGGGCAGATCACCACCGTGAAAGGTGCAATCGCATCAGGCCAGATCATGCCGCGCTCATCATGGTTCTGCTCCACAGCAGCCGCTGGCAAACGCGTCACACCGATGCCATAGCAACCCATTTCAAAGTGCTGGGGCTTCCCGTTGTCACCCAGGAAGGTGGCATCCATGGCCTTGGAGTACTTGGTGCCCAGATAAAAGACATGGCCAATTTCAATGCCGCGCTCAATGGCCAGTTCACCAGCGCCGTCGGGTGACTTGTCGCCGGCCACCACATTGCGCAGGTCTGCGATCACTTCAGGCTCAGGCAAATCGCGGCCAAAGTTTACGCCTGTGATGTGGAAATCCACTTCGTTGGCACCGCACACCCAGTCCGCCATGATGGCAACTTCACGATCCACCACCAGCTTCACAGGCTTCTTCACGTTGACGGGACCCAAGTAACCGGGCTGGCAACCAAAGTGCGCTTCGATTTCAGACACGGAAGCAAACCGGAAGTTGGCCAGACCCTCCACCTTGCCCACCTTGATTTCATTCATATCATGGTCTCCGCGCAGAAGCAGCAGCCAGACCTGGGTTTTCACAATTTCGCCTTGCTCATTGGTCTCATCGGTGGCCAACACCAGAGACTTGACGGTTTGGCTCAAAGGCAGGCCCAGTTGCGCTGCCACGGCCTCGCAGGTACTGTTGCCAGGTGTCGCCACCTTCTCCATGACCTTGCTCGCTGCAGGACGTGTAGCAGTAGGTGCCAAGGCTTCCGCTTTTTCAATATTGGCAGCGTAATCGCTGTGAGGGCAGTAGACGATGGCATCCTCACCGGTGGATGCAATCACCTGAAACTCCTCGCTCAGGTCACCACCAATCGCACCCGAATCGGCACGTACTGCACGGTACTGCAAACCGAAGCGATCAAAGATGCGTTTGTAGGCTTCACGCATGGTTTGATAGCTGATTTGAGCAGCATCGCGGTCCTTGTCGAAGGAGTAAGCATCCTTCATGATGAATTCACGCCCACGCATCAAACCAAAGCGTGGACGACGCTCGTCGCGGAACTTTGTCTGAATCTGGTAAAGGTTCTTGGGCAGCTGCTTGTAGCTCTTGAACTCTTGGCGGGCAATGTCAGTCACCACTTCTTCAGAGGTAGGTTGAATCACAAAGTCACGGCCATGACGATCCTGAATGCGCAGCAACTCAGGCCCCATTTTTTCAAAACGGCCTGTTTCCTGCCATAGCTCTGCAGGCTGCACCACGGGCATGGTCACTTCAATGGCACCTGCACGGTTCATTTCTTCGCGCACGATGGCTTCGACCTTGCGAATCACACGCAGGCCCATAGGCATGTAGTTGTAGATGCCGGCACCCAGCTTTTTGATCATGCCAGCCCGCATCATGAGCTTGTGGCTGACCACTTCGGCATCAGCCGGAGCTTCTTTCAGGGTGGAGATAAGAAATTGGGAGGCTTTCATGAGGGAGACAGAGCGGGATAAAGCTATGGCAGTTTGGCTGGGCACAGACTGCCGTGCATAATGATCGCAATATAGAGAATTGGGGTTCGATTATGCTTGACCGGGACGGATTTCGCCCGAACGTCGGCATCATCCTGCTCAACCAGAAGAACCAGGTGTTCTGGGGCAAACGCATTCGCACCCACAGCTGGCAGTTTCCGCAAGGTGGCATTGACCGGGGAGAAAGTCCTGAACAAGCCATGTTTCGAGAGCTGCATGAAGAAGTGGGGTTGAAGCCCAACCACGTTCGCGTGGTCGCAAGAACAAGGGACTGGTTGCGCTACGAGGTGCCGGATCGTTACATACGCCGTGATGCGCGAGGTCATTACAAAGGCCAAAAGCAAATCTGGTTCTTGCTCCAGCTGCTCGGCCAAGATTGGGATTTGAACCTTCGCGCCACAGACCACCCTGAGTTCGACGCTTGGCGATGGAATGATTACTGGGTACCACTGGATGTAGTGGTGGAGTTCAAGCGTGGCGTTTACGAGATGGCGCTGACAGAGCTGGCCCGCTTTGTCCCTCGCAGTGAGCAACAGCGTAATCGTTATCTGCGCAGTGGCATGCGACCACGTGACGGTCAGCCCGAGCCCATTGCTACACAGCCTCGCTTTACGGCAGTGCTTCGCAACCATGGTCTGGTTCAAAACCCTGGCATGGAACTGCCCCCTGGAGCCAGCTTTGACCCTGACCCACAAAATGAAGCCAACAATCGCTAAATAAAAAATCCCGCTTGCCCCATGGCACAGCGGGATTTTTTATTATGACTGCTGGTTGCAGCATGCTCCGGCCCGCATCAATGCAGCACCACCATATTGTCACGGTGCACCATTTCTGGCTCACCACGATAACCCAGCAATTGCTCCACTTCCGACGAAGCGTGCTTGCACAGCAGACGCGCTTCAGAGCTGGAGTAATTGGCCAAACCCCGTGCAATCTCCTTGCCTGCTGCATCGCGCACTGCAATCACATCGCCCCGAGAAAAATCGCCTTCTACTGCGACCATACCCACAGGTAGCAAGCTCTTGCCCGCTGCTTGCAACTTTTGCACCGCTCCGGCATCAATGAAGACCGATCCATGCAATTGCAAATGGTCCATCATCCATTGTTTGCGTGCCTGATTTTTGTGCGTAGGAGCCACCAGCAATGTACCAATCACCTCGCCACGAATCAGACGTAAAAGAACATCTGGCTCACGACCCCAGGCAATGACTGTGGACGTTCCGGAACCCGCAGCCCGTTTGGCGGCCAGAATTTTGGTCAACATGCCCCCTTTACCAATGCTTGAGCCTGCACCACCTGCCATGGCCTCCAGCGCCGAGTCACCAGCCTGCGCCTCGTGCACAAACTTGGCATCGGGGTTGCTGCGGGGGTCCGCGGTATACAAGCCCTTTTGATCAGTCAGGATCACATAGGCATCGGCATCTACCAAATTGGCCACCAACGCTCCCAAGGTGTCGTTGTCGCCAAACTTGATTTCATCATTCACAACGGTATCGTTTTCATTGATAACCGGCACCACACCCAATCGCAACAAAGTCAGCAAGGTTGAGCGCGCATTCAGATAACGCTCTCTATCGGCCAGGTCTGCATGAGTGAGCAGCACTTGCGCACTGCCGACGTTGTGAGTGCGCAGCTTGGTTTCATACATCTGAACCAACCCCATCTGCCCCACGGCTGCCGCTGCCTGCAACTCGTGAATTTCCTTGGGACGCGCAGCCCATCCCAGGCGCTTCATGCCTTCCGCCACCGCACCGCTGGAGACCATGATCACCTCACGGCGAATACCATCATCACCATGTACAAGGGCCGCCAATTGGCGCGACCACTCTTCAATGGCTGCTTCATCGAGGCCACGCCCCTCATTGGTCACCAGACTGGAGCCGACCTTGACTACGATGCGACGCGCATCCTGCAAAACACGGGAAGACATGATTGTGAGTTTTTATGGCGACAAGCACTTATCAAACAACAAGTACTTGCCGCTATTAATCAAGAAGCAATAAGCCTGCGCTTTATTCGGGTGCATCACCCGCAAAACGTGGATCGTACTCTGCTTCTGATGGTTGCTCCGCTTGTTGTACGACATGCACATGCTTGAAGATCTCTTGCACCAGACGCTCCGTGCCTTCTCGAGCCAACGCGGAGATCTCGAATACCGGCCCCTTCCACTTCAAACGCTTCACAAAATCCTTGACCCTGGCAGCACGCTCTTCCTGCGGAATCATGTCCAGCTTGTTGAGCACCAGCCACCGCGGCTTGCTGTAGAGCTCTTCGTCGTACTTTTTCAACTCCTGCACAATGGCCTTGGCTTGCTCAACAGGGTCCACGCCCTCATCAAACGGCGCCAGATCCACAATGTGCAGCAGCAAACGTGTACGCTGCAGATGGCGCAAGAACTGGTGCCCCAGACCTGCCCCGTCTGAAGCACCCTCAATCAAGCCAGGAATATCCGCAATCACGAAGCTTTGTTCAGGCCCCACACGCACCACGCCCAAATTAGGATGCAATGTGGTGAAAGGGTAATCTGCAATCTTCGGGCGTGCATTCGACACTGACGAGATAAATGTGGACTTGCCTGCATTGGGCATGCCCAGCAGCCCCACATCGGCCAGAACCTTCAGCTCCAGCTTCAGGCTGAAACGCTCGCCCGCACGTCCGGGCGTTTTTTGGCGTGGTGCACGGTTCACCGCGCTTTTGAAACGCAGATTGCCAAAACCACCATCTCCACCCCGGGCCAGCACAATTTTTTCACCTGGTGTTAGCAGCTCGTGAAGCACTTCACCCGTGGCCTCATCGCTGATGATGGTGCCTACAGGCAGACGCAAGGTAATGTCTTTACCGGCTGCGCCAAACATGTCATTGCCCATGCCGTTTTCGCCGCGTTGCGCTTCGTGGCGGCGGGAATAACGGTAGTCAATCAACGTATTCAAATTTACATCGGCCACGGCATAGACGTGGCCCCCGCGGCCTCCGTCACCACCGTCAGGTCCGCCGAATTCCTTGTATTTTTCGTGTCGGAACGTGGCTGCACCATTACCACCATCGCCCGCGGCAATTTCAATATAGGCTTCATCGACGAACTTCATGAGGCTTTCCCGTGATTCATTAGAGTGACCAGCACACGTTGTGCCAATCCAAAAGCATAAGCCATGCACCTGGCAGCTTTGCTGAGCAAGGACATTACGCCCTTGTGAAAACAACAAAGCCCCGACGCGTCGGGGCTTTGTTGTGTCAGATGACGCTTGTTGCTTTAAGCAGCAGGCGTGATGCTGACAGTGTGCTTGGACAGAGCACCCTTGGTGTCAAAAGACACGTGGCCATCAACCAAAGCAAACAAAGTGTGATCCTTGCCCATGCCAACATTGGTGCCGGGATGGAACTTGGTACCACGTTGACGCACAATGATCGAGCCTGCGCTGATCAGTTCGCCACCAAAGGCCTTCACACCAAGCATTTTTGGCTTGGAATCACGTCCGTTGCGCGTAGAGCCGCCGCCTTTTTTCTGTGCCATGACTTAGCTCCTTGGGAATTAAGCGGCAATCGCCACAATTTGCAGTTCTGTGAACTGCTGGCGATGGCCTTGGTGCTTGGCGTAGTGCTTACGACGACGCAGCTTGAAGATGCGTACCTTGTCGTGCTTGCCGTGAGCAACCACAGTTGCCTTCACAGATGCGCCGGACACCAGGGGTGTGCCAACCTTCAGTTCTGCGCCGTTGCCGACTGCCAAAACTTGGTCGATCACGATTTCCTGGCCTACGTCCGCAGCAATCTGTTCTACCTTGATTTTTTCGCCAGCGGCAACGCGATACTGCTTGCCACCGGTTTTTATGACCGCGTACATGTAAACCTCTTTCGATTCTTGAGTCTCCGTAGACGAATTTCCACGGAAGCCGACTATTGTACGCACAAACACCTTTTCACGTCTAAGCCTCACCCCCATTCCCGCTAGGACATTCGGCAGCTCTTCCTATAATCAGGCCCTCTCACGGTGGCATTACCTTGAAAACAGCAACTCACACCTCCAATCCACTCGCTCTGATTGCCGAAGACATGCAGGCTCTGGATCGCGTCATCGCCCAGCGATTGACCAGCAGCGTCCCCCTGATCGGCCAGATTTCCCACTACATCATTGCAGCGGGCGGCAAGCGTCTGCGTCCCGCTTTGCTTTTGATGGTGAGTAACGCTTTGGGCGACAGCAACCCCATCAAATATTCACTGGCAACCGTGGTGGAGTTGATCCACACCGCAACCTTGCTGCATGACGACGTGGTCGACGAGTCCACCATGCGCCGAGGACGTCCGACTGCAAACGAATCTTTTGGCAATCCAGCAAGTGTCTTGGTGGGCGACTTTCTGCATACGCGCTCGTTCCAGATGATGGTCGAAGCGGGCAATATGCGCATTCTGCGAGTATTGTCCGAGGCGACCAATATCATTGCCGAAGGAGAGGTCCAGCAATTGATCAACACGCACGATGCCTCACTCGATGAAGCCGGTTATCTGCATGTGATTCGCTCCAAGACCGCAAAACTGTTTGAAGCCAGCACACAGATTGCAGCAATCCTGGCCGGTGCCAACGCGGAGGTTGAAACAGCTTGTGCCACCTTCGGGCAAGCATTGGGCACCGCTTTTCAGATCATTGATGATGTGCTGGACTACGATGGCGATGCACAAGAAATGGGCAAGAATCTGGGTGATGATTTGCGCGAAGGTAAATGCACATTGCCACTGATCATTGCCATGCAACGTGCAAACACAGAAGATGCTCAAACCGTGCGCAATGCTATCGAACAAGGTTCGACGGATCAGTTGCAAAACATTTTGCGCATTGTCAAAGCGACAGGAGCACTGGAGGCAACTCGCCAAGCTGCACACAATGAAGCCACTCGCGCTATTGATGCTCTCAAGAAGCTACCTGTGAACGCTTACACACAAGCCATGGAACAGCTCGCATCTCAGCTTTTGCTACGCCGCACATAGTCATGTAAGCAACGAAATGCGCACTTTATCCCGAGCGCATCAAAACATATGCAAAAAGCCTGCTGACGCAGGCTTTTTGCATCTATACAGCTGCACGGTGATGGGTGATGATTCTAGGTCATGCCCCTTGAATCCGGGGGCCCTTGAATCTGGGCAATGACAACCGTAACACCATCTACCTCTCTCACTTCAACCTCACCATCCGCACTTACTGGTTTAGCCCGCGCCTTGGTCAACGCGGGACATCTGTCTGAAGCGGTGGCAGAGGAAGTGTCACGCAAGGCCAATGCCAACAAGCAAAGCTTTGTCTCCCAACTAATCTCAGGGGGTCAACTTTCGGCAAAGGAGCTAGCGCATTGCATATCACGCATTTTCAGTACCCCTTTGCTGGATTTAGACGCCGTCGATCCGGTGCGCTTGCCTAAGGATTTGCTCGACACGAAGATGTGCGCAAGCCACAAGGTATTGCCATTACTAAAACGTGACAACCGACTGTACGTTGCAACCGCAGACCCATCCGACCAAGAAGCTGCTGAAAAAATCAAGTTCACGGCACAAATGGGGGTGAACTGGATCATTGTGGAGTATGACAAGCTGTCACACCTAGTGGAGGCTGCCAGCAAAAATGTGACCGAAGCACTGGATTCCTATAGCAGTGATAGTGAATTCCAGTTTGACGACATCAAAGATATCCCTGAGACAGACGATAAAGACCTGGGTGCAGCAGAAGTCGAAGATGCACCCATAGTGAAGTTTCTGCACAAAATGCTTATTGATGCCTTCAACATGCGGGCATCGGACTTGCACTTCGAACCTTACGAACACACTTACCGCGTGCGGTTTCGCATTGATGGTGAGTTGCGTGAAATTGCAACACCGCCCATTGCCATCAAGGAAAAGCTGGCCTCACGCATCAAGGTTATCTCGCGCCTGGACATTTCCGAAAAGCGGGTCCCCCAAGACGGACGCATGAAGCTCAAAATAGGAGCGGACCGCGTCATTGACTTTCGTGTCTCCACACTGCCTACGCTGTTTGGCGAAAAAATCGTGATCCGCATTCTGGACCCAAGTAGCGCCAAGATGGGTATCGATGCATTGGGTTATGAGGCCGAAGAAAAGAAACGTTTGCTGGATGCCATTCAGCGTCCCTACGGCATGATTTTGGTAACTGGTCCAACAGGCTCTGGTAAGACAGTCTCTCTCTACAGTTGCTTGAACTTGCTCAACAAGCCCGGTGTCAATATTTCAACGGCCGAAGATCCGTCTGAAATCAATATGCCTGGCGTGAATCAGGTCAATGTCAACGAGAAAGCAGGGCTGACCTTTGCTGCCGCGCTCAAATCCTTTCTGCGCCAGGATCCGGACATCATCATGGTCGGGGAAATCCGCGATCTGGAAACAGCAGACATTTCCATCAAAGCTGCGCAAACCGGTCACTTGGTGCTTTCAACACTGCATACCAACGACGCTCCCACCACGCTGACCCGCATGCGCAACATGGGAATTGCGCCATTCAACATTGCCTCCAGCGTGATCTTGATTACTGCCCAGCGTCTGGCTCGGCGTCTGTGCGCGCAGTGCAAACAGCCCAGCGATGTGCCTGATGAAACCTTGCTGGAAGCAGGTTTTACAGAAGAAGACCTTGACAGATCTTGGGTGCCCTACAAAGCAGTGGGCTGCAGCGCTTGCAATAACGGCTACAAAGGTCGAGTAGGCATCTATCAGGTCATGCCCATTTCCGAAGAGATACAGCAAATCATTTTGCGCGATGGCAGCGCTTTGGATATTGCAGCCCAAGCCAAGCTGGAGGGCGTGAAGTCATTGCGTGAGTCCGGTCTGGACAAAGTGAAAGCAGGTGTGACTTCATTGGAGGAGGTTTTAGCCGTCACCAATCTCTAACGCCGACACATTCACGCAGCAGCACTACCAGTTGCAAGCAACTGCTAGCACAACAATATTGATCGCAGAGGGAACAGCGCTATGGCATACGCAGCAACGGGCAAAGCCAATGCCAAAGAATTTATCTTTGAGTGGACTGGCAAAGACCGACAAGGCAAGGAAATTCACGGAGAAATGAGAGCCTCTGGCGAAGCACAAGTCCAGGCCTCGCTACGCCGCCAGGGTATCTTCATGACCAAGCTGAAAAAACGCAGCATGCGAGCTGGCAAGAGGATCAAACCCAAAGACATTGCGCTGTTCACCCGGCAAATGGCCACCATGATGAAGGCAGGGGTGCCTCTGCTGCAGTCCTTTGACATCGTGGGACGCGGCAACGCCAATGCCAGCGTAACCAAACTACTTAACGATATTCGCCAAGATGTGGAGACCGGTACCGCTTTGAGCATGGCATTTCGCAAACACCCCATGTATTTCGATGCGTTGTATTGCAACCTGATTGAGGCAGGTGAAGCCGCTGGTATTTTGGAAACGTTGATGGATCGTTTGGCTACTTACATGGAAAAGACCGAGGCCATCAAAGGTAAAATCAAGTCTGCGCTGATGTACCCGATCTCGGTGATCATCGTAGCCTTTATCGTGGTGACTGTGATCATGATTTTTGTGATTCCAGCTTTCAAGGAAGTTTTCACTTCCTTTGGCGCGGACCTTCCTGCACCAACGTTGCTGGTAATGGGAATCAGCGAATTCTTTGTCGAATACTGGTGGCTGATTTTCGGAGTGATTGGCGGCAGCATCTACTTTTTCATGCAAGCCTGGAAGCGCAGTCCCAAGGTTCAGCGCGTCATGGACCGTTTACTCTTGAAGATGCCGATCTTCGGCGTACTGATCGACAAATCCTGCGTTGCACGCTGGACACGAACACTCTCCACGATGTTCGCTGCAGGCGTTCCCTTGGTTGAAGCATTGGATTCAGTGGGTGGCGCTTCCGGCAACAGTGTGTACAAAGAAGCCACGGACCGCATTCAAAACGAGGTATCAACCGGCACCAGTTTGAACATTGCCATGAGCAACAGCAATGTATTCCCTTCCATGGTGCTGCAGATGTGTGCGATTGGCGAAGAATCAGGCTCAATCGATCACATGCTGAGCAAAGCTGCTGACTTTTATGAACAAGAAGTCGATGAAATGGTTTCGGGGCTCTCCAGCCTGATGGAACCCATCATCATCGTTTTCCTGGGCGGCATTATTGGCGGCATCGTAGTGGCAATGTACCTGCCCATCTTCAAGCTGGGACAGGTGGTTTGATGCATTCTTTTGTAGTGGGATATATTGCTCTGGCAGCTTTGCTGGGCTTGCTTATAGGTAGCTTTTTGAACGTCGTCATCCATCGCTTGCCACAAATGATGGAGCAGCAATGGGATGATGAATGTGCTCAACATCAAGCCCACAAAGCTGGACTGGAGCACAGTTCAGCGGCACCTACCATCACCTTGAGCTCCCCTCGCTCACGCTGCCCCCATTGCAGCCATCCGATTGCATGGTATGAAAATATTCCTGTCATCAGTTGGTTGCTTTTGCGTGGCAAATGTAAAGCTTGCAAACAAGGCATCAGCGTGCGTTACCCGCTGGTGGAAATTGTTTGTTCACTCCTGTTTGCGTGGTGCGTGCATCACTGGGGCTGGTCTGCATCAGCTTGGGTATGGTGTGGATTCAGTGCGACCCTGCTCACTCTGGCGATGATTGACTGGGATACCACCTACCTGCCTGATTCCCTCACACTACCTCTTCTTTGGGCTGGTTTGCTGGCCACCAGCTTAGGCTGGACCGGCATTACCCTGAGCAGCAGCCTTTGGGGCGCTGCAGTTGCTTACCTCTCGTTATGGAGCATTTACTGGGTCTTCAAGATGCTGACAGGCAAAGAAGGCATGGGCTACGGTGATTTCAAGCTTTTTGCCGCACTGGGTGCATGGTTTGGCTGGCAAGCTTTGATCCCTATGATTTTGATGGCTTCTGTGATTGGCGCCATCATTGGCATTGTGATGAAATTCAACAGCAAATTGCGTGAAGGCGGTTACATTCCTTTCGGTCCTTTCTTGGCAGGCGCTGGTTTTGCCGCCATGCTCTTTGGCTCAGAAAACATCTTGCCCCCTTTCTTGAATGCCTTGAGCGGATAGACATGCAACGAGCCAAACGTATTGGACTGACTGGTGGAATTGGCAGTGGTAAAAGCACTGTTGCGCAGTTGCTTGGCGAAAATGGTGCCGTGATCATTGATGCTGACGCCTTATCGCGCAGCCTCACTGCAGCGGGAGGTCTCGCCATTCCCCAAATCGAGGCCGCGTTTGGTTCAGAAGCAATCGATGAAAGCGGAGCACTGGACCGAGCTTTCATGCGTAATTTGGTGTTCCAGGATCCCGGCGCACGGCAGCGCCTGGAAGCCATCATTCACCCTCTGATCGCCCATTTGACAGAACGACAAGCCCTGCAAGCGGAAGCCTGCGGTGCACCGCTGCTGGTTTTTGATGTGCCGTTGCTGGTCGAGTCTGCCCGCTGGCGTCAACAAGTTGATGCTGTGCTTGTGGTTGATTGTGAGGAAAGCACCCAGATCCAGCGCGTCATCGCACGCAATGGCCTAGAACGCCCAGCCATAGAAAAAATCATGGCAGCTCAAGCCTCTAGACAGCAACGCCGGTCTGCAGCCGATTATGTAATCTATAACGACGCAATAGATTTCACCCAATTGCGTCAAGAAGTGCTATCAATTTCAGCGCAGTTACAGCTATGATGGTAGCCAATGCGTCCGCAACACTTGAACTGCTGGGTGTGCTGACGCTGCAAACTCCCACTTTTCCGCCTGTGCCTATGGGGATACTGCCAGCGTGATTCTTTACGAGTACCCTTTCAACGAACGGTTACGCACCTATTTGCGACTGGAACAACTGTTTCGGCGTTTGTTTGAACTCGTCACACGCGAATCGCCAGTGGATCACCACTTCGCGTTGGCAACCATCTTCGAGATTATGGACGTGGCAGCCCGCGCCGACCTGAAGCTGGACCTTTTGCGTGATCTGGATCGACACAAAAGTCTTTTTGAAGGATTGCGTGACAACCCTGCAATTGCGCAAGACATGCTTGATGACATCATTGCGCAGCTGGATCATTGCTATACAGCCTTGCATGCCCAAACTGGTAAAACCGGCCAGCCGTTGACTGAAATAGATTGGCTAATGGCCATCCGCAGCCGTATTGGAATTCCTGGCGGAACAAGCAGTTTCGATCTTCCGGCCTATCACCGCTGGCAAAGCAAGCCCGCTCATGAGCGCCAGGACGACTTGCAGCAGTGGACACAATGCCTGCGGCCCCTGTCCGATTCACTTGTCTTGCTGCTAGGCTTGCTTCGCGAAACAGGCACGCCACAAAAGGTCGCTGCCACGAATGGTCAATTCATGCAGTCCCTCCCAGCAGGCAAGGCTTACCAGCTGCTGCGCCTACGTATTGACTCTGATTCTGGACTGATTCCGGAAATCAGCGCCAATCGCTTGATGGTGTCTGTGCGTCTGGTACGACCCAACGAAAGTGGCAGCCTGCAATCGACCACGGAAAACGCGGTTTTCGAACTCACACTGTGCGCCTAAGCGCCTGCCTGTGTCAGACTGTGAGCATGAGCAACAACACTGCGAACTCAACCACCGTGAAGTGCCCCACATGTGGAGGCCCAAGTCTGTTTGCGCCATCGAATGCATCGCGCCCCTTTTGCAGCATACGCTGCAAAGACATAGATTTGGGCGCCTGGGCGGCGGAAGAGTTTCGCGTTCCAGCACAACCGCCTCAAGACAATACATACGGTGATCCACGCACTGAAAACGATTAATTCACAGCCATCACCAATACCCATGAAAAAGGGTTTCAGATAGCAGTTATCTGAAACCCTTTTTCTTTTTCTAAACGATGAACACTTCGTTTTTACACAGCTTGTGCTGCATATACACTGGCATCAAAAGGAAGCCCTCTCTCTTCGCTCAGCCACTGCAACACGGGCAGAGATCCCTCCAGCACTGGTCGCACCTGCAGCGGCAACTGCTGCCATGCCATCTGCTGTCCTTCCAGCATGGCAAAGTCGCCCTCCCACTGCGTGATCTTGCACCAGTGCAGCCGCACCAAGGCATGGCTGTACGCATGCTCCGTCACCTTCCAAGGCAGGCAATTGGTGATGGTGATACCAATTTCCTCCTGCAACTCACGGCGCAGAGCCTGCTCCACGGTTTCGTCTGCTTCAAGCTTTCCCCCAGGGAACTCCCACCAACCCGCACGCGGTTTTCCCGCAGGGCGACTAGTGATCAGCAAAGCTCCATCACTTTCACGAATCAGCACGCCCACGGCAACTTCGGTGTGTTTGCGTTCAGAAGAAGTGGAATCAGTCACAGTCAAAACTGGCTTTCTCAAATTTCAGCACCGTCGGTCAGGCCATCAACATCCGCAATACGCTCGCGCAACACCTCATCGCGCACGCTACGGCCCGCATAGTCGCGCGCGAACTGTTGCGCGACACGGCCACTGCGCGAGCCGCGCTCCAGTGCCCAGACCAAAGCTTCGGGTTCCGCCGCTTTGATGGCGGACTCTCCCAACCCCATGGAACGCAACCATTGCGCCACCACGCGCAGGTATTCATCTTGGCTGAATGGATAAAAACTCACCCACAGACCAAAACGCTCGGACAACGAGATTTTCTCTTCGACCACCTCGCCGGGATGGATTTCTCCATTCTCTCCCTTGGACTGTGACAGGTTGTCCGTCATGTATTCGGGCAGCAAATGCCGACGATTGCTGGTGGCATAGACCAGCACATTGGGCGTCGCCGCCGACACCGAGCCATCCAGAATTGATTTCATGGCCTTGTAACCAGGCTCGCCTTCTTCAAAACTCAAGTCATCGCAATAGATGATGAACTTCTCCGCACGGCCTGCCACCACGTCCACTATATCGGGGAGGTCTGTCAAGTCTGCCTTATCGACCTCAATAAGTCGCAGGCCTTGAGGCGCATAAGCATGCAGACAGGCGCGAATCAACGACGACTTACCCGTGCCCCGGGCTCCAGTCAGCAACACATTGTTGGCAGTGCGCCCCTGCACAAACTGCTCGGTATTGCGTGCGATCTTTTCTTTTTGCGTGTCAATGTTTTGCAGATCTGACAGCTGCATGGCACCCACATGGCGCACCGGCTCCAGCGCTCCGCAACCATTGGCGCGCTTGCGGTAGCGCCAGGCGATGGCTGCACTCCAATCTGCAGGGGCTTGCAAAGGCTGGGGCAGCACCGACTCGATGCGCTGCATCAACTGCTCTGCCCGCTCTACCAAACGCTCCAAAGGGTTCATCACATCTTGCACTGCTTTGTCTCCATCATTAATTTTTGATAGCTGCCTAAGATTCAAGAACAAGGAATTCAAATCATTTCCCGTCGAAATCCTTGCACACCAAACGATTGCCACACCTAGCAGGTCCTAAAAGCAAAAGGAGCCACAGGCTCCTTCAGATCACATCCAGCGTTGTACAGCATCCAACCCATCTGGGCATCGTGCAACGCCGCCTTCATCAGGAGCGATAGTCGGCATTGATGGTCACGTACTCATGGCTAAAGTCACACGTCCACACTGTCTGCGACGCGTTGCCACGCCCCAGGTTTACACGCACGGTGATTTCCTGCTGCTTCATCACGCGCTGACCATCTGCCTCTTGGTAGGAAGGATTGCGGCCTCCATTGACCACGACATGCACGTCGTCCAGATACAGATCAATCTTTGTCTGATCCAGATCGGTGATGCCTGCATAGCCCACCGCAGCCAAGATGCGGCCCAAATTAGGGTCTGACGCAAAGAATGCTGTCTTGACCAGCGGCGAATGCGCAATGGCGTAAGCAGCAAGGCGACATTCTTCTTCGGTCTTGCCTCCATCGATTTGCACAGTGATGAACTTGGTTGCACCTTCGCCATCGCGCACAATAGCTTGTGCCAGCAGGCGAGCAACCTCTTGCAGCGCTGCTTTCAACGCCTTCGCATCGGAGCTGTCCCAGCTACTGACTGGTGCATTGCCTGCTTGGTGCGTGGCAATCAACACGAATGAGTCATTGGTCGAGGTGTCACCATCAATGGTCACGCGGTTGAACGAGCCATCCGCCAGCTCTTTGACCAAATCTTGCAGCAGCTCAGGGGCAATAGCCGCGTCAGTGGCCAGATAGCCCAGCATGGTTGCCATATTGGGACGGATCATGCCCGCGCCCTTGCTGATACCGGTAATGCTGACCGTCTTGCCATCCACTTGCACCTGACGACTATAGGCCTTGGGCTGGGTATCGGTGGTCATGATGCCCTGTGCAGCCACCTCCCAGTTATCCGCCTTGGCTGCGGCAATTGCTGCAGGCAACCCCGCCACGATACGCTCCACCGGCAACTCTTCCATAATTACACCGGTTGAAAATGGCAGAACCTGCTCAGGCTGAACGCCCAGCTCCTTGGCCAGAGCCGCGCAGGTCGCACGTGCATTCGCTAGACCTGCTGCACCGGTGCCTGCATTGGCATTGCCGGTGTTAATCACCATCGCACGAATACCCTTGCCCACTGCCAAATGCTCACGGCTGACCTGCACTGGAGCTGCGCAGTAACGGTTCTGCGTGAATACACCTGCCACGCTGGAACCTTCGTCGAGCAAGAACACACTCAGGTCTTTGCGATTGGCTTTGCGCACACCGGCTTCAGTAACACCAATACGCACACCGGCAACTGGATGCAGGTCAGCGGCGACGGGAACAGGCAAATTCACAGACATTGCAGGTCTTCCTACCAAAAAAACAGTGAGAGGGCAATTATGGAGCCTCTGCACGCAATACGAAGAAAAACACGGGCAACAGCCCGTGTCGTTTGAGCAAAAGTGTCTTGCTTAGATCAGTTCAGCTTGCCGTGGCAGTTCTTGAACTTCTCGCCGCTACCACATGGACAAGGGTCATTTCGGCCTACGCGCACGCCCGGCGGCAATTCGAAACGATCCGTCTTGTCACCATCAGCACTCGCATACTTCATACCACCCTGCACGCTTTCAGCGTGATCTTCAATACTTTGCGCCACTTGATCCAGCTGCTCAGGCTGCTGGATACGCACGGTGAGCAAAACACGTGTCACTTCATTCTTGACCTGATCGATGAGCTGTCGGAACAACTCGAACGCCTCGCGTTTGTATTCCTGCTTGGGCTGCTTTTGCGCGAAACCACGCAAATGGATGCCTTGACGTAGATAGTCCAACGCAGCCAGGTGGTCACGCCAGTTGGTGTCAAAGCTTTGGAGCAACACAGCGCGCTGGAAGTTCATGAACTGCTCGGAGCCCACCAAATCCAGCTTGCCTTGATAAACATCGTTCGCTGCCTTCTGGCATGCCTCCAGGACTTCTTCGTCCGTGATGGAGTCAGATGCCTTGACCATGGATTGCAGATCCACATGCACCTGCCAGTCAGCCAGCGCCTTCTCCAGAGCTGGCAGATCCCATTGCTCCTCCATGGACTCAGCAGGCACGTACATGCGCACCATGTCCGCAATGCAGTCTTCGCGCATCACGTTGATCATCTCTCCCAGGTCGGAGGTGTCCAGAATCTCATTGCGCTGCTGGTAGATGACCTTGCGCTGGTCGTTAGACACGTCGTCATATTCGAGCAACTGCTTGCGCATGTCGAAGTTGCGCGCCTCCACCTTGCGTTGTGCGGACTCGATGGAACGCGTCACGATACCCGCTTCAATCGCCTCACCCTCAGGCATCTTCAGGCGATCCATGATGGCACGCACGCGATCGCCGGCAAAAATGCGCATCAACTGGTCATCCAGACTCAGATAGAAACGAGAAGAACCGGGATCCCCCTGGCGGCCAGAGCGGCCACGCAGCTGGTTGTCGATACGGCGTGATTCATGGCGCTCGGTCGCGATGATGCGCAAGCCTCCAAGCGCCTTCACCTCATCGTGATCCTTTTGCCATTGGGCACGCAGTTCCGCAATCTGAGCTTGCTTGGTCGCCTCGTCCAGTTCTGCGTTGCTATTAATCAGCGCCTCTTGCTTGCTGATATTGCCACCCAGCACAATGTCGGTACCACGGCCAGCCATATTCGTTGCAATGGTGATCATGCCCTTGCGGCCTGCCTGGGCGATGATGTCCGCCTCCTTGGCGTGCTGCTTGGCATTCAGCACCTGGTGCGGCAAACCAGCCTTGGTCAGCAACTCGTCAATGATTTCCGAGTTTTCAATCGAGGTGGTTCCCACCAACACGGGCTGGCCACGGCCATGGCATTCGCGAATGTCTTCAATGGCCGCGTTGTACTTTTCGTTGGTCGTCTTGTAGACGCGGTCCAGCTGATCCTCTCGCTTGCTGGGCTTGTTGGGTGGAATCACCACGGTTTCCAGGCCATAAATACTCTGGAATTCAAAAGCTTCCGTATCCGCCGTACCCGTCATGCCTGACAGCTTGTTGTAAAGGCGGAAGTAGTTCTGGAATGTGATGGAAGCCATGGTCTGGTTTTCAGCCTGAATCGCCACACCTTCCTTGGCTTCGACTGCTTGATGCAAGCCATCGCTCCAGCGGCGCCCCGACATCAAACGTCCCGTGAACTCGTCCACGATCACCACCTCCCCGTTTTGCACCACGTAGTGCTGGTCACGGTGGTAAATGTGGTGTGCACGCAGTGCCGCATAAAGATGGTGCACCAGGGCAATGTTCGAAGGGTCATAGAGCGACGCTCCCTCAGGCAGCAGGCCTGCTGCCGACAAGATGCCTTCCGCTTTTTCGTGACCATCTTCGGTCAGGAACACTTGGTGGCTTTTCTCATCCACTGTGAAATCACCAGGCTTGGTAACACCTTCACCAGTGCGAGGATCTGCTTCGCCTTCTTGACGCACCAGTTGAGGGGCCAACTGGTTGATCGCCTGATACATGGCCGTGTTGTCGTCGGCCTGCCCCGAAATGATCAATGGGGTGCGCGCCTCATCAATCAGGATGGAGTCCACCTCGTCAACGATGGCAAAGTTCAGCCCACGCTGCACCCGATCGGCCTTGTCATAGACCATGTTGTCGCGCAGGTAGTCAAACCCGTATTCGTTGTTGGTACCGTAGGTGATGTCCGCCAGATATGCCAGCTGCTTGTCTTCGCGGGCTGCTTGAGGCAGGTTCACACCCACCGACAAGCCCAGATAGTTGTAGAGCGGACGCATGGTTTCTGCATCACGGCTGGCCAGATAGTCATTGACCGTCACGACGTGCACACCGTCGCCTGTCAGCGCATTGAGGTACACGGGCAGCGTAGAGGTCAGGGTCTTGCCCTCACCAGTGCGCATTTCGGAGATCTTGCCCTGGTGCAACGCCATACCCCCCATCAGTTGCACATCGAAATGGCGCATCTTCATGACACGCTTGGATGCTTCACGCACCACGGCAAATGCTTCGGGCAGTAAGTCGTCCAGGGATTCTCCTTTGGTCAGACGATCTTTGAATTCCTGCGTCTTGGCCTTCAAGGTTTGGTCATCGAGCTTTTCCAGCTCAGGCTCCATCGCATTGATGCGTGCCACCGTCTTGCGGTACTGCTTGAGAAGCCGGTCGTTACGGCTGCCGAAAAGTTTGGTGAGAATATTGACCATGCGAACGGAAGCCGCTCACCAGTGCCTCTTGGACCCTGGAAGCGGCCAAATCCCTAATAGAGTTGCCATGCAGATGGGCTCACTCAGCGCAAAAACAAGAGTTGTTGCCACTGAAAGCCAAAAATTGATTCTAACTGCCGCTTGCGCTTTGGCACCAACTGCGAATCCCTGCAAGCCCACAAGTAACACAGCAGACTGATAATGCGCAAACTATCCGACCACATATCGCCATGTCTTCGCGCCGCCATTTCGCCATCACACTGGAGCAAGCCGCCCAGTCTTCGCCAGCCCTGTCTCAATTGGTGAGCCAGGCACGCGAGGCCAATGCGCGCATGAAAGCCATTGAGCCGCTGCTGCCGCCAAGCCTGCGCAACAGCGTCAAAGCGGGCCCTATCGAAGGCAGCGTTTGGTGCCTGATCATTAAGAACAACGCTGCAGCCACCAAGATACGCTACCTGCTACCCAGTCTTGAAGCACACCTGCGTACCAAGGGTTGGAATGTTCAAAGCATTCAGCTCAAAGTCCTCAGCGCGACGCCCTGGCAAAGCCCTGTGTAAGCTGCAGGCGAAAAAAAAGACCCGTAGGGTCTACATCTTCAATCAGAAATGGTGCCGGTTGTCGGATTCGAACTGACGACCTACCGCTTACAAGGCGGGTGCTCTACCAACTGAGCTAAACCGGCGGTCCACATCACAATGCCGTAAGGCTGCCGATGGGACAAGGTACTTCGCAAAAAGCACCTGAAATGGTGCCGGTTGTCGGATTCGAACTGACGACCTACCGCTTACAAGGCGGGTGCTCTACCAACTGAGCTAAACCGGCGAAGACCGCGATTCTAATACAAATTTCGCGCCCTTAAAGAAATTCCGCTTATTTCACACGCTTTAGCGCAGGGCGACCTGCGCCACCGACTGGCGGACGGGGCTCGTCATCATCACCAGGCTCTGCAGACTTGCCACTGGACGGAACCAGTTGCATCACCTGAGCGGGCGTAGCGTCAATGACCTCTGACTCATGCGCAGCATCATCATCAGACACATCACCCATACTGAGCGCAGAGGCATCATCCGGCACTTCGGACAGCAGGTCATCAATCACGGGGAAAGACATACCCTGGCCCGATTCACGCGCATAAATTGCCTGGACACGCTCCACCGGCACCATGATCTCGCGCGGCTTTCCTCCGAACCGGGCTTTGAACTCAATGTATTCATTGCCCAGCTGGAGATTGCCTGTCGCGTCATAGCTGACGTTGAGCACAATCTCTCCATCCTTCACAAACTCACGGGGCACTTGCACAGAACGATCCACCTTGACCGCCAAATAGGGAGTCAAACCGTTGTCGGTGCACCACTCATGGAGGGCACGAATCAGGTACGGCCGTGTGGATGTGGTGGTTGGCTCGTTCATGTACAAATTCCGGCAAACAGCAAAAAAGGAGAGCGCAGCATAGGCGCAATTACTTACGCATCACCTTCTCGGAAGGTGTCAGTGCCTCAATATAGGCTGGGCGCGAGAAGATGCGCTCGGCATACTTCAGCAAAGGAGCTGCATTCTTGCTCAGCTCGATACCGTAGTAATCCAGGCGCCACAGCAACGGAGCGATTGCAACGTCCAGCATGGAGAAGCCTTCACCCAACATGTACTTGTTTTTCAGGAACACGGGGGCCAGTTGTGTCAGGCGGTCGCGAATGTGTTGACGCGCCTTCTCCACTTCCTTTTCATTGCCCTTAACGTTGCGTTGCTCCAGCGTGTTCACGTGCACGAACAGCTCTTTTTCGAAGTTCAGCAGGAACAGGCGCACGCGAGCCCTGTCAACCGGGTCACCGGGCATCAGTTGGGGATGAGGGAAGCGCTCATCAATGTACTCGTTGATGATGTTCGACTCGTACAGGATCAAGTCACGCTCGACCAAGATTGGAACTTGCCCATAGGGGTTCATCGCCGCGATTTCTTCAGGCTTGTTGTACAAGTCCACATCACGAATTTCGAAGTCCATTCCCTTTTCGAACAGCACAAAGCGGCAGCGGTGGGAATATGGGCAAGTCGTTCCCGAATAAAGCACCATCATGGCGGAAGCTCCTAAAAATCAAAAAGAGTGGGACGCCCCAAAAAGCGCCCACTCCACTAAGGCCGAACCGCTCTGCGCCGAAACACAAAGCGACAACAGACTGTCTATTTATTTGACGTCTTTCCAGAATGCAGCGTTCAATCTCCAGGTAATCAGAATAAAGATGCCCAGGAAGATCAAGACGCCAACACCGACGCGAATACGGGTATTTTGGGCTGGTTCACCCATCCATTGCAGGAAGTTGACCAAATCTCCAACTTGCTGATCGTACTCTTGTGCGCTCATTGTGCCCTGAGAGATGGTTTCCCAGCCCTTGAACACTTGGGTGTTTTGTCCATTTACCTCGACATCCTCGATGATCGCACGGCGTTCACCTTGCAATTGCCACAACGCATGCGGCATGCCTACAGAAGGGAACACCAGGTTGTTCCAGCCAGTGGCCTTTTCATCGTCGCGATAGAACGTACGCAGGAAAGTGTACAGATAGTCAGCCCCCGTACCACCCATTCCTGCGCGCGAACGAGCAATCACGGTCAAGTCGGGCGGGTTGGCACCAAACCAGTTTTTCGCCTGCTTGGGGTCAATCGCGGAGATCATGGTTTCACCCACCTTGTCAGTGGTGAAGAGCAGGTTGTCTTTGATTTCCTGCTCGCTCAAACCGATGTCTTGCAAACGGTTGTAGCGCATGAATGCAGCAGAGTGGCAGCCCAGACAGTAATTCACAAACAGTTTGGCGCCATTTTGCAGTGAAGCTTGGTTGGTCGTATCCACCGGCGCCTTGTCAAGGTGCACCAAGCCGCCCTCTGCGGCATAGGCACCTCCAACAATACCAAGCGCCGCGACCAGCGTGAGGATCAGTTTTTTCATTGTTCTTCGCTCCTAGCTCAGTGAGGCTTGAAAGTCACACGATCAGGCACAGCCTTGGGCGTACCCAACTGGCTCCACCAAGGCATCAGCAAGAAGAAGCCAAAGTAAAACAAGGTGCCCACTTGCGAGACGCGCTCACCAATCGGCGATGGAGGTTGAACACCCAGATAACCCAGGATCAGGAAATTCACCACAAACACCGCGTACATATACTTGTGCCAGCTTGGGCGGTAGCGGATGGACTTCACAGGGCTCATATCCAGCCATGGCAGCGCAAACAAAATCACCACCGCACCGCCCATCACCACAACGCCCCAGAATTTGGCGTCAATGGCCATCATCAGCGCCACAACAACAGCTGCAGCACCCACAATCACCAGCTTGAACAAGCCAGCCAGCTTGGACTTGAAAACCCCAAACAGTGCAGCCAACACCACACAGGCAATCAGCGCGTACATCATCTCACTGGTGATTGCACGCAGCATGGAGTAAAACGGCGTGAAGTACCACACAGGCGCAATGTGCAAAGGCGTCTTCAGCGGATCGGCAGGAATGAAGTTGTTGTATTCCAGGAAGTAGCCGCCGAACTCAGGCGCAAAGAACACAACAGCCGAGAACAGAAACAGGAACACGGCCACACCAAAGATATCGTGCACGGTGTAGTAGGGATGGAAGGGAATTCCGTCCAGAGGATTGCCGTTTGCATCCTTGGGAGCGTTAGGCGCCTTGATTTCCACACCATCGGGATTGTTGGAGCCCACATCGTGCAAAGCCAGCAAGTGCGCGACCACCAGGCCTAGCAGCACCAGAGGCACAGCGATCACGTGGAAGCTGAAGAAGCGGTTCAGCGTCGCATCACCCACCACATAGTCACCGCGAATCAGCAGCGCCAGATCAGGCCCAACGAAAGGTACCGCAGCAAACAGGTTCACGATCACCTGCGCGCCCCAGTAAGACATCTGCCCCCAAGGCAGCAAATAGCCCATGAAAGCTTCCGCCATCAGCGCCAGGAAAATTGCACAACCGAAGATCCAGACAAGTTCACGCGGTTTGCGGTAGGAACCATACAGAAGACCTCGGAACATGTGCAAATACACCACCACAAAGAACGCTGATGCGCCTGTGGAGTGCATATAGCGGATCAGCCAGCCCCACGGCACATCACGCATGATGTATTCCACCGAGGCGAATGCTTTTTCCGCATCAGGTTTGTAGTGCATGACCAGAAAAATGCCGGTCACGATCTGGATCACCAGCACCAATAGCGCCAGTGAGCCGAAGATGTACCAGAAGTTAAAGTTCTTCGGAGCGTAGTACTCCGACATGTGAACCTTGTATGCCGAGAATGCCGTAGGAAAGCGGTTCTCGAACCAGTTCGTCACCTTGGCACCAGTCGGTGCGTTCGGGTCGATGTCTTTGAATTCGTGGGCCATGTCGTTTTAACTCCCTCAAGCCTTATCTTCACCAATCAGGAGTTTCGTCTCCGTCAGGTACATATGCGGTGGGACCTCCAGATTGTCTGGAGCAGGCTTGTTTTTGAAGACACGGCCAGCCATATCGAAGGTGGAGCCGTGGCATGGGCAAAAGAAACCACCTTTCCAGTCGGCCGGCAGGGAAGGCTGAGCGCCTGTCTGGAACTTGTCGGAAGGAGAGCAGCCCAAGTGCGTGCAGATGCCAACACAGACCAACACTTCTGGCTTGATGGAACGCCACGTATTGCGCGCGTATTCAGGTGTGAATTCCGCAGGGTTACGCTCCGAATTTGGATCGGCCAACTGACCATCCAAGCTGGACAGATCATCAAGTTGCTCTTTGGTGCGTTTGATGATCCAAACAGGCTTGCCGCGCCACTCGACGGTAAGTTTTTGGCCTGGTTCAAGGGCAGAGATATCAACTTCCACCGCAGCACCCGCTGCCTTGGCCTTTTCAGAAGGCTGGAAGGTGCTGACAAAAGGGACAGCGGCAGCCACGCCGCCTACCGCGCCAGCACACGCAGACGTGATGATCCACGTCCGTTTGCTGGAGTCGACAGGTGTTTCACTCATGGGGATCCTCGACAAAAACATCGCTAGGTATAAGGACAATCGAGAAATTGTAGCGGAGCGTAATTCAGTAATCCAAGCACGCGTCTGACACGCTTCTTGCGTTAGATCACGCAATATGCCGTATCTCAATGAAAGTTTGGAGTGGGTTTATGGGAATGATGCAGGAATTCCGCGAGTTCGCGGTCAAGGGCAATGTCATCGACTTGGCGGTCGGTGTCATCATTGGCGGAGCCTTCGGCAAGATCGTCGATTCGGTCGTGAAAGACCTGATCATGCCGGTTGTAGGCATGGTGTTTGGCAAGCTCGATTTCTCGAACCTGTTTGTAGTTTTGGGTGAGATTCCTGCTGGCACACCACGTACTTTGGCTGCCCTCCAGGAAGCCGGGGTGCCGGTTTTTGCCTATGGTAACTTTATTACCGTCGCAGTGAATTTCATCATCCTGGCCTTCATCATTTTCATAATGATCAAGCAAATCAATCGTTTGAAGCGCGAAGCTCCCCCTGCAGCTCCTGCGCCAGAAGTCACACCAGAAGAAGTGCTGCTATTGCGTGAAATTCGCGATCAATTGCGCCGTTGATTCAGTCTGCTCTGCAGGAGCGACGCAGCATCAGGCCGCCAGATTTTTTTTGAGGCCGCACCACATGGTGCGGCCTTTGTGTTCAATACGGCAGTGATAGCTGCCGAGCCATCCGCACCGCTTCAATAAAACTCGACGCATCGGCTATACCCTGCCCCGCGACATCAAAAGCTGTACCGTGATCTGGACTGGTTCGTACCAGCGGTAAACCCAAGGTCACATTCACCCCTTGCTCAACACCCAAATATTTGATCGGTATCAACCCTTGGTCGTGGTACATCGCCAACACCACGTCGAATTCCCCTGCATGATCATCAACATCTCTTGCGCGCATAAAGATAGTGTCGGGCGGAAATGGACCTTTTGCATGAATACCTTGCGCCTGCGCTGCCGCTACAGCAGGTGCGATGATTTCCTGCTCTTCCCAACCGAACAACCCACCTTCTCCCGCATGGGGATTCAATCCAGCCACACCAATACAGGGCGAGCGCCCAAGCATGCGCTGCAAGGCTTCATGTGTAATGCGCAAAGTTTGGAGAATATTCTCCTGCGTCACCAACTCAATGGCCCTGCGCAATGGCACATGAATGCTCACCAATACCGTGCGCAGCTGGTTGTTTGCGAGCATCATGCGCACCGGCATGTCTGACAGGGCGACTCCCGCATGCTGCGCCGCCTCCGCCTGCAGCAGTTCAGTATGACCAGGAAAGGTCACGCCCGCCGCATGCAACGCTTCCTTGTGCAGCGGCGCAGTCACCAACGCAGCGATTTCTCCGCGCAACGCTGCACGTGCAGCCCATTGCACACTCAAGGCGGCGCCACGTCCTGCATCTGCGCTGATGCGTCCCCAGGGCGATGGGGCAGGCATATCTGCTAATTGCAGCACCGGTATGCAGCGAAGTGGCACTTTCCAAGCCTCTTCGGGCGACGCGATGACAGCCACGGGAAGATGGGCACTACCCTCCTTCAAGATAGCCTGCGCTGCACGGCGCATGACAGCCAGATCTCCGGCCACGAAGCAGCCTCGCATCAGAGCAGCTTCTGAGCGGAACGCCTTGGCAATGATTTCAGGCCCAATGCCTGCACTGTCACCCTGGGTGATTGCAATGGCTTTTTGTGGTTGCATACCCATTCCTTTTATGCGGATACAGCTAGCACCCACAAGGCTTAACTTATGCCGGATTATCGATTTCAATGAAGCGGTGCGTCAGCCCCAATTGCTGCGCCACATGTTCAACTACTGCTGGTGCACCATAACGCTCCGTCGCGTGATGACCTGCCGCAATGAATGTGCTCCCTGTCTCCCGTGCCAAATGTGCTTGAGGCTCTGAAATCTCCCCGGTGATATAGGCGTCCGCCCCTGCGGCCAAGGCGCTTTCAAAGAACCCCTGAGCGCCTCCCGTGCACCAGGCTACACGACGGATGGATCGATCCTCAGCGCCACTCACACAGGTGACACTGCGGCCCAAAACCTGCTGCACATAGGCTGCAAGTGCATCTGCATTCGCAAACTCACCGCTCCCTATCATGCCCAGTGCTTGCTCACCGAAAGTGGCATCAAATTGCAGCCCCAATCGGGCACCCAGTTGCGCGTTGTTGCCCAACTCTTGGTGCGCATCCAGTGGCAGGTGATAGGCAAACAAATTGATGTCATACGCCAGCAACAAGCGAATGCGCTCTTTCATCCAGCCGGTGATACGGCCATCCATACCCCGCCAAAAAAGACCGTGGTGCACAAAAATGGCATCCGCCTTGTCAGCAATGGCCGCCTCGATCAAGGCACGGCTTGCCGTGACACCGCTGACAATGTGGCGAATTTCGGCCTTACCCTCTACTTGCAGACCATTAGGTCCGTAGTCTTTGAAACGCTCGGGCTGCAGCAGGCCATCGAAATGAGAGAGAAGATCTTGTCGCTGAATCATATAGTTTGTGATTGTGCCAAGCAGGTCACATCCATAAAGTATGCAGGCACAAAAAAGGGAAGCTGCAGCTCCCCTTTGTCGGCGCAATCAAACAATGATCAGCCTTGGATTTTCGGTGTCCAGCCACGAGATGCCATGGGCCAGAAGAAGCCGATGGCTGCCCCCAGCACACCCATGGCGGCCACGTAATGCGCAGGAGCCATTACATCCACTTGCTGCCATACAGAAACCAGCATGGGAGTCAGACCGCCGAATACCGCGTAAGCCATGTTGTACGCAAAAGACAGACCGGTAAAACGAACGGCAACCGGGAATGCGCGTACACCCACGATGGGCAGCAGCGAAATGGACCCTACAAAAAATCCTACCAGCGCATAGCGAGCGACCAGAGTTTCTTGACCGGGCAAACCGAGGTAGAAGATATAGGCCGTCACCGTCATCCCTCCCCAGCCCAGCACCATGGTCCACTTCGTGCCGATCTTGTCATTCAGCCACCCCCAGAACACGCAACCCAGGGTCAGCGTCACCGTCGCTACAGCGTTGGCCGTCATAGCTTCTGCCGGTGCGATCTGGAAAACCTTCTGCAAATAGGATGGGGTGAACAAAACCACCACCACCACAGCTGTGGAGAGAACCCAGGTCATCAACGCAACCAGCCAGCAAGCCTGTTTGTGTTCACGCAAGATGGTCTTGATGGGCAACTCCGCGTCTGCAGCTTTGCGTTTTTGCAGGTCTTGGAACAAGGGAGTTTCATGCAGAAAGCGACGCAGGTAGACCGACACCAGACCCAGCACACCACCAACGATGAAAGGCATGCGCCAAGCCCAGTCATGAATCTCCGCCTGGGTGTAATTGCTATTGAGCCACACGCCAAAAATGGAGCCCAGGAAAATCCCTCCGGTGATGCCTGAAGTCAGCGTACCAATGGCCAGCCCATAGTTCTTTGCTGGCGAGTGCTCGGCCACAAACACCCATGCTCCCGGCATTTCTCCACCGATTGCAGCGCCTTGCAACACACGCATGAGCAACAACAAAATTGGGGCGGCAATACCAATGGTGGCATAGGTCGGCAGCAGACCGATGACCAAAGTAGGCACTGCCATCAGGAAGATGGACAGCGTAAACATCTTCTTGCGGCCAATTTTGTCGCCATAGTGGGCGATGATGATGCCGCCCAATGGACGCGCCAGATAACCTGCAGCGAAAATCCCCAAGGTTTGCAGCTGGCGCAGCCAGTCCGGCATGTCTGCAGGGAAAAACAAGGTGCCAATCACATTGGCAAAGAATACGAAAACGACGAAGTCGTAGAACTCCAGCGTGCCGCCCAAAGCAGACAGGCTGAGAGTTTTGTAATCATCCCGATTCAAGGGACGATGGTGTGCTCCGCCCGCCACTTGGTGGGCTTGTGCATTGGGATGCTTACTCATTGGGTTGTCTTTCCAGTTACAAGAGGTCAGACAGCGCTTGAGCCGCGGCAACGGATAGAGATGCTTAAAGGCAAGACTGGACTGTTCTTCTGGCTTCCACGGTAATGGGGCTTTTGTATTTCTTGTTCCTGGCGGGTGAGCTTGGACAAGAGCGAACACAGTGTGGCGCAGTCGTTCCTTGATTCTAGGGTTAACACTTATAGGGTTTAAGCTAAACATCGCAATCCACGATATGGTTTCGTGAAATAGATGCATCCCATCTCGTTACGCGATGACTTAATCACAGGCGCACAATGCATATCCCGACACCTGTCAAGACAGCGCATTTGCGCGTACGCTCTCCCTTTTCCTGCCCTCTTCTACTTCTTTTGCTATGAAGCGTTACTGGCTTTTGTTTTCCCAGGCAGTCACTGTGTTGCTGGCTGCTTACTTCATCGTGGCCACATTGCAGCCCAACTGGATCAAGCGTGGAGCCACCTATAGCCGCGCAGGAATCTCACTGCTTGAGGCCCCCTCCGAGCCTCGCACCGAATTTGCCCCAGGGAGCCTGTCTGGCGCCGCACAGAAAGCCATGCCAGCGGTGGTCAGCATCAACACCAGCAAGGAAGTTCGCAGCCCACGCAGCAACGACCCTTGGTTTCAGTTCTTCTTTGGGGATATTGGCCCGCAACAACAAACCGGACTGGGCAGCGGCGTGATTGTCAGCCCGGACGGCTACATTCTCACCAACAACCACGTGGTTGAAGGAGCGGACCAGATTGAAGTCACACTGGCAGACAGCCGTGTCGCAGTTGCCCGCATCATTGGCACCGACCCTGAAACCGATTTGGCGGTCCTGAAAATTGAGATGGACAATCTGCCGGTCATCGTGCTGGGCAACTCCGATCACGCCTTGGTGGGCGATACGGTACTGGCAATTGGCAATCCTTTTGGTGTTGGCCAGACAGTGACGAGCGGCATTGTGAGTGCTCTCGGCCGCAGTGAGTTGGGCATCAACACCTTTGAGAACTTTATTCAGACCGATGCAGCCATCAATCCCGGCAACTCGGGCGGTGCGTTGATTGATGTGGAAGGCAATCTGCTGGGCATCAATACCGCCATCTACTCCCGCTCTGGCGGCAGCATGGGCATTGGCTTTGCCATTCCAGTCTCCACCGCCAAGATCGTCATGGATGGTCTGGTCAAAGACGGCAAGGTCACGCGCGGCTGGATTGGCGTGGAACCCAATGAGCTGTCTCCTGAGTTGGCTGAAACCTTTGGCGTGCAAGCCAAGCAGGGCGTCATCATCACTGGCGTGCTGCAAGCCGGCCCTGCTGCCAAGGCGGGCATGTTGCCTGGAGATGTGATTGTGGAGGTTGATAGTCGCCAGGTCCGCAATGTTGCTGAAATGATGACAGCCGTTGCATCCTTGCAGCCCGGAACCAGCGCAACCTTCAGTGTGCAGCGGGGAGCAGAGAATCTGACCCTCAACATCACCCCATCCGCTCGTCCTGCGCCCCAGCGCATGCGCCAGCCACGTTAATTCATTGGCACGTTTGCGTGCTCTAATGCTTGGCCAGGCCATGCCATCAACCGTTTCTTCATGGCCTGGCCAAACACCAAACAACTCCTGATGCATTGTCCATGGCCATCCTGGAAGCAGGCAGAGCATAAAAAATCCCGCAGACCACATGTGGATCGGCGGGATTTTTTTATGTCCCTGGGAGACTGGTTGATGAAGACTTAGACTTGGTCAGGCTCAGCTTCCTGATCTTCAGTTTTTTTGGAAGCCTTGGCAAACCAGCCCGCGCCAATGATGCCCACTTCATAAAGCAAGCACATGGGAATCGCCAGCGCCAACTGGGAGATCACATCTGGAGGCGTGACAACGGCAGCCACGATGAAGGCCAGCACCACGAAGTAACCACGGAAGCTTTTAAGCTTTTCCACCTCCACAATGCCAAAGCGGACCAGCAGCATCACCACGATCGGCACCTGAAATGCCAAGCCAAAAGCCAGATACAACGACAAAATAGCTTCTACATACGAGGCAATATCAGGTGTCGCAGCCACGCTCTCTGGCGTAAAGCCCTGGATAAAGCCAAACATCTTGTCCAACACAAAGAACTGCACAAAGGCAATACCGATGTAAGCCAGCACGCTGCCAAAAATGATCAATGGCAGAGCAAACTTCTTTTCATGCGAGTAAAGGCCTGGCGCCACGAAGGCCCAGAGCTGATACATGATCCATGGCAGCACCGCCAAGATGCCCACCATCATCAGCACCTTGAGTGGCACAAAAAATGGCGAGAACACGCCAACCGCAATCAGCTTGGCGTCAGGCGGCATATGCGCCTTGATGGGCTGCGCAATAAAGTCGATCAAGCCATTGGGGCCGGGCCAGATGGCCAGCACAGCCACCGCCACAGCAATGCCGTAAATGCAATACAGCAGCCGGTCACGCAGCTCCATGAGATGCTGCACAAAGGGCTGCTCAGAGCCGGCCAGCTCGTCGTCTTTGGTGGATTTGTCGGACATGGTCGAAAAAAGAACCGGGCCTTGCGGCCCTGCGGATCAAGAGAAAAACACCAGCGCAGCCTTTAATACAAAGCTTGGCACTGGCATCGCAACTCAGCGCTTGGGTCTAAACCGAGCGACACGCGCAGCGCCCGATTGCACATGGGTGCGCACCCCTGCACGTGCCTTGTACCAGCGTGGCACAGCCCCCCGCTTGAGGCGGAAGTTCTTACCGGGATTTTTATAGGCAGGCGTGACAGCGCTGTAGCTGTCAAAGCTGTCGTAATCACTGGCCAGGGTACTGGAGCTGCTGTTGTAAGCCGACTCAAAATCGGTGGCTTCGCGCCAGTCTTTTTGAAAGTCGCTAGAAGCCGAGTGCACCGACTTCTCCACGTCACGCGCTGCAGTTTCCACCGACTCCTTCATCTTCTTGAGCTCATCGAGCTCCATGGAGCGGTTCACCTCAGCCTTGACATCAGACACATAACGCTGCGCCTTGCCAATCAGCGTACCTACGGTACGTGCCACGCGTGGCAGCTTCTCTGGCCCGATGACCACCAGAGCTACCGCGCCAATGAGCGCCAGTTTCGAGATTCCGATATCAATCATGCCAACGCCCCTTGCAGGTGCTTGCTGCCATGCTCAACCATCAGCTCTTTTGCTTGGCGTCAACGTCAATGGTGGTCTTGTCGGCCTTGGTCTGGTCCGCAACAGCAGTCTTTTCGGTGGCGGCGTCATCTGCCGTGCCATCCTTCATGCCATCCTTGAAGCCCTTCACTGCACTACCCAGATCGCCGCCCAAGTTTTTGAGCTTCTTGGTACCGAACACCAAAACCACGATCAACAGCACAATCAGCCAGTGCCAGACGGAAAACGTTCCCATGAGATTTCTCCTAACGAATACAGGTCATTTTAGACGGGAGACCGCAACATAGCGCCCGAGATGGCCTTATGTTTATGCAGCACACCCGGTATGTCAGCAAACTTTTAACCGCGCTTCCAAGGACGAGGTCCACCCAACACGTGAGCGTGCAGGTGATGAACTTCCTGCCCACCTTCGCTACCAGTATTCACCACGATGCGAAACCCT
Organism: Comamonas halotolerans; assembly: GCF_030162935.1. Classification (GTDB taxonomy): domain Bacteria; phylum Pseudomonadota; class Gammaproteobacteria; order Burkholderiales; family Burkholderiaceae_C; genus Comamonas; species Comamonas halotolerans. The sequence goes on from NZ_JASAUZ010000001.1 coordinate 675,356, forward strand.
CCATCAGGATACGGGTTGCATCCCTGCTCCAGCGCAAGCCTGGGAGCCATGGCCATGATCTTGCCCAGCAATGCCTCGTCAGTTGGTGTGACGTGAGCCATTGAGACAATATGCTTTTTCGGCACAATCAAAAAGTGGACCGGAGCTGCAGGGTTGATATCGTGAAAGGCAAAAACTTCATCGTCCTCAAACACCTTGCGGCTGGGAATTTGACCGGAAATGATCTTGCAAAATATGCAATTGGGGTCATGCGCAATGTGTGCGTGATCAGTCATCAAAAACTCATTCTCTCGTTGTCAGGTGAAATGCGGCACCATGGCCGCTTGTGCTAAGCATTGTCCACAATCTGCAAGGTCTGCCGCACACCAACGTCTTGGCGATGATCATGCACCCATTGCAGCCCCTGTTTGCGACCCAGCTCGAACAATCGCAACAGGAACACCATATCGACCCGCGATTTGCTGGCGGCTCCAAAGCGGCTTAAGGCTGCGCCGCCATCAATCCGGTGCATCAGCACACTTTTGTACTTGGCAGCATCCAGACGACCTTCGGCGAGCAAACGGCGCACGAAGTCAATGGCGCGCAGCTCACCAAGCAGCCCGGCGTTGAACATGATCTCATTGGTGCGCTCCATGATGTCGCCTGCGGTGTCAGGCAGATCCGGCGACTCAATGGGATTGATCTGTACCAGCAACATGTCGCTGCAAGTCGTGCGATAAATGAGCGGATATAGCGCTGGGTTACCGGAAAACCCTCCATCCCAATAGCGCTCACCTTCAATTTCCACTGCCTGGTAAAGCTGCGGCAGACAGGCGCTGGCCATGACAGCATCGGCACTCAAGCGCTTTCCAGTGAAAATCTCTCCCTTGCCCGTGCGTACATTCGTGGCACAGACAAAGAGCCTGGGCATACCATCCAACTCCCAAGCCCGCCCCAGCATGTCAAAGTCGACCACACGCTCAAGCAACTTGCGCAACGGATTGATATCCAGCGGATTGGTCTGATAGGGCGAGAGAAATTGGCTCATCATGCTCATGAGCGGGTTGCTCGCCACAGGCACTCCCAGCGTGAAGGCTCCCATGGTGCCCACACCTTCCCAGAGCTTTTTCAGTGCAGCGCGAGCCAGATGACAGGCTTTAGCTTGGCGTACCACAGGGTCATCAGGATGCTCCAAAGCAGCCGCTGCAAACCCTTGTGCCAACGCCACAGCGTTCATTGCTCCAGCACTGGTGCCACTGATCCCTGGAAAGCAGAACCCCCCGTCTTCCAACAACGCATCCAGAACGCCCCATGTAAAAGCCCCATGAGAACCGCCTCCTTGAAGCGCCAGATTGAGGCATTGCGCAGAGGGAGCATGGGACGCTTGCATCGGCGGACTTCCAAAGACTGGTTAAACCGGCAAGGGTTGTTGCTTGTTCATCGCCACCATGCCGCGCACGATGCGATACAGGAACCAGATGGATATGATGCACCAGGCAATCCAGCCGGGCAGCAGGAACAATAACCACAGTGGCGCCGTCACGACGTACAAGATACCCGCCCAGATCACGCTACGCAGACGCCATGAAAAGTGCGATTCATGCCAGGTGCCTTGTGCATCGGAGCGTTTGACCAAGTCAATCACCAAGGCCACTACTAGCACCAAGACGCTGATCTGCGCCCCCGGAACCACTGCTGTCACCGCCACAACCAGATGAAGGATGTAGCTGATCCAGCCCCAGGCCTTCAGCCCATCCAGCGTGGCTTTGTCTACTGCGCGGACTTCAACAATATCTTCGTTCACTCAGGTTTTCCTTCCTGCGCAGCACGCTCTTTGGCTTTGCGCAAAGCTTTTTCTTCCAGGCCACTGGTACCTTCACGGCGCTCCAGTTCAGCCACGACGTCAGCGGGAGTGAGCCCATAGTGCGACAGTGCAATCATGGAGTGAAACCATAAATCCGCTACTTCATAAAGGATTTTCCCCTTGTCAGCACCGGCATCCACATCCTTGGCAGCCATCACCACTTCAGTGGCTTCCTCTCCAATCTTCTTCAAGAAAGCATCAGGGCCTTTATGCAACAAACGGGCCACATAGCTTTTTTCGGGATCTCCGCCATTGATAGCTTTACGACTTTCGATGACGGAAGCAAGACGAGCCAAGCCACCTTCGACCGAGACAGTATTTTCTTCAGACATGATTGTTATTTATAGATGGATGCGGGATCTTTCAAGACTGGATCAATGGCGACCCACTGTCCGTCCTTGAACACACTGTAAAAACAAGAGTGGCGACCGGTATGACAGGCAATACCTGGCTCATGCCCCTGCTGGGTAATTTTGAGCAGAATGACATCGTTATCGCAATCAATACGCATCTCGTGCACAGTCTGCACATGGCCGGACTCTTCGCCCTTGAACCACAGCCTGTTGCGTGAGCGGCTGAAGTACACGGCGCGGCCCAGTTCAGCCGTTTTTTGCAGCGCTTCACGGTTCATCCACGCAAACATCACCACATCACCGGTGCTGTGTTCCTGCGCAATCACGGGTACCAGACCCTGCGCATCCCATTTCACTTGATCAAGCCAGCTCATCGGAATTCCTGTTTTAAATAGCTACTGGTACCAGCCAATAGCCATCTTTCATATCAAGACACTAGCAAGCACCTTATTTGCAAGCGCAAGCTACTCGTTTTCATGGGTTAAAAGACAAACTACCACCTTGCAAAGGCGCGCTTAAAACGAAGCTCCCGAACGAAGACCCTCGCTGCGTTTCGACAATCGCAGGCAAAGAAGTATCAAAGTCTGTTTTGCGACTCAACTCAAAGACGCACGGGTATGCCGCGCTCACGCATGCGCTCTTTCGCCTGCTGCACGGTGTATTCACCGTAGTGGAAGATGCTGGCGGCCAGCACCGCATCGGCACCACCTTGTTGCACCCCGTCAGCCAAGTGATCAAGGTTGCCAACGCCACCCGATGCAATCACCGGCACGCCCACCGCGTCCGAGACCGCACGAGTCAGCGCCAAGTCAAAACCGCTCTTGGTGCCATCTTTGTCCATGCTGGTAAGCAAGATCTCACCTGCACCACGCTGCGCCATTTCTTCGGCCCAGCGAATCACATCCAGTCCTACATTCTTGCGTCCACCGTGGCTGTACACATCCCAACCTGGCCCCATGGGCGTGCCATTCGGACCAATGCGCTGCTCATCCTCAGGGGTGCGGCGCTTGGCGTCAATGGCCACCACAATGCACTGCGCACCGTATTTATCGGAGCAGGCATTGATGGTGGAAGGATTGGCGATGGCCGCCGAGTTGAAGCTGGTCTTGTCCGCACCTGCGTTGAGCAGGCGGCGCACATCTTCCACAGTGCGCACGCCACCACCCACAGTTAGTGGAATGAACACCTGCGACGCCACCGCCTCGATGATGGGCAAGATCAGATCGCGACCATCACTGGTGGCAGTGATGTCCAGAAAGGTCAGTTCATCTGCCCCTTGTGCGTTGTAGCGCGCAGCAATTTCCACGGGATCTCCGGCATCGCGCAGCTCCAGAAAGTTGACCCCTTTGACCACACGGCCACCGGTCACGTCGAGGCAAGGAATGATGCGTTTGGCGAGCATGAAAAAAACTTTTTCTAACGGTTGAAAATCTGGGGCGGATTGCAGGCGCTTAATCCTGTACCTGCATGGTTTGGGCGGCTTGCCAATGCTGGCCTGGATGCAAGGCAATGGGCTGGTTGATGGCTGCCGCCTCCACACACAGCATACGCATCCAGTCAGCAGGCTGCATGTCCTGCAAACTGGCGCCAAGCGTAGGGCCGGGGTTCCAGACCACAGTTTCTGACCAGGCCACGTCCTGGCTGATCTGCAAAGTGCCTGCAGCATCACGCAGTTGCAAAGGCTGCACTGCACGGGTATAGACACGATCAAGCTCTTGCCCCAGCGCGACTGCACCTTCTTGTACCGCGGGTGCAAAGTTTTTTGCAGCATCCCAGAAGGCAGCCCCGTCCAGACCATGCAAAGCTGCAATATCTGCCCCCTGCACCGCCAGATAGGTGTGCAGCGCCCCCGTAAAGGCCAAGGCTGTGCTGCCGGTGTTGGTCACAGACAGTTGCACCCGCAAAGTATCTGGCGAGAGCATCACCTCCAGCTCGGCACGCAGGCCGTGCGGAAAGTCTGCATGCAAGGGCTGCTGCGCATCCCAGCACCAACGCGCTGACATGGCAGCGCCATCCGCATCCGTTTGCGCGTCCATCCACTGCCAGGTGGCTCGCCGCGCCAAACCGTGTTTGGGCAGAGGACCACGCGCATTGAACTGCGGAAAGCAGACTGGCACACCGCCACGAATGGCCGCGGTCCCATCCAGCACTGCGCGCTCGGAGAGAAACATGCGCTCGCAGCCCCGTGCTGACCAGGACAGCACCTGGGCTCCAAAATCAGAGACCCGCACGCTATCCCCATTGGGTAAGACGAACAGCGTGCAAGCAAGGCCACGCCAGACTTCTCGCGTGGCTTTTGGTTGGGTCATTACGCGTCGTCTTCTAGGTCTAGGTCTTCGTCGTCGTAACCACTGAGCTTGTCCGCCAGCTTCTGGCCTGCAGCAAAGTCCAGATCACCGGTGTAAATTGCACGACCGCAGATCACGCCTTCTACGCCCTCTTCTTCCACCGCGCACAGTTGCTCGATGTCTTTGATGCTGGCCAGACCGCCAGAAGCGATGATTGGAATGCGCACCGCCTGCGCCAGCTTCACAGTGGCCTCTATGTTGATGCCCGACAGCATGCCGTCGCGGCCAATATCGGTGTAGATGATGGAATCCACGCCCCAGTCTTCAAAACGCTTGGCAGTGGAAATCACGTCCTGGCCGGTCAGCTTGCTCCAGCCATCGACCGCCACCTTGCCATCTTTGGCGTCCAAGCCCACGATGATGTGGCCCGCAAACGCACTGCATGCGTCTTGCAGAAAACCGGGGTTCTTCACTGCGGCGGTGCCGATGATGATGTATTCCATGCCTGCGTCGATATAACGCTCAATGGTGTCCAGATCGCGGATGCCACCACCGAGTTGCACGGGGATCTCACCATCGACTTCCTTCAGGATAGCCTTGATAGCGGACAAGTTCTTGGGCTGGCCCGCAAACGCGCCATTCAAGTCCACAAGATGCAGGCGGCGAGCACCAGCGTCCAGCCATTTGCGCGCCATTTCGGCGGGATCACCAAATGTGGTGGATTGCTCCATGTCACCTTGTTTGAGTCGGACGCATTGGCCGTCTTTGAGGTCGATGGCGGGAATCAGCAGCATGATGTGCGAGAGGCTTTGCCTTAGAGTTGGCCTAACGAAAATGTGGCCAGGGTTGAGGAGAGTGTGAGCTTACGGGTTCCAGTGGAGGAAATTGCGGTACAGCTGAATGCCGTGATCCGCACTTTTCTCGGGATGGAACTGCGTAGCAAAAATCTTATCGCGTGCAACGGCAGATGCAAACCTTCCACCGTAATCTGTCTCTGCGGCGCAATATGCAGCATCAGCTGGAACCGCATAGAAGCTGTGTACAAAGTAGAAGTAGGCCCCGTCAGGAATCCCCTCCCAGATGGGGTGACGCACGCCGCCAGGCTCAGTGGGGAACACTTGATTCCACCCCATTTGCGGCACCTTGAAGCGGCTGCCATCCGGCTGAAGCCGCCCCGCCAGATCAAAGCGTTTGACGCAGCCCGGAATCAGCCCCAGGGATGGCGTATCACCTTCTTCGCTGTGCTCCAGCAGCATTTGCATGCCCACGCACACGCCAAACAAAGGCTTGCTGGCCGCGGCCTCCAGCACAGCCTCTTGCAGGCCCGACGCTTTCAATGCGGCCATGCAATCGCGCATGGCTCCTTGACCGGGCAACACAATCCGGCTGGCCGCACGCACTTCGGCAGGATCCTGGGTAACGATGACTTGTACATCGGTGCCCAAAGCAGCGGTTTTGACGGCCTGCGAGACCGAGCGCAAATTGCCCATCTCGTAATCAACCACGGCCACGATGTTGTTCATGGAACTCATAACACTTCGCGCAATTTATTGCTGAGTTTTAATGCACCAGCACACAACATCCGCTCACGGGCATGCACTGATTGCGCTCTTTTACAGGCTACCCTTGGTAGAAGGAATCACGCCGGCCATGCGTTCATCACGCTCCAGCGCAAAACGCAAAGCCCGGGCAAACGCCTTGAAAATGGTTTCGCACTGGTGGTGCGCGTTGAAACCCTTCAAATTATCGATGTGCAGTGTGACGCCGGCATGGTTCACAAAGCCTTGGAAAAACTCGTACACCAACTGGGTATCCAGTTCACCAATGCGACCAGCAGTGAACTTGCAATCCATGTGCAAACCCGGACGGCCCGAGAAATCGATCACCACCCTCGACAAAGCCTCGTCCAGCGGAACATAGGCATGTCCATAGCGACGAATACCCTTTTTATCGCCTACGGCTTTGGCAAAAGCCTGGCCAATAGTGATGCCGATGTCTTCCACCGTATGGTGTCCATCAATGTGCAGATCACCTTCGCAGTCCACATTCAGATCAATCAACCCATGTCGGGAAATCTGGTCCAGCATATGGTCCAGAAAACCAATGCCAGATGCCAAACGTGCCTTGCCTGTACCGTCCAGGTCCACGCGCACATGTACGCGGGTTTCGGCAGTATTGCGCTGCACCTCAGCCACGCGGGCGGTGCAATCGACAGTGGTAGCGGTGGAGGGGACGAGTGCATTGCTCATAGCGATTCCTTCAGGGCTGCCAGCATTTGGGCATTTTCTTCACGGGTGCCTACGGTCAGTCGCAGGCAATTGGCCAGCAAGGAGTGCATGGCCGCGACATTTTTCACCAACACGCCGCGCTGCTTCATGGCGGCTTGCGCTGCACCTGCATCGCGCACCCGAACCAAGACCATATTCGCCTCGGAAGGCCAGACTTTGTCTATGCCTTCCAGAGCGCCCAACGCATCCATCAAGGGTTTGCGCTCAGCACGAATGGCCGCAGCTTGCTCTGCGTACAGCGGTGCGTGCTCCAGCGCAAAAATTGCCGTCTCGCAATTGAGCACACTGATGTTGTAAGGAGGACGCACTTTATCCAGTTCGTTGACGATGGCAGCAGGCCCAATCAGATAACCCAGACGCGCGCCAGCCAGACCAAACTTGGAGAGAGTGCGCATCAGCAGCACATGGGTGTTGCGCTCAGGGAAGGCGCGCATCTGGTCAATCCAGCTGCGGCTGGCAAATGGCTGGTAAGCCTCATCCATCACCACCAAACCACCGATTGCGCCCACGGCATCAATCACTGCCTGTACCTTGTCCTCGGCCCACAGCGTGGCCGTGGGGTTATTGGGATAGGCAATGTAGGTGATGGCAGGCTTTTTCTCGCCAATCGCCGCAAGCATGGCGGGCACATCCAGGTCAAAGTCTTGCGTCAGCTGAACACCCACAAAATCCAGGCCTTGCAACTGCGCTGACAGCGGATACATCACAAAACCCGGCATGGGTGCCAGCATGGTAGCCCGGCGGCCTTGCGCACCCGGCTGTGCGGTTGCCAGCGCCAGCATGGAAATCACTTCGTCCGAGCCATTGCCCAGCAACACCGCACTGCCCTCAGGCGCACCGGCGTAGTCCATGAGCATTTGTTTCAGGACTTCCAGACGCTCACCTGGGTAGCGGTTGATTTCCAGGACTCCCAATCGCTCACCCAGAGCCTTTTGCAATTCCAGCGGAAGACGGAATGGGTTCTCCATGGTGTCCATCTTCAGCAAACCTTGCGCAGGTTGCACATGGTAGGCATGCATGGCGCGCACATCGGAGCGAATACGTTCCAGGGCCTTGGTAGAGATTGAGGCTGCAGACATGGGGTTCACACTTTCCAATTTCTTCACAAAATCCAACGCAGGTCAACGTGGTGACTCAGACGCTTTCAATTCATTTTGCGGTGCCTGCTGCTGCGGATTCACCATGGTGACACCGCCATATTGCGCACCGTGGGGCAGGTGCAGCGTCAGCATCCACTCGCAGCCGCTGTGCTGGGCACAAGCCACCGCCAGACAATCGGCAAAGGGCAGCTCATGGCGTGCCTGCACAGCCCACGCGGTTTCCAGCGTTGCAGCATCGGTTTTCCATGGATTCCAGGTCTGGTAACGGCGGATGGCCGCACGCGCGTCACCCTGCGGCAGAGGTATTTCGGCAGTGGTGACCTGCTCGTAAAACTCCACCAGCGCCTGATTGCCCGTGCGCCCTGCGCGACTGTGCCAAAGCACATCCAGCCAGCTCAGAACCGCCTCATAAAGGGCGACATTTCCTGTATCTTCAGCTGCAATCAGCACCGAAGTATCTACAAATACCGTGTTCATGCAGCATCCCCGGCTTGCCCATCTTGCAAAGCATTCGAACGCTTGCCACTGGCACGACGCAGGGCACTGGAGGATGGAGCTTGCGCTTTCCAGGTGCGCTCGTCGGTGCGCCACGCCAGATAAGCACGCTCGTAAGTATCTTCTCTGCGCTGCATTTCAGCCATGAAGTCACCCAGCATGCGCGAGACACTGGTGCCTCGACGTGCAGCCTCGATGCGTGCCCACTCCAGCACGCTGTCTTCTACGGTAATGGTGACGTTCTTCATGCGCACGAGTCTACACGATTTTCGTGTGACACGAAAATCGTGTAACAAGAAACTTCCATCAACCAATATCTTTGAGACTTGCGGGCAGTCCACATATAGCAAAAGCTCTGCAGTGCCCGGCTTGTGCTGCGGTCCTCTCGGCCTTAACGACCATACAGCGGGGGTGGAGCGTAATTGCCGCGGTCTGCAGGGAAAGCCTGTGGCTCTTGCGAGTTGCCCTGAGGTGTCGCGCGCGGTTGACGAACTGGATCACGCGCAAGCAGCCGAACTTCGAACAGTGCTGTGCCGATCACACCGATATTGCGCGCATCTCCGGCGGGCGTATTGCTCGCATAGGCCCTTGCTTTGCCTGAAAACCTGAAAGCAGCCACCTCGCGGTCATTTTTTCTAAAGCCGTCAATCACCAAACGCTCGCCCGGGCGCAAGAGATACCCGGCGTTGCGCATGCTGCCCGGTTGCCCCGACAGCACATCCAGACCGTCGACCGTGGTGACTACTTCGTAATTGCGCTGACTGCGGTTCGTATAGACCAGTTCATAGTGATCCCCTTCGCTGCCTGCGACGTAGTAATCGCCCGCCCCTGAAGTGCTGAAGATGCGCAGAACCTGACCATAGCCATTGACCACCCGTAACTCCACTTCACCCTGGGCCAGCAACACATTGAGCTGTCGCTGCCCATATTTCCCCAGCGCCTGCAGGATGCTGCGCTCATCGGAGTAACGCAGTTGCCCGACGGCATTGGGCCGATCTGGCGTCACACGTGAAGCCTGGATAAGCTGTGTGAAGGACTCTCGCCCTTCACCCCACTGCGTCCCCAGGGTGGATGCCGCGTGGGGTGCTGCCGCTCGGGCACTCAGACCAGAGGAAGCTGTGGCTTGTAGTTGCGGTGTCCGCTCCTCCAGCGTGCGCTGCTGCGCCACCTGTTCAACACTGGGGGCAGGCGCACTGCAAGCAGCCAGACCGGACACAAGCAGCAAGCCGAGGAAGCGCTGTAGCCAACGTAGGCAGCAAGGTGCTTGGCGAGAGGACATGGACTGGCTCCTTGGAATGTTTCGAATGAACACACCAGTGTCTCTGCAAAATCAAAATGCAGCGAGCGATAAAACTTCTTGAAACCAATTGGCTGCACCTCCGCCCAAGCCAGAAACAAAAAAGCCGTACAGCAACTGCACGGCTTGGGTGAACGACTGCACGCTTTACTTCAAACGCATTTCTGCGGCACGGGCGTGGCCTTGCAGACCTTCGCCATACGCCAGCTCTGCGGCAATCTTGCCCAGCACTTGCGCACCGGCTTCGCTGACTTCAATCAGGCTGGAGCGCTTCTGGAAATCATAGACACCCAGGGGCGACGAGAAACGTGCCGTACCGCTGGTAGGCAACACGTGGTTAGGGCCTGCGCAATAGTCGCCCAGCGATTCACTGGTGTAGGCACCCAGAAAGATGGCTCCGGCATGCTTGAGCAAAGGCTCCCACTTGTGCGGATCGTTGCTGGAAACCTCCAGGTGCTCAGGCGCAATGCGGTTGGAGATGGCGCAGGCTTCTTCCATGTTGCGGGTCAGAATCAGTGCGCCACGGCCATTCAGGCTCTTGGCGATGATTTCCTTGCGCGGCATTTCAGGCAGCAGGCGGTCAATCGATGCCTGGACCGCATCAATATAAGCAGCATCAGGGCACAGCAAGATGGATTGCGCCAGCTCGTCGTGCTCGGCCTGGCTGAACAGGTCCATGGCCACCCAGTCCGGGGGCGTCGTGCCATCGGCCAGCACCAGAATTTCCGAGGGACCAGCAATCATGTCGATACCCACCAGGCCAAATACGCGCTTTTTGGCGCTGGCCACGTACGCATTGCCGGGTCCCGTGATCTTGTCCACCTTGGGCACAGTGGCCGTGCCATAGGCCAGGGCTGCCACCGCTTGCGCGCCACCAACAGTGAAGGCGCGGTGCACACCAGCCACATAGGCCGCTGCCAGCACCAGAGGATTCTTCTCCCCCTTGGGGGTCGGCACAACCATGATGATTTCAGGCACACCCGCCACATGCGCAGGAATGGCGTTCATCAACACGCTGGAAGGGTAAGCCGCTTTGCCACCGGGCACATAAATGCCCACGCGGTCCAGAGGCGTGACTTTTTGCCCCAGCAGTGTGCCATCTTCGTCACGGTAGCTCCAGCTCTCGCCATTGGCCTTTTTCTGGGCTTCGTGATAGGTACGTACTCGCTTGGCAGCCGCTTGAAGCGCATGCTTTTGCGCATCGCCCAGGCTGTCAAAAGCAGCTTTGAGTTCCGTCTGCGTCAGCTCAAGCGCTTGCATGCTTGAGACATCCAGACCATCAAAGCGCGCGGTGTACTCCAGCACGGCCGCATCGCCGCGTGCTTGCACATCTGCCAGAATGTCCGCCACACGCTGCTCGATCGCTGCATCCGTGTCGGCTGACCAATGCAGACGTTGCGCAAAATCATGCTCGAAATTGGCATCCGCGGTGGACAGACGAAGGGGGTTAGCTGCGATTTCCATAGTACTTACTGCTTCAACAGTGGGGAAGAGAATTAGTTGTTCTTGGCGGCAACCGCCTGCGCGAATGCATCAATGATGTGGCGCAGCGGCTTTTGTTTGAGCTTGAGCGATGCCTGATTGACCACCAGACGCGAACTGATATCGATGATGGGCTCCACCTCCACCAGATCATTGGCACGCAAGGTGTTGCCAGTGGAAACAAGATCCACGATGGCATCTGCCATGCCAGTCAGCGGAGCCAGCTCCATCGAGCCGTAGAGCTTGATCATGTCGACGTGAACACCCTTTTTGGCGAAAAACTCACGCGCGATCGTGGTGTACTTGGTCGCAACCTTCAGACGCGCACCCTGTTTGACGGCATGTGCATAGTCAAAACCATTGCGCACGGCCACGCTGACACGGCACTTGGCAATCTGCAAATCCAGTGGCTGGTACAGTCCCTGTCCACCATGCTCAATCAGGGAGTCGGAGCCTGAGACCCCAAGGTCTGCACCACCGTACTGCACATACACCGGTACATCCGAGGCGCGCACCAGCACCACACGCACGTCGGGGTTGGTGGTTTCAAAAATCAGCTTGCGTGATTTCTCGATGTCTTCCGTCACCTCAATGCCAGCTGCTGCCAGCAAAGGCACGGTTTCCTCATAGATACGGCCCTTGGACAGGGCAATGGTGATGCTCATTGCGACACTCTTTCAATATCAGCGCCCAAGCCGCGCAGCTTGGCTTCCATGCGGTCATAGCCCCGATCCAGGTGATAAATGCGGTCCACCAGGGTCTCACCCTTGGCCACCAGACCGGCAATCACCAAGCTGGCCGAAGCGCGCAAGTCCGTCGCCATCACGGTAGCCCCTGACAATGGAGCGCCACCCACCACGGTTGCCAGACGGCCTTCGGTGGTGATCTGTGCCCCTAGACGCATCATCTCGTTGACATGCATGAAGCGGTTTTCAAAGATGGTCTCCGTCACCGTGCTGGTGCCTTCGGCCACCAGATTCAGCGCCATGAATTGCGCCTGCATGTCGGTAGGGAACCCTGGGTATTCAGTGGTGCGGAAGCTCTGCGCCTTCAAGTGACCATTGCTGCGCACCCGCAACCCGCCCTCCTCTTGCTGCACCTCGGCCCCGGCTTCCACCAGTTTGTCGATCACAGCCCCCAGATGGTCGGCACGACCATTGCGCAGGAAAGCATTCCCCCCCGTGGCGGCCACAGCGCACAGAAAGGTTCCTGCCTCAATGCGGTCAGCCACCACGGCATGCTCACAGCCATGGAGTGACTCCACGCCTTGAATGGTGATACGGCTGGTGCCATGGCCTTCAATCCTGGCCCCCATCTTGATGAGCATTTCAGCCAGATCCGTGATTTCGGGCTCCATGGCGGCGTTTTCCAGCACTGTCTCGCCTTCTGCAAGCGCCGCTGCCATCAGAAAATTCTCCGTGCCCGTCACCGTCACCATGTCAGTGGTAATGCGTGCACCTTTCAAACGCTTCCAGCCCGCAGGCAAGCTGGCGTTCATGTACCCGTTTTCCACGGTAATGACCGCGCCCATGGCTTGCAAGCCCTTGATGTGCTGATCCACAGGACGCGAGCCAATGGCACAGCCTCCCGGCAGCGAAACCTTGGCATGACCAAAACGTGCCAGCAAAGGCCCCAGCGCCAGCACGGAAGCACGCATGGTTTTGACCAGCTCGTACGGTGCCTCTGGGTTGTTCAGCGCGCCCGCATTCAGCGAGACCGTGCCATTGTCATCGCGCTCGGCAGCCACACCCATGTTGCGGATGAGCTTGAGCATGGTGGCCACATCCTGCAGACGGGGCACGTTATGCAAGGTTACGGGCTGTGCCGTCAGCAGAGCCGCGCACAGCTCGGGTAATGCAGCGTTTTTGGCACCAGAAATCAGCACTTCACCGTGCAAAGCACGGCCACCGCGAATGAGAAGTTTGTCCATGGCGTTGGAGCCTTGAATCGAAATTGAAATGAAATCACGCCAAGCCCCCCGGGTTCAGCGCAAACAGAAATGTGTGAAGGGGCTGCTTAGTCAGCCTTGCTTGCCCATTCTGCCGGAGTGAAGGTCTTCATCGACAAAGCATGGACTTCATCGGTCTTGATACGCTCACCCAGCGTTGCATACACCAGACGCTGACGCGCCAGCAGGCGCTTGCCCTCAAACTCTGCCGAGACAATGGTGGCGTACCAATGGCGTCCATCACCTTCCACGGCCAAATGCTCACAGCTCAAGCCTGCGCGGATGATGGATTGGAGTTGATCAGCTGTCATAGTGTTCTCAATGCATGCAGCGCGTGCGCTGCAGTCGAAGTGGCAGCGCACCCAAAGGCACGCACAATCAATGGCGAATTTTGTAGCCAATACGCAGCAAATGGATGGCCACAGCACTCACGGCCAACCACGCTACACCCACGATGCCCAGACTCATCCAGGGAGAGACATCGCTCTGGCCGAAGAAACCATAGCGAAAGCCGTCAATCATGTAGAAAAACGGATTCAAATGGCTAACCTGCTGCCAAAAAGGTGGCAGCGATTGAATCGAATAAAACACACCCGAAAGAAATGTCATGGGCATGATCAGAAAGTTCTGAAAGGCTGCCATCTGATCGAATTTATCGGCCCACAAACCGGCAATCAGTCCCAACGTACCCAGCAAGGCAGCACCCAGAAAGGCAAATATCACTATCCATAACGGCGCTACAGCGACCGCAGGCGTGAAGAACAAGGTGACGATGTATACGCCCAAACCAACGGCCAGACCCCGAACGATGGAAGAACCGACATAGGCCGCAAACCAAGCCCAGTGCGACAGTGGTGTCAACAAGATAAACACCACGCTGCCCATGATCTTGCTTTGCACCAGGCTGGACGAGCTATTGGCGAATGCGTTTTGCAACACGCTCATCATCACAAGTCCCGGCACCAAAAAGGCGGTATAGCCCACGCCATCAAATACCTGCACATGATCTTCCAGCACATGACCAAATATCAGCAGATACAGCACTGCTGTCATCACAGGTGCTGCGACTGTCTGGAAACTCACCTTCCAAAAACGCAGAATTTCCTTGTAGAACAGCGAGGTCCAGCCTTGCATCTGGGGGAACATCAGGCAGCCCCCTTCATGACTTGAAGAAATACATCTTCCAAATCGGCACGACGAATTTCCATGTCTTCCATCACCACCTGGGCCTCACGCAGCGTGGCCAAGAAGCGTTCGATATCGTGCGGACCCTGAGCGGGCAATTGCACCACGCGCCCGGTCACGCGCGCCACTGGCGCCAGCGATGCAGGCAAAACGCTATCAGTTTTGAATTGCAGCACATTGGATGACGCAGTCTTCAGCAGATTGGACGTCTCATCCAGCGCCACCACATTGCCGTTCTTGAGCATGGCGATGCGGTTGCACAAGGCTTCCGCTTCTTCCAGATAGTGTGTTGTCAGCAATACCGTATGGCCTTGCTTGTTGAGCTTGGAGATGAAATGCCACAGCGTTTGACGCAACTCCACATCCACACCCGCCGTGGGCTCATCCAAGACAATGATGGGCGGCTTGTGCACCAGTGCCTGTGCAACCAACACACGTCGCTTCATTCCACCTGAGAGCTGGCGCATATTGGCGTTGGCCTTGTCGGACAGGCCCAGGCTTTCCAACAGCTCATCAATCCAGGCATCGTTGTTCTTGACACCAAAATATCCGGATTGAAGACGCAATGTCTCGCGCACATTGAAAAATGGGTCAAACACCAGCTCTTGCGGCACCACGCCCAACTGTTTGCGCGCTGCAGCGAAGTCTGCCTGCACATCCTGGCCCATCACAGTGATACGGCCGCTGGTGGCTTTGGCCAAGCCTGCCAAAATACTGATGAGCGTGGTCTTACCCGCGCCATTGGGGCCGAGCAGGCCAAAGAATTCACCCTCGGCAATATCCAGGCTCACTGCGTTGAGTGCCTGAAAACCACCTTTGGAGGTTGCGTAGGTCTTGGAGACAGATTGGATAGAAACAGCTGGCATGAGAGTGTGACATTCTAAGGCCCCCAGGCCACCCAGCCTGTCCCGCGGTTTTGAAGCACCTACGCAGTCTGCGTTGCTGCCTGTTCCGGGTCCAGCAAAGGCAACACACCATAGACTTGTGCCAAAGACTGCAGACTCGGCGTCCAGCCTTGCACATGCAGGCTCTGCTGCCGGGCTTGCGCTGCACGGCGACACGCCAGCAACAACGCCAGGCCAGCCGAATCAAACGACTGCACTGCAGATGCATCCAGTGCAATTGTTGCACCCGACGGTATGCCTTGCATGCGGACCATCATGTCAGCCCGCGCAGTGACGACGGCTTGCGTCGTCAAAACAGAAGGGAGTGCAATCGTCTGCTGCATGGCGTGTCTTTATTTACCAGAGCTGGTATCGGCAGCCATGGTTCGGCTGGACAGCGCATTGATCAGGCCATCAATACCGCCTTTGTTGAGCTCCTGCGCAAACTGGGTACGGTAGGTTTCCACCATCCAAACGCCCAGCACATTGAGGTTGTAAATCTTCCATGCCTTGCCATCGGCGTTCTCCAGACGGAAGTCCAGCTGCACAGGCTCGCCCTTGCCATGCACTTCGGTGCGTACCAGCACGTCCTTGTCGTCAGCAGCTGCACGCAAAGGCTTGACCACCACGCGCTGATCGCTCACTTGCTTCAAAGCACCCGCATAGGTACGAATAAGCATGAGCTTGAACTCCTGCTGCAGGCGTTCGCGCTGCTCGGGGGAAGCCTGGCGCCACTGAGGACCAACTGCCGCCGAAGTCATGCGGCGAAAGTTCACATGGGGCATCACGGTGGTGTCCACCACCTGGGAAATGCGGGCAATATTGCCGCTGCGCAGCTCAGGGTCAGCCTTGATGGTTTCCAAGATATCAACCGACAGGCGCTTGACCAGGGCGTCAGGCGCCTCGACCCCGTTTTGTGCCAGAGCGGCTGGAGCTGCGGTGGCCCACAGAGCAGCGGTAACAGCCAGCATGGCTGTCAAGGTACGGCGTTGCATCATCGTTTTCCTTTCTCGCCAGGAGCAAATGCGCCTGGTTGTGCGGTTTAGTCGTCGTAGCTTTCGACACGACCCGCGTTGTCATCATTGTCCTGGCTGCTGGAGCGGTCACGTTGTTTCAAATAGAAATCCCGCATCAGCGCGTAACGATCCAGAGAGGCTGCATCCAGCGTGTCGCTGGCATTGAGCAAGTTGGCGCGTTTGTTGATCAGATTCAAGCCTGTCAGGCTGTTTCGGTGCGAGACAGGCCGCAGGTCAGCCAGCACATATCCCTGCCAATCCACAGGCAATGCCACGGTATCACGCACCGTGGAAGGGCCTAAAAATGGCAACACCAGATACGGCCCTGGCTTGATACCCCAGCTACCCAGCGTCAACCCAAAGTCTTGCTTGTTACGGTCCACTTGCATTTCAGTAGCAATATCAAGCAAGCCACCGAAACCCAGCACTGTATTGGTGGTGAAGCGAACGACGTGGTTGTAAGCCTGCTCGCCGTTGCCCTGCAAAGCATGGTTCACCAGCGACCACAAATCCCCCAGGTTGCCAAAGAAGTTGGTCACTGCGGTGCGCACCGGCGTGGGGGTGATGGTCTGATAAGCGGTTGCCACCGGCTTGAATACAGCATCGTCAACGGCATCGTTGAACCTGGTCATGGAACGGTTATAGCCCTCGTAAGGATCCTGAGGGTTGGCAGCTTGCGTGGAAGCACAGCCAGACAACACCACACCAGCGACAATCAGACTGGCTGCACCTGCCTGACGCATGCGAATAGCTAAAGCCAATGCCTTCTTATCCATCACAAACCTTTCTTCTTCTTTCTTGCCTAGTTACTTCGATGCCTCAGCATTGCCACCATCTTCGGCCTTGCTATAGATGAATTGCCCAATCAGGTTCTCCAGCACCACGGCAGACTGCGTGGCGGTCACCCGGTCTCCTGCTTCCAGGTTGGCATCGTCAGCCCCGGCCTCAATCCCCACATACTGGTCTCCCAGCAAGCCACTGGTCAAAATTTTCAGAGAACTGTCCTTAGGGAAAGCGTAGCGCTTTTCCATCGCCAGATGTACGGTGGCTTGGAAAGTTGTGTCATCAAACGTGATGTCTTCTACACGTCCTACTACCACGCCCGCGCTCTTTACTGCAGCCTTGGGCTTCAGGCCGCCGATGTTGTCAAAGCGCGCTGTAACTTTATAGGTTTCCTGGAAGCTCAGGCTCAGCAGGTTGGCTGACTGCAATGCCAAGAACACCAGCGCCAAAGCACCCACCAGCACAAAGAGGCCGACCCATACGTCGTTTTTAGAAGCCTGCATACATAGTCCTTAAGAATCTTCACGCTTCAGATGCTGAACATCGAAGCCGTGAGCAAGAAATCCAGCGCCAATACAGCCAGGGACGCAACCACGACCGTCCGTGTTGTGGCTCGAGAGACGCCTTCCGGCGTCGGTTTGGCCATAAAGCCTTGATACAGGGCCACAAAAGTCACGGCAACACCAAAGACGATGCTCTTGATGACGCCATTGCCCAGGTCGTACCACCAGTCCACACCTGACTGCATTTGTCCCCAGAAGGCACCGCTGTCGACACCAATCATCACTACCCCGACCAGCCAGCCGCCAATGATGCCGACAGCACTAAACACCGCGGCCAACAGTGGCATGGTCACAAATCCAGCCCAAAAACGGGGAGCCAGAATACGTTTGACAGGATCTACCGCCATCATTTCCATGGCAGACAGTTGTTCGCCCGCCTTCATCAGGCCAATTTCCGCTGTCAATGCCGTTCCAGCCCGCCCCGCAAACAGCAAGGCCGTCACCACTGGTCCCAATTCACGCAACAGTGAAAGCGCTACCAGCAAGCCTAGCGCCTCAGCGGAGCCATAACGCTGCAACGTGTAGTAGCCCTGCAAGCCCAGCACGAATCCCACAAACAGGCCGGACACTGCAATGATGACCAACGAATAGTTGCCCAAAAAATGAATCTGATCACTCAGCAGGCGAAAGCGCGACAAGGTCGCTGGCAACAATCCAAAAAGGCGTACAAACAGTGCCGTGGCCCGGCCCAGCCCGGCCAATTGCTGGCGCGTCCATAAACCCAATGCTGCAATGGCCTTCATGCTTGGCCTCCAAAGTCCTGTTCCAGACTCGGGGCTGGATAGTGAAACGGGACCGGCCCCTGTGGCTGCGCATGAATGAATTGCTGTACCAGCGGATCCGGGTTGGCACGCACCTCATCTGGCGTACCTTGGGCGGCAATCCCGCCAGCGCCAAGAATCACCACATGGTCAGCGACATGGAAGGTTTCTTCCAGATCGTGCGAGACCAGAATGCTGGTCAGACCCAGCGCATCATTGAGCGTTCGAATCAGGCGTGCAGCAGTTCCCAAGGAAATCGGATCCAGCCCCGCAAATGGCTCGTCATACATGATGAGCTCTGGATCAAGGGCAATCGCACGCGCCAGCGCCACACGGCGCGCCATGCCACCGGAAATCTGACTGGGCATGAGGTCACGCGCACCACGCAGGCCCACTGCGTGCAATTTCATCAGCACAATGTCGCGCACCATGTCTTCTGGCAGGCGGGTGTGCTCACGCAGCGGGAAAGCTACATTGTCCAGCACGCTCATATCGGTAAACAGTGCGCCGAACTGGAACAACATGCCCATGCGACGACGCATGGCATACAGCTGTCGGCTATCCATCTGCCCAACGTCTTGGCCACCAAACAGCACCTGTCCCTGCTGAGCACGCTCCTGTCCACCAATCAGACGCAGCACCGTGGTTTTGCCACCGCCGGACGCACCCATCAGTGCTGTGACTTTGCCCCGCGGCACCTGCACAGAGAGGTCGCGCAGGACGATGCGTTCACCATAGCCAAAGGTGACGTTGCGCAACTCCACTAAAGGTGCTGGATGGCTCATTCGATGCTGATCTCAATAATGTGGTTGAAGGTCGATATTGTGCAGACAAGCCGCCCGAGGTGTCCGCTTGCGACACAGACAAACATACATGAATGTATGTTTCTAAATGTACACAGACAAGGCTAAACCATCAAGAAAAACCGCTTGATACTGTGAAACTGCGAAGCATTAAGGAAATTACGGATAAAAAGACTGCAGCCCAAGCTGCAGCTTTTTCACAACATATTCTGTAAGAATGCCTTGGTCCGTTCATGCCTGGGCTGGGCAAAAAAAGCTTCCGCTGGCGCCTGCTCGACGATATACCCCCCATCCATGAAGATCACGCGATTGGCCACTTCCCTGGCAAAACCCATTTCATGGGTCACCACCAGCATGGTCATGCGATCTTCAGCCAGTTCACGCATGGTGCGCAGCACTTCACCAGTCAGCTCAGGGTCCAATGCCGATGTCGGCTCATCAAACAGCATGATGTCCGGATCCATGGCCAGGGCGCGGGCAATCGCCACACGCTGCTTTTGGCCACCCGACAGACGGTTGGGATATGCGTCGCGCTTTTCCAGCAAGCCGACCTTCTTGAGCAGGGCTTCGGCTTTGGGAATGATCTCTTCGCGCTTGAGCTTTTTGACCAGCATGGGCGCTTCAATGATGTTTTCCAGCACTGTCAGATGCGGAAACAGGTTGAAGCTTTGGAACACCATGCCCATCTTTCGGCCAATGCGACGAATTTCAGACTCCGCCACGTAATGCGCCTTGCCTTCGCCTTCGGAGCGGGCCAGCGCCTCACCTTCAATCAGGATGGTGCCGCGATCAATCGTCTCCAGATGATTCAAACACCGCAGAAAAGTGCTTTTACCTGAGCCCGAAGGACCAATCACAGCGACCACTTCTCCACGCTTCAAATCCAGCGATACCCCGCGCAGCACTTCATTTCCGCCAAAGGCCTTGTGAATGGCCTGCGCAGAAATCATCACATCAGGCGTCGTACTTGGCATAACGCTTCTCCAGGTACTGGAAGCCCCAGGTCAACACCAAGGTCATCACAAGATAGAAAGCAGCGGCCACAATGAAAGGTGTGGTCGTAAAGTCGCGCTGGACAATACCGCGCGCAGCGCGAAGCAGATCATTGAGGGCCAGCACGTAAATCAAAGAAGTGTCCTTGACCAGTGTGATGGTCTCATTGGACAGCGGCGGCAAAATGCGCGGCCAGACTTGAGGAATCACAATCCGGCGCATCGTTTGGGCATAAGACAGCCCCAGCACCTTGGCACCCTCGTACTGGCCACGGTCGATAGACTGGATGCCCGCACGGAAAATTTCAGCAAAGTAAGCGGCGTAATTCAGAGTAAACGCCACGATAGCCGCTGGGTAGTCATCAAAACGAATACCGATGACCGGGACAAACGGCAGAGCAAAGTAGATGAACAGCATCTGCAGCATCAGCGGCGTGCCGCGCATCAACCAGATATAACCGCCCACCAAAGCACGCAGACCAGCAAATCGGGACAGACGCACGAGTGCCAACAACAGACCCAGCGGTATGGAGAGCACCAGCGTAATGGCGAACAGCTTGAGCGTCACTATCGCGCCCTGCGACAGTGGCCCCAATAAGGAAATAACGTAATCCATGAAACAAGCCTTCAGCGCGACCACTTGAACGGGTGTCGCAGGCACAGGGAGAGTGCCCCGTTACACAGCAGCAAAGCTGTGCCAACAAAAAACACCGGCGTGGCCAAGGCGGGCCACGCCGGTGTATGGTCAAGCGCGAAGCTTACTTGACAATGTTTTCACCGAACCATTTCTTGGAAATTTCGGCAGCTGCACCATCAGCCTTCATGTCCTTCAAGGCCTGGTTGACCTTGCCCAGCAACTCGGTGTCTTCCTTGCGGAAGCCCACACCGTAGTCTTCGGTGCCGAAGTTGTCTTCCAGCACAGTGTAAGCATCTGCCTTTTTGGCAACGTGGAAGCGGCCTACCACCTCGTCCACCACCACGGCGTCCAGACGGCCTGTTTCCAGATCCATCAGTGCAGTGATGTTGTCACCAAACTGTTTGAACTCCTTGAAGGAGCTAAACACTTCTTCTTCCTTCTTCATCGCATCGACTGCAGAAGAAGCTTCCTGTACGCCCACTACCTTGCCAGCCAGGCCAGCCTTGTTGGTGATGTCGGAGCCGGCCTTGACGATGATGATCTGACGGTTGGCCATGTAGGGATCTGTGAACGCAATGTGTTGCTTGCGCGATTCCAGAATAGTCAGCCCGTTCCACAGCACGTCGATACGCTTGCCGTTCAATTCGGCTTCTTTGGCGCTCCAGTCGATGGGCTTGAACTCCACTTCCATGCCCAGGCGCTTGGTGGCTTCTCGAGCCATGTCGATGTCAAAGCCGACCAGCTCATTCTTCTCATCGCGGAAACCCATGGGTGGGAAGTTGTCATCCAGACCCACCACGATCTTGGTCACGGCAGCAGGTGCAGGGGTTGCTGGTGCTGCGGTGGTCGCAGCTGGTTCAGACTTGCCGCAGGCAGCGAGGATGGCAGTGATGGCCAACGATGCAAGAAGGGTACGTTTTTTCATGGCTTCAAGGGTGAGGTGAAAGAACCGGTCTGGCCAGCAAAACACAGAGTACGTAAAAACCCTAGTAACTGTATGCTGCAATGGCCGAATCCGTTATTGTCACTCAGACAAGCCCTGGTTGCTACCTGTCTGGGCCATAACCACGCATGCAAACCACATGCAGCGCAATTTCGATACGTTAGCCATGGCCGATACCGCCCTCCCCGAGCCACTTCTTCGCGCTTACCAAGCCGCCCAATACCGCATTGACAACTGCGATTGGTATTTACAGCTGGGCGAAACACAGCCTGCCCTGGCACCCTGCTACCAGCGCCATGCCGTGCAATGTGCCACTTATCTCACGGCCTGCAATCCGTTGGGCGAGCTGCTGCCTGACCGCCTCAACGCACGGCGCATGGTGCAATTGCGACAAGCACTGCAACGCGCAGGCTGGGCGTGGCTGGACGGACACGGTCATGATCCCGAAGGCCACTGGCCTGCAGAAGACAGTGTGCTGGTCTGGGGCATGACTGAAAGCACCGCCCGCGCCTGGGGGCAGCAATGGAATCAGAATGCCGTGGTGCATTGCGGATCGGACATGGTGCCCAAGCTGCTTTTACTGCGTTAAGACGCAGCCCCAAACGCCCCCAGCTGAGTCAATACGCAAGCCAATGGCACGCATAAAAAAAAGCGCCCGAAAGCGCCAGACAACAAGCAATTTAGCCTTTTGGAGTGCCAAGCATGTGACCGATCAGGCTCGGAAGACGCTTTAAAGCTGACAACGTCTTGCGCTTGAACATATCCCCCTGCTGCATCGCATGCGGTCCTCACCGGCCAGATCCAGGCTAGCGAAGACCACATCTCGCCCTTAGCGCGGCAAAGTGGTCGCCCCCATCAGGAACTCATCCACTGCGCGGGCCGCCTGACGGCCTTCTCGAATCGCCCACACCACCAGGCTCTGACCACGGCGCATGTCGCCTGCGGCAAACAGCTTGCTGACATTGGTAGCGTATCCGCCAGCCACTTCGGTGCTGGCCTTGGCATTGCCACGCGCATCCTTTTCGACACCGAAGGCGTCCAGCACGGTTTGCACGGGAGAGACGAAACCCATGGCCAGGAAAACCAGATCGGCCTTGATGATCTCTTCAGAGCCAGGGATTTCGGTCATCTTGCCGTCCTTCCACTCCAGACGCACGGTCTTCACCGCAGTCAACTGGCCTTTTTCGCCAATGAACTCCTTGGTGCCGATAGCGAACTCACGCTCGCAGCCTTCCTGGTGGCTGGAGCTGGTGCGCAGCTTCAGCGGCCAGTAAGGCCACACCAGCGGTTTGTTCTCTTGCTCTGGAGGCATGGGCATCAACTCCAGCTGGGTCACTTTCACGGCTCCGTGGCGGTTGGATGTACCCACGCAGTCCGAGCCCGTGTCGCCACCGCCAATCACCACCACGTGCTTGCCGTCGGCGCGGATCTGGCCTTTGAGCTTGCCGTCACGGGTCACCTTGTTTTGCTGGGGCAGGAACTCCATGGCAAAGTGCACGCCCTTAAGCTCACGACCGGGCACAGGCAAGTCACGCGACTGTTCAGCACCGCCCGTCAGCAGCACCGCATCAAACTCGGCCATCAGTGTCTCAGGCGCGATGGTTTCGCTCGCCCAGTTTGTCACCTTGCTGTCTTTACCCAGCCCATCCTTGCCAGCCACCAGCACACCGGTGCGGATCTTCAGGCCTTCGGCCACCAGTTGCTCCACGCGGCGATCAATATTGGCCTTGTCCAGCTTGAAGTCCGGGATACCGTAACGCAGCAAACCGCCGACCTGATCGTTCTTTTCAAACAAGGTCACGTCGTGGCCGGCTCGTACCAGTTGTTGCGATGCGGCCAAGCCTGCCGGGCCTGCACCCACCACCGCCACCTTCTTGCCCGTCTTGAGCTTGGGCAACTGCGGCTTGACCCAGCCTTCGTCCCAGGCGCGATCAATGATGGCGTGCTCGATCGACTTGATGCCGATGGGTGCATTGTTGATATTCACCACGCACGCGGCTTCGCATGGCGCAGGGCAGATACGTCCCGTGAACTCGGGGAAGTTGTTGGTGCTGTGCAGCACCTTGATGGCGTTGGCCCAATCACCTCGATACACCAGATCATTGAAATCCGGGATCACGTTGTTGATGGGGCAACCGTTGTTGCAAAAAGGCGTGCCGCAATCCATGCAGCGCGCACCCTGAACCTTGGCTTGCTCGGGGGTCAGGGCAATCACGAACTCTTTGTAGTTCTTCACGCGCTCGGCGACAGGCAGATAGCCTTCTTCAATGCGCTCGTATTCCAGAAAACCGGTGGTCTTTCCCATGATGTCTATTCCTTCAATCTTGTTCGCTCAGAGCAGTGCGGTGGGGGCAGTCGTGCCGCCCCACCACTTCAGGCTGTGATTACTTCGCGGCTACTGCTTCTTCTTGAGGAGCTGCTGGCGCTTTCACTGCTTGCTTTTCCTTTTGCTTGCGTTCATAGATTTCTCCGAGTGCACGTTGGTACTCGGTCGGGAATACCTTCACAAACTTGGCACGGGCTGCGCCCCAGTTGTCCAGCAGATCACGGGCACGCTTGGAGCCAGTCCAGCGGCTATGGGCCTCCACCAGATTGCGCAGTTGCTGGTCGTCGCTTTGCTCGTTGTGCCAGATGCCACGCGACACGCTGGCGATGAACTCTTCATGGGGCAGCACTTTTTCCAGCTTCACGCTGGCAGTGTTGCAACGCTCGGCAAACTTGCCGTCTTCGTCATACACATAAGCCACTCCGCCGCTCATGCCTGCCGCAAAGTTGCGGCCGGTCTTGCCCAGCACCACCACGGTGCCACCGGTCATGTATTCGCAACCATGGTCACCCACGCCTTCGATCACGGCCGTTGCACCCGACAGACGCACCGCAAAGCGCTCGCCTGCCACGCCGGAAAAGAACGCCTCGCCACGGGTCGCACCAAACATCACGGTATTGCCCACGATGGTGTTGGCGGTCGACTGTCCCCGGAACTCATGGCTGGGGCGCACGATCACACGGCCACCTGACAAGCCCTTGCCGGTGTAATCATTGGCTTCGCCAGTGATGTTCAGCGTGATGCCCTTGCACAGGAAGGCACCAAACGACTGGCCGCCCGTACCTTCAAAGTGAATGCGGATGGAGTCATCGGGCAAGCCTTCAGGGTGCACCTTGGTGACCGCACCCGAGAGCATGGCGCCAACGGAGCGGTTCACGTTCTTGGCCACTTCCATGATGCGCACCTTCTCGCCGTTTTGGATGGCGGGCTGGCAACGCTCAATCAGCTTCACGTCCAGCGCCTTGTCCAGCAGATGGTCTTGCGTGTCCACGTGGTAGCGGGCCACATCGGCAGGCACGGCAGGCTGAGCAAACAGGCGACTGAAGTCCAGCCCTTGCGCCTTCCAGTGTTCGATGCCCTTGCGGGTGTCGAGCAGATCGGTGCGACCAATCAGGTCGTCGAACTTACGAATACCCAGCTGGGCCATGATCTGGCGCACCTCTTCCGCGATGAAGAAGAAGTAGTTCACCACGTGCTCAGGCTTGCCCGTGAACTTCTTGCGCAGCACAGGATCTTGCGTTGCCACACCCACAGGGCAGGTGTTCAGGTGGCACTTGCGCATCATGATGCAGCCTTCCACCACCAGCGGTGCAGTGGCGAAGCCAAATTCGTCCGCCCCCAGAAGCGCGCCAATCACCACGTCACGACCGGTCTTCATCTGACCGTCGGCCTGCACACGGATACGCCCACGCAGGCGGTTCAACACCAGGGTTTGCTGGGTTTCAGCCAGACCGATTTCCCAAGGGCCACCGGCGTGCTTGATGGAGGACAGCGGCGAAGCACCGGTACCACCGTCGTGACCTGCAATCACCACGTGGTCGCTCTTGCACTTGGCCACACCTGCGGCAATCGTGCCCACACCCACTTCGGACACCAGCTTGACCGAAATGTCGGCGTGCGGCGCCACGTTCTTCAGGTCGTGGATCAGTTGCGCCAAATCCTCAATGGAGTAGATGTCGTGGTGTGGAGGTGGCGAAATCAGGCCCACACCGGGCACCGAGTAACGCTGCATACCGATGTACTCGGACACCTTGCCGCCCGGCAACTGACCACCTTCACCAGGCTTGGCACCTTGTGCCATCTTGATCTGAATCTGATCGGATGACACCAGATATTCGGCAGTCACACCAAAGCGGCCAGAAGCGACTTGCTTGATCCTGGAGCGCAGACTGTCACCGTCACGCAGCTCAATGTCCGACTCGACCTGGGCTTTGCCAATCACCGACGCCAGGGTTTCACCCTGCTTGATCGGAATCCCCTTGAGCTCATTGCGATAGCGCTTGGGATCTTCGCCGCCTTCACCGGTGTTGCTCTTGCCGCCAATACGGTTCATGGCCACGGCCAGAGTGGCGTGCGCTTCCGTCGAGATCGAACCCAAGGACATCGCACCAGTGGCAAAGCGTTTGACGATTTCAGCAGCAGGTTCCACCTCATCCACAGCAATCGCTGTGCTGGGATCACACTTGAACTCAAACAAACCGCGCAGTGTCATGTGACGCTTGCTCTGGTCGTTGATCAGCTGCGCGTATTCCTTGTAGGTGCTGAAGTTGTTGGCACGCGTGGAGTGCTGCAGCTTGGCAATGGCATCGGGCGTCCACATGTGGTCTTCACCACGGGTGCGCCATGCATATTCACCACCGGTCTCCAGCATGGTTTCCAGCAGCGGATCGTCACTGAATGCCGCTACGTGATTGCGGATGGTTTCTTCCGCAATTTCAAACACACCAATACCTTCGACACGGCTGGCCGTTCCGGTGAAGTACTTGTCGACGGTGGCAGTGTTCAGGCCCACGGCCTCGAACAGTTGCGCACCGCAATACGACATGTAGGTGGACACGCCCATCTTGGACATGATCTTGGACAGACCCTTGCCAATCGCCTTCACATAGTTGTAGATGGCTTTATCGGCAGACAGGTCTGCGCCCAGCTCCTGGTGCAACTCACCCAATGTTTCCATGGCCAGATAAGGATGCACAGCCTCGGCACCATAACCTGCCAGCACCGCAAAGTGATGAATTTCACGGGCGGTACCGGTTTCCACCACCAAGCCAGTGGTGGTACGCAGACCTTCACGCACCAGATGCTGGTGGATGGCGGACAAGGCCAGCAACGCGGGGATAGCCACCTGTGTGGCGCTCACATTGCGGTCGCTGATAATCAGGATGTTGGCGCCACCCTTGATTTCATCCACCGCATGGGCGCACAGCGAAGCCAGCTTGGCTTCCACGCCTTCGCGTCCCCAGCTCAGCGGGTAGGTGATGTCGATGGTTGCGCTCTTGAACTTGCCGTGGGTGTGCTTTTCAATCTCGCGCAGCTTGGCCATACCCTCAAAGTCAAGGATGGGCTGCTGCAGCTCCAGTCGCATCGGCGGATTGACCTGGTTGATGTCCAGCAAGTTGGGCTTGGGCCCAACAAACGACACCAGCGACATCACAATGGCTTCGCGGATGGGGTCGATCGGCGGGTTGGTCACCTGCGCGAACATCTGGCGGAAGTAGTTGTACAGCGGCTTGTTCTTGCCTGACAGCACGGCCAGAGGGCTGTCATTGCCCATGGATCCCACGCCCTCTTCGCCGTTCTTGGCCATCGGGGCCAGCAGAAACTTGATGTCTTCCTGCGTGAAGCCAAAAGCTTGCTGACGCTGCAGCAGGCTCAGCTCTGGCTTGGCAGGTGCCACAAAGTCGGCTGGCACTTCGACCTGGTCCAGCTTGATGCGGAGGTTTTCAATCCATTGTTTGTAAGGCTTGGTGTTGACGATGTTGGCCTTGAGCTCATCGTCTTCAATCATGCGGCCTTGTTCCAGATCGATCAGCAGCATCTTGCCCGGCTGCAGACGCCACTTGCGAACGATCTTGCTGTCCGGCACGGGCAGCACGCCAGCTTCCGAAGCCAGAATCACCAGATCATCTTCGGTGACCACATAGCGCGAAGGGCGCAGGCCATTGCGGTCCAGGGTGGCACCAATCTGACGACCATCGGTGAACACCAGGGATGCAGGGCCATCCCATGGCTCCATCATGGCTGCGTGGTATTCGTAGAACGCGCGACGGCGCTCATCCATGCCTTCGTGCTGCTCCCAGGGCTCAGGGATCATCATCATCACCGCCTGGCTGATGGGGTAGCCTGCCATGGTCAGCAGTTCCAGACAGTTGTCGAACGTGGCAGTGTCAGACTGACCTGCAAAGCTGATGGGATAGAGCTTTTGCAGATCATCAGCCAACACGGGCGAGGCCATCACGCCTTCGCGCGCCACCATCCAGTTGTAGTTGCCGCGCACGGTGTTGATTTCACCGTTGTGCGCCACATAGCGGTAGGGGTGGGCCAGCGGCCATTCTGGAAAGGTATTGGTCGAGAAGCGCTGGTGCACCAGGCCGATGGCCGAAACGCAGCGCTCATCCGCCAGATCCAGATAGTAGACACCCACCTGATCTGCCAGCAGCAAGCCTTTGTACACCACGGTACGGCTGCTCATGCTGGGCACGTAATATTCCTTGCTGTGCTTCAGACCCAGAGACTGGATCGCCGCACTGGCAGTCTTGCGGATCACATACAGCTTGCGCTCCAGCGCGTCCTGCACGATCACGTCGTTGCCACGCCCAATGAACACCTGGCGCAGGATAGGCTCCTTTTCACGCACGGTAGGCGACATGGGCATGTCTCGGTTCACTGGCACATCGCGCCAGCCCAGCAGCACCTGACCTTCTGCCTTGATGGCACGCTCCATCTCTTGCTCACACGCCAGACGAGAAGCATGCTCCTTGGGCAGGAACACCATGCCCACACCGTATTCACCAGCTGGCGGCAGCTCCACGCCCTGCTTGCTCATCTCTTCGCGGTAGAGCTGGTCTGGTATCTGAATCAGGATGCCCGCACCGTCACCCATCAACGGATCAGCCCCCACCGCGCCGCGGTGGTCAATGTTCTCGAGGATCTTCAGTGCACCCAGAACAATGTCATGGCGCTTCACGCCCTTGATATGGGCAACAAAGCCCAAACCACAGGCGTCGTGTTCATTGCTTTTGGCGTACAAGCCGTTTTCTTGGAGGTGTGCAATTTCTGCAGCCGTAGTCATGGGGCTCTTCCTCTTGTTTCAATCGCAGGGAAGGCGAGATTACGACCAAGCATCAACTTATGCAAGAAAATTTAATTAGGGTCAGATACTAATTTAATAGCACCAAAAAAAGACAGATTGATAATTAGGGACATATTAAAAATATCAACAAAAACAACACCCATCGAAGAACATCCAGGAATGCAGCACCAAATCAGTGCCTTAAACCACGAGACTTATTCGGAATTAATGCACCCACGTGATGCAGGTCTGCCTGCTTTTTGGCGGGTCAAACGGCGTTCAGTATGCTGCTGCAAGCTTTGAACAAAACTCTCGCTACCCAGCACCCACCCCTTCAGCGCAGCCTCAAGAACCACCTCCTGCACTTCTTCTGTCGTCCCCCGATCCAGCAAAAGAGCGTAAGCAGCCTCGCGCGCAAACGGTGTGTCCCCCAAACTCCAATATGCTGGATGCAACCGCAGCATGCCGTCCGATTGCGCACCTGCACTATGGCGCGCGCTGCTCCAGCCATATTCCACAGCCCGCCCTACAAGCCCGTGGGCGACGCACTGGCTCTCCAGCACCACCATGGCAGGCAACATCCAGGCCTGAGGCTCCAACACCGTAGTGCGATAACGCCCTTCCCACAAGGTGCCAGTGCGACCATGCCTGTTGTTGAAGTTGCGCACATAACTACGTCCTACCGACTGCATGAACTTCGGCAAGCTTTGTGCCTCTTCGGGAGTCACCAGCAAATGCAGCTGGTTGGGCAACAAGATAAAGGCATGGATATCCACCCCAAAACGTCGTCCCATCTCACGCAGCAAGTCTTTCATGCAGGCATAGTCTTGGTCATCCATAAAGATGGCTTGCAGATTGTTGCCCCGTTGCACCACGTAGTGCGGCTGACCAGGCAAGGTTAAACGAGACAATCGGGCCATGATGGATTTGTAGAAATGCGCTGTTGACAATTATCGGCGTGACGTTCGCAGCAGTTGCGATACCTCCTGCGCAGTGCGCAGTAACGAAGGCAGTATGCGTGCCTGCATCTCTTGCGCATTCGTACGGTTGGCTTGACCAGATACATTGATAGCTGCCACCACCTGCCCTTGCGCATTGAACAGAGGCGCCGCCACCGATATCAACCCCTCTTCCAGTTCCTGGTTGATCAGTGCCCAGCCTTGTCGCCGCACTTGATCGAGGGCATTTAGCAAATCTTCATCTTCCACCAAGGTGTAGCGTGTGAAAGCTTCACGAGAGCGCTTGGCCATCAAATCCTGCAGCTTGTCAGATGGCAGACCTGACAACAACACCCGCCCCAGAGACGTCCAGAACGCTGGCAGACGAGATCCGACTCCCAAGTTTGTGCTCATGATTTTGTGGGTGTGCACACGCGCTACATATACAACATCCAGGCCATCCAGCACACCTGCCGAGCAGGACTCCTGCACCGTTTCTGCAAGAGTTTCCATCAATGGGGTTGCAAGATTCCACAGCGGCTGTGAACTGAGATAAGCAAACCCCAGATCCAGGATGCGCGGCGTCAGCTCGAAGTATTTGCCATCACTTTCGACATAACCCAAGGTTTGCAGCGTGAGCAGAATGCGCCGTGCCCCCGCACGTGTCAGCCCCGTTTTGCTGGCGACTTCGCTGAGTGTCTGAGATGGCGCCTCAGCGCTGAACGATCGAATCACTTCCAAACCACGTGCAAATGACTGCACATAGCTATCTCCAGGCTTGTTCTCAGCCGATAACTGCTCACCTCTTTTTGAAGTCAGGGTTTTCCCTAGTGTGGTTTCTACAGCTGCTTTTTTTAATTTCTCGTTCATATAATTCTCTCAGCGAACAAATGTTCTTATATCGAACATTTTAGCAGGGCACTTTCTGCTCTGTGTGATCAGCTCTGCCGGGAAACAACTCATGATCAACAAAGTTACTGACAGCATCGCCGAAGCGCTGTCCGGAATTCAAGATGGTGCCACCGTATTGATCGGTGGCTTTGGCACATCGGGCAATCCTATTGAACTGATCAACGGTCTGATCGCTCACGGTGCCCGCAATCTGACCGTCGTCAACAACAATGCTGGCAACGGCGACACAGGTCTGGCTGCACTGCTCAAGAGCGGCCAGGTGCGCAAGATCATTTGCAGCTTCCCACGCCAGGTCGACAGCTGGGTATTCGATGACTTGTACCGCAGCGGCAAGATCGAACTGGAACTCGTCCCCCAAGGCAATCTGGCCGAGCGCATGCGCGCCGCCGGCGCTGGTATTGGAGCCTTCTTCTGCCCAACGGCTTACGGCACACAGCTGGCTGAAGGCAAGGAAACCCGCGAAATCAACGGCAAGCACTATGTGCTGGAGTACCCCATCTACGGCGATGTGGCTCTGATCAAGGCCGAAAAAGGTGACCGCTGGGGCAACCTCACTTACCGCATGTCAGCGCGAAACTTTGGGCCAGTGATGGCAACCGCTGCCAAGTTCACCGTAGCCACCGTGCACGAAGTGGTCGAGCTCGGTGCTCTGGACCCTGAAGCCATCGTCACCCCTGGCATCTTCGTGAGCAAGGTGGTTCCTATTGAACGTGTTGCCACGCAAGCTGGCGGCTTTAAGAAATCTGCCTAACAGCATATCTAGAGCAGGAGTAACAGCGTGAGCAACTATCAAAAACGCAGCAAAGACGAACTGGCAAAGCGCATTGCCCTGGACATTCCGGATGGTTCCTATGTGAACCTCGGCATTGGCATGCCCACCAAGGTGGCCAACCACATCCCTGCGGACCGCGAAATCGTGCTGCAGTCAGAGAACGGCATTCTGGGCATGGGCCCAGCACCAGCCGAAGGATTGGAAGACTACGATCTGACCAATGCGGGCAAGCAGCCCGTCACCTTGCTGCCCGGCGGCAGCTATTTTCACCATGCAGACAGCTTTGCCATGATGCGCGGCGGCCATCTGGACATTTGTGTGCTGGGAGCTTTCCAGGTTTCCGCCACCGGAGACCTCGCCAACTGGAGCACTGGTGAAGCGGGAGCCATCCCCGCTGTCGGTGGCGCGATGGATCTGGCCGTGGGTGCCAAGAGCACCTGGGTGATGATGGACTTGCTCACCAAGACCGGCGAATGCAAGGTGGTCAAAGCCTGCACCTATCCATTGACCGGGCTGGCTTGCGTCAAACGCATCTATACCGATCTGTGCACGCTGGAGTGCACCCCTGAAGGTCTGCGCCTGATCGACATCGTGGATGGCATGAGCCACGCAGAACTGGAAAGCATCGTCGGCCTGCCCATCGCTGCTGCACAAAACGCCTGAGACCCCCGACGCCAGCCTTGTCCTCCAAGTGCTGGCTGTTCCTACTTTCAACAACTTGGCACAACGCCACCCGTGAGCCGGAGACATACCATGAGCACAGCCCCTCAAGCATTCATCTGCGACGCCATCCGCACTCCCTTTGGCCGCTACGGCGGCACGCTGTCCAGCGTGCGCACCGACGACCTGGGTGCCTTGCCCATCAAGGCACTGATGCAGCGCAATCCCAATGTGGACTGGAAAGCCGTGGACGATGTGCTCTACGGCTGCGCCAACCAGGCAGGCGAAGACAACCGCAACGTGGCCCGCATGTCGGCCCTGCTGGCGGGCCTGCCCATTGATGTACCCGGTGCCACCATCAACCGCCTGTGCGGCTCGGGCCTGGATGCGGTGGGTTCAGCCGCCCGCGCCATCAAGTCCGGCGAAGCACGCCTGATGATTGCCGGCGGGGTGGAGTCCATGAGCCGCGCACCCTTTGTCATGCCCAAGGCCGAAACAGCCTTCAGCCGTAACAACGCCGTGTACGACACCACCATCGGCTGGCGCTTTGTGAACAAGCTGATGAAGGCGCAGTATGGCGTGGATTCCATGCCCGAGACGGCCGAGAACGTGGCCGACGACTTCAGGATCGAGCGCGAAGCACAAGACCGCATGGCGCTGGCTTCGCAGCAAAAGGCCGCAGCTGCGATTGCGGCTGGCTATCTGGCCAGGGAAATCGTTCCTGTATCCATTGCCCAGAAGAAGGGCGACCCGCTGATCTTCAGCCAAGACGAGCATCCACGCGCCACCACACTGGAAGCGCTGGCCAAACTCAAGGGTGTGGTGCGTCCCGACGGCACCGTGTCTGCCGGCAACGCCTCGGGCGTGAACGATGGAGCTTGCGCGCTGCTGCTGGCCAACGAAGAAGCCGCCCAGCAATACGGCCTGACACCCCGTGCCCGCGTGGTGGGCATGGCTACGGCAGGCGTTGCGCCACGCATCATGGGTTTTGGCCCCGCGCCTGCGGTGCGCAAGGTGCTGGCCCAGACGGGTTTGACGCTGGCCGACATGGACGTGATTGAGCTCAATGAAGCCTTTGCCGCCCAAGGTCTGGCGGTGCTGCGCGACCTGGGTATTGCGGATGACGATGCCCGCGTGAACCAATGGGGCGGCGCAATTGCGCTGGGACACCCGCTGGGCGCCTCGGGCGCACGTCTGGCCACGACTGCAGTGAACCAGTTGCACACGCTGGGTGGCCGGTATGCGCTGTGCACCATGTGCATTGGCGTGGGCCAGGGCATTGCCGTGATTCTGGAAAAAGTTTGAACGACTGCAGACACTCCACCATGAGCACCTCCACTCTCTCTACCGCCACGGGCACTTCCCGCATTGACCTGCAGGGCCCCGCCGATGCACCTGTTGTCGTGTTGTCCAATTCTTTGGGCACCACATTTGAAATGTGGGACGGTCTGGCCAAAGCACTGTCGGGCAGTTTCCGGGTCTTGCGCTATGACACCCGCGGACATGGAGAGAGTGTCTGCACGCCTGGACCTTATAGCTTCTCGCTGTTGGGCCAGGATGTGCTGTCCATTCTGGATGCACTGCACATTGAAAAGGCGCACTTCTGCGGCATTTCAATGGGCGGACTGACCGGGCTTTGGCTGGGCGTAAATGCAGCTGCACGCCTGCACAGCATTACGGTAGCCAACAGTGCCGCAAAGATCGGCACCGCGTCGGCGTGGCAGGAGCGGGCAACCATGGTGCGCAGCCAGGGCGTGGCAGGCATGCAAACGCTGGCCAGCAGCGCACCCAGCCGCTGGTTCACCGAGACCTTTTGTCACACCCATCCTGAGCTGGTGAAAACAGCCCAGAGCTGGGTCGCAGGCATCAGCCCTGAAGGTTATGCCAGCTGCTGTGAAGCATTGGCCCAAGAAGATCTGCGCAGCAAGCTGCACACGATTGCAACACCGACCTTGCTCATTGCGGGTGAGTTCGACCCGGTCACGACGGTCGCGGATGCGCAAGCCATGCAAAGCGCCATCCCCCACGCCCGCTTGGTCCAGCTACCAGCATCCCACCTCTCAAACCTGGAAGCTCCCGAGACTTTCGCTCAAGCACTCACAAGCTTCATCCATCGAGGCTGAGCGGCAAATCTGGCAACCACACCGACTGAAACCAGCGGTGTTCATTGGAAGACTGGAGAACGTATGACAACCCAAAACCCGCGTTGGAAACAGCGCCCCGAAGGGTCAACCTGGGGTGACTTTGGTGAGAACGACCAGTTGGGCCGTCTCAACCTGCTGACTGCAGAAAAGGTTCGCCAGGGTGTTGCCGAGGTGCGTGAAGGACTGCGTTTTTCCCTGAGCCTTCCATTGGACTATCCCGGCGGCAGCGCGCTCAACCCCAACCGCAAACCGCCTGTGCTGCGTCCCTTACAGCGCAAAGGGCTGGTCAATTTCAACTGTTTGCTCCAGGAGCTGGAGCCAGGCCGCACCGACGTGCTCTCCGATGACATGGCCATTTTGTCGCTGCAGTACTCTACGCAGTGGGATGGACTTGCACATGTGGGTGCACTGTTCGATGCCAACGGGGACGGTATCCCCGAAGCGTTGTACTACAACGGATTTGCTGCAGGCATTGATGTCGTGGGCCCCTCCGATGTGAGTGGTACTGGAATTCCTGCACAGTTGGATGACACCTCCAGCACCAGTTGCGCCAAGGCCCTGGGCATTGAAGGCATGGCGCGCAATGGCGTGCAAGGCCGCGGCGTGATGCTTGATTTGCGCGCGCACTTTGGCGACAGCCGTACCTTGGTGGGCTATGACGAACTTATGCGCGTGATTGAACGCGACAAGGTTGAGATTGCGGCTGGAGACATTGTCTGCCTGCACACAGGGTTTGCGCAGCGTGTGCTGGAGATGAACAAGCAGCCAGATCCCGCCGTGCTCAACAACATCTGCGCCGTTTTGGACGGCAGAGACGCAAGGCTGCAGCAGTGGATCACTGACAGCAATATTGCGGCCATTGCTGCGGACAACTATGCCGTCGAAGCGCACCCCGCAAAGCCCGGCCCCGCATGCTGCTCCGCGCTTCCATTGCATGAGCACTGCCTGTTCAAGCTGGGCGTGCATCTGGGCGAGCTTTGGCAATTGACACCCTTGGCACAGTGGCTGCGCGATCATCAGCGCCACCACTTCTTGTTGACGGCCCCACCGCTGTTTTTGCCAGGCGCGGTGGCTTCTCCTGTCACGCCTGTTGCAACGGTCTAAGGGAGCCGCCATGCCATACATCGTCGAGACCTTTGACAAGCCTGACCACCAGGCTGTACGCCAGCAGCACCGTCCGGCTCACCTGCAATTCCTGGAGGCCCACAAGCATCTGCTACTGGCTTGTGGCGCCAAATTGAATGACGAACAGGAAGACCTGGGCGGAGGCTTGTATTTGCTGGATCTCGACACCCGAGAGGCCGCACAGGCCTTTATCGAAGCGGATCCATTCTTTCAGGCTGAGCTTTTTGCCCACGTCTCTATCACGCGCTGGCGCAAAGCCTATCTGGCTGGCAAGTGCTGTCTGTAACCCAACCTCCTCTGCTTGCATATGTCTTCTATTCATGCTTCCAACAATGGCCGTCCTCGTGTCCTGATCACTGGTGGCGGTGCCGGTATTGGTGCCGCAGCAGCACAGCGCTGCCGCGAAGATGGCTATGAGCCCATCATCATTGACCGCGAAGTCAGCCACATTCCTGGCGCGATTCAAGCAGACCTCAGCAATGTCCAAGATACAGCCCGCGCGCTGGAGCAGGCTCTGCAAGGCGGTCCCATTACGCGGCTCATCAACAACGTGGGGGTTGTGGTTCCCAACGATGCCGAATCGCAAACCCTGGCTGAGTTCGACCTGGCCATTTCATTGAATTTGCGCTGTGCTTTGCAATGCATGCAGGCTCTGCTGCCAGGCATGAAGGCCGAAGGCTTTGGCCGCATAGTCAACATGTCTTCGCGCGCTGCGCTGGGCAAGGATCTGCGCACCGCCTACGCCGCCAGCAAGGCGGGGCTGATCGGCATGACCCGTGTTTGGGCTCTGGAGCTTGGCCAATACGGCATCACGGCCAACGCCATTGGTCCAGGCCCGATCCGCACCGCCTTGTTCGACAAGGCCAACCCCCCGGACGCACCACGTACCCAGAAGATCATCCAGTCCGTGCCTGTCAAACGCGTAGGCACACCAGAAGATGTCGCACACGCTGTCTCTTACATGCTCGACGAGCGCAGCGGCTTCGTGACCGGCCAGATTCTGTATGTCTGCGGTGGCATGACTGTCGGTGTCGCCAGCGTCTGAATAGGACGCTCCTAGCAGGCTTCACGTTTCTGCAGCCAATCGCTTCCCCCTCTACACACACATAGCAATTAACAGACAAGGGAGATACCAATGTCCAAAATCACAGCCTTCTTCACGGAGCTGATGCGCAAGTATCTGCCCGACCCATTCGTCTTCGCCATCTTGCTCACCTTGCTGACCATGGCGCTGGCCTTTGCGGTAGAAAGTCGTCCGATTGATTTGGTAGTTGCAGACTGGGGCAAGGGTTTCTGGAGTTTGCTGGCCTTCACCACCCAGATGGCCGTGATTTTGGTCATGGGTTATGTCTTGGCTGCGGCTCCCGTGGTGAACCGGTTCCTGGACAAAATTGCCAGCTATGTAGACACACCTCGCCAAGCCATCATCGTCGCCACCATCGTGGGCTGCGTGGGTAGCTACCTGAACTGGGGTTTTGGCTTGGTGATTGGCGGCATCATGGCGCGCAAACTGGCCTTGCGCGTAAAGGGCGTGCACTACCCACTCATCATTGCGTCGGCTTATACCGGTTTCACGATGTATAGCCTGGGCTTCTCCGCGACCATTCCTGTGCTGATTTCCACCAAAGGGCACACCTTTGAAAGCACCATGGGATTGATTCCGCTGACGGAAACCATCTTCTCTGCACCTATCCTGATCACCAGTTTGGTGGTTCTGATTGCACTGCCATTGCTCAACGCAGCCATGCACCCCAAACAAGGCGAAAAAGTGGTTGAGCTGGACCCCTCGGTCATCGCACAGGAAAACAAGTCAGGCTCTGCGTCCAGCGAGTTGCTGGGCGACGAAAAGACTCTGGCTTACCGCCTCAACAACAGCCGCCTGCTGAGCTTGCTCATTGGCTTGTGCGGTATGGCTTATGTGGGTCTGCACTTTTTCAAAGGTGGCAACCTCGACCTGAACATGATCAATTTCTTCATCTTGTTTCTGGGCATCTTGCTGCTCAAGACCCCGATGCAATACGTGGAGAAGGTCAATGAAGGCGTCAAGACCATCGGCGGCATCATTCTTCAGTTCCCGTTCTATGCCGGCATCATGGCCATCATGCACGGATCAGGGCTGGTGGAGTCAATTGCAGAAGTGTTCGTCAACATCTCCACGGTAGACACCTTGCCGCTGTGGGGTCTGGTGAGCTCTTTCTTCATCAACTTCTTTGCACCTTCCGGCGGCGGTCACTGGGTACTGCAGGGGCCTTTCATGATTGATGCAGCCACAACCCTGGGGGCTTCCCAGGCACAGACTGCCATGTCGGTGATGCTAGGCAATGGCTGGAACGATCTGGTGCAGCCCTTCTGGATCCTGCCAGCGCTGGCCCTGTCCAAGCTCAAGCTCAAAGACATCATGGGATACACCGTAGTTTCCATGATGCTGGTTGGCGTGATTTACGCCTCCACCATGCTCATTTGGCCTTTGCTGTAAGCCATCGCCAGGTTCTCTTCCCACACTCTCACGATAAGGAACTCCTTCCATGTTGTATATGGTCGAAATGCTGGTTCAGATTCCCCACTCCTTGGACCCTGCTGTCGTCGCAAAGATCAAGCAGGAAGAAAAGGAATACTCGCAAAAACTGCAGCGTGAAGGCAAGTGGCGCCACCTGTGGCGCGTGGTGGGCGAGTACGCCAACGTCAGCATTTTTGATGCAGCCAGCAATGACGAGCTGCACACCATGCTGAGCAATCTTCCCCTGTTCCCATACATGCAGATCAAGGTGAAGCCTCTGGCCAACCACCCATCTGCCATCGTTCAGGAATAACGCGTTTGTCCGTGGAGCACGCTGCTTCCACACTTTTTAAACCGGATGGCTGTGCCACGCATGCGCAGCCACCTTTCACCCAAGCCCACTCACTGAGCCAACTGATGTGGTGCAAGGGATGCTTGTTTTGATACCTGTTCAAGGAGACTTTGGTGTTTGATTCCTCCCTCATTTTTACGCGCCGTCATGGTCTGAAGGCACTCGCTGTTGCCGCACTGTCTGTCGCCGGTATTGCTCCCGCTGCTGCACAGAACTACCCCAACAAACCCATCAACATCATTGTTCCCTTCTCTGCTGGCGGTACCACCGACATCCTGGCGCGCATTGTCGGCCAGGCACTGGGCAACGACCTCGGCCAAAGCGTCATCATCGACAACCGCCCAGGTGCTGGCGGCAACATTGGTGGTCAGGCAGCTGCACGTGCAGCTGCCGATGGCTACACCCTCTTCATGGGCACCGTAGGAACGCATGCCATCAATGCAGCGCTTTACAAGAAGATGCCTTTCGACCCCATCAAGGACTTTGCCCCCTTGAGCCGCGTGGCCAATGTTCCCAACTTGCTGGTGGCTCACCCCAGCCAACCCTACAAGACGGTCCAGGAACTGATCAGTTATGCCAAGGCCAACCCTGGTGTTGTGAACTTTGGCTCCTCGGGCAGCGGCAGCTCCATCCATCTTTCCGGCGAATTGTTCAAGACCATGGCTAAGGTCGATATGGTGCACGTCCCCTACAAGGGCAGTGCCCCCGCCGTGACCGATTTGCTGGGCAACCAGATTGCGATCATGTTTGACAACATGCCCTCGGCCATTCAGCACGTGCGTTCCGGCAAGCTGCGCCCCATCGCCGTCACGACCGCCAAACGCTCGCCCGAGTTGCCCGATGTACCTACCGTGGCAGAAGCAGGTGTTCCTGGATATGAAGCCACTTCATGGTTTGGTTTGTGGGCTGTCGCAGGTACTCCGCAACCTGTGATGGACAAATTGCATGCATCGCTGAGCAAGGTGCTCAAAGACCCTGCCGTCATCAAAAAGATTGCAGACCAGGGTGGCGAAGTGACCATCGACACTCCCGCCCAGTTTGATGCCTTCATCAAGACCGAAGCCACCAAGTGGGGCAAGGTCGTGAAAGAGTCTGGCGCAGAGGTTTAAGCGTCCGACAGGCAGCTGATCTCCGCTGCCGTTGTCTCCTCCTTTGACACGCCGGGTTGCATTGCGCACTCGGCGTTTTTTTTATTTCCGATCATTGAAAGCCCGGCGCCTCATGAGACCGGCGCGCTTGGCGTGCCACTAACACCACGGTTCTAGTTGCCCGCAACTGGAAGGCTCGCCCCTTTGGCACGTAACCAATCTGCAGTATTTCCCGACACCAGGTCCGTGATGTAAATAGCAGCACCTTGTGCCTGTGCAGTTTCCAGCATGGCCTCCAGCAGGCTCCTTGTCCCCATGTTCTGCATGGCCTGGTCGGCAAACTGAGCACCAAGCTTCACATAGCTCGGTTGTATTTGCGGCAACTGAGGCAATGCCATCGGTGACTGGTCCAAACGACGTAATCCCACTTTTGCACCAGCTTTAACCATTGCATTGCAAAAAGCCACCGCCTTGCTTGGCGTAGCTTCCAAAGCAAACGCGTCAATCTCAAAAATCAACTTCGGAAGTACATCCCGCCAGCCTTCTTCCAGTAGCTGTGTGCCCATGTGCTCTGCAAAATTCGACTGCTCCAACGAGGGCAGAGAAATCCGCAGCACCATCGTGTTATGTGGATTCAATGCCAGCCACCGTATGGCCAGTTGCACCGCCTTCAAATCAAATTCTGCAGACAGGCCCAACCGAACTACTGCAGGCAGAAACAAAGCAGCTTCGAGCACATTGCCGTCGGCTTCATGCAACTGCAAAGCTGCCTCTTGCCACTTCTGCGTATCCACCTGCGAAGTGTAAGTTTGTGACTGCACCGTCAAGCTCAGTTGCTGTGGATGCCGCAATGCGCTGTGCAACACATCTTGCCATTGCCCTTCGCCTGCGTGATGCGTTACAACACTGGTAGCTGCGAGCTCCGTATATTCCACCTCTCCATGCCCTGCACTCTCCGCACGCATCAAAGCCTGATCCAGACGCACCAGGACGTTGCTGATCTGGTCACCATCTGCATACGCTGTCAGTGCGAATGCCCAACGCGACCATTGGTCAGCCTCCAGACGCAAGCGCAAGGGCTGCAACATCTGACGCAGCTGCTGCACAACTTTCATGGCAGACATACTGGGCATCCCCGGTAAAAGTACCGCAAAGTCACTACCGTTGATGCGAGCCAGCAATGCATGCTCCAAATTCTTGTGCATCAACACATTGCGTACTTGCTGTGCAATACCTTTCAGCCAGTCATCCACATCCTGGCGTTTGTACATGCTGTTGAGCCCTTGCAAATCACGCTGTCGCACCAGCAGCACATATCCATGTGTCTCGGAGCCGCCCTGCAAACGCTTCTTGAGCTCATTCACAAAATACTTGCGGTTGGGCAACTGCGTGACCGGATCACAATTCGTTTCCAGCTCCAGACTCTCAATGCGTTCTTGCTGCAGCTTTTCGGTGTGCTGCACACGCTCATGGGTGGTTTGAATAGCGCTTGTCACCGCTTGCAACTCTTGCAGCTGTGCCGACTGAACATGCCTTTCTTCTTGCTCCATACCAATGCGCATGACCTGCCCAGCCACCTCATCTGCCAGGACACGCCGGAACCAGCGCAACAGATAGCCTACAAAAATGGCCCAAGCAAAACCTGCAGCCACAATCAAGGCGGTCATTTTGACGCTGCTGATCCACAAGGCTTCTTGCGCCACCTGGTTATCTACCGTCACAGACACAAAGCCCAGCTGCTTCCATCCATTACTCACAGCGCGCTCCGCTTGTGCGCTGGGCAAAGGCATCAACCACTGAAACCACCGAGGCGCACGCTCTTGGCGCAAGTCCTCCAATTGCTGGCGTTCAAACAAGGTCTCTCCGTCCGGTGCAACCATTCGCACTGCATCGAACTGTCCGGTATCAAACAATGCAGACATCAACAGCTCCTGTGTCACCGGATCCTGATTGGCCGGCTGTGACAAGGAAAGAGCCAAAGCTGTCACCGCATTTTCACTTTGGCTATGTAGCTGATCCCCCAGATAACTACGTGCGCCATCCAGGCTGAAGAGCAAAGTCCCAGCCAATATGCCCAATAGCGCAATGGAGAGACTCAGCAAAAGTTGTCGCAGCAAGGACATGGGTTTCTTCATACATCGAACCCTTCTTGGCGCATACGCACCAGCAGATTTTTCCAACGGTTGATGCGATCTGATGACGCGGACCGCGCTCCGCCAACGTACACCGCTTCGGCATCAAAACTAAATACAGGTGTGAGATCGGTACGTTGGCTCGCAACTTGTATGCTGCCCACCAGGTTATCCAACACCAGAGGATCTACTTGGGGACTGGCATAAAAGCCCAGCACCATGTGCGCCACACTGCGCTGGCTCCCTATCCCTCCAACCCTCGCACGAACGTAGATCAAGCGCATTTGCTGTGCGGGTACCCCTAGTCGAATCAGTGAAAAATATTTGCCAATGACAAAGTCTTCGCAGTCGCCAGTGCCTTTGCCCAGGCTCTCAATGGGTGTGGCCCAGTAATCCGCCTCATTCCAGATTTGCTGATCAACGCCAGCTAAGACATGGATATTCCAAAAATCATTGATGGCTGCAAGCTGCTGACCAATTTCGCGCCCCTGCTGAAGTTGCAGAATTTGCATCCATGCCTGCAAACGCTTTAGCCCTGGCTGACCAAAGCGCTGCTGCATGCTCGATTGCAGGCTCTGCGCATTCCAGGCTATGGACACCGGTGCCAGCGCTGCACAAATCATCGTCGCCGCGCCGGACAGCAACGCACGGCGACTGAGCTTTTGATGCCTTGGCTGGAGCTGCAATCGGTGCATGGTTCCCAAAGTAGATGACGGAGATGTGATAGCTGACCAACGGCCTTGCGAGAACAAAGAGCGCTTGCAGCTGCAAGCGCCCTTTTACCATCACAAACGACGACTCTTTATTGATCCACTCGCAATTTGCCTTGCTGAATCAAGTCATTGATCAGCTGATTCTGGTCATTGCCAGTTACCAAGTTGACGTTCTCCAGGGTAATTTGCTGGTCAAAGTTGCTCCCCCCGGCACCCAGGACGCCAGTGGTTGAAACCTTGATCACAGTATGGGTCTGCGATCCACTGGTTTCGGTGCTGAAATGCAGGAACTTGGTGAGATCTGCTCCAGTCTCCCCTTGCAAAAGATCGCTCAAATCCAAGACA
The DNA here is from genome assembly GCF_030162935.1 of Comamonas halotolerans. Classification (GTDB taxonomy): domain Bacteria; phylum Pseudomonadota; class Gammaproteobacteria; order Burkholderiales; family Burkholderiaceae_C; genus Comamonas; species Comamonas halotolerans. The sequence continues at coordinate 717,813 of NZ_JASAUZ010000001.1, forward strand.
TCTTTTCCGTTGGCAGAACCAGTTGCCATGCCGAAGTCTTTGACGACGTCCTTCGCAGGGGCTGCAACGGTGCCTGCATCCCCGGCTTTCCACAAGAAAATGTCGTCCCCGGCTCCTCCCACCAAGGTATCAAATCCCTTGCCGCCAATCAAGGTGTCATTGCCGGTGCCGCCGTACAGGATGTCTGCACCTTCACCACCATCCAGAATGTCATTGCCACCTTGACCATAGAGGATGTCATCCCCCTTGCCACCTAGCAAGGTTTCATTACCCCCACGGGGATCATTCGCGACATTGAATCTCTCATGGTTCGCCTGGATATAGTCATACAGCTCTGCATTGGTTGCAGCATGACCATGCTTGGCAGCCAGGAAGTATTGCAAGGCCAGCAAACCTGAACCATTTGGCAAGTTGGCAGGCCTGCCACCAGCAATTTCATTCCATGGCAAGACCGTTCCATCTGTATTGATCGTGTCGCCAAACAAGATGTCATTGCCATCACCGCCGTCTATGATGTCATTGCCCACCGGCAATGGATCGGTGATGGAGCTTCCCCCTTGTAAGGCTGCTGCCAGTTCTTCAGCAGTATTCACAATTTGGGGCTCTCCAACAGAGCCTGTGACGTACTGTGTAGGACTCCACGGCCACTGCCCAGAGAAAGCCGCTGACCCTTGGCCCGTGGTATCCGAATTATCAAAGAACCTCAAGTAAGCTTCCGAAACGGATGATCCCATACCAATCGCATTCACCTTGCTGATCTTGCTCAGAGGTGCAAAAGAGGACACTGAGTCACGCATTGTTTCGTATGTGGTCGATGATCCAGTACCGGCCACATTATTCTGGTTATTGAGGTAGTAAGTCGGATTTCCATCAGTCAGAAAATATGTCAAGTTTTCAAAGCTGGAGGCGTTGGGCTGGGTTTGCAAGCCATTGAACCAAGAAACAGCACGATTGAAAGCGGCTTCATAATTTGTGCCCTCATTTGGCGCCGGCATGGACTTGATCGCGTCAATCAAAAGCTGTGCTTTTGACGCATTCAAGCCCTTTACTTCATAAGTCTTTTTGACTGTGTCACTGAACGCTATCAATTGCACATTGACCACGCCATCATGGTTTTTGATGCCATTGACAAAACTTTCCAGCGCTTGCACAGCCAATTGGAAGCGATTCAAGCCTGGCGTCCCTGAAGGATCCTTCATGCTGCCTGAAACATCAACTACCAGTGCAATGTTGTAGTTCTTCCCTGGCTGTACGTTCGTAACAGTCCCGCCTGTATCGCCCAAGATCACATCATTGCCAGATCCCCCGGTCAGGGTCGACCCCTTGTTGTCGCCGGAAATCATATTGTTGGTCTTCATGACGAATTTGTACTCTGCGGACGTATCCACTCCACCGTCAGCAGTACCGCCTACGTCTTGCACCTTGAAGTTGAACGTTCCCTCCTGACCGTTGGTGGAGGGTGTGAACTTCAGTTTGCCTGCTGCAATATCGGCCACGCTGATAGAAGCTCCCGCGGTTACGCTGTTGCCATCTAATGTCAGCGTCCCGTTGGTTGGCAGTTTGGAAATGATCACGCTCTTTTGCGCATCACCTTCCACAGGGTCCTGATAGGCAAAATCTGTGGCCTTGAACGTATAGACCTTGCCCGTTGTGACGTTGGCAGAAGCATCTGCCGAGGTTGGAGCATCGTTGACTGGCTTTACATCGATCACCAGAGTGGAAGACTCCGTCGCAATACCATCCGTGGCTTCATAGGTGACGGTTGGAACAGTACCATTCCAGTTCGCGCTAGGAACAAATCTGAAGGCTCCATCTGCAGCAATCGTCAATACACCACTCGGCAGCGTTGCTGACTGACCCGCGTTGTACGTATTGCCACCTACCGTAAAAGTCTTCACTGTCAAGGCTTGGTTGCTATCTGCCTCCGTGTCATTCGTCAGCACATTGCCGGCAATCGGTGTCGCCTGATCCTCCAGCCCCGTCGCAGAGTCACTCTCCAGCACTGGCAGCTTGTTGGTGTCTTTCACCACACCATCACCACTGTCACTGATCCCTGCAGGCAAGCTCTCGCCATTCGCTGTGGAGCCAGACAAGGTTGCAGACAGCGTGATTGTCTCCGAGCCCTCATAGATGAAGTCCACCTTGGTCGGCACATGCACCTGGATACCACCCGTGGTGCCTGCGGGCACCGTGAAGCTGTAGTTACCGTTGGCATCTGGGCCAGACAAAGTTGCAGGACTGCCATTGATGCTGACACTCACAGCGCCCAAATCATTTGCGGCATCAACTTGGCCACCGAGCTTGAACGTCATGGTGGTGTCCTTGTCCACGGCCTTGCTCAGCGCCATGTCAAACACCGCCGCCTTGCCTTCT
>NZ_JASAUZ010000002.1 GCF_030162935.1 Comamonas halotolerans
GTCAGCCTCGATACGCTTGTCCAAGGCGTTCCATTGAGAAAGCTGTTGGGTTTCTTGTGCAACTGAGGCTCGGCATCTAATCCAGTCTCTGTCGCTCTCCATGATCTCTACCGCCTTAGCAGAATTTCCTGGAGCAGCGCATCTCTATAAGATGCATACGTCTGCTCCACCTGACGTGACTGCGCATACAACGCCCTGACATATCGATTGCTTCCTATGGGCAGACTCTCCAAAAAATTGCCCGCCAGGAACATATCTTTCATACGCATCTCAGGCCGTGCCCTCCGGTCCGCAGCAATGCGCAACGGGTAATCCGACACTGTCGTTGCGGCAGTTGCCATCCAGGAAAAGTACCCACGCAGAAGATGATCAATCTGCTTGGGGCTTAGCTCCATGTCCCCCCCCTTCACCAACTGTGCTGGATCTGACAAACCCAGCTGCCCCAGCAAGCGTGCAAATTCGGAAGTTCGTTCATTCAAGCGATCTTTTGGACGCAGCCGCTGATCAGCCTGGCTCTCGATGGCACGACCTGTGAATCTGTCCTTGTTGGCATAGATATCGAGCAGGGACTTGACCGCCTGAGGAATGGGATGCAGAGCAAATGTCTGGTTGACCATATGCGCAATGCGCTCCATGTACCGCTGCCTACCCATTTCCTCGCAGAACATAGCTTCCGCCGTACGCTCAGCCAGCCTACGAATGGCGCCCACCTCGAACGGTTTGGGAATGCGATAAGCCGTCTCCTCGATCTTGATCTTGAACCACCAATAGCTGTCACGGTCCCAATGTTCGCGGCGCTTCCAATCCTCGTCATCAGCATAAGCGGCCAGCAAACCAAGCGATGCCATGCTCACAGCCACGGTCGCAAATCGCCGGGGATCATCCTTGGCAGCGCGTCCAAGTTTGTACAGCCCTTGCAGGCGGGCGTTGAGGAAAGGTACCACCCCGCATCGAATAGATGCAAGAGTAAGGTCTAGCTCTTAACGGGCGCAGCGTCAGGCGCAGTCGATGGGCAGCACTCGATCGACTGCCTATGCCCTGGGTCTTTAATAACCTTGTCAGAGAACAGATTGATTGGGGTGGTCGCTGCGAGAGCTAGAAAAGTTTAGTGGGAAGCCCGCCCCGCCCCACATGGTCACAACGTCAATACGAGGATGGCAAAGCCAATTTCATTGATGCAATTGGCCAAGTCAATGTTGACGTCCACCTTCGCTTGGCATTTCATTGGTCGCCCTTTGGAATGCCCCGTGGCCACGGGACGTTAATCCCGCTGACTACTTATTACGCACCGTTGCTACGCGACTTACCGCCTACCTAGGATGGGCAACAAGCGTACGGCTTCGCGGGTCTCCTTAGGCTAAGGCAGCTCGGGTGCATTCACATCCTACAAGCGGGCAAGGCTTCAAGAGCGGCTTACCTTTACCGATTTGGAGTCGCGCCATGAGCATTTCCAGTGCTCTCCGCAAGTATCTCAGAACGACCGCCCCATTCAATCTGTGTATTGACCCAGTAAAAACCTGCACAGGTCCTAAACTGCAAGAAAGGACCTGACAGATGAGAGATCAAGAAGAAGTCAAACGCTGGACCGCCAAGCGTAAAAGTGCCTTGGTGCTGGAGATCATCCAAGGCAAAACCACAGTCGCTGAAGCAAGTCGAGCCCATGACCTGCTTCCTTCTGAGATCGAGAACTGGGTCGATGAAGGCAAGCGTGGCATGGAGAACGCCTTGCGTGCCAAGCCCGAAGATGTGCGTGAGCAGTACGAGCGCCAACTGCGAGAGCTGCAAGAAGCCTATGGCGAAGCAATGCTGGAGCTGCGTGCCAGAAAAAAGCTGCAAGCCTTGCTGGACGAGGAAGGCAAATGATTCTTCGTCTTCAGCAAGGCCTACTCGACGAGGGCATCCGTGCCAGTCTGAGCCAGCTATGTCGTTGGTTTGAAGTACCACGGCGCACGGTGTACTACCAACCCACAAAGGCTGCACCTAAAGTGGATGAGCAGCTTGTAGTGCCGATCAAGGCCATGATTGAGGAGAACCCATCGTTTGGCTATCGCACGGTGGCGTATTTGCTTGGTATGAACAAGAACACGGTGCAACGCATCTTCCAAATTAAAGGCTGGCAGGTTCGTAAGCGCCCCGTTGGCATGCGCCCTCGCATACAAGCCTTGCCTTCGGTAGCCAAGGGGCCGAATCAACGCTGGGCAACGGATCTGTGCAGAATTTGGACTGGCCGAGATGGCTGGGCATCCTTGGCACTGGTGATCGATTGCTACACACGAGAGCTGCTGGGCTGGCAGTTGTCTCGTACAGGTAAGGCCAGTACGGCTGCCAGTGCCCTTGAACAAGCCTTGATTGCCAGGTTTGGCACTTTGGGGAAGGTTACAGCGCCATTCTTGCTGCGATCAGATAACGGACTGGTCTTCACCAGCCGCTACTTTACGGCCCTGGTCAAAAGTTATGGGATGCAGCAAGAGTTCATTACGCCGCACTGTCCGCAGCAAAATGGCATGCTCGAACGTGTGATTCGCAGTCTCAAGGAGCAATGCGTGCACCGTCACCGCTTTGAGAGCCTGCAGCATGCCAGCCGAGTCATCGGAGACTGGATTGGCTTTTACAACTACCAGCGCCCACATCAAGCGCTGAACATGAAAACTCCCGCTGAGGCATTTGCATTAGCGGCTTGACCTGTGCAGAAATCGCTGGGTCAATACATCTGCTCTTGTGGCTCTCCGAAGGATGAATAGGCCGAAGGCCCTGCCCCTGTGCACCACAGCAGAAGCAAAAGCGGGATGACCAAACCCGATGCGCAACACCTGAAACGAGGTCACACTCAAGGCGGCTGGAACCGCTACACGTGGGAGATGTCAGTCGCTCCCCTGGGGCCACAACCAGGGGAAGCAAACCAAAGACCTGTCACAGAGGGTTCAGTTTGCCCTACATAGCACTTGAAAGCTTTCGTAACGCGGTTGCTACCCTACGCAATAGTTAAATAATGTCAAAAGATACTCATAAAGAATAAAATCGAAAAAAGTAGAACAAACACCAACAATAGCGAATGATGCTTAACCTCGACCAGTACAAAGCAGCAATAGCAGAGCTGCAGAAATTTTTAGATGCCCCGAATCCCCCACCCGTTGGAAGCATGGAAGCAGAGTGGTTCTCCCTACTTTTGGATGATGTCGAAGCCTATGAAGATGCTTTGAGCAAAGCATCGTTAGCGCAATAACCTTGACATGCAATCGTCACCAATAACTTATGACTGCCCGCCGAGGCGTTTTTTCCATGCTTCCCAAACAAAAACAGCTTCCATAAGGAGGCTGTTTTTGTTTGGGCAAGGAAGGCTGACAACAGGTCAGTTGCGTGGATCCCAGCGTCCATCGGGACGGCGATCAGGTCGATTAGGTCTATCGTCACGGTCACGTTCCCAACGACCCTGGTTGTTTTCGTACCTTCCATCTCGATCATTGTCATAACGTCCGCCTCGATCATGCTCGTAGCGCCCATCGCGGTCATGATCGCGATGACCATTCGGCGGAGGTGCAACACAAGCACTCAACGATGCGGCTAATGCAGCAACTGCTGCAACAGTGAAAAGCTTTCTCATGGTGACTCCTTGTTAGTGGACGCCTTCAGTCTATCTCTCGCTTCCAAGCCTAAGTGTCAACAAATCTTCCCCAGGCCCGTCAGAAATGGCGTTTCCTTTATGGAAGTTTTCATGAACGCTCGAATACGGATGTGCATATGGGCAACGACTAGCCCAACAGCCAACTCTGCGCACTGGAAAGTGCTCACATTGGTGCTCGAGTGACTGGGCAGCATGCAACTGAACATAACAACAGATCCATCCACTTATCAGAAATAGAACTCTGATATGCCAAACAATTCAGACTTCGCACGTAAGCAAAGCTTTTCATGCTGAGGGCCTTCAGATTACACAAACTTCTGAAATGACTACAACATTGCAAATGATTGTCAGCATAGGGGTGTAATGTATTGACTACATGGATTTAACTATCTATGGCGCAAGCTAATAGTCAGGCAAGTCGCTCGGACGTGTCTTTCTTTTAACTAAAGGAGTATGTGCCATGAACCAGCAATTCAACCCACAGAACAACAACCAGCAGCAAGCAGGTCAGCCACAACAGCAAAACCCTAACCAAAACCAACCTGGTCAAAATAACCCCCAGCAACAGAATCCTGGTCAACAGCAACAAACCAACCCCAATCAAAACCAGCCAGGCCAACAACAGCCTGAACAGCAAAACCCAGGTCAGCAGCAGCAAAGCACCCCTAATCAAAGCCAGCCTGGGCAGCAGCAAAACAACCCGAATCAACGCTAATTAGTCTTAGCAGGAGCCCGCAAAAACAGCGGGCTTTTTCTTTACGGCAGAGGAGAATTGCAATGAAAGAAACGAACAAGCCGGAGCAAAAGACAATCGATCCAAAGGATGCAAAGCAAGGTGCGAACCCTGTGCTTCCCTCAGATCAATATGACGTCCGTAATCAAAACAGCAAACATCCTGATGAGCCGACTGCCCAGCAAAATCGAGTTATCAGGCAGCCAGGGAGGGACGGCAAATGATCACCAAGCCAAAGAGTCCGGACTCTCTTCAAGAAGACGAAGAGATGGATCCAGTTGGCAACCCCTACCCTGCACAAGGTGAGGTTGGAACGGATATCCCTGAAGACCCGGAGGCTGATCGAGTCCTGCAGCCTGAGCCACCAAACGACTGATAGCCATCAACTCAACCGCATAATAACGAAGAGGTTCTTATTTCCTAGATTCAAGCAGCTTCTTCGGAGGCTGCTTTAGTTTGTGCAATCAGCAATTCTTTACATTCATCAGCAGTGAAATAAGCTCGAATGAACCTTATACACCACTAAAGGCTCTACGGCTTGCATGTTTTTGAGCTGTTTCACCAAACTGGGCGGATTGGCAGAATTACGTCACTAGTAATTTGTGAAAACGCTAGAGGCCATGGGGTCGGTATTAATCGAAATTTGCGCTCTTTTTGCAATTGAGCCGAGGCATGAGCGCAAAGACGCCCCAGCCTAAATATTCGCGGGTGTAGGCAGCATGACGCTCAGGCTCTGTGGCAAGTTTGGAGCGAATCTCTTCTGCCATTTCATCGTCTGGATTTTTCTCAAGCCATCGGCGCATTGTGAGCCATCTGGTGCCTTCGTATCTGTCCCAACCGTCCTGGTTGGCTAGAACCATTTCAACTACGTCGTAACCCAGTTTACTGAAGGAGGCGAGCAGCTGAGCAAGACCGAGAAAGTCGGAGATTGAGTTCGCGCCACATTTTTGAGCGACATCTTCCGTTGGTGGTAAGAGTCGCCAGTAAGGCTCACCGATCAAGATGATGCCGCCCGGGCTTAGGCTTTTTTTCAGAAGCTCAATGCATCCAGCGACTCCACCGCCAATCCAGGTGGCGCCAACACAAGCTGTAACATAAGCTTTCTCTTCCGAGATATAGCCTGTGGCATCGTTGTGAATGAAGTTGACATGACGGTCAACACCTAGTTCTTTTGCGCGCTGTTTAGCCTGAGAAATAAATAGTGGGCTCATATCAATGCCGGTGCCGACAATCCCATAGTCGCGTGCCCAGGTGCATAGCATTTCACCCGAACCACAGCCAAGATCGAGAATACGAACGCCCGGCTCCAAGCGCAGCGCCGAGCCAAGTGTCTCGAACTTGTCTGGTGTGAAAGGATTGTGAATGCGGTGTGTACTTTCAGTGACGCTGTAGAAACGAGGGATATCCACGGTATAAATCTCCGGAAAATTTCGAACAGATCAGATCAATTGATAATCGATCGATGTATCTCATCAATTATCCTGGGCCTACCTTTAAGGCTGTCGGATATATACAACGCAAATCACTGCTATTTTAGAAAAAAATCAAATAAATATCTTATTTTTCTTTGGCTGTTGGTAAGCAACGAATTGTGCCTAGTGCCATTTTTTTTGATTGAGTTCTGTCGTTGAAATTAACGGATGATGTAGCCATGGAAGCAATTTTAGGAAAATGATCCAAGTCAGCATCTGTTTATTGATATGGATTCAACTGGTCGATGCAACACAATGGCCGCCACTGGCGTAAGGAGCGTTTGCATGAAGCAAAGACCGCGGATTTACTACACGAAGGCTCAGAAGGCACTGATGTTGGAGCCACCTCCAAAAAACGCTTCTGAATTATGCGGGGTGGCAAGCCCCACTTTTTTAGTATCCGCGCAGCTTGTTATACGCCGTGACCTGCTCAGGAGTCAGCACGTTCATCATCGCCAAGTGATAGCGAAGATGAGTTTCGCGTAGCTTTCCTTGCGCACTAGCAGCAGCGTTAACAGCGGAGGAGACAGACTCTGGGGTTGCCCTCTTCTGAGCGAACAATGCATTCAACTCGCGCTCAGCTTCAATGACTTTTTCACCTTGTGCCTTGGCTGCTTCAAGCATCTCTGTATATAGCTTCTTGGTTTCCGCTTCCTGCTCTGAAGTAAGGCCAAGCTTGGATGCCAGCTCCAGGACGTGCAACGGACCAGGGTAACCGTTGAGTTCCGCAGGCATTGCCATAGCCATGCCCTTGCCTGCCCTGAACCCCTCAATCTGTTGTTCAGACAGCGCCTTGATATCACGGTTTTGCATTCCCGAATACGGACTGTGCTGACCATGGGCAGCATGTAGTCCATGTCCGGAACCGTGCCCATGATGTTGCGCAAAAGCAGGGACGAGGCTAGCGGCAGTTAGCAGAGTTGAAGCAGTGAGGATTTTTTTCATTAGAAGGTACATGAATGGGTAGCTTCTGAGTGAGCAGAATCTTGTAACAAAGTTCCTGTCTAGCCATCTACTCCTTTACCACCGTAATATGACCACTAGCCTCTAGATAAAGCGCTCTGAATTCTTTAGCTTTACATTCAGCTTCCCTAAGTGCAGAGTCAATGTCATTAATAGAGACCCTATGCTTTACTCTTATTCTTTCATACACAGTTCCGTCTCTCCCTAGAAGAACAGCCTCACCTTCAATTATTTTTTCTGCTGATCTACTTTTTGCCACTATAAAACCCACCAGGGTATTTAGTAAAATTAATACAAAGCAAACTAGAAGCCCACCATAAAGAGACTCATCCCCTCCCGTCATTGATGGCTCTACTGCTGCACTTATTAGCATAACTACAAGGAGATCGAACGCAGTGAATTGACCCAGCGTACGTCTACCTGTAAGTCGCACCATAATTAAAAGGAAGAAATAGACAATAACTGCTCTATAAATTAATTCAAGAGGTTCTAATTGAAATTCAAACATGAATTCACCTTTACTTAAAAGTATTTGTAGTCGATTTTCTAATAGAACATTTGAAAGATTTCTTCAAATTATTGAGTACGCTGTTTTTACTTTCGAAGGATTCTGCTGCAGTGCAGTCATTAGGCACCCACACATCGTAGCCTAACATACATGCATCAGTTACAGAAACCATAATACACATATCTGTAGCAACTCCAGTTATTATTAGTGTTTTAGCTTTCATCTGCGTCAGTAAATGATGCAATGGCGTCGAATGGAAAGCTGAATGTTGAGGCTTGAGCACAATTAAATCATCTGGCTCTGGAGCTAAAAGCTCTGCAATTTCTCCACGCAAACCCTTAAGATTCTTACACTTCTGCAATATGACATCAAAATTGCTGTGCCAAGTTCCATAGTTATCATTAGCATATATTGTCGGAATTCCCTTACTAGAAAGACTTTTTTTAAGTCTCAAAGTAGCCTGTGCAGCCTGATAGGTCTCGGGAAGAATCTGATTCGCCTGTGGAAAGTCAAATGGATTTATGAAGTCAACCAGTATTAGTACCTTTTCACTTGTTGGTAAGCCTCTGCAAGAAAAAGAACCTTTTTGCATATAAATAGAATTTCGTAAATTAATCTAAAAAAGATAAGCTTCAAATACTTCCAGGGATAGCAAACATAAATAGACAATATCAAGAAGGCATTTCAGCCATGTAGGAGCAAGCCGCTTTCTTTTGTATATATAGTTCTTGCAGTATTTACTTAAAATCTATCTCGCATAGAAAACAATAAAAATATCCAATAACTTTTCTCTGATGAATAGTTTTGATTCGTTTGTTACAGACTGATTCTTTATTATGGTTTGAAAAAACTAAATTTTAAGGTACGCTGAAATTAATTGTTCAAAACTTCCATTACATCTAGAGTGGGATTTTCAATAGATTAGAGACAAAATCAGCAATCAGGTTATCTATCATTTGAATACCTTATTCGAGGTACCCGTTAATCCTTAACCATAAAGGCATTAATTGTGCGTAGAATATTCACCTTCATAACATGGATGGAACAATCACCACCATGCAAAACTCGAGAAAAGGCATTCGAACTGGTAAAAAAGCTTTGGATTGAAGCCAATTTGAGTATGGAGGCCACAGATGAGGCGATCCAGCCATTTCGCGAGTTAGAGCTATGTGAGAGGCACGGATGGAAGGATCTTGACCGTGATCCATGTTACCTGCCAAGTATTCAGAAAACGAATGTCAGGCTCTACATACACAACAACGGCACAATCGTTATTCAGCGCATGGAGCATGGTGTGCACCCTATTCTTTTGTTCAAACTGGGCTGCGGTCAGCCTATGAAAAAGAAATCTGCAGCCCATCTGGAAGCCACCATAGACGAATTAAGTTAGCTCGTTTCTCTCACGTAAACGATGCGAGCCAGAAACCGCAAAAGCAGTAGCAAAATCGGTATCAAAGGCATCGATCTAGAGATCTTGCTACTGCCGTCCTTGCATGAGCTCCACACATTGCATGGCATAGGTTTCAGGTCCCGGATGATTACGCGCGTTCTTGACGAATAAATCAGGTGCTTTCATCTTCCATCTTTTGAGTGCTTGTAACGGGGGCTTCATGCCCCAGCGCCTTTTGCGGCAAGTGATGGTTGTACAGCCATACAAAACCGATGCAGCATCTTCTCCAAGTCCTCTGCACTGTTGAAGTGGTGAGAGCGCAGTACTTGGCTGAGGCTGCCGTTGATCCGTTCGACCATGCCGTTGGTTTTTGGTGTTCTGAGCTTGGTCAGCCGGTGCTCAATACCCAGGCTCTGGCACAGTTGGTCCACCTCGTGCTCTGCCGTAGGCTGACGACTTTGACTTCCAAACAATCGATCCGTGAACTCCTTGCCATTGTCTGTGAGGATGCTATGAATCCTAAACGGTGCAGCCTTGCGCACAGCAGTTAGGAAGGCTGTGGCTGCGGCAACCGTTTTGTGCTGCTTGATGGCAATGAATACCCAGCGTGTCGCTCTGTCTATGGCTACAAACACATAGCGGCGCTTGTCTTCATCCTGCATCTGGGGCAGGTACTTCACTTCCACATGGACGTAGCCGGGTTCATACGTTTTAAAGGAATTGTGCTTGCCTTCAGGTGGTAGAGGCAGTCTGGAATGGCCTCGTCTGCGCAGCAATTGCTCCAGTGCCGAGCGACACATGCTCGGCTCTATGAACGCCCAAACCACCGCCAGTCAATCTTCACAACGAACCCGTCCCGCGTAAGCACGGCGGGTTTTCTTTTATCTGGAGGCTCACTAAGTTCATGACAGCCAACCCATGCGCGGACGCCGAGCGCTGGTAGGCCTAGCACAGGTCCACATCGGAGCCAACGTATTTGGGCTGGAGAGTCAGCACATGAAAAACGGTATGCCTCGCGCTGTTCCCATACACCCGCGAGTCGCCCATATCGTGCGCAACGCGGCACTGTGGCCGATTCGGCCAACAAAGTGGACAGTCAGCAAAGCGTTCAAGGCCGGAGCCCGAGCAGCTGGCTATGAACATGCCCGGCTTCACGACTTACGTCACAGCACAGCAAGTGAGATGATTAATGCCGGGGTCGATCTCTACACTGTGGGCGGTGTCCTGGGGCACAAGTCGGCGATCAGCACAAAGCGCTACAGGCACTTGGCAACCAAGACGCTGCAGAACGCAGTTGCGTTGGTTGGCAAAAAAACCGCACAACATCCAAAAGAAAAGCCACTTAAAAGCGGCTGCGACTATAAGAATGTGAGCAAAGAAAAAGCCCCGTGTATTGCTACACGGGGCTGTAATCTCTGGTGGGTCCTGAGGGATTCGAACCCTCGACCAACGGATTAAAAGTCCGCTGCTCTACCGACTGAGCTAAAGACCCAACCGACTAATCAAACAAGCTGTCTAACTAGCGAATGAATGAATTGTAGCATCACTTTTTTGGTGATTTTTGAAATGTGTGCTATTTTTTAAGATTGATCGAAATTTGATCAAGAACCCATCCTGCAGCACATTGGCCAAATGTCGCAGTCACCGCGACGACAGAGCCATAACCGCTGCAGTTCAAACTCCCGTCACTGCCTTGCAACTGGCACGATGCATCTGGCTGGGCTACAGTTTCCCTGCTGAATACCGTGGTAACACCCATCTTCTTGCCGTCCTTGGGGGCATTGAATTGTTTGCGCAGACGGTAGCGCAGTTGCGCAAGCAATGGATCGTGGGTGGTTTGTGACAAGTCATCGACTTCCACTTTGTGCGCCAGCCGCTTACCACCAGCTGCACCAACACTGATAAACAGACGTTTGTTGCGCCGGGCCCATTGGGCCATTGCCAATTTGGCTTTAACCTGGTCGCACGCATCAATCACGGCATCAACACCATGTGGAAGAATCTGAGGCCAGTTTTCTGGCTCTACAAAGTCTTCAACGCAATGCACCACACAAGCAGGATTGATCTGCGCAACCCGCTCACGCATAGCATCGACCTTGGCTTTGCCCACAGTACCTGTTAAGGCATGAATCTGGCGATTGATATTGGACTCAGCCACATTGTCCAGATCAATCAAGGTCAGTGTACCCACACCACTACGTGCCAAGGCCTCCGCTGTCCAGGATCCCACCCCACCCACGCCGACTACTGCAACGTGTGCTGAACGAATGCGGGCTGCGCCTTCAACTCCGTACAGACGCTCCAGCCCTCCAAAACGACGCTGTAAATCCGCATCGCCCAAAAAACCATCGCCGGCAGAGCCGGCGATGGTGATACTCACATTTTCAGCGGAAGTCATTACTTCAAACGTTGCAGGCGCTCGCTTGCAGTTGTTGCAGCCTCAGTGCCCGGGTAGTTATTCACCAAGTCTTGCAGCGTTTTCACTGCACCCTTGGTGTCCTTGAGTTCAAGTTGACAGTTTGCAATGGACAGAGATGCATCCGCAGCGCGCGCATGTTGCGGTGCTGCTTTGAGCATGGACCGGAAGTTGGCAATCGCCTCTTTGTAGTCACGACCCGCGTATTGCGTGTTACCCAGCCAAAAGCGTGCAGAAGGGATGTATCCGCTACTTGGATAGGTATTGACGAAGCTAGCAAAGCCTTTGCGGGCTTCTGCAAACTCACCCGCGCGGAATTTCTCCAACGCGGCATCAAAGTCACGTTTTTCTGCAGGATCGGCCACAAACTCCAATCCATCAATTTGCACCTGCGCAGGCTCAAACTTGCGAAGACGGTCATCCATACCCGACGCCAAATCCTTTTGGCGACGCTGCAATTCAGCCACTTCTCGCTCCAGCTGCTCTTTGGCTCCTGTCATCTGCGCAATTTCACGGCGCATGCTCTCGATCTGCGATTGCAGATCCAGCATGCTGCGGCGCATTTGCGCAGATTCCTCGGCGCTGCTATCAAAACGCTGGCGCAACTCAAGGATGGCACGACGCGCTTCCGCATCTTCCAAAAAGGCATACGCAGGATGAACAAAGGCCGTGCACAGACCGACGACGGCCAATGCACGACAGCTCATCCGCAAAAATCCATTGCGAACATTCATGCTTTAACGGTAGGAGATTTCAGCGCGACGGTTCTGCGAGTAAGCATCTTCATTGCTACCAGCAGACGCAGGCTTTTCTTCACCAAAGCTCACAGCTTCAACTTGGCTGTCGCTCACACCCAGCAGGGTCAGCGAACGACGAACGGCTTCAGCACGCTTTTGGCCCAAAGCCAGATTGTACTCACGGCCACCACGCTCGTCAGTGTGACCTTCAATAGTCACCTTGCGTGCAGCATCGGCCTTGATGAAGCGGGCATTGGCATCAACCAAGCCTTGTGCATCAGGCTTGACAACAAAGCTGTCGAAGTCGAAATACACAACACGGCCTACGCCCTTAGGGCCACCGTCTGCAGCGATTTGCGAACCGGTCAGATCCACACCTGCCACACCGCTGGTAGCACCAGAAGTGCTTGCGCCATTACTGGCGTTTGCGTTAGCGTTTTCATCCAGCTTCACGCCGGAAGAGCAGCCAGCCATCAAGGCAGCTACGGACAATGCGATGGAAACTCGCTTAAAAGTAATCATGAAATTCTCCTTGCCTAGGGGATGCTAGGTCACTAATAGAACGCAAGGCGTTCACAAAGGTTTACGCAATTTCAATATTTTTGATAAGGGCCCCAATCCGGCTCTCGGATTTCACCGCTTTGTCCTGCCAGACGAGCTTTGATCTTGCCATCCAGTGTGGTCGTCATCAGTGATTCGCGGCCACCTTGCTTGGTCGCATAAACAATCAGACGGCTGTTTGGAGCAAAGCTGGGACTCTCATCATTCGCGGTATCAGTGACAGCCGTAGCATTTCCTGTCTCCAATTCCATGACGTATAGCTTAAACCCACCACTCACCCGCGAAATGTAGGCCAACCACCGGCCATCAGGACTTACTGCGGGAGAAATGTTGTAGTTACCCGAGAAAGTGACGCGTTGGGCAGCACCACCAGATGCAGGCACTTTGTAGATTTGAGGTGAGCCTCCACGGTCACTCACAAAATAGATAGTCTTGCCATCTGCGGAAAATGCTGGCTCGGTATCAATACCGTTACTCTGCGTCAGACGAGTCGGTTGTCCACCGTGCGAGCTGATGCGGTACAGCTGCGAGAGTCCATCGCGTGTCAAAGTCACTGCCAGCGTGGCTCCATCAGGAGACCAGGCTGGAGCACTGTTGGAGCCCTTGAAATTGGCCACCAAGCGGCGACGGCCACTGGCCACCTCATGCACATAAACCACCGGCTTGCGCGCCTCGAACGACACATAGGCCAATTCACCGCCATTGGGTGACCAGGCTGGAGAAATAATAGGTTCTGTGCTCGACAGCGCAGACTGGGCATTCTCGCCGTCTGCATCCGCCACCCACAGCACATAGCGCTTGCCGGCCTTGGTCACGTAAGCGATGCGCGTGGAGAAGATGCCACGCTCACCCGTGAGTTTTTCATACACGAAGTCAGCGATACGGTGAGCGACCAGCCGCAAATCCGCTTGCGAGACCGCAAACCCCTGCCCTCCCAGGTCCTGGGTCTTCACCACATCCCACAAACGGAAGCGCACGTCATAACGGCCATCCGCCAATCGTGTGATGCTGCCGCTCACCAAGGCATCCGCTGCGCGCTGGCGCCAGAGCGACATATCGGGACGCGAGGTTTCATCCAACCGCTCGCCTGTGGCGTCTATGTTGCGAAACTGACCGCTGCGCTCCAAGTCCGCACGAATGATCTGCGAAATCTTTTGAGGCGCGCCTTCTTCGCCACGGAACATGGGCAAAGCAATAGGAAGCTGAGTCAGACCAACGCCAGTCACCTCCACACGAAACTGTGCCAACGCTGGCAAAGCAGGTGTGGCGGCCATGGCCGCGAGCAAGGTACGACGAGATGCAAGCGGAGCAGCCGCTTGAAGGGAAGAGAGTAAGGATTGGTGTTCAGTATTCATGCGCAGCCAATATGTGCCGAAGGATGCTCCGGGTACGCCCTTGGATGTTACACATAGTTGTGTCGCATTGGGGGCAATCTCACTGTGTCAATGTGTACAGCATGGAATGATTATGGACACTTAGAATTCACACCCACAATTAGTTCCCGCAACGACAGCCCTGAATGAAGCACGAACCCTCCACTTTGCCGCTAAAAACGCGTTTATTGCGTGTAGCTCCTTACTTTGGCAATCAAAAGCTTGCTTGGTTCGTTGCCATTGTGGCCACCCTGCTGGGAGCCGCAACAGAGCCCATGATTCCAGCCTTGCTCAAGCCGTTGTTAGATAGCGGTTTCACCAAGGGTACCTTGGAGCTGTGGATGGTGCCCACTGCCATTATTGGCGTCTTCCTGCTGCGTGGTATCGCACAGTTTCTGGCACAGTATGCGCTGTCTCAGATCGCCAACGATGCCATGTTGCGCTTGCGCGAGGTCTTGTTTCAACGCGTGCAGAATGCAGAAATGCAGCTGTTCCAGCACCAGTCTGCCAGCTCGCTGTCCAATACCGTGGTGTATGAAGTAGCCACAGGGGCGCGTCAATTGGTCAATGCCTTCATCACCTTGTCGCGTGACGGTTTCACCCTGATCGCCTTGCTGGGATACCTGCTTTATTTGAACTGGCAGCTGACATTGATCGTGGCCATAGTCGCACCTGGCGTGGGCTGGATCATGCGCACGCTCTCCAAACGTCTGTATCGCATCACCAAGAACAGCCAAAACGCAACTGACTCTTTAGCCTATGTGGTGGAGGAAAACTTTCTTGCACACCGCATGGTGCGACTGCATGGGGCGCAAGCTGAGCAAGAAAATCGCTTCCAGCGCATCAGCCGCCAGTTGCGCGGTCTGGCCATCAAATCCACTATTGCCTCTTCGGCCATGACGCCGCTCACCCAGATGTTTGCGGCAGTGGCGCTTTCCGCCGTGATTTGCATTGCACTGTGGCAAAGCCGCAGCGCTGCAAGCGGTGATGTCACGGTAGGCAGTTTTGTGGCATTTATCAGTGCCATGCTGATGCTGATTGCACCCATGCGCCGCCTTGCCAGCGTGGCCAACCCCATCACTCGTGGTGTGGCTGCCCTGGAGCGTGGCCTGAGCTTACTGGAAACCACCGAGCCAGAGCAAAGTGGCACAAAGCGCCCTGCCAACGCGCAAGGCGTCATCGAATTGCGTGACGTCAGCGTTTCCTTTGGTGACGACAAAGCCCCTGCCCTTCAGCACGTAAACCTGCAAGTGCAGCCGGGCGAGATTGTTGCTTTGGTTGGCCCATCCGGCGCGGGTAAGACCACATTGGTAAATTTGCTGCCTCGTTTCCTCAACCCCACGTCCGGTGAGGTGCGCATGGATGGCATCCCCCTGCAAGAGTGGGACTTGCACTATCTGCGCAAACAATTCGCCATGGTCAGCCAGGACGTGGTGATGTTCAACGACACTGTTGCCGCCAATGTTGCCTTGGGTGCAGAGATCGACGACGCTCGCGTGTGGTCGTGTCTGGAAGCGGCCAATTTGGCCAACCATATCCGCCAAATGCCCAACGGCATCCATTCCGAGGTGGGCCACAATGCCGCGCAGCTCTCAGGCGGTCAACGTCAACGTCTGGCCATTGCACGCGCGCTCTATAAAGATGCGCCCGTGCTCATTTTGGACGAAGCCACCTCGGCGCTGGACACCGAGTCTGAGCGTTTGGTACAGCAAGCCTTGCAGACTTTGATGCAAGGACGCACCACACTGGTGATCGCCCACCGTCTCTCGACCATTGAGCATGCGGACCGCGTGGTGGTCATGGAGCGTGGTCAGATCGCAGAGCAAGGCACACATGCGCAGCTTCTGGCGCTTAATGGCCTGTATGCCCGCTTGCAGGCACACACCAGCCACTAAGAGCCGCTGACACTACCCAGCAGACCGAGGGTTTGCGATCGAGACGAGGCGCGAAGCCGCAGGCAGTACTGGCGTACGACAAGGCGAAGCAACGACGTATCAATGCTAGTGTTAGCGGGTCTAAAAGAAAGAGCACCAAGTGCTCTTTTGTGTCCCTCGCCGGATTTACCAGCTTGCCTTGGATCTGCGAGTGGCCTGAAAGGCTTTCTCCAAAGTCTGCACCATGAATTCGCGCTCCGAACGCCGGGCAAAGTCCACCGCCGTCAACCCCTGCTGATTACGCAGCTGCACATCCGCCCCTGCGTCCAGCAACAGCTGCACCATGGCCTCAGAGCCATACTGCGCTGCCAGCATCAGCGGTGTGCTTTTATTGGGTGATTCGGCATCAATATAAGCATGGTGCTCCAGCAATAGCTTCGCAATCTCTACGCTGTTTTCGTGATCAGCACTGGCTGCGTAGTGCAGTGGCGTCCACCCTGGATGATTGATGCGCGCATCCAGTGCAATCAATTGCTTGACCACATCCAGATGTCCCTTGATGCAGGCATGCATCAAGGCTGTCTCCCCCGAAGGGCTGGCTGCATCAATATTCACACCGCGCGCCTTGATCAGCACTTGCGCTACGCGCATCGACTCCAGTTGCATGGCCTTAACCAAGGCAGGAAGCCCACGCTCATCTCGCGTATTCGGATCAACCCCCTGCTGCAGCAAATTGCGCACCGTCACAAAGTTATCGCGGATGATGGCAGTTTGGAAGTCTGAAGCCGTACCGGCTTGTGCCCATGGCGCCCATGCACTCAGTGCAAATACACCCAGGGATTGCAGCAGCTCACGTCGTTTCATCCCGTCACCACACCTTTAAACAAGCGATCAAAGTTCGCACTGGTCAGCTCCGCCACCTCTGGCACAGAGATGCCACGCACTTGCGCCACCTGCTTTGCCACAAAAGGCACGTAGGCAGGACTGTTTGTTTTGCCTCGAAATGGCACAGGAGCAAGGTAAGGGCTGTCCGTTTCAATCAAGAGACGATCCGCTGGTACGAAGGCTGCCACATCACGCAAATACTGTGCGCTCTTGAAAGTCACAATGCCGGAAAACGAGATGTAGAAGCCAAGATCCAAAGCCTGCTTGGCCACCTCCATGCTTTCAGTAAAGCAGTGGAACACACCGCCAGCACTGCCTGTTGAGCCATTTTCCCCTTCTTCCTTGAGGATGCGAATCGTATCTTCCTGCGCCGCACGGGTGTGAATCACCAGCGGCTTGCCACACTGCTGCGCAGCTCGGATATGGGTGCGAAAACGCTCGCGCTGCCATTCCATGTCAGCAACGGTGCGACCGCCCTTGCGATCTTCCATGCCGTAGTAATCCAAACCGGTTTCTCCAATGCCAACAACACGTGGCAAGGCCGCACGCTCCACCAAGTCCTGCACGCTGGGCTCTGTCATGTGCTCAGTATCAGGATGCACACCCACGGTGCACCACAGGTTGTCATGGCTGGTGGCCAGCGCGTGCACATCTGGGAATTCCTCCATGGTGCATGAGATCACCAACGCACGCGTGACTTGGGCCTCCGCCATGGCTGCCTGGATAACCGGCAGGTTGGCTGAGAGTTCGGGGAAATTCAGATGACAGTGAGAGTCGGTAAACATCAGGATCAATCGTACAAAAAACAATGCCGGCTCTGGGATCTCCCAAGCCGGCATGGCAATAAATCGGGATTCGCCTACAGCGTTTGCGTGGGACGCTCCGATGCCAGTGCAGAACCCAAGATTTGTTCAATCTTGGCTTTAAGCTGCGCAGATTTTTCATCTTTGGGAAACCGCACCCCGATACCTTGGGTGCGATTGCCGCCAGCGCCTGCGGGCGTCACCCAGCCTACTTTTCCAGCAATCGGGTAGCGCTGAGTATCGTCAGGCAAGGTCAGCAACACATACACATCGTCCCCTAACCCGAACTCACGCGTTGTAGCGACAAAGATACCGCCGTCCGCAAACAAGGGGATGTAGGCTGCATACAAAGCCCCTTTTTCTTTGAGGGCCAGTTGCAAAACACTGGGGCGAGGTGGCGGCGTCTGCATGCTCATAGTTAGGTGTTGTTGTTTCGCTTTAACTTTTCGAGTTTATGACTGTACTGGCCTGCGCCACAAGGGCTTCGGTCATCAAACCCGCATTAAAAGGATGCTCTGCAGTGCGCGCCTCTTGCGCCAGTGACTTGGCCCAGCGCGCCAGTACCATCGCTGAAGGAGCCCTGGGCAAGTCCTGCGCCGCAAAGTAACGTGGCTGCGCACCTTGGACGACACACATCAGGTCATGACACAACTTTTGTAGCCATTGCACAACTTCTGGCTGAGACATATCAGTGAAAATCGCCACTTCCCCTGCCGCCACGGCCTTGGGCAAACGCTGAAAAAGCGCCAAACCCTTACCCGCTTGCGCCATGCTCAAAGCATCAAAGGGCCGCCCTCCCGCTGCACGCAACCATGCCTGCGCATCATCCGCTGGCATACCTTGCGTCTGCAGCCACTGCAGCATTTGCGCTTCTTGCGGCCACTGCATGGTGTGCGCCAAACAACGGCTGCGAATGGTGGGCAGCAATTGATGTGCTGCCTCAGTGGCCAGAACAAAACGCACATCGCCAGGTGGCTCCTCCAGCGTTTTCAACAAGGCATTCGCTGTAATGGCGTTCATTTGCTCTGCAGGATAGACCAGCACCGCTTTACCTTTACCCCGAGCACTGGTGCGCTGCGTAAATTCCACAGCATCACGCATGGCATCCACGCGAATTTCCTTGCTTGGCTTGCGCTTCTTGTCATCAATATCGGACTGGGCCTTTTCGCTCAATGGCCAGCCCCGCGCCTGCATATCAACTTCAGGCATCAAGACACACAGATCGGCATGGGCATGCACATCAATGCTGTGGCAACTCACACAGTGACCACAAGCCCCTTGCGCAGAGGGCTGTTCGCACAGCCAGGCACGCACCATGGCCATACCCAATTCAAACTGCCCCATCCCGGATGGGCCTTGCAACAACCAGGCGTGACCGCGCTGCGTCAGCAAGGCCTGCCGCTGCTGTTCAAGCCATGGGGCCAAGAAGCCACCAGTAGTGCCACTCACGCTGATGCTCCCTCCAGCCGTTGCAGATAACCACGCGCTTGCAACACATCAGCCACTTGCTGCCAGACGGCATCACGGCTCTGGTGCGCATCAATCCGAGCGAAACGCAGAGGAGCCGCTTCACATCGGCGTGCGTAGCCCGAGGCCACTGCAGCAAAAAAATCCTGTGGTTGAGCTTCAAAGCGATCCGGCACCCGCGCTGAAGCCAAGCGTTCGGCGGCTACCGCTGCCGGCAAATCAAACCAGATGGTGAGATCGGGCTCGCGCATCAATCCAGCATCGGCGCCAACACCAGTCTGCGCCATGCGCTCCAGCACCGTAAGCTGCGCCCAGTCGAATCCACGGCCAGCGCCTTGGTAGGCAAAGGTGGCATCCGTAAAACGATCGCTGACCACCACATCTCCGCGGGCCAAGGCAGGCTCAATCACATTCACCAAATGATCGCGACGCGCGGCAAAAGCGATTAGAGCCTCTGTCAATGGATCCATGGAATCGTGCAGCAGCAGATCGCGCAGCTTCTCCGCCAAGGGAGTGCCACCCGGTTCACGCGTCAAGGTCACGGTACGGCCTGCATTTTGAAAGGCCTGCGCCAAAGCCGCGATATGTGAGGACTTGCCTGCACCATCAATACCTTCAAAGCTGATAAACAAGCCGGTTGCTGGGGTGTTGTTCAAAACAGTTCTCTATTTACTTCAAGTATTGCAGCGCCAATCCAGCAGTTGCGCCAACTGACACCGCCAATTTCAATTGCCACCGCGGATATAGCGATTGACGGCACGGTTGTGCTCATCAAGATTGGCGCTGAAGTGACTACTCCCATCACCACGGGACACAAAATAATAAGCCTTGGTGGGCTCGGGCAGCACAGCCGCCATCAAAGAAGCTTTACCGGGCAGTGCGATCGGCGTCGGGGGCAAGCCTGCACGCGTATAAGTATTCCACGGGGTATCAGTCTGCAGATCTTTGCGACGAATATTGCCATCAAAAGACTCCCCCATGCCATAAATCACGGAAGGGTCAGTTTGCAGCCGCATACCGATTCGCAGACGGTTCACAAAAACACCAGCAATCTGGCCACGGTCACTCGCACGCCCGGTTTCTTTTTCCACAATGCTGGCCAAAATCAAGGCTTCATAGGGTGTTTTGAGCGGTGTGTCCGCCGTACGCTGCGCCCATGCCTCATCCAAACGCCGCTCCATGGCATGCAAAGCGCGTCGCATCACGGCTAAATCACTGCTGCCCTTGGCAAAGGTGTACGTATCTGGGAAAAACATACCTTCGGCGGCCACACCGGGTTTGCCCAAGGCTGCCATGATGTCGCCCTCACTCATCTGCACTGAGTCCTGTTTGAGGAACACGTCCTTGGCCATTTGCGCACGCATCTGGCGGAAGGTCCAGCCTTCCACAAAAGTGATGGCACGCAAACTTTCCTCGCCTCGCACCAGCTTTTGCAAAAGGCTGCGCGGGGTCGTACCTGCAGTCAGCTCATAGTTGCCTGCTCGAATCTGCCGATCTTGCTGGGAGAGCCGAAACCAGTAATACAGCAAGCGTGCATCGGTTTGCACACCCGCTTTCACCACGGCCTGCGCCACTCCTCGGGGTGAAGTACCTGGCTCAATCTCCAGCTCCACACTCTGCGCGGACATTCGCAGCGGCTGCCCCAACCACCAAGCAGCAGCGCCACCCAACAAGGCGGTCACCCCAGCCAAGACCAACAGCACAATTAAAAAACGTCGCACAACCTTTTGCACCCCATGAAAAAGATCGGGGATCATAATTCACCCATGACCCAGACTCTCCAAGGCATTGCCCCCATTTCGCAACTGGGCGTCATCCGCGTACAGGGTGATGACGCAGCCAGCTTCTTACACGGTCAACTGACCAATGATTTTGCGTTGCTGGATTTGCAACATGCACGCTTGGCCGCTTTTTGTTCTGCCAAAGGTCGCATGCAAGCCAGTTTTATTGGCTTCAAACGCTCGTCTGACGAAATTTTGCTGATCTGCAGCCGCGACCTATTGGCTCAAACACTCAAGCGTTTGTCCATGTTTGTACTACGCGCCAAGGCCAAACTCACGGATGCCAGCAATGATTTTGTATTGTTAGGCTTGCTGGGCAATGCTGTCCCACATGCAGGAGCTGCTGCATGGACCTTGCACACAGAAGGTGATGCGCACATCGTGCACCTGTACCCAGCTGCAGGCCAAGCTCGCGCACTGTGGGTTGCACCTGCCGGCACCGCAGCCCCTCAAGGCAACGCATTGACTGCCGACCAATGGCTGTGGAGCGAAGTGGCCAGCGGCATTGCCACCGTTTCGCAGCCTGTGTTTGAACAGTTTGTGCCTCAGATGCTGAATTACGAATCTGTGGGTGGCGTGAACTTTAAAAAAGGCTGCTACCCCGGTCAGGAAGTAGTGGCGCGCAGCCAGTTCCGTGGCACGCTCAAGCGTCGTGCATACATCGTGCATGCGCCCGAGGAGCTACGCGCTGGTCAGGAAGTTTTTGCAGAAAGCGACGCTGAACAAGCCACCGGCACGGTGGTCCAAGCGGCACCAGCCCCCCAAGGCGGCTGGGATGCCATCATCAGCATGCAAATCAGTAGCGCCAACGAAGCATTGCATGCAGGTAGCGCCACAGGAACACCTTTAAACCTGCTCCCTCTTCCCTACACCTTGCTTGAAGATATTTAGTCTTTGAGTATCAATGTGCCGATACCACACCAAAGAAAGCCACCACAAGGTGGCTTTCTTTTTATCAGTACCTGAAGCTCTAAGGCTTGATCGCAATTTTCAGCACGCCGTCCCGCTGGTTCGCGAACAAATCATAGGCTTGCACAATGTCGTCGAGCTTGCGCTCGTGCGTCACCAGCAGGCCCAGATCCAGTCGGTTGCTTTCAATCACATTCATCAAGCGGCGCATGCGCTCCTTGCCACCGGGGCACAGGGCCGTACGGATGGTGTGATCACCCAGACCTGCCGCAAATGCTGACAAGGGAATCTTCAGATCTTCCGAATAGACGCCTAGACTCGACAAGGTTCCTCCTGGCTTGAGCACCTTCATGGCTTGCTCAAAGGTTGCTTGAGTTCCCAGCGCTTCAATGGAGCCATCCGCACCCTTGCCACCAGTGAGTTTGAGCACCTCGTCCACTACATCCACATTGCGAAAATTCAGCGTGACATCGGCCCCCAGCTTTTTGGCGATGCTCAGTCTATGGTCATTGCCGTCCACCGCAATGATGGTGGTTGCCCCCAGCAAGCGAGCGCCTGCTGTTGCACATAAACCGATGGGACCTTGGGCAAAAACCACCACCGTGTCACCAATCTTGATGCTTGCGTTTTCGGCCCCGGCGAACCCTGTCGACATGATGTCTGGGCACATCAGCACCTGCTCGTCCGTCAAGCCATCAGGAATAGGCGCCAAATTGGCTTGAGCATCCGGCACCAGCACATACTCCGCCTGAGTTCCATCAATCAAGTTGCCAAAACGCCAGCCCGCCGTAGCTTTATAGCCATGGCAGCCGCACAGACCACGCGCGGCCAGGTAGCTACCGTCCTGGCTGGGCGCGCCATCTTGCGCTGCATAGCTGTTGAAATTGGGGCAAATGGCACCAGCAATCACACGCTGCCCTTCGGTGTAGCCCTGTACGGCACTGCCTAGCTTTTCAATCACCCCCACCGGCTCATGCCCCACAGTCAAACCTTTTTCTACAGGGTACTCACCTTTCAAAATATGCACGTCGGTGCCACAAATTGTGGTGGTGGTAATGCGAATCAGCGCATCGTTGGGGCCAACATCCGGGATAGGTTTTTCAACAATCTCGATACGACCTTTTTCCAGGAAGGCCGCAGCTTTCATCATCATTGCCATCAGGTTTTCTCCTTGCAGGGTTGTCTGCGTTAAAGCAGCACTGCAACTTTGACATGCAGCAGTGCCGTACCTTCTGCCATGCTAGAAGTTACCCCTTTATAAATCCAAGCCTTAAGCGCCACCACCTTGACCCGCATCAATAGACAAAAAGATCATTGACCACTGATCAGCATGAGCCTTTAACTTCGCTAGAATCACCAGCTTGCCCATTCACTGGAAGCTGTTTCAGACAAAGGTGCATGGCATGTTGGCCGAATTCCGAAAAAAGATTGCCGAACTTTCCAAGAGGCATTTTTTCGGCATATAATCTAGGTCTTGTCGGCGTGTAGCGCAGCCTGGTAGCGCACTTGCATGGGGTGCAAGGGGTCGCGAGTTCGAATCCCGCCACGCCGACCATTGATATAGAGAAGGGCTAACAGTTCGCTGTTAGCCCTTTTTGTTTTTTATTTTTTTATTTTTCCCTGAACATACAGGTAGCAAAGAGCTCAAGAAAAATGATTGAAGGTTTGATTACCGGACGTTTGACAACAGACCCCAGTGAACGCACAGATCGATTTGGCAAGACATTCATGGTGGCCCGTATGCGTGCCACAGTAGGAGATGGAGGCTTGCGTGCCAATACTGGCGACGGCCCCAGTAGCCTTTTTGTAAACGTAGTTGCTTTTGACCCTGTGCCTTGCAGCCAATTGCGTGATTTACTTGAAGGTGATGTCGTGTCTTTGGTGGGCCCCATCACTCCCAAGGTATGGACGGATCGCCAAGACATCAGCTACCCTGCTTTGGATGTCGTCGCCTATCGCGTCATGGCACTACCCAAACACACCGCTCCTGAATACAGCATCTAAAAAGCTTCTGTACAGACGAAGCATCTCATATCGAAAAGTTATATAAAAATAAAAATATATTCTCCCAGAACATATGAGAGCCGCATTACAGTCAGGCATCTATTTTTTGTGAGATTGAGATGCTCAACAAACGTCTATTTATACAAGCTGCACTGGCTGTCGCTACAGCCGGTGCATTCAGCGTACATGCGCAAGACACTATCAAGGTAGGTGTTACCGCAGGCCCACACGCCCAAATTCTGGAACACGTCAAGCGGGTTGCCGCCAAAGACGGCCTGACCATCCAGATCATCGAATTCAGCGATTACGTACAGCCAAATGCAGCCTTGGCTTCCGGTGATCTGCAAGCCAACAGCTACCAACACGCCCCCTATCTGGAAGCACAGGTCAAGGATCGCGGATACAAGCTCGTCAAGCTGGCAAATACCGTCAACTTCCCTATCGGCCTGTACTCGAAGAAGGTCAAGCAGTTGAGCGAACTCAAGCCAGGCGCCAAATTCGGTATTCCCAACGATCCCACCAACGGTGGTCGCGTGCTGCTGCTGCTGCAGGAGCAAGGCCTGATCAAGCTCAAGCCCAACGCCGGCCTGAAAGCGACACCCTTGGATGTGGTAGAGAACCCCAAGAAGCTGCGTTTTGTAGAGCTGGATGCAGCGCAACTACCCCGCTCGCTGGATGACTTGGATGCATCGGCCATCAACACCAACTTTGCCATGTCTGCGGGCCTGAATCCCAAGAAGGATGCGATTGCACTGGAGCGAGCAGACGGTCCTTACGTCAACATCCTGGCTGTACGCGAGACTGATGTAAACCAGCCTTGGGCTGTCAAACTGACCAAGGCCTATCAATCCGAATCCACTCGCAACTTCGTGGCAAAGCAGTTCCAGGGATCGGTGCTCACAGGCTTCTAAGTACTCACAAATCAGGCACGAATCATGCAAGCCCTTGGTCACAGCCAAGGGCTTTTTTATGCGTAGTTGCTGCTTCTCGGGCACCGTCAAGCGCCCTGCTGCACCTGCTGCAGACGCCATCGTAAGCAATCATCGGCACGGCAATTCCTTGAGCGACAAATTAGGACTTTGAAGGACAGCTGCAGGGCCTAGCCATGATGCTAGAATCCGCCCCGAATCGCGCGCGCATGCGTCAGCACTCCAACGGAAGTGCATAGACCGTACACGCACGATAGCGACTTCAAAGCCCCGCTATGCGTCAATTCGTAGCGGGGCTTTTACATCGCTGCTTTGGTGTTCCATTGAACGATGGAGTGTGCAAAGCAGCGATACCGATGAAGAAAACAGGCCCTCAGAGGCCACTTTTTATGCCTGACAGAAGTACACACCGTTTTTCCAACCACGAGCTGCTTATGACACAGCGTCCTGATCGCCCCAAGGCGAAGCCACCCGAGTTCATCGCTCCTTGATCTTTAAAGAGGTAGAAGTAAATTGACCACCCATCATGATTCCCATGGAGTCGCCAAACTCCAAAAGACACTTGTCCTGTGGCAAGTCATCATCATCGGCCTGGCCTATATCCAGCCCATGACGCTGCTGGATACGTTCGGCATGGTGTCGCGAGACAGCCTGCAGCACGTACCCACGTCTTACATGATTGCGTTGATCGCCGTGCTGCTGACGTCTATCAGCTACGGTCACATGATCCGCAAACACCCTTCTTCGGGTTCTGCGTACACCTATGTGCAAAAGTCCATCCACCCCAATGCGGGATTTATGGTGGGCTGGTCTTCTTTGCTGGACTATCTGATGTCGCCAATGGTGAACATCCTGCTGGCCAATATCTACCTCAAAGAACTGTTCCCTGATGTGAATCATTGGGTATGGATCATCGGCCTGTCGCTACTGATGGTTGGCATCAACCTGCGAGGCGTGCGCTTCGTAGCCAACTTCAACAGCCTGATCGTGCTGTTGCAGATCCTGATCATTGGCTTCTTCACTTACCTCATTTACAGCAAACTGCATGCTGGTGAGAACGCACTGGGCAATATCACCGAGCAAGGCGCCGATGCGCTGTGGAGCTTTAACCCTTTCTGGAGTGCTTCCACCGAAATTGGCGCACTGATCACTGGCGCCACCATCTTGTGCTTCTCCTTCACCGGCTTTGACTCGCTGAGCTCGCTGGCGGAAGAAACCAAGGACACCAAGAAGACGTTGCCTCGCGCCATCTTCCTGACTGCCCTGATCTCTGGCTTGATCTTCATCGCTTCAACCTACTTCATGCAGCTGTACTTCCCAGGCAACCCCGAGCAGTACTTTGAGTTGGTCGATGAAACCCAGCCCGAAATCTTGCTGCTGGTTGGCGGTGCCTTTTTCCAATCCGTAGTGCTGAGCTTTGCCATCATTACTGTGATGGCTTCCGGCATCTCTGCCCATGCAGGTGTGTCGCGTCTGATGTATGTGATGGGCCGTGATGGCGTGCTGCCCAAGAAGTTCTTTGGCTATATCAGCCCCAAGAGCTTCACTCCGGCGTTCAACATCTGGCTGGCAGGTGTCATCTGTCTGACCGCAGGTTTCCTGAGCCTGGAGTTTGTGGTGGCCCTCATCTCTTTCGGCGCCTTGACAGCATTCAGCTTCGTGAACCTGTCGGTGATCTGCAGTTATGGCTTCCGTGATGGCCGCCTGAAGACACCCAAGGACTTTCTGAACTTCTTCGTCGTGCCGCTGCTGGGCTTCATCTCCATTGGTGCACTGTGGCTGGAGGTTGAAGATACATCGCTCAAGGCAGGGATCGCCTGGGCCGCCATTGGAATTGTGTACCTCGCATGGCTGACCAAGGGCTTCCGCAAGGCGGCTCCACAGCATCATCACTCTGACGATCTGTAGCCAACCCGACTTCATCCGCACAAGCCGCTTATACGGCGTTTGATGTGCAAGCTGTCACTCTTGGCCCGGGCCTTGACCCGGGTCTTTTTTTGCCATTTATGCAGCAGCGCATTCATGCGTTGCGGCCATTTTCGACCATCAGCACGTCGCCATCTTGGCACCCGCTCAGACCCAGCGGCAGCTAAGTCCCACTGAGGCGATGACATTGCGCTTGCTTGTGGCCAACGCAAGCAGTGCCAAACAACTGCTTGATACACAGCACTCCTTGGCAAGTGGCTACAAAAAAAGCCCGCTAGCTACGCGCCAGCGGGCTTGGCATCCACCTTCAGGGTCAATTACTTATGGCTGATGCGGCGCACAATCCAGTCGCCGAAACTTTGAATGGCTTGCACAAAGAAGATCAGGATGATCACTACGGCCAGCATGATGTCAGGCAGGAATCGCTGATAGCCATAACGGATACCCAAATCCCCCAGCCCACCACCACCAATAGCACCAGCCATGGCCGAGTAACCTGTCAGGCTCACGAAGCTGATGGTCAGCCCCGCCACAATGCCGGGCATGGCCTCAGGCAGCAGCACTTTCCAAACGATCTGGCTGGTGGTGGCCCCCATGGATTGGGCAGCTTCGACCAAACCGTTATCCACCTCGCGCAGCGATGTTTCCACCAAACGCGCAATAAATGGAGCGGCAGCAATGGTCAACGGCACCACAGCGGCCCATGTCCCGATCGAAGAGCCGGTGATCAAGCGGGTGAAAGGAATGATAGCCACCAGCAAGATGATGAATGGCGTGGAGCGCACCGCATTCACCACCCAGCCCACCGTATTGTTCAGTGGTGCATTCTCCAGCACACCGCCTTTATCGGTCAGACGCAAAAACACACCCAGCGGGATACCAATAATGCCACCCAGCAGGCCCGAGATGCCCACCATGATCAGCGTTTCCCAGAAAGAGTCGATGAACAACTCGATCATCATTTCGGAAAAATTCTCGAACATCGCTTAGCCCTTCACTTCAACCACTTGCACCACCACACCACTGCTCTTCAAGTGGGCAATTGCTTCTTCAATCTGGGCAGAATCACCGCTGGCATATACCGCCAAAGAACCAAATGTCTGCTCCTGAATCTCATCAATCTGCCCGTGCAGAATGGACAGATCCAACCCAAGTGTGCGGATGAGGTGCGACAAGATAGGCTCATAAGCGCTTTCGCCGGCATACGACAAACGCAGCAACTGACCACTTTGTCCCACTGGCAATTTACCGGCCAGGGCACGTACACGGTCCAGCACGCTGGTTGGCAGCTCTTGCGGAACGATCTCGTCGATCAAGCTCTTGGTAATGGCTTGCTTGGGTTGGGTAAACACCTCGATAACCGAACCCATTTCAGCAATCTGCCCGGCATCAATCACAGCCACGCGGTCCGCAATCTGCTTGATTACTTGCATCTGGTGCGTAATCAGCACCACCGTCACGCCCAGCTCTCGGTTAACCTTGCGCAGCAAATCCAAAATGGATCGTGTGGTTTCAGGGTCAAGAGCAGAAGTCGCTTCATCACTGAGCAGGACCTTGGGATTGGAAGCAAGAGCTCGCGCAATACCCACGCGCTGCTTTTGCCCGCCAGAAATCTGCGCTGGGTAACGGTCTGCCAAGTGTGCCAAACCTACCAGTTCCAACAGCGGGTCGATACGTTTTTTGATATCGGCCTTGGACATGCCAGCCAATTCCAGTGGCAGGGCTGCATTGTCATACACCGTACGCGACGACAACAGGTTGAAGTGCTGGAACACCATACCGATTTCGTGTCGGGCGGCACGCAACTGCGCATCGCTGAGCGTCATCAGGTCGCGTCCATCGACAATCATCTGCCCCGATGTAGGGCGATTGAGCAGGTTGATGCATCGCACCAGCGAGCTCTTGCCGGCTCCTGAGCGGCCAATGATGCCGAAGATTTCACCATTCTCAATACGCAGATTGATGTGCTTGAGCGCTTCGACCGGCCCTTTCGAGCCTTGGTAAGTCAGGGACAAATCCCGAATGTCGATCATGTAATTCGCTACAGCACGCGCAACGCTTTAAGGCTGGCAACGTGCTCTGAAAAAATAAGATGTTGAAATGTAAAGCGCAGATATAAAAAAACCAAAGATGCAATACTCAAGTAATAAGATGCTTTGGTTATATCGGCAGCCCTAGGGCTAACCCACAATGATGCCTGAAATAGCGATGCTTCCGCCAAAGCAACGGCTAAAACCATGCCGTTTTCTCATCTGGCATGACCGTGCAAGCTGTGTCCAGCCACGCGCCGCACCTCGACAAAAAACAAGGCTTTGCAGCAACTCAGCTGCAAAGCCTTTATGCATAAATGCCAGATTTGGCTACACGCATTCTCACTTTCCGAGGTTCGGCTCGTAGGGCTTATCGGCAAAGATCCCCGTCAGACCCAGAGAAAACTCTTTATCTGTGCCTTTGTAAGCTTCGTAGACAAGACGCTTGAACGCATGGGATGCTGGGCTGCTGCGCTCTCCGGTATACATGTTTTCTTCAATGTCTCCGCCATCCGTGCGTACACGCACCCAGGCAGAACGCCCCAGCGCCACACGCTCTATGGTGTCCATGGGCACCACAAAGGCGGTCACACCCGGCAAGTCCGTACCCTCTTTGGCCAAAGAGCTCACACGCAATGGTGCGTGTGGACGCGCATGGAACTCAATGGCTTGCACTTTGGCGGCACCACCCCATGTCCCAACCAACAACGTTGCACGATTAGGCGTTTCGCTGCTCCAGCGCGCACCCAGTGTGGGGCAATGCAGTGTACGGCCACAGTCCACCAGCTTGGGGGCAAATTCAATTGTGGTCACACGCTTGGCATTGTCCACGTGCACCTGAACACCCTCGGGGTTGCCGTTTTTGCCCGAACTGGCACACCCCGCCAGCACCAATGCTCCCGTCGCTGCCCACAGCCATTGCTTCATCTTGCTCTCCTGACCCAACTTGCAAAACGCCTATGTTGCCACGAATGCTTGCAACAGCCATCAAGCCTTTGCAAAAGGGTAGTCAGTCAGCCCCTTGGCTCCACCACCAAAAAAGGTGCTCGCATCCGGCTCATTCAGCACCAACTCCTGTTGCAGGCGCTCTGGCAAGTCTGGATTGGCGATGTATGTGCGGCCAAAACCAATCAGATCCGCCCACCCGGCATGCAAAGCCGCTTCCGCTTTATCCTTGGTGTATCTGCCTGCGTAAATTAGCGTTCCGCTGTAGATGATGCGCAGTGCCTGCTTGAAGGCCACGGGCATCTCGGGCGCATCATCCCAATCCACCTCTGCAATATGGATGTAGGCTACGCCCAAATCATCCAGCACTTTGGCTGCGGCCAGGTAGGTGGCCTGCGGTGTGTCATCCACTGCACCATTGAGCGTGGTTAAGGGAGCCAAGCGCACACCCACACGCTCCTTACCGCAGACAGCAATCACAGCTTCCACCACCTCTTGCAAAAAGCGCAAGCGTTTCTGGAGCGTGCCACCATAGGCATCTGTGCGCAGGTTCGCTTGTGAGTCAATGAACTGATTGATGAGATAGCCATTGGCTGCATGCAACTCGACTCCATCGAACCCAGCTGACAACGCGTTGCGTCCCACTTGCGCATATTGCTCCACGATGGCAGGAATTTCATCTGCGCGCAGAGCACGTGGCAGGCTGTGCTGCACCATGGTGCCCACACCTGCTTGCGGCCCTTTGCCCTGCGGATCAACAAATACTTTCACACCTTGCGCCAACAACGCTGACGAAGACACGGGCTGTGCACCATTGGGCTGCAAATCCACATGCGATATGCGCCCCACATGCCACAGCTGAGCAAACATGCGTCCGCCTTTGGCGTGGACTGCATCAGTGACTTTTTTCCAGCCTGCAATTTGATCAGCGCTGTAAATGCCAGGAGTCCAGGCATAGCCCTGCCCTTCAGGACTGATTTGGGTACCTTCGCTAATGATCAGACCTGCGCTGGCACGTTGCGCGTAATACTCCGCCATCAACTCCGTCGCCACATCACCTTGACCTGCACGCGAACGCGTCATCGGGGGGCAGAACCAGACGGTTCGGCAAATTCATTGCTCCCAAACAATATGCATCAAACAACATTTTTCACTCCATACAAGGTGTTCGGTATAAGTCTGAAAGACAGGCTAAGCAGCCCAAGTTAACCGAAATTATCGAAGCGCGAACGTTTGGCCGGCAGGTCTAGCAAAGACCTCCGCATCAATCCCAAAGACTGCTACGCTGTTTCAGGCTCAGGACTCGTTTTCACTTGGGATGCATCGGAGGCCACTGCAGTCTTAGGTTGCGTTGCAGAAGCAGCTTTGACATCTGCACCAGGCCGTGCAGCTCCACCCAAGACCAACCGCGATCCACAACGACGGCAGTAACGTGAGTCGTCTTCGTGCCGTCCCAGACCACAAACCTCGCAATCCACGCCTTTGAGTCGGGCTTTGGTGCCCGCATTGCGCGACAGCTCAGCCCCCACAATTCCTGTTGGCACCGCCAGCACTCCCCAGCCTAACAACATCATGATCGATGCAAAGATGCGGCCCACGGCTGTGGACGGTGTCACATCACCGTAGCCCACGGTTGTGACTGTAGAGATAGCCCAATAAATACCAGTTGGCACGCTGGTGAAACCATTTTCCGGCCCCTCAATCACGTACATGAGTGTTCCCATCACGAACACGATCAACGCCACCACACTCAGAAAAACAAATATCTTGCGTGCACTGGCCTTGAGCGCTTGCCCAAGCATCAAATACTCGTTCAGGAAATTGCGGAAAATGGGAAAGATATGGAAGGTGCGCACCAAGCGCAACGCCCGCACTGATGCCAGAAAATGCGCTTCCGGAAAAAAGATGCTGAGGTATGTGGGCACCACAGACAACAAATCTACCAGTCCATAAAAACTCAGGGCGTACCGCAAGGGATGGCGCACCGAAATCAAGCGCAGCACATACTCCACCGTAAAGCCCACTGTGAATATCCACTCCAGTGCTCGCAGCAGATAGTAAAGCTGCCAATGTCCCGCAATGGAGGGGATGCTGTGTGCAATCACCACGCACAAGCTCAACACAATGGCCAGCGTCAGACGGCGCTCAAAACGCTTGCCCATTTCGGTGTTCGTCTCAAACACCGTGCGATAAAGACTCTGCCGCCAGCGCGCCACGGGCACCCCCAGGCGTTCGGAGGACGGATAGTTATCTCGGAAAAAATCAGATACAGAAGCAAACAAGCGCATGGTGTTTAACGAGTGTGACAGCCCGGTTTCGTTCCCGTAGATCCGGTACCGCCTCAACACAAGCACTGCAATGCACCAGCAGTTCAATGAATGAGTTGAAACGAAATTGTAGAGAGTTAGCCCCTGCCGAATTGGCAATGTGCATAGTTGAGTTGCTAACGCGTGTGGCTATGCCATCGTCTGTCGCAATCCATCGTTTCCTTGCGTTACATCGCTTGCAAGCTGTGGCCTGCTTTGGTTGAATCGCCAGCTTGATGCTGCAGAGGGAGGCGGCAATTCGTGAATACAAAAGTAAATTACAAAAAAATGCTGGCACCATTGGCCTGCGCTTTGTTACTGGCTGCATGCGGCCAAAAAGTTGAGGTTCCGCCTGCCCATGTGGGCAAAATCATGACCAAGGATGGTTACCAGGAAAATTTGATTCCAACCTCCAAATTCCGTCTGCCCATGTGCTGGGCCTACTGTGATCGGCTGGTACTGCTGGATGTCTCGGACAAGGCCTACCAAGAAACACTGACGATCTTCATTCCCGAAGACAAACTCAACCTGGAAGTTGCCATCCGTGCAACATTGAGCATCAATCCGAAAAAGACCGGTGAACTCTTCACCGCCATATCACCGCAGGCTGATACAGACTACCTCTCCACCATCGCCAATGAGCAGGTATACCGAACGTATGCAAGCCAGATTATCCAGGCCGAAGTCCGTGAATATCTGAGCAAGTTCTCCATCAGTGAAATTGCATCGAGCAACGAAAGAATCAATGCGGATTTGCGCCTTCAACTGAGCAATGCCATTGAGGCACGCACCCCCTTTGCCGTGCGTTACGTAGGCATCACCAACTTCAAATACCCTGAAATCATTACCAAGGCACAGGAGGCTGCGGCAGAACGCCGGGAAGCCATCCAGCAAGAGGAAGCACAGCTCAATATTTCCAAAGCGCAACTGGAGCGGCAATTGCAAGAAGCCCGCCTGCAACGTGCGATTGAAAAGGAGAAGGCAGAGACTGAAGCGCTCTCCCAATCGGTGCTCGCCCAGTCAGTGGATGCACGCGTGCTGCAACTGCGCAAACTGGAAAACGAACGCGCCTGGATCGAAAAGTGGGACGGCCGACTGCCCACAACAACCTTGGGCGAGGCTACTCCAATGGTGAGTATTGGCAAATGACCCTGCTGCTCAACCTCTTGCCGTGGCTGATTGGTTTGCTGGGTTTCGGTTTGGCGTGGCAGCGCAAACAAGTATGGATTGCTGCAGCCACGGTCGCATTTTTGGCCGTTTACTTCATGGTACAGCCATCCTATCTGCCTAAAGGTGAGATCACGCGCACGCCGCTCCCCGCCTTCACTGCCTCTGATGCAAACATCGAAGACCGCGTCAGCAAACCCATGTCACCTGATGAGCGTGACCAACGCAGACGTGAGTCAGTGCAGCAGGGTTTGGACTTCAGCCACTGAGTCATTAGGGCATGAGTGATGCCGCTATATGCAGGACAAAGCATCCTCCTATGCTCACCACCTGCGCAAAATGCCTGGCAACTGTATGGCAGTTTCCAGGCATTCTGATAGGCGGGCCCAAAGCTGACAAATGCTTGTGTACGCATTACCACGCGTACGCAAGCCCTGCGCCCAATCAACTGCAGCGCAAACTCAGCCCCTCACTTTTGCTTCCCAACTGCAAGCTGTTTGCACACACTTTCAGTTATGCAGACTTTTCCGAACAGCCACCACTTCTATTTCCACCAACCAGCCGGGATTGGCCAGGCCCGCAACCTGAAAGACGGAGCGTACAGGTAGATTGGGCTGCTCCTGTGTTCCAAAGAACTGTGTGTAACCACGCATAAAACCTGCAAAGTCCATTTGTCCATTGTTCGCTGGATCTCCAACCAGATAGACCTGCATCTTGACCACATCACCCATGGTCAAACCCAGCCGTTGCAGGTTTTTCTGAATGCTAGACAGCACACCGGATGTTTGTGCTTCTGTATCAACGCCGTAGGCCTTCACGCTGTCCTTGGCCTGGGAAACATCTATGACTGGAGGCACAGTTCCCGAAAGATAAACCAGGCTGGCAGAAGCAGGTACTTCTACAGCTGCAGCAATGGGAAAGTTTGAATCAGGAATGGCGTGACGAATTACACCGGAGTCCAATGTCTGGGCCGGTATAGCTCCTGCCGACCAGGCAGTCGCTGCGTACACACCCAGCAAACCCGGCAAGACCAAACGCTTCAACATTCTTTTCATGACTGTCCCCGTCTCGTTGGTGGCATAAGAGAAAACTTCATCGGATGCCCGCCCTCTATATAAGGGCAGGCATCGCTCTCCCAGGTTTATGCGCTCGCCTTGGCATGCAGGCGTTCTATCGCATTAAGGCTCGACAGCACTGCCCCTTCCAGCCATGCCGGAATGTAGGAGGCATGCTCGCCGGCCAAGACAATGCGCCCATCAATTTCGCACAGGGTTTGATAATGCTTGGCGCGCAGATCGTTGCTCCAGTTGCCATAGCAGCCTTCAATCCACGGCAGATTTTTCCAACCCACAGCAACGCCACTTTGAAATTCATCCTTGTACTGCGGGTGGATCTTCGCTCCAAGCTCAACAGCTTCCTTGATCCGCTCTGTAGGAGCCATCTGCGCGTAACGATCGGCAAACTGTCCGAATGCATATGCACCCAGCAATACGCCAGGACCACTCGAACCGTAGCGCGTGGATGGATAGCTGATGCCACTCAAAGGCAGGTCGGTATAGGTGATACCGCCGTAGATCATGTCGTCTTGCTCCCAGAAACGGCGCTTGAACTGCAAGCCAGCCTTGTAGGAGCCCGCGTATGGCACTGCATTGATGGCAGCTTTCATGGGAGCACTGACCTGCACGTCGATCTTGCGCAGCATGCTCAGAGGAATCGTACAGACACACCAATCCGCTTTCTCCTGCATCGCCGCTCCGCCTTGCGCCTGGTCTTCGTAGGTGATGGTCACGCCAGACGCATTCTGGTCAATTTTTGTCACCTTCGCACCAAGCTGAATCACGCTCCCCAGACTCTTGGCAAAGGCCTTGGCGATCATATCCATGCCGCCCACGGGCTGGAAGATGCTTGATTGGTAATTGAATCCACTTGCTGTGGATAGATGTGCCCATAGCCCTGACTTCAACAGATCACTCATGCCAATGGGTTGCGAATGTTGCGCCAGAGGCATCAACCCACCACCAGGAGTCACGTCAAAGCCGCGCCGTTCACTGCTAGGCTGCCCTTTCACATATCGCATCTGAGCATCCAGAGCACCCCAGTTGCGCAGTGACTCCAGCAACTTCTCTTTATCTTCCTTTGTGAGCGCCGCATCCAGATTGCCTTGCATTGCAGCCTTGCCCAATAACTCTGCCACATAGCCATGGAAATCGGCTTGCACCTCACGGTAACGCTGTGGCTTGCCGCCAAAAGCGTTCTGTGAATGCACCAAAGCGTTGTAGTTGGTTTGAATGAATGGTTCCAGTTGAACACCAAGTCGTTTGCAATAGTCCAGAACTGCGTGGTGGTGATATGGAATACGCCAGGG
This sequence comes from Comamonas halotolerans, assembly GCF_030162935.1. Taxonomy (GTDB): domain Bacteria; phylum Pseudomonadota; class Gammaproteobacteria; order Burkholderiales; family Burkholderiaceae_C; genus Comamonas; species Comamonas halotolerans. The sequence continues at coordinate 35,167 of NZ_JASAUZ010000002.1, forward strand.
GCCAGGATTGAAATATTCACCCTCCGAGAACGTGCAGTTCTGTCGCTCGTGTCCCAACTCTTCCACCACATCACCACCGCGCAGTGTCCAGCAGCGTCCACCCACACGCTGATTGTTTTCCAGCACCTTCACCTTATAGCCAGCCTGACGTAACTCGTAAGCTGCCACCATGCCTGCCACACCAGCCCCCAGCACTACCACCGTCGCCCCCGGCTTCGCCCCTTGCAGCTTTACTGGACCGCGATAGGAAGACTCCGCGGCGAAGCCCAAACTCCCCATGGCTTGGTACATGGCCGCACCTCCTGCGACCTTGCCAATCAACGAGAACATGTCACGACGGCTCAAGCAGCCCGTTTTGTCTGTAGCGAACATCATTTGAAATTCCCTTTCACTCAAGAATCGACGGTCTTTGACTCTTTTAGCATCTGCTTTGCATTCCTCCAATACCGTTCGCAACAACAAACGGAACACCCAAGCAAATCAATGGAACGCAATGACATTAATCAATAAATGAGCTGATAAAAGCCATCAAAGTGATCAGCGAAACTGCAGCTGTGGCGTACACACAGCAGAACGACACCCACATCCACAAACGGAACGTCATCAAGATTGCAAACACAGACTTTTCTCCCGCTTGCAAGTTCTTGATATCGGTGTCCCGCACTTCAAATTTCTGTGGATGAACATGACCTTGTGTCATCGTGTGCACTGCTTTAAACAAAAAAGCCCGCATTGACGCGGGCTTAGTGGCTTCTTAAGCTTTTAGGTGCCTGACCGTGCCAGACTTTGAATCACTCCCACTCAGGGATCTATAGCGTACGGTGCACCTTTGTTTATGCGGGTTATAGGCTAGGTTTACTTTCCCAGAAAGTCACGGTCCATTCTTGAGTGTTGAACAAGAAAGATCACTAAGAGCCACTAACACTACCCAGCAAACCGAAGGTTTGCCATTGAGACTAGGCGCGAAGCCGCAGGCAGTACTGGTGTACGACAAGGCGAAGCAACGACGTATCAATGCTTGTGTTAGCGGGTCCAAGGCAATCCGTTTACATGGCAGCACCCGAACAACGCCGTGTATCCGCGCTGAACTCCCATTTCATTGATACAAAAAATACCTCTTATCATTGTTTCTCCGAGCAGGTTGTGCATCAGAAAAGCCGCCCTGTCTGCATTCCACTAAGTCACTGACAGAGTCAGGTTATGCAGCTCAATGACACCAGCCCCCTAACAAACCTTGTTACGGATCTGTTCTTGGAGTAACTCCACGAATGCTCGAACCTTTGCGGGTCGAAACCTCGCAGTTGGAAACACTGCATGGATTCCACCAGATGGCAACCGCCACTGGGGGAGCACTTGTATGAGGACTCCTCTTTCCAAGTCTTCCGCAACAGCAAAGTCGGGTAGAACGGACAAGCCTATTCCATGGCGCACAGCTTCACGTACTGCTAGCGAAGCATCCAGGGATATCACCGGATGCACCTGAACACTCTGATACCCCAGTTCATTGTGCAAGAAGCTCCAATTCGTGGGATCTCGCAATGCGGTGTTAGCGACAAAGGGAAAGCTATCGATTTGCCTAGGTTCGTTCAGTTGCGGCATTTGTTGATGCAATGAGGGAGCAGCGACCAGCAACTGTCTGAAGGTTCCAATTTGGCGGGCCTGAACATTGAGTTCCGTCAACCAACCAACACGAATGGCAAGCTCAATCTGCTCTGACATCAGATCAAGCGATTGATCACTCAGTACCACGTCCACCTTACATTGTGGATAGCGTTGCGCGAAGCTGGTCACAGCGGGCACCACAGCGTGAATGCCGTAGTCCAGAGGTGCGGTCAACCGCAGCCTGCCTGATGGCTCTTCCACTGAATCTTCGAGCTCATCGAATGCATCACCAGCCTCCTTGAGAATCAACGCACACCGTCGATAGAAGCTTAAACCAGCATCGGTAGGCACCACTTTTCGAGTGGTGCGCGTTAAAAGCGTAGTTCTGAATTCACGCTCCAGTTTGGCGACCTGTTGACTGACGACCGCCTTGGTGATGCCAAGTCTGTCTGCAGCGGCCGTAAAACTACCTGTATCCACAACTGCAGCAAAGTAGACCATGCGATTGAGATTCGCAAAATTTCCCAGGCCAGATTCTTCTGAATTGTTTGCTTTTGGCATACGGTCTATCTATTTGGTCAGGCTTTATTTGTCAATGACTCGCTTCTACGATCACGGTATTGAATAAATTGAGCCCACACATGTCAAAGACCCTCTACTACGTGTTCGACCCTCTTTGCGGATGGTGCTATGGCGCAGGTGCAGCTGTAGCTGCTGTAGATAAGGAGGCGCAAATACAAATCCAATTGTTACCTAGTGGCTTGTTCTCCGGTAAGGGCGCACGCCCAATTGATGACAGCTTTGCCGCTTATGCCTGGAGCAATGACCAGCGCATAGAACGACTTACAGGCCAGCGCTTCACCGAGCGCTACCGCAACGAAGTTTTGGCCAAACACGGCCAGATGTTCGACAGTGGCCCAGCTACTATTGCACTGACTGCTGTCAGTATTACTTCGGCTGACCGTGAGTTTGAAGCCCTAAAGGCAATTCAACAAGCACGTTACATCCACGGCAAAGACATTACGCAATCCAGCACACTGATTGAGGTTCTGCAGTCCTTGGGTCTCCAACAAGCTGCCGCACGATTAGCTCGGCCCGATGACGAATTGCTGTCAGCAAATCAGCTCCGCGTGGCTAGCGCCCAGGCACTGCTGAACCAATTCGGTGCGCGTGGAGTACCTACCTTCATATTGGACACGAATGGGCAACGCCAATTGCTGCACCCCGGCACGGCTTTCTCCAACCCACAGGCCTTCGTCGAACAGCTCGCCGCAGCCTAAGCGCGTTTGCCATTCCATCTCAGTCATTGCGGTTTTTACCCAAGGATCACTATCATGAACCGTCGAAACTTTGTGCAAACTGCGACCATCGCTGTTGCTGCCACAACACTAGCGGGCTGCGCCACAGAGACTGGCAAATCCCATCTGCAATGGAAACACTTTTCCGCTGGTGACAAGGGCTTCTTCCGCGCCCCTGTGCTTCTCTCAGGTGATAAAGAAGCCATTCTCATCGATGGCGGCTTCTCGCTGTCTGATGGCCGCGCTGTGGCGCAGTTCATTCAAGCCACGGGCAAGCAACTGACAACTATCTACATCAGCCAAAGCGATCCTGATTACTACTTCAGCCTGGGACCTATCAAGGCCGCCTTCCCAGCTGCCAAGGTCATTGCAGCCACCGACACGATCACTGCCATCCACGCCAACGCACAAAAGAAAATCGACACTTGGTCTCCACAGCTCAAGGAAAACGGCCCACTGAAACTGGATGACATTGTCTTTCCTCAACCCTTCGATGGCCCATCACTGACGCTGGAAGGTAACGTGATTGAGATTGTCGCAGCGCAAGGCCTGAACAACCGTCGCTACCTTTGGGTACCTTCACTGAATGCCGTATTTGGTGGCGTACTGATTTTCTCAGGCCTGCACGTATGGACAGCCGACACCCCGACACCCGCATCGCGCGCTGCCTGGGTAAGGAACCTAGAAGCTATCACTGCACGCAAGCCTACTGTTGTAGTACCAGGCCACCTATCCGCCAATGGTGCGCTGGACATATCCGCGGTTAGCTACACCCGCGAATACCTGCTCGCTTTCGAGCAAGAACTGGCCACGGCAGCTAACGGAGATGCGTTAATCGCAGCCATGAGCAAGCGTTATCCCAATGCCGGTTTGACATCTGCGCTGCAAATCGGTGCGAAGGTGGCAAAGGGAGAAATGAAATGGGGCTGATCCAAGGAGACTGAGCAATGAGCACAAACCTCGACATCATTCGCGCGACTTACGAAGGCTCGTCAGAAGAAAACGGCCGGAACCTGCTAGCGGTACTGGCACCCAATGCTACTTGGACCGAGGCAGCCGGTTTTCCCTACGCGGGAACCTATGTTGGCCCCGAACAAATCATTTCAGGAGTGTTTCAGCGCCTGAGCACAGAGTGGGAGGACTACAGCGCCAAGGTTCACACCTATCTGGCCGATGGCGACAAGGTGGCTGCCTTCGGAGTGTACTCAGGCATGTATCGCAAAACCGGCAAGACTATGCGAGCGAGCTTTGCACATCTCTACCGCATCAAGGAAGGCAAGATCCTGAGCATGGAGCAATTCGTCGACAGCCACCTTGTGCAGCAGGCACTGCTTCCATAACCAGCCGGTTGCACCAGTCATGAATGAATCTCTCACCGATTTGCGGGACATTCTCGTTCTGATGCAGAAAGGCCAGTGGAACACTGCGCATGACCGCGTGCAACATCAACAAGGCCTGCTCGCAGCGTGGCTGCACGGTCTGCTGCACCTGCAAGAAGGCGATCTAGAAGATGCCGAAAACTGGTATGACCGCGGCGGACAAAGCTTCCGCCAAAGAGGCTCTTTACAAGAGGAATTGAAACGCTTCGAGGCCGTCTTGGACGAGCAATCCGACGACAGCCTATCAGCCCAACACATCTCCGATAGGCTGTAGACCGCCAGAAGCAGCTCTATCTGTTTTCAGACTGATTATGGTCGCTCGGATCTTTATAGCCAATGTCTGCCAATGATTTGATGGCAGACATTGGCATTGATACCTGAAGAGGATGCAATTGCACCGCAATGTGAAATCACTGTAATTTCAATCCAGTTTTTTCGACAACATTACGCCATCTCTTTACGTCATTCTTAATTGCTTGGGCGAAATCTTCCGGGGAATTAACCACCGGCTCTGCTCCCAGATCTCGCAACTGTGTTGCTACTTCAGGAGCCTTCACTGCTTGAGCGATAGTAGATTGAAGCTTATCCCAAACCCTTTGGGAGTTCCTGCAGGAGCCAGTAGCCCAAACCAACCAGAAACCTCATATCCAGGCACCCCACTTTCAGCAACTGTCGGAATATCTGGAGTTCGGTAATCCCCCCATAACTTATGGCTCTGAAAAATAAAGCTATGCGGTCATGACCAGCTGTTGTTCAGGGGGAACCGTCCAATATCGAGTTTAGACATTCATGGCGGGCCGTTCTGTTGAAGCACTCCACATGGGCAAGCAGTGCGCCAACTGCAATGCGCGGGCTGTCTCAGCCGCGCAAAAAGTTCTGTGTCTTCTCTGCGGCTTCGTTTTGGTCAGCAACGACAACCATCGGAAAGCCATACATCTTGCGCACTTGTTTCAAACGCCCTTCCAGCAGCTTCCGTAAGGCGGCGTCTTGCGTGATATAGAGATAGCCTTTGCAGTAGGCGCGCAGGTCCGCTTTGCGCTCTTTGATCCAGAGTACAGAGCGCTTTTCATCCTCATGTGGTTCATCGTCGTGGTCGTGGCTGGGCGGAATCCAGGCCATCACAAAGGGCTGCTTGAGCGCAAGGATGGCATCCAGCGAATCGAGAATACGCGAGACACGGTTGCTCTCGCTGAGTTCTGGAAAGCGCCCAAAAATCAACGGCCACTGGCTGGCATCGAAAAGAACGGGGTCTAGCCCGGGGATCGTCATTTCAGCTTGAGTCATAGGGTGTTTGTTCTTTGGATTCATGCGAGTGATGCTGTTTACCGCTCGCTTTGCAAACGCTTCAGCATCCAGAAGCTGGAGATAATGAGTGCCACCATGCCTGCGCCGTAGAACACAGGCCAGGACATAGTTGCGACGAGCTTGCCTGCAAGCACGGACATCACAATGCCGGACAGGCGTGTGCCGCAGAACAGCACTGCGTAATTGGTGGCCGCCTGCGGCCCTTCGGACCAGCGCAGAATCAGCGCCGAATACACCACCATCAGCCCGCCCACCACGGTGGACATGCCCACCGTGCCGACGATGGCGACGGTTTGCCAGCCTTGCAGATAACCGGCAATCAGTAATCCTGCACACAAGACACCCGTGAGGGTCAGCAGCGCCAACACAGCGCGATGGCCCAAGTTGCGAATCAAGGGCATTGCCAGCAGTGCGATCGCCATCAGTCCGATCGGTTGCAAGCTTCCTACCAGCCATGCGATGTGCTCCATCGGCACTTGAATATCCACCAGCATCACGCGGTTGAAGGCACTGAGAGGAAAGATCACACCCGCACACACGACCAGCAACAGCAGGTAGCGGCGCATATGCGCCTGGCGCAGGCAGGCAAACCAGTGCTTTTCTTGCGATTGCGAGCCCGCGCTATGGTGACCCTCCTGTTTCACAAGCCCGAGCATCGGCACTAGCGACAGCAGCATGAGCGCGGCCATGCACAGAAAGGTGAACTGCCAGCCCATTCGTCCCAGCACCGCCACAAAGACACCGCCGCCAAGCATCGACCCCAGGGCCAGGGCCGCCAGCTTGAGTGACGCGGCCATGGGTTTGCGCTGCGCATTCGTCAGCTCCACCGCGAGCGCATCGAGCGCCAGGTCCATGGTGGCTGCGGCCACCGCAACCAGCAAGCCCAGGCCAAACAACAGCGCCATTGGCGCATGCTCCAGCATTGCTACCGCTATCAGTCCGAGCACGGCGACCAGTTGCGCGAGCACGATCCAGCTGATGCGCGGTGATAGGAAGGGCAGCCGAATGCGATCAACCAAAGGGGCCCAAAGAAAGGACAAGGCAATCGGCAGGTACAGCGCAAAAGTCCAGCCGATTTGCGCCACCGACAGCCCCCGCGCGCGCAGCACCGGCGGCAATCCCCCTTGCAGTAGCGCGGCCAGCACACCAAAGCCGACGTAGAGCACGCCTATCGCCAGCATCACGCGGCGACTGCTGGAGTCGCCTGTGTGGTTCGATGCCTCCATCGTTGCGATCTCACCAGCCATATTTCAGCGTCGCCAGAAAGGTACGGCCAGGGCCGTAATTGCAGAAGTTCACGCCATTGCACGTAAAGAAAGTCTTATTGGCAAGGTTGGTGACATTGAGCGCCAGCGTGCCTCCCTTGAGTGATGAATCCAGATAGCGCAACTCATAGCGCAGCATGGCGTCCATCACGGTATAAGCCGGAATCTTCTGTTGGTTGGCAGCATCGGCAAACGCTGAACCCACATGGCGAATGCCGCCGCCAAACGTAAGCCCAGCCAGGGGGCCTTCGGCAAGTCGGTAATCAGCCCAGATTGATGCAGTTTGTTTGGCCACGGTGATAGGACGCTTGCCCAAATCCGCACCATTGCTGCGTGTCACCTCCGGGTCAATCCAGCTCAGGCCGCTGATGATGTTGAGGTTCTTCAGTGGTTTGAAGCGAGCTTCAAATTCCACGCCCTTGGAGTTCACTTCACCGGTCTGGACCTTGGCGTTGGGCTTGTTGGAGAGCGGGTCCTGCGTCAACACGTTTTGCTGCGTCAAATCGAACGCGGAAAGCGTGAACAGCGCGTCCTTCCCTGGCGGCTGGTACTTGACGCCCACTTCGTACTGCTTGCCGGTCGTAGGTTTGAACGGATCGCCATAAGGATTGGCCGTGACCGATGGATCGTACGACGTGGAGTAGCTCACATAGGGCGCAACACCGTTGCCGAAGTTGTGCATCAGGCCCGCGCGCCAGGTGAACTTGTGCAGTTTTTGGTCGGAATAAGTCTTGGCCAGGCGGTTGTCGTTCTTGGCGCGTGCGTCGTCGAAGCGGCCACCCAAGGTCAAGCCCCAGCCACTCCATTTCATCTGATCCTGCACATACAGGCCCATCAGGTTCTGCCTGCGGTCCGGGCTGGTATAGGCCGCGGGCATGGTGATAGCCTGCCCGTAGTTGGGGTTCAGATAATCAAGCCCCGGCGCACCGCCAAAGCCCTGGGTCTGCTGCCAGCGATCGTGCTGCAAATCCAGCCCCACCAACACCTGGTGCGCAACCTCTCCTGTTTGCAATTTGCCTTGCAAGTGGGTGTCTATGTTGATGGCGTTGAGCCTTTCCTTGGACCACTGGGCGTAGCGCGTAATAGTGTGCTTATCCGCCCCTAAGCCCGAGGTACCCACCTGGTTCTGCTCCAAATCCATGCGCCAGTAACGCATGTTCTGTGACAAGCTCCATTGGTCATTGAAGCGATGGCTGAGCGAGTAGCCGATGCTGGCCTGCGTGCGATCGAACTTGTTGTAATCGGGCGAGCCATCGAAGAAATTGCGCGGAATCTGTCCGTTCGGATTGGGCAGGATGGAACCTTCCGAGGGCAACACGCCATAAAAGCCGCCTTTTGGGTCGTGCTGATAAAGCGCGTGCAAGGTGAGCTGCGTGTCGGCATTGGGCTTCCAGGTCAGCGATGGGGCGACATAGATGCGTTCTTCCTTGCTGAATTGCACGGAGGTGTCCGATTTGCGCGCCAGCGCCGTCAAGCGGTACTGCAAGCTACCATCTTCGTTCAGTGTGCCGCCGCTGTCCCATGCCAATTGCCTGCGGTTATGGCTGCCGATTGAAAGGGATACATCCTTGAAACTCTCTTCTGTCGGGCGCTTGGTGACCATACTGACAATGCCGCCCAAAGGCGCCTGCCCGTACATCACTGAAGCAGGCCCTTTGATCACTTCAACGCGCTCCAGGCTGTGCGTGTCAACCTGCGGAACAAGGTAGGACGCACCACGCGGCAGACGCAGCCCATCGAGATACAAGAAAGTGTCCGACACACCGCCGATGCCGCGAAACGCCATCATGTCGAAGCGCGAGGTATCGCCGCGAATTTCTGCGGACAGGCCCGGGGTGTAGCGCAGGGTTTGGGTGAGCTGCTGCGCGCCCTGGTTTTCGATCTGCTCCTTGGAGACGACATGAATGGTTATCGGCGTTTCCATCAAAGCCGTGTCGGTCTTCGTTGCCGATTTGCTGCGCTTGGCGATATAGCCCAGTACGGGGCCGTTGGCTACTTCCTGGTCTGCGTGATCGGTCACTTGTACCGTGGGCAAAGTGGCTACGCCCAGCGTTGTTACGGAGCCCGGCTCAATGGTGACGAGATTGCCTTCAAAGCGCGCGCGCAGCCCGCTTCCTGCCAGCAACTGCCCCAGCGCTTCACGCGCCTTCAGCGCGCCCATGACAGCAGGTGCCTGCTTGCCCAACACCAGATTCTGCTGCACCAGCAACTGCATGCGTGTTTGCCGTGCCCAGTGGTTCAGCGCCTCGGCCAATGGCTGCGCCCGCAACTGAAACGACTGTGCCATGTCCGATGCGCTAGCGTCGGCCGCAGGTGCCGTTGCTGTTGCCGTTTGCGCCTGCAGCGCCGTGGCGCTCCATGCCAGACTCAAGGCCAATACGAGTGGCAGTGGCCGAAGGGGTTGGCTGTTCATAGATTCTTCTCCCAATAACAAAGTCCTATGAGAGAAGACGCAGCGGTTTCAGCAAACCCTGTAATGAATACGAAAAATTCTTATTTTTATTTAACAGGCAGCACTTCAGTGACCCCATGCCGAGCCTCCAGACGCACCGGCAACACACGCGGCAAGGCCTTGTGCAGAGCGCCCACCATCATCGGATCGAAGGTGCCGGACAAGCGCAACGCCGCCACCTTCGCATCGCGCACCACCAAGCCGGTAGGTCGGTAACGCTCCAGCTCCGCCAGCGCCTGCGACAACGGTACATCCACAAAGCTCACGCGCTGCTCGCGCCAAGGCGCAATGTCATCGGCAGACACGCTGACGACGTCGCCAGCACCGCCATGCCCATCCGTCTGCAATTGCTCGCCTGCCGTGAGCAACTGGCCAGCCATCAAGTCATAGGTGCCGCCATCCACTTCCGTGTCATGCAGTGCCGCCACGCGCACCTTGCCTTCTTCCACCGCCACCTGCACGCCATCGTTGCCCGGAATGTCCGGCGTGTAGCGCACCGAAAACCGCGTGCCCACCACCGTCACTCGGTGGCTGGCAGCCAGCACATGGAAGGGGCGGCCATCGTGCAGCACCGCGAACACAGCTTGCCCATCCAGCAAACGCACTTCGCGGCGCTGGCGGAACATGCGCACCTCAAGCCGCGTGGCGGTGTCCAGGCGCACACGCGATCCGTCCGCCAACACAATGCTTTGCTGCTGGCCGCGATCGGTGTGATACGCCTGTTCTGACAGCGGCTGCGCCTGTAAATGTTGCCAGGCCATATAGCCCACCCCACCCATTGCCGCCATCGTGAGTACAGAGGTTGCAGGCCAGAACAAAAAGTGTCTGCGCGATGCCTGCGCGCGATGAGGCGTTGTGTGCATCTCGCTGGCCTGCGCCTTGTCGGCCTCAAGCTTGCGGCGCAAGCCCGCCACCAGATCGGCAGGCATGGCATCCAGTTGCGCCCAGCGGCCATCGCACTGAGCGTACATCTGCACATGGCGCGGATCGGCACTCAACCAGTGTTGAAAAAGCGCTTCATCCTGGGCCGTCCAGCCCGCATCATTTCTGCGCACCATCCAGCCCAGCGCCTGTCGGCGCAGTTGTGGCGGGTCGCTGGAGGAAAAAGATGGGGTGATAGTCATACGGGCAGTCGGTTCATAAAAGAAGACGCACAGACCGCTCGCAACCCTTTAATGGATCTGGCACAGGGGAGCTGGGATGAAATCGTGGGATGGGCAAGCACGGCAATCATGTTTGAGAGCGTGTTGAAGAAGGCTTTGTGGGCGCACGCAAATCTGCAAAGTCTCCACCCCTGGCATCCAAATGGCTCCAGCAAGCCTCCAGTGCGATCTGAATCTGCATCTCCACGGTTTTAATAGCAATACCCATACGCGCCGCCGTTTCGGCATGAGTCAAACCTTCGAATTTGACCAAAATAAAGGCTTCCCGGCAACGCGGCGGTAGGCTATCCACTACTGACGCAATCATTTCAAAACGCTGGCGGGAAGCCAAGGCATATTCTGGCTCGAACTGCTGCGGCCCGGCGAAATTGTCCAACTCTACGGCGTCATCACCTGCGTCCGTCGCAACGCTCTGGCCGCCCGCTTGCCCGCGCCGAAACTGATCGGTGAGCAAATTGCGCGCCGTGGTGTAGAGCAAGGCCCGAGGATCGCGAACCACCGTGCCTGAGCGCTTGGCGGCATAGACGCGCGCAAAGCTCTCTTGCACCAGATCGGACGCAACATCGCGATCCCGCACCTTGTTGGCGAGAAATCCCAGCAGTTCTCGGTAGTAGCGCTCAAACACAGGATATCTTCAACGAGAGGTGTGGCAATGGCAAGAACACCAAGCGACGGCCCGCAATCAATAATGAGAATCGTTATCACTTTACATCAAACGGGAGCATCAAAGGGAGTTGTTGCAATACAGAGACTTCCCGTAAAAGCAAGCGCTGATGGGTTTTCTTTTGATAGACCTGTCTGCCGTGGTGATTGAAGCGTGGCGAGAAAATAAGCGCGGCGGAGTGTGATAACTCACGGCCGTTAGCATTTCAGATACAGTAAAAGAATTTCACTTCTGAGTACTCAGGCTCTTTGAGATGAATGCGGGCTCCCAGGTGGTCATGGCTTCCAATTGAGGGGTAGATTTGGAATCGCCCCAGTCAATATCGGCCTGCACTTGGCTGATCAAGCGCAGGCCCATGGGTGCCTGCTCCCTGGGCCAAAGTTCCGCAGGCTTGTCTCCCGGCTGTATCCAGCACCACTCATGGGCCGCAATGGGACCTGTGTCGGCATCATCATCCATCCAGTAGACGCTACTGCCAGTGATCTTGTCATACATGTGTATGGCCCAGCGCACAGCATCGCGGCCTCTGTGGCGTGGCGGCAAGCTGGGGTGGTAGCCCGGAGCCCCCAGGCGGGTCTTGGCCCTGGCTTCCGCCTCTATATATAGATATGAGCATGAGCACATATCAGCAGGTCGAGGCCATCGGGGATCCATTCGGCGGTCAGCCACCCCTTGACCTGGCAGACCGGTACGCCTTCAGCCGTGGCCAACTTGGCCAGCCGGTCATCAGTGCGTGGGGCGCAGACCGCTACGATATCGTCGCCTCGGGACTTGCAAAGGGCAAAAAACTCGGCAGCCAGCCGCTTCTGGCCAATGATCATCACACGCATTAGACCTTCCCGAGATAGCCGAAGCCCTGCACCACGGGGAAGTGCCCCCATAGCCAGCGCCGGTGGCCTTGGCTTGCCTACGGATGGTGCCGCAAGATCGAAGAGACCGAGCGTGTTTACCCCACGGCCAAGTTCACACGTTTGACGTTTCAGGTAGCGGATTCATTCGACAAGGTCGAGCGCCGCTTGGATTACCGCCGCCATTCAATGACTTCTTATTGATCAACACAAAGGAGAGATGCCCCATGTCCCGTACAGCAACCAAAGCACAAGATCCGGTGACAGACATTGTTCTGGACAAAGGCACAGTGGCCGTGATTGAAAATGCGCAGGATTCGCTGGCCATTGAAGAGCAGCAGATGCAGGCCCATGTGCGCGCCGTCGCACTGCGGGTGCGGGTGCGGGTGCGGGTGCGGGTGCGGGTGCGGGTGCGGGTGTGGCAGCCTGCGCATTTCTTCGAACGAGGAAAACCTACGTTGTGGCGTGAGCTTGTTGAATGCGAATTGCCCGTGCAACAGTGGAGTGTGCGACTGAAATATCCGGCCAGTGGCCGGTAAGCAGCCGACACCGTGAGTCCAGCGTCAGCGGGTGAAGGACTGGAAAAGCTGCAGAACAGTCCGTGCCTTCCATTTACAGAACCGCAGGACGCGGCGCAAATTGGCCCCTATTTACAGACTTCGGACAAATACCATGTCAGTCGCTTGATGTGTCCTTGGTATCAGCACCAACCAACTTGTGACACCTGACTCAATGCCATAAAAAATGCCATTGATAACGCAATACGCATCATCAATGGCAGATTAAATATTATTTAAAATCAAAAACTTATAAAAAATTCTCATTCCCACTCACTCATCAATAGTCAGCTTAATCTATTTTTTTACTTTGATTTTTCTTCCTCAAAGAACAAAATACCATCAGCAATACCATTGCTTGGACAGACTTTTCCCCTCCTTTCAAGCCTTGCTGAAGTACGAGTGAATGGACGATCACGGCCGATCTCTTGCAGACAGGCTCCCCAAGAGAAGATGGATAACAAGTTAGCTCATCGGACTGCTTTCGGCCAGAAGCAGTCCTTCGGACTTTGGATTTCAGCATCCATAAAAACTGATATCCGAATCTTTAGGTTTCTCTAAACATGACAGCAGCGAATTAACCCGTTGGTTTGCACACTCATACAACATTAGACTAACAAGACATACTCATCGCATGTCTTCTAAATCAAGTTATGCCTCAGGAACAGATTATGCTCAACCATCAAAGCGGCGAATTTCTTAATCTGGACGATGCACGCATCTACTACGAAACGGCTGGATCGCCGCAAGGACATCCCGTCATTCTTCTGCATGGTGGTCTCGGCAGCCTCGAAGATTTTCATCCCATCGTTGACCTGATCCCAGACACGTTCCATGTCATTGCAATAGACATGCGCGGACACGGCCGCTCAACCATTGGCACAAAACCCATCACGTACCAGCAGCATCAGGCGGATATCCATTCACTCATCAAGCACCTGGGCCTGAAAGAATATTCACTTCTGGGCTTCAGTGACGGCGGCATCGTCGCCTACCGGCTTGCAGCCGCCAACCCTATAGTCCGCGCACTCGTCACCATCGGCGCTCAGTGGCGAATCTCCCAGCAAGACCCATCATTCGAGATTCTGGGCGGAGTGACGCCTGCGGGATGGACAGAGATGTTCCCCGATGCGCCACAAAAATATGCCGCACTCAATCCGCAAGGGAGTTTCAGTGGACTGGTCGAAGCCTGCGTCAATCTCTGGACTGACCTGAGCACGACAGGCTACCCTAAAGACGCGATCTCTCGCATTGATTGCCCTACGCTCATTCTCCGGGGGGATAACGACTTTCTTCTTTCACTGTCAGAGGCAACAGAGGCTCAAACCATGATTTCTGGTGCGTCATTCGGCAACATCCCATTTGCTGGACACGCTGCGATGGAAGATTCACCAAAAATTACCGGAAAAATTATCCGAAGGTTCTTTCTCAATCCAATAAAGGTACAGGCTGAGGCATAAAAAATCATTCAAACCGACGCCGCTTCGCGGCGCGGCTTAATTCAGGCCTCAGTAATTTGACTGTCTGCTCAGGGTCGTTTTGCGACATTGCGCCATCGCTAGCTTTGACATGCTAAAAAGTAAAAAGGCAATCTTGGATGAAGTTTTCAGGACATTAGGCAAATGTCACGCGAGGGCACATGATGGTATAGAAAAAGACGTTTCAACCATCATTTCGATACCATCAAAGCACCTCTAACCCACTATCCAAAAACGTTTTTTTTGTTTTTCTCGCATGATGCCACAGATAGCACTTGATGGTCTCCATTCCGAAGCACTCGATTCGTCAATTACATACCAGCAAGAATGCCATTGATGATGCATAAAAAAGGAGAAAACAAATGTTTTCCCCTTTTATATCAATGACTTAATGAATCAAGTCACTCCCACTCAATCGTTGCTGGCGGCTTGGTCGATACATCGTAAGTGACGCGGTTGATGCCACGCACTTCGTTGATGATTCTTCCGGATACCTTCTTCAACAGACCATAAGGCAGCTCTGCCCATTCGGCGGTCATGAAGTCGCTTGTGATCACAGCACGCAGCGCTACAACGTAGTCGTAGGTGCGGCCATCACCCATCACACCCACACTCTTGACAGGCAGGAACACGGTAAATGCCTGGCTTGTCAGGTCGTACCAGCTCTTGCCGCTCTTTTCGTCGATCCAGTTGTTCAGCTCTTCGATGAAAATGGCATCGGCGCGGCGCAGCAAGTCGGCGTATTCCTTCTTCACTTCACCCAGGATACGCACCCCCAGACCAGGGCCTGGGAAGGGGTGGCGGTAGACCATGCCACGGGGCAGACCCAGGGCCACACCCAACTCACGCACCTCGTCCTTGAACAGATCACGCAGGGGCTCCAGCAGCTTCAGACCCAGTTGTTCGGGCAAGCCGCCCACGTTGTGGTGGCTCTTGATGGTGACAGCCTTCTTTGACTTGGCCCCACCGGACTCAATCACGTCGGGATAGATGGTGCCTTGAGCCAGGAAAGTAGCGCCCTTCGAGCCTGCGGTTGCAGCCTTGAGCTTGGCAGCCTCTGCCTTGAACACATCCACGAACAGACGGCCAATGATCTTGCGCTTTTGTTCGGGCTCCGACACGCCAGCCAGCTCACCCAGGAACATCTCGGAAGCATCCACTCGCACCACCTTGGCGTGCAACTTGCCTTCGAACATGTCCATGACCATATCGCCTTCATTCAGACGCAACAGACCATGGTCGACGAACACGCAAGTCAGCTGATCACCGATGGCACGATGAATCAACGCAGCGGCAACTGACGAATCCACACCACCGGACAAGCCAAGGATGACTTCTTCGTCACCTACTTGTTCACGGATCTTGGCCACCGCTTCTTCGATGTAGTCACCCATGATCCAGTCCGCCTTGGTGCCGCAGATGTCCAGAACAAAGCGGTTGAGCATGGCCTGACCCTGCACGGTGTGCGTGACTTCGGGGTGGAACTGAACGGCGTAGTAACGGCGCGACTCGTCCGCCATACCAGCAATGGGGCACGATGGAGTGGAACACATCACCTTGAAGCCTTCAGGCAACTGGGTAACCTTGTCTCCATGGCTCATCCACACCTTGAGCATGCCGTGGCCATCTGCAGTCACGAAATCTTCGATGCCCTTGAGCAGCTCGGTGTGACCGTGCGCGCGCACTTCTGCATAGCCAAATTCACGGCTGTCAGAACCCTCAACCTTGCCACCCAATTGGGTAGCCATGGTCTGCATGCCGTAGCAGATACCCAGCACGGGAATACCCAGCTCGAACACAGCGTCAGGTGCACGATCGTCCACTTCGTAGACCGAAGCGTGGCTGCCCGACAGAATGACGCCCTTGAGGCGGCCATCCGCGGCAAATTCGCGCACCCACTCGCTGCTGACATCGCAGGGGTGAACTTCACAGTACACATGGGCTTCGCGCACGCGGCGTGCGATCAGCTGTGTGACCTGGGAGCCAAAGTCAAGAATCAGAATCTTGTCATGTTGCATGGTGTTATCCAAAGGCAAGAGGAAGGAATATCCATTTCAAAAATCGCTGTCGGCCAGAAGCGGAATGCCCCGCTTTTGCGCCGCAGCCATCTGGGCAGGATCAAAAGTTGCCAGCGGCAGTTTGAGCGACTGCGCAAGCCATAAATAAGCTGCGTCATAAATGGGCAAAGCGGTGTCCAGCGCCACGTCCAGCACAGCTTTGTGCTGGGCTGGCGCCAGCTCGTGCAGCTCCACACGGTGGCGAATCGCTTCCAGAACACCCCATAGCCCTTCTACCGAGCTGTGCGGAATGCGTCCCTGATTGACACCTGAAGCGATCAGATTGCCACACTCCCATTGCCAGACGTTGGGAGCCTGGGGATCCACTTCATGCCGACGAATGCGCGCATACAAGCGCTGGGTATGTGCACTGGCATCATCAGGCAACAGCCATGCGGCGGTCACCGAAACATCAAGCACAAATGCGGTCATGCCTGGCTCCGCCCGCGCTTGCGCAAAAAGGCTGCGCTGTTATCCGCAGCCGGTGCAAGCACGGTCTGCTGCAGCGCTTTGATCTGCTCCAGCTCACGTGCAATCTGCTCATCGGTAATCACCGGGCGGCGTCGCACAGGCAGCATGCGCACCACTTCTTTGCCATGGCGCGTGATGCGCACTTCCTCGCCTTGCTCGACCAGCTCGATCAAGGCAGAAAAACGGGTTTTGGCTTCGTAGATACCGACAGATTGCATGGTGAAAAATAAAAAATCTGGACCAAACCAGAAGTTCAGACCAGATTTTAGCATTCAGACCAGAAATTCTGCATCTGGTCTGAATTCCCTTAAAAGCAAGTGCCACGCCAGTGCCAGATAGTCATGAGTCAGTGCTGAAAAGTACAAGGTAGTAGGTGATGGGCTGCTGCGTAAGCGTGCCGAAGCA
The DNA here is from genome assembly GCF_030162935.1 of Comamonas halotolerans. Taxonomy (GTDB): domain Bacteria; phylum Pseudomonadota; class Gammaproteobacteria; order Burkholderiales; family Burkholderiaceae_C; genus Comamonas; species Comamonas halotolerans. Next base: position 52,111 of record NZ_JASAUZ010000002.1, read on the forward strand.
CCATGCACTGCCCACCACGCTAACGTGTTGGCACCAGCATGTTCCCCCCTTGGTGCTCAGACGGGGTCTTGGCACTCGTCCGTGACGCTCACAAAACAATATCAACTAGCCAATTTGCGGCTTGCACCGTCGCATTCGTTTCCCGAATTTTACGGGTCAGATCATCCGCTTGTTTTTGCAAGCTTGCGAGCTGAACCTGCGGCACCCATTGGATTTCTCGTTGGCTGTATCTATCCACATCTTTGTGGGTGGCTGCAATGGTAGACACCAGCAAGGCGTGATGTTCGATTAAGCGGTCGCAAGGCCAGCATATCTGACAGCACGCGACCATCGCTGATTTTTTGACGTTTCATTCGCCTTGTTGATGCAGCGTACCAATTGCTGCAGTTCCAGCAGCACCGAATGCGCTTTTGCCAGCAATGCCTCCACCTGCTCTTTCGACACTTCCCTTCTTGCACCATGGCGTTGCGCGCAATGGGCTCACGCAGCGACACCTGCTTTTGCTTCAGATCAGCGCGCAGCAGCAAAGCTTGTGCAAGTTTCACAAGGCACTGCGCATAAAAAAAGATCAGGGCAGAAAACTGCCCTGATCTTTATTGTGAAGCTTTACGCAGCCAATCAGTCAGCGCGGTAGTTTGGCGCTTCCTTGGTGATCTGCACATCGTGCACGTGCGACTCACGGATACCGGCGGCAGTGATCTCCACAAACTCGGCCTTCTCGTTCATCTCTTTGATGGTGGCGCAGCCGCAGTAACCCATGGAGGCACGTACACCGCCAGCCATTTGGTAGACGATGGAGACCATCGAGCCCTTGTAAGGCACTCGACCTTCGATACCTTCGGGCACCAGCTTGTCAGCAGTGGGGTTGCCTGTCGAAGACTCCTGGAAGTAACGGTCGGCCGAGCCTTGCTGCATTGCACCGATGGAGCCCATGCCGCGGTAGCTCTTGTAAGAGCGGCCTTGGTACAGAATCACTTCACCAGGCGCCTCTTCCGTACCGGCAAACATGCCACCCATCATGATGGTCGAAGCACCTGCAGCCAGCGCCTTGGAGATATCACCCGAGAAGCGGATACCACCGTCACCGATCAATGGCACACCGGTGCCCTTCAGGGCTTCGGCCACATTGGAGATCGCCATGATCTGGGGCACGCCCACACCAGCCACAATGCGTGTGGTGCAAATCGAGCCGGGGCCAATCCCCACCTTCACGGCATCCGCACCTGCTTCAACCAGCGCCAGCGCTGCAGCACCAGTGGCGATATTGCCGCCAATCACTTCGATCTGTGGATAGTTCTGCTTGACCCAACGTACGCGGTCAATCACACCCTTGGAGTGACCATGGGCGGTGTCGACCACAATCGCATCCACACCAGCTTTGGCCAACAATTCCACGCGCTCTTCAGTGCCTGCACCCACGCCCACTGCCGCTGCCACACGCAGGCGGCCTGCGGAGTCACGCGCAGCATTGGGGAAATTGGTTTGCTTGTTGATATCCTTAACGGTTATCAAGCCCTTAAGCTCAAAAGCATCATTGACCACCAGCAGACGCTCAAGCTTGTGCTTGTTCAGCAAAGCCTTGGCTTGCGCGGGCGTGGTGCCATCTTTTTCATTGACTGTGATCAGCTTTTCGCGTGGCGTCATGATCTCGCGAACCTTGACGTCATAACGCGTCTCAAAGCGCACATCACGGCTGGTCACAATGCCGACCACTTTGCCACCATCGCACACGGGAAAGCCAGAGATGCCACGCTCTTCCGACAACTGCAGAACTTGCAGCACGGTGTGCTCGGGGGTGATCACGATCGGATCGTGCACCACACCAGATTCATGGCGCTTGACCTTGGACACTTCAGCCGCTTGCTCCTCGGCTGTCATGTTCTTGTGGATCACGCCAATGCCGCCTTCCTGGGCAATGGCTATGGCCAAACGCGCTTCAGTCACCGTGTCCATGGCCGCAGAGACCAAAGGCAGGTTCAACGTGATGTTGCGCGTGAACTGGGTGGAAAGAGAAACGTCCTTGGGCAGGACTTCGGAGTAGGCGGGAACGAGCAGGACGTCGTCGAAGGTCAGTGCTTTTCCGAGAAGGCGCATGTGAAGGCTCCAAAAGAAAGATTGTATCGCTCTCTGCCCCAAAGCGTGCCAAACACGCAACAAGAAACCTTGCAAGCGGGCGCTAAACTCATAGCCATGAGCACCCAGAAACTCTTGATCGCCGCCGCGCTAAGCGCTTGTAGCTGCACTGTTTTCGCCCAGTGGCAATGGGTGGATGACAGTGGACGTAAAGTGTTCAGCGATCGCCCGCCGCCAGCAGATATATCGCCCACACAAATCATCAAGCAGCCCTACGCCAAGCCGTCGGCCAGCAACGAAGTACGCTATCCCAGCGCAGACGATAAGACGCCGGACAATGCGCACTCGCCTGCGGACCCTGCCCCCTCTCCAGTCAAGCAAGCACAGCAAGCCAGTACTGCGCAAGCCCAGGAAGATGCGGAGAAAGCTGCCAATGACAAAGCGGTAGAGGAAGCCAACCGCAAGGCACAGGAAGAGCAAAAAAAGCATGAAGCCCAGCAGGCCAAACTGCGCCAGGAAAATTGCCAGCGCGCACAGGCTGCGCAAGCTTCGCTGCAATCAGGCGCACTGCACTCGCACACCAACGAAAAGGGGGAGCGCGGCATCATGACAGAACCCCAACGTCAAGCAGCGCTGCAACGCACGCAGCGAATCATCAAAGAGAACTGTAAATAATCGCGCAGGTGGCTAAGCCGCTTTCCGACCACGCGCCAGATAGCTCGGTGCTTAGTAACCTGCCTTGCTGTTGGCGCGTCGGCTTGCAAAAAGCCCGGCACTGCGCGCCCCTTGCCTGGCGAACCGCTCCCGACGAGCCACTTTGGGGTCGACCTTGAGCGGTTGATACAGCTCCACACGATCACCAGCACATAAAACATGGTCAAGTGGCTGAGTACGCCCCCAAACACCGCATGCTTGTGTGACGCCCAGCGTCAGGCCACAGGCTTGCAGAGCCTCTTGCAGGGTTGCGCCCGGCAGCAGAGACACTGCACGCTCCTGCACCTGATCGCGTGCATCCACCCAAACCACTGTCACCTGCAGCATGCCCACCTCAGCCATAGACTTTCTCGGCTCTCTTGATGAAAGCATCCACCATGGAGTTGGCAATGCGATCAAAAATCGGACCGATCAGCGCTGCAATTGCCATGCTGTCAAAGCCATAATCCAGCTGCAACTCCACCTTGCAAGCGCGTTGCGTGCCATCACCCACAGGGTGAAAAATCCAGTGGCCTTCCAAACGAGAGAATGGACCTTTGACCAAACGCATGCTTATTTTGCGCTTGCCTTCATGCACATTGCGTGTCACAAATGATTTTTTGAGCGCGCCCATTGACATGCCGACCTCTGCTGTCATGCTCTGCTCATCCTGCTCCAAAACCTTTGTATGCGAGCACCAAGGCAGAAACTCGGGATAGCGCGCAACGTCTGCCACGAGCGCAAACATTTCTTCAGGGCTATACCAAATGAGGACGGACTTGTTGACGTTTTTCATGAAAACATAAAAACCAGCACCACCCCACCTTAGGACATTGGCATGCTTTCAGGGTAACCTGGAGCTGGAGAAACTAGAATCGCTGTTTAGCGGGAGAAACGCCAATTGTAGGTAGAGCCCGGCATCTGCGGGTCACCCGCCCTGAAAGACCCATGGCAAAAAAACCAGAAACCAACTCCCGCATTGCGGACAACAAGAAAGCGGCGTTCAACTATTTCTTTGAAGAACGCCATGAAGCAGGCATTGTGCTGCATGGCTGGGAAGTCAAAGCCCTGCGCAGCGGCAAGGCCCAGATCAGCGAAGGCTACGTCATCATCAAGGAAGGCGAGCTGTACCTGATCGGCTGCCAAATTCAGCCTTTGAAAACAGCGTCCACCCACGTCAACCCCGATGCGGCACGCATCAAGAAGCTGTTGATGAAGAAGGACGAAATCCGTCGCCTCATCGGCAAGGTGGAACAAAAAGGCTACACATTGGTGCCTGTGAATCTGCACTGGAAAAATGGCTTGGTGAAGTGTGAAATTGCGCTTGCCAAGGGCAAGGGCGAGCACGACAAGCGCGATGTCATCCGTGACCGCGAAGGCAAGCGCGAAGTTGAGCGCGCCATGAAAAGTCGCAACCGCTGAGCACAAACTTACTGTTGCCGTATTCACCAGCGCCTGCTCTTTGCTCCACCTCGTGCTGCGGCCAATAGCTGGAACGGCAATAAAAAAACCGCGCAGCCAATACGCGGTTTTTTAGCGCCTCATTGCTCAGTCTTTGAGTGCAGCCAAAGGATGCGAATGGGCAGGCCATGGGCTGACAAAAAACGCCTTCCACAAATCCTCTGGCACCTCTTCAATGCGCGCAGGGTTCCATTTAGGCTTGTGATCTTTGTCCACAGCCAGCGCACGGATACCTTCCACTGTTTCAGACTGACCAGGTCGCAAGTAGAAACAATGGCGCACCATATCCCGCTCCATGCGCAGATCCGAGGCTACATCCATGCTGCGGGCACGACGAATCTGCTCCAATACCACAAACAGCATCAAGGGTGAGCGTTTGCGCAGGGCTGCTGCTGTCGTCTGCGCCCATTCGCTCGCATCGGCCTCCAGAGCCTGCATGATGGCGGGCACCGTCGGCAAGGCAAAGATCCGGTCAATCTGCGCCGCATCACGCGCCATACCAGACGCTTGAGCCTGTGTTTGCGCAGTGACAAAAGCTTGTACTGCATCACTGGAGGAAAAGCTTTGTGATGCCAAGGCATCCCACAGACCTTGTTGCTGCTCGGAGGGCAGGAAAGCATCGGCCAAATTGAAGGCCAGCGCATCAGCCGCACCAATCGTGTCACCCGTTAACGCCAACCACTCCCCTACTGCCCCAGGGCAACGGGAAAGAAAGTAACCGCCGCCCACATCAGGGAACAGGCCAATGATTGTCTCCGGCATGGCCATCTTGGTTTTCTCGGTCACGATGCGCACGCTGGCGCCCTGACTGATACCCATACCTCCCCCCATCACAATCCCATCCATGAAGGCGATATAGGGTTTGGGATAGGTAAAAATCAAGTGGTTGAGCGCGTACTCTTCAGTGAAGAAGTCCTCCAGTTCAGGGTTGCCTGTACTGCCCGCCTGATGCAAAAAGCGGATGTCTCCGCCAGCGCAGAAATGCCCGAACACACCTTCCTTGTGAGTGCCACGAATGGCAACCGCCAGCACCTGTGGATCATCTTTCCAGGCCAGCAACTGCGCGAGCAGAGCCCGTACCATCCCCAATGACAAGGCATTGATTGCCTTGGGGCGGTTCAGCGTAATACAGCCAATACGACCGCGAACTTCGGCCAGAACGTCTGTAGAGGAATTCGACATTTTTGTACTCCAACTTGTCTCCGAAAAACCCAACGATAGCGCATGCGCGCAACTCGCCTTGTCACCCAAAATGCATTGACTGGCTCATTGATTGCAGAATCAAACACCGTCCCTGGCAGTTCCGCTATCAAGAATTCATAACAATCAAGGCCGTTGATTGTGTGGGCCTGCCCAACTTGCAGCATTGGCCTACAGGAATGCCAGCCAACCATCGCTTTGCGCTTTATCGCAGGCTTTGACTGAGTGGATTCGGGGGGTAGACAAGTAACGTCAGCCCAGTGCTCTCACGCAAAGTGCCTTCAGTGCATCCAGCCAGTCTCACTCGCTGGAGGTCCTTGTCATAGGACGCCTGCCGCAATGACTGTTGATTGATTTACTTTTCAGCGCTGGCGGAGCAAGGACTCTCTGAACGACAGCACATGTTGCTCAATGCATTCAGCCGCCACTTTGGCATCACCAGATGCCAATGCCTCAACGATTTGCGCATGCTCATCCTGCACTTCCCCAACATGACCATGGTGCGACAAGGAGATGGCCCAAAACCGCTGTGACCGCCCATGCAACACGCGCAGGACATCCATAAGCACAGGGTTGCGTGAAGCCGTAGCAATCACTTCATGGAAACTGCGATCAAGCGCCATCATTTCGGTCATTTTGCGCTGCGCGACAGCTTGGTTGAAAGCGAAAGCTATATCTCGCAAGCGCGCAATTTCATCACCTGTGATGTATTGCGCAGCCAGTCGCGCACACAAGCCTTCGTTGACCAGCCGCACCTCAATCATGTGCATTGCATCATCTATGGACAGTGGAGCCACCATGACCCCTTTGCGCGGAAGAATCTGCACCAAGCCTTCGTTCTCCAGCCGATGCAATGCGTGATTGATCGGAGTGCGGCCCAGCTCCAGGTCCTCCATCAACAATGCAATGTTGAGATATTCGCCAGGTTTGTATACCAGGGTCGTCAAGCGATCATGGAGCGCTTCATAAGCACGTTCGTTTTGCGAAACCGCTGGGCTTGTATCCGTTTTTTTCTTCTCCCGAGCCATCAATACGCCTCTCCACGTTGAAAGCGCAGCGTCGCTGCTTGGGTGTAGATCATATCGATGTTTGCTGGCACGGAATTCGCTAAGCAAGCATGCCGTGTGTTGTGAAATTTCACTGAATTCACAGACATACAGGTAAACCCTTGATAAAAATTTGTGAGATGGCTTTTAAAGTCTCTGTGAAATTTCACAATTTCTTCAGGTTGGTGCAAACCTGCACCGAACTGGTTCCAAGCTTTGAGGTCATGAAAGGACTCTCCATGAAACGTGCTTTGTCTTTGTCTGTATTGGCACTTGCAGCGACTACGCTCACCACCATCAGCCACGCCCAAGACCTTCCCGCCACCAAACTCAAGGTTGTGGGTGCATTGAGCAATCTGAGTCTTTACAACGATTTTGAAAAGCCTTTCTGGACAAAAGTCCTGCCAGCAGCCTCGGGAGGCAAAGTTTCAGGCGACATCAAAGGCTTTAACGACATGGGCCTCAAAGGGCCAGAGGTAATGCGCCTGATGAGTTCAGGCGTGATTGAATTTGGCACCTCTACCCTGGCCTATTTCGCAGCAGACAACCCTATCAATGAAGCCATCGACTTGGCAGGCCTGGCCACCGATGTCAAGACTGCACGTGCTGTGACAGATGCATTCCAGCCCGCCTATGAGAAGTTCTACGGTAGCCAGGGCATCAAAGTTTTAGGCATGTCAACCTACCCTGCACAGGTACTTTTCTGTAATGCAGAAATCCAAGACCTGTCGTCCATCAAAGGCAAGAAGGTCCGCACTTCCAGCCGCACTCAAGCCGAGTTTGTGGAGGCCCTGGGTGGCTCCAGCGTAACCATGGCCTTTGGTGAGGTGGTTCCTGCCCTGCAAAACAAGGTGGTGGACTGTGCAATCACCGGATCACTGTCAGGCTACTCGGCGAAGTGGTACGAAGTTTCAACGCACCTGTACGCACTGCCCATCAACTGGAACCAGCAGATCCACGCGGTCAACAAGAAAGCCTGGGACACGCTCAATCCCGGCGTACAAGCGCTGATCACCGAAAATTTCAAGACCTTGATCAACGACATCTGGGCCGGTGCGGACGAACAGACACAGCAGGGTTACGCCTGTAACTCGGGGCATTCCAGCTGCAATGAAACCATCAAAGGCAAGATGACGCTGGTCCAGCCTAGTGAAGCTGACAAAACTGCCCTGAAGAAGATCTTTGAAGAAAAGGTTCTCACCAAATGGGCGCAGCGCTGCAACGCTCAATGCATCTCGGACTTCAATGCATCCATTGGCCCCATCGTCGGCATGACAGCCAAGAAGTAATTGGCATCTTTTCTCTGTAGGAACGATTTGGCGGACTCGTCCGCCAATCTTTAAAGGAAAGAGTTATGCACTCTGAACCCACTCAAACATGGGCACCGCTGCGCTGGGCCTGTGTTCTTTCACAATACGCTGTCTGGGTAGCTGGCGCCCTTCTGATTGCGAGCGTTCTGCTGATCTGCTTTGACGTTCTGGCCCGCAAATTCTTTGGATTCAACACTGGCGGTGCAGATGAGCTTTCAAGCTTTGCTTTCGCCATCAGTACCAGTTGGGCACTTGCATTCGCGACCTTGCAACGCGCCAATGTGCGTGTTGACGTGCTCTACCAGAAGCTGCCACTCAAGCTTGCCGCTTTTCTGGACTGGCTTTCGGTCGTGGCACTGGGTGTATTCATCGTCTTCCTGACTTGGTACGCATGGGATGTTCTGGCTGCATCCTGGATTCAAAACTCCACAGCCAACTCAACGATGGCAACACCCTTGTGGATCCCACAAGGCATGTGGTTCATCGGTCTGATGTGGATGAGCCTGGTCATGGCCTTGATGCTGTGCCGCTCCTCCTATCTGCTGGTGACTGGCGACATAGATGCGCTGCAAAAGCTATGCGGCGTCCGCTCTGCGCAAGAAGAAGCCGACGAAGAAGCCGCCAATGGCAAGCGTTTGATTCAGTCCGAAAGAGAAGGCCGATAAGTCATGATAGCGACTGCACTCACCCTTTTGATGGTGCTGATCGGGCTGAGCATCCCTGTCGGCGCTGCACTGGGCGTCCTGGGCCTGACCCTGGATCCCATGTTCTCTTCCCTGCCTTTGACCCGCGCACTAGGGGAAATCTCATGGAACACCAACAATGAATTCCTGCTGGTAGCCATCCCCCTGTTCATCTTGCTGGGCGAAGTACTCCTTCGCGCGGGCCTTGCGGAAAAAATGTACCAGTCGATGAGCCTGTGGCTGTCCTGGCTGCCGGGCGGACTGATGCATGCCAACATTGGCGCATCCACGCTGTTCTCTGCGACTTCCGGCTCCAGTGTGGCAACCTCGGCCACTGTGGGCACCGTGGCCATTCCCCAGATCAGGAAGCACGGCTACAACCAGCCTCTGTTTCTGGGTAGCCTGGCCGCTGGCGGCACGCTGGGCATTCTGATTCCGCCGTCGATCAATCTGGTGCTTTATGGCGTTCTTACCAACTCCTCAGTGCCCAAGCTCTATCTGGCAGGCATCATCCCCGGCTTCATGCTTGCTGGTTTGTTCATCCTGACCATCATCATCGCCTGCCTGGTCAAGCCCGAATGGGGTGGAAAAAAGATCAGCGCGACTTGGAATGAGCGCCTGCGCAGCCTCATCAACCTGCTTCCACCCTTGGGCATTTTCTTCCTGGTGGTGGGCTCTATCTACGCCGGATTGGCAACCCCCACAGAGGCCGCCGCCCTGGGTGTACTGGGCGCTCTGGTGCTCGCGGCCTGCTATGGGCGACTGACCCTTTCCATGCTGCGTGAGGCGGTGGAAGGCACCATGAAATCCACCGCCATGATCATGCTGATCGTGATTGCAGCTGCCTTCCTGAACTTTGTGATGTCGGCAACAGGCTTGACCAATGCCATCACAGACTTCATCGGTGGCCTGGGTCTCTCTGCTGGAATGATGCTCCTGGTGCTGATTGCCTTTTACCTCGTGCTGGGCTGTTTCATGGAAACCTTGTCCATGATGATCACAACCATTCCCATCGTTGCGCCAGTAATGATCGGACTGGGCTACGACCCTATCTGGCTGGGCATTTTGATCATCATCCTGGTTGAAGCTGCACTGATCACGCCTCCGGTCGGTATGAATCTGTTCGTCGTGCAAAGCCTGCGCAAGTCAGGCTCCATGAATGACGTCATCATCGGCGCCCTGCCCTTTGTTGCAGCCATGTTCATCATGCTGCTACTGCTATCCCTGTTCCCTTCCATTGCCATGTGGATGCCCAACACTTTCGGTTAATGGAACCGATCTCTATTGGTATTTGAAATGAAAGCTACGTTCAACATTGAATCGCAAGGCCATAGCAAGACGGTCGAAGTCGAGTTGAAAAACCTGATTGTTGCCGGCTGGGCTGGGCGTGATATGGAGGCCATCGAGCACCACATCCTGGAGCTGGAAGCCATTGGTGTGCCACGCCCCAGCAGCGTGCCACTGTACTACCGCATTGGTGCCAACCAGTTTACCCAAGAGCCGGTTGTCCAAGTCGTTGGGCCACACTCTTCCGGTGAAATTGAAGCACTGGTGTTTGAGGCAGAAGGTCAGTTATGCCTGAGCATTGCGTCTGATCACACAGACCGCAAACTTGAGTCTCACAGTGTGGCCCTGTCCAAGCAAGTGTGTGCAAAACCTGCGGCCAGGGATGCCTGGCTATATGCAGATGTTGAAGCACACATAGATGCACTGGTGCTACGCTCTTGGATCATCGAAGATGGTGAGCGCAAGCAGTACCAGGACGGCCCGATGTCTTCCCTGCGCACACCACGCACCCTGATTGACGGCTTTGACGGAAATTTTGCCGAAGGCACTGTCATGACTTGCGGCACCGTGGGCGCTATTGGCGGTATTCGCCCGTCCAAAGTCTTCGAAATGGAACTGTTTGACCCTGTGCTCAACCGCTCACTGCGTCACCGCTACGAAGTTGAAGTGCTCCCCGAAATTGCCTGATAGCCCATAGCCATGACATCAACCTGTGTCCAACGTACCCAGCAAGCCCTGCAGGCCATAGCAGCGGCTGGCGATGAAGGTACACGCATCTTCACCAAGGTTTACAACACCTCTGCGCTGACTGAGGCTGCCGCTGCCGATGCCCGTGCTGCAACAGGCATCTGTTTAGGTCCTCTTGATGGACGCATTGTGTCCATCAAGGACTTGTTCGATGTCGCTGGCGAACCAACCACGGCTGGCTCCAAAGTTCTGCGCAACGCCCCTGCAGCCAAGCAGGATGCGACCGTGGTTCAGCGGCTGCGTGCGGCTGGTGCGGTCATTATTGGCAAGACCAATATGACCGAGTTTGCCTTTTCGGGCATCGGCATCAATCCGCACTACGGCACGCCAGGCAATGCCAAAGACATCCACCGCATCCCCGGTGGCTCTTCATCGGGGGCGGGTGTGGCTGTAGCGCGTGGCATGTGCGAAATAGCCATCGGCTCCGACACCGGTGGATCCATCCGCATCCCTTCCGCACTCAATGGCGTCACTGGCTTCAAGCCCAGTCAATCGCGAACAGCGCGTGAAGGTGCTTTTCCACTGTCCTTCACTTTGGATACGGTGGGCCCGCTGGCACTGAACATTCAAGATTGTGCAATTGCCGATGCCGTCCTGTCGGGTGAAACGGTGGCGCCACTTGCGCAACGCTCCATCGACGGGCTTCGCATTGGCGTTCCCCACGGACTGTTGTTGAGCAATGCCGACCCCGAAGTGCTGCAGGCATTTCAGCAAACCATCAACAGGCTCGAAAGCCTGGGCGCCAGGATCAGGCCCTTGCAGGCAGAGTCACTGATAGAAGCCCCCTTCAAGCTCCAGGAGAACGGCACCTTGATTGCGTGCGAGGCTGCCTGCATCCACGCAACATTGTTTAAAGACGGCAAAGATGACCAGCTGGATGCGCTTGTGAAGTCACGCATAACGCGTGGGCAAACCATCCCTGCCGCCCACTACGTTGCTGTCCAGCAGGCACGTGCCAGACTGCTACCAGAGCTTGATGCAGCCATGGCTGACTTCGATGTACTGATGCTGCCGACTGTGCCCGTGGTTGCCCCCACGATTGCCAGCCTCAATGAAGCAGATGAATTCCACCGGATGAACATGCTCGTGCTGCGCAATACTTCTGTGTTCAACTTTTACGACCTGCCCGCTTGCTCCATCCCGATCACGCGTCAAGAACACGATTTGCCTGTTGGACTCATGCTCGTGGGACCACGTCTAAAAGACCGTGACCTGCTCTCCGTAGCGCAAGCCATCGAAGCAGTTATATAAGCATGAAAAAGTAGCAAAGCTGCTTGGACAAGCATGAAAAAAGCCCGTCAATGCGTATGGCATCAACGGGCTTTTTTATGTGTGCCAGCTCAGAGGCTGGCACAGCATCGCAGATCAGGATTCACGCGAAGCACGCTTGCGATCGTGTTCCTTCAGGTGGCGCTTGCGCACACGCAGGCTGGTAGGAGTGATTTCCAGCAGCTCATCGTCTTCGATGAATTCCACGCCGTATTCCAGCGACAGATCGATGGGAGGTGTGATCTTGATGGCGTCTTCCTTGCCAGAGACACGGAAGTTGGTCAATTGCTTGGTACGCGTTGCGTTCACCACCAGGTCGTTGTCGCGGCTATGGATACCGATGATCATGCCTTCGTACACGGGATCGCCTGCCTTCACAAACATGCGACCACGGTCGTCCAGCTTACCCAAGGCGTAAGTGAAGATTTCACCATCGTCCATGGAGATCAGCACGCCATTCTTGCGACCACCGATTTCACCCTTGTAGGGCTCGTAGCTGTCAAAAATATTGGAGATCAGACCCGAACCACGTGTCAGGTTCAGGAACTCGTTGGTGAAGCCGATCAGGCCACGAGCAGGAATGCGGTATTCCAGACGCACGCGACCACGTCCATCGGGTTCCATGTTGACCAGTTCACCCTTGCGCTCACCCAGCGCCTGCATCACGCCGCCCTGGTGGCCTTCTTCGATATCAGCTGTCACCAACTCGATAGGCTCGTGCTTTTCACCGTTGATCATTTGCATCACGACACGGGGCTTGGACACAGCCAGCTCGTAGCCTTCGCGGCGCATTTCTTCCAACAGGATGGTCAGGTGCAATTCACCACGGCCAGACACTTCAAAGATACCGTCTTCGTCGGTTTCCTTGACGCGCAGAGCCACGTTGGAGCGCAGTTCCTTTTGCAGACGATCCCAGATCTGACGGCTGGTCACGAACTTGCCTTCACGACCTGCCAGAGGCGAGGTGTTCACGCAGAAGTTCATGGTCAGGGTAGGTTCGTCAATCTTCAGCATGGGCAGAGGCTGAGGATTGGCGGTGTCAGTCACGGTTTCACCGATACCGATGTTTTCGATACCGCTGATCAGCACGATCTCGGAAGGACCTGCTTCAGTCGCCTGCACGCGATCCAGACCCTGGAAAGTGTGCACTTGGTTGATCTTGCCGGTGTAAGGCTTACCTTCAGGGCCAGCCATCACAGTCACTTGTTGACCGGGCTTGATGGTGCCCTGAGTGATACGGCCCACGCCAATACGGCCCACGAAAGTGGAGTAGTCCAGCGCGGATACTTGCAACTGCAAAGGTGCTGTGGCATCACCCTTCACTGAAGGCACGTGCTCCAAAATGGTGTCAAACAGGGCGGACATGTCCTCACCCCACTTGCCGCCTGGCTCGCCCTCTTCCTTGGACGACCAGCCATTGATACCGGAGGCGTACACGACAGGGAAGTCCAGCTGCTCGTCGGTCGCACCCAGCTTGTCGAACAGATCGAACGCTGCGTTGATGACCTTGTCAGGGTTGGCGCCTGGCTTGTCCACCTTGTTCACGACCACGATCGGACGCAGGCCCAGAGCCAGAGCCTTCTTGGTCACGAAGCGGGTTTGAGGCATGGGGCCTTCTTGCGCGTCAATCAGCAATACCACACCGTCCACCATGGACAACGCACGTTCCACTTCACCACCGAAGTCCGCGTGACCGGGAGTGTCAAGAATATTGATGTGGGTGTCCTTCCAGGACACCGCGCAGTTTTTGGCCAAGATCGTGATACCGCGTTCACGTTCGATGGCATGGTTGTCCATCACGGTGTCAACCACTTTTTCATGTTCGGCGAAAGTGCCGGATTGGCGCAGCAACTGGTCCACCATGGTGGTCTTGCCATGGTCAACGTGCGCGATGATGGCGATGTTGCGGATTTCTTTGCTCATACTGTTTCCAAAATGCCACGAGACTTATGCGCGCGGCGTGCCTTCTAAGATTTGTTGAATTTCTAGGGGGCTGAGCAGGCGATCGGGTATCAGCTCCCCACTTGTGATGTGCCCCACACCCAGCAAGGCGCGCGGTTCATCTCCATATACGGCTACGGCCTCGGCATCGGGCCAATCACCACGGCGACGCAGACCGGTCAAGAACCGGCCGCTTTCACGCGCGTCCAGCGTCACAACCGTGTGTGCATGCAGCAGACAATCTGCTGGCTGCACATACGCTATGCGCTCTTGTTCGGGCATGTTGATCAATGCATCCAAAGTGATGCAACGATCTACACCAATGCCGCCCGTGTCGATACGTCGCAGCGAACGCAGGTGTGCACCACAACCGAGTGCCTCACCCACATCCTCTGCCAACGTACGAATATATGTACCCTTGCTGCACGTTACGGTCAGCTGTATGGCATCTAAGCCGTCTGCATCCTTGCACAAAACAATGTCCAGTGCATGAATGGTCACATTGCGTGCGGGGCGCTCAATCTCAATCCCGGCACGTGCGTATTCATACAGCGCCTTGCCATCTTTTTTGAGAGCGCTATACATTGGGGGAACCTGGCTGATCGCCCCCGTGAACTGGGCTTGCACCTGTGCCAGCCGCTCGGACGTGATTGTCTCCAAGTCCACTGAACGCTCGCGCAGCACCTCACCCTCGGCGTCTGCCGTGGTGGTGGTCTGACCCAAACGGGCTACAGCAATATAGGTTTTGGGAGCTTCAAGCTGCAGCTGGCTGAACTTAGTGGCCGCGCCAAAGCACAACGGCAGCACGCCGGTGGCCAAAGGGTCCAGTGTTCCAGTGTGACCGGCTTTTTCTGCACGCAACAACCACTTCACTTTTTGCAAAGCGTCATTGCTAGACAAGCCAATGGGTTTATCGAGCAGCACCACCCCATGCACAGGGCGCCGCTGCACCCGTGTGCGCGTGGCGTTCATTGCTTATTGGCCCTCTTCGGGTCCGCGCGACGCCACAGCCTTGGCAATCAAGGCATTCATGTCAGCGGCGCGCTCTGAGGTGCGGTCATATATGAAGTGCAAGGTGGGAACCGTATGAATGTGCAAGCGCTTGAACAAGCCATTGCGCAGAAAGCCTGCAGCTTGATTCAGCGCCTTTTGCGTCTCATCAGGGTCACCCACCAACAAGCTGAAGAACACTTTGGCGTGCGCATAGTCAGGCGTGACTTCCACGCCCTGCAATGTGACCATGCCCACACGCGGGTCCTTCAACTCGCGGGCGATCAGCTCCGCCAGATCACGCTGGATCTGGTCAGAAACCTTGAAGCTGCGATTCGGTGCAGCAGATTTACGTTTAGGTGCCATTAAGAATTACGAGCTTGAGCGTTAGTCAGATAAGGGTTTGAAAGCCGTTCGGCCTTCAAACCCTTTATGCACTATCGCTGGCAGCTATGGTTTACAGCGTACGCGCGATTTCCTTGATTTCGAACACTTCCAGCATATCGCCTTCGCGGATGTCGTTGTAGTTGCGCAGCTTGATACCGCACTCGAAGCCTTCCTTGACTTCCTTGACATCGTCCTTCATGCGACGCAGCGATTCGATTTCGCCCGTGTAGATAACCACGTTGTCGCGCAGCAAACGGAAGTGCGCGCTGCGGGTAACGTGACCCTGGGTGATGTACGAACCTGCAACTGTGCCGATCTTGGAAGCAACAAACACCGTACGGATCTCGGCCATACCGATGATCTCTTCGCGCTTTTCAGGAGCCAGCATGCCGGACATGGCGGACTTCACTTCGTCTACCGCATCGTAAATGATGTTGTAGTAGCGCAGATCCACATCATTGCCTTCGGCCGTCTTACGGGCTTGAGCGTCAGCACGCACGTTAAAGCCGATGATGATGGCATTGGAAGCCAGCGCCAGATTGACGTCGGACTCAGAGATACCACCCACGCCAGAGTACACGATCTGTACCTTGACTTCGTCGGTCGACAGCTTGAGCAGCGAAGCAGCCAGTGCTTCTTGCGAGCCTTGTACGTCAGCCTTGATGATCAAAGGCAGTGTCTGCACATTGCCAGCCGTCATGTCGGAGAACATGTTCTCCAGCTTGGCGGCTTGCTGCTTGGCCAGCTTGGTGTTGCGGAACTTGCCTGCACGATAGGTAGCAATTTCACGGGCACGACGCTCGTCAGCCATCACCATGAACTCGTCACCAGCCAAAGGAACATCAGACAAACCTTGGATTTCCACAGGAATCGAAGGACCAGCTTCCTTGGCGCTCTTACCATCTTCGTCCAACATGGCACGTACACGGCCATAGGTTTGGCCTGCCAGCACCACATCACCCACCTTGAGCGTACCGGACTGCACCAGCACGGTGGCCACAGAGCCGCGGCCCTTGTCCAGCTGTGCTTCAATGACCAGTCCCTTGGCAGCTGCATCCACAGGTGCCTTCAACTCCAGCACTTCGGCTTGCAGCAGTACTTGCTCCAGCAGATTGTCGATGCCCGCACCAGTCTTGGAAGACACCGCGATAAACGGAGAGTCACCGCCGTACTCTTCAGGCACCACTTCTTCCACCACCAACTCTTGCTTGACGCGCTCGGGGTTGGCTTCTGGCTTGTCAGCCTTGGTGATAGCGACCACGATAGGAACACCAGCGGCCTTGGCGTGCTTGATCGCTTCCTTGGTCTGGGGCATTACGCCGTCGTCGGCTGCACACACCAGAATCACGATGTCCGTGGACTGTGCGCCACGGGCACGCATGGCGGTAAACGCCTCGTGACCCGGGGTATCCAGGAAGGTCACGATACCGCGTGGAGTTTCCACGTGGTACGCACCGATGTGCTGGGTAATGCCACCTGCTTCACCAGAAGCAACGCGCGAACGACGGATGTAGTCCAGCAACGAAGTCTTACCGTGGTCAACGTGACCCATCACGGTCACCACAGGCGCACGAGGCAACAGCTCACCGGTGTACTTGGCCGCATCTTCTTCGCTGAAGGCTTCAGGCGAATCCAGTGCAGCCACCTTGGCGGTGTGCCCCATTTCTTCCACCACGATCATGGCGGTGTCTTGATCCAAAGGCTGGTTGATGGTGACCATCTGGCCCATCTTCATCAGCACCTTGATCAGCTCGGAAGCCTTCACGGCCATCTTGTGGGCCAACTCAGCCACAGTGATGGTTTCGGGCACGGAAATTTCCAGAGCGCGGAATTCTTGCTGTTGCTGCTGCTGGTCGTTGCGATCGCCACGACGGCCGCCACGAGGACCACCACGCCAGTTCGAGCGGCCTACGCCACCGGAGCTGTCGCCACGGGTCTTGATTTCCTTCTTCTTGCCTGCATCATTGCCCCAGCTTGAAGACAGCTTGGAAGACTTGACTTCCTTGTCCTTGCCGCGACCTGGCGCAGAAGAATCCTTGTCCTTGGTCGTCGATGTTGTGGCGCCCTTCGCATCCTTGGAACCAGCAGGCTTCTTGGCATCAGCAGCAGGAGCAGCAGGCTTTTTGGGCTCTTCAGGCTTCTTGGCAACCAAAACCTTTTTGGGCGCAGCCATCATGGCGCGAATGGCTTCGGCTTCTTGCAAAGCCTTGCGACGGCGATCTTCCAGGTCCTTGGCACGCGCAGCTTCTTCCGCTTGGCGTTGACGGGATTCTTCCTCTGCCTTGGCACGCGCTTCAGCTTGTGCCTTGGCACGTGCTTCAGCAAACGCAGCATTGCCAGCCGCCGCTTCCTTGGCTGCTTCCTTGGCTTGACGCGCCTTGGCAGCCTCGGCAGCTGCGTAAGCAGCTGCACGCTCTTCAGCTTCGCGCTCCTTGCGCTCGCGCTCTTCGCGCGCTTCTCTTTCTTGACGCGCTTGCGCCAGTTCCACTTCTTGTTGGCTAATCATCTCTGCTTGCTTGCGTGCTTCTTCCTCGCGGCGTGCCAGCTCTTGAGAAGCTTGCGCAGCTTGAGCAGAACGGGCTGCAGCCTCAGCAGCCACTTCGGGGGCATCGTCACGTTTGATGAAAGTACGCTTCTTGCGCACTTCCACTTGAATGGTGCGGGCCTTGCCAGTGGCATCGGCCTGCTTGATCTCGCTGGTCGACTTCTTGGTCAGCGTGATCTTCTTTTTGCCTTCCTCAGATCCATGGCTGGCTTTGAGGTGTGACAACAGTTTTTGCTTGTCCGCTTCGGTCAAGGCGTCTGAGCTGGAATTCTTGGCCACGCCAGCGGCTTTGAGTTGCTCCAGCAGGGTCTCAGGGGATTTTTTAAGTTCGTTTGCGAACTCAGCGACAGTGTTCAAAGACATACTCCGTTCGATCCTCCCTGACCCTTATTCCTGACCGTCGGTGAACCAGTGTTCACGCGCCTTCATGATCAAAGCCTTGGCTTCATCTTCAGTTTGACCGGTCAATTCGGTCAGTTCATCGATGGCCAAATCGGCCAAGTCATCACGAGTCAACACACCGCCAGCTGCCAGCTTGGCTACCAGCTCGGGTGTGAGACCTTCCAGGTCGCGCAACTCTTGCGAGACACCGCTAACGCTTTCTTCCTGAGCGATTTCCATGGTCAGCAGCGCATCCTTGGCACGGGCACGCAGCTCAGTCACGGTTTCCTCATCGAAAGCCTCGATTTCCAACATCTCGGCCAGCGGCACATACGCAACTTCTTCCAAGCTGCTAAAGCCCTCTTCAACCAAGATGCCGGCAAGTTCTTCATCCACATCCAGCTTTTCCATGAACAGCTTGCGTGCGGAGTCAGTCTCTTCTGCTTGCTTCTGGGCGGACTCAGCCGCATCCATGATGTTGATTTTCCAGCCAGTCAAATCCGATGCCAAACGCACGTTTTGACCGCCACGGCCAATGGCGATAGCGAGATTTTCCTCGTCCACCACCACATCCATGGCGTGCTTTTCTTCATCCACAACAATAGAAGAGACATTGGCAGGTGCCAATGCACCAATCACAAATTGTGCTGGATCTTCGGACCACAGCACAATGTCCACGCGCTCGCCAGCCAATTCAGTGGTCACTGCATTCACACGGGTGCCACGCACACCGACGCAAGTGCCAATGGGATCCACGCGTTTGTCATGTGAAATCACGGCGATCTTCGCACGGCTTCCAGGATCGCGTGCGCAGCTCTTGATTTCCAGTAGACCTTGCTCAATTTCTGGCACTTCGTTGCGGAACAGCTCAATCATGAACTCCGGCGCCGAACGAGACAGCACGATGGGTGCGCCACGCAAGGTCAAATCCACTTCCATGATCATGGCACGGACACGGTCACCATTGCGCAGATTCTCCTTGGGAATCATCTCGCTGCGACGCAAGCGGCCTTCCACACGGCCAGATTCGACAATGATGTCGCCCTTGTCCATGCGCTTGACTGTGCCAGTGAAGATCTTTTCGCCACGGGCCATGAATTCGTTGAGCAGCATTTCACGTTCAGCATCACGGATCTTTTGCAAGATCACCTGCTTGGCAGTCATCGCACCGATACGACCGATAGGCAACGACTCGATTTGCTCTTCGATGAACTCACCGACTTGAATGCCTGGTACACGGTCTTCGGCATCCATCAGCATTTCTTCCGCTTCAGGATTTTGCAGACCCGCATCGTCAGGCACCACCACCCAACGGCGGAAGGTGTCGTAATCGCCACTGTCACGATCAATCGCAACGCGAATATCCACTTCACCTTCGTACAGCTTCTTGGTAGCTTGCGCCAAAGCCAGTTCAACAGCGCCAAACACCACATCGCGTTCTACATTCTTTTCGCGCGAAATGGCCTCAACCAACATCAACAGTTCGCGGTTCATGCGATGACTCTCCTAATTTCAATTCTTTCAAGCCTGGCACCTGACAGGGTGCCTGTTCAGCTATGGCGTTTTTCTCTCAAGCGGGCTTTGAGCCGCGCCCCTTGAAGTTCACCACGGGAGCCAAACGTGCCTCTCGCAGCTCATCCAGCGCAAAACCCATTGCCTGCAGCGGCGCGGGTTCACGCTTTTTGCTCACTTTCGCACCAGGCTTGCGCGCAGGCTCGTCACTCCAGACGATCTGCCAGCCGCCCGATTCAGCACGCTCAAGCGTGCCACGGAATTTTTTACGGTTTGCATTCACGACACCACCGCCTGCAGCGCCAATCGCTTCCTTCAGGGTGATATCAATTTCAGAGCCAGTAAAGCGGACGAAGTCCTGTTCATGGCGCAATGGACGGTCGATACCGGGAGAGGAAACTTCCAACCGGGCATAGTCCACACCATCGACCTCCAGCGCAAATTGCAGTTGGCGTGTGACTTTTTCGCAATCTTCTACTGTCACAAAAACCTCTGGTAGCGGATCCGCACCTTCTTCAGGAGCTTGCCAGGGCAAATCAATGGTGATGCGCAGCAGGCCACCTGCAGAACGCTCTATCTCCACCAGGTCATAGCCCAGACCCGTTACGGTTTGTTCAACAATTTGCTGTAGTGCCACGTGCTAAGTTCTATCCCGGAAGTACAAAAAACCCGATAACCATCCTGCAATTAGCTTGCTGGCGGCTTCGAGCTCCAAATGCAAGCGACCAAAAAAAAAGGGCGGTTGGTATCCGCCCGTTTGGTCGTGAATAGCTTATTGTATCCGCAAAGCTTTGATTCGCAACGTCAAGCTCTTGGATTTCCTGCATCACTCACTGCCATTGCGCTGCAATACGCTGCCACATGGCCGTTGCCTCTTGCGGCAAAGCGGAGGATGCCGGCTGACCTTCCATCAAGGACTGCAGCAAACGCTCCAGAACCTTGATCTGCGGTAGCAATGGCCCCAGGAACATGGCTTGCGCACCATGCCCTATCAGCAATGTGGGAAAGGTTTCAACATCCACATCCCCCACCAACGCCTCCTGATCCTCCACGTCCACCCAGGCAAAGCGCACATGTGGATACTTGTCTTGCAGCGCTTGGAACTCGGGCTCGTACTGCCGACATACCCCACACCAAGCAGCGCACAAACACACCACACTCCAATGTGCGGGGCTGCTCATCATTTGACTTTCTTTGTGCAACACCGTTGATGTATCCAAAAAACAAAGCTGACCATGCTAACCACTGTCAGCCAGCCCCGACCACATTCGAATTAATGCAGAGCAAAGCACACTGCTTTTTTTTCGTTCGCCACTAAACAAAAAAGCCTCAGACTAAGTCCAAGGCTTTTTTATTAGCTAATCCGGGTCACAAAAAACCCAGAAGCGCAGGATTAACCCGAGTGAGCACGCTTGCCGGGGTTCTTCTTGCTGCGGGTGTGCGAACCACGCTCCAGGCTGACGCGCTGGCCACGGCCTTGAGCCAACAAGGTCACGCCGTTAGGAGCAACGGGACGGGGGGTGCGCTTGCGATCAGCTTCAGTAACGATCTTATTGCCCATGGCAATCTCTCCAGTTGAGGTTTCAGTAAACCCGGTATTTTTCCACACACTGCAAGGCAACGTGACGGCGGGATTCAAAAAATTGTCTCACATCTTGGCTTTTCACTCATTTCCGGGTCCTTTTCAGCATACGCACCACAGCTACAAGGCATCTGGACAAACTTTCACGCGCAAGACCTACAACTTGGCGGTGCTTCTGCTACAAATACTGTGTGCTCCAAGAGCGCACCCCTGGTGCTTCGCATTTTTTGCCACAGGACCTTGCCCATGTCTTTCTTTCACCGTTCTTGCAAGACCGACATCGCCTCCGCTTGCCCTCGCTGCTCCAACCGTGACAGCCTGCACAACACTGTGAAAAGTCTTCAAGATGTTCTGCAGCAACACCGTCAATCTACTTCTGAAGCCCAAACTTCCAGCAGGTCCAGCAGCGCTGTCGTCTGTACCATTGGCCTGGCTGCGCTGGCAGGCGCGGCTATCTATGCATCGCGCAACCCTCGCCTCCCTGAGGGAGTATCCCCGATAGAAGGCTTTCAGCTCGACCGCTATCTGGGCAAGTGGTATGAGCTGGCGCGCATTGAACACAGCTTTGAAAAGGGCCTGCAGCGTACACAGGCGGAATACAGCCTCAACCCGAATGGCAGCATCCACGTCACCAACCGGGGCTACGACCCCAAACGTGGGGAATGGAAAGTTTCTCACGGCAGGGCCAAACCAACGATTGCCGCCGATGTAGCCGCCTTAAAGGTGTCCTTCTTTGGCCCGTTCTACGGCGGCTATAACGTGGTCGCTCTGGATGATGACTACCAATGGGCCATGGTAATTGGCAGCAAACTTGATTACTTCTGGATTCTGTCGCGCACGCCTTCTCTGCCTCGTGGTGTGGAAGAGCGCCTGATGCACCAAGCACAATTGCTGGGCGTGGATACGCAAAAGGTTTTGTGGGTGCATCAAGATGGCGTGAACCCCACCGGAAGCTACAAATAACTCTGTTGTCTATTGATTAAATTGATTCGAGCTTGCAAAGCAATGATTCCTCGAGAGCTTTTTAAAAGCCCTTGATGGGTTTGCAAACAGAGTTGCGGCAAGAAGCCGCTCCCACAAAAAAACCGGCACTTGTTGCCGGTTTTTTTGTGGCGGAGCACGGAAGGCTCAATTGCCCAGAATCAACTGCGCAATCACCCCGGTTGCAATCGCCACCAGCAAGTAATCGCCCCCGTATTGCACCCATTGGTGGCCACGAGGCGGTTGCCTCAAGCCGTGTCCACGCCAGTCATTGACTACATATTGGTAACCTCGGTACTGTGGGGGCACTCGACCACCTTTCACCCAATTGTGATTAGGGCCAGCGCCCATCCGCTTGGCTTGACCAGGGGGGATGCCATGTGGATGGACAGGTCTTGCTGCGGGACCGCCTTGCATGTGCGGTGCAGGCCCAGGGCGGTGAACCTGGGGGCCAGGATGCCCCTGAGGCCCTGGAGGTCCTTTCTGCATGTGTTGCGATGGGCCATGGCCCTGCGGGCCATGTTGGCGCCCAGGCTCTGCAAAAGCGCTCAAGCTGCTCAACCCCAGAGCCAATGCAACGGCGGTGATGCCAAGGTTCTTCTTATTCATCGCGATCCCCTTTCGTGGGTGGTTGCTCATGTGCCCATAGTAAGCAGCCCTTGCAAAGCAAATCCCAAAAGTTTGTAAAGCTTTGGCAAAACCCGGTATCCACCTACAACGTGGCACGCACCAACTGCTGGGTATACGGGTGTTGCGGTTGCCCCAGCACCGCATCAACTTCACCGTACTCCACCACCTCGCCGCTTTTCATCACCATCACCTCGTGAGCCATGGCTCGAATCACGTCCATATCGTGCGTAATCAGGACATAACTCAAACCCAGCTCTCTCTGCAGACGCTGCAGCAGGCCCAGCACCTGTTTCTGGACAGTTACATCCAGCGCACTGGTCGGCTCATCAAGCACCAGAATTCTGGGGCGCACAATCAGCGCCCGTGCTACAGCCAGACGTTGGCGCTGCCCTCCTGAGAATTCATGCGGATAGCGCTGCAACAAACCTGGGAACTGCTGCTCACTCAAGCCCACACTCAGCAGCGCAGACAGCACCTGCTCACGCCGCCCAGCTTCGCTGATGTCAGGGGCATGCACGCGCAAGCCCTCTCCCACGATCTCCTCAACCGTCAGACGCGGCGATAGCGAAGAAAACGGATCTTGAAACACCACTTGCACTTCGCGACGCAGTGCTTGATTGACCGCCGAGTTGCGTATGGATGGCAGTTGCCAGTTTTTACCACTGATCAGCAACTCCCCTCGACTGGGCAACAGCCCCAAAAGCGCTTGAGCCAGGGTGGATTTACCGGAGCCAGACTCTCCCACCACGCCCAAGGTTTGGCCTTCTCGCAGCCTCACATCAGCACCTTGAACTGCAATAAATTCACCCTTTTTGAACCAACCTTTGATACCTGAAAGAGGGACCGGATAGCTGACCAGCAGATTTTTCGCTTGCACCACAACCTTGGCATGCGAATTGGCAGGCTGCACATCCCGCACAGGCTGACTTTGCAACAGCTTTTGCGTATAAGAGTGTTTGGGCTGCGCAAACAAATCAGCCACAGTGCCTTGTTCCACCAACACCCCTTGCTCCATGACCGCCACCCGGTCAGCAAAGCGGCGCACCAGATGCAAGTCATGCGTGATCAACAAAATTGCCATGCCATTTTGGCGCTGCAAATCACTCAGCAATTCCAGGATCTGTGCTCTCAGCGTTACATCCAGCGCAGTGGTTGGCTCATCGGCCAGCAGCAGCCTGGGCTTGCAAGCCAATGCCATGGCAATCATGGCACGCTGGCGCTGCCCGCCACTCAGTTGGTGAGGATAGCTTTGCGCGCGACGTTGCGGCTCTGGAATGCCGGTGGCAGCCAAAACCTCTACAGCCAGCTTCCAGGCTTGCTGCTTGCTCAGCACCTCCTTGAGTTGCAGCACTTCGGCCACCTGCGCGCCCACCGTCATCAACGGATTCAACGCAGTCATCGGCTCCTGAAAAATCATGGCCACATCACCACCACGCACCGCACGCATTTCACGCTCTGGCAACGACAGCAGATCACGCCCATCCAGCATGGCTGTCCCACTGATATGGGCATCACCAGCCAGCCGCAGCAAGCTCAATGCAGTGATGGTTTTGCCTGAACCCGACTCCCCAACCAGCGCCAGCTTTTCTCCCGCATGAAGGTCAAAACCAACACCGCGCACGACGGCTTTATCGCCAAAGCGCACCATGAGATCGCAAACAGACAGCAACGGTGTTTGAGAAGGTGTACCTTGCATCACACCCCCTCCTTCGCATCGCTGACCTGGGCTTTGCGAGGGTCAAGCGCATCACGCAGGGCATCGCCCATAAATGTCAGCAACAACAAAGTCATCACCAACACCGCGAACGTACCCAAAGAAATCCACCAGGCATCAATGCTGTTTTTACCCTGGTTGAGCAGCTCTCCCAAGCTGGGCGTGCCAGGAGGCACACCCAAGCCCAGAAAGTCCAGCGAGGTCAGCGCCAAAATGGATGCGCTCATGCGAAAGGGCAAAAAGGTCACCACGGGCGTCAGGCTGTTGGGCAGGATGTGGCGAACGATAATCTGTCCATTGGGCACACCCAGCGCACGTGCTGCCTTGACGTAGTCCAACTGCCGGTTACGCAAAAACTCCGCCCGCACATAATCGGACAAGCCCATCCAACCAAACAGACTCAGCAGCACCAAGAGCAGGCTGATGCTGGGAGCTAACACAGCACTGAAGATGATGAGCAGGTACAGCTCAGGCATGGAGCCCCATATCTCGATAAATCGCTGGAACACCAGGTCGGTCTTGCCGCCAAAAAAACCTTGAACGGCTCCAGCAATCACCCCCAGTACCACGCCAACTGCGGTCAGTGCCAGCGCAAACAGCACGCTGACACGAAAGCCGTAAAGCAGTTGCGCCAACAAGTCTCTGCCGCGGTCATCAGTGCCCAGCCAGTTCGCAACTGACGGAGGTGCCGGGTTGGGTGCTTCAGCGAAGTAATTGATGGTTTTTGAACCGTAGCGATTGAGGGGAAACAAGGCCCAGTTGCTACCTGTCTGCAGTTGCTGCTGAATAAACGGATCAAGGTAGTCGGTGGGGGTATCAAAGTCCCCGCCAAACACCGTTTCCGGGTAATCCTTCCATAAGGGGAAATAAGTCTGACCTTCATAGCGCACTACCAGCGGCTTGTCATTGCTGACCACTTCCGCGCACAGGCTCAACACCACCATGGCACAGAACAAAACCAGGCTGTAAAAACCCAGTTTGTTGCGCTTGAACCGCTGCCACGCGCGACGCCCGGGTGAAACAGAGCGTGGAACCAAGGTAGTACTCATTCTTTCGGACTGAGGCATAGATACCGCTGCTTGGGCAGCCTGTGCTTGCGTTGGAGCCATGGTTCAATCAAATTTCACACGCGGATCGACCCAGACATAGCACAGGTCGCTGATCAGCTTGGTGAGCAGACCAATCAAGGTAAACAAATACAGCGATCCCAGGACCACAGGGTAATCGCGGCGAATGACGCTTTCATAGCTGAGCAAGCCCAGACCATCGAGCGAGAACAGGGTTTCGATCAAGAGTGAGCCCGCAAAAAACGCCCCAATGAACGCAGCCGGGAAACCTGTAATGATGGGAATCAGCGCATTGCGAAGCACATGTTTGTAAAGCACTTGCTTTTCGCTAAGCCCTTTGGCACGTGCAGTCAGCACATACTGCTTGCGGATTTCTTCCAGGAATGCGTTCTTGGTCAACATGGCTGTCACAGCAAAGCTACCTGCCACCATGGCCGTCACCGGCAGCGCGATATGCCAGAGGTAGTCCACCACCTTGCCCATCAGGCTTAGCTCCTCCCAATTGGCTGAAGTCAGACCACGCAAAGGAAACCACTGCAGCTGTCCACCAAAAATCACCAGCAGCGCCACCCCCAGAACAAATCCCGGAATGGCATAGCCCACCAAAATCATCAGCGTGGTCACCAAATCAAAGCGTGAGCCAGCCCGCAGGGCCTTGGCTACGCCCAGCGGCACAGCCACCAGATAGCTGATGAAGAATGTCCACAGTCCCAAGCTGATCGAGACAGGCAATTTCTCAGCGATCAGCTCCCACACGGGCTTGTTCTGAAAAAAGCTCTGTCCCAGATCAAATCGGGCAAACTGCCCCAGCATTTGAAAAAAACGCTCATGCGCAGGCTTGTCAAAGCCATACAAGGCCTTGATTTGCTCAAGCCGCTCAGGGTCAACACCTTGGGCTCCGCGATAAGCCATGCCACCGCCTTCCGCCCCCAGGCCAGCCCCAGTTTTGGCTTCTGCCAGATATTGCTCAACAGGTCCACCAGGCACAAATTGAAGCACCACAAAAGTAAGCAGCAGCACCCCAAGCAGGGTTGGCACCATCAACAAAATGCGTTTGAGGATATAGGCCAACATATTCATTGCGCCTTTTGAGAGAGTTGGTTTTTCGCCGTGTCTGCATTCAAGGGCGGCATGCGAGCCCACCATGTATCCATGACCCAGCCTTCTCCGCTGGAGTATGGTGGAATGACTTGCGGATGAGCCAGGCGCCACTGATTGAAAGCCATGCGGTGGGTATTGGCAGACCATTGTGGAATCAGATAGTGACCATGGGCAATGGCGCGCTCCAGTGCATGGCAGGCTGGAAGCAATTCCTGCTCTGTCTTTGCGGAAACCATGGCCTTGATGAAAGCATCCACCGCCTTGCTTTTGACACCGGGAAAGTTGCCTGAGTCTTCCTGGTCTGCTGCGGCACTGCCAAACAGGTCTGCAAACTCTTGACCCGGATTGTTCGTACCCTGGTAAGCGATGCTGGTAATGTCAAAGTCAAACTTTTGCAAGCGCTGCTGGTAGAGCGCAAAGTCCACCGCGCGGAAGTTCAATGTGATGCCCAGTTTCTGCAGATTGCGCTGCCAGGGAGCCACCGTGCGCTGGCCTGCATCGCCGCTGTCAAGGTATTCCAGCACCATGGCTTGGCCATGGCTGTTGCGCAGTACTCCGTCTTGGACGGTCCAGCCAGCAGATGCCAGCAGCGCCTTGGCCTTGCGCAGGTTCTGTCGCAGGCTGCTGTCCCCGTCGGTACGTGGGGGCGTGGTCATGGCGCCAAACGCTGCGGGTGGAAGTACATCAGCAAATGGCTGCATCAAGGTCAATTCCGCCGCAGAGGGCAATCCACGAGTCTCACATACTGTGTTGCCAAAAATTCCGTTCACACGCTGATAGGCGCCATAGAACATCTGCCGGTTCATCCACTCATAGTCCATGGCCAGGCCCAGCGCTTCGCGCACGCGCACATCCTGCAAAAAGGGGTGGCGCACATTGAGCACATAACTCTGGAAACCCGTGGGCAGCTTGTGCTCAAACTCCCCTTTGACCAACTCGCCAGAACGAAACTTGCGGCCATCGACGCGCCGCGCCCAGTCACCAGCGCTAAAAAAGCGCATCAAATCAAACTCACCGGCTTTAAGTGCTTCCAGTTTGGCCGTGTTATCACGATAAATTTTGACGCTGATACGGTCAAAATTTGCCGTTCCCCGACGCACCGGCAAATCTTGGGCCCAGTAATCCGGGTCCCGCACATAGACAATGTCTTTGCCAAAACGAACCGGGCCAATCTTGTACGGACCGCTGCCAATAGGCGTATCCATCACAACTTCATTGAATGGTTTTCCGCCTCCCCAAGCGCGGCTGAAAATGGGCAGCCCTCCCACCGTCAAAGGCAGCTCGCGATTGGGCGCCCGGAAGGTAAAGCGCACCGTACGCTCATCCAGTACCTCGCAGCCGGCGACTTCCGCCAGCAAGGTCTTGTAGGCTGGCGACGTATGCGGCCCAATCAAGGTTTCGTAGCTGTGTTTGACGTCATGCGCCAACACCGGCTTGCCATCATGAAACCTTGCCTCCTGGCGCAGGCGAAAACTAGCAGACAAGCCATCCGATGCGACCGTGACATCCTCTGCCAGCAAGCCATAGCCTGTGGCTGTTTCATCCATGCTGCCCACCAGCAATGTATCGAACATCAGATTCGACAAATAGGCAGGAGCTGTGCCTTTGATGGTGAACGGGTTGTACTTGTCAAAGGTGGACACCCGCAAATTGCTGACCAATCGCAGCTCGCCACCTTTAGGCGCTTGCGGGTTCACATAGCCAAAGTGTCTAAAGTCAGCCGCGTACTTGGGCTGCCCCCATAAAGCGTAGGCATGATCGGCCCAAGCCGGGGCAAACGTAGTGGCTCCTGCGAGCAAGAAACAAAACTTCCAAAAGCGCATGAGACAATTCTGCACCACAGTGGCCTGCCTGCCTGCGTTTTTGACTGATACAAAACCCGGAGGTCGGCCTTCTATGAATTTCACCTAGGAGAAGAACAATGGGTTTTCTGACCGGCAAGAAGCTGCTGATCACAGGCGTGCTGTCCAACCGTTCCATCGCTTACGGCATCGCCAAGGCCTGCCACGAGCAAGGTGCTGAATTGGCATTCAGCTATGTGGGCGAACGCTTCAAGGACCGCATCACCGAGTTTGCAGCGGAATTCAATTCCAAGCTGGTGTTCGATTGCGATGTGGCAGACGATGCACAAATTGAAAAACTGTTTGCTGACCTGGGAGCCGTCTGGGGCAAGTTCGATGGATTTGTGCACTCCATCGGTTTTGCACCCCGTGAGGCCATTGCTGGCAATTTTCTGGATGGCCTGTCGCGCGAATCGTTCAAGATCGCCCACGACATCAGCGCCTACAGCTTCCCTGCGATGGCCAAGGCAGCCTTGCCTTATCTGAATGACAAGTCTTCACTGCTGACCCTGTCGTACCTGGGTGCCCTGCGCTCCATCCCCAACTACAACACCATGGGTTTGGCCAAGGCTTCTCTGGAAGCTTCGGTACGTTACCTGGCTGAAGCCGTAGGCCGCACCGAAGATGGCCGCGCCATCCGTGCCAATGGCATTTCTGCAGGCCCCATCAAGACCTTGGCAGCCTCCGGCATCAAGGACTTCGGCAAGCTGCTGGGCCGCGTGGCCGATGCTGCTCCGCTGCGCCGCAACGTGACCATTGAAGATGTGGGCAATGTGGCAGCCTTCCTGCTGTCTGACCTTGCCTCGGGCGTGACAGCTGAAATCACCTATGTGGATGGCGGCTTCAGCCAGACAGCAGGCCTGTCGGCAGATCAGGTCTAGGCAACCTCTCTACGCACCCTCAAAGCCCTGCCAGCGAAAGCTGGCGGGGCTTTTTTCCATGGCTTTTTTCACGCACGTATTCCTAATCTATGCACATATTTCTCGAGAAAAGAAAAGATTCGCATTGATTGGGTATTGAATAAATAGGAATAATTCGCATTTAATAAACATTCGTCATTGACTGACAGCGCAAGCCGGGCTCAGGCATCACGCTGATATCAATCCCATTTTTGCTTATGAAAAATACTCCCTCCCCGGATACCTCCCACAAACGTGCTTTTGGCGTCCCTAGCGCGAAGCACCACGTGCGACTATGGATCGGCTTTGTCATCTCCATCATTGGTATCTGGGCCCTGTTCAGTCAGTTTTGGGCCTATGCACAGCAACAGCCCGTGGTGCTGCAAGCATTGGGTGGAGGTATGGTGGCCGCGCTAGCCACGGCTTTGGGGACTGTTCCTGTCATGTTTTCTCAGAACATGAGCGAGCGCACCCAAGACACTTTGTTCGGTTTTGGCGCAGGTGTAATGCTGGCTGCCTGCGCGTTCTCGCTTATCTTGCCAGGCATGGATGCCGTGCGCGCGCAAGCACTGTTTGGAGGCTCTGATGCTGCGGCTTCAGGGGTGATGGGTGCAGCGATTTTGCTGGGTGCTGGTGCCATGCTGCTGATGGACCGCGTGCTGCCACACGAGCACTTCATCAAAGGCCGCGAAGGCATGGACCTAGAAGCCGCACGACGCCTGCAACGCACCTGGTTATTTGTTTTTGCGATTGCTTTACACAATCTGCCCGAGGGACTGGCAATTGGCGTTGGCTATGCCAGCAACGGTATGGCTGGCAATGCGCTGGCAACAGGTATCGCAATCCAGGATGTACCTGAAGGCCTGGTGGTATCCATGGCCTTGCTAGCTGCTGGTTATGGTCGCAAGCTGGCAGTAGTGCTGGGCATGCTCAGCGGGTTGGTAGAGCCAGTCGGCGCAGTCGTAGGCGCCGCCATTGTCAGCACATCTCTTGGCATACTTCCTTGGGGCCTGGGTTTCGCTGCAGGCGCCATGCTGTTTGTCATCAGCCACGAAATCATTCCTGAATCACACCGCAAAGGTCATGAAACCTTTGCCACAGGTGGTTTGATGTTGGGATTTGTGCTGATGATGATCATGGATACCGCACTCGGCTAATCACTTACAGGTGTTGATTTCTGCAAAAAGTACGACAAAACACTACATCAAGCTCAGAAGCTGCGTACGATATGGACTACCTTTTCTATGAAATATTTCTCTCATCTACAACAACATTTCATTAGAGGAATGCTATGACCTACCGTTTCTTATTCTTGGGCCTGGCTACAACTGCATTGATGGGTTGCGCCGGAATTGGGCAGGATCCTTCTGCCACCGCTGAGCTCAAGCCAACAGCTGGTAGCTCCGTTACTGGCAAGGTGCTGTTCGTCCAGCACAAGCACGGAATGGTCAAGGTATCTGGGCAGGTCAGCGGGCTCAAACCCAATTCGGAGCATGGCTTTCACATCCATGAAAAAGGCGACTGTAGCAGTGCAGATGGGAGTAGTGCAGGAGGTCATTTCAACCCTTCCAACACGGCTCACGGACGCCACGGTCAGGGAACCCAACATGCTGGCGATTTACCCAGCTTGCGCTCCAACGCGAGCGGCATGGCAATTGTTCAGTACGAAACCGCGCAAATCAGCTTGAAGGACTCACGCTCCAGCACTGACCAGGAGAAAACAAGCAACAACATCGCTGGTCGTGCGCTTATCGTTCATGCGGATCCAGACGACTTCACAAGCCAGCCCACAGGCAATGCCGGTGCGAGACTTGCCTGCGCAGTGATTCAAAGCAACTAAACCCTTTGCCCGGTCTGTTCCAAAGCTGCAGCCAAGCTGCAGCTTTTTTCATGCGTGCTTTTCACGACATAGGTTTTCCTTCCTTGCGCGAAACCATGACAAGACAGTGCCATGTCAAGTTCAAGGCCTTGCTACTGCCAATGGTTTGTCAGCCACTCGACGCTATTGCAACGAGGTCGCAAAATCTCTGTCATAGCAGTTTCAGGCAGTGTCTGTGCACTCAAAAAAATCATCGTTGGCAGCCCTTACCCTTGGTGCATTGGGCGTGGTGTATGGCGATATTGGCACCAGTGTGCTGTACGCGCTCAAAGAAGTTTTCAACTCTGGCCACGTCACGCTGACCACCGAACACATTCATGGTGTGCTCTCCTTGGTCGTATGGACCGTCACCACCATTGTTTCCATCAAATACGTCACTCTGGTATTGCGCGCCGATAACCGTGGCGAAGGCGGGCTGGTTGCCATGCTGGCACTGGCAGCCCGTGCAGTTGAAGGTCACCCTAGACTTCGGCGCTGCCTGATGGCTATAGGTATCTTTGGTACCTGTCTGTTCTACGGAGATGGGGTGATTACCCCTGCCATCTCCGTGCTCTCTGCGGTGGAAGGCCTGGCCGTGATTTCACCCCAACTTTCTTCATCGATAGTGCCACTGACACTGGGAATTTTGCTGCTGCTGTTTGCATTTCAAAAGCGGGGAACAGCAGGCATCGGCCGCTGGTTCGGCCCCATCATGCTGCTTTGGTTCGTCTGTCTTGCTACGCTAGGTCTCTGGCATATTGCGCAGCATCCAGGCATTCTGAAGGCTCTCAGCCCTCACTACGCTGTGGCGTTCATCACAGAAGAAACTGGCATCGCTTTTCTATTACTGGGTGCGGTGGTGCTCTGCGTCACAGGAGGCGAAGCACTGTACGCCGATCTGGGGCACTTTGGAAAACGGCCTATACGCCATGCTTGGTTTGGTGTGGCCATGCCTGCCCTGCTGATCAACTATCTCGGCCAAGGCGCGTTGCTGCTGCAACAACCTGATGCCGTAGCGAACCCTTTCTTTGCCATGGCTCCGCGTGCCGCACTATGGCCCATGGTGCTTCTGGCAACTGCAGCCACCGTCATCGCCTCCCAGGCCTTGATTACCGGCGCATTCAGCGTGACCAAACAAGTGATTCAGCTCGGGTATTTGCCCCGTTTGCAGGTCTTTCACACAAGTGAAACAGATACCGGGCAAATTTATTTGCCCCTCGTGAATTGGAGTTTGTGCGCTGGAATTGCCCTGGCTGTGATCTTCTTTCAGTCTTCTGCAGCACTGGCTGCTGCCTATGGCATTGCTGTCACGCTGGACATGCTGATTACCACTGTGTTGACTTACTTTGTGGTGCGTTGGGGATGGAAATACAGACTGCTGCCCGTGGCTGCAGCCACCACCTTCTTTTTATTGATTGACCTGAGCTTTTTTACATCCAACTCTCTCAAGATTCTTGAGGGCGGCTGGTTTCCGCTGGCTATCGGTGGCGCCATGTTTGTACTTATGCGCACATGGCACCGGGGGCGCGATCAGGCTCTGCAGGCCATGCAGCCCCACGCACTGCCGTTGAGCGAGTTTCTAGGGCAACTGCGCCATGACAGTCATGTCGCTCGCGTGGCCGGCACCGCTATTTTTCTCTCCTCCCAAGAGGACAGCGTGCCTAGCGCTTTGCTGCACAACCTCAAGCACAACAAGGTATTGCATGCACGCAACATGTTTGTGACGGTACACCATCATGAACTCGCACACATCCCCCCCAACCACTGTGCTAAATCTCACGACTTGGGACATGACTGCTGGCAAGTCGTGCTGCACTTTGGTTTTAAGGATGATCCTCACGTCCCCAACGCTTTGGCGCAGCTTGCGCTGCAGGGGAAGTTGCCCAGCGCCTCCATCATGGAAAGCAGTTACTTTCTTTCTCGAGACATCATCGTGCCCCAACTTGGCCGAGGTATGGCACTCTGGCGCCAGAAACTGTTCGCCCAGATGTATCGCAACGCAAGCTCTGCAGCCGATTTTTTCCATCTTCCACATCGCAACGTAGTGGAGTTGGGCAGCCAAATAGCGATTTAGCGGAAGACGCCATCCCGTCTATCGCCCGGCGCTAGATGCTGACCTGCAAATCAGCTCTTATCCCACGGTAAAAGCGCCCTCTTTCCGAACAAGCTGACGTTATGCTTGCACGCGTACAACGAGCCATTGCTTTGGAAAATACATGCCCCCACCTGCTGCTGCACGCCCCCCTCCGTTGAGCGATGGCTTCTACCGCCAATGCCTGGAGCAGTTGGACAATGAGATGTATGTCATCGATGCGCAGGGCAGGTTGATTGACGCCAACGCATCAGCATGTCGTGCCCTAGGATTTTCACTGGAGGAGATATGCAATCTTCCGGCAAAAAATCTGTGTGCGGAGTTCTCTCCCAAACAACTTAGACAGCTTTGCCGTAACAAGCCTGCATCATTGTCCTCAAGCTACCTGCTGCACCGCAAAGACAGCAGCGACCATGTATTGCGGGCACAG
The DNA here is from genome assembly GCF_030162935.1 of Comamonas halotolerans. Lineage (GTDB taxonomy): Bacteria > Pseudomonadota > Gammaproteobacteria > Burkholderiales > Burkholderiaceae_C > Comamonas > Comamonas halotolerans. Next base: position 85,831 of record NZ_JASAUZ010000002.1, read on the forward strand.
GTGAGCAGCGCTGAATATCATCAGCAACCCTATTGGCTAGTCATGGGTCAGCCTGCGAGTTCCGACAAAGTTGCGCATGCTGAGTCAGAGCAAGCGCTTACCCGACATTGGCGTCATCATGCTCGTCTGCTGGAAACCTTTATGGACAGAACTCCAGATGGAGTATTCATCAAGGACAGCAATGGCCGTTATCAATTCATCAACCAAGCGCTACTCAACCGCTGCGGACTAAGCCGAAGCGACGTCTTGGGATTTACGGACCAAGATCTGTTCCCGCCAGAGATTGCAGCCCAATACACCGCGTCAGACCGGGAAGTCATTGCACACAACACCCCTTTGTTATATGAAGAACGCTTGCCTGTAGGTAATAAGGTTCTGTTCTTCAATGTCATGAAAACACCTTATGTGGACGATGAAGGACAGGTCGTCGGCATACTTGGCATGACGCGTGACATCACCGAGATGCGTCTTGCTCAAAACCAGCTGGCACATAACTATGAAATGCTGCGCCAGGCAGAGCGCATCGCCAAAGTCGGTAGCTGGACGCTGGATTTGGTCACTCAAACCTTCACCAGCTCGGAAATGCTTTCGTCCATGAATGGATTGCAACCTGGAGACCCGCCGCTGACGCTGGAAAGTCTGGCAAACATGCTCGAGCCTGCCGACTACACCCTGCTTAGCCAGTGCATCCAGCAGTGCATATTGACAGGCACACCCTATACCGTCGATGTAACGCACAAACGCCCAGGCGGCGGAACTTTCCCGGCACGAATTCGCGGCCATGCCTTCCGCAATGCTGAAGGACAGACCATCATGCTGCACGGTACGCTACAGGATCTGACAGACTCGGTGGAAGCCGAGCAGCGCTTGCAGAACTTGGCTGACAACCTTCCTAACGGTGCCATCTTCAGTTGTGAACAGATTGGCCGCGAACAACTTTTCCTGCTCTATGTCAGCGCTGGTGTCTGGGGTTTGCTAGGTATTACGCCAAAGGGTTTGATGGCCAACCAAAATGGATTCGCGCAGCTTATCCATGAAGAAGACCGGGAGGCATTCTTCAGCGCCATGTTTGAGGCCATGCAGAACGCTGTACCCATCGTGCACGTATGCCGCATGCGGCACACCAATGGCAGCTTGCGCTGGATGCGCATACGTGCCATCGCAAGGCACTCGCAAGATGCTCTTTATTGGGAAGGCATATTGCTGGACATCACGTCCGAACACGCGGCGCAGCAAGACTTGCAGGAGGCCAAAGAGGCTGCAGAAGCTGCAGAGCGTGCCAAGTCCGAGTTTCTAGCCACCATGAGCCATGAAATTCGCACGCCCATGAACACCGTTATAGGCATGACCCAGCTGCTGCAGCAAACAGCCATGACATCCAGGCAACGTAATTATCTGGAGAAAGTGGAGCTGTCTGCGAAGACGCTGCTGAACATCATCAATGACATCCTGGACTTCTCCAAGCTGGAAGCCGAGATGCTGCAAGTGGACACCATGCCCTTTGAGCTTGAAGCCTTGCTGGAATCCGTTGGTTCTGTCACCACCTTGAATGCCGAGCAGAAGGGGATTGAAATGGTCTACAACATTTCCCCCAGCGTACCGCGCCACCTCCTGGGTGATGCCCAACGCCTGAGCCAGGTACTCACCAACCTGGTCAGCAATGCCATCAAGTTCACGGACCGCGGGGAAATCGTAATTTCCATGCACATCGAAGATGCAGCACCAGGGAATACGAATGCTTTTACCTTGCATGTGGCAGTCCGAGATACGGGCATTGGCATAAATCCAGAACAAATACCCCGCCTGTTTCTGCCTTTCTCTCAGGCAGAAACGCACACAAGTCGCCGTTTTGGAGGAACAGGTCTAGGGCTTGCTATTTCACGCAAGCTTGTCCAGCTGATGGGAGGCGAGATCAGTGTTCGCAGTCAACCCGGACAAGGCAGCGAGTTCAGCTTTCATGTGCGACTACAGGCACAGCGTCTCGATCACAGCCCACAAATTTTTGTGCAAAGCAACTATCGGGTTCTGGTCGTAGATGACAACCTGATCGCACGCGATACCCTGGCCCATATGCTTGAGGGATTTGGAATGGCATGCACCACGGTTGCCAGCGGCGCCGAAGCCCTGACATGCCTTCAAGAGGCTGCTGCAGCCAACCAGCCAATTGAATTGGTACTCATGGACTGGCAAATGCCAGGCATGGATGGTTTGGAACTGGCAGAACACATTCGCCAGCACGCCAGCCTTTCACACACTCCCGCCATGCTGATGGTGACTGCCTACTGCCGTGATGAAGTACTGGAGCGCGCGAATCAGTTGCGACTTCAGGGCTTGTTGATCAAACCAGTCACAGAGTCCGTTCTCTTTAATGCAATTCAAACTGCGCTGCAATTACACTCCAGCGAGCAGCCTCTCTCCTCTCATGGACTCGCCAAACCAGCGTCCTTGTCTCCGCCAACGGGCTTGCAACAGCGCCGCGTACTGGTTGTAGATGACAACGCGCTTAATCGGGAGGTCGCACAAGAGTTCCTTCAATTGGCTGGCGTGGTTGTCACCACAGCCAGCAATGGTCCTGACGCACTTGCCTTGCTGTCGCAGCACGAGTTTGATGCAGTCCTGCTGGATGTACAAATGCCCGAAATGGATGGGCTGGAGGTAGCCCGCAGCATCCGTGCAAAAGCCTCATGTAAACAACTGCCTGTGTGGGCGCTGACGGCACAGTCCCGGCCAGAAGACAGACAGGCTATTTTGGACAGTGGCATGAATGGCCAGCTCACCAAGCCGATTGACGCTCAGCTCCTATATGCCACTTTGCTACAAGAATTCGCCATGCTCCCAAGCACCGTTGAAGCTCCAGCAGCACATGCTGCCTTGTCCATGCCTGCGCGTTGCAGCATTGCACAGCACTTTGCAGACCAGCCTCAGCGAATGCAACGATTGCTGCATGCTTTCATGGGAGAGTTTGCTCAGGCTCCACAGCAATTGCGCAATTGGTATACAACCCAGAATTGGGAAGCTATTTCCATGATGGCGCATACCCTCAAAAGTGCTCTCAGCTATCTGGACCAGACAGCTGCAGTCCAGGCAATGCAAAGCTTGGAAAAAATCTGCCAAGAAAGACAGTTGCAGGCTTCACAACTGGAGAGTGCAGTCCAGCATCTTCAGATTGCACTAGGCAATGTGCAAGCACAGCTCAACGCCCTTTCGCTGAGCAGCGACACAATCTCCGCCAACGTGGATGCGCACGCACTTCATACGATGGTGGAAAAAGCTATGCCTCTCATTTTGCGAGGTGATTACGCTGGCCTGCAATTGCTGGAGCACGTCGAGAAACAGCTTCGTGGACACACTTTGCACGGATTGGCTGCACGTGCGCTGGTACAAGCCGAAGACCTGGAATCCGAAGCCAGCTGCGCAAACCTGTCTGCACTTTTGCAAAGCCTAGATAGCAACCGTTCAGATACAGACAATTTCCAGCCGTGAGCCATGCATGATGCTTGACCCCTCCCCTGCGCTGCCTCAGCAAGCGACCATCCTGATCGTTGATGACGAGCGTTTAAACCGTGCCACGCTGGCTGAGCTGTTGCAACCGCACTATAGGGTGCTGCTCGCCAAAAACGGAATCAGTGCCCTCGAAATTGCAGTCAATGAATGTGCACAGTTGGCCTTGGTGTTGCTCGATGTCAGCATGCCGGGCATGAGTGGCTATGAAGTCCTGCAAGCACTGCGTGCTGACAAACGCACCTCACACATTCCGGTGATCTTCATTACAGGCCAAAGTGATGAGGCAGCCGAGGAGTACGGACTGCGTCTAGGAGCTGCTGACTACGTCTCCAAACCCATACGCCCTGCAGTACTGCAAGCGCGCGCCAAAAATCAGGTAGACCTCTTCTTACGCAAGCGAGAACTGGAGCAACTGGCATTGGCAGATGGACTAACGGGACTAGCCAATCGCCGACATTTTGATGAAATGCTAGAGCACGCTCTGCGCCGCAGTCCTCGCTCAGGTGAATATCTGGGTTTGGCCTTGATGGACATTGACCTGTTCAAGCAGTTCAATGATCACTACGGTCATCTCCAAGGTGATGATGCACTTCGTGCCGTGGCTCAGGCCATGCGGCAGCATGCGCAACGTGCCGGAGATTGCGCCGCACGCTATGGCGGAGAAGAATTTGCTTTTGTCAGCCTTGGCTCAAAGGAAGCTTTACCTCAGATGGTCAAAAACTTTCGCTCCACCATCAATTGCTTGCGCATTCCTCATGCGGCCTCCCCCTCTGGCCAATTGACCGTAAGTGCCGGCATCGTCGTCTGCAGCCCGCAAGCCTCACGTACCGTTCCTCAGCTATTGGAAATAGCTGACTCGCTGCTCTACCAAGCCAAAGCCCAGGGCCGCGACCGCATGCTGTACCAGTTGCTGGAGTAAACCCATGCAGGCACGCAGATCCATCTTTTTCTTGGTGCTGCTTTGTGTGCCCCTACTGTTTTGGTGCTGCCGGGGCTACGCGCAGGCCCTCACACTGGCCAATACCTATCGCAGCGACCTGAACCTTCAAGACTACTGGGTCAGTGAAAAGTACGACGGTATCCGCGCATATTGGGATGGTCAGCGCTTGCGCACGCGCCAAGGCCTGCTCATTCAAACTCCAGCTTGGTTTACAGAAAACTGGCCCACACAGGCTCTGGATGGAGAGCTATGGGCTGGTCGCGGTCAATTTGTGATTACGCAAGCCACCGTGGCTCAGGGAACAAAACACGAAGCAGCCTGGCATGCGTTGCGCTACATGGTGTTTGACCTGCCGGAGCACCCAGGCCTTTTTGTGCAGCGCCAGCAGGCCTTGCAATCGCTGGTGCGCGACATCCAACAAACATGGGTTCAGGCTGTCCCCCAATGGCAGGTAAAAAATCACGATGCACTGATGCGCCAACTTCGCGCCCTCAGCCGTGAGGGAGCCGAAGGCCTGATGCTCAGGCGTGCCGATGCGGTTTACCGCGGCGGACGCAGCGATGACCTCATCAAGGTCAAACTCTTTGAAGATGCAGAAGCCACCGTCATTGCGCACTTGCCCGGACAAGGTAAATACAACGGCATGACTGGCGCTCTATTGGTGGAAACGCCCAGCGGGCAACGTTTCAAGCTGGGCAGTGGACTGAGTGATGCCGAGCGTGCTAACCCGCCCTCTATCGGCAGCACCATCACCTACCGCTACAACGGCACGCACCCCAGCGGCTTACCTCGTTTTGCACGTTTTTGGCGTTTGCGTACGCAGGCAGATAGCGTGCCAGCAAGAAAACCATAAAGAAACTGCCCGCATATAGCGGGCAGCGTGGGTATTCAAAGGCCTATCAACAACCTTGAACGCATTGGCTATTACTTGGCGGCTCCCCCCGTGGACTTAGCCGCAGGTTTACGCGCTTGCGACTTGGCACGAGGAGCGGTCGCCTTTTTTGCTGCCGCTTTAACCGCCAGCTTTGACACAGACTGGGGCTTTTCCAGGGCTACACAGTCGGCATAAAAGCGCACATTGCCACTTTCGTCCTCGATTTCCACCAGACCATGAATATCCGTCTCGAACCCGGGGCACTCCTTGGCAAAGTCACGAGCGAACAACAGGTAGTCCACGATTTTCTTGTTGAAAACTTCACCAGGAATCAGCAATGGAATGCCCGGCGGGTATGGTGTCACCAAGCCCACAGTCGTGCGGCCTACCAAGTGGTCGATTTCCACGCGCTCGGTCTTGCGCTGCGCAATGTGGGCGTACGCATCCGAAGGCTTCATGGCGGGGGTCAAATCCGACAGATACATCTCCGTGGTCAGGCGCGCAATATCGTACTTGGCGTACATCTGGTGTACGTGCTGGCACAGATCACGCAAACCCATGCGCTCATAGCGACGGAACTGCTGGCAGAACTCCGGCAAGATGCGAGACAGCGGTTGGTTGCGATCGTAATCGTCCTTGAACTGCTGCAATGCGGTCAGCATGGTGTTCCAGCGACCCTTGGTGATACCGATGGTGAACATGATGAAGAACGAGTACAGACCCGTCTTCTCCACCACCACGCCGTGCTCGGCCAGGTACTTGGTCACGATGGAAGCAGGAATACCGGTATCCGCAAAGTCACCATCCAGATCCAGGCCGGGTGTCACGATCGTGGACTTGATGGGATCAAGCATGTTGAATCCGTCTGCCAAGTCACCAAAGCCGTGCCAGTTGTCAAACTCCTTGCCGTTCTTTTTCTTCGACTTGGACTTGGGCGCCGTGTCCTTGCCGCGGATGATCCAGTCATCTGCACGTCCCACGCCCTCTTCGGCCAGCTTTTCAGGCCCCCAGACTTCAAACCACCAGTCGTCGTCGCCAAACTCGTCTTCCACCTTGCGCATGGCGCGGCGGAAGTCCAGAGCTTCCAGAATCGACTCTTCCACCAGCGCAGTGCCTCCGGGTGGTTCCATCATGGCAGCCGCCACATCGCAGCTCGCAATGATGCTGTACTGCGGGCTGGTCGAGGTGTGCATCAAGTACGCCTCATTGAACAGGTGGTGATCCAGCTTTTCATTCTGAGAATCCTGCACCAGCACATGCGAAGCCTGGCTGATACCGGCCAGCAGCTTATGGATGGACTGGGTCGCGTAAACCACTGATTCTTTAGGTCGAATACGCTTCTTGCCCATGGCATGGTAAGTGCCATAGAACGGATGGAATGCCGCATGCGGCAACCAAGCCTCGTCAAAGTGCAGATTGGCTACATAGCCATCCAGCATGGTCTTGATGGTTTCCGTGTTGTAGAGAACACCGTCGTAGGTGGACTGTGTAAGCGTCAACACCCGAGGCTTGACGGTTTTTGCATCCACGCCCTTGAGCAACGGATTGGCGGCAATCTTGGCCTGGATGGATTCCACGCTGAACTCACTTTGCGGGATCGGACCGATGATGCCGAAGTGGTTCCGTGTGGGCTTCAAGAACACCGGGATCGCACCCGTCATGATGATGGAGTGCAGAATGGACTTGTGGCAGTTACGGTCCACTACCACCACGTCGCCTGGAGCGACCGTGTGGTGCCAGACGATCTTGTTGGACGTTGATGTGCCGTTGGTCACAAAGTAGCAGTGATCGGCATTGAAGATGCGAGCCGCATTGCGCTCGGACTCGCCGATCGCACCATTGTGATCCAGCAATTGGCCCAGCTCTTCCACCGCATTGCACACGTCAGCGCGCAGCATGTTCTCGCCATAGAACTGGTGGTACATCTGCCCAACAGGTGTCTTCAAAAATGCTACGCCACCCGAGTGCCCCGGGCAGTGCCAGCTGTATGAACCATCTTCTGCATAGTCCAGCAAGGCCTTGAAGAATGGTGGCTGCACGCTTTCCAGATAGTTTTTGGCTTCACGGATGATGTGCTTGGCCACAAACTCTGGTGTGTCCTCAAACATGTGAATGAAACCATGCAACTCGCGCAGAATGTCATTGGGCAGGTGACGCGAGGTTTTGGTCTCACCGTAGATATAAATCGGCACCTCTTCATTCTTGCGCCGCACTTCCCCAATGAAACTGCGCAGGCTATGAATGATGGGATCGTCGTTATCACCAGTGAGTTCTTCATCGTCGATCGATAAAATAAAGGCACTGGCGCGACTTTGTTGTTGCGCAAACTGGCTCAGATCACCATAACTGGTGACACCCAGGACCTCAAAACCCTCAACCTCTATGGCCTGCGCCAGGGCACGAATGCCCAGGCCGGATGTGTTGTCAGAGCGGTAATCCTCGTCGATGATGACGATGGGAAAGCGGAATTTCATGCGCAACCCTTTGTAATCGGGATCAATAAAAGTCAGATAGCCGCGCAGTGTAAGTAATATCGTGAGCTATCCTGCAGATTGCAGACATTTTTCCTAAATTTACAGGCTGTTTCACAACAGCGAAGCCAACAAAGCATAGGGAGTTGACACATGGAGGAAAGTACTTGGTGGTGGATTCTTGCAGGCATCACCATTGCCGCAGAACTGCTCACAGGCGGAATCTACCTATTGATGATCGCTCTAGGCTTGGCCTGCGGTGCAATTGCAGCACACTTGGGCTTAAGCGCACCCTTGCAAATTAGTGCAGCGGCCCTGGTGGGCGTACTGGCTGTTTTGGTCTGCCGCCGCATTCGCGGCCGCCGTCAACCAGAGCTCCCCGCCAGTGCCAACCCTGATCTGAACCTGGACATTGGCGAAACCCTTCATGTGCCCGAGTGGAACAGCGATGGCACAGCACGCATCCCATATCGCGGCAGCCAATGGACCGTAAGCCTTCGCCCAGGCAGCATGCCTACAGCGGGTCTGTATCGCGTGATTGAAGTCCAGGGCAACCGTTTGATTGTGGATAAAGCCTGAGACCCCTCCAACAGCATTCCGTTTTTTCTTTTCTCTATCTCCTAAAGGTTTAGACCATGGAAATCGCCATCGTCGCATTTGTCATTGCTGCCATTTTCATCAGCATGTCCGTCAAGATCGTGCCCCAGCAGCACGCCTGGATCAAAGAGCGCCTGGGCAAGTACGCTGGCACCCTCGGCCCGGGACTGCGCATCATCATTCCGTTTGTTGAAAAAGTGGCTTACAAGCACAGCCTGAAGGAAATCCCGCTGGATGTACCCAGCCAAGTGTGTATCACCCGTGACAACACCCAACTGCAGGTTGACGGCATCTTGTACTTTCAGGTGACAGACCCGATGCGTGCCAGCTATGGCTCATCCAACTACATCATGGCTGTCACACAGCTTGCGCAAACCTCGCTGCGTAGCGTGATTGGCAAGCTGGAACTGGACAAAACCTTTGAAGAGCGCGACATGATCAACGCGCAAGTCGTCAACGCCATTGACGAAGCGGCGCTGAACTGGGGCGTCAAAGTTCTGCGCTATGAAATCAAGGACCTGACCCCTCCCGCAGAAATCCTGCGCGCCATGCAAGCGCAAATCACCGCCGAGCGTGAAAAGCGTGCTTTGATCGCAGCCTCCGAAGGCCGCCGTCAGGAACAAATCAATATCGCCACTGGCGAACGTGAGGCCTTTATTGCCCGCTCTGAAGGTGAAAAACAAGCTGCTATCAACAAGGCCCAAGGTGAAGCCGCTGCCATTACCACCGTGGCAGAAGCTACCGCCGAAGCACTGGAGCGCGTAGCACGTGCCATCCAGCAACCAGGCGGCGACCAAGCAGTTCAGCTGAAAGTGGCCGAAAGTGCAGTCGAGGCATACAGCAAGGTGGCTCAGGATGCCAATACCACCCTCATCGTTCCCAGCAACATCTCCGAGGTCTCCGGCTTGATCGCCTCCGCCATGCGAGTGGTTCAGCAAGGTGGCAAAGCCAGCTGACCCATGCGCCTACAGCTGCAAAAGTAAACATTAGGGCAGTTCGACCTATGTTCTACCAACGGGCCTTTATGGCCCGTTGGTTCTTTTGAAGCGCCATAGCACCAAAAGCAAACAGTCCAGCAAAACGACTTCATTTCAATGCTGCCTGTACGGCAGCGAACTGCAGCAGCATCCTGATCTTGCGCCAGCTTACTTTCTGAGTTGCCTGTGCGGCAGCGAACTTACCCGGTGATCGAGACTATCGCGTCTGGCATTTCTGAGCTGCCTGTGCGGCAGCGAACTTGTTAATTCGTCATAGCGCGGTGCTGTCTGCTTTCTGAGCTGCCTGTGCGGCTGCGAACTCGCATTTGCCATCTGCCTGCGCACCTGGATCTTTCTGAGCTGCCTGTGCGTCAGCGAACATGTCCAGCCACCCCAAGCATCAACGAAACCATTTCTGAGCTGCCTGTGCGGCAGCGAACATGCTCTACGGTGAACGACTTCAACTAGCTATTTTCTGAGCTGCCTGTGCGGCAGCGAACAAGGTCAGTGAGGCTTTCCGCAACGCAGTGGATTTCTGAGCTGCCTGTGCGGCAGCGAACAAAAAGCCCTAGAAATTCAACCCGCGCCCTACTTTTCTGAGCTGCCTGTGCGGCAGCGAACGGCTTCAAGCTCCTCTACGAACTCAATCCCATTTTCTGAGCTGCCTGTGCGGCAGCGAACTTCTGCAGGAGATGGAAAGCCAGCACGCACAGTTTCTGAGCTGCCTGTGCGGCAGCGAACGCAGCAGGCCGGGTCCAGGCTACAGGGGGTGGTTTCTGAGCTGCCTGTGCGGCAGCGAACGAGCTATTCGACGTGAAGCGTGACTTCGCAGATTTCTGAGCTGCCTGTGCGGCAGCGAACACGAATATGAAGAAGCAGATCAAGATCAGCAATTTCTGAGCTGCCTGTGCGGCAGCGAACACAAAGCGGCACTATCTGCATCGAGGCGCGAATTTCTGAGCTGCCTGTGCGGCAGCGAACCTTCCATCTCAGTGACACCCGAAGATGCCTTTTTTCTGAGCTGCCTGTGCGGCAGCGAACATGGCATCTGGAGGGGTTCCAGTGCCCCGCGTTTTCTGAGCTGCCTGTGCGGCAGCGAACCATGAGCTTGGCGCTGTGCGCGACCCGTCAGATTTCTGAGCTGCCTGTGCGGCAGCGAACATAAAACCTCCGCAACCCGGATTGGGTCTGGATTTCTGAGCTGCCTGTGCGGCAGCGAACGATCTCAAGCGCTTGAACCGCGGCTTGTGCTTTTTCTGAGCTGCCTGTGCGGCAGCGAACATTTGTTGTTATTGCTGTGTGTGGTGCGGTATTTTCTGAGCTGCCTGTGCGGCAGCGAACTACAAGATGGCTACAGGTAACGATGCCGACGATTTCTGAGCTGCCTGTGCGGCAGCGAACCTCATCACAAAATACGTGCCCACCGGTGGCGGTTTCTGAGCTGCCTGTGCGGCAGCGAACGCTAGAAAATAAACGAGCTAGAAATCGAGCTTTTTCTGAGCTGCCTGTGCGGCAGCGAACACGTCACGCGCTTACCCTTGTCCAGCTTCAGATTTCTGAGCTGCCTGTGCGGCAGCGAACTCGACCAGGAACGGCACACGCTCGTGCAGATTTTTCTGAGCTGCCTGTGCGGCAGCGAACAAACCCACGCCTAGATTTCTTTACCTACCGGCTTTCTGAGCTGCCTGTGCGGCAGCGAACGTCTCGTTTTCACAGTTCTGCGCAAGTCATGTTTTCTGAGCTGCCTGTGCGGCAGCGAACTAGAGCATATCTCAGTCAGATCACTGATTTTTTAAAGAATTCCTCACAAAAAAGCGAACCACCCTTTTTTACAGCGATTCGCTAACCCGTTGTTTTTAAAGCACTGCGATCAATGCTTGAAAAAAGGGTCAAAACCAGGGGATTGATGCACCTTGGCTAAGTCCATAGGTATTGAACTTGCCCTTTGCTGCATGTGGCAGCAAAGGGCCATGCTCAACAAACAGCGCAAATGTTTGTGCAGTACTATGGCTTCGCAGGTTGGCAAAGGGCAGGTCGGGTTTGCGTTCTACATGTAGAGGGATGGCCTCTGTGGCCTGCTCCGCTGTTTCGCCTTTGCGCTGCATACGGCGGCGGCGCAGGCGCTCTACGCTGGTTTTGAATTGGCGCCGCTGCACGCAACGGTGACTGGCACCAGCGGGCACAGGTGACAAGGCTGCCAAAGCAATGTGATCTCGCATGCCTTTGAGCCAGTCAATGGCAGAGAGCTGCTCCAAGGCCTGTTGCGTGCCATGCAAGCGCACCAGACTACCCAGTGTTCGCTTGCTCACCGGTGCGTTCACATGCTGCGGGAAGCTTACGCCCACCTCACCGCTGCCCAATTGCACCAAGGCACGGTGCAGCTTTGACAGCAGCGCCCCCATCAGATGTGCGTGGCTGAACTCGGGGTCTGGCAGGATGGTGATATCGATGTAATGCGTAGTCATGGCATCAGCTCGCATCACCAAACACACCACCACGAATCAGCACGGCCATAACAAAGTGCTGCTGTTCCACGGCGGGGACCTGGTCTTTAAGCAGCCAGTTGTCCAGCAATGTGTAGAAGTCCATTTTTTGCTTGGGCTGGCGATAGGCCTTGCCTTGTGTGGTGACCGAGCCATAGGGCTCCACGGCAATTGGCCCCAGCTCCGCTGCGCCTTCATACCAGGTATCAATCGTGCGAATGGCATTGCCGATTTTTTGCGAGTGCATGGCGGCCACGTTATCCACGTGATACAGCGTCTTGCTTTTGCCGTTGCTGCCCTTATCGAGAATCAGCTCCTGGGAAGGGAATACTTCCTGCCCTGCCCCCACACGCACAAAGGCCGTGATTTGCAGCAGCACATGGCGCTGGCCTGCAAGGCCCTCAGCGATCACTGCACCCACCTCCTTCACTTTGGAATCAATAGCATCCAGCGTGCGCATGCTGTGCTCCAGTGCCTTGAAAGACCAAGAATGTTCCGCCTTGCCATCTTTCAGCACAGTGACTTCAACCACTACCTCTTCTGCGCCTTGGCGGTTGCGCCACAGAAAGCGGCCGTTGGCCAGGTTGGCTGCATAGCGGTTGGCCAACTCAGCAAAGCCGTTTTGTTGTACATAGCCCTGCACGGTTTGCAGCAGTTTGGCTTGGTAATCCGCACTGTTGCAAGCAGACGGTGTACCTGCACCAGGCAACACACGCAGCGTGAACTGCACTTTCAACGTGTCTGCATCAGCAGGTAGCGCCGCCACATCCACGGTTTGCAGGTTGGGGTTTTCAATCGCTGCATCCAGCTTGGCAGGATCTTGGTCTTTGGTTTTCAGGCGGTTACTGATGGTGCCGCGTACGGACTTGGGCTTGATCTCCACAGGCACCCAGCTTGCAGATGCATCACGCTCCTCCCAGCGGCCTGCGCGGAAGATGGCGTCCGATGGGTCCAGCTTGCGTTCAAAAGCCAGGACAGAAGCGGTTTTAAGTATGTTCGACATGGTGAAATTCCTTAGGTAATTTGTTCAAAATTCAAGAAGAAATGCAAAGAAGGCGCGTGCCAATGCCTCTAGTCATCGACATAGTCGTCGTCCTCCTCATCCCAGTCGTCGTCAGCAATGCCTGCTGACTCCTGATGCTCTGACAGCGTGTTGTGAAAGGTATTGCGGCAGCGGTACAAGCCTGCGGCGGCATCGGTATCCGCCTGCCATAACAAGTCTTGCAGACGCTCGATCCGGTGTGGACTAAGCCATGCGCCAATCGAATACACCGACTCCACAAAGCGCAGCGGTGCTGTCATATCGCGTGCATTGCCCACCGTACCTGCTGCATGTTGGGCCCCCAAGGCTGCATAGCCCACAGGAATGGGAACCAGCCAGCCGCTTCCCTTGGTTTTTTCCATCTGTCGGAATGGGTCTTTCCACTCGACTTTGCCGTCTGACTGAGCTTCGCCGTCCTTGACAGCTTGCGCCTCATAGTTAAAGCGTGCTGCGTGCAGCCAGGCATCGAGCAGCGTGGCCTGGGGCTGCGTGGTATTTCGCAGCTTTTCCAGGCGCTGTGCCAGCACATCGTCACGCGACACCAGTGCAAAACCGGGCAGCCATTGGCGACGCCAGCGCCGAAAGTCCTCTTTTTGCTGCGCGTTGTCTTCAGCAATCACGTCCATCCAGGGCCGCACTTTCTTGCCTGGCGCAGGACGCGATGGCAGCAAGCTGCCACCAGCCACGCGCATCTGCTCAGCAATTTCTCCCACTGATTTGGCCCATGCCTCACGCTGCTCTTTGTCATGCAGCTCACTGGCTGCTGCACCAGGCTGCAAGGCCACGCCAAACACCAGTGACACCTGCATGTGCATGCGGCCTTCTTCCACAATGGCAGCGGTGCTGCCGTCTTTGTCCACGGGGTTGCGTGTCAGATTGAAAGTGCGCACATAGCCCTCGCTGACCTGCTCCTGATGGTGATGGCATACCACGCCAACACTGAGCAGCTTCAAGGGAATGTGCTTGTGCGCCAGCTTGCGCTGCAGCGCCCACATCAGGCCAATAAATGCCGTGATGGATGGAAAGCCGTGCGTCAGCGGGCTGGAAATGGCGTTGGCATTTTGCACACGCAAGTGTGGCAACACCAGAATGGCTTGAGGCTGTAGCTGGATCATGCTGCACCACCTTTTCCTGACTCCAACTTGCTGCGCAATGCACGCAGCTGCCCCCTGAAGCCATCCTCGTCAGCCAGCAACTCTTTGGCCCATTCGCGAGCCTCCACATCACCTACAGGCAAACGGTCTTGCAGCTGCTGGTTCAGCCAACGCCCAAAGCGCTTGCCAATTTCGGCTGGCCAGTCCATGTGCAACCACTCCTGCGCAAACTCCGCTTCTTGCGGCATTTCAGTGCGTAACGGGTCCAGCCAGAGCTGCTCATCACGATGGAGCTGTTCAAACCTGTCGGTGTCCATGGTCCACCCCGCAGGCATGCTTTGCTGCAACTCTCCGGCCAGCGCCACAAGCTCGTCCACCAAAGTGTCGATCAGCGCTTCACGACGCTCCCGCGTCTCAAGGTTTGGAGGTGGCTCGGATTGCAGAAACTGGCGCAAGGCGCGCACCGTCTGACGCACTTCTGGACGAGAGATGAACAGTTTGTTGAATACCGAATCTGTACCCACAGGCAGTCGCGTGGCGCTGCTCTTCCACACAGGCGGCAGTGAGGACAGCAAATAGTTCACCCCGCCCCGCTCGCTATTCAATTGACTGATATTTTGAGGCTTCGTCCCACCCATCTTTTGCGCAGCCAAGCCTGGATAGTCATAAAAAACACCATCGTGCGCCTTGCGCTCACGGCGGGCGATGCGCGCCGCCTTGTTGGCATCACCAAAGCGATGTGCCTGAATTTCTGCATACACCGCATGGGCCAAGGAAGTGGCATACAGTGGTGCCAGCAATTCATATTGCGCATCATCACTGGCATCGTCGCCTGTCAGCCAGTACAACTGCTTGGCACGGGTATGGCTGCTGGGGCCTCCGGCCCGCGCCTCAGTCAACGACACAAAAGCATCGCGCAGCACCTGAGCTTGCGTTGCATCGTCGTGCAGGGCTTGCAGGGCAGCAGGGTCTTTTGCCAGCAAGGCTGCCAGCAAGGTTTGACCTCCTACTTGCAGCTTGAGCAGCTTGTACACATCCAGGGCAGCCGCATTGCCTACCACATCGCTATCAAAATCCGCACCCAAGGCGTGGCTGCCCACATCTTGCAATGGGGGTAGCTGTGACGGATCGACATAAAGATTGGTGCCGCGCGCGTCCGGATGGATGGGCTTTAGCGAATGGGTAACCGCTTGAATTTGCTGCACACGGCGTGCTGCATCAGCAAGCCATATATGCGGCTCGTGTTCTGCCATGAGCTGCTGCCGTTTCGGGTCATCCTCTTTAAGTTTGTCCAGCTTAGCTCGCAAGCGCGTGCGAATGAATGCACGAACGGCAGTATGAAAACCTGCATACCCAGGTTCTTCTTCCATGTTCTCCATAACAGCCTCCTCCTTTCTAAATCTTGTTGATAGGTTTTCAGCGCACTAATTTATTGAACCCTAGCGCCTCATGCCAACACCAGCCTTGCGTTGACTCCGGCAAGCTGGCGGTGGCATAGCGCTTGGCGCACTGCTCCAGCGTCAGGTCTTTTTCTTTGGCCAGATCACTCAAGGCCTGTAGCAGATCAACCTGTATCCAGGGCTGCACGCTGTGCTGCGGGTTGGGAAAAAGCCTCTTGTCTGCAATGCGGGTGAGCATGGTTGCGTCATCGCACACATACAGGTTCTCAGTGCGCTTACCTTCATCCACCACACGATGCAAGAGCAACAGCGCCTCATCTTCATCTGGTAAAAACGCCACCTCCACACGCTGCTGGTCATCGGCACGAAAACGCTGGTATTGGGGCAGCACGCCGGTCAGCCACAGGCGCTGCGGATGGGCTGCATCGGCTTCATACCAAGCCAGGCTGGCATCGCGCTGAACCAGTGTGGGCATGAGTGCATCAGGCTTTTTGGGGAGCATGGTGTCACGCATACGGGCATGCTCCAGATCCACCCAGTTGTCTGCCCGCCTGGGTTTTCGTTTGACTTGATGAATGCGCGGTTGCGCATCCACAGGCCAGGGGCTGGGCCATTCCTGCAACTGGCGCTCTAGCAAGACGCTCAGACTGTGTGAACTGAAATGAAAATGTGGCGTGTCGCTGGCATCCAGCTCAAAGCCGGGCTTGCAATAGGCCGCTTTTTCACGATCAGCGTCCTCCGTAAACTCCAGCGCCTTACCGTTGGTGTCCAGAACTTGCACATTGACCGTTTGCACGGGACTGCTGCGATGTCGGCGCACTCGGCCAACCAACTGAATGAGGGAGCGCATCGATGATGGCTCCACCACGGCCCAGTCATAGTCATGGTCACGCCCCACTTCGGTGATGGGACTGCCCAGCACAATAAAGAGTTGGTCGCTCTCCGGATATTGGTCAATCAGCGCACGTATGGAGGGACGCTGGAACACAGGGTCTGCGCCATCTTCCAGTGGGCGGCGACTGAGCACGGTGTCCAGCTCCTGTTCAATGATGGAACGCGCCAGCAGCGGAAACTGCGAGTGGTACACACACAGATGAATGCGCACGCCTGCAGGAGCACCTTGGGAGTAGATAGACTGCGCCACGTCCAGCAGCGGCGCAATATTGGCCATGCGAATCAGTCCAAAACTCACACGCTTGCCACTCTCCGGATCAAGGCTGTGGTTTTGCGTGTTGCTGTGCAGCTTCCAGGCGCACTGCAGCATGAATTGCGCCAATTCCTGGCGACGTTGCTGTACCGGGACGCCTATGGCCTGCAAATCCTCTGGCAGCGGAACAATTTGCGCCAGCCTGCGTGCCCCGGTCTTGGCTGCTTTGGCCAGTTGCTGCATACGCTTGCCGACGAATGTTTCATGCGCTTGAGCGAAGTCGCTGCCTTTGGCGCATGCATGGTCGGCTTGGTGAAATTCATCCACCCACAGGCAGCACACGCTGACGGGCTCATGCGGGCGATCACTACGGTGTTTTTGAAATACTTCACGCCCAGCACGGTAAGCGCGAAACAGTCCCTCCACCAAGGCTGGCGGCAAGGTGGCCGACGACAGCAACACCCGAGAACCCAGTAACCCGGCCCAGTGCACAAGACGTGTAAGCGCGGGCAAATCAGCCATGTCAAAGTCGTCTGGCTCATCCAGCACCAGGTCGCTGGTCAGCAAACGCAACATGGGGGCAATCTGGCGACCACCGCGCAGGCTTTCGGTGGCGGGCGTGAGGTGGTCTACCGTGCACACCAGCAAAGGGGCCGCAATCAGGCGGCGCACCTGTGCGTCGTCTGTCAAACGCTCCAGCAAGGGATGGCGGTCATTGCCCTCAAACAACACCTGCCCACCCTCATCCAGCAAGGCTTGATTGGATGCAGAGCCTGTGGCTTCAGCTTGCCGCTCCCAGTATTCAAACAAGTCGCGGCTGGCCGCACCACCGACCCTGATGGCCAGCTGCTCATCGCTCAGCCCCAAGTCACGCTGAAAGCTGCGCCCGGTTTGCAAGGTCAGGGTGCGCAGGCCAATGGCAAAGGCGCAGCGCATGCCGAGCTTGGGATCGGCCAAGGCATTCATGATGCGTGCATTGCCCAGGGTTTTGCCGCAGCCGGTCGACGCCATATTAACAATGAACGCGCCTTGGCTGGCGGCTTGCAGGCGCACACCGGCAGCCCAGTCTGTGGCTTTGTCTTGCCACTGAAAGCGTGCGCTGCTGTTGCGCTTTTTCAAGCCCTTGTGGTTTTGCAACGCGGGCAGGCTGCGTGCCAATGTGGGCAGCGAGTGTGTGATAAGGCTGGTGTGTGCTTGCACGCCCAGCAGATGCTCATCCAGGGTTTGATTGAAAACCGGCTTGAAGCACTTGCCTGCCCCCCACCTGTCACCATTCTTTCTGGAAGTGTTGGCAAACAGTGGGTAGCCTGCACTGAGATAGGGCTTGCGACGGGCCTCGTCTTCGATGCTGGAATAATGGTGGTCGGCCAGCATCAGGCACATGCGGCTGATGTGCATGGTGAACGGGTCGTTCAAGACGGATGCTCCGTCACCCTTGTCCACCAAAGCCAATAACTTGCAGGCATAGCGCGCAACTTGCTTGCGCCATGACAACTGAGCAACAGGCAGGCCATGTGGGAAGCGCCAGTACGATTCCAGCGTCAGGCTGTCCACAGGCTCGCGTGGCTCATTCCAGTCTGCATTTACGGCTTGCAACAGCCCTGTCAGTTCTGCGCGTGTTATTGACACGCGGTTGCTGCCGAAACGGCGCCAGATACGATGCTTGTCTTCATCGCCAAGATCCGTATCTGCTTTTTTTTCCACGGGTTTGCAAGGCAAGCGGTGGTGCGTCAGCACCAGCCACGCCACGGCTTGTGCCAGCGGAGGCAAAGCAGCAAAAGGATTCAGGGCTCTCTTTTGCCCAGGCTGCCATTTGGCATCCGTGATGCCATCACAGTGCAGTTGTGCCAACCAGTGCGCTTCAAATGCCTGGGAATCAACCTCGCTGTCGGCACAAGCGCCCAGCCGCTGCAGCCAACCTGCATCCGAGTCACTGCCTACAAACGACTGAAACAAGCGCACTGACACCCATTCGTGGCGATAGTGGTTGCGCTCCATCACACGGGGATTGCGCAGTCGATCCTGAAACGCCTGCGTGGCCTTGCCCAGATCGTGCAGCAAAGCAGCCAATGCTGACAAGGCAGTGATCAACGGTAGGTGATGCCAGGCGTTTTCATCTTCGGCACGCAAAATGTTGTGGCTGCTTGTATTGGTCGGCACTGCCCCAGCTTCGTTGAACTGGCGGCCATCACCCACCACCCACAACAGTTCGCTGTGGTCGCGCCCGCGAATCCAGTGGCAGGCCACCGCAGTGTTTTTGCGTGCGCTCTGGCGCAGCAGCTTGCGCACGGTGTCCAGACCGGCTTGGGTGATGGAGGTCTGCCAAGTGCGCTCGCCACGACGCTCGGCAAACTGGTCCAGAATGCGGCGCGTTTCGGTCAGCGCTCGTTTGCTGCATTGGGAGACAAACAGCACATTCATGGCTGCCCCTGGGTGATGGATTGCTTGTGCAGCGCCAGTCTGGAGGTTTCCATCGCAATTTGCTTGACGCTGTCGATCATGAAGTCCAATGACTCTGAGCGAGTGAGCACTTCAATACAGCCGCTGCGAAATTGCTGTTCGTCGTCGCCGCGCATCGCAGACATAAAGGCTTGCGGCAGGATGGCAGCATCCTTGACCAGGTCAGCCACATCAAACACCAGCCCTCCGCGCCGCGTTTTGCCATGGAGCACAGCCAGGCCATGCGGCAATCCCAGCACCCAGGTGGCAGTGGCGCCCAAACCATAAGCCAGATAGTTGCCGTGATCGAGAAAGCGGTTTGCGGGGTCGGTGCCGGTGCCGCGCTTGGACCGTGTGAAATCTCCATAGCCCACGGTATCCACGGCCAATTTAAAGAGTGCCTTGGTCAGGCGGGCCTCTTCGGTGAGCAAGGCAGTAATATCTACGGCATTTTGAGAAAGTCTGTGCGAATGCTCAAGCAGCGATACCAGCTTGGCAGCATCCACCGCAAAGCTACCATCTCTCAAACTGCGTTTTTGCCATTCGCCGCGAATGCGCTCCAAGCGAAGTGCCTGCAGCTTTTTAGCGGCATGCAGGCGCAGTGCGTCATCAAACCAGAACTGCACCCAGGCTTGCAGATATTCCGTTGGCCGGTATTCACTTTGCGGCTGAAACCAGGCAACTTCCACATCCACTTCCTTGGCACTGAACAAAGGCGTGCCACCGCCCCCACAAAAGCCAACCAGCACCCCTGCCTTGCTCAACTCGCGCATGGCTGCCTGTGTAATCGAAGTGCCTGTGCCCAGCAAAATGCTGGTGGTATTGGCAATGGGAATGTTCCAATACAGACTTTTTTTGCCAGCGTCCGTGACATACTCCACACGTCCCCCATTCACCAACACACGACAATGCTCTAACAAATAGATGTTGGCTCGCTTGGAGTGAATAATGGTTTTCAGGTCTGAACTTTTGAGTTCTGTGTTTGTTATGCCCATGTTTTTTGTAATCAATCAGGCGTTTAAAGACTCATTTCTCTCACATGCTGCCTCTTTCAATTGCAAACAAATGGATATTGGTACTTATTCACAAAATTCACTCACCTTTAACCAGAGGTTCTGCCAAGAACCCTATAATTTTCTCCCTCAGGAAACCCTGTAAAGCTTGCACCTTTGCGCCATTCGTTAAAAAAGCTTATGCAAATAATAAAAAAACGCCACATAGCGTGGCGTTCTGTTTTTTTATATGGCTAGGCTAAATTGCTTACTGCTTGGGTATGCCTGCTTTTTCGATCACTGTGCCCCAGCGCTGAATTTCTGTTTTCAGCAGCTGAGCCGTCTCGGCCGGTGTGCTGGATTGGGCTTGTACATTCAAGCTGCGCAGTTTTTTCACCACCTCGGGGTTGCTGACAGCTGCAGCAATTTCCTTGTGCAAGCGATTCACCAACTCAGGGGGTGTTTTGGAAGAAACAGCCAATGCATTCCAGGACGAAGCTACAAAGCCTTTAACGCCCTGCTCCTGCGCAGTGGGTGTCTGCGGCAGCAGCTCTGAACGTTTTTCTCCTGTCACTGCCAGCAATTGCACAGCCTTGGATTGGATCTGCCCGGTGATTGGTGCCAGGATCTCCACAGCCACATCCACCTGCTGCCCACGCAAAGCAGTAACCACAGCCGGAGTTCCGTTAAAAGGAATCACCTGGGCATTCAGACCTGCTGCTGATTTGAACAGCTCTGCAGCCAGATGCTGGGTACTTCCCACATTGATGCTACCAATATTGAGCTTCCCCGGGTTGGCTTTACCGTAACTGACGACTTCTCCCAGGCTCTTGAATTTTGACTTGGCATCGGTAATGACGCCAATATCAAAATAGCCCAAGGTGGAAACAGGCGTCAGGTCTTTCACCATGTCAAACGGCAAATGCTGGAACATATTCACGGTGACGGCACTACCGTTGGACATCAGGAACAAGGCGTGGCCGTCTGCTGGCGCCTTCACCACCCAGTCGGCCGCCACAATGCCGCCTGCACTGGGTTTGTTTTCGATGATGACGGGTTGCCCCATCTGCTCGGACAATTGCTGCGCCACAACACGTGACGTGACATCGGCCACACCCCCAGCCCCAAATGGCACCATGATGCGGATGGGCTTGGCAGACAATGGCTGTGCCACTGCCGCGGCCAAAGGCATCAGCGCCAAAACACCCCAGGCAACAACACGTCCACAGCGCACGCTCCATCGATTTCGGTCTTGCATACGAAACTCCTTGAATCCTTATGAAGACCAGTGTGCCATTTGCAGACAAGGGTCATGCGCTGTTTGATGGCTAGCAGTTATTTCAATCTGGCATAGCTGGTGCAGCGTTATGCCTTAAGTACCAGTATTCTCAAAAGCGAATTTTTCAGTATCGACTTCACGCTGCCCTTGCAGTGCATAGCGGTCGCCCACTATGGCTTGTGGCGAAAACAGCTGATCCAATTCAAACAAGACTTCTGTGGTCAACTCCACAGAACCGCCGCGCACATTCTCCAGCAAGTGCGCTGTCTGTGTGGTCCCAGGCAAGGCAATGACATGTTCGCCTTGATGCAGAACCCAAGCGATGGCCAGCTCTGCCAGCGTGCACCCCACTTTATCGGCCACGACTTGCATAGGTGCCAGGAGGCGCAGGTTCTGCGCATAGGCCTCTGGTGCAAACCGTGGCATGGCCGCACGAATATCACCCTTTGCCCAACTATTCGCGGTCTGCAATTTACCCGTCAAGAACGCGCGCCCCACGGGGCTGAATGCCACATAGGCAACCCCCAGCTCTTTGCAAGCCTGCAGCGTTCCCAGCTCAGCGTTTCGCGACCACAAGGAATATTCACTTTGCAGCGCAGCAATCGGATGCTCCGCATGTGCGCGGCGCAAGGCAGCGGCGCCCACCTCAGACAAACCAATGGCCCGAATTTTTCCTTCCTGCTTCAACCGCGCCATCTCGCCCACAGACTCTTCGATCGGCACACTCTTGTCCCAGCGGTGCAGGTAGTACAGATCAATCACATCCGTGTCCAAACGCTGGAGGCTGTCTTCGCAGTTTTGCCGGATGGTAGCTGGCCGTCCATCAATCACACGGCGCATGACTCCATCCTCGCCAGGTACGCCAGCCATGCCACATTTGCTGGCCAATGTGATGCGGTTGCGATGTGGTTTGACCCAGGGCGCAATCAAGCGTTCGTTGGCACCAAAACCATAGAGCGCCGCTGTATCGAACAGGTTCACCCCAACATCCAATGCGGTGTGAAATACCGCCTGCGACTGCTCAGCACTGGGCGGCATGCCGTAAGCATGGCTGAAGTTCATACAGCCCAGGCCTACATTGCTGACGTTCCATGGGCCTATACGGCGTTGCTCCATTACTCATCCTTTCGCGATCTGAATGATCAAAGTTTTTGGGTAGAAACCATGCATTGACAAACAAGGCATGGTTCAAAAAAAATCCCGCAATCACTGGTGAGCGAGTGCGGGATGTGCAATGCATTATTCGATGCACCTGCCGTAGTTAATTACGCCTCAAGCTGCAATTCCAGATCATGCAGCACCTTGTAGCAAGGCAGAACCTGCTGAACGCTGGAATTGGGTTCCCGTCCCTCGCGGATGGCAGCAAAAAACTCCCGATCCTGCAGCTCAATGCCATTCATGGACACATCCACCTTGGACACATCGATCTTTTCCTCCTTGCCGTTGACCAGATCATCGTACCGAGCGATATAAGTACCGTTGTCACCGATATAGCGGAAGAAAGTGCCCAGCGGACCATCGTTGTTGAACGAGAGACTCAAGGTACAGATGGCACCATTTGCAGCCTTGAGCTGGATGCTCATGTCCATGGCAATGCCCAGCTCAGGATGGATAGGCCCCTGGATGGCGTTGGCCTTCACAATGGGGCTGCCAGCCTGGTAGGCAAACAGATCCACCGTGTGCGCCGCATGGTGCCACAGCAGGTGGTCCGTCCAGCTACGGGCCTGTCCCAGTGCATTCATATTGGTGCGGCGGAAAAAGTAGGTCTGCACATCCATTTGCTGGATGTTGAATTCACCTGCCTTGATTTTCTTGTTCACCCACTGGTGGCTGGGGTTGAAGCGGCGCGTATGCCCCACCATCGCGACCTTGCCAGACTGCTTTTGCACGTCCAGCACTTCTTGCGCCTGCGCCCAGCTGTCTGCCAGCGGAATTTCCACCTGCACGTGCTTGCCTGCTTTCAGACACTGAATGGCCTGAGCGGCATGCATCTGCGTAGGTGTGCACAAAATCACGGCATCCACTTCCGGCAGTGCCAGCGCCTCTGCCAGATCGGTAGTCACGTGGCCGATACCGTACTTTGCAGCCACCTCCTGGGTAGGCTCCAGACGGCGGCCTACCAGAGAGACCACTTCTACACCGTCGATGTTCTTGATGCCGTCCAGGTGTTTAATGCCAAAAGCACCGGCTCCCGCCAGCGCAACTTTGATGGTTTTGCTCATTTATTGATTCTCCAAAATCAGATGTCCAACAGCCGTGTTCGATGCTGGCACATGGAAGAAACGATGTGCCAGCTTGGGCGGATTGCCGCCAGCGACATCAGCCATCGCTCCGCGGGCAATCAGCCACATCACCAGCTCAATGCCTTCGCTGCCGGCTTCGCGCACATATTCGATGTGTGGCACCTTGGCCAGTTCTGCAGGGTCGGCAATCAGTCGATCCAGGAACTGGTTGTCCCACTCCTTGTTGATCAAGCCTGCACGCGGTCCCTGAAGCTGGTGGCTCATGCCACCTGTGCCCCAGATTTGCACCTTGATGGGCTTGTCATAGCTTTCAATGGCCTTGCGGATGGCTTTGCCCAGTTCAAAGCAGCGCTGACCAGAGGGTACAGGGTACTGCACCACATTCACGTGGAAAGGTATCACCTTGCAAGGCCAGTTTTCGGGCTGACCAAACATCAGCGACAGTGGCACGGTCAACCCGTGATCCACCTTCAGATCGTTGACGATGGTCAGGTCAAAGTCCTGCTGGATGACGGACTGTGCAATATGCGAAGCCAGTTCAGGATCTCCCTTGACCTTGGGCACGGGCCGTGCGCCATAGCCTTCGTCCGCTGGCTCGAACTCTGCAGCCGTACCAATCGCGAACGTGGGGATCACACCCAGGTCGAACGAGGTGGCATGGTCGTTGTAGACGAGAAAGATCACGTCAGGCGTGTTCTCTGCCATCCACTCCTTCGAGGGCTGGTATCCGTCAAACAGGGGCTTCCAGTATGGCTCCTCCGTCTTGCCTTGGTCCACGGCCACGCCAATGGCTGGCACATGCGAGGTGTACACCGAAGCGGTGATGACTGCGCGCCCCTGTGGCTGCTGTGCTTGCGACTGCTCCACAGCCTCCGCGAGCAAATGCTGTGCGTGCGCATGCTCCCATTCTTCCCAAGCTTGCGACTTGCTCATGGGGCCTTGCGCATCACCATCTTCGCCGACAAAGCGGTTGCCATCGGGCTTGCGGCCCCCCGCCATCATCATGGCCCGGTAGTCTTCCTCTGTCTTGCCAGTCATGGAGCCAGCCATTTGCTGGAAGCTCAAACCATCGGTTGCACCGAGTTTGGACAGAAAGTAAATATTGCCCCCCGTGCGCATCATCCAGTTCAGGTCCCGGGCTTTGACGGCAGCCTTTTGCTCGTCCGTCATAGGCCATTCCGCCAGATACGCATCCTCGTCCGCCTTGAAGCGCGTGCGGTTTTCTGCCTTCATCAAGCTCATGCAGAACTGATTGAGCCAGTAACCCTTACGGCTCTGGTCCGCATCAAAAATAGTGGTACCAGGGACGTCCAGGTAAGGTTTATCCAATGCCATGATTCATCTCCTCATAAAGTTTTGATGGCCCCAGCGATCAGGCTTCTTCCGGCCAGTACAAACGCATGGGGTTGTCAACCAGCAGCTTTTGCTGCAACTCGGCCGTAGGGGCGATATGGGGAATAAAGTCCACCAGCAAGCCATCATCTGGCATGTGATCCTTCAAATTGGGATGCGGCCAGTCTGTACCCCACAACACACGATCGGGGAACTCCTGCACGACACGGCGCGCAAACGGCACCACATCCTGGTAAGCGCTCTGCTCACCATTGAGCGCCTTGGGCCCAGTCACACTCAAGCGCTCAGGACATGACACCTTGCTCCAGACATTGTCATGCTCGCGCATGAACTTCAGGAAGAGCGCGAACTCTTCGCTGTCCACACCCTTGCTCACATCGGGACGGCCCATATGGTCCACCACCACGGTGGTTGGCAGGCTGGTGAAGAAATCCCACAGTTCAGGCAGGTCTACCGCTTCAAAGTAGATCACCACATGCCAGCCCAGCTTGGCGATGCGGCCAGCAATCTCCAGCAACTCGTCCTTGGGCGTGAAGTCCACCAGACGTTTGACGAAATTGAAGCGCACACCACGCACGCCAGCCTCGTGCAGGGCTTGCAGCTCTTCATCGGTCACACTGCGCTTGACTGTCGCCACACCGCGGGCTTTGCCATTCGAGGCCAGGCAGGCATCCACCATGGCGCGGTTGTCTGCACCATGGCAAGTTGCCTGCACGATCACGTTGCGCGCAAAACCCAGGTGATCACGCAAGGCAAATAATTGCTGTTTGCTGGCATCACAAGGTGTGTATTTGCGCTCGGGCGCGAAAGGAAATTCATCTCCTGGGCCAAACACGTGGCAGTGGGCATCCACCGCACCTGCTGGCAGCACAAACTTGGGCTTGCTGGGGCCCTGGTACCAATCCAGCCAGCCTGGCGTTTTTTCAAAAGCACTCATGCGTGTCTCCGTCAATCGATATAGCGCAGGCCTGCTTTTTCCAGCGGCTCACGCATCTTGTACATATCCAGCCCCAGCACGCCCGAGGCCAGCTTGGCGCGCTTTTCACCTTCAAAGCTCTCGCGCTTTTGCGCCGCTTCCAGCACCTGGGCTGCACGTGCAGCAGGAACGCATACGACACCATCGTCATCCGCCACAATCACATCACCAGGCGTGACCAGCATGCCCGCGCAAACGATGGGAATGTTGACCGAACCCAGAGTGGCCTTGATCGTGCCCTTGGAAGAGATGGCTTTGCTCCACACGGGGAAGTCCATCTCCTGCAGTGTCTTCACATCGCGCACGCCAGCGTCAATGATCAGGGCACGTGCGCCACGGGCTTGAAAGCTGGTGGCCAGCAAATCACCAAAATAGCCATCGGTACATTCAGCCGTCACAGCAGCCACCACGATGTCGCCGGGCTGAATCTGCTCTGCCGCCACGTGCATCATCCAGTTGTCACCAGGCTGCAGCAGCACGGTCACGGCCGTGCCGGACACCTGCTTGCCCGCGTAGATAGGGCGCATATAAGGCTTGAGCAGGCCCACGCGGCCCATGGCTTCGTGCACGGTGGCCGAGCCCAACGCCGCCAAACCATCAGCGGCTGCGCGGTCCGCACGCTGAATATTGCGATACACCACACCTAATTCGTACATATCAACTCTCCTTGTTCTTCCCATCCTGCGCTACAGACGCTTGTTGCGCAGGATTTTCAGGATTTCCACAACCCAAGCTTTGCCAAACATTGGTTCAGCAAGCACGCGTCATTTGCCTTTGGCCTTCAGTGCAGCATCCAGGCGGGTGAACACACGGCGTGCATTGCCTTCGTAGACAGCATGCTTTTCTTCTGCTGTAAGGTTTTGCGTGGCTTCGATATAGCGCTTGGTGTCGTCGTAGTAATGACCGGTCTGCGGATCAATACCACGCACTGCACCAATCATTTCGCTGGCAAACAGAATGTTTTTGGTGGGAATCACTTCCGTGAGCAAATTGATGCCTGGCTGGTGGTAGACACAGGTATCAAAGAAGATGTTGTTGAGCAGATGTTCTTCCAGCAAAGGCTTCTTCATTTCTTGCGCCAGACCACGGAAACGGCCCCAGTGATACGGCACTGCGCCGCCGCCGTGAGGAATCAGGAATTTCAGTGTCGGAAAGTCTTTGAACAGATCACTGGTCAGGCACTGCATGAACGCCGTGGTGTCCGCATTCAGATAGTGCGAACCGGTGGTGTGGAAACAGTTGTTGCAGCTGGTGGAGACGTGGATCATCGCAGGGATGTCGTACTCCACCATCTTTTCATAGATCGGATACCAGCTCTTGTCCGACAAGGGCGGCGCAGTCCAATGACCACCGGATGGGTCAGGGTTCAAATTGATGCCCACATTGCCGTACTGCTCGACGCATTTGACCAGTTCGGGAATGCAGGTGGCAGGGTCGACACCCGGCGACTGCGGCAGCATGGCTGCAGGAATGAAATGATCCGGAAAAAGCTGACTGACGCGGTAGCACAGCTCATTGCAAATGGCAGCCCAGGTGCTCGAAGTCTGAAAGTCACCAATGTGGTGGGCCATGAAAGAAGCACGTGGGCTGAAGATCGTCAGATCCGAACCGCGCTCTTTCATCAGTCGCAACTGATTGGTCTCGATGGTCTCGCGGATTTCATCGTCGCTGATTTTGAGATCGCTGGCTTTGGGGGCTTTGGAGGGGTCCTTCAAACCGGCAATTTGCAAATCGCGCCATGCACCCAAAGCGGCAGGTGCCGTGGTGTAGTGGCCGTGTACGTCAATGATCATGTCCAGACTCCTTGAAATATGCAGTAATCAATGGGCTGCGGCACTCAGTGCCCTGCCACGCGTGTCATTTTTTGGGGTGCACCGGCAAACTTGTTTTTCACCAACAAAGCAACAGCCGCAATTACACCGGGGATAGCGATGACCAGAAACACTTCTGTCATCGCCATGTGGCGACGTGAAAGCTCTGCCACCAGAAATGAGCCTGCAATGCCGCCAAAGCGGCCAATGCCTAACATCCACGACACCCCACTGGCTCGTCCGGCAGTGGGGTAATACTCCGCAGCAAGCGCCTGCATGGACGACTGTGCCGCATTCATCAGCAGGCCTGCCACGAACACCGATGCCACCAGCAAGCCCACGCTACCACCTAAAACCTGGCCGATGAGCGCCACTGCCACGCTGGTGAGCAGATAGCCGCTGGCAATAATCAGGTTGGCATTCCAGCGGTCCATCAGCAGGCCAAAGAAAATGGCACCCACACCGCCGAGTTGAAACAGTGCGGCAATTACGGCCGCCTGGCTTGATGGCACACCTGCGTCCTTGAAAAGCACGGGCATCCAGTTCACAAGACCGTAGACGATCACCAGGCCCATGAAATAGGTGAGCCACAAGGCCAAGGTCCCCACAATGAAGGGACGCGAGAACACCAGACGCAATCCCTGCGGGCCAGAATCCGCAGCGCTCAAGCTGGCCACGTTGTCCTGCAGCACAAAGCCTTGTGCTGTACGTGCCTTGTCAGTGATATGCAGCATCACCTTGCGAATGCGTTCTGCCGAGAACTTCTTGAGCACCATGAAGCGCACCGACTCCGGCAGCATAAAAATCATGATCACGGCCAGCAGCAGGGGCGCTACGCCCCCCAGGATCAGCAGACTGCGCCAGCCAAAGTGAGGAATCATCCAGGCCGCAAAGAAACCACCAAACGCCGAACCGATGGGAAAGCCGCAGAACATGCAATTGGTAATGAAAGAGCGTTTGCTGTCCGGGCAGTATTCATTCATCAGCGTCACCGCATTGGGCATGGCCGCCCCCAGCCCCAGGCCCGTAATGAAACGCCACAGGGTCAAGTCCTCCAAAGAATGAACCAGCCCTGATACCACCGATGCAGTACCCATCACCAGCACTGCCAGCGTCAGCACACTTTTACGACCAAATCGGTCAGCCAGAGGCCCCGCTCCCAACGCACCAAATGCCAGGCCCAAAAGCGCAGCACTCAGCACCGGCCCCAATTGGGACTTCTCCAATCCCCACTCACTGAGCAACGAAGGTGCAATAAATCCGATGGCTGCCGTGTCGAAGCCATCGAGCAACACAATCAGAAAGCACAGAACAAAAATCATCCACTGATAGCCAGAAAAACGCGCTTCGTTCAGCAAAGTCTGAACATTGGCAATGTCTGCCTGAGCAGTGGTGGGATTGGAAGATGCACTCATGTTGGATGCCTGCTGTCTCTCATATCACCGTATGCCGCCCCATCAAAAGCGCACACAGCCTTTTTTATAAAACTATGGTGCCGGTCATGATCCTGACCATAGACACCGCCCTTTACCGACATGCCCCCCGATCTCTCGCTCACGCTCGAACAATGATCAGTGGATACCCCTCACGCGGGCGCCATACCTTGCCGTCGTTTGACCTCGTCACCTGCAGACGAAGCCATGAATGCCAGCAAAGCCTGTACAGCCTCTATGTGCGCCGATCCAGAAACCACACCACCCGAAAAAATCGTGTCTATGGCAACTGCCTTCGGCAATGGGCCAACTATCCGAATACCATCGACATGAATCAATTCGCTCAGTTGCTGAAAGCCCAAGGCCACTTCCCCCGAAGCGACCAACGAACCCACAGGCACTCCAGGCTTGGCCTGCACGCAGCGCGACTGCACCTCCTCGGCAATGCCCCAGCGCACAAACAACTGCTGCAGCGCAACGCCGCTGGGCCCTGTCGAATAGCCAATCTTGGGAGCGGCCAGAACCGCCGTACGCAGCGCCTCTTCCGTGGCAATGTTGGGCAGCGCTGCATGCGCTGGCACAGCCACGGCCGTACTGGAAAGCACCAAATCCACTTTGCTGCCTGCCAGCACATGGCCGCTGGCCACGAGCTTGTCGATAGCGTCCGAGGCAAGGAACACCACATCAAATGGCTCGCCAGCCTGCACACGCTTGGCCGCATCCACGCCACCCACTGATTCATTGGCCAGCACTGCGCCGCCAGTTGCCTGCCAGGCCTGGGCCAAGTCGGCCAGCACCTGGCGTGTAGCCATGGAAGAAATACCTCTGAGAACCGTCGCCACGCTGTGTATCTCCTGCGTTGTGAAGCGCTGCTGCGCTTCGAGGCCATCCACATCGGATGGGCTGCCTCCCTGCCATGACAAGGAATCGGCGCTATCGATACAACGATGACCTTCAAGAAAACTGTTGCTACAGATTCTCGCGCTACCCGGCAACATCAACTAGAGGCATTGCTAGCTAGCAGCTATGTGAGATTGGCATAGCTGCTGCCACGTATTGCCTTCAGAGCATGGGCAAGCCAACGTAGTTCTCTGCCAGCGCAGCCGAACCAATCTGAGAGCCCACGATGTAACCCAGCTCGGCTTCTTGCATCTTGACGTCAAAGCCTGCACTGTCTGGAAATGTATGCATCAGCGACGTCATCCACCATGAGAAACGCTCTGCATTCCAGATGCGACGCAAACAACGTTCCGAGTACGCATCAATTCCCTCGGTGCTGCCTTCATTGAAGTACTGCGCGAGGCCTTTGTAGAGATACCCCACGTCCGATGCTGCCAGATTCAATCCCTTTGCACCTGTGGGTGGCACGATGTGGGCGGCATCGCCTGCCAGGAACATGCGGCCAAAGCGCATGGGCTCGGTCACAAAGCTGCGCAGCGGTGCAATACTTTTCTCCAGAGACGGGCCTGTTACCAACTTCGCTCGAGTCTCCGGATCCAGTCGCAATTTGAGTTCATCCCAAAAGCGCTGGTCACTCCAGTCCTCCACTTTCTCTGTCAGCGGAACCTGCAGGTAGTAGCGGCTGCGAGAAAGACTACGCTGGCTGCACAATGCAAAACCGCGTTCGGTGTGCGCATAAATCAGCTCCTGCGAGACCGGTGGTGTATCCGACAACAGCCCCAGCCACCCAAACGGATAGACCTTTTCAAAGGTCTTGATCTTGTCTTGTGGAACACTTGCTCGGCACACGCCATGAAAGCCATCGCACCCAGCGATGAAGTCGCATTCCACCGTGTGCTTCACGCCATCTTTTTCATAGGTGACGAATGGACTGTCTGTGTCAAAACCATGTGGCTGGACATTCAATGCCTCATACACCGTGGTCATGCCTGCAGCAGCACGTGCATCCATCAAATCCCGCGTAACCTCTGTCTGGCCATACACCACAACACGCTTGCCCCCTGTCAAAGCATGCAGATCAATACGATGGCGCTGACCGCCAAACAGCAGCTCAATGCCATCGTGTGCAAGGCCCTCGGCGCGCATGCGCTGCGCAGCGCCGGCTTCTTCCAGCAGGTCTACGCTGACTTGCTCAAGCACACCTGCACGAATGCGGCCCAGCACATAGTCTGCGCTTCGCTGCTCAAGAATGATGTTGTCCACTCCTGCCTTATGCAACAACTGGCCAAGCAATAAACCGGCCGGACCGGCACCGACAATGACGACTTGGGTACGCATGGGATGTCTCCATATTTTTCGAACTAGAAGTCCCAAGCGTAGTTTTGTGCTTCATCAAACTCCACGCACCTGACTACGACTTTGCGCGATGATCGAGCAAACTGCGCGATAGTCGCGCAATAACATCAAGAAAGAGACATCAAGGTGTCAGATATTGCACATGCAGACTTCATTGCAGGCCTTGCCAAAGGTCTGGCTGTTCTGGAAAGCTTTGATATAGAGCGCCAACGACTGAATGCAACTTTGGCTGCTCAGCGTGCGGGGTTGACGCGTGCAGCAGCTCGCAGGCATTTGCTCACGCTCACTCACCTGGGTTATCTGGAGAGTGATGGCCAGTATTTCTGGCTGGCTCCAAAGGTATTGCGCCTGTCAGGAAGCTATTTGGCATCGGCGCGCTTGCCCCGTACGGTACAGCCTGCCTTGCACCGCCTCAGTCAAATGACCGGTTTGTCATGCTCTGTCGCTGTGCTTGACGGACACGAAATGGTGATTGTTGCCCGCAGCAGCAATAGCCAACCCGAAATTCTGCGAACCGTCCATGGCCTGCACCTTGGCAGTCGGCTACCTGCACATGCCACTTCCACTGGCCGGATCATGCTGGCAAATCTCAATGACACTGCGCTGGAGCAGTGGTTTGCCAAATACCCATTGCCGCGCTTGACGGCCTATACCGTCACGTCGCTACAGCAACTCATGTCCATCCTCTATCTGGTGCGGCAGCAAGACCACGCTCTCGCCTGTGAAGAGCATGAAGTTGGCGTTCAGGCTATAGCTGTCCCGCTGCGCGATGCACATGGAAACACGCTGGCAGCGCTGAATGCGGTCAGCAACCCGCACAAACACACAGCCAAACAGTTGCAGCGCGACATCTTGCCTTTGCTGCAAGACGCAGCCCGCGAGCTGCGCCCCATGTTATGAAGGCGTTTGCGTTTTGATTTCAATTGCCTGTAGCGCCAGCTTGCGCAGCACATCTGACGTGCGCTTGATCAGGGGTGTGGCCTGACGCTTTGCTGATTGGACCAGACACAGAGTGCTCATGATCCGGGGCTGCACGATGGGCACCATCGCCAAACGCTGGTCTGTCATCTCCTGGCTCAGTGCGCTGGGCGTCAGTGCGGCAAAACCGTAACCGCTGCGCACCAGATCCAAAATTGCAGGGACGCTGGACACTTCCCAGACCACATTCAGTTTGACCTGTGACAGCGTGGCCTGCGCCTCCATCAGCTTGCGAAATATCTGCCCTCGCTGAGGCATGATGAGAGGGTATTTCGACAGTTCCAAAAAATCTACGGAATCTCCCAAATCTTGCAGCTTGTCCTTCAGCCCCACCAAACATAGCGGCTCTTGAGCAACAGGCATGACCTCAATGTGCGGTTGAGGCTCAGGGGTATATACCAGACCCAAATCCATACGTCCGGTAGTCAGCCATTCAGCAATGTTCACGGAGAAGCCCTCCGCCACTGCCAATTTGGCTTTGGGCATTTCATTGCTAAAAGCATCAATCAATGGCAGCGTCAAATTCCGAGCAAGGCTAGGAGGCAGTCCCACGACAATGCGTCCAACAGGCTCATCACGGTGGCTGCTCAAATCTTCTTTGGCCAACGAAACCCGCTGCATGATCGCGTGACCATGATCCAGCAGGCGACGTCCTGCATCGGTCAATGCCACACCACGGCCCGTACGAATCAGCAAGGTCTCTCGCAGTTGCGTTTCCAAAGCACGAACCTGCCGACTCAGTGCTGGTTGTGCAATGTCCAGCAACAACGCAGCTTTGCTAAAACTGCCTGTTTCGGCAACACAGACAAAGGTTTCTATTTGCTGAAGATTCATATCACCCGGGTAAATACCTAAATCCTATACCGTTACAGCATAGCTGCTAGTGCGCTTTTCCATTGGATGCAAACCATGCCGCTGACACAATAAAGTTTGAAATCATTCCAAATCAAGCAGCCAAACTGCCGTTCAAACCAAAGTGGCTTCCCATAAAGGCCCCCTTGCTAAAAGGAGACAACAATGAATTCGACGAACAAGATGAACCGCCGCCACGCCACCTTCACTTTGGGAGCATTGGCAATGGCCTGCATGACGGGCACTCACGCCCAGTCTGCCAGTGCATGGCCTAGCAAATCCGTACGCATCATCAATCCATTTCCTGTCGGTGGTGGCCCTGACGGCACATCGCGTATCTTGGCAGACAAACTGGGACGTCTGTGGAAGCAATCCGTCATCGTTGAAAACCGCCCTGGTGGAAACGGCTTTATCGCCATCGATGCATTCAAGCGTGGTGCCACCGATGGCACAGACATCATCCAGCTCGACAATGTACACATCGCAGCCTATCCCTCATTGTTCAAAAAGCTGCCCTACGATGTTGAAAAGGATTTCAAGATCGTACTGCCATTGTTTCGCACCTACTTCTTCGTGTGCGTGCCCAATAACAGCCCCTACAAAACCGTTGCCGACCTGATCGCAGATGCCAAGGCGCGACCTGGCGCGCTCAACTATGGTTCCTGGTCCGTGGGCAATCCGGTGCACCTTGGCTCTGCGCTGCTGGAGTCGCTCACCAACACCAAGATGGAACATGTCATTTACAAAGAAACCAGCCAGCTCTACCAGAGTGTTGCCAACGGGGAACTGGCATTTGCCCTGGGCTCCTCAGGCACGGCTGGCCCACTGGCTCGCGCAGGCAAATTGCGCTTCTTGGCAGTCATGGCCCCACAGCGCCTTAAAGGCTTTGAAGATGTGCCAACCATCGCCGAGTCTGGCGGCCCCGCAGAAGCGTTTGTAACTGGCTGGAACGCGCTTGCTGTCTCGCCGAAAACACCTGACGACGTTGTTGAGAAAATTCGCAAAGACGTCACTGCCGTGCTGCGCGAGCCAGACATTGACCCCAAGTACCAGACCTTTGGATACGTCAGCTACTTCCCCACGCAACAAGAATTCCAGCAGTTCATGCAAGAGGAAGAAAAGCGGTTCAGCAGCGTCATTCAGCGCAGCAAAATTTCTTTGTGAGTGAGTTGGTGGCTGCAGCAAAAGTGCTTGCAATCAGCTATTAAAGTACCCCACAAAACCCATAAAAAGAAACGCAGAGCGTTTGTTCGCGCTGCGTTTCTTTCAGAAAAATAGTTGCTTACACCAACATCACCCCATATTTGAGTAGCACTTGGCTTTAGAGTCCGGGTGGTTAATTTAACTGCGTCTGCATCAGATGCTGTGCATAGGCACTGGGCGTTAGCCCGACAAGTGATTTCTTTGGCCGCTCCTCGTTGTATTCTCGGCGCCAAGATTCAATGATGACCCGGGCATGTGCCAGACTTGTGAGCCAGCGCTCGTTCAAGCATTCATCGCGGAACCTTCCGTTGAACGATTCAATGTAGGCGTTCTGGCTGGGCTTGCCTGGTTCAATCAAGAACAGTTGCACACCCCGAACATGCGCCCAATTGACCATGGATCGGCTGCAAAATTCTTTGCCGTTATCGGTTCGGATGGCCTTGGGCAAACCCCGTTTATTGCTAGCTCTTCGAGGATGCGTACCAGTTGGCTGCCGCTGAGTGAACGTTCAGCCACGATTGCTACCGCCTCATGCGTGGCGTCATCAACCACGGTCAAGCTCTTGATGCAGCGCCCTTCGGCCGTCCGGTCAAACACAAGTCCATAGACCACACCTGATTGGCCATCGCTGGACGAATCCAAGGGATGCCGCTTGGCCATCGGAGTCTTTTTGCGCTTGCGCCTCTTCACTTGCAAGCCAGCCTGGGCATACAGGCGTTCAACCGCTTTTGATTGACCAACTCGCCAGATTGGCGCAGCTTCAGAAAAATCATGCTGCCGCCGTAGCGTCAATGGCGCTGCGGCAATGCGATGATCTTCTGCCGGTTGATAGCGGTAAGCGCTGGCACTCATGCCAATGGCGCGCAGTGCTCGTCGCTCGCTGAGCCCGTGGCATTTCATGTGGCTCCCTCCCCCCGCCTTGCAGGTGCGCTCACCACTTTTTCGTCAAGGCTTCTTTCGTCACTTCGTTCTCAAGCAGCGCATCGGCCAGCAGCCTTTTGAGTCGTCCGTTCTAGGTTTCCAGCTCTTTGAAGCATTTGGCATCGGACACGTTCATACCGCAAACTTCTGCGCCAAAGATAGTCTGAGAAACCGTGCTGCCGGCACAGCTCAACTACCGGCAAGCCCGTTTCAGCTTCCCACTAGAAGCCAATGATTTGTTCTTCCGTGAATCGCTTCTTCATATCCAACCTCCTGTCGTTGGGATTGGGCTCCAAGCTCAAGTGTTACTGAAAACGGAGGGACGTCGTAAGTGTAATAAGTGATGAGCTATGCCCAACAGCATCAGTCGCTCGCCATCAATCGATACCTATCCGGTCAAACCAGCGCAACAGACCACAGCTTTTCTCTATTCCGACTTGAGTCGGGTGCCCCAGTTCTTTCAGCTTCATCACTGCAGCAATCTTGCATCCTAAGGTCATGTTTTCCATGACTCGGTAGCCTCTGTGGAGCCAATCATCAGGTAATGAGTCTTGCAGCTGCCGTTATCCCGACAAGCTTCACAGGCCACAGTGAGGGCTGCGTTGCAAGCATCGTGAGAAGGCATGAAATTTACCCGTCTAGCAAACCATTGTTTGCTGAACTCTGCAGGGCACCTTCGGGGTAACAAATCGTATGGAATTATTAAGCTTTGTTGCACAAGATCAATTGCACAGATAGAGACACGATAAGAATTTCAAGTCAAATCCAGCATCTGGCTTACGAAAGAGCTAGCTGCATCTACGCTGAAACGGACTGGTGAAGGCTGCTAGGCAACTACGGCGATTTTTTGAAAACCCTCGAGACATATTCACATGAATGACAGGTGCTGCAACCACAATTGCCTACAGGGGCGCAAGTGTCCTAATCGCCAAGGTGGATCTGGTCTTGGCAGTTTGATCAAATTAATCTGGATACAAATTTCAGCCCCCATAAGAGCTAGCAAAGAAAAAGCGATAGGGGCCGCCAAACGCATAAAAGGCTAAGCTGCGATGCCCAGTTAGATACCTCACATGACAAACGGGAAATCACACTCCAACGCACAAGCAAGACACTAGGCCTAGGGGGCAATTGTCAGGGCGAAGCGAATCAGTAAGCCTAAAAAAGGCCTACAGCTCCCTTCAAGGAATTTGCGTCTATAGGCCTCCTGCTCAATATCAAGCTATGGCCTACCAGCTGGTTAGCGTACGAGAAGACAACTACCAATCCTGAGCCGTCGCTTCTAATCAATGAGTTCTCAGAGGTTCACTTATTCATTTATTGCCAGCAAATTCTCCTCTGGCACCCAGCCATCCCTATTTGTTTTGACGGAGGTGCACCACACCCATCCGTTCATCTTTTGTCGTCCTGTGACGGTTTCACCTTCACTCACATCCAATTCCAAGGCGGCGTAATCCATCGTGGCAATGCCCTTTCCATCGCTTTGAATTGAGATAACTTGCATTGGCACCCAACCAGGCTCTTGACCTAACGCTGTACACAAATACCAGTTGTCCCATGGTTCCGGCCCTTTATACATCTCTCCTACCAAAAATCTATCGCCTGTTTTAAAGTAAATAGGATTAGGAAATTCACTTTGGTGAGACTTAGAGCTGCT
>NZ_JASAUZ010000003.1 GCF_030162935.1 Comamonas halotolerans
ACGGTGGACACCACTGCACCGAGCATCACGCTGTCTCTTGCAGTCGACACGGGAACCACTGGTGACGGTATTACTAGCGACGGCACAGTTAATGTGACTGGTCTAGAGCTAGGTATGGGATGGGAATACTCAACCGATGGTGGCGGTAGTTGGGTGCCAGGTACAGGTACGAGCTTTGAGCTCTTAGCTGGAAATTACCCCAGTGGTAATGTGCTGGTGCGACAGACGGACCAAGCTGGTAACCAAAGTGAAATTGCATTGGCTGGCGAGGTCAGTGTGCAGACGCTGTTGGCTGCCAATGATGCTGCAGAGATAGAACTTGGGGGCCGAGTTTCGCAAGAACAGACACCTATTACCAACTCCAATTTGCAGGTCATCGGCTTGCTTGACAACGGTGCAACGACAAACGGCGTTCCCATCACGATTGCAGAAGGCTCAACCGGGGATGTTGTCATCGAGGTAAGCCAAGATGCGTTGCTTTCTGTCGCAGACGCTTTCAATATCGAAATCTACGACGAGACAGGCACTCGTATCTACGTTGCCACTGCGGGCAACAATCCGCTTGTTGGCGATGCGCTTGGGCTGGATATTCTGGGAGTCACTGGTGATGGCACGGTGACGGCCTCTGTGACAGGGCTTGCTCCTGGGGATTACACCATTGTGGTTCGCAAAGGTGAGAGTGCCTTGGGGACCTTGCTGGATGCAGACGGGAATGGAGTTTCTCTGGAGGAACTGGGCGAAGGAGGCGTTGTTCTTGGTGCTGAGAATCAAGCTTTGGTGCTCACTGCTGTAGAGACAGCGTTGAATGGACCTTCATCACCCAGTGGGCTTGGCACAGTTGTTCGTGGGCTCCTTGAAGGGGTGCTTGGCTTAACCACCGAAATTGGAGCCGGTGAACTTGTTGACGTCTTGACTTCAGGTCTTGATAGGCTGGGTTTGACCTCGTCGCTGGATACGGTTCTGGGAGCCGTGGCTGATGCGTTGCTCAACAACACTCTGACGCTGATTCAAAGCACATCAGTGACGGTTAAGGTTACGGAGAATGGCTTTGCCAACGCTGGTGAACCTGTTCAAGGCAACGTTATTGATCCAGATACGACGACACAGGGTGAATCGGGAGAAGATAGCGCGATTCCTGGCAGCACTGTCACCGAGGTTGAAAACTCCAATGGCGACAGCGTCGCAGCTGGTCAATCGATCACGGGTCTATATGGCACCTTGGTCATTGCAGCGGATGGTTCTTACACCTATACGCCCAATGGAGACCCGGCTGCAGTAGGTCAGACCGAGACATTTGTCTACACGATATCGGATGGAACGAATTCCTCACAGGCGAATCTTGTCTTCACCATTGATGGAAGCCGCGTTACCAACGATACAGCGCAGGCTGGCATTGAGTATGACTATGTCACTACGGCTGGCCCTAGTGTGACGGATGCCTTAAGTTATGGCTGGATTCTTGGTGCTCTAGGAATTGTGATACCAACACCTGGAAGCAGTTTGACAGGGGATTCGTTCACAGTTTCTGCCGACACGCTGCAGAACGTCACCCTTAATGTGGATGTTGGTGGCCTGGTTGGCTTAGGTGTCGGCGGGACTCTCTTCGTGGAAGTCAATAACGGGGGAGTGTGGAGCACTGTCAAGTCGTATGACGTAGGCCAGCTGATCGGTTTGTTAGGTCTTGGAGGCACAACAAGCGTTGTGGCCTCAGATCTTGCGGCCGGTGAATATCGAACCAGGGTTGATCTCTCAATCCCGGTGGGCGTTGCGGGCAGTATCTCTGTGGATACCGTGTCTGAGATCGTTCACTTGAATCAGTTTGAAGTGAGCCAGGTTTTCCCGGCTGAGGGCAACCTGTTGGAAAACGATATTCTCATCAGCGGGCAGACTTTGCAGATCAATGACGCAGGCACTTATGTCGATGTTGTGGCTGGTACTGCGCAGACAGTTAATGGTACCTATGGAACCTTGACGCTCAATGCCGATGGCAGCTTCACCTATGAACCGCTGACAGCTGGAAACCTTACCAGCCCAGTGACCGATGTATTTGAGTACCAGTTGGTGAATCCGAATGGGCAGATCGACCAAGGCCAGCTTGAGGTCACTGTTGAGCCTTCCGGTGCGGGCGTCATTTCGGCCTTCTCGGCCATGGCGATGATGCCAAGCGCTTCTGAAATCGTTGGTACATCGGGTGATGATGTTCTCTACGGCACTGCTTTTGATGACATCCTAATTGGAGGAGCAGGAGACGACGTGCTGACTGGCAATGGAGGCAGCGATATCTACCAATGGGAAGAAATCAATGCCAGTGCTTTTGATGGCGGCAATGGCATGGACACCATTGAGGACTTCATGGTCGGCGTGGTCGGTACCGATGCAAATGCCGATGTCATTGATCTTTCCCAACTGCTCGGGACGGTATCGGAGCCTGTCGGAAACTACGTTGATGTGACTTCGTCAAATGGCGATACCGTCATCAGCATTGACCGAGACGGATCAGGTGGAGCCTATGACTTTGTTCAGCTTGCGACCTTGACGGGTGTCACCACGGATCTGGAGTCACTGCTAGCCAACCAGCAAATCATTGTCTGATGTATCTAGGTTCCTTGTCCGTCCGAAAGATCGCGACTTGGTTCCTCCTTCCCGCCAGTGCATCGTCGCTGGCGGGAGGGTGGTCTGTTGCAAGCGATCACAGTGCTCCGAGTCAACCGTTTTTGTTTCAAAGATTCGACGACAGAGCAATTCGCCACACTTCTCCAAACGGTCTGCAACTTTCCACTAGATTGCAGACGGTACCAACACAGGTCACCACCACCTCGGTCTCCTCTTTCTCATTGCCTCATGAAGGCTCTGGAGAGGAGACGCGGGTAATTTCCCTTGATGGCTTATCTCTGTCTGAAGCGATCGGCATTGCCATCGCACATCATCCGGATATCAGCCGTGCCAATGCTGAAGTGGCTCAGCGTAATGCTGAAGTGCAAGTCGCCAAGGCTGCGTGGTATCCAAAGATCGACTATGGCGTCAAGCCCGGCTATGGACGTAGCTACAGCGCTTCATCTTCTGGTAATGCTGGAGCTCTGCGCACGTCTGTCGGGGTCAATCAGCTGATCTATGACTTCGGTGTCACGAGCAATCGCATCAAGGCAGCAGATGCAGCAAGAGAACAGACAGGGCATCAACTGGCTGATGCCATTGAGAGTGTTGCTTACAACACTGCAATATCTTTCGTCGATTTGGCTGCGGCTGAAGACCGGATACTTGCAGCAAAAACGCAAGTTGAAGCACTGAAGGCAACTTATGCCAAGATTGTTGATCGCGTTCGTGCAGGTCTTTCGGTCACTTCGGACAGAACCTTGGCTGAACTTGCGATTCAACGTGCTGAAGCCGAAATCGAGCAGGAAAAAACGAAAAGAGATGTAGCAACTGCGAAACTGGCAGAGCTAATCGGTGTGAGGCCTAAAGAGGTTGCCTCATTAAAAGATACCGTGAACATGATCAGCAGCCTTGACGAACCTGGCGATGATGTTGATCTGCGTCCATCCGTTCAAGCAGCTGATGCCGCTGTGCAGGCTGCAGAGGCCAAGCTCGAGGCTGCGCGTGGTAGCCGTTACCCGTCTATTGGTGTGGGCGCGATGCGAACACTATCGACTGGACCAGCCAGTGCGCTCAACGATACCTGGGTTGGAGTCGCATTGAGTGGCAGTTTCAATTTTGGTGACATGGCAGATCATCAGATAGATGCCGCACAGGCCGCCGCACTGGCAAGCAGAGAGGCACTGGAGAATGAGCGCTTGATCACGCGTAGCGCATTGCAATCCGCGCGCATTGAGGCAATGGGTGCTACTGAGCGCATGGCAAGCTACGAAAAGATTATCAATCTCGCTAAAACTTCCCGGGAACTGTATTGGCAGGAGTACATCCTTAACAAGCGCAGCCTGACGGATGTTCTTAACCCTGAGCGAGATATTTATCAATCTGAAATAGAGTGGATCAATGCACTTGCTGATCGCTCTCTTGCACGCATACGTGCTCATGTAGCGGTGGGGCGTTTTGTACACCAGCTCCGCAATCGCGAAGGAAATATTCATGGCTGACTCCACGAGCCAGAGCACAGCAAGCACTGCTATCAAATGGGTCGAGCCATTGCTGCACGCAGCGCGGCTGCTGGGCCTCTCTGTTTCTCCTCAAAGGGTGCAGGGAGCAGCTTCATGGGCAGGGCATCACAATCCAGAGGCTGCCGTTCTTGACGTTGCTGCTCAAGCAGGACTGTCTGCACAGTTTGTTGAGCTGCCTCTGAATGAGCTGTCTTCCGTGATGCTGCCTGCATTGCTGGAACTTGACGAAGGCCATATTGGCCTGATTACCGCTGCTTCTGCTGGGCGGGCGACTGTTTTGCTCACCCTGGAGGGAAAAACTATTGAGCGCTCTTTGCCGCTCGGTTCAAGTCGCCACCGCCTATTGCTGGTACATGAACGCGCTGCGCCACGTTCTACGCGTGTCAGCGACTATCTTCCAGCCCAACCTAAAGCATGGCTGCGCGATATCTTCACTTCGCATTGGCGATTGCTGCTTGACATGTGCGCAGGCTCGCTATTTGGCAATCTGCTTGCTATCAGCACTGCCTTGTTCGCAATGCAAGTGTGGGATCGTGTCATACCAGCGCGCTCCACCAACACACTGTGGGTGCTTGCTTCTGGCGTAGTCGTGGCCCTGTTGCTGGAGCTTGTTTTACGCACTGTGCGTGTCTCGATTGCGGACCACTTTGGGAAACGAGCCGATCTCAGGCTCTCATCCATGTTTTTCGCGCGCATGCTGGATATTCGTAATGATGCGCGGCCCCGCTCCCCAGGAAGCCTTATTGCTCAGCTGCGAGATCTCGAGCAATTGCGTGAACTGCTGACTTCAAGTGCTCTGGGCGTGTTGATTGATTTGCCCTTCGTGGTGGCTTTTCTTTTCATCATCTGGGTGCTTGGAGACTGGTTGGTGCTGGTTCCTTTGGTCGCGATTCCTCTTTTGGTGCTTCCCGGTGTGTTTGCACAGATTCCTCTCGCACGGTTGTCTCAAGAGGGCATGTCGGAGGCGGCCCTGCGTAACGCAATTCTGATGGAGTCAATCTACCGGGCAGAGGACATCAAGACCTTGCAGGCGGAGCCACGCTTTAGACAGTTGTGGGATAACACGAACCGGGTGAGTGCGGAGATTGGTCTGCGGCAGCGATACCTGTCGGGCTTGCTCGTGAACGTCTCGCAGACAGTGCAGCAACTGGCCTATGTCGGAGTGCTTGTCCTGGGTGTCTATGCCATTCTCGACGGAGATCTGTCGTTTGGCGCGGTCATGGCCTGCTCAATGTTGACAAGTCGAACCATCGCACCGTTGGCGCAAATCCCCGCAGTACTTTCAAGGCTGCAAAATGCACGCATTGGCAAGCAGGGGCTCGACAAGCTGCTTGAATTACCAGTCGATCACGCGACGGACAAAGATGCTTATCACCGCCCGGTGCTACTGGGGCGTTATGAGTTTGAAAATGTGTCCTACAGTTTCGATCCGGATGAAAAGCCTGTACTCACGATCGGGCGCCTTTCCATACAACCAGGCGAGCGTGTGGCGATCTTGGGGAGAGTCGGTGCTGGCAAGTCAACGCTATTGCGAGTGCTTGCAGGCTTGGCAACACCTCAGCAAGGGCGTGTACTGTTTAACGACACACCAATGTCCTTGATCGACGTTGCTGATTTGCGTCGTGACGTGGGCACGGCAATGCAAGAGTCCAGTCTTTTTTATGGCAGCTTGCGTGAGAACCTGCTGCTGGCTCATCCTTTAGCTACAGATGAGCAATTGCTTCAGGCCATGCGCCTGTCATGTGCCGATCAGCTTTTGCTAAAACAACACCATGGTCTTGATCTCATGCTTAGAGAGAATGGAGCAGGGTTGTCTGGCGGGCAAAAGCAATCATTGATCTTGGCGCGTACTTTCCTTCGCTCGCCGAATGTCCTGTTGCTGGATGAGCCAACCGCATCGCTTGATGAAGCAACCGAAAAGACCATCATTGATAACCTGCGGCAGTGGTTGGGGCGGCGTACGCTAATTGTCGCGACGCATCGCTATCCTCTTTTGTCCTTGGTGGATCGCATCATCGTTATTGATGGTGGTCGGGTAGTTCGGGATGGTCCAAGGGAAGAAGTGCTGGCAGCCATGCGTGGCTCCAAGAGTCCCAATCCAGCGCAACAGCAAAATGTTCAACAAGCTCCTCAGACGTTGGTCGCTACAGTCACGAGGACCACAAGATGAACGCCTACATTGATACCCGTGAACCACTTTCCAGCTATTCCCGCAACAGGAATGGCGCTAGTTTTAAGGCGCGCCCGATTCTGTGGATTATTGTCTTTAGCTTTACGATTTTCCTCGTGTGGTCTTACTTCGCCACGCTCGACGAGGTAGCCATAGGCGAAGGAAAGGTCACACCTGCGTCAAAAGGCCAGATCATTCAGAGCCTTGAGGGGGGGATACTGGCTGAGCTTGCAGTGAATGAAGGGGGGGTGGTGGAGCGTGGACAAAAGCTGGCTACGCTGGACCCCGCACTCAGCCGTTCCTCTGTAGAAGAGGCAGCACAAAAAATCATTGCCTTGCAAGCTCGGGCAGCGCGATTGAAGGCTGAAATAGACAATAAGTCAGAGGTTGTCTTTCCACCTGAGTTGCTGGAGGAGAAAGCTGTTATCGAGCGAGAGCAGCAGCTGTTTCGCACTTCAGTGCAAGCATTCAAAGAAAACGTAACACAGCTAAGTCAGCAATTGCGATTGGCCCAGCAGGAAATAGAGATTGCGATCCCGTTGCTCAAAACTGGTGCTACGAACGAAGTCGAAATACTGCGTTTAAAGCAAAAGGCTGCCGAGCTATCGACCAAGCTTGCCGCCACCAAAGGCGAATACCAAGTGGCCTTGAAGTCCGATTACGCGAATACGATGGCAGATTTAGGGCCTTTGCTCAAAGTTCGTGAGGGCCGAGCTGATCAATTACGCCGCACGGTCATTACTTCTCCGGCGCGTGGCATTGTGAAAGATGTGCGAGTGAGCACCATTGGCGGAGTGATTGTGCCGGGCGGAGAGCTCATGGAGATAGTGCCGCTGGATGACCAACTTCTGGTCGAGGCGCGCCTGAGTCCGCGAGATATTGCGTTCATTCATCCAGGCCAAGAGGCGACTGTGAAAATCACAGCGTTTGAGCCCTCAATTTATGGAACGCTAGCTGCAACGGTACAGCATATTTCGCCTGACACCATTGAGGACCAGGTGGACAAACGTGTTTATTACTATCGCGTTTATTTGCTGACCAAGAATTCTTACCTTGAGACGAAAGACGGCAAGCGTCACTCCATCATGCCGGGTATGGTGGCAACAACCGAAATCAGGACGGGGCGAAAAACAGTGCTGGACTATTTGATCAAGCCGTTGAATCGTGCGGCTGAGGCACTGCGGGAGCGTTGACTAAGCTACTTGGGGTTGAATAGCTACGTCTTATCCCACTTCGCAGGGCGTGCCATATGCCACGCCACTGCAGAAAACTATGCTGCAGACTCGACAGAGATGAACACTAGCGCTTGCACTTGCGGTGTTCTC
Source organism: Comamonas halotolerans (assembly GCF_030162935.1). Classification (GTDB taxonomy): domain Bacteria; phylum Pseudomonadota; class Gammaproteobacteria; order Burkholderiales; family Burkholderiaceae_C; genus Comamonas; species Comamonas halotolerans. The sequence continues at coordinate 7,611 of NZ_JASAUZ010000003.1, forward strand.
TTTGTCCCAGTTTCTGCGAGAAGAGCTACAAGTTCCACATTGTTCTTATCGAAGATTCATCTCTCAACAATCTTCAAATAAAAAAACTAGCTCATTGTTTGCTTTTGCGCCAGTCCCATGGTGCTGTTGGACTTGGCGTGCTCCAGACACCAAGACGCCGTGCGCGCGCTTCCTGTTCAGCAAATTCATACTGACCACGCTCCTGGATCGATTGCTCATGGGAAAAATGCTGATACCACCACGCCATGCCCATTGTGACCATGGCTAGGCCAACATCCAGTGTTCTATTTGGGCCAGGAGCTTCGTTGGGCTTCACCCAGACACTGCAGACATGGCGCTGGTAGCTGTCAATCTTGTTGCAATGCAGTTCAGCCTCTTTCATATACGCAAGATCGGAAAGTGCCATACGTGCTTGGGTTCCTAATGGCTGCCTGCGTTCTGGTGCATCAATCCCTTGCAAACGAACCTTGATCTGTTGATAAGCGGAAGAAGTGTCCTGTGTGGGGCAGCGGGCAGTCAAGGTGTCGCCATCACTGATCCCGACGATGAGGCAAATTAGAGTAGCTGCAAGCATTTGCTGATGCTAGCTCCAAAAATGGACTTCCCTTGGGATTCGGTTGGTAGAAGCTTTTGAGCGCTGACTTTTGTTGTCTGAGTGGGGCAATAGAAATGAAAAAGGCCTGCAGAGTTGCAGGCCGGGAAATTGGGGGATAAAAGCAAAAAGGGAAATCGCTTCCCAGCAATTCCCCTCCACTTATCACGCGAAACCCGCATGAAATCTAGCAATCTTGGTGCCGGAGACATGAATCGAACACGCGACCTTCTCATTACGAATGAGCTGCTCTACCGACTGAGCTACACCGGCAACATCGCAAGATTATAGTTACTTTTGATCGGCTTCGAGGTGATAGCGCGTCACGCGTTCCACCTCATTTTTGGAGCCGAGAACCACAGCAACGCGCTGGTGCAATTCAGTGGGTTGAATGTCCATGATGCGTTCGCGGCAGTTGGTGGCCATGCCGCCGGCTTGCTCGATCAGCCAGCTCATGGGGTTGGCTTCGTACATCAGGCGCAGTTTGCCTGCCTTGTGCGGTTCACGCTTGTCCCAGGGGTACATGAAAACGCCGCCGCGACAGAGAATGCGGTGAACGTCAGCCACCATGGCTGCCACCCAGCGCATGTTGAAATTCTTGCCACGGGGGCCGTCTTCACCCGCCAGGCATTCGTCGATATAGCGCTTCATGGGCTCATCCCAGTGACGCATGTTGGACATATTGATGGCGAACTCCTTTGTGTCTTCTGGAATCTTGACGTTTTCTTCGATCAAGATGAAGGAGCCTTGTTCGCGGTCCAGTGTGAACATGGCCACGCCGTCACCTACGGTCAGTACCAGCGTTGTCTGGGGGCCGTAAATGCAGTAGCCAGCTGCCACTTGTTGAGAACCGGGCTGCAGAAAGTCGTCGTCATGCACGCCGGGGTGACCTTCGGGCTTCTTGAGCACGCTGAAGATGGTGCCAATCGACATGTTGATATCGATGTTGGAGGAGCCGTCCAGTGGGTCAAACATCAGCAGGTATTCGCCTTGGGGGTAGCGGTTGGGCACCACATAGATGCCTTCCATTTCCTCGGATGCCATGGCTGCCAGATGCCCACCCCATTCGTTGGCTTCAATCAGGGTTTCGTTGGCGATGATGTCCAGCTTCTTCTGCACTTCGCCTTGTACGTTTTCACTGCCGGCGGTGCCCATGACGTCGCCGAGTTCACCCTTGTTCACGGCAAAGCTGATGCGCTTGCAGGCGCGGGCCACAACCTCCAGCAGCAAACGCAGCTGACCGGGGATCAGTCCGTCCACGCGTTGTTGTTCGACCAAATAGCGGGTCAGGCTGATGTTTTTATTCATGTTTCAACTCCTTGATATTCGATGCAGATCTGTAAGAGACAGAGCAGATAAAGCATGTGCCTTACCTATAAAGCCCTGTGGTGCGCTGTTCCAGCTCAGCCAGCAGTTGCTGAGCGCGATTTTGCTGCCCGGCATCATTCTGGGTGTGCGCGTATTGTTCATAGTGGGCCAGCCACTGGCGGGCCTGAGAATCTAGCTTTTGCTCATGGGCGAGTACCATGAGCTGAAAATAGCTGTCGTAAACGGTGGTGTGATCTTGTGCGCTCAAGGCAATTTGCAGACGCAACCTAAGATAAGCCTCTGCCTGTTTCAGGTCGCCCAGCTCGTAGCAATTTTGCGCAACATTGTTGAGCACGCCTCGAATTTGCTGCAACTTGCCCAACGCTTTCAAGCGCTCTTGTGCCACGGGTAGCAACCGCTCATTGACCTGTCTTGCCTCGCGGAAATTTCCTTGCTCATGCAAAACATAGCCCTCGTCTTCGTAGATACCGAGGATTTGTATCTGACTTGGGAAGTCCAGTGCCTGCGCAGGTTTGACGCTTTCATCCCAGCGCATTTCAGCGGGTAACTTGGCAATCTCTTCCAGAGGGTATTGGGTCTGAAAAGCCTTCACCTGCTTGAGCGCTGCTTCATGCAGTCCAGCACTGGCGAGCCAGCGGATACTGGAATAGCGCAAAAAGAAATGGGCGTACTCAAGATCCGGATCTGAAGGTTGGGGTAGTGCCTTCAGTGCCATCAGCGCGGCTTTGCCTGCCTCAGCAGGCATGTCACGGCGGCCATAGACGCTGGCTTGCGTGTAGTAAAGCAGGAAGGTGTCACGTGTGGCAACTCCCGGCTTTTTAAGCAAAGGCTCAAGCGTCTGCAACTCAGCACTCATGGCACTGCCGCTGAAACTGCCGCGTTCGGTGAAGACAGTGGCATACAGCGGTGCAAAGCGTGCTTCAAACCCGGCGTCTTGATCTGAGGCATGAGCAGCCATCAACATGCCAGTCGCAGCAACGGCAAGGGCCTTGAAGCCCTTGGCCGTGCAGTGAGCCAGCATGTTCAGGCGCATCAGTTAGCCAGTGCGCGCGTGACGACTTCACGCACGTCATTGGACAGGTCTGCCTTGGCTGCAACACGCGCAATAGCCTCACGGGCAGCGGTGCGGTAAGGCTCGGCCAGCTTGCTCCAGCGATCCATGGCGCGTGCCAGGCGTGCGGCCACTTGCGGGTTGATGGCATCCAGCTCCATCACGCGCTCGCTCCAGAACACATAGCCCGCTGCGTCACTGCGGTGGAAAGCCCCAGGGTTGGCGCTGCAGTAGCTGAAGATCAGGCTGCGTGCGCGGTTGGGGTTCTTCAGGCTGAAATCAGGGTGTTTCATCAGCTGCTTGACGGCAGGCAGAACGTTGCCACCACGGTCGCAGGTGCCTGCTTGCAAGCTGAACCATTTGTCAATCACCAAAGGTTCGCTCCTGAACAGGGCGTGGAAGCGTTCAAGCGCAGGCTTGGCCAGATCGGCATTGCTATGGACCAGGGCCGACAAGGCGTTGAAGCGGTCTGTCATATTGCCCGCATCCTTGAAGCGCTGGTATGCCTTGCCGGGCCAGACGGTGTCACCCTTGGCCTGCGCGGCCAGGCACAGCATCAGCAAGGCAGTTCCAGACAAAGAACGCTTGCCCGTTGAGATAGGGTCTGGTTGGTACGCGCCAGTGTCTTGGTAGGTCTCATATGTCCATACCCAATCAGCTGAGAGCGCAGTTGCCAGTTGCAGGCGCATGGATTCACGAACCGCGTGAATGCGCTGCGGATCAACTGTGTCGAGCTGCTCGGCCATGTAGGCTTCCGAAGGCAGAGCCAGCACCAGATCCTTGTAGGCAGCATCGAGTGTGTGGCTGCGCAGCACATCACGTAGCGCTTGAATGAATACCTCAGGGAGCACTTCAGCGGATACAGGTCCATCTGTCTGGATAGCCTGCAGGGCGTAGCGCAAGGCCAGGCGTTGGCCCGCCTCCCAGCGATTGAATGCATCGTTGTCGTGTGCCAGCTGTGTCAGCAGCTCAGCATCCGTGAAGTTGTAGTTCAGCACCACAGGTGCGCTGAAGCCGCGCAGCAACGAGGGAACTGGCGCTTGGTTGATGCCTGTGAACACCCAGTGCTGTTCGGACTCGGTCAGCACCAAAGTCTTGCTGGTGCTGGCTGCAGATTCGCCCTCCAGCAGCAAGGGAAGGGCACTGCCATCTTGACCCAACAGGCCCATTTCCACGGGGATGACGAAAGGCTGCTTGTCAGCTTGACCAACCGTAGCAGCGCAGCTTTGCGACAGCGTCAGGGTATAGGTTTGCGCCTGTGCATCGTAAATGCCTACGGCCTTCACGGTTGGAGTGCCGGCTTGGCTGTACCAGCGTTTGAATTGGACCAGATGTTGCGCCAATGCGCTGTCAGGGTTGGCATCTGCCATGGCCTGCACAAAATCATCACAGGTCACAGCCTGCCCATCGTGGCGCTCAAAGTACAGCTTCATGCCCTTGGCGAAGCCTTCACGGCCAACCAGGTTGTGCTGCATGCGAACGACTTCTGCACCTTTTTCGTAAATCGTGACAGTGTAGAAGTTATTGATTTCGATGTAGCTGTCCGGGCGCACAGGGTGCGCCATGGGGCCTGCATCTTCGGGGAACTGTACGGTACGCAGCACGCGCACATCTTCAATGCGTTTGACGGCGCGGGCAGAGGGGGTGCCCGCCATGTCCATGCTGAACTCCTGGTCGCGGAAGACAGTCAGGCCTTCCTTCAGGCTCAGCTGGAACCAGTCGCGACAGGTGATGCGGTTGCCAGTCCAGTTGTGAAAGTATTCGTGTCCGACGACGCTTTCCACGTTGGCAAAGTCCACGTCTGTAGCGGTGGACTGACTGGCCAGCACATACTTGGTGTTGAAGATGTTCAGGCCCTTGTTTTCCATGGCGCCCATGTTGAAGTCGCTGGTAGCGACAATCATGAAGCGATCCAGATCCAGGCTCAGGCCGAAGCGTGCCTCATCCCATGCCACAGAGTGCATGAGCGCGTTCATGGCGTGCTCGGTCTTTTCCAGGTCACCAGGGCGTACAAATACCTGCAGCAGGTGATCGCGCCCAGCGCGGCTCTTGATCTTTTGCTCACGCGCAACCAGCTTGCCGGCCACCAGTGCAAACAGATAGCAGGGCTTTTTGTGAGGGTCAACCCATTTGGCGAAGTGGCGGCCATCTCCCAGATCGCCTTCGTCCACCAGATTGCCGTTGGACAGCAATACTGGGAAGGACTCCTTGTTGGCGCGCAAAGTCACGGTATACATGGCCATGACATCTGGGCGGTCCAGGAAGTATGTAATGCGGCGGAAGCCCTCGGCCTCACATTGCGTGAAGAAAGTCCCTTCGCTCACATACAAGCCCATGAGCTTGGTGTTTTTCTCAGGTGTGCAGGTGGTGAAGATTTCCAGTTCCACGGGGGCATCACCCTCGGGCAGGTTCTCCAGTACCAGCTGGCTACCGTCCATCTTGAACGAAGTGCCTCCACCATTGACCATGACGCGGGCCAGATTCAGTTCGTCGCCATCCAGACGCAGTGCCTGGGTAGGCACTGCAGGGTTGCGGCGAATGCGCATCTTGTTGAGTACGCGGGTCTTGGCGGGGTCGAGGTCGAATGTGAGGTCGACGGTTTCAATCCACCAGGCAGGCGCCTGGTAGTCAGCCCGTTGAATGGCTGTAGCTTGTCCTTCACGCAGCATGAGTGCTTCCCTTAAACGCCTTGCTTGAGCGAGGCTTCGATGAACACGTCCAGATCGCCGTCCAGCACCTTCTGGGTGGCCGAGACTTCGACATTGGTGCGCAAATCCTTGATGCGGCTGTTGTCCAGCACATAGGAGCGAATTTGGTGACCCCAGCCCACATCGGTCTTGGTGTCTTCCAGTTTTTGCTGCTCTTCCATGCGCTTGCGCATTTCAAAGTCATACAGGCGTGAGCGCAGGCGCTGCCAGGCCACGTCACGGTTGCTGTGCTGCGAGCGCCCGTCCTGGCACTGCACAACGATACCGGTTGGAATGTGCGTCAGGCGCACGGCAGAGTCGGTCTTGTTGATGTGCTGACCACCGGCACCAGAGGCGCGGTAGGTATCGGTACGCACATCGGCAGGATTGATGTTGATCTCGATGGAGTCATCAATCTCGGGGTACACGAAGAGCGATGAAAAACTGGTGTGACGACCGCCCGAAGAGTCAAAGGGCGACTTGCGCACCAGGCGGTGCACACCGGTTTCGGTGCGCAGCAATCCGTAGGCGTATTCCCCTTCGACCTTGATGGTCGCGCTCTTGATGCCGGCCACATCACCTGGTGTTTCTTCTTCCACGGTGGCTTTGAAGCCCTTGCGTTCTGCGTATTTCAGATACTGCCGCAGCAGCATGCTGGCCCAGTCGCAAGCCTCAGTACCACCGGCCCCGGCCTGGATGTCGATAAAGCAGTTCAGCGGATCGGCTTCCTGGCTGAACATGCGACGGAACTCCAGCTCCTCGATCAGTGGGCGGAGTTTGGCGGCTTCTGCTTCAATGGTTTCAAGGCCGGCGTCATCGCCTTCATCCTTGCTCATTTCAAACAATTCGGCGTTATCTGCCAACTCGGTGGTGAGCTTTTGCAGCGTCAGCACGACAGCGTCAAGCGACTTCTTTTCTTTGCCTAGATCCTGGGCCTTCTTGGGATCGTTCCAGACGGCAGGATCTTCCAGCGAGGCGTTGACGGTGCGCAGTCGTTCAAACTTTGCATCGTAGTCAAAGATACCTCCGTAGCTCTTCTGTCCGAGTGGACAGATCCTCAAGGGTGGCTTCGATTTGGTTGATGCGTTCGGCTTCCATGGCTAATTCCTGATTTGTTGTTTGAGTGCGCAGTTGGCTGGCCAAACTGCGTAAACCATGATTTTCGCATGTACAGGCAGCTCATGCCTTGAATCAAGCAGATGTGTTGGGGCTAAAGCCTGTCACTGCTGGTAAATACTGTGTCGCAAGTGAGGGTGGCAGGGAGCTTGAAAGAAAACGCCACATCCCAGGAGGGTGTGGCGTCGTTGCTGCGTGTGCAATAGACGTTTGCTAAATATTGCGCGTCGTTGGAAGGTCGCGCTCATCCATTATGAACTCCGCCAATTCCGGGTTAAGTTCATCAATTTCGCTGTTTTCGATTTTTTTCTCAGCGGCAGTTTCAGAAAGCATGAACTCAGCCAACTCTGCATCGAGGTCATAGGTTGCGCTGCTTGGGTCCATTGTTGCAGGACTAGGTACCACGGCTGGCGTGGTTGATACAGGGATCTTGGTGGATGGTTCGTCCGCGTATTCCAGCGAAAGCCCGTCCATCAGCAATTCATCAGGGGCAAAGCGGGTGGAATTGCTAAAGGGCGAATCACTGATTCGAGGCAATGGCTGTAAGGGAGCCTGGGCCGGTGTTGCGCTAAGCAATTCCAAATGTGCATCCTGCATTGCCAATGGCTTTGCTTCAAGTGTTGGGCTGCGTGCTTCGGGGGCGGTCGCTGTCGTTGCGTCTAGCTGTTCTGTTGAGGCGTCATGCCTTGTCTGGTATGGCAGGGCGGACGCCATCGGTGCCTCCGCGGCAAACACCAGTTCCGGCAGCGGCACTTCGGCGGGGGTGGTGCGTTTGCGACCGGGTAGCTCTCCTCGGCTGGAGGCCGGCGTGGTTTGCGCAACGTTATAGAGCATGAGCAAATCGTCAAAAGCCGATAGATCAAAACGTTGGCTGTGGTTCGCTGGATTGCGCACAATCAAGCTGAGCAGCAAAACTTGTACATCATCTGTGGGCCATAGGGCTTCAATTTGTCCCAAAACCTCGGGGTAGCCACTCCAGATGTCATGCCCTTTGCGTGAGAAGCCCAGAAAATCTGGAACCTGCACATTAAAGTGCGTCTGGAATTTTTGGCGTACCTGCTCAAACTTGTCTGTTCGGCTGAGGCGATAGAGCAATTGCAATAGTTCGATATAAGCCAGTGGCGAAGAGGCTTCGTGCTCCGCGATATGCGCCTGCAATATCTCTATGGCTTGGTCATTTTCTCCAATAGATGCGTAGAACTCAGCTTGTTCTTGTACATCAAACAAGGCTTGCGCCGTGAGGACGTCCATCGCGGATTTCGCGGCTGTCGCTGCAGGGGGGGCTGGCGTGTGTGTTTCCAGTTCCTCAAACTCTGCGTATAGATCTTCTGCGAATTGGGTGGGCAGATACGTGTCTACACTGCTCCAGCTGTCTTCCTTAGCCTTGGAAGAAGACGGCGGCACAGTCTCTGGTGCAGACGCTACGTCCATAGCCGCTGCAGGGGCAGTCGCAGGTGTATGCAGTGAAGCTGCAGGTGTGTCATGGGGGTCAATAGAAATGGCCTGTTGGGAGTCATCCACGGCCAATACAGTGTCCGCCCATGCGCGCTGTGCGGTTTGGCGCTCTTGTTTCATACGTTGCAGTAGCCATGCGATGGTCGCAAGTGCCGCAGCCAGCATTACCAACACCAGATAGACCCAAAGAGGCAGTGCCTGGTTTTGAGCTTGGGCCAGCTGGTTTTGCAGACTTACGATCTCCGTGCGGTTGTTGACCAGCTGTGTCTGCAAAGCCTGAAACTGCTTTTCCATGGCTTCCAAGCGTGCGGCATTGGCCTTCAGCACCAGCTGAGTGTTGGGGTCAATGGCTGCGCTTGGGAGCAAAGCTGGGTCTTGAGCGGCAGTGCGTTGTGGATCTGCTTTATCCACTGTTTCTGTTGTCGCTTCAGGTATGTCCAACCCTTCAATAGGCTCTATTCGCAACCGTGGCCTATCGTGCCCAGCTATTGCCGCAGCGCTTGCCGTTGCCTCCGTTGTGGGAGCAGCGTTGCTGCTTGGGCGCATTGACTCCGGTTGGCTGCTTGCTGCAACTGCCGCTGGCGGTGCTTGCGGGGCAATGACAGGGGGGGACGCGGCTGCGGAAGCCGTGGGGGCTGCTCTTTTCACTGCCACAGCACGCTTGGCACGGCGTGGTTTTTTCTTGACCGAAACAGGTTCTACTGCAGTTCGCGAAACTACAGGCAATGCGCCTACTTGAATTTTTTCGAGATCAATCGGTTGTACCGATGCGGCCAAGGTGCTCGGTGGATCAGCAAAAAAGGTATAGCTGCGCGATACGCTGCCCGAGCAACCGGCATGCAGCTTGATAGTGATCAGTGGCTCGTACACAGGGGTGGTAGTTTGTACGCGCACAGATGTTGACGTCGTCGTTACCTTGATCTGGCTGCTGCGCAGCGCTGTGTCGCCCATCCAGACGCCCGCTGCAATACAGCTGCTATCGGCAGTCTGGCCCGGATCAGGTTGCACTTTGAAAACCAGGTCAACAGGTGCTCCCAGGTGAATACGCCCCTGAGAGTTTCCCAGAGATAAAGCACTGGCTTGTGATGCTGCAGCAACACCACTGGCGATGAGGAGGAGGTCGCGAAGTTTCACAATAAATTTCTTTGTTGCCTAGTGTTGTGACAAGTGCTTAGCGCGGCACAAAAGTGCAAGCACCTTTAACGACTGGTTGTTGTTTATTTTTGTAAGAATGTGAAGAATTGTGCTGCTCCTGTCATTGCGTTGGGGCAAGCTGAGGGCGTGTGTTGCCTCAGTGGAACTGAATGTCAAACATTCATAACTTATAGGAAGATGCGGTTTTGAACAGGATTACAGCTGGCGCAACTGCTTGGCGAGCGCTTCGATGGAGCGGGGAGCACAACCTTCTGCATCATTGCTTATTGTTACAAATGCGGTTTTGCCAGCGCCAGTTATGCCTTGAATGGTGCGAGCGAGGATAGCTCTAGTCTGTGGGTCAGGGCTGCGCATGGCATCGAAGGGCTTGTGTGCTTCCTGTGCTGCGGCGTAGCCAAAAGGGCCAAAGCTGGTGTTGAGATTCCAGCGACAGACCAAGGGGGTTGGCCACAGCTGGCGTAACAAGGGCAGTTGCTGCGCAATGGGAGGCATCTTTCCGTGCAAACCCAGACACATGGTGGCCCCGTTGGCTTGCAAGACTTGCACAAAGCGTGCTCCCAAAAGCTCAGGGTCACGAACTTCTACTGACACAATAATTTCGGGACTATGCGCCAAAGCCTGACGCGTAGCAGCCAGCAAAGCGCCGAGACGCGAAAAAAGCCAGCCCGTGCGGTTAAACAGATCCAAGGGCAAAGGGCTCAGTTGGTACACCAGTACGCCCAATTTGTTTCCCAGACCTTGCAAGCAAGGCATGACAAACTGCTTGAGCGCCAAGTTCGCATCGAGAAATGCTGGATTGGGTTGCTGACCTTTGCCTTCTTCATCGCGCACGAGTGCATCCGTCACCACATTGGGGCACTTCACCACGAAGCGAAAGTCATCGCTGACCTGCGCAGCCATCTGCGCGTATTGCTCCGCGCTTAAAGGGCGCCAGAAAGTACGATCCACACAGACGGTACGCATGAGGGGGTGCTGGCTCAGTGTTGCCAGTCCCTTGCGCGAAAGCACGCTGGCATCGTAGTTGCCATCCCAGACCAGACCTTCCCAGCCAGGGTAAGACCAGGTGGAGACGCCCATGCGAAGCTCTGCGGGCATGGCACTGGCGAGGTCAAGCAAAGCCGTTGAAGGTGTAACAGCTTGCACGCCCGCTGGTTTTTTGCCGGCCCTGGCAGGCGCCTGCGCAGGTTGGGGCGTGGCATCGGTGCCAAACAGATCATCTTGCATGCTTGCAGCAGTTTGACAGATTGCAGCATGCGCCGAAGCCATTGAACAAAGCAGGCTTTACACAGCAAGTGGATATGCATTTGCTTGCAGGCGCAGTGCAGCAAGTCCTGGTGTCTATGGCACACTTGCCCGTTTTCGGAGAAACAGCGCCGTGGGGCGCGCAACGCATGCAAAAAATCATTGGGCAGATTGCCGCAGAGATCAAAGTCAGTGCGCAGCAAGTGAGTGCTGCGGTGGAGTTGCTGGATGGTGGTGCCACCGTTCCTTTTATCGCTCGTTATCGCAAAGAGGTGACGGGTGGCCTTGACGATGTGCAATTGCGTGAGCTGGAAGCGCGTCTGTCGTACCTGCGTGAGCTGGAAGACCGGCGTGGTACCGTGCTCAAAGCCATTGATGAGCAGGGCAAGTTGACCGATGCGCTGCGTCTGGCGATTGCCAATGCGCCCACCAAACAAGAGCTGGAAGACATTTACCTGCCCTTCAAGCAAAAGCGCCGCACCAAAGGGCAGATCGCCAGGGAGTTTGGCATTGAACCATTGGCTGACAAGTTGTTTGCCGATCCATCCCTGGACCCGCACAAAGAGGCAGAGGCTTTTTGCAAGCCTGCCACGGTGCTCGATGATGGCAAGCCCGGGCCAGACTTCAGCACCACATTTGCGGTGCTTGATGGTGTGCGCGACATCCTGTCCGAGCGCTGGGCAGAAGATCCGGCCCTGGTGCAGAAGCTGCGCGAATGGCTGTGGGAAGAGGGCTTGCTGCGCTCCAAGAAGGTTGAGAGCAAGAACGAGGCTGACCCTGAAGTGGCCAAGTTCCGCGACTATTTCGACTATGACGAACCCATTGGCCGTGTGCCTTCGCACCGCGCACTGGCGGTGTTTCGTGGCCGTGCACTGGAAATCCTGGAAGCCAAACTGGTGCAGCCGGTGGAGCCGGAAGTGGGGCAGCCCAGTCTGGCGGAAGGCAAGATTGCCTTGCATCTGGGCTGGAGCCATGCAAAGCGTCCGGCCGACGACCTGATTCGCAAATGCGTGGCCTGGACCTGGCGCGTCAAGCTGAGCCTGTCTACCGAGCGTGACCTGTTCAGCCGACTGCGCGAGGATGCTGAAAAGGTGGCGATCAAGGTGTTTGGGGACAATCTGCGAGATTTGCTCCTGGCTGCACCTGCTGGCGCACGCACGGTGATGGGACTGGACCCCGGAATCCGTACCGGTGTCAAGGTCGCCGTGGTGGACAGCAATGGCAAGCTGGTGGATACGGCCACGGTGTACCCGCACGAACCACGCAAGGACTGGGATGGCTCCTTGGCGGTGCTCGCACGCCTGGTGGAAAAGCATGGCGTGAACCTGATTGCCATTGGCAATGGCACAGCCAGCCGCGAAACAGACAAACTGGCTGCCGACTTGATCAAGCTGGCGGCCAAGGCAGACAAAAAGATCGAGAAAGTGGTGGTCAGTGAGGCGGGTGCTTCGGTGTATTCGGCCAGTGAATTTGCCTCGCAAGAGCTGCCGGATATTGATGTGAGCCTGCGCGGAGCTGTTTCGATTGCACGCCGCTTGCAGGACCCATTGGCGGAGCTGGTCAAGATTGATCCCAAGAGCATTGGCGTGGGCCAATACCAGCACGATGTGAACCAGAGTGAGCTGGCACGCCAGCTGGATGCGGTGGTGGAAGACTGTGTGAACTCGGTGGGCGTGGACCTGAACACCGCATCGGCTCCGTTGCTGACCCGTGTCTCAGGGCTGAGCGGATCGGTAGCGAAGTCGGTGGTGCGCTGGCGTGATGCCAATGGTTCCTTCAAAAGCCGCAAGCAGTTGATGGAAGTGTCTGGCCTGGGTGCCAAGACTTTCGAGCAGGCCGCAGGTTTTCTGCGTATCCGTGATGGTGAGAATCCGCTGGATATGACGGGCGTGCACCCTGAGACTTACGAGGTCGTGGAGAAAATCATTGCCACGACGGGCAAGTCCGTGGAACAGCTCATGGGACGCAGCGAAGTGCTCAAGGGCTTGAAGGCCGAGCAATTTGTTACCGAGAAGTTTGGCGCAATCACGGTCAAGGATATTCTGGGAGAGCTGGAAAAGCCTGGTCGTGACCCACGCCCTGACTTTGTGGTGGCGCGCTTCAATGATGGCGTGGAAGACATCAAGGACCTCAGGGAAGGCATGATTCTGGAAGGCACTGTCAGCAATGTGGCGCAGTTTGGCGCATTTGTGGACCTGGGCGTGCATCAGGATGGCCTAGTGCATGTCAGCCAGATGAGCCACAAGTTTGTCGAAGATGCGCGGGAGGTGGTGAAGACCGGCCAGATCGTCAAGGTCAAGGTGCTGGAAGTGGATGTCGATCGCAAGCGCATCAGTTTGACTATGAAGCTCGACGCTGCGCCAGCACGGCGCGATGGTCCGCGTGACAACCGCTTCGAGAGTGCCGGGCGTGGGCATAGCTCAGGAGGCAACCGCGGTGCTTATGCACAGCCACAGCGTCGCAATGAGCCCCAGGCGCAAAACGCCATGGCCTCTGCATTCGCCAAGCTGCAGGGCCTGAAGAAATAAGAGCTGTGCCATGCCAAAAATAAAAAGGCAGCTGTGCTGCCTTTTTATTTTTCATATTTGTACGTCATGGTGCCTTGCGCCAGCGTGGATCAATATAGTCATGCAGCGGTGTAGGGTCGCGCTGGAGGTTGACCGGAGCATTAGGCACATGCAGGGGCGTCACACCGTCCTCCGTGACATCGGCGTACGCCAACTGCTGCATCCACGCAATATCTATGTTGCCATTTTCCTGAGGGCGTGAATAAATCAGAGCCAGCATCCGCTTGGCCTGCGTGCTGCCCATGTCGGCCGCGCGTTTGTAAAGACGGATGGCTTCCGTGTAGTTGGCCGGAACACCCTCACCACGGTGGTAGACGCGGGCCTGGCGAAAGGTTTGCCAGGCTCCTCCTGTCTGTCCTGTTGAAGTGTGGGTGCGAGTGGTCTGGCTAGACTGCTCTTGAAGCACCTTGATATTGCGGCTGGCAGCTTCGGAGTGAGGCGCCGCCTGCTGGAACTGCGCCATTGCCTCCTTGACTTTGCCCTCTGCGGCAAGTTCCAGCCCCCATTCCACGCGCGCATGGGGATCATTGGCTTTGACGGCGCGCTGCAATGCCTGCTCTTTGTGGCGTTGCACATTCCCGGCAGTGACTGGCGCTGTGGATTTGAGGGCAGCATTCGTATCCAAAGGTGCAAGTGCATCAATGAGCAGCCATTCAAAGTAGGCGGCCCGGCCGGGAGCACTGCGGCGTAGCTCCTGCAGCCACTTCTGTGCTTGTGCAGGACGAGGTGCATGACCACATCCATCCATCGCACACCAGGCAAGGCCGGCTGCAGCCAGCGGGTGGCCCAGTGCATGCGCGCGTTCAAACCATCTGTTGGCCTCTGCAGGGCCTAGCGGCATATGCAATCCATGCAGTTTGAGCAGACCCAGCTGCCATGCTGCTTCGGCCTGCTGTTTGCGCTCCCTGGCGGAGGCTGAGGGCGTAGCTTCCGCCAGCTTTTGCAAGCTGGCTAACGGCGCGGGCGGAGCAAGGCTGCCAGCATCCAGGTCAACAGAGGGGCTGCGCAACTGCTCTCTGTCGATATGCGGTGGCATTTGCGCTTCCTGCACACTGATGACCGCCCTGGTTTGTGCGTGGGCGAAGATGACGCCCTGGCACATCATCAAGTGGGCAAGGCAAAGGAAGGTCAGACTGCGCATGATGAGCTTGCCTGTGTCAGGGACGCGAAGCCCCGGGAGCGGGTGCTACCACTTGCCACTGCAAAGTGCTCTGACCCACAGCGTGGTCACTGCCTGCTGCCTGGCGCAATTGGCTGCCAATGTCTTCCAGCGAAGTTGCTCCCTGCAAAGGTCTGAACGCAGCTTGTTGCAGGTTGGGCGGCAATTTGTCTGATAGATCGCTGGGACTTGCAAAGCAACCCACCCGTTCTTGTCCTGGTGCTCCGGCATCAATGACAAAGCCAGGGGTGGGGCTCATCCAGTCAGGAATACGAATCGCCTGGCTGGCAGGCACCCAGCCTGAGTTGTTGGTGGCGTTTGGCAGCAGGCGGATGACTTCGTTGTGGCCATTTTCCATATAGCAATAGAGATAAGACGTACGGGAGACAGTCGCTGAAAGGAAGATCTGTTCGCCGGACGTGAAGTGCTCGCGTCCCTGCATGATGTTTTCAATCTGCATGTCGATCTGCACGGGTTCACCGGGCTGGCTTGCTTGGGCGCTGGTGCTTGATGAGCCGCTGGTGTTGGCCCAGCCAATGCGTTGTAAATGACCATCAGTGGTCAGGCCGACAAAGTCGCGCAGTGCTCGCTCATAAGTCGGAAAATCCACAATGCCCGTGACTACCAGACGCTCGTCTGCCTGAAACTGCATGAGTGCCTGGCGTAAAGTGCGCTCATCTGGCGTTTCACTAGACAGATAACCCCGTCGTAGCAGGGAGCGGCGGATCAGGTGGCTGCGGTTGGCTGGTCCCGCCTCTTCAAACCACTCACGCATCTGGCGGATGAATTCTGGGTGTGTCTGCTCCAAAGTCAGGCATTGCCAGTAAGGCACGCGTGCCCATTTGCCCAGCAGCTCCACCATGGCCAGTTCCACCAATGTCCGAATGGCCGGGCCAGAGCCCTGCGTATAGTCGCGGCCCACATTGAACTGCACACCGTAATTGCCGATGCGGCCTGATAGATCCAGGCCTTGTCCACCGCTGCCAATGACGATCTCGTTGGCGGAATCCAGGCCCGGAATAATGGTTCGGCTGCGAAAGTCTCCCAGATGCATTTCCATGCCGATGACCGTTGAGCGTTTGTTTTGGTTGTAGCCTGTCTCCAGACGTGAAGCAGAAGTACCGACATCAAAATTGTTGCTGGTGACTTGCTGGTCTACAAAGGCGATAGCGCCCGATACATACAACGCAGGCCGTTGTAGACGAATCTGGTTGTTGTTGAGCAGCAAGGTGGTGAGGTTCTGCACCGTGTCTTGCTGGGCAATGTTCACCTCATAGTCCACAAACCGGAATGCATTGCTGACGCGCGACATCTGGGAAAGGGCAGTGACGACCATTTCCTTGGTGGCAACTGCAATTCGGCCTGAATAATCCGGAATGGATTTACTGGTGATGAGCACCGTCCCCATGCCGGTTTCCCGGAAAAGATGGTCCATGCACATCAAGGAGTCGGAGAAGCTTGAAAAAGAGCGCGTAGGACGCACCGCGGGGCGATTGATCTCGGGTGCTCGGGCATGGTAAGCAGCATCTTTGGCCGGGCTCAGGGGCGTACACCCAGCAAGCAGTCCTGCTGCGCTGAGAAAAGCGCCAACGCATTGCATTCTCAGTCGCATCGGAAAAACTGCCCGGTGTAGATTTGTCATATTTTCCTCGCAACCGTATTCTTTGTAGGTATCCAGCAACTGTATTAACGGCAGACGTTGATCAGATCGCCTCTCAAAACCACGACTTGGTCCTTGGTTCCTGAAACTTGCGAACCCACATTGCTGCCAACGTCTTGGATACAGGTTTTTCGATTGGCTTGGGTTGTCACTTGCCTTGTGACATCGGTATCGGTGTATATGTCGTCGGTTCTGTCTGTGAACGTCTTGGCTTCGTAGCGCACGATCTTTGCTCTGAGCGAGGTCGGAATTTCGGTATTGGAGTCCAGACCCTGAGATTTGGAGGATGCTCCAAGTGGCAACTGCAGATGTTCCACGGGTTGCTGCAGCTGGATCGTGTCTTCGCCAGGGGCTGACCAGCTGGCGCTGGCTGTGAACAAGCCCAGTCCAGCCATCCATATCCGGTAGGTATTTAGCGTATGCATGATGTGCTCCTCACCATAGAACTGTTAGTAAAGGAGCATGCTCCTTTACTAACAGGCAAAAGTCTGGATGGGCTGCAGATTACTTGCAGGTCACGCAGGCATTGTTTGTCGAGAGGTTTTGAACGGCGCTGGCATTGGAGGCTGCGTGGTTGACAACGCTGGAGCGTTTCAGACTTACAAACTGGGTCAGTGCAGCCGTGTTCTTCACATCGCCAAGGTTGCTCGCCAGATTCTGCGAGGCATAGGAGGAGCCATCCGCGTAGTTGGAGATAGCAGAATCTCTTGCGCTGGTGATTTGCGTCAGTTGGCCCTTCACGCTAACTCCTGCGGTATTCGAGGAGATATTTTGGCGGGCGGTAGCGTTGTCGAATGCAGTATTTGTGGCGCTGGACCAGCTCAGTGATGTCGCCTGAACGGTGGCGGCATCAATCTGGATGCCCGCGGTATCGTTCTGTCCTCCGCTGGAGCCACCGCCGGGCTTGCCGGAGCCTTGGCCAAAGCTTTCAGCAAAAGAGGTAGATGCCAGCAGGGTCAAAGCGACCATAGCGATTGTCTTTTTCATGATTGCACTCCTTAGATTCAATGTATTTCATGATTTGTCTGGCAGAGAACGCCTCTGCCAGCAGGCCTGAAGTCAGTTTCGATGGCCTGAAGCCAGTGTCTCGTTATGTCAGTCAACAGCCAATCCTGTAAATTTGGTAAGTAGTCGCATCATGGATCGGCTATGCTTGGGTTGAAACTCATAGCAAAAAACTTTTGACTTTGTATTTTTCTTAGAAAAAGTAAATATAAAAATAACTAGTTTCAAAGTGTAAATACTGCAATTATTTTGAAGGACGGCAATGATTTCCAACCAAGAAGGCATTTCGCAGCCGCAACAATGGGAAGGTGTTGGGAATGGCAGCACAGCCATGCCCATGCAGTGGCCGGGCTTTATGGTGGGGCAAAGGGACAAGCCCATTCGCGTGTTGCTGGTGGATGACGATGCACATGTAAGACGCGTGGTTGAGCATGAATTGATGGCAGATCAGCGCGTTTTGCTGGTGGGGCAGTCAGGAAGTCTGCGCGAGGCCAAGCGCCTGATGCGTCGTGAAGCATTTGATGTTCTGCTGGCAGATTTGAAACTGGAGGATGGAACCGGTTTCGACTTGCTCAACCTGCAGCGTTCTCTGCGACCGGCGGCTGAAACCATCATCATCTCGGTGATGGAGGGAGACTCGCAGCTGCTGCAGGCTATTGAGCACGGTGCTGCTGGCTATCTGGTCAAGCATTGCTGGTTCGGCAGTTATGTGCAGGCCGTGTTGCAGGTCGCTAATGGTGGTGCTTCCATCACCCCCCATGTCGCCCGACGGCTGCTGGAGAGGCTGCGCGGTAATGCGGGAGAAAGCAAGCCTGTGGAAAGCGCCCAGCTATCGAGCCGTGAGCGAGAAATCCTGCGCCATGTCGCCAGTGGTTACACCAGCCAGGAAATTGCACTGCAACTGCAGATCACGACGCTGACAGTCAACAGTCATGTACGCAATATCTATCGAAAGCTGCAGATAAAAAGCCGTACTCAGGCTGTACGCGCGGCTTTGCTGCACGGCCTGATATAGCCAAGGTGTCTTCCATGGTTGCGCCAGACATGCGTGTGGTAGGGGGTTGTGCAGCCTTGCTACTTTGTAACTTCACGGTCTTGCTGTTTGGGTTGTGGCTGCTGGGCGCTGATGTAAGCCATACAGAGTGGGTGAACTGGCTGCTGGTCTTGTCGGTGCAATGCCTTGGCATCGGCTTTGTTTATGTACTGTTGCGTCGCGCGTTGCGCTGGCAAAAGCGGCGACTGGTACGAGTTTCCGGTGAGGTCAAGGCTGAGCGCATTCGTATTGCCCAGAACCTGCATGATGGTGTGTGCGCACACCTGTTTCAGGCGCAGGCGTTGCTCGATGCACCGCAAAACGACTATGTGGCCATACGCCACAGCATTGAAAATGCCATGTGGGCGCTGCGCGCTGAAATGGGCATGCTCGACGATGCGGATGCAAGCTTGGTGGAGCGCCTCGCCTCCATCCGTTGCCGGGTACAGCCCTTGCTGGACATGCGCGGTATTCGAATGATGTGGCAGATGCCCGTGCAGGATGTGGATCAGAGCCCGTGCGGCAACCAGGGGGTGCAACTGGCCATGTTGGCGCAGGAAGCGATCAGCAATTCCCTGCGGCACTCGCAATGCAGGGTGCTGGAAGTGAGGCTCTCACTGGCCTCCGGCAGCGGAACGCTTGTGATCGCGGACGACGGCTGTGGCTACTTCAATACCCGGGCACAGGTCTTGACGGAAATGCCTGCGCTGGATGGTGGACGCGGTATGACCAATATGCACAAGCGCGCGCGGTTGGCGGGGGCTCGCATGGAAATTATTGAGGGAGAGCTGGGACAAGGTACCCGCATTGAGGTTTCTTGGCAGTCTGCAGCCTAGAAAACCTCCGTGAAAAGACTGCAAACTCATGCGTACCCAAGCGTAAAAGGATGACAAGTAGCGCTGCCGCATGGATGCGACTCTAGGGCCGCTTCTTCCAACCTTCGCAGCTATGTCTTCCGAGCAGCAGTCATCTCACATCACTTCCATTCCTCCCAAAGTACCATCCGCCGAGCCTCAGCCTGGTGGTGCTGGGCATGACCGCCGCACGCAGGTACGTTATGCCCAGGTGCAGGATGCGAGTCTGCAATCCCTGGCAGACATCCTGCCCGGCATGCGCTGGCTGATTGGTTTGCTGATTGCCAGTGTCATCATTGCGGCTCTGTATTTCGGGCGCGATATTCTGATTCCTCTGGCACTGGCGGTGTTGCTGGGATTTTTGCTTGACCCCGCTGTCACGCGGCTAAAGCGTTGGGGGCTGCCACGCATGGCTGCAACCCTGGTAGTGGTGGCATTGGGCCTGGGTGCGCTGACCGGTATGGGGTTTTATCTGGGCAAGCAGGTGCAGAGCCTGAGTGCTGATTTGCCTACCTACCAAAATACCATCAAGCAAAAACTCAAAAATCTGAGAGCGCTCAGCAAGGGACCCAGTGCCTGGGATGGGGCGCTGAAAACCTACAGTACTGTGGAAACCGAAATCAGCAAAGCAGCAGCCGAGGCTTCGCGCGGGGAACCCAAGATTCAGAAAGTGGAGGTGGTGCGAGAAGAGCCCAAGCCGCTGGAAGTGGTCATGCAATGGCTCGATAAAGTCAGTGAGCCTGTAGCCATGATTGGCATCGTGCTGCTGTTTGTGATTTTGATTCTGCTGGACAGGGACGACTTGCGCGACCGCTTGCTGCGCTTGATGGGGGGCAATTTGCATCTGGCCACCGATGCGCTGGATGAAGCTTCTGACCGCATTGGCAAATACCTGCGCATGCAGTTCATTGTCAATGTCACATATGGCATTCCCATGGCCCTTGGCCTCTGGATTATTGGTGTGCCGGGAGCGATTTTGTGGGGAGTGCTGGCCACCATCATGCGCTTTGTGCCATATGTGGGGCCGATGATTTCTGCCGTATTCCCCTTGGCCTTGGCCTTTGCCGTGGCGCCTGGTTGGGACATGTTGTTGTGGACCTTGGGCTTGATCCTTTTGCTGGAGCTGATCAGTAACAACGTGATTGAGCCGTGGCTGTACGGCTCCAGCACAGGTCTGTCCACCTTGGCAATCATCATGGCAGCAACCTTCTGGACGGCTTTGTGGGGACCGATTGGGTTGATTCTTTCCACCCCTTTGACTGTGTGTTGCCTTGTGCTGGGGCGCTATTTGCCGGGCCTGCAATTCATGGAAGTGCTGCTGGGGAGTCAACCGGTACTGGATGCTCCGCATCGCTTGTACCAGCGTCTTTTGGCAGACGATGTCAACGGTGCCATTGATCTGGCGCAGGATGAGATTGCAGAGCGTTTCCCTGCCAAAGCCACTGAAGCCGATAACGCTGATGCAGTGATGAATTTCTACGAACAGGTCGGTGTGCCAACGCTGAAGCTGGCCTACAAACACCATACTGAAAATGCCACAGCAGAGCACCGCATGCGCCTGTCCAGTGGGATGGAGGACTTGCTTGAAGACTTGCTGGAAGACTATTCCGCTCAGGGCGTGCATGTTGCAACGGCATTGCGCGGCCGGGTGCATTGCGTGGGAGTGAGGTGGGAGGTCGATGCATTGGCGGCAGACATGGCCATGCACAGCTTGCGCTTGCATGGTATCCATGCAACCAGTGGCGTGCACGCCATTACAGCTGCTGTAGGGCCGGAGGAAACAGCAGGCTGGGCAGATGTGCAGTGGCTGGTGATGTCTACCTTCCACGCCCAGCCGCAGGCAATGGTGCGTCAGATGCTGCGCCGTGTGCGTCGCCGTTATCCACATATCCAGGTGGTGTTGGCGCTATGGAATGCAGCCCCGGAAGTGTTGCAGGAAACTGTGGTTCAGCGCATGGGGGCAGTGAGTGTGGTCACCAGCATGCAGGAGTTGCTTCTACGCATGCAGCAACTGATTTCACCGGAACAGGTGCGGCAAGGGTATGTGGCGGCAGAGCTGCCCGAAGGAGATTCCGAGCGCGTGCAGTTTCTCCAGCACAGCGGTGCTTTAGCCCCCGAGCTTTTGCCTACCTACAAAGAAGCGGTGTTGAAGGCGGCCAATGCCTTTAATGTCAAGTATGCGCAGGTGTCCTTGGTGGATCACGACTGGGTGCATACACCCGGAAGTCTGCTGGTGCGCAGCAGCGCACCGGAAGGCAGGCCAGGTTTGCCGCGCGACATCTCGATTTGTTCTTATGTTGTGCGTGACGGTGAAGACTTGGTGGTGGAGGATGTTGCGCGCGATCCGCGTTTTGCAGACAACCCGGTCTTGCTGGAGGCAGAGGTGAAGTTTTACGCTGGTGTGCCGCTCAAGAGCAAAAAAGGGCAGGTGCTGGGCACGCTGTGCATCATGCACGATGCGCCACGGGAAATCGATGATGATGAGCTGGGCGTATTACATGATATGGTCAAAGAGCTGATGGGCACCTTGCGCGAAGCGCATCAAAGCAGTAGCGCGCAGTCACCCAATGCCGATGCAGCCAGCTGAGGCTATGGTTGACATCGGACTTTGCCTGGGCCTTACATGGAACTGAGCAGCATCTCCTCGTAATCCTGTGCACTGGCTGCGCGTGGGTTGGTGCTGTGGCAATGGTCTTTGAGGGCACCATCGATAAGCTTGTCAAAACATGCTCTATCTACACCCATGGCGGCCAAGCCTGTGGGCAGTCCCAGGCGCGCATTCATGTCTTTGATGGCAGCGGGAATGTCGGTGGCGCTGACCAGCCCCATGGTATGGGCCATTTTCTCCAGTCTCTGTTCGCGCTGCACCGACTCGGATTGTGCATTGAACTGCACCACGGCCGGCAGGAACATGGCATTCAGTGTGCCGTGGTGCAGGCGGGGTTCAATTCCGCCCAGACTGTGGCTCATGCTGTGAACACAGCCCAGGCCTTTTTGGAATGCCATCGCTCCTTGCATGCTGGCACTCATGAGCTGGCGACGTGCTTCGGCATCTTGCCCATTGCGGGTCGCACGCTCGATATGCGCCCAGCCCCGGCTCAAACCATCCAGTGCAATTCCGTCAGCGGGTGGGTTGAACACGGCGGACATAAACGTTTCCATGCAATGCGCTATGGCATCCATGCCAGTGGCAGCAGTCAGCACGGGAGGGAGCCCATACGTGAGCTCAGGGTCGCAAATGGCAGCCTTGGGCACCAGATTCCAGGAGTGAAAACCCAGTTTGCGCTGGTCATCAACGATGATGACGGCGCCTCGTGCCACCTCGCTGCCAGTGCCGCTGGTGGTGGGCACGGCAATGATGGGGGCAACCGCCTCGGTGATCTTGGGAGAACCTCCTTCAATCGTGGCGTAGGTTTTCAGCGGGCCAGGGTGGGTGGCTGTGATGGCGACCCCTTTGGCGCAGTCAATGGCGCTGCCACCACCGACAGCAATCAGGCCGTCGCAGTTGCTTTGCAGATAAAGTTGCGTAGCAGCACGAACTGCAGCTTCCGTGGGATTGCTGGGAGTGGCATCAAACACCGTAACGGGGAGATCGCCCAGGGCATCCAGCGCTTTTTGCAGTACACCCGCAGCTTTGACACCAGCGTCGGTTACCACCATGGGGCGGGTTATGCCTACACGCTGACACTCCTGGGCCAGCAAGCGTACGGCACCGTAGTCAAACTGTATTTGCGTGACGTAATTGATAAAAGCCATAACCGTCTCCAAGCCCTCAGAGGATCAAACGCAGGCATCTTCGCCAACTGTTCGCGCATAGGCTACCTTGAGAACCCTGAGAAAAGGTTGAACCACGTCACACATGGGACAAGCCACAGGCCAGCAACTGGCTTGCTAATGCTGCATGATGTGCAGCTTTGTGATTGTTGCTTGCGTGCTGTGACCGAAGAACTCGAACTCAACCATCCTCTGAACCCTGCCATGCGCGATGTGCTGCGCCGCATGGTGCGTGCCAATCGTCCCCATCTGCATACGCTGACGCCGCAGCAGGCTCGTGCAGCCTACGAGGCAGGGGCAGGGGTACTCGAAATTGCCAAACAAGAACTTCCGCGCGTAGAAGATATCCAGATTCCTTCCCGGGATGGCGCGTCGCTGTCAGCCCGTTTGTATGCGCCAAGCACAGCGACTGCTTTACCGGTGCTGCTGTACTTGCATGGAGGCGGTTTCACCATTGGCAGTGTGGCCACCCACGATGTGTTGTGTCGCCGTCTGGCTTATCTGGCGGGTTGTGCCGTGGTGTCACTGGATTACCGATTGGCACCGGAGTACAAGTTTCCGACTGCTATTCATGATGCCTGGGATGCGCTGCAATGGCTGCACACACAGGGGAAGGCGCTGGGGCTGGATACAACGCGCATGGCAGTGGGAGGGGATAGCGCAGGCGGTACCTTGGCTGCAGCATGTGCCTTACAGGCGCGCGATGCCAAGCTGCCTTTGCAACTGCAATTGCTGATCTATCCCGGCACCTGTGCCCACCAGGATACGGACTCACACTTTCGCTATGCGCAGGGTTTGGTTTTGGAGCGTGAAGGCATTCACTGGTTCTTCAACAACTACATTCGCAATGAGGCTGATCGTGAAGATTGGCGCTTTGCGCCGTTGCTTGCGACGGATGCGGAAGGTGTTGCTCCGGCCTTTTTTTGTTTGGCAGAACTGGATCCGCTGGTTGATGAAGGTGTGCAATACGCCGACATGCTGCGCATGGCGGGCGTGCCGGTGGAGCTGGAGATCTACAAAGGCGTTACACACGAATTCATCAAAATGGGGCGAGCCATTGCCGAGGCGCGACAAGCCCATACCGATATGGCGGCAGCCCTGCGTGCTGCCTTGGGCACATCGCCCGCCAGCGTTTAAACGAATGTTAGAAAGAAGCATATGCGCCCTCAAGATTTTCGCTGCCGCCACAGATTGACCGTGCGTTGGGCTGAAGTGGATGCACAGAAGATTGTTTTCAACGCCCATTACCTGATGTATGCCGATGTGGCTGTGACAGATTACTGGAAGCAAATGGCCATGCCTTATGCCCAAAGCTGGGCCAGCCTGGGTGGCGAGTTGTTTGTGAAGAAGGCCTCGGTGACCTATCACGCCTCTGCGCAGATGGGTGATGTGCTGGATGTGGGCATCCGCTGTGTCAAGCAGGGCAACACATCACTGCAATTTGAAGCGGCCATCTTCCGTGGGCAGCAGTTGCTCAATACCGTGGACTTGGTGTACGTGTTTGCCGATGCCACACAAACTCCGCGAGCTGTGCCGCAGCAGTTGCGCGATATGCTGACGGCGTTTGAAGCTGGTGAAGACATGGTGCAGCTCCAATCGGGCAACTGGAATGATCTGGGCCGTTTGGCTGAGCGCTTGCGCATGGAAGTGTTTGTCAAAGAGCAGGGTGTGCCGCGAGAGATCGAGATTGACGAGTTCGATACCATGTGCCGCCACGTTGTGATGACCAATCGCTTGGGGCATGCTGTGGCGACGGGGCGCCTGGTCAGCGATGCCCCAGGCGTGGCACGCATTGGTCGCATGGCAGTGGCCCGCGAGTTGCGCGGCAGTCGCGTGGGGCGACAGGTGCTGGATGCATTGATTGCCGCAGCTCGAGACCGGGGTGACAAGGAAGCAGTGTTGCATGCCCAGGTTCATGCGCAAAACTTCTATGCCCTAGCGGGCTTTCTGCCCGAAGGTGAGGTGTATGACGAAGCGGGCATTGACCACATTACCATGCGCTTGAAGCTGTAGTGGTTGATTCAGCGTCTTGCACAAAGGCACATTGGATGTGAGCCCGGCTTTAGTCCTTCATGGCTGAAAGCTTTTTGTCGGCTGGCTGCAGGTTGCATGGACTGGACCGCATGGACGAGCATGTTGCTACTGCAGCGTCTTCTGCTGTCAGGTTGGCAAGCGCAGGGGTTCACAGCAGACGAGTTTGGCGAGCATAGCTGGTGCAGTTTATTCAATCACACAGTCACATAGCAAGAGTGCATTGAATGCTTTGGCACATAAAAGCAGACTTGCACCAAATACCAGATGCGTTGCCAGGCTTACACAGCGTTGCAGCCAGGGCTGCGCAGTTTTGGCAGCAGCCATGCCAGCGCCCAGGGCGGGTTGCATGACCAGCCATGGCATGAGCACCGTAGCGGCACCAAAGGTCAGTGCTTGCAGCAGCTGCGGCTGAGCATCAGTGACTGACAACAGGCATGCGGCCAAGACAATGCCTGTTAGATAGTGCAGCGCCCATCCCAACAGCTTTTCATTTCGGATGGGCTGCGATTGCTGGATCGGTGTGTGGAACCATGTTCCGCTGAACCAGTGACCACACCATCGCCCCAGCATCGCGTAATCCAGCGTGGCAATGCCTAAACGTCGTAGCATGTACGACCACAGATCCATGCACATGGTGGCACCTATGCCAACAGCTGCAATACATTTCCACCAACTCCAATCACACATAAAACCCCCGTTTTCCAATTCCTAACTACAGTGTTTTTGTACTCTAGAGGTTCAAGTGCACTTTAACGCAAGGGTGTATGCATGGATATTTCAGAAGTGGTCAAACGAACCGGCTTGGCCGCATCAACGATTCGGTTTTATGAAGAAAAGGGTCTGATTCAGTCTGTTGGCAGACATGCGCAGCGTCGTTTGTTTGGCCCAGATATTCTGGATCGGCTGGCCCTCATCATGTTGGGCCGTGCTGCAGGCTTTTCGCTACAGGAAATGGCGGCTATGCTGAATGCTCAAGGTGAGCCTGAGATTGATCGGCAGATGCTGCTGCGTAAAGCACGTGAGCTGGATGCCACCATTGGACGCTTAAAAGCAGTGCGTGACGGTTTGAAGCATGCCGCCAATTGCCCTGAGAGCAGTCATCTCGTTTGCCCCACGTTTCAGCGATTGATGCGAGCCGCCAGTAGTGGCGATATGGTTGCGCTGACTCCGGGTCCGAACAAAAAGCTGTGAAAAATGGTCAGCTTCCATGTGGGGCTGGAGGATGGGTAGTGTCGGCTGCCACGGGCTTGTCCGAAACATACCGTTTCTTTCAAGCTGAAATGCGGCAGTTCAGGCAAACCGTGTTACCTCTGTGAACGAAGAAATTGACATGATCCACATCCATACCTTGGAAACGCCAAGATTGCGGCTTCGACAGTGGCGCAGTGATGATTACCCGATTTTTGCGCGTCTGAATGCTGATGCTGAAACCATGCGCTATTTCCCCGCCACGTTGAGCACCGCTCAAAGCAATGCCATTGCGCAGCGTTGCCGGGAGTTGATTGCGCAACGAGGCTGGGGCTTTTGGGCAGTCGAAGAAAAATCCAGTGCTTCCTTTCTTGGATTCATCGGTTTGCATGTGTCGGAGGATCACTTGCCGTTTTCGCCTTGTGTGGAGGTGGGCTGGCGCTTGTTGCGCAGCAGCTGGGGGCAAGGTCTTGCCACTGAGGGGGCCAAGGCAGCGCTGGAATTTGCCTTCCATCAGCTGCAACTCAAAGAAGTCGTGGCTTTTACCGCGCTGCCGAATTTGCGCTCACAGCGTGTCATGCAAAAACTGGGAATGACACGTGATGAGCAGACATTTCAACATCCCGCTGTCCCTTTGGGACATGCGTTGCGCGAGCATTGCTTATATCGTGCTGTGCCCCAGCCGCTGCCTTAGCTGGCGTGCCCTAACATGCCTTGCGCAGCGTTGTATTGCAGAGCCCATGCCTGTTGTGAAAGAGCCGTGTCAAAGTACCCCGTGCAGTGGCACCTAACCGCGTGCACGTCCCCAATTCATGATTCCGGTGCCTGCTATGGCCATCGCTCCACCCAGCAGCATGGGTGTGTCAATACGCTCTCCCAGCAAAAGTGCTGAAATGAGTACGCCAAACAGTGGCACCAAGGTGATGTATCCAGATGCTGCGCCTGCGCCAAGGGATTTGACGCCGTCAAAGTACCAGGCGTAAGCCAGCGCAGTGGCTCCAAATGCAAGAAACAGCAAGGCTGCCCAAGCTGTTGCCCCGCTGTGGGCTGCGTCGATCAGTGCTTGTGGCCCTTCGACGACCAAACTGCCCACCATGAGCATGAGTGCACCGATGGAGCTCGTGACGGCGGTTGTGGACAACGCATCCACGCCGGTAAGCATCCAGCGTCCGATCAAGGTATAGAGCACCCAGCACACCACGCAGCCAAGAATCAAAAGCTCACCAATGCCCACGGCTCCTTGGAGAAGATCCAGTGGGTTACCGTGTGAGAGCACCACCATGGCCCCCGCGATAGCCATCGCAATCCCAACGACAATGATGGTGTTTAACCGTTCTTTGAACAACCATGCAGCCATGAGCAAGGTGACCACTGGATTGAGCGTAATGACTAACGCAGCCTTGCCTGCGGGCAGGTGCTGCAAGCCTGACAAGAAGAACGCGGCATAGCCGAAGACACCAGTAGCACCCGCTGCGGTCATGCCGAGCCAGCGTTTGGCGCTCCAGGTCTTTAACTGGCCGAGGCCTCCGGCCCAATACATCCATGGAATCAATACCATGGCAGCCAACAAAAAACGCAAGCAGGAACCTGCGAGAGGTGACATGGACTGCGCAATGATGCGCCCTGCAGGCCAAGATGCTCCCCATAGCACGGCCATCCCAATAAGCCGCAGGTGCGGGCCAAAGCGCTGATTCTTTTGCATGGAGCATGACTATGCACCATCCATGTGATGGTGCGGTGTAATGACAGTCTCTTTCGCATCATTGCAATGCGAGAAAAAACTGTTCTGGCTGCATAAAAATAAAGCTCGCATGCACTGCTTTGGAGGGCTATTTATTGGTGCTGCCTGCATGCATGGAGTACGTCGTTGGGTTGCGCCTATGCGGGCAATCACGTGGCTTTGAACCCGGTTTGGCATCGAGCGTCAGAATATTCCAAGTGCCAAGCCGTTGGCCAGGGCAGCACCCAGCTCGGAGCAAGCAGCGAGCGAAGTGCTGTCTATGTGCTTGGGGGCAGCAATGGCTTGAGGGGTTTGTGCATGGGTGCACACAATCAACGGCTCTGCCACTGCTTTCAAACGCCAGCCTGTGGCGATACGCTCAATCTGGCGGGCTGCATTGCTGCCGTCACTGCCAGCACAAACCAGCGTGCAATAAGGCCGACCATTGATACGATCCAGCACCTCGTAGTAGCTGCGATCGAAGAAGTCTTTCAGCATGCCACTGATGGCTGCAAGGTTCTCTGGTGTTGCGAAAACGTAACCATCAGCCGCCAGAACATCGCTTGGACCGGTGTCAGCGGCGCGTAGCAAGCGCACCTGCAGATCACTTTCCTGCGCGGCCCCTTGGGCCAGCGCTTGCACCATTTGCAAAGTTCCGCCGGTCTGGCTGTGGTAGACGATGAGCAAGATTTTGGCGCTGGTCATGGTGCAAGCATACGCGGTTTGCCCAGAGCGCCATTTCCCTTGTTGCTGCCGTTAGGCCGGACTTCTTACAGCTCCTCGACGCGGCGGGCAGGATAGCTGTCCCAGCTTTGGCAGCCTGGGCAGTGCCAGAAATGCTGGCGGGTTTCAAATCCACAGGCGGCGCAGCGGTAACGGCTCAAGGGTTTGCTCGCATGTTCCAGTGCTTTTTGCACAGCAGGATGGTGTTCTTTGTGCTCCAACTTTTCACCAGCCAGCCACTTGGTGGCAGCCACCAGAGATGGTTCCTTGTCCAGGTGCTTGACGTACCAGTCACGGCTTTCACCTTCACTTTCACTGGGTGTGGTGTTGAGTGCCACCAGCGCATCCAGCAAATCCAAGGAGGGTGATTGCTCATAGCGGCTGCGCAGCAGTTGTGTCGCAGCGGTCTGCTGGCCGGTGGCGGCAGCCACTTCCAGCATCAATGGGGCTGCCAATGGCAGGCCTTGCGGGGTAGCTTGTGCCAACTCCTGCAAAGTCTTCCAGGCATCGCTCGATTGGTTCAGACGGTGCTGGATGCGCGCCAGCTCAATGCGTGGACGTGGAGTCTGCGGTGCAATGCGCACGGCTTCATGCAGCAGTTGATGGGCAGTGTCCAGTTGTGCATGGTCAGCTTGTTCGGCTGCTTGCTCACAGAGATAATGCGCCAGTCGGCCACTGAAGTCACCCTGCTTAGAAGTCTGCATGCGTCGGGCAATGTCTGCCGCTTGAGCCCAGTCGCGTGAGCGCTCGTAAATCGCCAGCAGTGCCAGGCGTGCTTCGGCTTCATAACTGGAGCCTTCCAGGCGGCGCAGCGCTTCTTCCGCGCGGTCCAGCAGACCTGCCTTCAAAAAGTCCTGGGCCAGCCCATGCTGGGCACGGTCGCGGTCTTCCTTGGTCAGATCGGCACGCGAGAGCAGGTGCTCGTGCACGCGTACGGCACGGTGGTATTCACCACGGCGGCGGAAAAGATTGCCTAAAGCAAAGTGCAAATCGGCTGTTTCCGGATCGTTCTGTACGGCTTCAATAAAGGCGTCAATAGCTTTGTCTTGCTGTTCGTTGAGCAAGAAGTTCAGGCCTTTGAAATAGGCTTTGGGTGCTTGGCGATTGTCTTGGCGTACTTGGCGCAAATCCATGCGCGAGGCCAGCCAGCCCAGCACAAAGGCCAGCGGCAAGCCCAAAAGAATCCAGCTGAGATCAAAGTCCATGGATGGTCGGAGGGAGTGGGTCAGAAGTGGTGTTGCTGGTGGCGTCTGCATCCTCTGAGGCTGCAGGTTGACTCAATTTGGCAGCGGTGCTGCGCTGCTTCCACCAGCGAGGCACCATCACCAGCACACCTGCAATCAGGCCACCAACAAATGCGGTCAGAACCACAAGCACCAGCGGCGCTTGCCAGAACGTGCCAAAGAAAAAGTGCACGGTGACGGCTTGCTGATTGTTGAGCGCAAAGGCAAACAGGGTGAAAAAAATGGCTGCCTTGAGCAGCCACAGCAGGTATTTCATGCGAGCCCTTCCTAGTTGCCTTGAATTTTAGGCGCACAGGAGGGCTTGCGGGTAATCAGTGAGTCAAAGAAAGCAGAGGCCTTCAATTGGTAGTAGCTGCAGGTACAGCCTTGTCTGTGTGAGGCTGGAAGTCAACGGCTTCACGCAGAGCTTTGCCAGGCTTGAAATGTGGAACCCGTTTTTCCGGGATATGGACCGATTCACCGCTGCGTGGATTGCGACCAATGCGGGCAGGGCGGCGGGAGACGGAGAAACTTCCAAAACCACGAATTTCAATACGCTGGCCTTGCACCAAGGCATCGCTGACGGCGTCTTGAATGGTTTTAACGGCGTGCTCGGCATCACGCTGGGTGAGCTGGGCAAAACGGGCAGCCAGCTCTTCAACTAAATCAGATCGGGTCATAGCTCAATCATCCCAAGCAGGACTTGGAAAAAACGACGGGCGCCCTGAAAGCGCCCGCCGGGGTCTTTGCAACCGCTTAGAAAGCGGTTTTTAAAGACTTTTTACTTGTCGGCGTCCAGCTTGGCGCGCAGCAGAGCACCCAGGCTGGTAGTACCGGCATTTTCCTTGGAAGACTGTGCCGACAGGGAAGCCATGGCTTCTTGCTGTTCAGCCATGTCCTTTTGCTTGATGGACAACTGGATGTTGCGGGTCTTGCGATCCACGTTGATCACCACAGCAGTCACTTCGTCGCCTTCCTTCAGCACGGAGCGTGCATCTTCCACACGGTCACGCGACAGTTCGGAAACGCGCAGGTAACCAACGATGTCGTCGCCCAGGTCGATTTCAGCACCCTTGGCATCCACAGTCTTGACCTTGCCGGTCACGATCTGGCCCTTGTCATTCACAGTTGCGAATGTGGTGAAGGGGTCGCTGTCCAGCTGCTTGATGCCCAGGGAGATGCGCTCGCGCTCGACGTCCACGCCCAACACGATGGCTTCAACTTCTTGACCCTTCTTGTAGTTACGAACGGCTGCTTCGCCAGTTTCGTTCCAGGACAGGTCAGACAGGTGCACCAGACCGTCGATGCCGGCAGCCAGGCCCACGAACACGCCGAAGTCGGTGATGGACTTGATGGGGCCCTTCACCTTGTCGCCACGCTTGGTGTTCTGAGCAAATTCTTGCCATGGGTTGGCCTTGCATTGTTTCATGCCCAAGGAGATGCGACGCTTGTCTTCGTCGATTTCCAGAACCATGACTTCGACTTCGTCGCCCAGAGACACGAGCTTGGAAGGAGCGATGTTCTTGTTGGTCCAGTCCATTTCGGAAACGTGCACCAGGCCTTCGATGCCGGGTTCCAGTTCCACGAAGGCACCGTAGTCGGCGATGTTAGTAACCTTGCCGAACAGGCGAGTAGCCGAAGGATAGCGGCGAGCAACGCCCATCCATGGATCGTCACCCATTTGCTTCAGACCCAGAGACACGCGGTTCTTCTCGGTGTCAAACTTCAGGATCTTGGCAGTGATTTCTTGACCAGCTGTCACCACTTCGGATGGGTGACGTACGCGACGCCATGCCATGTCGGTGATGTGCAGCAGACCGTCGATACCGCCCAGGTCCACGAACGCACCGTATTCGGTGATGTTCTTGACCACGCCTTGAACGATAGCGCCTTCCTTCAGGGTTTCCATCAGCTTAGCGCGCTCTTCGCCCATGGAGGCTTCCACCACAGCACGACGGCTCAACACAACGTTGTTGCGCTTGCGGTCCAGCTTGATGACCTTGAATTCCATGGTCTTGTTCTCGTAAGGAGTCAGATCCTTGACGGGACGTGTGTCGATCAGCGAACCGGGCAGGAATGCACGGATGCCGTTGACCAGAACGGTCAGGCCGCCCTTGACCTTGCCAGAAGTTGTACCGGTGACAAACTCGCCGGATTCCAGAGCCTTTTCCAGGGACAGCCAGGAAGCCAGACGCTTCGCTGTGTCGCGGGACAGGATGGTGTCGCCGTAGCCGTTTTCAATCGAGCCGATAGCCACGGACACGAAGTCGCCAACTTGAACTTCGATTTCGCCCTGGTCGTTCTTGAATTCGTCGATTGGCACATAGGCTTCAGACTTCAAGCCAGCGTTCACCACCACGAAGTTGTGCTCAACGCGCACGACTTCAGCGGTGATAACTTCGCCGGGACGCATTTCAGTGCGTTGCAACGATTCTTCAAAGAGGGCGGCAAAAGATTCAGACATGTAGTTCCTTGTCCATTTACAGGTTTCCGACAGCACCATTGCTGCACGTTTTTATGGCTGTAAACGGAGGATGCAGGTAAAACCTGCGGGTTAAAGGTTAGACAGCCGCAGAACCAGTGCACATCAAGCGCGGATGTGGCCTGCGGGCCAAGTTGCCACCTTATGCGCTGCGCGCAAAAGGCTGGCGTTGCTCCCACCAGGCCAACACTTGCTGCACGGCTTGTTCCACCGTGCCTTCTGAGTTGTCAATGTGAAGAGCATCTTCTGCGGGTTTGAGAGGAGAAGCAGCACGATTCATGTCGCGTGCATCGCGGGCCTCAAGATCCGCAACAAGGTCTGACATCCTAGCAGAAAGTCCCTTGGAAATCAATTGCTTGTAGCGACGCTCGGCACGGCATTGGGCAGTGGCGGTCAAATAGACCTTCAAAGCCGCGTCCGGGAAGATGGTGGTGCCCATGTCGCGACCGTCTGCGACCAAGCCGGGCAGCTTGCAAAAATCACGCTGAACTTGAAGCAAAGCCTCGCGCACAGGCGGGAAAACAGAGACTTTGGAGGCATTCATGCCTGCTGCTTCAGTGCGAATCTCCAGGGAAATATCTTCACCGTCCACCAGTACGCGCTGATCCGGGGTAAAGCTTATGACCTTGCTGCGTACAAGGTCGGCAATGGCTTGGGCATTGCTCTCGGTCAGAGTCAGTCCGGCTTTTGTCGCTATCAGACCAGTGATTCTATACAGTGCGCCGGAGTCCAGCAGATAAAACCCAAGGCGCTCGGCAACGATGGCGGCAATCGTGCCTTTGCCGGACGCAGTAGGCCCATCAATACAGATTACCGGGGCAGGATGGGAAGGCTGGGTCACGCTGAACAAAGCTTCGAAATAGTCCGGGAAGGTTTTACCGACACACTTCGGATCTTCAATGCGTATGGGCAGGCCTGCCGGGTTGAACGCAGCCAGCGAAAAGCACATGGCTACGCGGTGGTCGTCATAGGTGTGGATGCTGGCAGCTTTCCAGTCCTGGGGCGTAGCAGGTGGCGTGATGCGGATATAGTCCGTGCCTTCTTCCACTGCGGCTCCAAGTTTGCGCAGCTCCTTGCTCATGGCCGCAATGCGATCGGTTTCCTTGACCCGCCAGCTGGCTATGTTGCGCAGTGTGGTTGTGCCGTTCGCATATAGCGCCATGGTGCCCAGCGTCATGGCTGCGTCGGGAATGTGGTTGCAGTCCAGGTCAATGGCTTTGAGTGGCCATGCACCACGACGGACGTGGAGCCAATTGGGACCGCTTTCCACTACCGCTCCCATAGCCTGGGCAGCTTCCACAAAGCGGATATCACCTTGAATGGAGTCTTTGCCGACACCCATTACTTTAATGCCATTTTGCCCGTCAAGACTGGCAGAAAGTGCGCCCAGTGCTATGAAATAACTTGCAGATGAGGCGTCTGCTTCTACATAGGCCTCATCAGGTGACTGATAGCTGCTGCCGGCCGCGATGGTGAAACGTTGCCAGTTGTCGTTGTGCACCACAATGCCAAAGCGTGCCAGCAACTCCAGCGTGATGTGGATATAGGGCCTGGAAATCAGTTCGCCAACGACTTCAATGTGCACGGGCTCTTCCTTGGCGATCAAGGGGAGCGCCATGAGCAGGGCCGTAAGGAATTGGCTGGACACATCGCCGCGCACGCGAATGGGCTGGGTCCGGTCCAGTTGAGACAAGTTGGCAGGGCGGATGCGCAGTGGCGGGAAACCTTCGTTGCCCAGATAGTCGATCTGGCAACCCAGCTGGCGCAACGCATCCACCAAGTCGCCGATGGGGCGCTCATGCATGCGCGGCACACCCGACATTTCAAAGTAGCCGTTCAACAAGGACAGCGCCGCTGTCAGTGGGCGCATGGCTGTGCCTGCATTGCCAAGAAACAGCGCGTGCACCTGGCTTGAATTCAGTTGTGCGCCCAAGCCCGTAATGCGCAGGGGGTGTCCGGCAATTACGGAACTGGGTTCTACCACGCATCCAATTTGCTGAAGAGCCTGCAGCATGACGCGGGTGTCGTCAGAGTCCAGCAGGTCATGAATGGTGGTTGTACCTTGGCTCAAGGCTGCCAGCAGCAGGACACGGTTAGAGATGCTCTTGGAGCCCGGAAGTTGCACGCTGCCGCTGGCTGTGGCCAGGTGGGGCAGGTCAAGAAAGGCAGTCTGATACATGTGTAAAGTTTAGGCGACGGTGTCAGTGACCGGCGCTGGTGTAGGGCTGACTTGATTGAAGCGACATTGCGCACGAGCAGCGCTGGCCAGGGTGATCATGTCTTCCAGGGCTTGCGCATCCCCAGCTTGCAGCACCTGCTCAAAGGCTTGCACTGCTTGCTTGAATTGCTGGGCTTGAGCCAGTACTTCAGTCTTGTTGGCCAGCAAAATATCGCGCCACATTTTTGGCTCGCTGGCTGCAATGCGCGTGAAGTCGCGAAACCCGGGGCCTGCAACACTTAAATAGGCGTCGGTATGTTCCTGGTGCGTCACGCTATGCATCATGGCGAATGCCAGCATATGCGGCAGGTGGCTGATAGCGGCAAATGCGGCGTCATGTGTTTCAGGTGACATGACGCGTAACTCGCAGCCCAAGGCTTGCCAGAGCGCCTGGGCCTTGTTCAGATGGCTGGTGAGTGTGCGTTCGGTAGGGGTCAATATAACTTTGGCGCCACGATAAAGTTCGGCATCCGCATGATCCACACCTGCTACTTCCTTGCCTGTGTTGGGGTGGCAGGGGACAAAGCTGGAAATTTTGCTGCCTAAGGCGCGGCGTGCTGCCTGTACCACATCCACTTTGGTCGAACCCACATCCATGATCAGCATTTCAGGGGTCACCAATTGCTTGATGGAACGAAGCGTGTCTTCGGTTGCGCCTACGGGAACGGCCATAAGCACCAAGTCAGCACCGGCTGCTGCCAACAGGGCGGAAGGCGCTTCCAGATCAATCACACCCATTTGCAGTGCACGGGCTGTGGTCGTGGGTGATTTGCTGTAGCCGACTACGCGTTTGACCAGACCTGCCTTTTTCAAAGCCAGAGCAAACGAGCCTCCCATCAGGCCGCAGCCAATCAGACCTAACTGTTCAAACATGAAACTCCCTTATTCCGCTGGGGTAGGGTAGGTGCCCAACACCTTGTAGAAGGCAGACAGGGTCTGCAGCTCTTGCAAGGCTTGCGCAACGTTGGGCTGTGCAGGGTGACCTTCCAGATCGATATAGAAGTAATACTCCCATTGACCAGTGCGAGCAGGGCGCGATTCAAATCGCGTCATGGAGACGCCGTGCTTTTTCAGTGGCACCAGCAGATCATGTACAGCACCAGGGCGATTGGGCACAGAAATGACAAGGCTGGTGGAGTCATTGCCGGTGGGGGCAGGAGTGGGTAGTGTGTCAGGCAGACAGATGACTGCAAAACGTGTGCGGTTATAGGCGTCGTCCTGAATGGCGTGGCTGACGATGTGCAGCCCAAACTGTTGTGCGGCGCGTTCGCTGCTGATGCCTGCCCAGTTGGGGTTCAGTGCGGCGAGACGTGCACCTTCGGCATTGCTTTCAACGGGGCGAAGCTCGGCGTGAGGCAGGTGTTTGCTGAGCCAGGCGTGGCACTGCGCCAACGCCTGAGGGTGCGCAGCCACCACCTCTATGCCTTGCACTGCGTTGCTAGAGCGCAGCAAGTTGTGGCGAATCAGCATGCTGACCTCGCCCACAATGTGGCATGGCGTATTGCGGAACATGTCCAGCGTGCGGTTGACCACGCCTTCGGTTGAGTTCTCTACGCCCACAACGCCATACTGCGCACTGCCTGCGGCCGTGGCATGGAACACTTCTTCAAACGTGTTGCAGTACAGGAAATCTGCTGCCCCGCCGAAATATTGCACGGCAGCTTCCTCGCAGAAAGTGCCTTCAGGACCCAGGACTGCCACACGTTGCGGAGATTCCAATGCCAGACAAGCGGACATGATTTCGCGCCAGATGGCGGCCACATGAGCACCTTTGAGCGGGCCGGGGTTGTTGTTTTTGATCTTCTCGATCACCTGTGCCACGCGGTCGGGGCGGAAGAAAGTAGAGCCTTCCTTTTTCTTCAGCTCACCCACCTGCTCGGCCACATGGGCGCGCTGATTGACCAGTTCCAGCAACTGTTTGTCCAGAGTGTCGATCTGGTTGCGCAGTTGTAGCAACTCGGGGGTGGCTTGGGGTTCTGTGCTCATGGCATCCTCTAAGAGCTGAACTGCTAGCGTGGTGGCATCTGCTTCAGATCGATATCTTCGAATATGCAGATGATGTTCTCGCTGGCAGCTCCGATTTTTTAATTCTTGAATCCGTTGCGACGGCTAGGCGCGCCTGATCAGGCGCTGGTACGTTCGAACTCTTGCATATAGGCCACCAAAGCTTGCACGCCAGCCAACGGCATGGCGTTGTACAAGCTGGCACGCATGCCACCCACCGATTTGTGGCCCTTGAGCTGCAGCAGGCCTGCAGCCTTGGCACCGTTCAGAAATGCCTCATTGCGGCTTTCGTCGCGCAGGAAGAAAGGGATGTTCATGCGTGAGCGGTATGCGACATCCACTTTGTTGACGTACAGCTGTGAATTGTCCAGATAGCGGTAGAACAACTCCGCTTTTGCTTTGTTGCGCGCTTCCATGGCAGCAATGCCGGTCAATGCGCCTTCAGTCTGGCGCTTAAGCCACTGGAAGGTCAGCCCTGCCATGTAGATTCCCCATGTGGGGGGGGTGTTGAACATGGACTGGTTGTCTGCGACGGTTTTGTAATTGAAGGCCGAAGGACAGGCAGGCAGTGCATGACCTAGCAGATCTTCACGCACGATGACGATGGTCAGTCCTGCAGGACCAATATTTTTTTGTGCGCCGCCAAAGGCCAGGCCCACACGGCTCCAATCCAGCGGGCGCGAGGCCACGTTGGACGAAAAATCAATCACCAAAGGTGCGTTGCAGCCCAGGGCTTTCAAGTCAGGCAGTTCCTGGAATTCAACGCCGTGGATGGTTTCGTTGCTGCACAGATGGACATACTGTGCATCGTTGCCAATGTTCCAGCTGGAAGCCTCGGGTACGGTTGTAAAGCCCGAAGCTTCGCCCGAAGCAGCCAATCGATTATTGGCATACTTGCCAGCTTCTTTGTGCGACTTTTGGCTCCAGCTGCCGGTAACGACAAAGTCCACGGCGCCACCCTTGGATAGATTCAGCGGAACGATGGCGTTTTCGGCCAGTCCGCCGCCTTGCATGAACAGAATCTTGAAATTCGCGGGTACGGCCAGCAGCTCACGCAGATCGGCTTCAGCGGCTTCGTAGATGCTGATGAATTCTTTGCCGCGATGGCTCATCTCCATCACGCCCATGCCCGAGTCACCCCAGTTGAGCATCTCGTCGGCAGCTTGTTGCAGAACTTCTTCAGGGATCGCAGCGGGGCCTGCGGAGAAATTGAATGGGCGGCTCATTGTTATTGCAGTCAAAAACATGGGCTAGGACGAAATGCATTCGCGCTAGCAGCTATCAAAAAAGCGATCTTAGGTGAAAAAACACCCCACGGCTTGCGCGGTGGGGTGTCGTTCTTTTATTGCTCGGTGTTGGTGTCCGGTGTTTCGCTGTTGCCGGTTTCCGTTTCGCCTTCACCGTCTCCTGCTGCGGCATCGTTTTCTGCAATGCGCTGCAGACCAATGAGCTTGGCGCCTTCATCCAGGCTCATCAGTGTCACGCCCTGTGTGGCACGGCCCATTTCACGGATCTCTGCCACGCGGGTGCGCACCAGCACGCCCTTGTCGGTGATGAGCATGATTTCGTCTTCGGCACTGACCAGCGTGGCTGCAACCACCTTGCCATTGCGCTCGGATTGCTGGATGGCAATCATGCCCTTGGTGCCTCGGCCATGGCGGGTGTATTCGCTGATATGGGTGCGCTTGCCGTAGCCGTTTTCAGTAGCTGTCAGCACGCTTTGGCTGCCAGGCTCGATGTTGCCGGTGCCATCATCGGCTTCGGCTACCAGCATGGCGATCACGTTTTGGGTTTCGTCGATGTTCATGCCGCGAACGCCGCGTGCGTTGCGGCCCATGGGGCGCACATCGTTTTCGTCAAAGCGCACGGCCTTGCCACCGTCGCTGAACAGCATCACGTCGTGCTTGCCATCAGTCAGTGCAGCGCCAATCAGGTAGTCGCCTTCATCCAAGCCTACGGCAATGATGCCAGCCTTGCGAGGGTTGCTGAACTCGGTCAATGCTGTCTTCTTGACAGTGCCCATGCTGGTGGCCATGAAGACGTAGTGATCTTCAGGGAAGCTGCGGTTGTCACCGGTCAGTGGCAGCACGACGTTGATCTTTTCACCTTCCTGCAGCGGGAACATGTTGACGATAGGGCGGCCACGCGAGTTACGCGAACCAGAAGGCACTTCCCAGACCTTGAGCCAGTACATGCGGCCACGGTTGGAGAAGCACAACAGGTAGTCGTGTGTGTTGGCAATGAACAGCTGGTCAATCCAGTCGTCTTCCTTGGTTGCGGTGGCTTGCTTGCCGCGACCGCCGCGCTTTTGGGCGCGGTATTCGGACAATGGCTGGCTCTTGATGTAGCCGGTGTGGGACAGAGTCACCACCATATCGGTAGGTGTGATCAGATCTTCGGTCGACAGATCCTGGGCGCTGTACTCAATGGTGGAGCGGCGTGCGCCTACCTTGCTTTGGCCAAACTCGGCTTTCACGGCACTCAGCTCATCGCCAATGATGACGGACACGCGCTCTGGCTTGGCCAGGATGTCCAGCAGGTCTTCAATGGCAGCCATGATGTCGCGGTACTCGGCAACGATCTTGTCTTGCTCCAGGCCGGTCAGGCGCTGCAGACGCATTTGCAGAATTTCCTGCGCTTGCGTCTCAGACAGTCGGTACAAGCCATCCTGACCGAGGCCAAACTCTTTCTCCAACGACTCGGGGCGGTAGTCGTCAGCGTTGACGGAAGAGCCATCTTCGCGAGTGCGGGTGAGCATTTCGCGCACCAGCTTGCTGTCCCATGACTTATCCATCAGCGCTGCCTTGGCCACAGGTGGTGTGGGGGCGTTACGAATGATTGCAATAAAGTCGTCGATGTTGGCCAGCGCAACAGCCAGACCTTCCAGCACATGACCGCGGTCGCGGGCCTTGCGCAGCTCAAACACCGTGCGGCGAGTCACTACTTCACGGCGGTGCTGCAAAAAGACCTGAATCAGATCCTTCAGATTGCACAGCTTGGGCTGACCATCAACCAGAGCCACCATGTTCACACCGAAGGTGTCTTGCAACTGGGTCTGCTTGTACAGATTGTTCAGCACCACTTCTGGTACCTCACCCCGCTTGAGTTCAATCACCAAGCGCATGCCAGACTTGTCAGACTCATCCTGGATGTGGCTGATGCCTTCGATGCGTTTTTCGTGCACCAATTCAGCCATGCGCTCTTGCAATGTCTTTTTATTGACCTGATAGGGTAGCTCGTCAACGATGATGGCTTGGCGCTGGCCGCGATCAATGTCTTCAAAGTGCACCTTGGCGCGCATCACGATGCGGCCGCGGCCTGTGCGATAGCCTTCCTTGACGCCATTGATACCGTAGATGATGCCGGCAGTAGGGAAGTCGGGCGCGGGCACGATTTCCATCAGGTCGTCAACGCTGGCATCTGGGTTGCGCAGCAGGTGCAAGCACGCATCTACCACTTCGTTCAGATTGTGCGGAGGGATATTGGTGGCCATGCCCACTGCAATGCCCGCAGAGCCATTGACCAGCAGGTTTGGCAGGCGCGCAGGCAGGGTCAGGGGCTCGCTCTCGGAACCGTCATAGTTGGGGCCGAAGTCCACGGTCTCTTTGTCGATATCGCCCAGCATCTCGTGGGCGATTTTGGACAAGCGGATTTCGGTATATCGCATGGCCGCTGCGCTGTCACCGTCGACCGAGCCAAAGTTTCCCTGGCCGTCGACCAGCATGTGGCGCAGTGAGAAGTCTTGCGCCATACGCACAATGGTGTCGTATACCGCGCTGTCACCGTGTGGGTGGTATTTACCGATCACGTCACCAACGATACGCGCCGACTTTTTATAGGGCCGGTTCCAATCATTGTTGAGCTCGTGCATTGCATACAGCACGCGCCGATGCACAGGCTTCAAGCCGTCACGCGCATCAGGGAGGGCGCGTCCCACAATCACGCTCATGGCGTAATCAAGGTAGCTGCGGCGCATCTCCTCTTCAAGGCTGATAGGCAAAGTTTCTTTGGCAAACTGGGTCATGTAGTTGTGCAGGGTTATGCAATGACGACGAAGTGGACCATTTTAGATGCAATGCAATGTTGCTAGTTGACAACAACTAATCGGCATTACGCTTTTGTCCTACCTTCAGCCAACGCTCCAGCACGCCATTCGAATATTCCGTATGGCACAATGATTTCAGCGTTCTTGGTGATGGTCACTGATGACGTCCATGAATTTCGCAGCTCGACTGCGGCTTAATCCCCAAGAGGAGAACCATGAAGAAACTGAACAAAGTAGCGATCCTGTTTGCAACCGCAGCTCTGGCAACTGCTGCTGGCGCCCAAGTTAAGGCTGCTGACGGTGGTAAGACTATCGACAACTGGCAAAACGGCACAGGCGAGCTGGTCTGGAAAAATGGCACGAATGAACTGTGCTGGCGCGATGCTAACTGGACACCTGCTACAGCTGCCGAAGGCTGCGACGGTGCTCTGGTTAAGGCTGTAGAAGCTGCTCCTGCTCCTGCTACCCCTGCTGCACCAGCTCCCGTAGCTACAGCGTCGAAGGTGACTTTTGCTGCTGATGCTTTCTTTGACTTCGACAAGTCCGTTCTGAAGCCAGAAGGCAAGGCTAAGCTGGACGATCTGGCATCCAAGGTTCAAGGTATCAACCTGGAAGTGATCGTTGCCGTGGGTCACACCGACTCCGTGGGTTCCGATGCTTACAACCAGAAGCTGTCTGAGCGTCGCGCTCAAGCTGTGAAGGCTTACCTGGAAGGTAAGGGCATCGACAAGAGCCGTGTGTACACAGAAGGCAAGGGCGAGAAGCAGCCTGTTGCTGACAACAAGACCCGTGAAGGCCGCGCACAAAACCGTCGCGTGGAAATCGAAGTGGTTGGTACCCGCAAGTAATTCTTAGAGATTACTTTTAAAAGAAAGCCCCGTTCACGGGGCTTTTTTGTTTCTCCAAGCAAGTCGTAGCACAATTGCTTCCATGACCGATTCGATCAATGTCGATCCAGCTGAGCTGGAAAAATTCTCAAGTCTTGCCCATCATTGGTGGGATATGGACAGTGAGTTCAAGCCTTTACATATGATTAATCCGCTGCGTTTGGGGTGGATTGATGAGCACATATCCCTTAGCGGTAAAGATGTGCTGGATGTGGGCTGTGGCGGAGGTATTTTGGCTGACTCCATGGCACGCAAAGGTGCAAATGTATTAGGCATTGACCTCGCAACGAAGTCATTGCGCGTGGCGCAATTGCACGCGCTGGAAACAGGTACTCCGCATATCCAATATCGTGAAGTGGCTGTTGAAGCGTTGGCAGTGGAACGTCCGGCGAGCTTTGATGTTGTGACCTGCATGGAAATGCTGGAGCATGTACCGGATCCTGCATCTGTGGTACGAGCCTGCGCCACCTTGGTTAAACCTGGTGGCAGGGTGTTTTTTTCGACGATCAATCGAAATGTCAAAGCCTTCGGTCTGGCAATTGTGGCGGCTGAATATGTGTTGAAAATGCTACCCAAGGGTACGCATGAGTTTGATAAATTTATCAAACCCAGCGAGATGGCTGCATTTTGTCGACAAGCGGGTTTAGTGGTCACGCACTCCAAAGGCTTGCAACACAATCCATTGACCGGGCGTTATTGGCTAAACGAAGACTGCAGCGTGAATTACATGCTTGCCACTCAGCGACCAATCCAATGAGTTTGCTGCACGATAACATTGGTGCTGTCCTGTTTGATCTTGACGGAACCTTGCTGGACAGCGCTCCTGACTTAGGTTTTGCGGCTAATCAACTGCGTTTGGTACGGGGGATGGAAGCGCTGTCGCAGTCTCACTATCGCCCTTTTGTCGGTACAGGCGCGCGAGGTATGTTGCGAATTGCACTGGGTGTGACAACAGAGGCAGAAGATTTTGAAGCGCTGAAAGAAGAGTTTTTTGTGGCCTATGAACGATGCATGGGTCGGCACTCTAGGCTTTTTGCGGGCGTTCCTGAACTTTTGAACGCTCTACAAGAGCGTGGCATTGCCTGGGGCGTGGTTACCAATAAGTCTGAGCGCTTTGCCTTGCCGAT
Source organism: Comamonas halotolerans (assembly GCF_030162935.1). Classification (GTDB taxonomy): domain Bacteria; phylum Pseudomonadota; class Gammaproteobacteria; order Burkholderiales; family Burkholderiaceae_C; genus Comamonas; species Comamonas halotolerans. Next base: position 49,941 of record NZ_JASAUZ010000003.1, read on the forward strand.
TGTTCAGGGCCTAGCTGAGCTTTCTGCGGCGCACACTGTAGTTTGCGGTGATACAACGGCGTATTCCAAGCCTCATCCTGCTCCCTTGATTGAGGCGGCCAAACGCATTCATATTCAGACAGAGCGTTGCATATACGTCGGAGATGATGAGCGAGATATGGTGGCAGCCCATGCTGCAGGCATGAAATCTGTAGCAGCAGCCTATGGATATCTTGGGGGCGTCGAGTCCGTGGATGTATGGAAACCGCATGCCATCATCAAATCACCCAGCGAACTCACGCAATTGCTAGGATTGAATTAGAATATCGTTTATGGGGCTGTCCTGGTTTCGACGTGGGTTCGGGATCAGCGTGGTGCATGTCGAGCTTGAGTGATGCTCGTAAATCTCCATTCAAAAAACTAACTGCAAACGACGAACGTTTCGCACTCGCCGCTTAAATCCGGTGAGCCTTGCAACAGCACGCTGATGGGCTGGGCAAAGGGGTAGTAATACCTCTCGGCTGCAAGGGAATTTTCATCAGCTGGCTTTGTACCGGGCACCTTGGTACCGAGCGAGATCCAAGGGGGCTGGCCTTGTTAGTAGCGTGTGTCTGCGCGGCTGACAGGGCGAGATTTAAATCAGAACACTAAACATGTAGATCTGCCTGACGAAGGCTTGCGGACGCGGGTTCAATTCCCGCCAGCTCCACCATCCACTACAAGGCCACACAATGAGAAATCACTGTGTGGCCTTAATTTTTGCCCGTTTTCTTGTGCTTAGTGGTGCTGCATTCACACCGATTTCACACGAGATTCACACCGGAATTCGCACGGTATTCGCACCGATCACTTTGCGAGTTGGGCTGCTGGCTTGGGCTTTTGGAAGTCTTCACGAATGAACTTGCCATAGGTTCTGAAGACCATCTCCACATCCTCATGACCCAGCTGGCTAGCTATGTACCAAGGATTGGCACCAGCAGTCAGCATGGTTGAGGCGTAGGTGTGCCGGATTTGATAGGGATTCCGGTACTTGATCCCGGCACGCTCCATGATGGGCAGCCATGCGGTCTTACGGATTTGGGCATCTGTAGACCATGGCGCCAAGGTGCGTGGGTTGAGAAAAACACGCTGGCCACGTTTGATACTGATGGGCTTTTGTGCGATCAGAGCCGCTACAGCATCTGCATTTAGATCCACAACTCGCAGCCCTGCAGCGGTTTTGGGGCTCTTGATCACGCCTGCGACCTGGTTCAGTTCAATCTTGGCGGTGGCATTCTCAAGGTCTATGTGCTTCCACTCAAGAGCTTGAAGCTCTCCTGGACGAAGCCCTGTGTTGAACCAGAACTGAAAAGTGGGGCGTTCATCATCCCGGCAGGCGGCCAAAATGGCCTCACGCTCTGACTGCGAGAATGGCTCAATAACGTAATCGCTCGACTTGCTGTTCTGTCGTATCAGCTTAGCTAAAGCGATTTGGTCGAATGGATTGCTTACGACAAGCCCATCATTGAGCGCATCCTCGAACATGGAGCGCAAAGGGGTGAGCATGTTTCTTATAGCCTTAGCGGTGCAGTCCATGTTGCTGATCCAGTCTCGCAGCAGGGCGGGAGTGACCTCGTGCAATTCCATGCCGTGCCAGCGCTGCATACGCTCGCCTGTCAGGCTTTTTTTGTAGCCAGCAAAAGTAGCAGGTGACATCTTGCCGTTTTCAACCTGCTTTTGATAGAGCTGCAGTTGCTTATCAAGCAGCTCTTCCATAAGGCTAGAGTTGACGGTTTTCTTTTGGGCTTTGGTGCTTTCGGGGAAATACTCCTGGTAGACGAACTTCCCATCGGCAATTCGCCTCAGTATTTCGCCGCGAAGGTTGGCGGCGTACTGTATAGATGCCTTGTTGATCGGGCAGGGCGGCAGCAGCTCACGACATTGTTTACCTTCCCAGGTAAAGGCCACTTGGATACGTGGCCCTGATGCCATTTGCCGAATTAATACGCCTGTTGGCGTTGGGAAACTTGGTTTCTTATCCATTTGTCAGCTTCCTTCACATTGACATAAAGACGCCTCGCAATCACTGCGCAATGAGTTCCGTCAAGCCATACGCCTTCTTTACGACGCTGATGGACCGCATTCGGTGTGGTACCTGTTAGCTCTTGGTATTTGGAAGCCAGAACCCACTCAGGCTCAATTGAGGATCGCGATTCAGGTGTGTCATTTTTGACAGTTGTGTCGTGGTGTTTCATAGTTCACCCAATAAGAAAAGCCCCGACTTAGCGGGGCTGTGGTTCATCAAAATCAGGAATGGGGGCGCGGCGGTCGCGACGGGTTCGTTTTCGCTTGCTCATTCGTAGCCTTCCATACTCTTGTGGGTGATAAAGAACCCCCAGGCGAGTACAACAAGCGCGATAAAACCGATCATTGCAAGTGCGCGGATGATCCATTCAATTAGCATGTGTACCTCCTTCTGGTGGCTGGGGTGCTGCAGCGAGCATGGCTTGGTACTGCGGCAAGATGGTTAAGCCTGTCTCCCCATCCCACTGCATGAGCGCGCAAAGCATGGCGTCGGTTGGCACCTCTGGCACCGGCTTCCACCCATCCAACACTGCATGAGCGCGGCGCGCTGCTTGCCATGCTGCAAACGCTAGGTCGATCTCATAGCGCGCATAGTCGCCTTCCTGATTGCGAACAAACAACCATTCGAGCGGCACGAGTTGCTCCCTCAAATGCTGCTGAGCCACTATGACCGCCTCAAACTCAGCGCGCTCTTGCTCTGTTGTGTGTGTCATCCCTGCTCCTTTGCTGGATAGTCCTCAATCTCCGGCACACCAAATGAGCACGGCTGGCGATAGTCAGGCCATTTACGACTCGGGTGCATATCAAGCCAAATAAAGCTGCCACACACGTCTATCCAGTGGCGTTCCCACCTCCCTCCGTACCAGCGGCGATACCACTTGAAACGCTGGCCGAGATGGTGCCTAAATGGGAATGAGCGAAATAGATTCATCCCTGCTTCTCCTGGTTGATGCGCGTTGCACGTAACTCTGCGCCGGGTGGGGCGATTAATAGTCCATTCGGGTCGCTTTTAACATCTAGCGGATGACGGGGCTTGCCGTTGAACGGGTTGAAAAGCAGCGGTGCGCGCTGTGCCTGCGCTGCTGCAAGACCCGCGGAGTGCTGCACTTCCTTTCGCAGCATTCCCTCCAGCTCCTGCACGCGTGCATGCAGGCGCTTGAGTTGCGAAGCGATTTCAACCCTCTCTGAAAAACTAAGAATTCCTCGCTTGTTATCCAGCGCTAAAGATGACAACCGAAGCGCCTCTGGCTGCTCTGTGCTTGTGTGTGTCATTGCTTGCCTTTCAGGTTCTCGGCGATCTTCATTTGCTCGCACTCCGGGTGGTATTTGTTGGCAACGTAGTGGATGCCGTTGTGCTCGCTGCGGCGCGCGTACTGCTGGCCCTCGTGGATCGTGGTTTCGCACCACGCGCAGCGGTAGTCTTTGGGGGCTGTGCGGAGGCTGCTCATGGCTTCTCTCCCTGTAGTGGGCGAGCTGCGCTGGTCAGTCGCCACCTGATCTGCCGCACATACGGATAGCTCGGCGCACGCTCGACCAGCCCTTCGCGCGCCATCTTTTCCAGCTCTCGGCGCACAGGCGCGGCATTTCCACGGAAGCCGATCACGTTGGCGATTACGTAGGTCATTTCCCCTCGCAATCGGTACTTGTCGCTGAGGACTTCAATGATCTTTTCACGCATCGCGATCCCCCTTGGCTGCTTGGGTGGCGCGCAGCGCGTTTTCTGATTGAACTCGCAGTGCGTGGCGCGTATGCACATCAACTGGCGTGCCGCAGCTGTAAAGTGGCTTGGGCTGTGAAAGCCATTGAATTCGCTCGCGATGGTTAGCCAAGTTTTCGGCTTCTCGAGCCTCCTGAATTGCCTTTGCGTCCATCACGCACCTCCCTGCTTGGCTTGGGCTGCAATGGCGGCTTCCCGCTTCAATTCACGACTGCACACCGGGCATGCATACCGCGCCTGCGATGGCTCAGGGGTCAGCAATTCATGGGCGCTAGTGGTGAAGTTTTCACACAGGGATTGGCCCGCTCGGTAGTAACACTCGATAGGGCTGCCAAACTTGGCTAGCCACCCCGATACCTGCTTGGCCGCAATGGCAGCATCTACTGCCGCGTCTAGCTCTGACTTTGGGGCGGGTTTGCCACTCAGACGAAGCCCCCAAATCCCTCGACTTGTCTTTGACGCGCAAAAAACTCCAGTCTCAACCAATGCTAGATACCGTGCTGCATCCTGCTCCAGCCCCTGCGGGGTGGGGTGGGTGGCAAGCGCCTCTTGCGTCAGACGCATCACCTTTTGCATCCAGCGGTGCAACACGTCATGACTTAGACCAAAGCTAAGAGCCTCTTCTAACGCGCTGTGGGCCATGTCATCAACGTCAGGTAAATCGACTTCCTGCTGCCCCACTAGCGGTGCTGCTGGCTCTGCAATCTTGTGCAGGCACTGGCCCTTGCGCAGAGATTCAAGCTCTGCCCGCAGGTTGCGAACTGTCAGCTCATAGGCGCGCAGCTCTTGCATGTGTTGCTCGGATTCGGTGCAGTCGCGGCTCTGCATCTTCCGCACAGCCTCGTTGTAGCCAAGCACCCACATGGCTTGGTCGTTCGTATTAAGAAGCTGTGGTGCGTCTTGGATCGCTACTGTCTGCATGTCTGTCTCCAAAATGAGAAAACCCGCACGGTGGCGGGTCTGGTGTTGAACAATTGAATACAAACTACTTGGTAAAGCTTGATCTAAAATTATTGTTAATTCACTTCTTTAGTAATTAAAAATGAAAAAGTTCATGGGCTTGTTTCTGCTGGCTTCGGTCTTAACCGGATGCGCTGTTCACACCCCAAGCGGGTCGGTAGTGGTCGACCCAAGCTTAGGTGGACATGGTCATGGACATGGTGGCTTTTGCCCCCCGGGTCAAGCGAAAAAAGGCAATTGCTAATTCAGTTTCTTATGAAAAGCCCGCATCTGCGGGTTTTTTTATGTGCACTCTCAGGTGCTATTTTCAAATTGACTTAGCTTTTTGAATACAAGATTCAGAATTGTGTGAAGTAGCTATTCGTCGGCAAAGTGGCGCTTGTGGCTGCTGATGGCACGCGGGTGCCGCTGAGTCTGAGTTAGTTGTAGCAATCGCCGTAGCCATCTGAGGATTCCGGGCGGCTGCCCAGCATCTGCATGTTGTCAGCGCGAATCTCAGTTGCGTAGCGCTCTTGACCAGTTGCTTGGTCTGTCCACTTCCGGGTCCGAATCGCGCCTTCCACGTATACCTGAGAACCCTTCTTCAAAAACTGGCCAACGATTTCGGCCAAGCGGCCACCAAAAGTGACCTTATGCCATTCGGTGGACTCTTTGTTCTCGCCGGTGTTCTTGTCGCGCCAGCGGTCTGTCGTGGCGATGGTGACGTTGGCGACCTGATCTCCACTGGGGAAGGTGCGCATCTCAGGATCTCGCCCCAGGTGCCCCACGATGATGACTTTGTTCACGGATGCCATATCTGGCCTTTCATAGTCCCGCCACCTGTCGAGGCGGGTGTGGGTTAATAGTGGATGGCAATGTTTGATACTTTTCCCTGGGCAATCAAAGTAACGGCCAGTTTTGCGCATTCCTCTGACAAGCCACCATCGATGAAGTCGCGCATCGCTTGGCGGTTGAATGCGGCGCGGTGCTCTTTATCTGCTTCGCGGCGCTTTGCCTCGGCTTCTGCGGCAGCTTGCTCTTTGGCTATGCGCTGGCGCTCTGCCTCGGCGGCTGCTGCAACGCGGGCTTCGGCGTCTTTCGCGGCCTGCACTGCGCGCTGCTCGGCTTCCAGCTTTTCGCGCTCAGCCTTTTCGGCGGCCAGCCTCAGCTCCAGCTCGCGACGTTCGGCGGCTGCTTTGGCCTCGGCTTCTCGCTTGATGGCGGCTTCATGTTCAGCCTTGGCTTGGGCTTCTGCCTCTTGCTTGGCGCGTTCAGCAGCTTCACGGGCAATGCGCTCTTCTCGCTCTTTTTGCTCGCGTTCGGCGGCTTCGGCGCGCAGGCGGGCAAGTTCCGCCTGCTCAGCCTCGTAGGCTTGACGTTTGACCAGGGCAGTGTTTAGCGATTCCAGTGCAGCAGCTTTTGCGCGATGCGCTTCCGATTCGTACTCTTCCCAGCTTTCATTGACTGGCAACGATTCCAGCTCGGCAATCGCGCCAGCTATGTACACGGCCTCTTGATGCTCGAACTGAGCAGGACGACCATTGATCCGTGCTAGGGCATCGCGGTGCTTCTGAATACGCGCCTCTTCGGCTTGCTCCCACTCGGTCAGTGGGCGGCGAACATCATCCTTCCACTGATCCAGAATGTCGCGCATACGCTTGCGCTCTGCGTCGATCTTCTTTGGCACATCCTTCAAATCAGCCACAAGCTTTTTGCCAACATCGTCCAACGCTGTCTTTGAGCGTGCTACTTTATGAGCAATGGAAGCGATGGCATCGCGGCCCTTCTTTGTGCTTACATCAGGTGTGAAGGCGTCAATCTCAGCCTTAATTCGCTCTAAGTAGGGGTCAAGCCCAGCAGGAGTTGAGAACACTTGCAGGGCAGTTTCTGCTGGTGGAAGAGTTACGAGTTCTGTAGTCATGCTGCGTTCCTGAAATTCTTGATAAGGTCAACTTCTTCCAGCACTTCTTTGCTGAAGGTCTTGATGGCTTGCTCCAGCTTGACGATGTAGTCGCTGTCGCGTTTGATGCGCCGCACAATCAGCTGTGCGTTCTCCGGGAAGTCCGGGTGGAAGCTCACGAAGTCCCACCAGTCGCGTCCAGTTACCCACATGCAGCCTTGGATCTGTGCTGTGTAGGTGCTTGGTTCTGCTGGCATGGATAGGTAGGTGGCGTGCGTGCTAGCCTTGGGGCACTTGATTTCGACGCCGCCATCAGCATCAATCAAGCCATCTGGCGAAACCCCGCAGGGCAGGGTGTCGTGCAGGCAAAAGCCCACCTCATCCACAAAGTTACCGCTGTAGGCTTCATACAGGGCGCGGGCGATGGGTTCTCGCTCCGTGCCAATCTGCATGTCCGCGCTGGTAAATGCTTCCACTTGCTTGCCAGTGACAATCTCCAGCGCAAGTTGCACGGCGTAGGCTTTGCGGGTTAAGCCATTGCCGCCAGCCAGCACATCTGCAAAACGGCTTCCAGTGGCTTTGCCCAGGCGGGCAGCGAACCATTCAGGCGATTTTTGTTCAGCCGTGATGATCTGCATTTGAGGCTCCTTGTTTGGCAGCGTGTGCCAAGTCCAAGCGATGCTGTGCAACCGCCTCTTTGAATTTGGCGTGCGCAGCTAGATTCTTAGCGAATTTGCTGTTGTGGTCTTTCCAGTACTGCAAGGCATCCGCATCAGTCTTGGTTGTGAGTGCGGCAGCAATGTAGCCATCCGCTTCAGAGTCGGCAGAACGATCAGGAGGCGGATTCCCGTCCGTGTCATCGCCACCTTCAGCCACGCCGCAGATAGCCTTCAGCGTGTAGCGCTCCAAGTAGGTCTTGGTGCTTGCGCGTGCCTGCAGTGCATTCTTTGCGCCGCCAGTGTCTGGAGCACCGCCCATGCTTACGCTTTCGCTATGTCCAGAGACATGCTTGAGGGTGCATGTGACCTCCATCCAGTCCTTGTCATCGCGGGTTAGCTTCCAAGAAGCGCTTAGACCGTGACTTGACAGGGCAGGGGTCACCGCGTCAACAACATCATGCAGTTCAGCGTAGCTCTTGCCTTTAAGGGGGCCGTCCGTGACTGTTCGCCCCTTCATGATGTGAACGGCCTCTGCTTTGAATGCAGCAAAAGCAGCGTTGTATGCCTTCTCGGCCTCCTTTTGCTCCCAGCGATCCTGCAAGTCCATCATCTTCTCGATCTGTTCCAGACTGGCGCCTTGAGCCATTGCGGCCATCATCATTCCTGCAGGGGAGTTGATGGGCAGGCTTTGCGACTGCATCTGCGGGAGATGGTTTTGCTCAGCTGCTGGTGCTAATTCCAAAGCAGCGCTCTCATATGTGGTTTTTGCATTCATATCAACCTCCAAACGTCATGCACCCGGCGGTTACAGTCGCAGCAGCTACGGTGATGGCGTACAAAAGAAAAGCCCCGTACTTGCGGGGCTTGCGACGGCGCGGGATGTGCTGCAGGGTTATGGGCGGGGTCATGCCGGCCTCACTCCCACTACAGCCTTGACGTGGCCCGCAAAAAGAAAAGCCGCAGTGCATGCGGCTTGTCGAGAGGGGAAAGTGGTCGCGCTGGTCTGGCCGTTCACTGTGTAGATGTATCGCATGGGTGTCTCCATGAAAAAGCCGCCTCATTGGGCGGCTGGTTGTTCTTTGCGGCGGTGGGTGTGGTTCATGAATCCCCAGCCTCCAGACGGCTTGCTTGTGTCTGTGTGACCTTCGCAGTTGTCGCAGAGCGGGGTGCCGCAGACGAACTGGCCTGTGTGATCGCACTCGTTGCTTGCCTGCTCGCCGCAGACGCTACATTTCTTTCCCAAGTGCGCTGCGCAGAACTCGCCTTCGCATTCCTTTTTGCACTGGTTTTGCCAGCATGGGTAGTAACGGCAGTAGCTCATATCGCCTCACTCTGGTGTTCTTCGGTAGGTTTCAGCAGCTCGCGAACCTCTTCGGGGCTACGCGGCTCGGGGTAGGTGGGTGGCGGGGTGTGGCCAAAGTCGGCTTCAGCAGGCCCAGGGTTGAGATCAAACGTCATTTGCTCGGCTCCCTACGATGTCGCGCCAGAAGGCTTTGGCGTGAACAAGTCCCGCGCATTCAATGACGCGCCGCACTTCTGGATATGTGCAGGCCATCAGAATGTCCATGGCTGTGCGCGTGTCGTCGTCCACTTCCAGCGCCTCTGCAAGCAGCTCATCAGGACTGAAAGGGCGCGGCCCTGAGACGATGTCGCGGTGCCAGTCGGTGGGCTTGAGGTTTGATAGCTCCGCAAGCACGATGCGGCCTGCCTCAATCTCCAGCGCTTCTGCTTGAGCTTCGCGTCGGTCTTGCTGGTTGGTCCAGCGCTCGGCGTCTGCGCATGGGTTTGCTGTCATGAACATAGTGAGCCTCCGGATAGAAGAAAACCCGCCGTGCTTGCGCAGGGCGGGGTGAAGAGATGGCCGATTAACCATCTAGGGGTTCTCTAAAGAACGTTGGTATTGGGTATTGAGGGCGAGCCTCTGTCGTTAGAAGCCTTTTGCAGGCTTAGTCGGTAGCTTCAGTTCCAATAAACACCCTCAAGAAGTGTGTCATGTAGCTAGGCTCAGTTTAGTAGCGACCGCCGCCGTACCCACCATTGCCATAACCGACACCGGTGCGGTTGCTGGCGCGGAATTCATGGTGGCCACCTGAGCCACGGCCTTCTTCACGAGGCTTGGCAATGTTGACGATGATTGATCGACCATCTACAGACATCCCATTCAGTGCCTTGATAGCAGCTTCGGAAGCGGCGAGGGAATCCATTTCTACGAAACCAAAACCTTTGGATCGCCCGGTTTCGCGATCCATCATGATCTTGGCCGATGTCACATTACCGAATTCGGCAAAGTTGCTTTCCAGGCTGGAGTTAGTGACGGAGTAAGGCAGATTGCCAACGTAAATTTTGTTGCTCATTGGGATTTATTTTCTAATTAAGAACGTGCCAGAAATGACGCGTCGTCTGGATGTGGCTGTCGTGATCAGTGACCTTAACAACCTGGGTATGTTGGTGAGTCCGGTTGTTAGTGGCTCAACGACACGGTGAGGTTTGCGGCATAGAAGCCTGGAGCCAGCCGAGAGTAACGGCATAAATTTTGGCAGCTTCGGTCGTGGTGAAAGTCTTGTCAAAGCGGAAAATTCGGCAGTAGCTGCTGTTCTGCTTTGTGCGCTGAAGCGCGAATGAGGCCTGAAAGCGGCCGCAATTTGTCTTCAGTGATGTGGGCGTAACGAAGTACTGGCCCATTGCAATTGGTAGCTGTGTAATCTGGATCAATCAGAGCGCAAGCTTGGGTTGCTTGCTAGAGCATTGGATTACTCGTTTGGCTGCTGCTCTACAGCCAACGGTGCGAATGATTTCGCGAAAAGTTGCTTGACTAAGGCTGAACAAGCCTTGGTGGAGCTGTTGGTGTTTGCATCTATCTTTGCTAGCCAACGAAATCTATTATGCAGTATTCCTATAAAAAACATAAATTTAATTCTTGTGAGTTTTAAAGGTCTTCGTTCCCAAGCTTCCCCTGTACCGGCTAAGCCAGTAGGCTGAGGCTGGATGCGTACATAAGCCAAGAGAATCCAGAAGGTTGTTTTGGCGAGATCTTCACTAGGGTGGGGTTGTTGACCACCTTGAGGACACGCTTCTAACGGGCGCCTATTTGCTACAACCACGGGTATAGGCATATGCGTAAACTGTCAGCACAAGGAGACTCATGAACATCACTACCCACAAGGTCAAGTTGATATGGGCGTTGTCGATGGCTGGCAATGCAGCCGCTCAAGCGGAGATGAAAATACTCCACAACGACTACCCGCAGCTCAATGAAAAATTCAGTCGCTTCAAGCTTGCAATTGATCAGATTCGAACTGGGGTGACCAAGAAGCCGGACAGACGTGGCTTTAAGATTTAGCCAGCCCACCGTAACTATTTTTTGTTGGCGGATATCCCATCTGTCTAACTTCTGAATTAGCTCTGAAGTTGACTACTTCGAATAGATGCAGCCTCTGATCGGAGGCTGTTTTGCTTCTGAAAAAAAACCCGCTCAAGGCGGGTTATGAAACTGAAGTTTTAAGTTTTAGCTTGATTTATGCGTCATTCTCAGCAGTTTATTTTTGCTGTTTGGACGCGTCGTCTTGCTTCTTTTCTTGAATCTGACCGGAATGCTGCTTTTCTGAAGCAGATTGCTCAACTTCTCCAGGTTTCTGGCTTGTGTTTTTGGGGTCGGTTTGTGTAGTTTGTGTCATTGTGTGCCTCCTAGGCGTTTGTAAAAGTCAAAATAACTTCTACGTCTTCATAATGAGGCTTAAGCAATACCTGCGTTGTGCGAATATGTAAGTAACGATGTTTTTTAGTAGGGCTGATTAAGAGATAGATGAGCTACGAAGTGAATATTATTTCTCTGGTACCAATACTGCACGTTGTGAAATTCCATAAAGGACTTTTAAAAGATAAAAAACCTGCTTTGGGCAGGTTAAATGATATCGATATATCTGCACCGTTATCCCCACAGGAATTGCAGTTGCTGTCCTTGGAAGTCCAAAATATGAATCCTCCTACGTGAGGTTACTTGAGGCTCCTCTTCAAGTATGTGGAGAGGGCAGTGAGCACTCTGATAGGAAATGTTTAAGGAGCTATGAGATCGCCTTGGCCTTGGCAATTGCGGCACGGGCTGAAATGATCGCATTGTTTCCTTGATCGCGCATTTCCTTCGTCATATGAGGATTGGGAGCGTGGGACATTGCGTATTCCATTGCTTTCAAGGCTTCAAGTAAATCAGGCGCTGCGGCGATTAAGCGTGCGTTAGCTTGTAACCTTTGGTCTTCAGGTGGGTGTGAGAAATCTTTATATTCATTCACTGCAAAGGCTATAGTTTCGCCCTGTTGATCAATAATTGCCTGCGTCGATGTGAAGGCTTTGTCTTCATAAATAGGAATTCGCCATAACTTGGCTAAGGCGCTTATTGCAAAAAAATGCAACTCTTTATGTGTAGGCATTCGCCATGCACCTTCAAAATCTCCGACTCTCCATTGCCTTGTTTCACTCATGACTGTCCCCTGTTATTTTTAAAGAGCAGGCTTCTTTTTGGAAGCTACTTTTTAAATGGTAGAAAAAACCTGTTATAGGTAGGTCAATTCTTGGAAAATCATCCCGCTACTTCAACGTTTCTATTGAAAAGCAACATTGTTATTCATACGCATCTTCAATTTTTTCTAAAGGACCCTGACCTGGGTGTCCTTTGTCAAAGGTTGATTGGTGCGCTGGAGAAGGTTTCAAATTTGTTTTTTGCTCAGCAAGTTTGTCTTTGGTGCGTTCCTCTGACTTGCGTTGTTGGCTTTGTTGTTTAGATTCTGTCATCTTGTCATTTCCTGTGTATGTTCGAGAGAGTGCCATGCCTAAAGGCACTCGGTGCTTAGTAATCCAGCTGTGCTGCACTGAGTGATGAGCCCTTTTTGAGGGGCTCTGGCTGAGAGTCACTTTTTTCCTTTGTGTTAGGCACATTTTCTGCCGACGTTGGATGTTCAGATGGTTCGGTTGTGTCGCTTGAATTGCACTGAAAGTAGCTGCAGAACGAGGGAAAGTATTTTTGTAACCAGGACATAAGACCTCCAATTGAAAAAAATAGTAAAAAAGTTTGACTACCAAGCCCCACAGTACTCGCTTTTGCTGCCAATAGTGCGTGCTTTACATCTACTTGGTAAGTGCAGGTAACTTTCAAACCGAAGCCCTCTGTCACAGGTCTTTGGTTTGCCCTGATCTCGCTCAGGGCAGCGCCGATTGCTCGGTGCGTATGCTTAGGTGGCGTCACTTGGGGATAAGAGGGAAGGTGGCTCCTCAACCCGTCTGCCAAATTTGATCCTTTGCCTGTTTCGCTAGGCTTCCTGCGCTGCCGACTTGCAGGTGCCTGGACGGGTCAACCGTCCCAACCATCTCGCATGTTTTCTCCTTCGCAGCGCGTAGCTGCCAGTTGTTAAGTGCTTTCGCCCGCACTGAATAGGCGTCTCATTGGTCTCACGCGGTGTGACCTGCCGCGTGCATCCTGTCCGTAGACTTTCTGCTTGCTCCGTGTACCGACTTTGCGGCTTGGAGACGGGTTTACCCGCGCCTTCGCTGTGATGCACTGCGTTGGCTATTACTCGCTCTATGTCTGGCTGAAAGTGATTTAGGGAGGCAGGCAGGGCGCGACTCCTGCTCAGGCGTTATCCACGCAACAGCGGTATTCGATGAGGCTTCATGCGTGGTGTTTGCCTCACCCTCACCAACGGCCTGACTTTCCATGCATGCGCTTACATGCTTGCCGCCTCTCTAAATCACTCTCTCGCCGCTTGTTAATGACATGGGCTACCTGGCTCGATCACTCGGGGCCCATCGCGTTGGTGCACCTACTGCATCGCCCCCTTTAGGAGCTAACCCCGCCTGTGCTTCCTTTCAGCTTCGGCCCCGGATCGCTGGGCCTTGGGTGTTCGCGTGGTGTGCTGCGATGGAGTTGAGTGTAAGCATGCTAACAACGCAAAGTCAAGTGTGCTTACGAAATATTTTTAGAGTACTAATATTTAATCTGAAGATTTCATACCACTCGGACAAAAAAAAACCCGCTTGAGGCGGGCGACGGTTGGTTGGAAGTTTCTACTGGAATGGCGCAAGCACTATGTCATTGCCAGGTCATAAGGTCTTTCACGTAGAGCAAGGTTGAGTTGATCGATAACGATAGACCAATCGGCGTCATCGGCAAGATCTTCCTTAAGCATGGCCGCCTGCTGCGACGTCCAGAAGGGGGCTTCATAGATGTGTAGGGCCTCATGCAAAATACGATGCTTTTCAATGAACTGAGCGATGCTATCTGGATCGCAGGCTAATCCTAATTGCTCAAATAAGCTCGTAAAGCTGGGTTGTGCGTCACCTGGTGTCATGGACATAAACCCCCCGTGCTTTAAGTGAATCAGGCTACCATGATGATCCTTTTTACAGATTTTGTCTGTAAGGGTTGGTAGCGAGTAATGAGATTGCTGAATGTGCGTGCGAAGTGGGCTTTTTTAGACTGATCTAGTTCAGCGGCAGTGATAGGAGCTACTGCGGCAGCTAGTGCAATCACTGCGCTGCTACCGGCTGCCAAGCTAGCCACACTGCACTTAACACCATTCAGAAGGCGAACACATAGAGAGGGGCGCAGCGTAGTGTGCGTGCGCTACTTTCTTCGAAACTTCCTGCGGTGCTCAATCATGGTGCCAATCACCACAAGGTGCCGCTCATCGCTGCGCAGGATGGGATAGTCGTTATTAAGTGGCACCAACTCGAAGACTTCATGTCCGGCCTCATCTATACCGCGCACTCGGTACTTCTTGAATGTGGCTTCTTGTTTGGTGCTGCGGGCAGCGACGAAGTCACCAGGACGTGGCTGAACATCAGGGTCAATCAGCACTCGATCACCAGGACGAAAATCAGGCAGCATTGAGTCGCCTTCAATCTCCAAGAAGAATGACCACTGCGATGCCTCATCGTCGCCAAATTCCACATCAAAGCCATCACCCGGGCCGTAAGGCACAGCTATCTCTTTCAGCGCGCCTGCTTGAACATGGGAGATAACGGGATAGGGACGCATGCCCATCGGCGTTGGCTTGGCATTGACGTCAAAAGGCGCGACACCACTTTTCTCAGGGCCTGCACCTGTTGCGATCCACATTGCACTAAAGCCAGTCGCTGCTGCGAGCTTTGTCGCAGGGGCGGTCTTAAGGCTTTTCGTTGGACCATCTTTCCATTGCGTAACTGCCGATGAAGAGACGCCAGCAATGTCGGCAATCTCGCCAACGGTTTTTCCTGTCTCTGCCATCAGTTTGGCAATGCGGTCTTGAAGAGTTGTCATGTAAGAGAGCTTACTTGCTATGTTTGTTAGAGTGCTTGCAATTACTCTGTAAGTGCTCTAACATAGGTGGCATGACTAAAACCGAAGCTATCGATTTGCTTGGTGGTTCTGTGGCAAAGGCTGCTGAAGCCATAGGCATCAATTCGCAGGCGGTCTCGCAATGGCCTGCAGAGCTACCTGCACGTCTGATTGACCGTGTTCAAGCTGCCCTCTATCGAAAGCAGCAAACGGAATCGACTGCGCATAGCAGTACTCAAATGGCGCGCCATGACTGACCTCTCCACTTTCAAGCTACGGCATGCCACGCAGATTGAATGCCCTCCAAGCGTATGGCCGTTCATCAGGGGGGAGCCACCAGAGCTTGAATGTGTAGATGCGCCTGGTTCGCCTCTAAGGCCATGCCCTACGGGGGCAACAACAGCACTCGTGCCGCTTTTTGAGCGCTTGATTGAGTCACTAGAGGCTTCGTACAGGTCTTCGAACATTGCACACCCGCATGCAGCTGCCTTTAGCTTTGGGCACTTTGCAGCGCGAATTCCAGAAAAAGCGTAGGTGGCTTGATGTCCAAATCCCAAGTGCGTTCCTTAACCACGAATTTGAGACCGTTCAACCTTATCAGGTCTCCAACGACCGGAGGGTTGGAGTCGTCGATGAATTTGGGGATCGCGTGCTTGCCAAAAACTTCCTTTGCTTCTATCGGAAGCACCAGTTGGATATTGCATTTGTTCATGCCTGCCCTCCTTGGCGATGGTTGTGTGAGAACTTCCATAGTAGCCCAGGCAGGGCGGGCACCCAAACCATGGAGGCCTGACGTATGAATGCTTCTTCCTTCACGCTACCAGCAGGCACGGTCTGCAAGCGCAACGGTATTCCCTTCAAGCTTCAGCACGCGACGCAGATCGAATGTCATCCCGGCGTGTGGCCGTTGATCAAGGGCGAACCTCCTGAATTTGCGCAAGAGGAGGTTGTCCAAGCGCCGCGACCGCTGGCTCCATGTGGTGCTGCTGAACTCATTCCACAGCAGGAGCTACAAGCACAAGCTACAACGAAGGCTTCAGTCCAGCAGGCCGAAGCGATGTTGGCTGCGCTGCACGTTCGCGCTCTAGGCAATGCCTTCACGCCCGCTGAGATTGTTGCTAAGGCTTGGGATCTAGATCTCCACAAGTCAGCACCTTCAATGGGTGAGCTGCAAACCTTCATGCTCCCAGCCGGAACAGCTCTTTCTGGAGAAAACATAGGAGCCACGCTACGCGCTGATGCGGTGGTGGTATGCCACCCAAAAGATGAGTACATCATCCAGGCGGCATTGAAGCTGCAACCTGACGATCAGCGATTGAGTACGTCCGTCAACCACTCGTTGCCAATGACATCGAAGCCTTGCCAAGCAGCTTGTTTGCCAGTGATGTCCACCACAAAAAGCTCGTCGTTGGAGTCCAAGTGCTGCGCTACCCAGTCGCGTACATGCACAGCAGTCAGTGATGTTTCCACGATCCAAGTCGTTGTGAGCCTGGACCAGCAAATTGGAAATTTCGCAGTTATTGCTTCGCGCAATTGAGCGCGCTTTGGTGCGGAGACTTCCTTGTTCAAGTCGTACGTAAAAAGAATTTTGTTCATGCCTGACCCCCATGTGGCTATTGATGGTTGTGTGAGCAACACCATCGTAGCCCTGGGTGTGGCGGGCACCATTTCCATAGAGGTCTGAGCTATGACAGATCAAAAAACAATGTTCGCCCGCGCCACGATTGGTGGCAAAAAGACCGAAAAGCTGGAAGCCCGCGTGTCGGACGAACTTAAAGAGGCCGTGCGCCGCCGCTGGAAGGACGATGGGTTTGGGTCCGAATCTGAGTGGCTGGAGCACGTGATCGCTATTGCATGTTTCGGTTTTGAACATGTACGCATGGTGCAGGAACAGCGTTTGAGGCGGGTCAGCTTTGTGTCTGACATCGTGCAGCCAAATCCCTCTGGCAAAGAGGTGGACTAATGCGCAGCGAACCACCTAGCAAATGCTCTACCGCTTTTGATAGAGCCGCTATTTCCATTGCCATGCAGTTGCAACGGGACCGAAAAAAGCAGCACGCACCGGCGAAGGAATCTTATTTCCACATTCCCAAACAAGAAGAGCGTTTGCACTCTCTGCGAATTGCGAGGGCCGCGATATGAGCATGGCTCTCTACGCTAAAGAAAAACGCCTGCAGGCTCTCGCAAAGCGTGCAGGCGTGAAATTGGCTGAAGCGCACAGCCAAGGACATCAATCAAAAGCACAGCACTTCAAGGCGCGAATGTATCGCTTGCTGAAAGTGGTTGCAAGCCTGCGAAGCCAGGAGGATTAACCATGGCGCGAATTCGTACCGTAAAACCCGAGCTTTTCAAGCACGAAGATCTCTTTGAGCTGGAAGAGCAAACAGGTCTTCCCATCCGCATCGCCTTTGTTGGCTTATTCACATGCTGTGATCGTGAAGGTCGCTTTAAGTGGCGTCCCCGTGCTTTGAAGTTAGACGTGCTGCCTTATGACATGGTGGACTTTTCACGCGTGCTTGACGCGTTAATCACGCGTGGCTTTGTCGTGAAGTACGCGATAAATGGAGAGGTTTTTGGCGAGATTCCGTCGTTCAAGCGGCACCAGACCATAAACAACAAGGAAGTCGCATCAGAAATCCCAGCGCCGCCTGAGAACTTAAATAAATCAAGCACTTGCACGGGAGATTCACGCGATGTCCACGCGAACGGCACGCGTGAACCACGCGAAGGCCACGCCACTCAAGGGGAAGGGAAAGGAAAGGAAGGGAAGGAGGATAGCGCCGAGCTCGACGCGTCGAACTCAACGCCAGCTTCACCTATCGAACTTGACCTGGTTGGAGGCAGCCAAGGCCAGATCGAGGCTTTGGTGAACATTCCCTTGAACGACGGAACCGAGTACCCCGTGACGCAGGGCATGGTCGACGAGTGGGCTTTGACGTACCCAGCGATTGACGTGCTGCAAAAGCTTCGCGAGATCCGTGCTTGGTGCTTGGCGAACAAAGCCAACCGTAAAACTTCGCGTGGCGTGGATGCATTCATCGTGCGCTGGCTGAGCAAAGAGCAAGACCGTGCCCCCCGTGCTGGCGGCTACGTTGGTCAGCAACAGCCTGCAGGCTCGGGTGTTGGGAGCTTCGTGTGATGTGCGGCCACCAACCCCTGATCGACATGCGCCGTGGTGGCGTTTTGCCCAACGACACGGCATGGGTGCTGGACATCGATTCCCCCATCGGTGACTGGCTCTCCCGCAACTGGCACGGTTTTGCGCCAAGTGGTGGGCCGCTGCAGCCCCACATTGCCGTGGGCGCAGATGACGTTATCGAGGTTTTGGATTTCCGCTGCTTGGTGGGTATGACCGTTCACTTGCAGGCAGGTCGAAGCGATGACCGCGCAAAACGTCTCTTCACTGCAATTCGCAAAGTGCAGCCCAAAGCATTGGCCTGCTGCCGCAAGTCTGAAATCTGGCTTTACAAAAACGAAGAGGGCGGCAATGGCAAACGTATTCCAGCTTGATGACATCGACTTCGCTGCGTACGAGCAAGAGACAGACGTCCAGCAGAAGGTGGTCGAGGCATCCGTGTGGGTGCAAGCACTGATCGACCAGATCCTGAATCCACAAAAGTGTGCAAAGGCTGCAAAGCTGCCCTGGCGCAAGACTCATGCTCTGGGTGAGTTCCGCCCTGGTGAGTTGACGCTGTGGGCTGGCGCCAATGGAAACGGCAAGTCGTTGGTGACCGGCATGATAGCCCTGAGCCTGTGCGCTCAAGGTGAGCCTGTTTGCATTGCTTCATTCGAGATGAAGCCAAAGACCACGCTGGCTCGAATGGCACGCCAATGGTCTGGCGAGAACCCCCGACACCCGAAGTGGGTTGGCAGCGCGCCTGGCATCAAGCACATCGTGGGTATTTATGAGCAGTTCCGCGATTGGACGCTAGACAAGCTGTGGTTGTACGACCAGCAGGGCACGGTGGTTCCAAGCCAGGTTGTGGCCATGTGCCGTTATGCCGCCAAGGTGCTGAAGGTCAAACACGTTTTTATCGACAGCCTGATGAAGTGTGTCCCCGATGAGGATGATTACAACGGCCAAAAGCGCTTTGTGGACGAACTGACAGCGATTGCCCGTGATTACAGCATCCACATCCACTTGGTGCACCACATCAAAAAGCCAGCTAACGACGAGCATCGGCCTAACAAGTACGACCTCAAGGGCTCTGGTGCGATCTCCGATTTGGCCGACAACGTGATCCTGGTCTGGCGTAACAGGGCTAAGGAACGCAAGCGCGAAGACAACAAGCTGACCGAGGAAATGGATGCCAAAGAACCAGACACCTTTCTTCTTTGGGAAAAGCAACGCAATGGTGAGTGGGAGGGCTCGATAGGCCTGTGGTTTGAAAAGCAGTCCCAGCAATTTGTGGGCACGTGCGGCGCTGACCCTTTGAAGCTGTATACGCCAGACACCGACGAATAAAACAGGAGCAAGAAAGCATGATCACTCTTACGCTTCCGTACCCTGTGAGTGCCAAATTTGGGCGCTTAACTATCAAATCTCGAGCCGACAACGACAAGTTCGGTCGAACTCAATGGCACTGCATTTGCGAATGCGGAAAAGAGAAGGTCGTTGCACTTTTTCGCATGACCAGCGGCCACACAAAATCATGCGGCTGCATCAAGGGTGAGGCAAAGGCCACGCATCGCATGAAGGGGACACCAACTTACAACAGCTGGTGCGCCATGAAGCAGCGTTGCAACTATCCCGGTAGCGATGAATACGCAAACTACGGTGGCAGAGGGATCAAGGTTTGCGATCGCTGGAATGAAAGTTTTGAAAATTTCTTGGCTGATATGGGTGAAAGGCCTGCTGGGCACACCATCGAGCGAAAAGATACCAATGGCCACTATGAGCCTCTCAACTGTGTTTGGGCAACGATGGAGCAGCAGCAGCGCAACCGTCGTTCAACGATTCTGATTGAGCGCAATGGTGTGACCAAGTGCGTCAAAGATTGGTGCATCGAGCTTGGCCTCAACCCAGACAGGGTGTATGGACGTATCCGCCGTGGCGCAACACCAGAGGAGGCGCTGAAATGATGCCTGCCATTACTCTCACGCTTCCCTATCCTGTCTCTAGTAACAGGTACTGGGCTACCCGCATCATCAAAATGAAGGGTGCTCTCAAGCCCACGGCGATGATTTACGTCACCCCGGAGGCCAAGGCCTTCAAAGAGAAGGTGCAGTGGCTGGCCCGCCAAGCTGGTGTGCGAACTCCATTTCAAGGACGTTTCAATCTGTTGATCATCTTGCACCCTCACTGCCCGCAAGACGCTCACCGTCGCATGAAGCGTGACCCCTGCGGATGGGAGGACACCGTGCAGTGCATGGACCTGGACAACGCCCAAAAGGTGACCATTGATGCACTTAAAGGCGTGGTATTTGAGGATGACAAGCGGGCATGGGATATTCACTCAAAGCGCGGCACGCCCGTTGACGGTGGAAAGCTGGTGGTGACCATTACCCCCATTGCTCCAGCCATGGCCGCGCAAGAGCAGGGTGACTTGCTGGAGACATTGGCATGAGTCGCCTCGTTTTGACCAAAGGCCAAGACGGCAAGCTGCAAGGCCTTGATCCAAAAGGGCAGCGTGCTTGGGATCGTTTCAAGTCCAGACTCAAGGCGCTGGATATAGGAGACACCCTGGGATTTACCTTCTTCTTGCCACGCGATCCAGTAAGTCACCGCAGATTCTTTCGCAAGCTGCAGGTGCTGCTGGAGCGCACAGAGACGTTCGCAGAGTTGGATCACCTGCGTGCCTGGTTGCTGATGGGGGCGGGGTATTGCGACTACATCCCAGGCGTGGGCGGTGAGCTGCGTGCAGTTCCGCAAAGCATGGCCTTCGATGCGATGGACCAGGCCGAGTTTATGGAGCTCAACCGCAAGGTGGACGAGTTTCTGTACACAGACCGCGCTTTGGAGGTGCTTTGGCCTGGGCTTGGCAGCCAACAGCAGTGGAATTGTTTGACCAGTTTCTTGGAGGACCTGCGCCGATGAGCAACAAAGATACCAGAAACAGTCGACAAATAGTTCTGGATGCTATCAATGAGTTGGTAGGCCAGGAGCACGTCATCACACGAGAAAATCTGCAGGCCACGACTGGTCTAACGATGCACATTATTGACGATCATGTCTCTCGCATGGTTGATGAAGAGGGGACGCTTCGGCGCGTTCGACCAGGTGTCTACGAGCTGGCCAAGGGTATTGGCAAGATGCCCAATGTGTACTTCACGGACATCGGTGAAGACAATTCTCTAATCATCGAGGTGGATGATTGCGGCAAGCTGGTTATCAACGATCCCCGGGTGGCGCGCAAGATCGCAGAGCGGCTGTCTGGCAACTATGCCCAGGTGGCCATGCTTGAAATGAAGTACCAGTTTGGCGTTGTTTCGCAAGACCTGATGCTGGAACTCAAAACCGCAAAACGTGAGTTGACACAGCGGATCAATGACCTGGAGGCAGAAAAAGCTAGGCTGCTCCGAACAATTGCCGAGCGCCCAGCCCAGACCAGCCTGAGTTTTGATGCTGTAGATGCTGTCTCCGTGGGTTAAGGCTTTGCAAACCCGCTCCCAAAACGTGCGGGCATTCCGATCCCCCTCTAGGGTTCGCTTAGATAGACTGCTGTCCCCACACTTCGGGGCATGGCAAGCAGTACAGGAAACAAACCATCCCCAAAAAAGCCCGAGATCGATTGGGAGCGTATCGAGCTGGATTACCGCGCTGGCTTGAAGACCCTGCGCCAAATTGCTGACGAACACAGTATTTCCCATGGCGCCATCAACAAAAGGGCAAAGCGTGATGGCTGGGAGCGTGATCTCTCTAAAAAGATTCAATCCAAGGCAGACGCACTGGTATCCAAAGCAGCGGTATCCAAAGAGGTATCCAAAGCAGTTCGAGTTGCTGAAAACACATTGATCGAGGCCAACGCGCTGACTCAAGCAGGTGTGCGTCTCGCTCATCGTGCTGACATCGAGCGCACCCGCAACATCTGCATAGGGATGATCCTCGAGCTGGAGCAGCAAAGCGTTGATCCTTCAGTGATCGCGGAGGCCGCTGAGATCCTGCGCAGCACGCCACCGGAGGAAATGACCAAGGACAAGCGCGCAAAGCTGGCTGAAGCGGCCACAAAGGCTGCATCACTTCAGGGGCGCTCTAGCGTGATGCGCTCTCTGTCCGAATCGCTGAAGGTGCTGGTTGCACTGGAGCGACAGGCCTTTGGTATCCGTGAGGAGATGCCTGAGCCACCGCCGCCAGGACTGGAAGCCTTCACCACCAAGGAGCTGCTGGCTGTGGCTCAAGCCCTAAAAGGTGGCGGGCAATGAATCAGTTAATCCAAGACCTCACTCAGCAGAAGAGGGCTGCTGTGCTGGCCATGGTGGAGCGTGAGCTGCAGGGCCGTCAGTTAGAGCAATACAGTGCATACGCCAAGCAACGAGAGTTCCATGCTGCTGGTGCGAAGTTCAATGAACGGCTTTTCATGGCAGGTAACCAGCTTGGCAAGACCAAGGCTGGGGGCGCTGAGTGGGCCATGCACCTTACTGGCCGCTATCCGGACTGGTGGGAAGGTGCGGTCTTTGACAAGCCTGTGCTCTTTTGGGCTGGCTCTGTAACCAGTGAAGCTACCCGAGATAACCCACAGCGCATGCTGCTGGGCCCGCCAGCGATTCAGGCTCTATGGGGCACCGGGATGGTGCCGCGTGAAGCGATCAAAGATTTCACCCGGGCTACGGGTGTTGCAGACTTGCTCGACAGCGTTGTAATACGCCATGGTGGTGGCGGGGATGTGCAGGCAGGCGAGTCGATCATTGCCTTCAAGTCCTACGAGAAGGGGCGTGAAAAGTGGCAAGGGCCGACAGTTGATGGTGTTTGGTTTGACGAAGAGCCGCCCCTGGATGTGTACACGGAGGGATTGACTCGTACCAACAATGGTATGCGTGGGCAGTTTGTGCAACTGACGTTTACGCCGCTTCTGGGCATGTCTGAAGTGGTGAGCCGTTTCTTGCTGCCTGATGGCAAAGATGCTGGGGCCAAGACCCGCAATGTGACCAGTATGACCATCTGGGATGTGGACCACTACACCCAGGAGGAAAAAGAGCGGATTGTGGCCAGCTACCCCGCTCATGAACGCGAAGCACGCTCCAAAGGTATCCCGACATTGGGTAGTGGGCGCATCTTCCCTGTCGAAGAGGACAGCATCAAGGTGCCGTCATTTCCTGTACCGCCGCATTGGCCACGCATCAATGGGCTGGACTTCGGCTGGGACCACCCAAGTGCCGCCGTGCAGCTTGCATGGGACCGCGACAACGATTGCATCTATGTGGTCAACACGCACCGCCAGAAAGAGGCTGTGCCAGTTGTGCACGCTGCAACGATCAAGGCATGGGGTGATTGGGTGCCAACGGCATGGCCCCATGACGGCTTACAGCACGACAAAGGCTCTGGCGAGCAGTTGGCAGTGCAGTACGCAGCAGCAGGTTTGAAGATGCTCAAGGATCGAGCCACGTTTGAAGACGGCAGCAATGGTGTAGAGGCTGGCCTGATGGACATGCTCGAGCGCATGCAAACCGGGCGCTGGAAGGTATTCAGCCATCTGGAAGACTGGTTCAGCGAGTTTCGGCTCTACCACCGCAAAGACGGCAAGGTGGTCAAGAAGATCGATGACCTGATGAGCGCGAGTCGCTACGCCTTGATGATGAAACGCAAGGCCATTACCAAACCAGCACCGACACGCTCCACGGGCGGCGGGTGGGCTCCTTTAGATCGAGAAATAGGGTACTGACATGCAAGCCATTGCACATAACGAAGCGCCTAAGCAATCTGAAGGCGAAGACCTGGACAAAAGCGCTTTTCTGCAGACGTTGCTGAGCAAGCGTTCAGAGGCTATTGCTGGGCGTGCTGGCTCTGGCATTGAAACAGAGTGGACAGAGGATGAAGAGCACTACCAGGGGATCGATGATGCCAACCGGGCTTTTCAGACTGCCAACCAGCTGTATCGCAGCAAGAACATTGGTGTGGATGCCAAACCTGATAGCCAGCAACTACGTTCGGTAATGTTCTTGAACATAACCCGCTCCTATGTGGATGCAGCCAGCGCACGCGTTGCTGATATGTTGCTGCCCACAGACGACCGTAGTTGGCAGATCAAGGCCACGCCGATTCCCAAGCTCTCCGACGCAATGTTGAATCAATTGCGTGAGGTGATGGGGCCGCTATATGACCGCGCAACCATGGAGCAGTTCGTTGTGCAGCAGGTGGAGGCCGCCAAAGAAGCTGCACTGAAGATGCAATCAGCTATTGACGATCCTTTGGTTGAGAGCAATTGGCACGGTGAAGTACGTCAGCTGATCGAGGACGCGGCGCGTATTGGGGCGGGTGTGCTCAAGGGGCCTTTCCCGGTGTTGCGTCAGGTGCGTATGCCGTACAAGCATCCCGTCACAGGGCATATCCATTATGTGAAGGCGCAAGAGGTCAAGCCTGCGAGCAAACGGATCGATTGCTGGAACTTCTTTCCAGATCCAGCATGCGGAGAAGACGTTCACAACGGAAGCTATACCTGGGAGCGGGACTATATTGGTCGGCGCAAGCTAAAAGAGTTGCTCAAAGACAGTAGCTACGATGCGGAAGCTATACGCAAAGCGCTCAAACAGGGACCAGGACGAACACGCCAGGGCACGGAGGCGGTGTATCGACCGAATGAAGACGAGTACGAAATGTGGATCTTCTACGGTCATTGCGCAAGAGACAGTCTGCGCGCAATGGGTGTTGAGCTTGACGAAGAAGAAGACGAGCGATTGCCGACGATGGCAGTGGTTATCAACGACATGATCGTCAAGTTGGTGCTCAGCCCACAAGAAGATGGTGAGTTCCCGTATGACGTGCTGGCTTGGCAGCGTAGGCCAGGTATGCCCTGGGGTGTTGGCATCGGTCGGCAGATCCGGACCGTGCAGCGCATGCTCAATGGAGCGGTGCGCGCCATGATGGATAACGGTGGCTTGTCAGCTTCGCCTCAAATTGTGATCGGCAACGGCATTACCCCTGTTGATGGAAATTTCACGATTCGTCCGGGCAAGGTATGGCGTGCTGAGACCTCATCTGACGTTGCAGATGTACGGGGCGCCTTTGCCAGTTTTAGTGTGACCAGCGTGCAAAACGAGCTGATGAACATCATCAACTTCGCGCTCAAGATGGCTGAGGACACCACAGGCATGCCTGCGATGTTGCAGGGTATCCGTGGCGATGCTCCTAACACCCTGGGCGGCATGCAGATGCAAAACAACAATGCAACCAGTGTGCTGCGCAGACTGGCCAAGCGCTTTGACGACTACATGACTCGCCCGCATATCCAGCGCTACTTTGACTGGATGATGACTTACAGCGAGGACGAAAGCATCAAGGGTGACTTCGAGATAGAAGTGCGGGCTTCTTCGGCACTGGTTGAGCGTGATGCCCAGCAGCAGTTCTTGACCACACTGTTGTCAGTGTCCGCGAACCCGGTCTATGGCCTGGATCCGGAGTTGCTGGCCGAGGAACTGGTCAAGGGTCAGCGCCTGGAAGTGAAGAACTTCAAGCTGTCGCCAGAAAAGCGGCAGCAGTCCGCGCAAGTTGATCCTACGGCGCAGGCCAAGGCCAAGCTGCTGGAGGCTCAGGCTACGGACAAGCTGGCTGATGCCGAAAAGAAACAGGCTCAAACAGTGGGCATTCGCGGAGAGACTGTCTATGGTGCTGTGCAGACGGCGCAGGTCATAGAGCAAGTACCTGGCACTGCTACCACTGCAGACGGTGTGCTGGGCACGATTGGCTTTGTAGACCAGAACGCAGCACCCATGGTGCCGCAGGCCAGCGCTGCGGGGCAGGCTATCGATGTGCCACAGAACACCAATCCCACAACACCTGCCAGTCCATCAGTTGGATTGCACCAGGGTATAGAAACACCAGAGGCAGACGGCGTGAATTCTTGATTGCGGCCACAAAAGCAACCCTCCCTGCGAAAGCTCGGAGGGTTTTGTTTTGTGAGTTCTTGAGGTCTCCCCCGCCTAGGGTTTCATTAAATGCGCAGGCATCTGGACACTGCAGGGCATGACACAGCCACTGGACTTCAGCTCACCAACATGGAAAGCAATTGCAGCGAAAGCCGGAGAGCAGCTTTGCGTGTTGCGTGAGAAGAACGACAGCGCCTCCATGGATGCAATACGCACAGCAGAGCTGCGCGGACGTATCGCTGTGTGGAAGGAGCTGCTGGCCTTGCCTGAAAAGGTAAACCCAGCACACAACGTCACCGTCGATCCTATGGACTACTGACCGTGGCTAACCTTGAAGTTTAGGAGTGCAAGCGCATGAACGCACAAGAGCAGTTAGAGCAAGAAGCCGCGTTTGAGGCGAGCTTCGCAGGCAAAGAGTTACCAGCGTCGGAAGCCCCCGCAACGGCAACACCAGCCAGTGCCGCGGCATCCGCTGAACAACTTCAGCCCGAGGAGCACGCCGAACAAGAAACAGCGACCACACCAGGAGCCCAGCAAGAGCAGCCTGCTGCCCCTGCTGAAGAAGATCCTGAGGTGTTTGATGGTTTCAAGCGAAGCGAAGTGCTACGACTGTTTGAGCAAGCCTCCAAGGTGTCTGATCTCGAACTGCAGTTACGCAAGGCAAATGGCCGCATCGGTGATCTTCTCCGCAAAAAGGCCGAAGCCCCAGCGCAATCCCAGGTGCCGCCGCAGTCAGCTGCGCCCGTACCAGCCAACCCTGAGTTGGAGCAGTTCGCGAAAGACTTTCCGGAGATAGCTCAGTACGTTCAGGCCGTGATCCCACAGGCATCGAAACCGAAGGAGGCCCCGCAGGTAGAGCAGCAGCAGACCGAGGCCAGGGACGCTGTACCTACACCTGCCGCGCTGGATCCCGTGGATATTGAGCTGGCTGTGATGGATCGCATGCACAAGGGGTGGCGACAGACCGTGCAGTCACAGGAATTCAACCTGTGGCTGGGGGCGCAACCGCACGAAGTGCAGCAAGAGTTTGAAGTTGCTGATACCGCAGACCGCCTGGCTGCAGTGATTGGCCAGTATTCACAGTGGAGCACCGCCAGAGCCGAGGCCGCTAACAAAGCAGCCAAGGGCAAGCAGCGGCTGCAGGCTGCTGTGACGCCGACCAGTCAAGCACAGCGCCCAACGGCTGAGCTCACCGAAGAAGAAGCTTTTGAGGCCGCGTTTAACTCTAAATAAGTGAGCGCGGTACACGGAGAAAGAACATGGCTCAATTTACCTCTGGATCCCCAGCAGCCCGTCTCGGCAAACTCAAGGGGGATATTCTTAAACATGCAGTGCCGGCTGAAGTTCTGGGCATGTGTGGGCAGCAACGCCAAATTCCCAAGAACAGCGGTTTGACGGTCGTGCATCGACGCTATCTGCCTTACGGGGCATCTGCGGCGAACGCCAACTCGATCAACCGCCCGAAGGCTGATCCGGCAAACCATATGCTCATTGAAGGCGTGACTCCGCAAGCGGACAGCCTGACGCCACAGGATATTTCTGTGACGCTCAAGCAGTACGGTTGTCTGTATCAGCTGACCGATGTGGTTGCGGACACCTACGAAGACGATGTGCCAGCTGAGATGAAAAAGCAGACTGGTGAACGCATTGCTTTGGTGCGCGAGATGATCCGCTACGGTGTGCTCAAGGCATGTACGAATGTTTTCTATGCGGGCGGGGGCTCTTCGCGTGCCACGGTGTCCAAAAATATTGAGTTGAAACTGCTTCGCAAGATCAGCCGCAATCTTCAGGCCAACCATGCCAAGCGCATCACCGGTGTTCTGGATGCTGGCCCCAAGATTGCCACACGTCCCGTGGAAGCTGCTTATGTGGTGTTCGTGCATACCGACGCAGAAGCGGATATCCGCGATCTCGAAGGCTTTACGCACACCAGTGAGTACGGTACACGCACGCCTATTTCACCTTATGAGTTGGGCAGTTGCGAAAACTTCCGCTTTGTGACTACGCCTGAGCTTTCGCCTTACTTGGATGCGGGTGCCTTGATTGGTTCGACAGGCCTGACAGGTGACACCAAGGTCGATGTGTACCCGTTCATCATGGTGGGCGAGGATGCATACGGCCAGGTGGCATTGCGAGGTGTGAACTCAATTGACCCCACTTACATCGCTCCCGGCGTCAAGGATAAGTCCGATCCGCTGGGCCAGCGTGGCTACGTGGGTGCCAAGTTCTACATGGAATGCACCATGCTCAACGAAGGCTGGATGGCCGTCGCTGAAGCAGGGGTGACAGCCTTGTAAGGGTACGTGCCCACATCAACCCCCGAGCTGATGACAATCTCTCGGGGGTTGCCAAATCTTCCAACCTTTGCCGAAAGTTGATATGGCTACCTCTCAACCTAAAAAGCCTGCAGTCGATTCGACCAACGAATACCTGGGCGCGAGCAATACCATGGAGTTTGGCGTTGTGCCTGACTTCACGAGCGAGATCATTGATAACCCGATTCCGGATATGGCGTCCGCTGAATACGAGGCCTTCATGAATGAGCCGGTGATGGTGACAGTGATGTCCAGCGGAAAAGACAACGAGCACATGTTTGTGCAAGTCGCGGTCAATGGGGTCATCCAGATGTTCAAGCGCGATGTGCCGATTGTGGTCAAGCGCAAGTATGTGGAACGTCTGGCACGCGCCAAGGAAACCGGATACGAGCAGACACTGGATGATCGTCTGGGCGAAGCCATGAATCGTTTGACCTCACACCACAGCCTGCGCTATCCCTTCCAGGTTAACCGTGATGACAATCCACGCGGTGCGGCCTGGCTGCGCTCAGTATTGGCCTCTTAGCAGCAGGGATTGGCGCCATGAAGGTCAAAGAACTGATCAGTCTTTATCGAACGCAGTCTCTTGATAAAGTCTCAGGCAAGAACCATGGGGACATATTCAGCACAAATGAAGAGTTGATCCTCTACGCCAATGAGGCGCAGGTGGAAGCCTGCCGCCGCAGTGAGTTGCTGCTGGACTCCACAGGGCCAATGTGCACGCATGAGCTGGCGCCAGGTCAGCGTTCGATTTCCCTTGATGGTCAGGTGCTGACCATTCGCCGTGCCTACATTGGCGCTCAACCGGTGCGATCTGTGGATGCGCAATGGCTGGATGACTCCATTCCTGGCTGGGAAGACGATGAGCGCTGCGCTTCGCCTATGTATTTGGTCACAGGCATGGATAGCAACAGCTTGTATCTGTACCCTAAGCCCAGTAATGCAGTGACGCTGCGATTGACTGTCTCTCGTTTGCCGAAGGTTCTGGCTGGCGATGATGATGAGCCGGAGATCCGTGCAGAGCACCATGCTGGGCTGGTCGAATGGATGCTGTTTCGCGCCTACAGCCGCGAAGACAACGACCTGTACAACGACACCAAAGCCGCGCTGTGCCTGCGCCGGTTTGAAGCCGAGTTCGGCTCCAAGGTGAGTGCACGCAATGAAACTTGGATGCGCCAAGCAGAGAGTGTGTTGCCGGGGCCGATTGCTTGAGGGGTGCTGGGGGGAACCAACACATTGGCTATCCTCCCCAACGGTGTCCACGGGCTTGGCCTTCCCATTGGTGTTTATTACTGATTCAATTGCTTGTCACTTCAAGTGGCACAGTCCACAGTACATAGAAGACGGTCAGACATCACTATTAAGAAGGCAAAGCAAAGCCACAAAAAGGCTGCATAGCGGACATCGTTTTGAATGTCTGGCATATGAACAATCAAAAATCCGCATCTAAACGCACGCCTGTTTCGCAATGGTGTTTTAGTTTTGCAGCAACGGAAACGCAATAATTGATTCTCTTGCTTCAGACATTGAATTTCGTGATAGGTAACCGCAAGTTTGCCGACAAGATCTTCATGCTTGCTTGGCAAGAGCGTACAGGCCATTGTTCATGTTCCAGGAAATAGGATTTTTCTGGGGCGAAAGCATTCTGAGGTTTTCTTCAAAGTACTCTTTCACACTCATACGAACCTTCCTTGTCAATGGTTGTGTAAGGAGCTGTATCGTAGCCAAAGCAGCGGCGGGTACCAATTGGGGCAAGAACTGAGAAATGGAACTTTTAGAGGTGGAGCCGCAGTCCAGTATTAGACTGACTACGTTTTCTTGTTCCATGCCGTACAGGCAGCTCAGAAAGAACGGGGCCCGGAACCTTACTAAGTCCCAACGATCGCTGCCGTATAGGCAGCTCAGAAAATGCCGCGTATGCAGTAACTCTGCCGCAGTTGGTTCGCTGCCGTATAGGCAGCTCAGAAAAGATCGTTACCCTGCAAGGTTTCGAGCCACGCGTTCACTGCCGTATAGGCAGCTCAGAAAACAAGGAGGGCTGCGTAAGCCCCGAGCGAAGTGTTCGCTGCCGTATAGGC
This sequence comes from Comamonas halotolerans, assembly GCF_030162935.1. Taxonomy (GTDB): domain Bacteria; phylum Pseudomonadota; class Gammaproteobacteria; order Burkholderiales; family Burkholderiaceae_C; genus Comamonas; species Comamonas halotolerans. Next base: position 79,917 of record NZ_JASAUZ010000003.1, read on the forward strand.
AGCTCAGAAAGTTTTGGAGCGGTGATCCCCAGGAGCTGGTGAGTTCGCTGCCGTATAGGCAGCTAAGAAAATGGAGGATTAATACAGCAAGCAGCGCGCAATGTTCGCTGCCGTATAGGCAGCTCAGAAAATGACGGAGATAGCCCTGCGCATCTCGTTAGCTGTTCGCTGCTGTATAGGCAGCTCAGAAAATCTGGTTTACACAGCATGCACACCATGTCTCGTTCGCTGCTGCACAGGCAGCTTAGATAGATTCGTTTAACTCAAACCCGCTTCGTCGGGTTTTTTTAATGCCCCGGCTAGGGTTTCGTTGTAGCCACTTATCCCAACAGACTTGGAGCCAAAGCAAACAAGCGAGGCTCTATCCATGGCTAGCAATCCAACCCAACAAGCGTATGACAACTGGCAGGCGGCCAAGACTCCCTGGTACCGTCAAAGCACGCCGACCAGCGCAGGCAGAGAGAAAGAGGCTGAGGATGCCTATTCGCAGGCAGTGCGCAATCCGCGCAGTGGGGTGGCCTTCGGTGGCAATCCTGGTGCTCCAGCAAAACCTGCTGTTGCGGCTCCATCAATGAGTGCAGTGGATACGGCACAGCAGGTAACGCCAACGCCAGCTACGCCCGCATCAAAACCAGAACCTTCATTTGTGAATGGTGCAAGCCAAGTATCACCAGGCATTTACCGCGTTGGCGATAGTTATGCAGGGACAGCAGAAGCGGCTAGCGCCCTTAACGCAGTGCCAGCACTGAAACCCTCTGCGCAAAACATGGAGGCTGCTGAAGGTTTGGCTGGGCGTAGATCCCTGGTTGAGGCAGCAGACTTACAACTGGGCCAACAGGCCCAGCAGGTAAGAGCACCTACTGCCACCCACAGCGGCAACGACTGGACCGCACGAGAGATGCTGCGACGCCAGAAAATGGATGCAAGTAGTTTGATCCATAAGTCCCATTGGGCACCAAAAGGATCTGGGCTTGCGGCTCAGGCAGCGTACCAAAAAGCTGCAGCTGCAGACATTGCGGCCATGACCGGAGGACAAACGCAAGCTGACGTAGCGACCATGCAGCAAAACGCAGGGTTGATTGGTGAATCCATGCGCCAAGATGGCGCGAACCAGCGCGAAGGGCAGCGTAGCTTGATGGATGCAGCCCGGCTGAAAGGTGATCTGACCACGCAGGGTTTTGCCCATCGCGCAGCAGCACAGCAAGAGCAGTTGCGCAATACGCTGCTTGATCCGAACGCTACGTCAGAGCAGCGTGCACTTGCGCAGCGGTCGCTGTCTGCACTGGCAGGTAAGACTGCGGCGGACAGGATGCAGACTGTGAACTTGCCAGACACTACCAATGAGATGGGTGCGGTGGTTCGCGGGGGACAGGCCTTGATACGTGTGCTAGAGGATGGCACTGCCCAGCAGGTACCAGTTGGATCAATGTCTTCAGAGCCTCCAGCGAACCACATTGATGCATTGCGCAAGGATCCCAAATTGGCAGCCTTCTTTGATGAGCAACATGGCAAGGGTGCTGCAGCCCGGTATTTGGGACGTTGAAATATTTTCTAGCGAGTTCTTGATAGAAGCTGATTAGTCTGACGGGAGGGTGTTAGTTAAGGCTGTTAAATTGCTACAACCTTCAATTTCTTTCCCTAGCTATCATGACTCTCGCAGAAATTTGCATCTTGGTTGCCTGCTTGCTTCCAATAGTCTGTGCTGGTATCGCCAAGTCCCGAAGCTTTGGCAAGGATAAGCAAGATGGTGGTTTTGATAACCATAACCCTCGAGCTTGGATGGCTGGCCTCGAGGGCTGGCAAGCACGTGCTCATGCGGCACAACTCAATAGCTTTGAAGCATTGCCACTCTTTATTGCTGGTGTTCTGGTGGCTCAGCAGCATAGTGCTCCTCAGCATTTGGTTGACGCTTTTGCGGCTGCATTTATCGTCCTGCGAATTGGCTATATCTGGGCGTATCTGAATGACTATGCCAGCTTAAGATCCGTGATCTGGGCTTTGGGCATTGCTTCTTGTATCGCACAGTTCTTCCTATAAGAACTCGCTCCAGCACATCATCCCTGGCTCGCCTAAATGGGTTTACAGGCCCCGGCTAGGGATAGTGTTTGAGCTGACAAGTTAGCAAAGTGGGAGCATGAGCACTCCCAATCCCTTTGCAGATCCTGCTTTTGGTCTAAGCAAGCAGCCTAAAAATGGCAAAACAGGTAATGGCAACCCGTTTGCAGATCCTGAATTTGGCAAGCAGCCATTAGCTCCCAAGCGCTCCCTGAGAGCAGCCCTCAATGACACAGTGATCGAGGCTGCCAATTCGGCTGCCGGCACGGTATCAGCCACTTTTAACTTTGCCAGCCCTGGCAATGCTGCATCGCAGTGGATTGACAAGAACATCATTGAAGCGGGGGAAGCTGCACAGTCTGATGTAGTCAAGGCCGAGAAAGCACGCTATGCCCAGGAGATGCAGCAAGCCCAGGGAATGGGTGACGAAGTCTCTGCAACGCTGGGCTATGCAGCACGTAACCCATTGCTTGCGGCGGCACAGGCTGCAGGCTCTTTTGCTGTTCCAGGGCTGGGCGTGTCTAAAGCCAAAGCGCTGGCAGGTATTGCAGGTCTCGGTGCCAAAGGGGCCAGTCGTGCAGGCCTGGCTGCGGGTGCCGGTTTAGGCGCGGCTGCAGCTGGTGGTGATGCAGCAGGGACAGCCTATGAATTGTCGCGTGAAGGCGGAGCGACAGATGAGCAGGCGGTTGCTGCAGCCCGTGGTGCGAGTTTGATTCCAGCAGCTATTGGCGCTGCTGGCGGTCTTGTCGGGGCAGAGCGTTTGGTGGCAGGTGCCAAGGGCTTTGGTGGTGGCGTTGTCTCTCGTGCACTCAAAACTGGAGCAGTAGAAGGTGTTCAGGAGGCTATCGAAGAAGGTGTGACTCAGTACGAAGGCCAGCGTGCTGCTGTTCCATTCAACCCAGACCTTGATCCAAGCAAGGGTGTTGCAGGAGCCGCCACTCTGGGTGGTGTTCTTGGTGGCACAACCGGTGCTGGGACTTCTTTGCTGACTCGTCAGAATCACAGCGCAGCTCGTAAACCCAGCGAGGATCTGGGGCTCGATCCTGAGAATGGCCCTCTCTCAAAAGTTGCTGCTGCTGCCGTGGATGAAGGGCGCGCAGCTGCATCTGTTCAAACAGCTCCGGACACGGTCAAAGATGAACTGTCTCTGGTGCCGCCGACGACCTCCGGACAAAGTTCTAACGCGCATCCGACACCAGAGCAGCCTATCAATCCTCAAATGGAAGATGCCATTGGTCGTGACATGGAGCAACGCAATGCTCAGCTCTTGGAATCACCACTCCAAGATGCGCAGACCCCCGAGGTATCTGAGCCAACTGCCGATACATCCTATACCCAAGAACTCCCCTTCACGCCACTACCACTGCAAAACTATGGTGCCTCCACGCCTATCGACGATAAACCGCAAACAGATTCGCCGTTGCAGGCGCAAGGCCAAGCGTCAACGCCTGTTACTTCGCAACAAGTAGAGGGAGCAGATGGCGCGCAAGTGCATCTTGACCAGTCGCAGACTGAAGAAGTACCTGTTACTCAACCCGCAGACAGCGCTGCACATTCGCTAGCGCAGAACGATCCAGAAGCCTCTGCTTTCGCAGCACAATCTCCCCAGCAAAGTGACGTGCCAGTACAGGCGATGTCCAGCCCACAAGCAAGTGCTGATCAAACGCAATCCAGAGCCTTCAAGGATTGGTATGGAGACTGGCAGAATGCTGGGCATGAAGCCTCTCAAGCAGATTCCACTTCCAATGCCGCGCAGGACGCCGCAGCAGGAGCAGTTGACGTTCGACGACTACAGGGATCGGGTGATGTGGGGGCGGCTGTTGATAGCCGATATGCAGAAGTTCCTATTGCTGGGGGAACCACGAACCCTGATGGGGCCCAAGGCATTGCGCCAGAGGATAGAGCGGCACTACGGGTGCACGACGCAGCCCCTGGGAGAGGCGCAGCCAGTGTGGGCAACACGGGAGGAGCGCTGGCACTGCCTGGCGTACAGCGAGAGGCGGGCTTGGATACGTCTACTGGTGTACGAGCTGCGCATGCAGGTAAGGTGGGGCAGGATGCGACGTTCACAGGGACCAGCGGGCCTACGGGACCGGATGGATCGCCTTTACGCATATCTCAACTTACGTTTTCAGGGTCCTCCGGACCTACGGGGGTGGATGGAGCGCCACTTCCCCTCTATCACGGAACGCGAGAAGACATAACCGCCTTCGACCTGAACCACCCAACTCGCAAGGATCATGGGTGGCTGGGCCAAGGGGTGTACCTGGCGAGTGATCCCGTGACCGCGTCTGAATATGCCCAGCGCAAGATGGGCAAGCATGGATCCAGCGTCATGCCGGTGTATGCCAATGTGCGCAACCCGTATGTGGCGACGCAGGCGCAAAAGGATCGTATCAAGGCTGGTGGTACGGCAGCCAGTCAGGCATTCACTGAGCGCTTGAAGGCCATGGGCCATGATGGCGTGGTGCTAGATTTGGGCGAGGCAGGCATTGAGCTGGTGGCCTTTGAGCCGACCCAGATCAAGAGCACCACTGGCAATAACGGCGATTTTGATGGTTTCAATCCTGACATTCGCTACAGCCTAAGTGCCAAGGTTGTCACCAAGCCTACAGCCATTAATTTGCGTCGCGCCATGGTGCAACGCACAGTCAACAGCCTTAGCAAAGCCTGGGCTCAAGCACCTAGCATCATCATCGTTGACAGCATGCAGGATGCTCAAGTTCCTGAGTCAGTGCGTGCAGCTGATGCGCTTCAGCGTTCACAAGGTGCCCAAGGAGAGCCAGAGGGTTTCTGGCATGAGGGCAAGGTGTACTTGGTTGCTAATGCTCTCTCAAGTTCTGCTGATGCTGCCCGCGTGCTGTATCACGAGGTGCTGGGCCATCATGGTCTAAAAGGTTCCTTCGGGCCTGATTTGGACAAGGTGCTGGTTCAAGTAGCCAAGATGCGTCCAAAAGACCTGGAGGCTAAGGCCCTGGGATATGGGCTTGATCTGAACAATCCAGATCATGTTACCTACGCAGCAGAAGAGGTGCTTGCTGAAATGGCTCAGACACGCCCTGATATTGGGTTTGTACAGCGTGCCATCGCAGCGATAAGAAACTTTTTGCGCACTCATGTGCCAGGCTTTAGCACGCTGGAATTGACTGATGCTGACATCGTGCAAGGGTACTTGTTGCCTGCACGGAGGTGGGTGGAGAAGGGCGTTTTACAGGGTGGCAAGACAGTCCATAACCCGCCTGAGCATCCCAAGCCAGCGATGAGCCTGAGTCCAATGAAGTCAGTGGAGGCAAACATTGCTCGTGGTATGGAGTCGTTAGCCAAGGCGGTCACTGATAAAACTACAGTGCATAGAGCTATGCACCGCAACGGTCTGGGTTGGGTTGATTTTGTTTGGGGGAGTGAAGGGCAAATCAAACCCAGTGGCAGAACCAAAGGAGCGATGGGTATTGCGCACATCCTTGAGGCTCGACAGCGCAAGGACAGGCTTTCGGAGCAAGAGGCAATCCGATACCTGGGGGATGTCGTGAAGGCGGTGGCGCAAGGAGGTGAGTTCGACCGCAAGGAGGTGGCTCAGTCAACCCGTGTTGGTGTAGCGCACGAAAACACGATTGTTTGGCTCACCCAGAATAAAGGCTCCAACGCTTGGATAGTGACTGGATATGAAAAAACCCCCAGTGATGCAGTCGCGGGGAGAGCCACTACTACATCTACGCATGCTTCAGCTTCGCTTACCCGCAAAAGCATGGAGGGGGTCGAATCCATTGTGAGTGATGCTGATGTTTTAGGCAACACCTTGTTCAGCCGTTCGCACACCGGTGGCGCTATCCGCTCCAGCATGGGCACGCTGACGCCCGCCCAAGAGGCGGCATGGAAGAATGTGGCCGGCCTGGAAAAGGTGCCAAGTCTGCGAGAGCGCTGGGATGCACTAAAGGCCAACTTGGGGCTGCGCATGAAGCAAGCCATGGTGGATCAGTTTGCACCCATTGCAGAGCTGGATCAGCATGCGTACATGATGGCACGCATGTCCAAGGGCAGTGACGGAACCTTGGAAGCTGCGTTGCTGTACGGCAAGCCTTTCCTGCGTGATGGTGTGCCGGATGTGGATATTAAGGATGGCGGCTTTGCCAATGTGCTGGCCAGCCTGAAGGGAGAGGATTACCGCTTCCTGACGTGGGTGGCTGCGCATCGTGCGGAGCTATTGAAGTCGCAAGACCGCGAGAATCTGTTCTCAGGCGGTGACATCAGCGACCTCAAGACTCTCAATGATGGCTTGATGGAAGATGGCAGCAGCCGCAAGGAGGCTTATGCCAAGGCGCTGATGCAGCTCAACAGCTTCAATGAGAGCGTGCTGCGCATGGCCAAGGAGTCGGGATTGATTGACCAGGACGCCTATGACTTGATGCGCGATCAGCCTTATGTGCCTTTTTATCGCTTGATGGAAGAGGAGGGCGGGCTGCAAGGGCCTAGCTTCTCCAAAGGGTTGACCAACCAAGAGGCATGGAAAAGGCTCAGTGGTGGTACCGAACAGCTTAACGCTGACCTCCTGCAGAACTTGCTTTTGAACTGGGGCAATCTGTATGCGGCTTCAGCGCGCAACCGCGCAGCGCTGGCAACTATGGACGCAGCCGAGAAAATGGCCGTGGCCTATAAAGTGTCTAGCGATACCCAGGGTGCGGCCAAAGTGATGCGTGAGGGGGTAACAGAGTACTGGATGGTGGAGGATCCTTATCTTATGGAGGCCATCAGCGCATTGCACTATCAGGCAAGTCCCTTGATGAAACCTCTGGCCAAGGCCAAGCAGTTGCTCACACTGGGTGTGACGGTGAACCCAACATTCAAGATTCGCAATCTGATTCGAGATGTGGTGTCATCGATGGCCATTGCGGATCTAGGCTTCAATCCTGCAGCCAATGTTGCGAAGGGCTGGAAACTGACAGCCAGCGATAGTCAGATCTATGCTTCCATGCTTGCCTCGGGTGGAGTGATCAAGTTTGGCACGCAGGAGCAAACAGACCGTGCGCGCAAACAGGCAGCAAAACTCTCCGGAGTGATGCTGGACCAGAGTGGTGCCCAAAAGCTCTGGCGCCAAATGCGCGAGCTCTACGATGTATACGCAGAGTTTGGTGACCGTGCCGAAAACGTCAACCGTGCAGCACTGTATGACCGTCTGATTGCCAAAGGACACAGCCACGCAGAAGCTTCTTTCATGGCCCGCGATCTGATGGACTTCTCTATGGGAGGCAGCGCACCGGTGGTGCGCTTTCTGACGCAGTCAGTACCTTTTCTCAACGCCCGCTTGCAAGGACTGTACAAACTTGGACGCGCTGCCAATGATGATCCCCGGCGATTTGCGACCGTGGCTCTGGCTGTGAGCATGGCATCGCTTGGTTTGCTGGCTGCCTATGCTGATGACGAGGATTGGAAGCGTCGCGAAGATTGGGACCGTGACAGCTATTGGTGGTTCAAGATTGGGGAGACGGCTTATCGCATTCCCAAGCCGTTCGAGGTGGGCGCCATTGGTACGCTGGCTGAGCGTACGGCGGAAGCTATGTTCAGCGAGGAAATGGGTAGTCAGCGTTACATGGAGCGCATTGCGCATATGGTTAGCCAGACATTTGCTCTGGATCCCATTCCTCAGGCGGTCAAGCCCCTGCTCGATATCTATGCCAACAAGGATAGCTTCACTGGTCGTGCCATCGAGAGTCTGGCTGATCAGCGGCTGCGTCCAAAAGATCGCTTAAATGAACGAACTTCTGAAGTTGCCCGCCTGCTGGGGCAGCTGGGTCTGCCAGATCCAGCACAGCTGGTGAAGGGGGAGTACACGGAGCTAAGCCCCAAGCAGATAGATCATCTTCTGCGTGGGTACTTTTCCTGGATAGCAACTGCCGCAACGACAGTGTCGGATTACCCGTTGCGCATGGCTGCGGACCGGGGCGTACGGCCTGAGATGCGTCTGAAAGATATGTTCCTGGCAGGCAATTTTGTGGAGAGTTTGCCCACAGGAAGCAGTCGATATGTCAAAGCGTTGTATGAGCAGTCACGGCAGGTGGAGCAGGCGTATGCATCTTATAGAGATGCGCTGGCTTCAGGTAATTCTCGTAAGGCGACTGAGGTCATGGAGAGCGACGGAGACTGGATCAGACGCCGAGCCTCAGTTGTACAAGCTACCAAACAGCTGTCTCAATGGAACGCCTTGGCCAAGCGTATCGAGGCTGACAACAATTTGGATGCAGTACAAAAACGCAAGCAATTGACCGCCATTGAACAGCGTAGGCATGAGATTGCTCAGCTTGCAGTGAGCAGGGTGGCAATTTCAGGTGGATGATGGGAGGCGACCTGACCAGTGCATTGCAGATTCATAGCCACACCAATTCGACAGCCGTTGCGGGAGTTAGAAGTGCAGCAGTGAGTTGTAAATCCGCATCAACGCTTTGCTACGATCTTCCGAAAGGAGGGTAGACATGATTGATCGGGTTCCCGTTCCAACAGATAACATTTACAAGTTCTACGCGTTATTTTCTCTGGTGGTGCTGATATTTTGTGGTTGGGCATCTTTTTCTAAACATGAGGCGACCAATGCGATTGTCTTCATAAACTACCCTCAAATTGAAGAGCTTAAAGCGGTGGAAAAACCAACACCCTTCCAGGTCGCCAAACTTGCAGCTCTTGAACTGCAAACAGAATTAGCTGTTAAAGACAGAAATTTTTTCAACAAGCTGTTTGGTGGTTGCATGGCAGTTGCTTTAGTTGTTATGTTCTATGGCTTTAAGAAGTGGCATTGTGAAATTCAGCCCAGAGCAGATGCAACTAACAAAGCACAACTAGAAATATTGCAGCTACAGATCGAAAAGCTTAAGCTTGAGAATCAACAGCTTTCACAATCCTTGCTGCCTGCACAAGCGCAGACCAAGGAACAGCGAAACGATCAATCCAGTATTTTGATTCGCTTGATTCGCTTGCTTGCTTCGTGAAATCCCAGCCGCGCTGCGTTCGCTGCCGTATAGGCAGCTCAGAAAACAAGGAGGGCTGCGTAAGCCTCGAGCGAAGTGTTCGCTGCCGTATAGGCAGCTCAGAAAGTTTTGGAGCGGTTATCCCCAGGAGCTGGTGAGTTCGCTGCCGTATAGGCAGCTCAGAAAACTTGAAGAAGGTTGCAGGCTGGGAAAGCGGGGTTCGCTGCCGTATAGGCAGCTCAGAAAGGGTAACGTAGCAGAGCCGGTCGCAGCTGACGGTTCACTGCCGTATAGGCAGCTCAGAAAATCTGCGCTTCAACCGTGTCAACGTCCGAGACGTTCGCTGCCGTATAGGCAGCTCAGAAAAATCGGCTCATACATGCAGTCGCTAGCCCCATGTTCGCTGCCGTATAGGCAGCTCAGAAAACATCGCTGATAGAGCTGCGCCGAATACAGGGGTTCGCTGCCGTATAGGCAGCACAGAAAATATCGGACTGGTAGTGCAAGGTGAAGGCGGAGTTTGCTGCCGTATAGGCAGCTCAGAAAAAAGACCAGCAAGCGATGCATCAAGGCGTCACGTTCACTGCCGTATAGGCAGCTCAGAAATCACACGCACACCATGCAAACAACAAAGCCCTCTGGCGAGGGCTTTGTAAGTAAGTCAGTTATGACTTAGGTGATGGGCTTTTTTTTTGAGAGCTGGATGTATCTGTGTCAACTGGGCGAAGCAACGAATCCAATTTGCGACCACTGACCGCAATGACTTGCTGCAGATATTGTTCCGCATCAGCCGAGAATTGTTGCCGAAACTTCTCGTCAGCTTGAGCGAGCCTACTTGCACCAAGAAGCATCAAGTACTTGAGGATCATGTGCACAGGGACGTTTATCTCTGTTGAGATTTTAAGAGCCTCTTTGTATTTATCGTCAGGAATTTCAAGCTCGATGGCATGCACTGCGTCTCGCTCGTAAGTGTCGTCACCTTTGAGCCATTCGTGATTGACAGCCAGAGCCTTAGCCAACTTCATGAGAACCGGAGGCCGAGGAGTGCTTTTGCCACTTTCGTAGCGCGAAAGCTGAACTGTGGAAATTCCAGTTATTTCAGATAGCTCTCGCTGGGTTATGCCTGCGTCAGAGCGTGCGTGAAGAAGTCGGGAGGCGAACTCAATCATTGAATGATCTTTAAATTTATAAAATGATTTGCAAGTTTAAGAAATGATGGTAAAGTTAAGTTGTTATCGTTACTTAACAAAGGATGTCAATGATTAAATATCCCCATTCTACAGTTCTAGGATCGAAGCGGCGCACACAGGTTGGCTTGGAGCTGCCGGTGGAAATTGAGGAGTTTTTGCGACAACGAGCACAGAGTGAGTTCAGGTCGTTTTCGAAAGAGATTGCAATGCGCCTTATACGCAGCGTGGAGCAGGAGGCACAGCATGGAAAGCTGGCCTAAAAAAGGAAACGCCCCTGGAGGTAGGAGTCCAGAGGCGTTGAGTGAAGTGTCCCAATACGCAAAGAAAGGAACAATCGTGAGTAATTCTATCGCGAAAGTACAGAAAAGTACCACCATTTCTCCTGATCCAAACAAGCTGGCTTTCAACAGCGTCTCGTTCGACGTTGTGATGCGAGATGGTAGGCAGTGCTTGAAGGCAGTAGAGATTGGACGGGCCCTTGGGTATTCCGACGAAAAGGCAATTCAGCGCATCTATGCTCGCCATGCAGATGAGTTCACTCAGGAACTGACAGGGGTGGTCAAGTTGACCACCCCTTCCGGAAAGCAGGAATCACGTGTTTTCTCCCTGCGTGGTGCCCACCTGCTTGCAATGTTTGCCCGCACCAAGATTGCCAAGGACTTCCGCAAGTGGGTGCTTGATGTGCTTGACCGAGAGGTTGAGCGACAAGCGCAGAAGCAGACTCCGGTCATGAGCCTGACGGATTGTGGCGACAAAGCACAGGTTGGCAAATTCCTGATTGCTATGCGCAAAGGAGCAGTTCAGCACCTTGCCCAGATCGAAAAGCAAATGGTGGCCTGGGAGATCGTGGACGAACGGATGGAGAAGGGCATGCCAGCAGAGCAAGCGGCGGAGATAGGTGCTCGAATTGAGAGGCTGGGAAAGTTGTTCCATCCGTTCAGCGAACAGTTTACGGATGTGCTGGGTATTAGCCGAGCATTGCGTGGCTTAGACCCACGGATGGGGGCGAGCAGGGCTGGCTGGGTTGAAGTGCTGCCAAAGATCACTGCATAACAAGGGTCATTCATGAGCAATATCACACCTTATAATTTTGAAGGCGCAAGCATTAGGGCTCTGGAAATCAATGGTGAGCCTTGGTTTGTTGGAAAGGACATTGCAGATGCCCTTGGATACGCTGACCCAACTACTGCCATGCGCTCGCATTGCCGTGGGGTGCAAAAGCTGCACCCCATCCCTGACACGCGAGGCCGCATGCAGGAAACGCGCCTGATCTGCGAGCCTGACATGCTGCGGCTGATCGTGAACAGCACTCTTCCAGCAGCAGAGCGTTTTGAGCGCTGGGTCTTTGAAGAGGTGCTGCCCTCCATCCGCAAGACTGGAAGCTATACAGCCAAGGCTGCGGCAACACCACTCAAGGCGACTGCTGAGGCAGCCAGGGCATTTGCTCCACTTGTCCGCGTTGCCCGCCTGCTGGGCTGCGATAAGAACGCAGCAGCTATCAGTGCAAATCAGGCCATCTACCAGATGACCAATATCAACCTGATGCAGCAACTCGGGCACACACACTTGGAGGCTGACAGCCAGGATGGTCACTGGTACACGCCCACGGAGCTAGGCAAGGCTATCGGAGTCGGCGCACGCGGGACTAACCTGCTGCTGGCTGAGGCCGGACTACAGATGAAGCTCAACGAAAAGTGGGAGGCGACGGATGCCGGTAAGGATTTCTGCCGCCTGTTCGACACTGGCAAGAAGCATGGCAGCGGTGTTCCGGTGACCCAGATGAAATGGTCGCGAACTGTGATTCCTCTTCTGGGTGAGCGCAAGGAAGTCGCCTGACCACCTTTGGCACAAACCCGCTTCGGTGGGTTTTTTTATGCCCCGGCTAGGGTTAGGTCATTCACTTACAGGTGTTGAAACTGGAATTTATTTCCAGGAGCACCTGTCATGGCCAACCAGTTTTACCCCAAAGCCAAGCAAGCATTTTTAAGTGGGCAGTTTCATTTGTTGAATGACACCATCAAAGCGGTATTGGTGTCGAACGCCTATGTGTTTGCTACGGTGCACGAGTTTGCAACAGAAATTGAGCCGTTCATTATTGGCAGCAGCGTAGAACTTAAGGGAAAAACCATTGATGGTGGTGTATTTGATGCGGAGGACATCGCATTCTTGAAACTCCCTTCTGGGCACACAGTGCGCGCAATCGTTTTGTTCAAGGACACCGGTGTAGCTGAAACATCGCGCCTGATTGACTATATAGACACGGTCACGGGCCTGCCCATGATCACCGCAGGCGGTGATGTGCAAATCCGCTGGGATGATGGTGCCTACAAGATTTTCTCTTTGTGATGTGGGGGCACAGTCATGCAGTTCCACAATAATTTGGAGTTGGCCTTGGCGCGAGCCGCTACTGGTCGGGATTGGAGTTTTTACGTAAAAAACATACCTGAAATGTTGTTTACGAATCCAGACATTGAAGGAAGCCGCCATTGGCAGCAGGTTTCGTTTCCTATGACTCTTGTCGACGCAAGCGATAAAACAGTTATGGAAATTGTGTGGGTCTCCTCTTTAGAAAAGGGGGATCTGAGCGGAATCCCGTACTTTATGTTGAGTGTCAATCGCGGCTCAGAGGGCACTATTTCGCGAGATTGGCCCATTGGCACATGCCTGGAAGGGCGTATTACAGCGGAGATGCTGAGGACGATTTATGAAGGGTGGGGGGTCCGTAAGCTGCTTGTTCCCCATGGTCGTCGGATTACGGAAATGTCTGCTGCGGTTGGAGAGTGGACCATGTCTGCGTCTGAAGAGTCCGTAGCGGTAGGTTCATTTGCTGTGACCGATATTGGGGGCTATAACAGCGTTGTGGTGGGGCTGCGCAGCAGAACCATGGAGCCTGGATCAGTTGCTATTGGCAGCAAGGCTTGCGCAGCAGGGCAGAATTCAGTGGCAATCAACACCACTGTCTGGACAGATGAGTCGCTAGTGGTTTCCGCGTTGCCTGTCATGCAACGTGGATGGCATACAGAAGATTACGAAGGCTTTTACGGCGACTCCAAACAGCAAGGCAAAGTATCCATGGAGGGATACCTTGCCAGCAACCCGGTCAACATCGGTGTACCGCCAACGCTAAATCCTGGACAGATCATTACCGACTTGGATGTGGTGGCCATTCAGGGTGCACCGGCCGGTGTTTATTACCGCATGGTCATTCCTTATGAGATCCGCTGGGATGTCTTTGATAGTGGGCCATCAAAGAGCTGGCCACGTCGCCCGGATGATTACGAAAATGATACGGTGGGCGGTTATGACTTTACATACACTGTTCCACAAGGCTTCCAAGTGATCCCTCCACCACTGGGTGGACGTTTTGGGGTCTGGGACAACGACCGGGAAATGACCGGCATCGGTATTCATTCCAATGAATGCGATGTTGTCATTCCTTATGGCGTGATTGCCTTCGTCAATGAGCTGACCTTTTTGTGCCTGACTAAAAATGGGGTCGGAGCAGATGCCCAACTCACCATCAAGAGCTGGCATGCGGATGGTACGGAGTTCACTGCGGTTACGGGTGTGACGATTGCTGCGCAGGGGGCTTACCACCGAGTGCAGATTGAATTGCCAGCCAGCATCAAAGAGCATGGTATCCGCGATCGCATTCGGTTTGAATGGACCAGTGCAGCATATTCGTGCTTGGGCCGCTTCACTGCACGTGGCATGTTTGTCACTCGCCACGATCTCAGTGGCGGTGGGCAGGGGCTGACCAATGATCGGTTATTAGGTGGGTATACATATCCAGGTCTCAGTGCGACGGAAGAGACCTGAGGGAACTCACGATGTACCTCATTAACTCTGTTCCTATCAATGGGGCACCACAGGCAACAGTAGCTCAAGAGCTCTTGCATATAGGGCACCAAAGCGGCGGAGGTCATGGCAAGCCTAAGCTCACAGAGATTATTCACGTAGAGCTTTCCCCTCAGGGGCATGGTGGTGCACGCCATGGCACGCCAAATCTTGCGGTGGTGCTGTCTGCCCCGTCCATTACTCCATCCTCCCAGCACGGCGCTCCAGGTTTGGTTCATGCGCTAAAAGTGAGCAGTCAAGGGCCATTGGGGCGCCATGGTGTTCCGATCAATGGGATGGGGCTTTTTGTAAAGGGCCATCTTGTGACCAAGCATGGAGCGCCCCTTGCGCATTCGTTCTGGGAAGGCCAGTCCATGGGCCACAGCTCCACGCTACACGGCACGCCCAATGTGCAATCCATGGTGCTTCATGTGGTGGGGCAAACCTCATCAATCCGTCATGGCAAGCCTGCTGTCATCAGGGAGCACACATGCTGACATTTGACCGTTTCACAGGCATCAACAATGTGCTGCCCAAGGCGCGAATGGGCAAGCATGATTTGGTGCTGGCTACCAATGTGGACATAGGCAACACAGGAGAGCTGGTTCGCCGCGATGGGTACACACGCATCTCCAGTTGCTGCCACAAGCATTTGTGGCAAAGACAAGTGTGCTTGCTGGCGGTAGTCAACCATGACCTGCAAGCTATCCATGAAGACGGAACAAGGAAGGTCATAGAGCCAGGCCTGGGCAGCACACCAAAGGTGCATTACTGTGACTTGCCAGATGGATCAACGGCATACAGCAATGGCTTGATTGCAGGTGCCACAGATGGACATGTGAGCAAGCCCTGGGCCATTCCCGTTCCAGAGTGCGCAGCCAGCACCATCGATATGCCTGGCTCTTTGACACCCGGGCAGTATCTTTATGCCTTGAGCTATTCCCGTCTATCGGATGGTCTGGAAGGCCCTGCTGTGATGGGTGAGCATGCATTGCAGCTGCAGCAAGGCGGTGTTTTGTTCATGGGCTTGCCCATGCTGGAAGGGCACCAAATCAATGTCTACTTGAGCAGCTGCGGTGGTGAAGAGCTTTTCTTTGCAGGCTCCACAGTGGGCGATGGCCTGCAGTTTGTTGGATCATCCCTGGCATTGCAGTCTCCTGTACGCACGTTGGGTCTCATGCCAATGCCCATCGGTATCTATCCCGCGTTTTGGCGAGGACGCTTGCTGGTGGCGCGGGGAAATGTACTGTGGGCTTCACAGCCGCATGCGCGGCATCTGTGTGATAAACGGCGGGACTTCAAGCAGTTTGCCGCGCCTATCACCCTGGTGCAGCCCGTTGACGATGGCATCTATGTGGGCACCACACAGGAGCTGGTTTTTCTGGCTGGTACCGAGTTTGACAAGCTGGTTTACATGCCGCGCATAAAAGGCTTGGTTGTTCCTGGTTCGGGGGTGAGCGCGCCAGGACAGAGCATCAAGTTGGGCGATGGCACAGGCAGTGGGCCTGCCATGGTCTGCATTGTTGCTGGAGAGATCGTCGCAGGTTTCAGAGAAGCGCAGGTGTATTCGCTGACCAAGGATCGCTACAAGACCAACGCTCAGCGAGTCAGTGCCGTGTGGCGCGAGACACCATCGGGCATTGGCCAGTATGTAGCTATTGAGCAGGAGTAGCCATGGGACAGTGGAATCCATATGGTCAGACATTAAATGGAACCCCTGTGGTGGGACAAGTTCCATGCAAGACCGTAGTGAAGGGGCCAGCTTTGACTGCCAAGCAACAAGCTATGGCCCAAAACGCATATACGCTGTTTTGCGCCAATCATCGCTTGAGTTGTTTCAACAACACGGCTATTCAGGGCTGCTTGCCAGATGGCTCACGCTATTCGATTCGCAAGATTGGCGCAGTAGCTATCATGAAAATTCAAACATTGGAACAACCGCCAGCTCCAGAAAAATACTTAGGCGGTATCGGCTATAGATTTGTCGACTACAAGGGTAATCCAATTATTTCTGAACCAGACGCTCCAATTGATTTCTCAAAAGTTTTTAACGTTTATGAGGTTGTGGAAAAGGGTACTACGAAGGGGACAGGTGTTTGGCGTTACCATAAAAGAGAATATCCATATAAAGGGTTTAAAGCCACTTGGACAAATGAGCAAGGTTTAAGGTGTAGAGGAGTTGATTCGTATAGGCAAAGAAATAGCGAGTATTTTCATGCAAGCAATTATGCTGGTTACGAATCACTGTGGGATGTCTTCGCTGCAGCTAGTTATGTGGGAAAGAAAACTTACGGGCATATTCCTTTGCCTTCAACATATTTAGAGTTTGGATCTGTCGTTTTTTTATATAAAAATCAGCGTGGTGAAGAATTTGTAATGCAAATTCGTGTTGCTCCTAGTTATGCTGGCAAGGTTTGGAGAATCTTCTTGTTGGCTAAGCTCCGAAGTGAGGGTACAGCGCTAACTACAAAAGATGAAGTGGCTTTTGTTACCTGTCCAATCTCCTGCTCTCTAGATTATTACTCAACAACAGTTAGTCGTGATGGTAAACGTTTTACTATTATGTATTCCAATGATGGAATAGGACATTTGGCTGAATATGAAATAGATGAAAAATCGATTAATCTATTATCTGATAATGAGGTTTATAAATCCTATCCTACTACTTCAAATAAAGAGGATCTTAGCGAGCAAACTGACGAGTACATACTTGACCATACTATCTTTAATGAACAAAGTTACTGGTCAGAGGGGACTCTCTACGCTGGATATGACATTCAAGGTAAGAGGTTTTCAGTTGAGATTGTTACCGGAAGATCCACGTTGAGACAGGAGTCTTGGGTGAAAAGTTGGGATACTAAACCAACTCCTCTGCCACGAGATCATGTCTGGGAACGTGTTGAAGACTCAAAAAAAAATTATGTAAAAATACTAATACCAGGGTCCGTTACTATTAATGGGTATAAGACTAGCTTTCCAGAGCGTGAAAACTCAATACTTGTATCAAACCATTTGCTAACTGACTATATTCAGAATGAATTGGTTATAAATAGAGAGCAAAATGGTAGTTTGAGTAGTATAGATATAGTGAGTTCTACAAGTATTTTATTTATAGAGCCTGTTAATAGTTTCTTGGTGCTACGTGAAACAGCAACTAAACATGTTAGATATGAATCAACTTCAAATGGTGTAACAACAACAGATCTAGAAGATATTATTTTGGAGGATGACTTTGTAGTCATGTATCTACGAGGTGTAGAGGTTCATAGATTTAATGTGATTGCTCGGAAGTATGTAGATGTACCTCCAAAGGTTTATGCTGACGCAGCTATTGATCCAAGGTCGGGGGGGATAATTTTTTCAATTTTTGAGTTTGACGGAGGGAAAAATGAAGTTTATGACTTCAATCCAGCCGTTAACAAACGGCATCAGGCTTTTGTAGTGGATGGGAAAGGATGTAGGCGTATGGAGGACGTTCTTGCTGTTCCAAGTATTAATTACCAAATTCCTGCAATGGGGTCATTATGAAAGCGATTGTTCTCAATACTGCTTCAGGAGCAGTCTCAGAGTACGGAGATTTTGATTTTGATTCGGTTACTCAGGGTCATTATGGAGGAATGCAAGGTCTTTTTGCTGTGGGAGGTGCTACTGACGATGGACAACTCATAGTTGCTCATGCAATCACGCCGCCCCTGCTGCAGCAAAACCTGCAGAAGAAACGACTGGCTGCTGTTTATGTCGCTGCCCAAGCTGAGGGTGAGATGCAGGTCCATGTGCATGGCCAGTCCAATCAATGGGATTACCCAATGCACATTCGCGTAGGGGGCATGAGCCGAGCAACGCCAGGGCGCGGTATTTGTGAGAGCTATCTGGCCGTGGGTATCAGCAATCCCCAAGGTCAAGCGTTCGAGATTGATTCCATTGCTGCTGAAGTGGTGCTTTCGCAGCGTCACATTTAAGGGAGAAAGACATGGCTGAACTTAATGGACCTGCAGAGATTGTTCAGGATGCCTACCAGCGGTCGGTAGCAATGGCGGATAAGGCCATGACTCAATTGGCAAGCTTCACCGCTGCCATGGGGGCGACACTCTATGAGCCCCCAACTATCAGCGTGGAATGGGCAGCCATCCCGGCGCCAGCTATTGAAGCATTGCCCGCTGTACCAGATGTACCAATCATCCAATTTAAAGATCCAGGCAATGTACCGTTGCCGCTTGATTCCGATCTGGGCGAGATAGGAGAAATTGACGACTTTGATGTGCAAGTTCCCGCACTCAATTACGGTGATGCACCGAACATCACTATAGGTGCGGTACCGAAGTTGCCCGAGATTGGTGCGGTGGTGCTGCCAGAAGTGCCTGAGATTGTGTTGCCAGAGGCACCTGAGACGTTGACATTGACCACGCCCCTTTTTGGTGGCATCAGCTTGCATAGCGAATACCTTGAAAAGCTCACAGAGCTGCCAGAGCTTCAACTTGCGTTACCCGAGAAGCTGGACTTCAAACGTCCGGCCAACTATGTATCGCAGTTGCTTGAGAATCTAAAGGCGGTAATTGATGAGCGTGTCAAAGGTGGTACGGGACTGCCAACTACAGTTGAGCAAGGCATCTGGGATCGAGCACGGGACCGGGAAGCCAGTGCGCTGTTAGGGGCTGAAACAGATGCCAAGCGGGCCGCAGAGAGTCTTGGGTTCGCACTGCCAGCAGGAGTGCTGTCTTCACAGCTTGAGCAAGCAAGACGCGATTACACCTCCACGCTTTCCGCGTTGAGCCGTGACATTGCAATCAAGCAAGCAGAACTGGTGCAGTCGAATATGCACCAGGCGATCACGCACGGCATCCAATTGGAAACCCAGCTCATGGACTATGCACAGCGTGATGTGCAGATGGTGTTTGACATGGCCAAGAGTGCCGCAGAAAGCGCCGTGCAAGTGCATAACGCTGGCGTGGAGCATTACAAGGCATTGCTGCAGGGCTACAGCGCCTACGCGCAAACATACGACACCTTGATGAAGGGCGAGCTGGCCAAGATCGAACTCTACAAAGCACAGCTGGAAGGTGAGCAGACCAAGGCGCAGGTGAACAGTGCATTGGTGCAGCAGTACAAAGCCGAGATTGAAGCATCGCTGGCGCACGTAGAGCTGTACAAGGCCCAGGTGCAAGGGGCGCAGTCACTGGTTGAAATTGAGAAGGCCAAGCTGCAGGCCGGTGGTGAGCAGATCCGTGGATTTGTTGCGCAGCTAAGTGCTGAGACTGCAAAGATCGAAGCGTACAAAGCAGGTATCTCTGCACAGGCGACCAAAGCCGAGGCTTATAAGTCCCAAGCTCAAGCGTATGCTGCCAAGGTGGGAGCTCAGGGAGAGCGCGCAAGGATCCAGGTTGCGCGGCTTCAGGCCATGGCCACGGCCAAGTCGGCAGAGTGGGATGGATACAAAGCGCGCATCAGTGCAGAGACTTCTCGCATTGATGCACTTCGCATTCAAACCCAGGCCCAAAGTGACGCATACCGTATGGGTGCAGCTGCAATCACTGAAAAGGCAAGGCTTAACGCTTCAATGTGGGAAGCCAGCATCCGTCAATACGAAGCTGCCACAAACGTGACCATTCAGACTGCGCGTATGAATAACGAAGCGATGCTGGCAACCAACAACGCCCGCCAGGATATGGCGAAGGTAGGAGCGCAGGTGTATGCACAGATAGCAGCATCAGCGTACAACGTTGTGAGCACCAGCGCCGCGATTTCGGGCAGTGTGACAGAGAGTATTTCCAGCGAGGGGTAGCGCCGACGATGATATGGATCATGAAGAAAGCGAAGGCTATACGTAATTTTCTTGTTATCAGTTACTGACGACTAGGAGTTGTGAGTGGAAAGCTCTGCGCTGCTACCATTAAGCTTTATTAACTCTTTGTTTTTCATGCAAATTAACAATCGAAAATTAAAGGGATGGCATGTTGAAGACTCTGATCTGTATTGCTGCAATTGCTGGTGTCAGCCCCAGCGCATTGGCTGTCATGGATTGCTCTGAGAATGACAAAACATGGTGCCAAATTGTTTCTCGTGCGCAGGGTTCCCAAGAAATACTGCAAGAGGAAGCGCAATTTTCTTCAACAGACGTGAGCGTGGCTAAGTCACCGGCAAACTCTCCACCCACTGCGCTTGAGAAGGAAGCCAAGAGGTGCTTCGCTTGGTATAAAAAAAACGTCCCCTTGGAGCCTGAAGCTAGCTATTTAGACTCCTCCAAAGAAGGCCGTGTTTTGACCATCGTGATCTCCATACCTTTCATTTTCGTAAACCCAATGGGTGTACCGATTAAAAGCACAATGGAAACGCCTGCCTCTTGCCAGTTTTATAACGGAAGGCTGGATGAGGGCTGGACTCATATCCATGCCAAACGTGGTAATTGGATTCGGTGATAGACCTCATTCGGCACGCTGAACGTTCTTTAGAGCGATAAGGGAAGTCAGGGAAAGTTCTTTCGCAGCAATTTTTCATTGTTAGCCTACGCAAATAACAGCGCATGGTAATGGGCTGTTGTAGCTTTCGTCTTTGGATTCAACTATTTAACGTTGATAGAGTAACGGACGCATTAATCTAGAAAACAATAGCGTAACAAAGCTTTCAATAGGTTTATTGAGAGACCCCGGCTAGGGTTTCGCTTTTTTCAAACGAGCAAAGAAACTGTCTGCAAGAAGGCCGTCAAGCTCCCACAAACCGCCGCCTTCGGGCGGTTTTTTTACGCCCGGAATCTTTACCATGAAAGTTGAAACAGCAATTGAAGCCGCGAACGTTGCGGCAGTTGGCAGCAAGACCACCTTGGCTGGATCGGCAACCGCGGGGTTCGGTTGGCTGACATCCAGTGCATTTTTCGGCTGGGCAGGGTTTGTTATTGCGCTCATGGGTCTGGGGGTGAACTATTACTTTCGGCGTAAAGAGCATGAGCTTCGCTTGCGTGATGACGCACGCAGTGAGCAAGAGCATCAGGCGCGCATGCGTGCGATAGAAAGTGGATGCAATGTCTGGGAAAGCTAGGCTCATCGCCGCGATCGGTGCGGCTGCTGCTATAGCCGTGGTGCCGTTTGTGACCAGGCACGAAGGAACGGTGCTGCGCACCTACCGTGATCCCATCGGCATCATCACAGCGTGCACCGGGCACACCGGGCCAGAGTTGCGCATGGGGCAGACCTTTACCCGCCAGGAATGTGAAGAGCTGCTCTACAAAGACCTTGCCCTGCACGCCAACGCACTAGGCTGCATCACACAGCCACTCACTGACGGGCAGCGCGCCGCCTTTCTGAGTTTTGCTTTCAACGTGGGGGAGGGCGCGTTCTGCAATTCCACCCTGGTGCGCAAAGCCAATGCGGGTGATTTGCAGGGCGCATGTGCAGAACTCAGCCGCTGGACCTATGCCGGCGGCAAGCAACTGCCCGGCCTTGTGCAGCGTCGTGCGGCAGAGCGCCAAATGTGTGAAGGGGGGCTGGCATGAGCACGCGTACCCTGGTGCTGGTCGTAGGCGGAGCCTTGATGTTTGGTGCGGGATGGACTGCCAACGGATGGCGTTTCGGCCAAGATCTAGCTGAGCAGAAAGCAGCACATATCCAAGAATTGGCCTCTCGCGACCTTGCTGCATTCCTGGTTGGTCAGACCATCAACACCAATTACCAAGAGGCTTTGAACGATGCCATTCAAGAACAAGCGCGCCTGGCTGGTGCTGCTTCTGCTGCACAACGTAATGCTGGTCGGTTGCGCGACCAGCTCCGTGAAGCCGATGTGCGAATTTCCGCAGCTTCCAGCACCGCCGTCCGAGACTACGCCGCAACCGCCAACAACTTACTCGGAAGCTGCAGCCAGCGATATACAGAGTTGGCAGAAAGAGCTGATGGACATGCCCTTGATGCGCGAATCTGTAGGCGGGCTTGGCCTCGGGAATGGCGATAGCAACATAGATGGCATGAAGGCCTACTAATTGTTTTTAGTATGTACTTCTGTCCCGAAGCCGAAGGTCCTTATGCTTCGAATTGAACCGTTTCTACAATAACCGGAGACTTACAAATTAGTCTCTATTTTGGCCAACGGTCGTGCCATCCATCGCTCCTCCCAGTTAACTAATGGATTTTACTTTTCGTTGAATAAACCCCGCATCATGCCTAATCCTTTACCTAGTACCGAGTCTTTACCAACAGTCATGTCCGTCGCAGCATCTAGACTCTTACCCATGGCGGCGCCAACATTTCCTTGCGCTAATTCTTTGGTTATGCCTATACCATGACTAAGCACGGCACCACCACCTTGAGTGACCTCGTTAGCGATATCCAATGTCTTTCCAAATGCACCCTTGATATCTCCAGCGATTAAATTTTGCGCTAAATCTATGCCTAAATCCAACAATGCGCCATGACCTAAAGTCAGGTCGACAGCCATAACTACGCCTTTACGTACGGCACTACTAATATTTCCCTTAGAAACATCTTCTGCGATGTCTAGACCTTGGTCCACAGCCTTAATATTGCTTCGCGCAATATCAACTGCTGCGGTTAAGCCTGTCTCAAGAAGTGAGTTTTTGCCGCTTTGACTTGCTGCACGTTGAAGCCACTGTGCAGCTTCAATTTGGTCCTGCGTTACTCCAAGGCCTTTTTGAAGCATTGAACCTAAATTCGTTTGTGCAAGAGCATTCCCTTGTTCAGCTGCTCTACGGTACCAATGTGCCGCTTCCGAAAGATTTTCTGTGACGCCCAAGCCTTTTTGCAGCATTGTTCCCAAGTTCGTTTGGGCAAATGAGTTTCCTTGTTCTGCCGCGAGGCGGAACAAATTTACTGCTTCTGCAAGGTTCTGGGGTACACCTAATCCACTCTCAAGCATTGCACCCAAGCTATTTTGGGCTCGAGCATTACCTTGTGCGGCTGCAAGCTGGAACCATTTCGCGGCTTCAGCTTGATTGAGGGCTATTCCTCGGCCATTGGCTAGCATGACTCCCAAATTAGTTTGAGCAAGCGCATTGCCTTGTTCAGCTGCACGTTGATACCATTGAGCCGCCTGGGGCTGGTTCTTCTCTACTCCTAGTCCTCGCTCTAGTAAAGTTGCTAAATTGTTCTGCGCACGCGCATTTCCCTTATTGGCAGCACGCTGGTACCACTGAGCAGCTGCTGAGTAGTTTTGCGTTACTCCCCAGCCTTTTTCCAGCATCAGTCCGTAGTTGAATTGGGCTGGCAAAAAGTTTTTGGCTGCAGCGCGTTGGAACCATTGAGCCGCTTCCGTTTGGTTCTTAACCTGGCCTCTACCAACTGCTAGAAAAATTCCCAAGACATTTTGTGAATATGTATCTCCTTTTTCCGCAGCACGTCTAAACCAAAGCGCTGCCTCTTCCGAATTCTGGGGCACCCCGAGGCCTTTATTTAATGCATATCCCAAGTGACGCTGGGCCTCAGTATTCCCTTGCGTAGCTGCATTCCGCAGCCATTTCACAGCTTCTTCCTGGTCCGTAGATACAGTCGAACGGTGGAGTAGATTGACTCCTAGGGTAGATTGGGAAAGTACATAACCTCGAGTGGCTGCGAGCCGCAACCATTTTTCTGCTTCAGCTTGATCTTGCGAAGAATTTGAACGCAGAAGAATCGAACTTAGGTTGTGCTGCCCACGTACATGACCTTGTTCTGCAGCTAATCTGTACCAGCGTGCAGCCTCCGTCAGGTCTTTCTCTACACCGTAGCCCATATGGTGCATAAACCCCATGTTGCTTTGGGCACTCGCATCACCTTGCTCTGCTGCACGGCGGTACCATTCCACAGCTGCAACTTGATCCTTTTCTACACCTATTCCTCGTTCCAACAAAGAACCATAGTTAACTTGAGCACGCACCTCGCCAAGCTCTGCGGCACGCCTATACCATTGCGCTGCTGCTGCTGGGTTCTTTTCTATTCCACGCCCATGCTCCAGCATAAACCCCAAGTTAGTTTGCGCCAAGATATTGCCTTGTTCAGCAGCGCGTTGGAACCATTGCACTGCTTCAGGCAAATTTTGCGCGACACCTCGGCCATCATTAAGCATTAGGCCTAGATCATTTTGAGCTTGTGCGTTGCCTTGATCAGCGGCGAGTCGAAACCAATGCGCAGCTTCAGCTTTATTCTGCGTTACGTCCTGGCCTTTATTAAGGGCCACGCCCAACTTGTACTGAGCTTCAGACTCGCCTCGCTTAGCAGCGTCGATAAGCTCGATAGGCTGAGCGACTGCGAAGAGCGATATCAAAAAAAAACTAACTCCAATAGCGTGCTGGCGGATTATCAATTTCTTTCCTTGACTTACATTAAGACGCGTATTCTCCTTTAAAAATGAGTTGCGAAACATGTCGTTACTGCACGTTTTGTCATTAGTATTTGTTGCATCGACACTCTATATGCGGAATTTTCTTATTTACTAAATGCACTAATAGTGCTAATGCTTCTGCGTTGGTTTGAGTTCGCTTTAACTTCAGGAGTCCAGAATAATGGTATTACGAACCACGGATTCTGTTATTCAGTTTTATGTACCAGTCATTGGTCATTAAGGGTGGCGTGCAGCGATGTTTGGAAGTCATTTCCTCTCATGCCCGTGCTATCGGCACTTCATCTAGTCTTGTTGTGTAGCGGGGGGGGGCACCGCTCTTGCTTCATGTGTCGGCCAGGCAGGCCTACACCGGTGTCTTATAGTGATTGAGATAGGCGAACGCGCCAGACAAAATTAAGCCCGCTGGCCATGGTTAGCGGGCTTTTTTTCCTTCTAGCGAAGCTGCAAGCTACCTTGCTGCGGGGCAGCCACCGCATTGCGAGCAGCCATGCGGCCCAGGCGGGCGGTGCAGGTGGATGCAAGCTGGGTGAGGGTCTGTGCGTCAATGCAGATGCTGTCCTCGATGGCGCTGTGAAAGCGCTCCATGGGCAGCACATAGGCGTTGCTTTCGATGGGTTTTACACAGGCTACAGCCGTAGTTTCAGGATTGGCATCAAAGCCAAGCATGTAGCGGTTGTGCCGCCAGTCGTTGCCTTGGAGCACAGCATCAAACACGGACTGGTAGACCTCTGCGGTGGCCGCAACTGCAGTGCGGTGGGCGAGGGCGATCTGGTCGGGGTCGTAGGCGAGCTTTTGCAACTCGGCCTCCATGCGGTTGAAGGCGTCGATGTAGGCCAGCTTGAACGCCAGCGCCTTCTTGCCGGTGAAGCCCATTGCCAGCAGCGTGAAGCCGTCGCGGGTGAGGCGGTAGGCGGGGTAACTAGCCTTGGCCCCATTCCCACTTTCCACTTCGACAGACGCCTCCGCAAAATTGCGGAGGTGTTCCTCGCTTAGTTGGGGCAGCAGATTACGGATGGTTCGGAGCACATCGTCATGGCGCTTGCTAAAGTGGCGTGCCAGATCTGTGCTGAGGGTGGTGGGTTTGCCGTCAACAATGGTGATGGCGGGAGTGATAACCGATGCGGTTTTAGACATGTGGCGCTCCTTGTCGAGACTTTGATTGCCTCATGACCCGTTCTTACGCGAGGCATGAGGCGGCCGGGAGGTTAAGAACCTAGGACAAGCTAGGCGGACTTCTTTCCCTTGCGGGTGTTGTATCCGTCGCCCTCCCGGCCAAAAATCAGCACCTGCAAAGGTGCAGGCGTGCAAAGTCCGGGCGCAAAAAAACCGCCAAGCTATCGGGTGCGGTTCTTCCGCTTGTCCTAAGGAGTTCTTACGCTCCATCTCTTTCGAGACAGCGCCAGTATAGCGTGTGTGGCGGGGGAGACAAGGGGCCGGGACTCGAGCCAGAGCCGACAGTTGCATGATTGCACCAAGCAGTCGGTGGCGCTCGCTGCCCTGATAGGTTGTGGTCAGGGGCTGCATTAAAGTGGGGTGCCTCATCACTACGCCGCTTTTACATGGATCTGATTGCCCTCATTCTTTCATTGGTTAGCCTCGTAGGCCTTGTTGTCGCAGGTTCAATACTGCGTGGATATTTACCTTCCTACATCGCAGAGAAAGGCAAGAATGCAGCCTCCAAGGAGGATTTGGCTCAACTCACTGACATAGTCGAAAAAGCCAAATCGTTCCATTCTGCTGAACTCGAACGCGTCAAAGCTGAGCTTTTCTCCGAAGGCCAAGTCACCGAGAGGCGTCGGCGCATTTACGAGGAAATGTCCTCCGCACTCAGGGTATTCATTGCGGGGCACGGTTGTACAACAGAAGTAAAAGAGCGTTTCCACGCTGAGTACGCTGCAGCATGGTTATGGGCCTCCGACGATGTACTCCGTGCGCTCAACCACTTTGTCGAACTACAGGTCCAACTTGTAACAAGTAAAGGTTCTGTCGAGGAAATTGAGCAGAAGAACGCATACGCCGCCGTCATTCTTGCAATGCGTCAAGACGCTGGATTTTCTGGCACGGGCATCAAGGCAAGTGACTATCAGTTTGTGCGGTTTGACTAAACGGATTCCACAACTATTCAATCAACGGCGCGTCTCTCATATTCAGCGTTAAGTGACAGCTTCTTTGTGTTGCCGACGACCGCTCCTGGCCGAACTGTGACAGTCGCAAAACGACCCGTTACTGTCGTTCAAGCTCCAGTACTCGATGACCGGTTTCGATCACCTTGGAGCCATTCGTTCTGCAGATCTTCCGGATCCGCCGTCAGGTATTCAAGGTGACTCTAAAGTATTTTGTGGCCAGTTCGTTGAGCCAGGCGAGTGCGTATGACTTGGTGAATACCATCTAGGCATCCCGCGACTAATCAGATTTTTTAATGGAATTATTCAACCCCATTGTTCCGCGAGAGCGCTGGCATCCCATATTCAAGATGCTGGTGGAAGGAGACTATGCTCCGGAACGCGCTGTACTTACGCGTTGGGCGGAGGGGTTCTCCGACCGTGACGGGAAGTTTGTCCAAGAATTTCAGTTGTCGTTCGAGCCCTGCCTGTGGGAACTCTATTTGAATGCCTGCTTAGTCGAGCTGGGCCATCAACTTGATTTCTCTCATCACGCGCCTGACTTCGTCGTCCAAGGTAATGTCTCGTTTAGTCTCGAGGCAACGATCGCAGCTCCAGCCGCAGGCGGGAGGCCGGCCTATGGCTGGTCAATTCATGACTTACCAGAAGACCTAAACCAGTTCAATCTGGAATCGACCCTACGCATTTGCAACAGCTTCTCTTCGAAGGTGAAACGGTACAGAGAACACTACAAAACTCTCGGCCATGTGGTCGGCAAGCCGTTCGTGATAGGCATTGCGTCATTCGATCGCCCGCTTGCTCACTTTGCTGCACTGCGACCCGTGATTGCCGCGCTATATGGTCTTTACCATGACGAAGAAGCGACGCCACGCGATGCGACGAGCGTGGTCAGCTACAACGTCGCGCAGGCACCCAAGAACGCCGACGTAAATATTGACCTTGGGCTGTTCTGTGATGATAGTTTTGCTGACGTATCGGCAATCATCTATAGCTCCGTGGCCACGTGGGGGAAAGTTCGTGGCGTAGCCGACAACTCCGATGCCAAGATCGTCTTCACGACCTTACATCCACAGGAGGGAAGCCTGATGCCGCGAGTCTTGACGAGACTGAAGCGAGACTATTCGGAGCACCTTCTGGACGGATTGGTGGTTCTGCACAATCCGTTCGCTACCCATCCGTTACCAAGTGATGTGTTTCAGCATCCTCGGGTCGCTCAGATCCGTCCAGCTCCATCAGGTGAGCTGGTAACGAACGCGCCCGACGATTTCCTGCTGTTGCGAATGCTCCAGTCGTTTGTCGATCAGTGACCAAGGCGCAGAATCGGCGGCTCTTGACATTCCTAATTTGATATTCACGGAATGGGTGTTTACGCAGAACTGAATGATGCCCCCCCGAGCGCGTTAATGCGTAGCGGTCTACATCAGCATGGTCGGGCTCGCATCACAAATTCGTCGATTCGGCTAAAGGGCACTGAATCGACCAGAATTTTAATTTTTAGCCCTCGTACAAGCTGCATTTGGACACGGCCTCAGCCTAAAACTGACTACTCTTAGTTCGGCTTTTCAGCGATTGCTGAAGTTCATGTTCACAAGCCAAGCTTCTGCTACTGGCCGATAGCTGACACCTGAACAATTTCTCTCATGCACGCGCAATAGGCATTTCTATCTCACAAGTTGTGTAGCGCTGTGCACCGTGGCTTTGACATAGTTTGTTGGTGTCTCAAAACCAAAGTGGTAGACAAGCATTGCACTGAATTTGCCCATAAAAAAACCGGCCCCTGGGGACCGGTCTTGCGGGTAAAAGCTTATTGGGCTTAGTAGCGGTTGCCGCCGCCATAGCCGCCACCGTTACCGCCGTAGCCGCCACCATTGCCGCGATAACCACCACCGCCACTGTTGCTGCGATAGCTGCTTCCACCTTCTTCGCGAGGGCGTGCAATGTTGACGGTCAGATTGCGGCCGCCCATTGTTTGCTCATGCATGCCTTCAATGGCAGCTTCTGCTTCATCTGCAGTGGACATTTCGACAAAGCCGAAACCCTTGGAACGATCAGATCCACGTTCCATCATGACTTGTGCGGAGATCACATTGCCGAATGAAGAAAATTGTTGTTGCAGATCGTTGTCACGTACGGAATAGGCGAGGTTACCAACGTAAAGTTTAGTTGTCATATTGAGACTCAAATTGATGTTACGAGTGATCCCGGTAAATGACCAGGTATCGATATGGTGCAAAGCGTCCGCATAGGGGGAGCTTTTGGGTATGCAGGCAGACCAGCTGATTAGGCAGGGAGCACAGGCAGTTGCAGATAGCTTTTGCCTTGCTCAATGGCATAGCAGATGGCGGCTGCAGAGGTAAGAAACAGGGGAATGAAGCGAAACACTCTGTCGTGTGAACTAGAGCCTTTGCCGCTACGTATGGAAAGAGTCGCGGCATAAGTGCCGCTGGGGGTCAGTTCGGCGGTATGCGTCAGAGCATAGCGTCCGATGACTTGAGAACTAGAGAGAGATGGATTCAAGAGCAACGCGCTGAGTCAAGCAGTCGCGTAAAAAGTTGGCTCGAAAGCAAGCCGCTTATACGTTTTGGGATGCGTAAAAAAGAGAATCAAGCAGAACACTTCAGCTTGTGTTATCGCCAGCGACCAACAGGTCATTGAGATAACAAAATTGGCTGGTAAAAATATGAAAGCGCCTTGAGCGCTATGTACTTCGTGGATGCCACGTTTGTGTTGGATACCAGCAATCTGGAGATCACTATAACACCAATCGCTAAAAAATGTGCATTTAACGGCGATAGGTCAAAATCTGAGTCTAAGCTTTGGGAGATCGATAGGTGCCGTCACTTTGAAAATTGCACAAAATTGGGGCGCACCGTCCTGTCCACGTTTGAATTGCTTGAACGGCAGGTGGGTTAAGTTCCAGGGTTAGGGCGGCTCCTTATAAAGCAACAATGTCCAACATTGCATGGCGGAGCTTCTGTAGTTAGGGTCCTATGTGCTAGAGACTGACAGATGGCGTGTGATAGGGGCCGTCATCCAATCACTCTAGGTCTAGGTAGGTGCAGCAGGAACTATCTGCGCCGATGCCAACGGGCGCTATGTGCATGTCAACTGTTCAGACTTGCACCTTAGCTCAGCGAAGCCCACATGCAGCCACAAATTTATGTCTGGAGCAACCAGCTCGCGTGTCCCCATAGCACGTAGTGCATCTATTCCAAACAAATCTCAGAGAAGAGTAAGATTCATCTCGTCAAGGCAGTAGGAACCCATACCAATCATTGCCTGACGCAAGTTAGGCATCGTCTTGGTGTGTGGATGTTGTATCACCTGAATCGTTTTTAATGGGTTTTAAAATGAGCGATGAAATTGATACCGACATGATCGAGGAGTCTTTGATCGTCATAGATCAGGCTTGTGCAGATATCAAGGAAAGTGTCCAGGTCCGAGCCACGAGGGAAAGGGATTGGCGAGCTCGGCATAAGGTTGATGAAGTTATTGTCTGCTTTGATGCCGTTAGGTACGCGGGACACCGGCGCACAAAAGATTTGATGCTTCTTGAGTTAGATGAGCTTTGTCAGAAGCTAGATCTAATGGTTGGCTGGTCATGTGTCAACAGGCCATTTGACGCAGCTTGCTATGCAAAATCCTTAGAAATTGTGCAACTGGCAAAAGGTGCTGTTTACTCAGCCTTGGGGATTTTTCAGCCTTGTCACAAACTCTTTCCAAGTATTGGACAACGCGTCTAGCGAGGGTCTAATCAAAAAAGCGCCTTCGGGCGTTTTTTTGATGGGAAAAGAAGGATCAGAAATATTGTGATCTTCCGGTATTGCTGAGTTAGTTGGCCCAGATTGATCGCAACGATTTGAGGAAGTATTGTCTTCACTGATGCCGACGACGAGGCAAAGTAGGGTGGCTGCGAGCATGTCACCAAGTCTATGTGCACTGATTTGAGTTGCAATCCTCTGTATATCAGCATATTTGCGGACGAGGGTTCAATTGTCTTTTACGGATTTGAATTGGATCAGGTGGCGTGGCGTGGTGTTGTCTTGTGCGACTCTCTCTAGTGCTTTCACACCAAAATCACACAGATTTCTTTAAGTTATTGTTCTTATTGAGATGTGCGCGGGTTCAATTCCCGCCAGCTCCACCACCATAACGTCCAAGGGCGTTCGCTGACTTCCAGTGAACGCCCTTTTTCTTTTGTAAATCAATGGTTTGCCTTCCGTAATCGTCCGCCCAAGTTCGTGGGTATCCAATACAAAGTGGGGGTACAAGTGGGGGTACAACTCGCCAAAAGTCTATACTTTGAGCATGTTGTACCCCCACTTTCAGGCGAAACCCAGCATTCATACGGTCTAGCGGCCCATGCGTTGTACCCCCACCCAAGGGCTGAAAGAGGGATTTTGTACCCCCACCTGAGGAGGCTGCCCCCCAATGCTGACCGATGCCCATTGTCGCAATGCCTCATGTCCGCCTGATCGCAAACAGGCCCGCTTCACGGATGCTGGAGGGCTGTACCTTCAAGTCAGCCCCAGCGGCTCAAAGCGCTGGTTCTACAAATATCGCGTGGATGGCAAGGAGAAACAGCTCGCACTTGGCAGTTACCCCTCGGTCGGCCTCACTGCTGCACGTAAAGCACGTGATGCTGCCAAGGTGCAGCGTGCTGAGGGGAGCGACCCCATAGCGGCGCGCAAGCTGGAAAAGCTCAAAGGCGGGCTGGAAAGAGGGCATACCTTCAAAGCAGTGGCGTTGGAATGGCACGCCAAACAGACCGAGGGCTGGAGCGCTGGCCACGCCGAGCGCACCTTGCGGCAATTGGAGCGCGACCTGTTCCCCTGGTTGGGTGAGCAGCCCATGTCCAGCATTGAGCCTATGGAGCTGCTATCAGTGCTGCAAAAAGTGGAAGAGCGTGGGGCGCTGGAGACTGCTGACCGGGCGCTGATGCTGGCCCGGCAGGTGTGGCGGTACTGGCTGCCCACCGCCAGCAACACCCAGCGCGACATTACCGAGGGGCTTAAAAGCCGCTTGACCCCGTACCGGGGTAAGAACTTTGCCGCCATTGTTGAGCCGCAGCGTTTTGGTGAGCTTTTGCGAGCTATGCATGCCTACAAGGGGGGACCGTTGGTGCGGACTGCTTTGCTGCTGGCCCCGCTGCTGTACCAGCGCCCCGGCAACTTGCGCATGATGGAATGGGCAGAGTTGGATCTGGATGCGGGCTTATGGACTATTCCCAGCAAAAAAATGAAACGCAGCAAGCAGGAGAAAGAAAACGGAGAGCCGCATGTGGTGCCCATGCCCACGCAGGCTGTGGAGTTGCTGCGAGATCTGCAACCCATAACAGGGCAGGGCCGCTATGTTTTCCCCGGTCAGCGCGACCACGATCGCCCACTGTCTGACAACTCTGTGCGCAGTGCCCTCTATGGTTTGGGTTTTGGTACAGAACAAAGCTGGCACGGTTTCAGAGCCAGCGCCCGCACCATGCTGGTCGATCAGCTCGACCTTGACCCGCTGGCAATTGAAGCCAACTTGGCACACGCTGTCAAAGATGCCAATGGCCGCAGTTACAACCGCACGAAATACTTGGCCAAGCGCTTTGATTTGGTGCAGCAGTGGGCCGACTACCTTGATAAGTTGCGCCGTGGTGGCGATGTGATTGAGCTGCACCAACGCGCCAGCTGAAAATTTGAGCTCCCCCGATTTGGTGAACCCAAAAACTCTCTCCCAGGCTGCGCAACCCCTGCCACCAGCCGCCCCACTGAGGCGGCTTTTTTGCGTCCGTTGCTTGGATTGGCAGCACGCTTAAGGAGCTAGCAAATCCAGCCAGAAGACGATTTTTCTTGGGAACTTGGGAACACAGCGTTTTTTGAAAGCCAAATTAACCTCGAAGGCTTATAGATAGGGCACAGGATGCTCCAAAAAGTTTTGGGAACAAAGTGGGAACAAAGTGGGAACAAATTGGGAACAAACAAAGAATTTTTCTTTATATGAAATATTGAGTGTTCTTTTCTCTGTTCTTTCTGTTTATGGGCGGGCAGTTTTGCAGGCTTTGAGGTTGTGGTGAAGCATCAGAAGAGGGCCGTGAGCTGCTTTGGATCTTGTTATGGATGTGTGCTGGTTCTGGTGAACGTGGGTGGAGGGTGCCGGAATACGGCGCAAGGGATGTTCCTTGGTGCCCTGCATAGCGGCGCTACAAATGTTGGCTGTGCATGGTGCGCGGGTAAGATGGCCAGCGCCCCATCAGCGAACTTCAAGCCACCTGTGCATGCTGCTATGTC
>NZ_JASAUZ010000004.1 GCF_030162935.1 Comamonas halotolerans
CGGGTCTTGGCGCTGACGTATGTCTGGCTACGAGTGCTGAAAACGTTCGCAGCCTTCGTGTCTGGCGCCCAACCCGCAGGCATGGGGAGTGCGTGTTTATCAGGTTGACCTGTTTGAAGGCCTATGGTCTGCTCTTTCTAAAACTGAAGGGCAAGGCGATGGCATCACAGGATCCCCAAGTCTCCGACAAGTCTGAATCTTTGCCGGACGACGCTTTGCAAATCCACTTGCAGACTGTTCAGTTGTTTGCTCCTTTTCAATGGTTGCACGCAGGGTGGCGTGATATGCGACGTGCTTGGGGCGTTTCGCTGTTTTACGGTATGTGCTTTTGGGGGATGGCGTTGATGTTGGGCTGGGTATTTCAAGCCAGTCCCAAATACACCATGTCTATGGCCAGCGGTTGTTTGTTGCTAGGCCCGTTTTTGGCGATGGGTTTGTACGATACCAGCCGGCGCCTGGAACAAGGTCTCTCTCCTGATTTGGGCAAGTCCATCAGTTGCTGGGACCGCCAGCTGGGCAGCATGGGCATGCTGGTTTTTATTCTTATCGTGCTGGAGCTGCTGTGGGGGCGAGCTTCGTTGGTCGTGTTTGCTGTTTTCTTCAATACAGGCATGCCTTCCACTACAGGAGCATTTCAAGCGCTATTCCATCCTGAGAATTGGCAATTCTTGCTGGCCTATACCTTGGTTGGAGGTGTTTTTGCAGCGCTTGTATTTGGCGCGATGGTTGTTGCGCTACCTTTGATGCTGGATCGAGAGGTGGATGCCTTGACAGCAGCGATCACCAGTTTTCGCGTGGTATTTAACCAGCCAGGTGTGATGCTGCTGTGGGCTGCGGTGATCGTGGTATTGGTGATCGCGGCATTGTGGGCACCCTGGCAATTGCCCCTTGTGGTGATTGGCCCCTGGCTTGGGTGTGCGACCTGGCATGCATATCGCACATGTGTTCAGTCTGTGGGGCTGATGGATGCAGAATCGGTCGATGGGTGTTAGAGTGGCTGCATCAACGAACAATTACCATTGACATAAAGAAAGCAAACATTGGCCACTCCCAACTACGGATACGAAAAACGTCAACGCGAACTGGCAAAAAAGAACAAAAAGGCAGAGAAGCTGCGTGAAAAGGCTGCACGTAAAGTCAATCCTGAGCCCGCTGCCTCTGAAGATGTGCCAGCTGTACGCCCCGAGTTGCCGACGCCTCCCGTCTCCGAGTCCTGATGCCAAGCATCTAACCAGCCAAAGGCTGGTTTTTTTATGGTGTTAACAAAGTCTGCAGCACTGGCCACACATTCGCGAGCATGATGGGCTGCGCCTGAGCTGTGGGGTGAATGCGGTCGGCTTGAAAAAGTTCGGTTGGATTGGCGGTGTCGGCGACACCCTTCAAAAAAGCAGGCACGAATGCCGTGCTCATCTCCTTGGCAACTTGCACATAAAGCTGTTCAAAGTCCTGCGCATACTTTTTGCCATAGTTAGGAGGCATCTGCATACCTAGCAGCAAAACCTTGGCACCAGCGGCCTGAGAGGTTTTCACCATGCTACGGAGGTTGTCCAACGTGCCATTCAGAGGCAAGCCCCGCAGAGCGTCATTGCCGCCCAGTTCAATCACTACAACGCTGGGTTGATGTTGCTTGAGTAATGCGGGCAGTCGCACACGCCCGCCAGAAGATGTTTCGCCGCTGATACTGGCGTTGATGACCTTGCGCGGCTGATTGGTCGTATGAAGTTTTTGCTCCAGTAACGCCACCCAGCCGGTGCCACGGGTCAGGCCGTACTCAGCACTCAAGGAGTCACCCAGCACCAGAATGTCGCCAAAATCACTGGCTTGAGTGAATTCACTGAAGCCAAGCGCTGCCATGGACAGGATAAAGTGGCGGCGACCAACTTCTATGTGTGCGTTTTGCATGCTTGCTACAAGGCCTTTCATGTCTCAGAATGTTTTACCGTTGCCCGTGATTGAAGTGGAGCATCTCTCCAAAGCTGTGACCGACTCTACCGGCACACTGGAGATTCTGCGCGATATACATTTCAGTCTGCAGGCGAAGCAAACTGCTGCCATAGTGGGAGCATCGGGCTCGGGCAAAAGCACGTTGCTGTCCATGTTGGCGGGGCTGGATACGCCGAGCCAAGGCACCGTGCGCGTGCAAGGCCAGGATATTTTTGCATTGGGCGAAGATGCACGGGCTGCGTTGCGTGGGCAAAAAATTGGCTTTGTTTTCCAGAATTTTCAATTGCTGCCCAATCTCACGGCTTTGGAAAATACCATGCTTGCACTGGAGTTGGCAGGCGTGCGTACGGCCCGCCAACAAGCTACAGAAATACTGCAACGTGTGGGGTTGGGGCAGCGCTTGGGGCATTATCCCAAGCTGCTTTCAGGCGGTGAGCAGCAGCGCGTGGCACTGGCTCGGGCTTTTGTAGTGCAACCAGCCGTGCTGCTTGCCGATGAGCCGACTGGAAGCTTAGATCATGCAACAGGCGCCGCTGTGATGGACTTGATGCTTGAGCTCAATCGAGAGTTGGGAACCACATTGGTTTTGGTCACGCATGACCCCAGCATTGCGGCGCAATGTGAACGTACCTTGACCATTGAAGCGGGCCGTCTGATTGAAGCGGCGGGGCATTGCTAAATGCAGGACAATCGCCGCATTCGTGAATTTGGGGTCTGGCCCCGTTGACTTGGAATATTTATGACTGAAGCTACCGCACGCCCGGAATTGCCGGATCACCTGTCCATTGACCCCAGCAGCAAATTCTTCGTTCGCGAAGTGTTTGAGCACGATATCGGCATTCGCTTTAACGGCAAAGAGCGTGGTGACGTGGAAGAGTACTGTGTGAGCGAGGGATGGGTGAAGGTGCCTGCAGGCAAGACGCTGGATCGCAAAGGCCGCCCCCTGCTGATCAAGCTCAAAGGTACTGTTGAAGCGTACTACCGCTAAGCTCTGGAATTTGAAAAAGCAGCCCGAAGGCTGCTTTTTATTTGCAATTTGAAACACTGCGGCGGTTGCTTCTTGCTAAGAATTCCCCTTTTGCACAAATAAAGGATTCGAAATGAGGAGATGGTGTAAGTTGACGGCAGCTTTGACATTTGTGGCCGCAGGTGGTGTTCATGCGCAACTGGATGCGGAGAGTTCTTTGAAGCTTGTGGCAATGTCCGCGGGCATGAATGAGATGGCTGCTGCGTGCGGTCATATCACGCCTGCCGAACTGCAAAAAGCACAAGTCAATCAGCGGGAAGCAACCCTGCAAGGCGGAATCACTGCGGCGCAATATGAAGCAAGCTACACCAAAGCCAAGGAAGATTTTTTGAAACGTTGGGGCACACTCTCCAAAGCGCAGCAGTCAGAGAAATGCAACCAGGTCAAGGCATTGAGTGAGCAGGCTGCCAAGCAAGCAAAGCAGTTGGAACAGTTCAAAAAATAAGCAGTTTTTTCTGCTGAGATCAGTAAAAAGGCTCCTTCACGGAGCCTTTTTAGCGCGTAGGAATGTCAAGGCAGAGGGGTTAGACCTTGCGCTCCTCCTCCGCGATACACACTGCCGCTGTGAAAATCACGTCGGTTGAAGAGTTCAAGGCTGTTTCCGCAGAGTCTTGCAACACACTGATGATGTAGCCCACGGCGACAACTTGCATGGCAATGTCGTTGGGGATGGTAAATAGCGAGCAGGCGAGCGGAATCAACAGCAGTGAGCCGCCTGGTACGCCCGAAGCACCACAGGCGCAAACCGATGCCACCACACACAGCAAGATGGCAGTAGGGATGTCCACGGCAATACCCAATGTGTAGGCTGCAGACAGCGACAGCACACTGATGGTGATGGCTGCGCCTGCCATGTTGATAGTTGCCCCCAGGGGGATGGCTATGCTGTACGTATCTTCATCCAGGTTCAGGCGTTTGGCGATGGCCATATTGACTGGAATATTGGCAGCCGAGCTACGGGTGAAGAACGCTGTTACGCCACTTTCGCGCAAGCACATGAGCACCAGCGGGAAGGGGTTGCGGCGAATCTTCCACCACACAATGAGAGGGTTGACCACAAATGCAACGACCAGCATGGAGCCTATCAGGACAAACAGCACATGAGCATAGCCTGCGAGCGCTTTGGTGCCGGTGGACGCAACGGTAGCTGCCACCAGACCGAAAATGCCAACTGGTGCGAGGCGGATAACGCCCTGAATGATCAAGATGATGCCGCTGGACAGGTCGGCGATGGTCTGTCGCGTGTTCTCAGAGCCACGGCGCAGGGCAATGCCGATGCCTACAGCCCAGACCAAAATACCAATGTAATTGGCATGCAAAAGGGCATTGACTGGGTTGTCCACTGCATTTTTCAGCACCTGCATCAATACTTCACCAATACCGCTGGGTACCGCCATACCGGTGGCAGCATCCTTGAAGATCAGTGTGGATGGGAACAACATGCTGGCCATCACGCCCACAATGGCAGCACTGAGTGTGCCCACCACATAGAGCCACAATATGGGTTTGAGATGGCTGCTTTGTCCTGGACGCTGATTGCTGATTGCTGCAATCACCAAGACAAACACCAAAACTGGGGCAACTGCTTTCAAGGCAGAAATGAACAAGGTGCCCAGAAACTCAATCTTCATGGCCGCATCTGGCCAAATCAATGCCAATGCAATACCTAGAACGAGTCCAATGACAATTTGCGTCACAACGCTGGTACGTTGAGACCAGTTCAGCAGTGGTCGGAAAATCATGTGAAAGCTTGCGTCACGACGTTGAAAGATCGCGAGTGTATGTGTTTAGTAGTGTTTCTTCATACTGAGGCACACATAACTGTGTGGCATGAAGTGGTGCTGGCATAGGATTCATTAATCTAAGTCAATGCAAGGTATCTGCGCGCCTTGCGTTGCAGATGGCCTCTTGGCTGGATAATCCACACCCTATGTCGTCCCCTAAAGTTCTTTTCGGCTTTCATGCCGTCGGCGTGCGTTTGAAGACTGCGCCCAAGTCCATCATTGAGATTTATTACGAATCTACGCGTCGCGATGCGCGTATGCGCCAGTTCCTGGAGAAAGCCAGGGAGGCAGGAGCTCGTCTCATTGAGGCGGATGCCATGCGCATTGCCAAGCTGGCAGGCAGTCATGGCCACCAGGGTGTGGCCGCTCGCGTGGAGGAAGTCAAAGACACACGCACGCTGGACGAACTGCTTGATGATCTGGAAGAGTCTGGAGTCAAGAGTCCCTTGCTGCTGGTACTGGATGGTGTAACCGATCCGCATAATCTGGGCGCTTGTCTGCGCGTGGCTGATGGCGCAGGCGTGCATGCGGTGATTGCGCCCAAGGACCATGCTTCAGGTATCAATGCCACTGTGGCCAAGGTGGCCAGCGGGGCTGCTGAAACCGTGCCTTATTTCATGGTGACCAATCTGGCTCGTACGCTCAAAGAGCTGCAGGCACGCAATATCTGGGTGATTGGCACCAGCGGTGATGCTGATAAAAGCCTCTATCAGGTGGACCTGAAGGGACCGGTTGCGCTGGTGCTGGGTGCTGAAGGTGACGGCATGCGCCAACTGACGCGCAAGACCTGTGATGAGCTGATCAGCATCCCCATGCAAGGTGCTGTGGAGAGCCTGAATGTGTCGGTGGCCAGTGGTGTGTGCTTGTACGAAGCGCTGCGACAACGGCAGGCCACACCTTCCAACTGATAAGCATTGTTCGCCATGTCTGCCCTTACCCCAGATCGTTCCGGTATCCTTGACAGGGTGCGGCAGTGGGTGCAGGCGGCGCAGCAGGTGGTGGTGTTCAGTGGCGCTGGGGTGAGTGCAGAGTCTGGGGTACCCACATTCCGAGACACGCATACCGGCTACTGGGCACAGTTTGATCCACAGGAAATGGCGTCTGAGCAGGGCTTTCGCGCACATCCTCAAAGGGTGTGGCAATGGTATGCCTATCGCCGGGTACTGGTGGCCCAGGTGCAACCCAATGCGGCGCACCATGCATTGGTGACGTATGCACAGGCAAACCCCGGCAAGCTGAGTCTGATAACCCAGAATGTTGATGGCCTGCACCAGCGCGCAGGCAGCCTGGATGCGATTGGCTTGCATGGTGATTTGATGCGTAACCAGTGGCTGAATGCATGCTGTCCACATTGTGATACTGACGCTGCGTTGGCTGCAGGCGGTGAGCCGCCACAATGTGTGGCTTGCAACAACATGCTTCGGCCGGGTGTGGTGTGGTTTGGCGAGCATCTGCCTGAGCAGGCTCTGGAGCAGGCCGAAGCCGCAGCGAATGCCTGTGATGTGATGCTGGTAGTGGGTACATCCGGTGTGGTGTATCCGGCTGCAGGGCTGGTGTTTCAGGCCCATCAGTCAGGCGCGAAAATTGTTGTCATCAACCCTGAAGCTACGGAGTTGGACATGTTGGCGGATGCATTGTTGCGAGGGCCTGCTGCGCAGCTAGTGCCTGCCGTGCTTGCTGCCGCATAGCGGTTGGGGCTTTAAACCCAGCCCAAAACACCGAAGATGGCTCCTGCAGCAAGCATCCATAACAGGTGAATTCTGGTTTTCCAGACCAAAACCGCAGCCACAGCAGTCATCAGCCAAAGAGGCCAGGCATGGGTGGCGCCCGTGTCACGTGCTGCCAGGATCCAGCCTGTTGCCAGAACCATGCCTACAACCAAGGGCATCATTCCCCAGCGAAATGCGCGTACGCTGCGCAGAGCATGGTTACGGCGCATCCAGCGAGTGCTGCTCCATGTGAGCAGCGAGCTGGGCAGCAGCATGCCTCCCATGCAGGCAACACAGCATGCCAAAGCTGCCAGCCAGGCTGCAAAACCCGTATAAGGAGCCATGGCGTTCAAACCAATGTTCCAGCCCAGCAGGGCTACGTACATGATGTTGGGACCAGGTGCAGCCTGTGCGATGGCAATCGAATCCGAGAACTGGTGGGCAGACAGCCATCCTTGTTGTTCCACGCTGTGGCGATACATCTCCGGTGCCGTGGCCATCGCTCCGCCCACAGATAACAGGGAAAGCGACAGAAAATAGGACACCAGATGCAGCCAGCCAGCAGCATCCAGCGTTAGCGGTGTGAGTGCGGTGACCATCAGACCAGGCGCCTCCACGTCAGAAAGCACCCGATGCCACCGATCAGTGGAAGAACCCACCACAGTGGCCACTGCAAAAAGACAACCAAAGCAAAAGCTGTCATGCTCAACAGCCAGCCCAGCCACAATGGAAGGGGATGCTGGTGCAGTGATGCAGAAAGCTTCAGGCCCGTTCCGATGACCAGGCCAGCAGCTACAGCACCCATGCCACGCAGCGCACCTCCTACCGCAAGATGGTCTGCATACTGCAAATACAGGCTACCGACTGCAAGCACCAGCAGGGTAGGGGCGATCAGTATCCCGGCACTCGCTGCAACGGCACCGCGCCAGCCAAAGTGGCGTTCGCCAAACATGATGGACAGGTTGACCACGTTGGGTCCTGGGAGAATTTGAGCCACAGCCCAATCCTGAGCAAACTGCTCTTGGCTCAACCAGCCCCTGCGGTCAACCAGTTCACGTTGAACCACAGCCATAACGCCACCAAAGCCCTGGAGAGCCAGCCAAGCGAATGCCCAAAACAAAACGCTGGGGGATGAAGGTGGTGGCTGGGGGGTGTCGTTGTGCATGGCGCTGAGGAAGTGGCGGGTCAATCCTAGAGCAGGCAGCCGTCGTTTTGGACGATGGTGCACAACTCGCGCCAAATGAAATGTTGATTGCCTGTCGCTGCGTTATGTGGCGGTTCGCTCTGCCAGCCATTGTTTGAAGGCTTCATGCAAATGCGCAGGAATTGCCACCAGCTCATGCTCCAAGACGCGCGCCATTTCCTGTAAGGTGGACAGGCGAGGGTCGAGTCCATTGCTTTCGAGTCGCTGTACGGTCATGCGCGACAAGCCAGCTTGCGTTGCCAGATCAGCCTGGGTCATTTGCTTTGATTTGCGCACGGCAGTCAGTGCCGTTACCAATGGATAAGTAGGCTTTTCATTTGCCGTAGCAATGGATGGCGTGGTGTTCATGCCAGCAATGTAATCCGATTTAGGCACAATGCGTGATTCGGGTGCCAGAGCTTGATAACAAGCGTGTCTGTCTAGTCGCTCCAGAACTTGAGCCAGTCGATGCGACCTTGACCTCCTTCATTGATGCGAGCAACGAGCGGCGCGCTTTGTGCTTCGCTGATGCTCCACTGCATTTGTACGCTGGCTTGGTGCTGTACCTGGAGCAAAGCAGCGCCAGCAAGCTCCAACTCGCGACGCAACCACCCTTCCATGGCGTAGGGAAGACGGCACTGCAGTGTTGCCATGCGCTGCAACGTGATCTTCTCAGCCTTGAGCAAGGCTTGTGCTACGCAGTCGGTGTAAGCGCGAACCAGTCCTCCTGCGCCCAGTTTGACTCCGCCAAAGTAGCGCACCACAGTTGCAAGCACGCCTTCAAGCTCTTGATGGCGCAGCACCTCCAGCATGGGGCGGCCAGCGGTGCCACTGGGCTCCCCGTC
Organism: Comamonas halotolerans; assembly: GCF_030162935.1. Lineage (GTDB taxonomy): Bacteria > Pseudomonadota > Gammaproteobacteria > Burkholderiales > Burkholderiaceae_C > Comamonas > Comamonas halotolerans. Next base: position 8,493 of record NZ_JASAUZ010000004.1, read on the forward strand.
GTCCACAGCGGCGGATTGACCTCCAGCCAAAAGCGCCCAGCAGACATGGGCTGCACCGGGATGTTCTTGCCACAAGGTGTCCACTACAGCTTGTGCGCTTGCACGGTCTTGCATTGGCTGAACGCAGCACAGGAATCGACTTTTTTTGATGACAAGTTCGTGATGGACAGGGCTGGCAATTGTTTGTGACATAGCCATGCAAGCTTAAAGCATGTCAGTGCTTCTTTGTGCCAAGGGGGGGCAGAGCCTTCGCGGGAGAGCCCCACAGAGACAGCCCGATGAAAAAACGTCCTACGCGGTGCAGGCAAGACCTTTTATACAGTAGCTGCAAGGAGAGCACCGCCATGTCAACATCGCCTGCATTCGATAACCAGTTTGAGCCCCACACGTTTGGTCGCTATCACAGCCGTCCGCCACCGCTGCCAACCAACATTCAGTTGGGGCAAGTGGTAGACGCTGGACAGATGGGGGAAGCCACAGCCAAAAATGTACAGATGCATGCGGGAGGTTTGCCGCACGACTTTGATCAGTTGGTGCGTAGCGTGGGGGAGTGGTAGTTTGTGGTTGTCAGCTGAATTGCAGCGTTACAGAGCTAGCTAATATTGATTAATAAAAAAGCCGCTGACAAGCGGCTTTTTTATTAAGTTCAGTAATTTCTGAACTTCTTACTGATTGTCAGTATTGCGTGTGCTGAAAATATCCCAGCATGCAATAAACAATGCAGCTATGGTGGGGCCAATCACAAAACCTGTAAGGCCAAAAATGGACATCCCGCCAAGGGTGGAAATCAAAACAATATAGTCCGGCAACTTGGTGTCTTTGCCAACCAGAATAGGCCGCAGCAAGTTGTCAACCAAGCCAATAACCAGAATGCCGTAGGCTGCCAGAATCAAACCCTGGGTGACATTTCCTGTGGCAATGAAGTAGATGGAGACTGGGCCCCAGATGAGGCTTGCACCGACCGCTGGCAACAGGGACAGAAAAGCCATCAGCACTCCCCAGAGCACAGCACCCTGTATGTCGAGAATGCCGAAGATCAGGCCGCCCAATGCGCCTTGCGCAAGCGCGACAACCAGATTGCCCTTGACTGTGGCGCGAATGACCGTAGCGAACTTCTCTTCCAGGCTTTGCTTGTGCGCCTTTTCCAATGGAATGGCATCACGCACAAAGGTGGCCAGGCGTGTGCCATCACGGAGCAGGAAAAACAACAGATAGAGCATGACGCCGAAACTGACCACAAACCCGAGGGTGTTTTGTCCCACCTCCACAGCTTTGGTGGCGATCAACTTGCCTGCATCAGCAGCTGCCGTGGAAAGTTTGCTTTGGATTTCCTGGGCTGAAGCCAGATTGACGCGCTCCAGGAAACTTCTGAGCCCTTCCGGCATGCCATCATTGATACGTTGAAAGTAGGTGCCAAAGTCCAATTGGCCGGTGGACATGCGGTTGTAGATCACCACTGCTTCATTCACTACGGAGGTTCCGATCAGTATCAGCGGCAAAATCACGCCTAACAAACACAGCACCAAAGTGATAAGAGCTGTCAGGTTGGGCTTGTTGGGCATGCGTTTGAGCAGTCGCTTGTTCAGCGGGTGAAACAAAATGGCCAGAGCCACACCCCAGAAGACGGCACCGATGAAGGGCCAAAGAATCCAGCCGAAGCCGATGCTCACAGCAATCAGCAGGAGCAAAAAAGTCTTATTTGTTGTTTGTTGTTCTGAGCGCATGGCTGAAGAAAAGATGCGTAAGTCGTCGTGAAGTGTAGTGATGTAGTGAATGTACGCGAGTTAATTGAATCCGCTTTAAAGAACTGGTGACAATGACTTGGAGACTTTACAGAGACTTTGCTCAGATTTAATAGAGGAAGTCATACCGCCTGCATTGTTGCAGTGCACGATTGAATTTCACAGTCTTACATAAGACCTTCTCTGCTGAATGCTGCATTCAATGGCACAATAGCAACAGCAACAACAGGCCCTTCCACAGCCACAGTCGCGTCCGCCAATCGGTACAGCCGTGTCGCGGGAGGTTTACCAACCAGCTAATGCTTTCCACAGGAAAGCTGAGGTCAGCGGAATATGAGCGATCAGCCCACTGTCTACCAAGCCTACCAAGGCAACACTTATCTCTTCGGCGGCAACGCTCCTTACGTCGAAGAAATGTATGAAAACTACCTGGCCAACCCCGGTAGCGTTCCAGATTCCTGGCGTGAATACTTTGACGCCCTGCAGCATGTTCCTGCTGTCGACGGTTCCGACGCCAAAGACGTCCCTCACTTGCCTGTGATCAATGCTTTTGCCGAACGTGCAAAGCAAGGTGGCACCAAGGTGGTGCAAGCTTCGGGTGCTGACTCTGAACTGGGTCGCAAGCGTACGGCTGTTCAGCAACTGATTGCTGCATATCGCAATGTGGGCCAGCGCTGGGCGGATCTGGATCCTCTGAAGCGCACTGAGCGCCCCGAAATTCCTGAACTCGATCCTGCTTTCTACGGCTTCACCGATGCCGACCAGGAAACCGTGTTCAATGTGGGCAATACCTTCTTTGGCAAGGAAACCATGCCCCTGCGCGAGTTGCTGAATGCGCTGCGCGAAACTTACTGCGGCACCATCGGTGTCGAGTACATGTATGCCACGGACCAAGTGCAAAAGCGCTGGTGGCAGCAACGCCTTGAGGCTATTCGCTCCAAGCCCGTGCTCAATGCGGACCAAAAGAAGCGCATTCTGGATCGCCTGACTGCTGCTGAAGGCCTGGAGCGTTACCTGCACACCAAGTACGTCGGTCAAAAGCGATTCTCGCTGGAAGGTGGTGAGTCCTTCATCGTTGCGATGGATGAACTGATCAACGCTGGCGGCAAGAAGGGCGTGCAGGAAGTTGTGATCGGTATGGCTCACCGTGGCCGTCTGAATGTGCTCGTGAACACTCTGGGCAAGATGCCCAAGGACTTGTTTGCCGAGTTCGACCACACTGCCCCTGAAGATCTGCCTGCTGGTGACGTGAAGTATCACCAAGGCTTCAGTTCGGATGTTTCCACCACTGGTGGCCCTGTGCACCTGTCGCTGGCGTTCAACCCCTCGCACCTGGAAATCGTCAACCCAGTGGTTGAAGGCTCGGTGCGTTCGCGCATGGACCGCCGCAACGACCCGGAAGGCAAGCAGGTACTTCCCGTGCTGGTGCACGGCGACGCTGCTTTTGCCGGTCAAGGGGTGAACCAGGAAACTCTGGCGCTGATGCAAACCCGTGGTTATTCCACTGGTGGTACGGTGCACATCATCATCAACAACCAGATTGGTTTCACCACATCTGACCCACGCGACAAGGGTTCGACCACATACTGCACCGACATTGTGAAGATGGTCGAGTCGCCTGTGCTGCACGTTAACGGCGATGATCCTGAAGCTGTCGCACTGTGCATGCAGCTGGCGCTGGACTACCGCATGGAGTTCCAGCAGGACGTGGTGGTGGACATTGTCTGCTTCCGCAAGCTGGGCCACAACGAGCAAGACACCCCTGCGCTGACTCAGCCCCTGATGTACAAGAAGATTGCGGCCCACCCTGGCACACGCAAGCTGTATGCAGACAAGCTGGCTGCCCAAGGTCTGGGCGATACATTGGGCGACGATATGGTCAAGGCCTACCGCGCTGCGATGGACGAGGGTCGTCACACCCAGGAAGTGGTGCTGACCAACTTCAAGAGTCAGTATGCTGTCGACTGGAGCCCCTTCCTGGGGAAGAAGTGGACCGATGCTGGAGACACTGCCATTCCTCTGGCCGAATGGAAGCGTCTGGCTGAAAAGATCACCACATTGCCTGAATCCGTCAATCCTCACTCGCTGGTGAAGAAGGTGGTGGACGACCGTGCAGCCATGGGCCGCGGCGAAATCAATGTGGACTGGGGCATGGGTGAACACATGGCTTTCGCATCGCTGGTGGCTTCTGGCTACCCCGTGCGTCTGTCCGGTGAAGACTGCGGCCGCGGTACCTTTACCCACCGTCATGCAGTGATCCACGATCAAAAGCGTGAGAAGTGGAACGAAGGCACTTACATTCCGCTGCAGAACGTGGCCGACAACCAAGCTCCGTTCGTCGTCATCGACTCCATCCTGTCCGAAGAGGCGGTGTTGGGCTTCGAATACGGTTATGCCTCGAACGATCCGAACACATTGGTGATCTGGGAAGCGCAGTTCGGCGACTTCGCCAACGGTGCCCAGGTGGTGATCGACCAGTTCATTGCCTCAGGCGAAGTGAAGTGGGGCCGTGTGAATGGCCTGACCATGATGCTGCCGCACGGCTACGAAGGCCAAGGCCCAGAGCACAGCTCTGCACGACTGGAGCGCTTCCTGCAATTGGCGGCTGACACCAATATGCAGATCGTTCAACCCACAACGGCCAGCCAGATCTTCCACGTGCTGCGTCGTCAGATGGTGCGCAATCTGCGCAAGCCGCTGGTGATCATGACGCCCAAGTCGCTGCTGCGTAACAAGGACGCCACCTCGCCACTGTCCGAATTCACCAAGGGTGCATTCCAGACCGTGATCGGTGAGCGCAACGAAGCCATCGTTGCCAAGGCGGACAAGGTCAAGCGCATCATTGCCTGCTCGGGCAAGGTCTACTACGATCTGGTCAAGAAGCGTACCGAGAAGGAAGCAGACGACGTGGCCATCATCCGTGTGGAACAGCTGTATCCCTTCCCACACAAGGCTTTCGAAGCCGAAGTGAAGAAGTACTCCAATGCCAAGGAACTGGTGTGGTGCCAGGACGAACCACAAAACCAAGGTGCGTGGTTCTTCATTCAGCACAACATCTACGAAAACATGCAAGAAGGTCAGAAGCTCGGTTATGCCGGTCGCGCAGCCTCGGCATCGCCAGCAGTGGGTTATGCCCACTTGCACGCTGAGCAGCAAAAGAACCTGGTGGAAGCCGCGTTCGCCAAGCTCAAAGGTTTTGTCCTGACCAAGTAAACCAGGCATATCCCCTGCCTTGGCAGGGGAGCCCCACACTTTTTGGAAAGAATTCAAATGGCAATCGTAGAAGTTAAAGTTCCCCAGCTGTCCGAGTCCATCGCTGAAGCGACCATGATGACTTGGAAGAAGAAGGCCGGCGAAGCCGTGGCCGCTGATGAAATCTTGATCGAAATCGAAACCGACAAGGTTGTGCTGGAAGTGCCTGCTCCTGCAGCCGGTGTGCTGGCTGAGATCGTGCAAGGTGACGGTGCAACGGTGACTACCGAGCAACTGATCGCGAAGATCGACACCGACGCAGTGGCTGGCGCTGCCGCCGCACCTGCTACCGCTGCTGCACCAGCCGCAGCTGCTCCTGCTGCAGCTCCCGCCGCTACTGCCAACAAGGGCGATGTGGCCATGCCTGCTGCAGCAAAGTTGCTGGCGGAAAACAACCTGTCCGCTTCCAGCGTGGCTGGTACAGGTAAAGATGGTCGCGTGACCAAGGGTGACGCGCTGTCGGCCATCAAGGCCGGCGCAACCATCCCCACGGGCGCTCCCAAGGCTGCATTGCCTCAAGTGGCTGCACCTGCTGCCAAGGAAGACCTGTCTGGCCGTCCAGAGCAACGCGTCCCTATGACCCGTCTGCGTGCTCGTGTTGCTGAGCGTCTGCTGCAATCGCAATCGACCAATGCCATTCTGACCACGTTCAACGAAGTGAACATGGCGCCTGTCATGGCATTGCGCAAGAAGTTCCAGGATGACTTCGTCAAGGAACACGGTGTGAAGCTGGGCTTCATGTCCTTCTTTGTGAAGGCTGCCGTGCATGCCCTGAAGAAGTATCCCGTGCTGAACGCATCGGTGGACGGCAACGACATCGTCTATCACGGTTACTTCGACATCGGTATTGCTGTGGGCTCGCCTCGCGGTCTGGTGGTGCCAATCCTGCGCAACGCTGACCAGATGAGCTTTGCCGACATCGAAAAGAAGATTGCTGAATTCGGCAAGAAGGCTGCAGACGGTAAGCTGGGCATTGAAGAGATGACCGGCGGTACTTTCTCCATCTCCAATGGCGGGACTTTCGGCTCGATGATGTCTACTCCCATCATCAACCCCCCACAGTCTGCAATTTTGGGCGTTCACGCCACCAAGGACCGTGCAGTGGTTGAGAACGGCCAGGTCGTGGTTCGCCCCATGAACTACTTCGCCATGTCGTATGACCACCGCATCATCGACGGTCGCGAAGCCGTCCTGGGTCTGGTGGCCATGAAGGAAGCGCTGGAAGATCCTTCCCGCCTGCTGTTCGACCTGTAATTCACCTCGGGTTCGAACCTCGACGAAAACCCACCCTCGGCCACGCCAGCGGTGGGTTTTTTCAAGCACCTATTGAAGAGATTATTGAGACATGAGCAAGCAATTTGACGTTATCGTGATCGGCGCAGGCCCTGGTGGTTACATCGCTGCTATCCGCGCTGCACAACTGGGTAAGAACGTGGCCTGTATCGATGCGTGGTCCACCAAGGCCGGTACTCCCGCACCCGGCGGCACCTGCACCAATGTGGGCTGCATTCCTTCCAAGGCGCTACTGCAATCGTCCGAACACTTTGAGCACGCCAAGCTGCACTTTGCCGACCATGGCATCAGCACCGGCGAAGTGGCCATCGATGTGCCCAAGATGATCGCCCGCAAGGACGCCATCGTGAAGCAGAACAACGACGGCATCCTGTACCTGTTCAAGAAGAACAAGGTCACTTTCTTCCACGGCACAGCGTCGTTCTCCAAGGCTGTCGAAGGTGGCTACGAGATCAAGGTGACAGGCAAGGCTGAAGAGACACTGGTTGCACCCCAAGTCGTGGTGGCAACAGGCTCCAACGCACGTCCTTTGCCTGGTCTGGACTTTGACGAAGTCAAGGTCTTGTCCAACGATGGCGCTTTGGACATCAACGCCGCTCCCAAGAAGCTGGCGCTGATTGGTGCAGGCGTGATCGGTCTGGAAATGGGTTCGGTATGGCGCCGTCTGGGCACGGAAGTGACCGTGCTGGAAGGCATGGACAAGTTCCTGCCCGCAGTGGACGAACAAATTGCCAAGGAAGCCAAGAAGGCGTTCGACAAGCAAGGCCTGAAGATTGAGCTGGGTGTGAAGATTGGCAATGTTGACATCAGCGGTGAGGGCGTGAAGGTGGAATACACCAACGCCAAGGGCGAAGCCCAAACGCTGGAAGTGGACAAGCTGATCGTTTCGATTGGCCGCACTGCCAACACCAAGGGCCTCAATCCTGAAGCCGTTGGACTGGCCCTGGACGAGCGTGGCTGCATTGTGGTGGACGACGACTGCAAAACCAACCTGCCTGGCGTGTGGGCGGTGGGCGACGTGGTGCGCGGCCCCATGCTGGCGCACAAGGCAGAAGAAGAGGCTGTGGCTGTGGCAGAACGTATCGCTGGTCAACATGGTCACGTGAACTTTGCGACACTGCCTTCCGTGATCTACACCAGCCCTGAAGTGGCATGGGTGGGCCGCACCGAGCAGCAGCTGAAGGCTGACGGCGTGAAGTACAAGGCGGGCTCGTTCCCCTTCCTGGCCAATGGCCGTGCCCGTGCATTGGGCGACACCACAGGTATGGTCAAGTTCATTGCCGATGCCGAAACCGACGAAATCCTGGGTGTTCACATGGTGGGGCCCATGGTTTCCGAGCTGATCTCCGAGGCCGTTGTGGCCATGGAGTTCAAGGCTTCGAGCGAAGATATCGCACGTATCTGCCACGCTCATCCTTCGCTGTCTGAGTCGACCAAGGAAGCTGCTTTGGCCGTTGATAAGCGCACGCTGAACTTCTAATTCAATTTAGAAGCGAAATAGCTGCCAAGCCCAGGTTTTACCTGCGCTTGGCGCTATTGTTTTAAAGAGCGCTGTTTTGCTGCGTGAAATCGCATCAATTGCAGAGCAAGAAAGCTGGATGAGCATGAGTCAGTCTGTCCGTGCGGCCTACGAGGCCGAACTCGCCGCTAAAGGTTTTACTGCCGATCCTGCACAACTGCGTGCCGTGGATGCGCTGCAGCGCTGTGCCGATGATTGGGCGGCGTACAAATCCAAACGATCCAACGCGATCAAGAAGATTTTTCAAAAACCCGATATCCCGCGTGGCGTCTATATGTACGGTGGCGTAGGGCGCGGCAAGAGTTTTTTGATGGACTGTTTTTTCAATGCAGTGCCCATCAAGCGCAAGGTGCGCCTGCATTTTCATGAATTCATGCGTGAGGTGCACCGTGAACTGCACCTGATGCAAGGAACCCAAAATCCGCTGGATGCCCTGGGTGCAAAAATAGCCAAGCGCTACAAGTTGATTTGTTTTGATGAATTCCACGTGGCAGACATTACGGATGCCATGATCTTGCACCGACTGCTGGTGTCGCTGTTTGATAACGGAGTGGGTTTTGTCACCACGTCCAACTTCACCCCAGATGGCTTGTACCCCGATGGGCTGCACCGCGACCGCATCTTGCCCGCCATCGACTTGCTCAATGCACGCATGGACGTGGTGAACGTGGACAATGGTACGGACTATCGCCGTCGCACTCTGGAGTTGGTCAAGCTCTATCACTGCCCTTTGGGTGCAGAAGCTGATGCGTCCATGCAGGCTGCGTTTGAGCAGTTAGCGGATGTAGCTGAAGAAAAACCAGTATTCAAGATTGAGTCTCGGGAGATTGCAGCCATTGGCCGTGCGGGCGGTGTGATCTGGTTTGATTTCCGGGAACTTTGTGGTGGCCCGCGCTCACAAAACGATTATTTGGAAATAGCTTCGCAGTTCCATACCGTATTGCTGTCCAATGTGCCTTATATGCCTGTGAATATGGCGTCGCCTGCACGGCGTTTTACCTGGCTGATTGATGTCATGTATGACCGTCGTGTCAAACTGGTCATGTCGGCAGCCGTGCCGCCCGAGCAACTCTATACCGAAGGCCCGTTGGCCCATGAGTTTCCTCGCACGGTGTCGCGTTTGAATGAAATGCAATCCCAGGAATTCCTTTCGCTTGAACGGCGGGTAGTGGATACCGGATTGACCTGAGGTCATCGCTATGAAAGTCTCTAGCTTGTTGGCACGTTCGTGCAGCGTTTTTGTATCTGGTCTGCTGTTGACGGGGGTGGCGCATGCGCAATCCGTCAATCCTGATGACAAAAACCATGCAGCACAACTCAAGGAGCGTGCAGCAGCGCGCGAGCAGGCACGTGCTGAAATCCGCAAAATTCGTGCAGAGATTGAGTCACGCAAAACTGGGGCAGAAAAAGACTGCTGGCAGAAATTCGCAGTAGAGAACTGTCTGGCTAAAGTGCGAAAAGCTGCACGTGAAGAAGACAATGTGCTACGCGAGCGTGAGTTGCGTATCAACAGTGAAGAGCGGCACGATAAGGCTGACGAGCGACTGCGCGCCATTGAGCAAAAGAAGCGAGAAAAGCAAGTGCCTTCTCCGGTTACGGTGACACCGCGTGACGGCTCTGGCGTGCTAAGCACGGAGTCGCGTGCCACTGAAGCACAAAAACGTGCCGCTGAGCAAGCTCGACGTGTTCGGGAGCACGAGGCGTCTGTGGCAGCCAAACAAGTGCGCCAGGCTAAGGAACGTGCTGAGGCGGTGCAAGCACAGAAAGAGAAAATAGAGGCTGCAGAGGCTCGGCGTGCCAGTAAAGCGGCAGAGTCCGAGCACCGAAAAGCTGCTCCGCTGCCCATTCCAGACATACTTCGGAAGCCCTAACCAACTGCGCTGCTAGCATGTCATAGGGCTATTGCTGCCATGTGCGGCCCCAAGCAGACGCGGCCATGGTGGCATACCCTGTGGCTTTTGCACGGTGCACAACCCCACCATTAGGCTATGAATTTGCATGATCAGGTTGCTGCAGCTTTCACTGAAGACGGCTGGCTTTCGCGTGCAGAACCGCATTTTCGGCCGCGCACTGGACAAACAGCCATGGCTATGGCGGTCGTTCAGGCCATTGAAGATGGCGGAGTGCTGGTTGTTGAAGCAGGAACGGGTGTCGGTAAAACATTTTCTTATTTGGTTCCTGCGCTCCTCAGTGGCGAGCGTGTCGTTATTTCCACGGCAACCAAGGCCTTGCAGGATCAGCTTTATCTGCGTGACTTGCCGCGCCTGATACAGGCTTCGGGCATCCCGCTGCGAGTGGCTCGTCTCAAAGGTCGTTCCAGCTATTTATGTCTGCATCGGCTGGCACAGGTCTATCAGAGCAAGCAGCCGCTGGATCCTCAGGTATTGCGAGCCGTGTCTCGTGTGCAGGACTGGTCGCATGGAACACGCAGCGGTGATTTGGGTGAGCTGCCAGGGCTGGCAGAAAACTCTGTAGTGGCCGCGCTCGTGACGTCGACCAAAGAAAACTGTTTGGGGAGTAGCTGCGCGCATTGGGAGCAGTGCCATGTCAACACGGCCAGAGCGCAAGCCTTGGAGGCCGACATCTGCGTGGTAAATCACCACCTGTTCTTTGCCGATATGGAAGTACGCGACTCAGGAGTTGCACAGCTGCTGCCTTCGGCGGGATTGGTGGTGATTGATGAGGCGCACCAACTCAACGAAACAGGTATTCAATTTGCGGGCTGGATTCTGGGCACAAGACAGCTTCAGGGCTTTATCAAAGATGTGTTGGCTGATGTCACACTGCATGCACGCGGCTTGGCTGATTGGTTGCAGTTATTGGGACAGCTAGAGCAAGCCATCAATGAATGGCGTGCTCAGGCAGGAAACTGTCCACCAGGAGTGCGCTTGCGCTGGTTGGGTAATGCGCCAGAAGGTATTGCCGAAACTGCGTGGCGACGTGGTTTGCACAATGTGGGACAGTCACTGCGTGCGCTGCTGCTCGCACTTGCCAAGGTGTCGGAAACTGCCAGTGCCTTGACGCCGGTGTACGAACGAGGCGCGAGACTGCTGTCCCAACTGGCTAGCTTCGCCCAGCCAGTGCCCGATGATGCGGTGCGCTGGCTGGAAGTATCACGTCAGCACTTGCGTTTGATGGAATCGCCACTGAGTATCGCGCGGCTCATGCGTGCGCACATGGGGGAGCAAGACGGCTCGGATGTAGAGACTTTACCTCGCAAAGCCTGGATTTTTACCTCAGCCACATTGGGTGACGATGATGATCTGCGATGGTTTACAGAAACTTGTGGCTTGCGCCAGGCGCAAGTTCTCAAGGTCGAGAGCCCATTTGACTACAAGCACCAAGCTGTGCTCTACGTTCCAGAGGAGTTTCCAGAGCCTTCACAGCAAGTGGCACACAGCACAGCGGTTGCCAAGCTGGCTGGAGATGGTGCAGCCGTTTTGGGTGGACGCACATTGGTGCTGACTACAACGCTCAAAGCACTGGAAGCTATTGGAACGCAACTGCAGCAGCGTTTTGGCATGTTTGAGCCAATTGATGTGCTGGTTCAGGGCCAAGGCCCCAAGCATGTGCTGATGGAGCGTTTTCGTGCAGACAAACTCAACGGCAGGGGATGTGTATTGGTGGCATCGTCCACCTTCTGGGAAGGGGTGGATATCCCTGGAGATGCGCTTCAACTCGTAGTGATTGACAAATTGCCATTTCCTCCACCTGATGATCCGTTGGTGGAGGCTCGGTCTCGGCAGCTGGAATCAGTAGGGCGCAGTCCTTTTTTTGACTATATGCTGCCCGAAGCTGCCATGGCCCTCAAACAAGGTGCAGGACGTCTCATTCGCAGGGAAACCGACAAAGGAATCCTTGTGGTGGCCGATACCCGGTTGCGCACCAAAGGATATGGAAAACGGCTGGTGCAGGCATTGCCTCCAATGCACAGAGTGGGTTTGGAGGCAGCGTGGCAAGCTGCTTTGTTGGCGCTGGCCGAAGGTGCGCTGCCTGTGAGTGCCACTGAGCCGGATGACTTAATTCATCCTGAGAAAACTTAGGTAACGTCAGGAAAACTTGGCTTTCCAATATTTTGTCCGTGCATGCGATGCTTTGGGGACTCAACGGCTGACGATACGAAGCAACCTCTTTTTCAAAAGTCGCTTCGTCAGTCCACTGCGGCTGCCATGAGCCATTTCAGATGCGATCAGGCATGTAAAACCAGTAGCTTTTTCTGGCCATCCACAGGGTTTCCTGTACAAACAATGTGACGATCTATCCTGTGTTCTTCACCAGACCTTTGCAGCAGACCTTGGCAAATCTAACTGTGTTTGATGACCGCAAACGGATGCTCCGCCCTGGCTCGGATGCGTGTGTTGTTCGTCTGTATCTCATAGGAAAGATGCACATTGAATTGTGGACTGTCTAAGGTTTTGCTGCGATTGGCTGGACGGACGTCTACGTACCAGCGCACATCTATTTGTGCATAGGACCGTTTATCTGTGCACTGTTACCCCGAGTCACCGTAGACATCGGCATCCAGACTATGCAGCAGGGCATTGGATTAAGTTACATCATGTACATTTGCCACGTCGTGATGAACGAATTTGCCAAGCCCTTGAAGCTCAGCGAATCGTTGGCCATACTCAGCATCCCGGACTCCTTATGGATCTTTTCTGGAATTAGCATGGACTTGGGGTTGAGCCACTGCGCAGGATGGAGCACTCGTCGGGCAGGTGGTTCAGCACACCTTTGAGCTTGACGAACTCGCGATACACGGAAAGGCTCTCTCATGGCTGAATCAGTCAGCCCAAACCATTGCTGAAGCTATTGAATGCATAGCATCATCTCGATGGCCAATCTAGGATGCCAAGTCTTGGCTTAGGTGTTGCACGGCGCACGATTTGCACGAGTGCAATTCATGAAGCCTCCCTGTCTATCTCTTCAAGAAATACACTTTTGTGCTCTTTGTGAGATGGCAGGCTCATACCCATGTCGATTTACTTTATGTGTGTTGTTTGCAGAGTCGTGCTGCAGGTAGTCGCATTCAGCAGGGGGCAAACCATCTCTAGGCAATGCTCTTTTTGATCTGCTCTATTTGCTATAGATCGAATGGCAACTGCCACACACTATGGGCAGATGACTGCAATTGCATAAGTGTCACTTTAAAGGGTTGAGTCTGAGGTTTTTTCCTAAAGTTGAGGAGAGCTTAAACGTATCAGTGTCAATTTGATTTAAGTCTTTATTTAAATAAATAAAATAAATCTGTTGGAACGTGGCAACGGCTTTGTGGAAATTTGTAATGTAGAGGATAGGATGGAAACTCTTACACCTTTCCAACATTGCTTATATCAAAATGAAAAATAAATCATTCTCACAGAGGAATAAAAAAGTAACTTTTAAAAAAGTTCTTTTCCATTTGTTGGGTTCTGCATATGTTTTTTGCTCGACGGCAAGCGCTGCGTATGAAGTCGAGATACCCATATCATCCGTTAATGTATCAACTTCCATTAATAAAGATTGGGGAAAGCATAATTTGATTGACGGCAATGTGAATACAGCATGGAGTAGTAACTATTTAAAGAATACTGGTGGTGAAGCGTGGGTTTCAGTGAATTTTCGCAGCCCATCTTATATTGATTATGTAAAACTTTACCCTCGCAAAGACACTTATAAAGACACTTATAAAAAAACTGATGGAAACGATGAAAGTGTACAATATAGTGTCTCTAAGGCGTCAGGATTTCCATTGAATTTCGAAATTCAATATTTAAGTGGTAATAATTGGATTACTTCAAAAAAAGTCTTGGATTTTCCAAATCCAGCTCCGAGTGGGTATGTTCATATACCTATCAATAGAATACATACATCTGCAATAAAAATAATTGCAAAAAAAGCTTCAATTGATAGCCTTGGTTTTGAGTTTTTTCAGTTGGCAGATGTAAAGTTGGGATATGATACCGAGTTTGTAGATCAAGCACAAAGAGGTATTTCAATATATGGCGATAGTACAACGTGGGGATTTGCATGGAAACCATTAAATTTTAATGGGCAACTTTATGCTGATCGTATCGACAGCCCGATGGCAAATCAGCTAGGGGCAATTGACTACTCCGTACCAGGAATTTGGGCTATGCATTTAGTTACGCCTCCTAGTCAGTCAATTAAAGTCCAAAAAATATATGATGATATACTCAGTGGATATTATGTAAATTGGAGCGTAAAATCTTTTAGCGAGCTTCTGGCTAAAGACCCATCATATACGGTAATATTACGTTTGGGTCTTAATGACGCCTTGAATTTTCAAACTAGAGCGCAATTTAAAGCGAACATGGCAAAGTTGGTGGATATTGCAGTTGGCTATCGCAAGCGTGTCGTTCTCACTGGGTTAAATAGGATTTTTGTTGTCAATGGAAAAATTACCCAAAAACAAGTCGAGCTAAGAGACGATTTTGATAAGGTTATCCGTGAAGTTGCTACTGAAAAAAATGTCGCCTTTATCGATGTTGGTTCTGTCAGTTTTAATGGTAATGTTGATATTTTTGATGATGCGCATGCGACTCCTGAATACAATCAAAGAATAACTGACTATATAAAAGAGAGAATTTATTCTCTTAATATTAAAAATTAATCATTCGTAAAATATTTGCTTTGCAATACGTGTACAAAGCCTAAGACTTTGTACACGATTATGAACTGAGTTGATGTAAGAAATATAAGATGCGTTAGAAAATTTGGTTTTCAAATTTTTGTGCCGTGCTTGCGTTGGATCGAAGACACTGCGGCTAGTGATACTAAGCAGCCTCTTTTCAAAAATCGCTTCAACAAGCCCTTGTGGCGGATTTTGGCCATTTGCAGATAATCGCGTACTTTTGTAAATCCAGTGCCTCTTTTGGGCCAGCCATAAGTATGCTGGCGCAACTACGTGATTCTCTGCGTTGTGCCTTACTTCCAGCACGTCTTCGGAGTTTAAACTGCTGACATAGTCGAAACGGCTGCTTCTCCTTAGGCTGATGCATCTCAGGTGTCTTGCCACTGCGTTCTTCATTCTTCATTGAAACCGGTGTGTTGAGCGGTGAGGCATTGACAGCTGTTCCTGTATTGAGCAAATGGACCTGGTAGTCTACTGATACTTGGCCGAGCGCAGCATGTCTGGCCCCAGATGGTCCTTCTGCAGCAAATGGCTTAGATTTGGTGTTTTGCCACAGCACATGATGGTAATCACGTCAGACAGACGAGACAGCACAACATAGAGCTCGAAGAATGTGCGATTTACGGGCACATCGTTCAAAGACTCTTCCATGGCTGAATCACTCAGTCCAATTACTGCTGCAGATAGTGAGTGCGTAGCATCGTCTCAATGCCAGTCGTAGGATTAAAGACTCGGCTTTTGTGTAGAACGGGCAACGATTTGTAAAGCATATCCCCTGGAACCCCCCTGTCGATATTTCGAGGAGTTCACGTTTGTGGTCTTCTGGGTGACAAAATCAAACCTAGTCTGATTTGCTTCATGTGGGATGATTGAAGTGTCCTGCTGCTGGCATCCACTTTCAGAAGGGGAGTAGTAAAAAACTTTTGGAAAGAGTATTTTAGAATTATGTATGCTTGCTTTCTTGGGAGATAATTCAAATTAATTCTTTTGAATTTTAAAAAATTTTATTTCTATTTGTATCTTTATAACTAATTTGCGTTATTAGAATGTATGATTCCGTTCAAAAGTAGATTTTAATCCTTTTATTTTCAATTGTTGAAGTGGTGATTTTTTATTAAATCTTTGTTTTTTTCTTGCAAGTGGAGAGTTTGTTGTATATAAATGCTGTTGTTTACCCCGAATTTTTTAATTGTTCTTCTTTAAGGGGGATCAGTGCGAAGAATATTTGCTTTTTTGACAAGATTGGAAAACGCTGCTGCGTGTAGCACACGTGAGCAAGCTTTTGAATTGGTGAAATCCCTTTGGATTGATGCCAATTTGATTTTTGAAACTCCCAATCACGACATGCGATCTTTTACAGAATTGGCATTGCATGAAAGCCATGGATGGCGTGACCTGGAATGTGATCCTTGCTATTTGCCCAATATTGCAGGTACAGATGTCTGGCTATATCTGCACCATGATGGGACGATCGTGATTCAGCGAATGGAAAGCCATTCCCAGCCAATCTTGCTGCATAAATTGGGACAGGGCGTGCTTGCCCGCTCAGATAGTGCTGTGTCAGATATCCATGCCAGTAGTGAGGAGTCCCCTGCAACGAATGCATCCGTTCAAGCTGGCACATTCTCGTTCGGGCAGCTTAAACGTAGAGCCTATAAATACTGGGAAGATGCTAAGCGCAAGCGCATATAAAAAAATAGGTCGTTCCGGTCATGCCGTTTGCGAGTCAGCCTGTTGCTTGCTTGAGCAAGTATGGCTCTCATGGGGAAAAACCTCTATGGTGAAATGTCTGCCAAAGTCGCAAAGGCAGAGGGCGCAGACTACAGAGTACATGCGCGTCGGTTCCTGAAAGCGGTGCTGATAGACGCATTGCAGGCATTGTAAAAACGGTTGCTGTAAGCAATTGATAAGCATTAATGGCTGTGAGGGACTACAAAAGCTGCATCATTGGTGGCAATAGATTAGGGAGACAAATTGTGGTGGATCAGGTTCAAAGTGTAGTGATTGGCGCTGGCGTTGTCGGGTTGGCGGTGGGGCGTGCGCTTGCTCAGTCAGGACGCGAGGTGATTGTGCTTGAGGCTGCAGATGCGATTGGTACAGGCACAAGTTCACGCAACAGCGAAGTCATTCATGCCGGTATCTATTACCCCGCAGGCTCTTTGAAAGCTCGCTTGTGCGTACAAGGCAAGGAGTTGCTTTATGCCTATTGCCAACAAAAAGGTGTTGAGCACCGACGTTGTGGCAAATTGATTGTGGCGACCAGTGCTGAACAAGTCGACCAGCTGGAGCAAATACAGCGCAAGGCGCAGTCCAACGGGGTATGCGATATGCAATGGCTCAGCCGTGAGCAGGCTAAAGCGCTCGAGCCCGCGCTGGAGTGTCATGCGGCGTTGCTTTCTCCGAGCACTGGAATTGTGGATAGCCACGGATTGATGCTGGCTTTGCAAGGTGACATGGAGAACGCTGGTGGTGCACTGGCATTGTTGTCTGCAGTAGCCTCGTCCCAAGTGCAAGAAGATGGCATCTTGATTCGCACCGAAGATGGCACTGAACTGTTGGTACAAGAAGTGGTCAATGCTGCAGGCTTGTTTGCTCCGCAGCTTGCATCACGCATGAAAGGGTTGCCTGCACAGCATGTGCCGCAAGCATATTTTGCGAAAGGCAACTACTTCACATTGAGCGGGCGAGCCCCGTTCAGTCACCTGATTTATCCCGTGCCTGAAGCTGCTGGCCTTGGGGTTCATTTGACACTGGATCTAGGTGGACAGGCGAAGTTTGGCCCTGATGTTGAGTGGGTGGATAGTCCTGAGCAGTTGCAGGTTGATCCGCAGCGCGGCGAAGGTTTTTACGCGGAGGTGCACAAGTACTGGCCCGATCTGAAGATAGGGAGTTTGGCTCCGGGCTATGCGGGTATTCGCCCCAAAATTTCCGGTCCCAAAGATGCGGCTGCTGACTTTGTGATTCAGGGTGCATCCATCCATGGGGTGCGAGGGCTGGTGAACTTGTTTGGTATCGAATCGCCGGGGTTGACAAGTTGCCTAGCCATTGCTGATGAGGTTTTGCTGCAATTGCAAGCCCAATCTTGATTTGTGCGGCATAGACTGACTTGTAGGCTGGCCGGCATTCGCTAAGATGACGCCAAACACAGCGATCATGCCTGTTGGCGATGACGCACGATTTTTCTATTGACCTCAAAGAAAGGCTTTCATCATGGCATTTTCTGACACCGTATCCACTGCACAAGCCGATCTGGAAAAGCTGGTGACCGACGTACGCGGCTTGCTGGCTAGCAAGGATCTGGATTCCATTCCTCAAATCAGTGTGCTGCGTCAAAAGCTGGACGACGGCGTCTACCAAGCCCGAGAGACCGCACTGAATGCCGCGCATGAAGCCGCACGTCAAGCCAAGGAAGCAGCTTATGTGGCGGATCGCTATGCGCATGATGAGCCATGGAGAGTGGCTGGTGCCGCGTTGGCCGTAGGTGCGTTGCTGGGCTTTTTGCTGGCTCGCCGCTAAGCAACTGGTTTTGTCTTCACCTTCAGCAACTCACCGTCACAAAGGAAAACTGCCGTGAATTGGATGTCTGCGTTTGGATTGGACAACTTGACTGCTCGCATGCGGGCCAATCTCAATGAAGGCGCGATCGCGGCAGAAGACCGCATGGAGTTGGCGCGCCTGGAGTGGAGTGCGCAGAAAAAACGTCTCCAAGCCATCTTGGTGCTGGGTATTGTGATGGGCGGCCTGACGATTGTGGCGTTGGTGCTGCTGTCTTTGGCAGTTCTGGTGCAGTTCTGGGACAGTCCACAGCGTCATGTCGTGGCCTGGGTGATTGCTGGAGTGTGGTTTTTGGCTTGGCTGGGAGCCTTGGGGGTACTGCTGTCTGCATTGCGCAAATCCAGCAACCCGTTTGCACTCACACGTGCGGAGCTGGCCCGCGATTGGGCGTTGATCAAGGAGAAGCTGTGAATACTTCCGCGACAAGCACTGGGGAGCAGTCGCATGCCGAGACGCCTTTGGTGATGACTGCCATGGCTGCCCTGGAAAAGGATGCGCGCTGGCTGGGCGCCAGTGATGAAGAGCGAGCCGTACTCAAGCGCATCGCTCAGCAACGTGATCGGCTGACGGCGGCCAAGCAGGCACAGCTGCAGGCCAAGGCGTTGCGTGCGCAGCCAGCGGCAGTGTCTGCAGATGCGCCTTTTGCTGAGCGACTGGCTACTTTTGTCAAACTGCATCCCGTAGCTTCGGCTGCTGTTGCAGGACTTGCTTTGATGATTGGACCTCGCAAACTGATGCGTTACGGTGGTTTGGCATTGCCTTTGCTGCAAAAAATGAGGCGTTAAGCACTCAGCCTCTATAAAAAAAGTCCGGCATGCCGGACTTTTTTGTTGGCGCAGATTCAATAGTGCACGGCTTCGCCAGAGCAGTTCCGCAGAAACATTAGCACAGTGCTTGAATGGCTTTGGCCGCATCCGTGACCAGTTCAGGGCCTGCATAGATCAAGCCACTGTAAATCTGCACCACATCTGCACCCGCCTTGATTTTGGCAACTGCATCTGCTGCACACATGATGCCGCCTACACCGATAATCGGGTATCCGTTGCCAAGGGCAGCGCGCAACTGGCGAATCACGCGGTTGCTGGCTTCAAAGGCGGGAGCGCCACTCAGGCCACCAGTTTCTTCAGCATGGGGCATACCCTGGACAGCATCTCGGCTGAGCGTGGTGTTGGTAGCAATAACACCATCCATTCCATGGCGCTGTAGGGTCGCTGCAATCACGTGGACCTGAGCTTCATCCAAATCGGGCGCAATTTTCACGAAGATTGGAACGCGGCGGTTTTGCTGCGCAGCCAGTTGTTCACGCTTATGGGCAATCGCTCCAAGCAACCCGTCCAAAGCTTCGTCACTTTGCAGAGCACGCAAATTCTTGGTGTTGGGGGAGCTGATGTTGACCGTCACATAGTCTGCGTGAGGGTACACGCCCTCCAGACAGATCAGATAGTCATTGGTGGCTTCTTCAATCGGGGTGACCGCATTTTTACCGATGTTCAAACCCAGCAACATCGGTTTGCCTTGCGCACGTACGGCGGATTTCTTGACGTTGGCTATGAAGGCGTCAAGTCCATCATTGTTAAAGCCCAGACGATTGATCAGGCCCCTGGCTTCAGGGATACGGAACATGCGTGGCTTAGGATTGCCTGGCTGACCCTTGGGGGTCACAGTGCCGACCTCCACAAAGCCAAAGCCCATGGCTGCCAGTGCATCGATACAGCGGGCATTCTTGTCCAGCCCCGCAGCCATGCCGACACGGTTGGGAAACTGCAACCCTGCCAGCGTGATGGGGTCTTTGACCAGCGGCGCAGACCAGGCCCATTGCAAGGGAGTGCCCTGGCCCTTGGCCAGAGTGTTCATGGTGAAGTCATGGGCCGCTTCAGGGGCCATACCAAACAAGAAGGGGCGAATGAGTGCGTAAGGGATAAGCGACATGGTGAATAATTCTAGGGATTAACCGGATTTTCCCCCATGACGACACCTCAAGCTTCCCTCACACAAGATGAATTGAAAACTTTGGTCGGTAAAGCCGCACTGCAATATGTGGTGCCTGGCGAAATCGTAGGGGTTGGAACGGGGTCCACCGTCAATAAATTCATTGATGCTCTGGCTTCCATGAAGGACCAGATCAAGGGGGCAGTGTCCAGTTCCTTGGCCAGTACGGAGCGCTTGAAGGCACTGGGCATCACTGTTTTCGATGCCAACGAAGTGAGCAGCCTGTCGGTGTATATCGACGGAGCCGATGAAATCGACGGCGAAGGTTTTATGGTCAAAGGCGGCGGTGCGGCCCTGACGCGCGAAAAGATTGTGGCTGCTTTGGCCAAGCAGTTTGTCTGCATTGCGGATGAGAGCAAGCTGGTTTCTACGCTAGGTGCCTTCCCTCTGCCCGTCGAAGTGATTCCTATGGCAGCTGGGCAGATCGCACGCAAGTTTGAAGCAATGGGTGGTACGGCCACCATTCGCTTGAAGGACGGCCAGCCATTGCTGACGGACAACGGCCAGCACATTCTGGATGTGCGTGGTTTGCAGATTGCCGACCCATTGGCATTTGAGTGTGAAGTAAATCAGTGGCCCGGTGTGGTCACCGTGGGTGTGTTTGCCCACCAGAAAGCTAATGTCTGCTTGCTGGGCTGCGCCGATGGCGTGCGCACCATAACATACTAATTTTTGACGGCGAGCACGCACATGCTCAACAAGCTCTGGTTGGGCTTTTTCCTGGTGGCGGCTGTCGCGGCACTGGCGCAATGGCTGGTGGGTGGGCAGCCACAGGTGTTTGCATCAATGGTGCAGGCATTGTTTGCCATGGCCAAACTCTCTGTGGAGGTCATGGTGCTGCTGTTTGGCACTCTGACGTTATGGCTGGGTTTTTTGCGTATTGCCGAAGAAGCAGGGGTGGTGCAATGGCTGGCCAAGGTGCTGGGTCCGCTGTTTGGCAAGCTGATGCCGGAGGTGCCGCGTGGCCATCCAGCGCTGGGTCTCATTACCCTGAACTTTGCTGCGAATGGGCTGGGGCTGGATAATGCTGCTACGCCCATGGGTCTCAAGGCCATGCGTGCCTTGCAGGAGCTGAATCCCAGGCCGGATACAGCCACCAATGCACAGATTCTGTTTCTGGTGCTCAATGCCTCATCGTTGACGCTGTTACCGGTCACCATTTTCATGTATCGCATGCAGCAGGGTGCGGCAGACCCCACGCTGGTGTTTCTGCCCATTTTGCTGGCCACGTCGGCATCCACCCTTGTAGGGGTGCTGTCGGTGGCTTTGGTGCAGCGCCTGCCCATCTTCAGCCCTGTGGTGCTGGCTTATTTGCTGCCCGTAGGTTTGGGCCTGGCAGCGTTCATGTCTTTGCTCACTACGCTCAGTGCTGCAGCGCTGGCTTCTCTGTCTTCCTTGCTGGGCAACTTCACCCTGTTTGCCTTGATCGTGCTGTTCGTGAGCCTGGGGGCCTACAAAAAAGTCCCGGTTTACGACAGCTTTGTCGCCGGTGCCAAAGAAGGTTTTGATGTGGCCAAGGGGTTGCTGCCGTATCTGGTGGCCATGCTTTGTGCCGTGGGAGTGTTTCGCGCTTCGGGTGCCCTGGACTATGTGCTGGATGCCATTCGCTGGTGTGTCAGCGTTCTGGGGATGGATGGTCGTTTTGTCGATGCATTGCCGACAGCGCTGGTCAAGCCCTTTTCGGGTAGCGCTGCGCGCGCCATGTTGATTGAAACCATGCAAAGCCAAGGTGTGGACAGTTTTGCGGCTTTGGCTGCGGCCACCATTCAAGGCAGCACTGAAACCACCTTTTATGTGCTGGCTGTCTATTTTGGCGCAGTAGGCATACAGAAAGCGCGGCATGCTGTTCCATGTGCTTTGGTTGCAGAGCTTGCCGGTGTGGTGGCTGCGATTGCAGTGACTTATTGGTTCTTTGGTTAGCAAGAGGACACATCAATTCGAGGCCAATGTCACCTGCCTGTCACGCTTTATTTACAAAATGTTGCGGACATGAGCAAGCTTTTACCGTGACATGGTCACATCGTTTTTCCCAGCGTTGATACAGAGGTGGTCATATCTACGGAGACTGTTGTGCAGCGGTAAACAAACACTCTTAGCGCAGTTGCTAGGAATCGGGATAGGGCTCACGTTGCTTGGAGCTGGATGGGGGCTGGCAGACATGCGTGTGGTGATTCCTTTGCCGTCTGCAGAGGCCTTGAGACATTTGCAGCCACCCACATGGGCAGATCTTGGTGCAAATAGTTGGTTCGTACAGCCCTCGACTGGAAGCGTGGACACAGCTGCCATGTTTCATACCGCCCTGTATTGCGCACGATTTGCCCATGCATCTGTAATTCCCAGACCAGCGTTCAGGGCCAATGCGACGCGAACCTTGCATACGTTGCAAAACCGCTACGTACAACGGGTATCGCTGCCTTTGGTGTTACTTGCTGGAATGGTGTTGCTGCTAGCCGGGTTGGTGTATCACGCCAGACAGCAATATCAGTGTTTGCGCCGTGCGTTAATCAAAAACCAGGATGACAAGCTCAAGCTGATTAGGCAATTGGAGCAGGAAAAGCAGAAAGCAATGAATCTGAGGGGCAGGGACCCTCTGACAGGCCTGTACAGTCGCAGCATGTTTTATGAGCTTGTGAACCACCGTTTGTCACAGGCACAACATGCCAGCAAGCATTACGCTTTGTTGTATCTGAATCTGGACCGCTTTAAAAGCGTGAATGACACTTTGGGATATATGGTCGCTGACGCATTGCTCCAGGCAGTGGCTCAGCGCTTGACGGGCATGCTCCGCCAGAGTGACACCATTGCGAGACTGGGGGCGGATGAGTACGCAGTGCTGCTGCACACCATGGAAAGCACAGCTTGTACGGATGGATGGGTGTCCAGATTGATGGATGGGCTGTCGGCACCTTACGAGGTGCATTGGCATTGCAGCACCACCGCTGCATATTTCAGCCAGCGTGGGCGTGGCGCTTTTTCCTAGCGATGGACATGATGCGAATACGCTGTGCAATCTTGCGCAAGATGCCATGGCTGCTGCCAAAAAGGCAGGGCGCAATCGTTGCATGTATTACGAACGCTTGTCCTTTCTGAATGGAAAAATGGAAGGCTGCCTGGCTCGGGAGCTTCCCACTGCGATTGCTCAGGAACAGCTGTTGTTGCACTTTCAACCGAAGATATGTCTGCAGGATCGCACCATTGTGGGGCTGGAGGCGTTGGTACGGTGGCAGCACCCACAGCAGGGGCTGATCTATCCAGGAGACTTTATCGCGCAGGCAGAAGCGCTTGGTCATATCCAAGTGCTGGGTGACTGGGTGGTGCAGGCATGCTGTCGGCAGATAGCCGCCTGGCGTTTGCAGGGCATTCGAATTGTGCCTATTGCCTTCAACGTATCGCCATTGCAATTGCGTGATGTGGATTTCCCTCGTCGTATCAGCACCTGGTTGCAGCATTACGGCATACAAGCGCAAGAGATTGAAGTGGAAATTACTGAAAGCTGTCTGGTCGATTCCTCAGGCGCTGCGCAGCAAGTGTTACGCCAACTACAAGAAATGGGGATACGTATTGCAATGGATGATTTTGGTACGGGCTACTCCAGCTTGAGTCAAATACGCGCGCTACCGATTCAAACCATCAAACTGGACAAATCGTTTGCCAAGGAACTGTGTAGCAACCAGAAGGCAGGAGTATTGGTCACATCCATCATCACGCTGGCGCACAACCTGAAGCTACAGGTTGTGGCAGAAGGGGTGGAGAAGATGGATCAATTCGTCTTTTTGAAAACGGCGGGCTGCGACGTAGTACAGGGTTATTTTTTGAGTCGCCCCTTACCTGCTCAGTGTGCAAGAGAGTCGCTGCTAAAGCGCACATTGGAGCCTGCTGGGTAAGGGGCTTTGGTTCTTAAGGCTGGGTGACGAGACGTAGCAACTGGCCATTTTTTTCATCGGTGAGCACGTAGAGCCAGCCATCTGGACTTTGGCGCACATCGCGCACCCGCTGGCCGAGCTTGGGTAGCAAGGGTTCAACAAGCTGCACCTTCTGGCCGTTCAGCGTGATGCGCTCCAGGCGCTTGGCTTTCAGAGCCCCCACCACCATCTGGCCTTGCCAGCCGGGATAGCGTCCGGAGGTGATGAATGCCATGCCCGAGACGCCAATTGACGGTGTCCAATGGTGCCAAGGCTGTTCCATGCCCTGTTTGTGCGTTAGACCTTCGCCAATTTTTCCACCGCCATAGTTTTCACCATATGTAATGACTGGCCAGCCGTAGTTCTTGCCAGGCTCAGGGCGGTTGATTTCATCACCGCCTTGAGGCCCGTGTTCATTCATCCAGAACGTGCCATCAGGAGCAAGTGCAGCACCTTGAGGGTTGCGGTGCCCCCAGCTCCAGATTTCAGGCCGCGCATCATGGTGGCCTACAAAGGGGTTATCTGCTGGCACACTGCCGTCTTTTTGAATGCGCACAATCTTTCCCAGGTGGCTGCGCAGGTTTTGTGCTTCTTCCTTGAAATGCGAGCGCTCTCCCAAGGTCAGCAACAGGCTGCCGTCAGCGCGCTCCACAATGCGGCAACCAAAATGCAACTGACTGGCTTTCTTGGGCTGCTGGCTGAAGATGATCTGCAGGTTTTCAAGCTTTGTCTGATCGCCAGACAGCTGAGCTTTGGCCAAAGCAGTGCCATTGCTGCCACTGAGAGCAGGCTCTGCATAGCAAAAATAGAGGGTACGGTTTTTTGCAAATTGACTGTCCAGTACCACATCCAGCAATCCACCCTGGCCGCCCACTGCAATATCCGGCAACCCCTGTACAGGTGGGCTTAACTTGCCATCGGCGCTCACCACACGCATGCGGCCTGGGCGCTCTGTCACCAAATACTTTCCATCTGGTAAAAAAGCCACAGCCCAGGGGTGCTGCAAGCCTTCGGCAACCATCTGGGGTTTGACTTCCAGCGCGTGGGCTTGCGCAAAGAGCAGGCTGGCAGCGAGCATGGAGTAGGCATTGATGTGTCTTTGCATGGCTGGGGCTCCTTGGTTAAGGTTTGCGGAAAAACAATCGGGCTGCAGATGGAAGAAAAAGTTGGCAATGATGGCTCTGTGGCCTATACAGCAGGTGTATAAAAACAACCTGATTTATTCTATGCCGCACATGTATGCGGCTTTTTTGTTCTTTTTGAAGAAAGGCCCCTTATGGGAGCGCAATGGAAAGCCAAGGGCAAAGCTCTGGTTGCGGACGCCAAAGGCAAGCTGTTTGGCAAGTTGGTCAAGGAAATTACTGTAGCGGCCCGACTGGGCGGTGGTGACCCTTCTAGCAATGCACGCCTGCGCATGGCGATCGAAGCAGCCCGCAAAGCTTCCATGTCCAAGGAAACACTGGACCGAGCTGTCAAAAAAGGCTCCGGTGTAGGGGCAGATGCCGTGAACTACACCAGCGTGATTTTTGAAGGCTATGCGCCACACCGCGTGCCGGTGATGGTCGAGTGCTTGACAGACAATCCCAATCGCACCGCTCCCAATATGCGCGTTTGCTTTCGCAAAGGCCAGATGAGCGCAGTAGCTTGGGATTTTGACCATGTGGGCATGATTGAAGGTGAAGCCGAAAACGGTGCCGACCCCGAGCTGGCAGCCATTGAAGCAGGTGCCCAGGATTTTGAAGCGGGTGACGAAGACGGCGTGACCCTGTTCATCACTGATCCTACGGATCTGGACACAGTGTCCAAAGCTTTGCCCGCACAGGGCATCAAGGTGCTGTCGGTGAAGTTGGGTTACAAGGCCAAGAATCCCGTAAGCATGTCCAGCCTGTCGACCGAGCAGCAGGAAGAAGTGCAGGACTTTCTGGCTGGCCTGGAAAACGATGATGACGTGCAGCATGTGTTTGCCGGTCTGGTGGACTGATTTTGGCAGCGCTTGCTCAGAAAAGGACTGCTTGAAGCAGTCCTTTTTTCATGTTCACTGTGCACAAGGTGGTCATGTGCACGTATGTGGCACCCTCGCTGAGGGGCTCTTTGGCAGATCCGCACCTCGCAATCTACGCGTGGCTAATGTGTGGTCAATCAGGCCTTGCGCGAACATTCGCAGTGCCTGCATAAACCTTTGTCTTTCTTGCTCAGCGTGCCACGTATGCCAATGGCATTCAGAGCGCACCGGTGGGTGCAATCAGCGGTTGCCTCAGCGCTGCAGCAAGGTGTATGGGATAGCCATGGTTTGCTCTATACATGACACTGTTGGTAACAGTTTGGGAGGATTTTGAGGCCAGTGCATGAGCGGTGTCTCATGACTTTGCATCTATGCTTTCGCGCTGTTTTGCGTGTGATGCAACTGGAGAATTTTTTGTACCGTGTACTTTCTTTGACATGTCTTTCTGCGGCGCTGCTGGGGTTTGGGAGTGGGGTGGCAGGGGCGGCTAATGAACAGCCTGGTGCGGCCACAGTCATCACGCAGTCTGTCCCTGACCAGGGTGCTCCGTCGCCATTCATGCGCCAGCGCAATGCAGTGGTTCAGGCAGCTCAAAACAGGCAATGGGAGCGCGCGATTGCGCATGCCAAGCAGTTGCTGGAGATGACCTTGCCAGATGGCAATCCGTATGAGCAGCTCGATGCCTCTGAGCTACTGAATATGCTGCAGCACCAGCAAGGTCTCTATGCGGAGAATGTGCAATTGGCAGACCGCATGTTGGCGGCAGCTATGCGCTTGGAATGGGGTCCCATTTCCGGCCAGGTGCAATCACTTGCACAGAGGGGGCTGATGGCGGCCATGATGCTTCAGGACAGCGCTGCGGTTGCGCGCTATCAGCAAATGCTGCTGAAAGAGGCTCCGCTCTTTCCCGCCCAATGGCAATGGGACGGCGCAGCCCAGCGATTGACATTCCATACAGCCCAATTGTCAGTGCCTACGGTACTGGGGCGTTGGGTGCTGATGGAAGTGGAAGCTGCCCAAGACCGCAACGACATCAGCCAGTTGCGCTATATGTACGCCAAGCCCAATGGTCAGCGTATGTTTGTCACCATGCGACTCAATTATGAAGACGCCTTCAGCGAGCTGCCGTTGGCGCAGCGTGAACAAAAGCTGGCCGAGCATTTGGATATTTACAGTGGTGGTGAAGAGAGCCAGAGTTCCAAGCTGAGTCAGCCAGAACTGGCTATTGCTGGCGCACAGCAGCAGCGCAAGGTGGTGCGTGTGAGTTCGGCCTCCAGGCCCGACACATTGCAAATGCACTGGGTGGCGCTGCGTGGAAACTGGTCATGGCACATGGAAATGGAGATGTTGCAGGCAGACCATGCGTCGGGCTCGCAAGCCATTGAGACCTTGTGGCAAAGCATGCAATGGCCGCAAGCGCCGGATTTACCCAATATTGATGGCCAGCCTGTATTGCCATGGCGAGAAAGTGAAATAACCGCTGCATGGCGTAGTAGCAAGGACTGGTCAAAGTCGGGACAACTGGCGCGTGCGGCCATGCCTGATGCACGCTTTCCATCTGAGGTGGCGCGACTGAACACCGTGGCCGGTATTGCCGCCTTCAAGGCAGGTCAGCATGCAGACGCAGAAAAGTATCTGCAAGCTGCCTTGCAAGCGTGGCCGTATGCCAAGGTGTTTGACAGCACATTGATCGACAACGCTCAACAATACGGCGCAGCCATGGCATTGCGCCGTGGTGATACGGCGGCAGCTGCGGCACTGCTGCGTCAATATCTGCGCAATGCAGGCGGGCTGGAAAATGTGTTGGCTTTGTCAGAAGACAAGCAGCAGGCCTGGATAGACAACCGACGTACTGGCATGGGGCTGCCTATGCAGGCAGCGGGCCTTTATATGCAAGAACCTGATGGTTGGCAGCGTATCCAATACCGGGATCTGCGCAGCGAGTACACGCTAGGGCTGACCAGTGGCATGCGTATTCCTGCAGATGATGACGAACAAGAGGCCTTGTTGCGTAAAGCTTTGGAGCAGCAGTTCAAGTTAAAGGCAGGCACATTGCGCAAACATCGCTTTGTGGCAAAACTGGCAAAGGCTGGTCAGCCACCACGACAAGGGCAGTACTGGGTGTTTGATGTCACTGCGCTGGAGCGAGCGGAAAACGGTGCACCCAAGAATGAAGGCGCTCCGGCGCGTCAGGCCTTGTTCTGGCTGGTAGACCAAGGCGAACAGCGCGCCATTTTGCGCGCCTCGGTAGCGAATAACCAGCAGGTGCAACAGGCATGGCAGCTGGCAGAAGCGCTGCGTTGGTAAAGCCAACCGTGCCTGAGCATCACAGCATCAAGAAAAAAGGCTTCCCGTGGGAAGCCTTTTTTGCAGCAGCGTTGCGCGTAATAGTCTTACTTGGTGCCGAAAATACGGTCACCCGCATCGCCCAGACCGGGCAGGATGTAGCCATGGCTGTCCAGCTCGCGGTCAATGGCGGCGGTGTAGATATCCACATCAGGGTGGGCGGCTTGCATCGTCTTGATGCCTTCGGGAGCAGCCAGCAAGCACATGAACTTGATGGATTTGGGGGAGCACTTGTCCTTGAGTTGTTGCACGGCAGCGGCAGCGGAGTTGCCGGTTGCCAGCATGGGGTCGACCACGATCACGTCACGCTCACCCATGTTTTCCGGCATCTTGAAGTAGTACTCCACGGGCTGCAGGGTTTCGGGGTCACGGTACAGGCCAATGTGCCCAATGCGTGCACCGGGAACCACGTTCAACATGCCGTCC
Organism: Comamonas halotolerans; assembly: GCF_030162935.1. Lineage (GTDB taxonomy): Bacteria > Pseudomonadota > Gammaproteobacteria > Burkholderiales > Burkholderiaceae_C > Comamonas > Comamonas halotolerans. Next base: position 37,153 of record NZ_JASAUZ010000004.1, read on the forward strand.
AGAAAGCCATTGCCAGCACGCAGGATGGAGACCAATGCCAGCTTTTTGCCGTCAATGACCTTGCCCACCATCTTTTCCATGGGGGTTTCGATTTCCAGATCTTGCAGCGGGAAGTCGCGGGTGATTTCGTAGGCCATCAAAGTCGACAGCTCACCCAGCATGCGTCGAAAGCTGTTGGTGCTGGCTTCCTTGCGGCGCATCAAGGTTAGTTTGTGCTGGACCAGGGGATGGTCGATGAGGTGGACTGTGCTCATAGTCAGTGTCGGTAAGGGGTAAAAGTGCGCGCAGCACCGTGGGCTTGAGGAATATGGCTGTATTTTCTGCCTCAAACGCATGGTATGTCACAGCACATTGCAATGGTCTGCATTGTGCTTATTTCTCAGGCGGACCGTGGAAAGTCCTTCTCTTGTCTGTGCGCGCAAGGGTGTTTTCTTTGACCCTGCGCACATTCACACAGCTTTTAGCGCTAGCAATTGTCAGTCAGTGCCCATTTGCCCAAATCCCCGCTGTGGCAGCAAAGGGCTGAATGCACCAGCACGCTTTTGCTGCGTGGCCTGCACGGCTTCCATCACATGGCTGTTACTCCAGATGCCGGCTTGCAACCAGCCCATCTGGCGCAGGCTATCTTGCACGCTGTGATCACGGGCATAGTCCAGCGCCTGCTTGCTGCCCCAGATGGCAACAGGGGGTTTGGCGGCAATTTCCTGGGCGCATTGCATGGCCGCTGCCAGCATAGCCGGCTGGTTGTCGAACACAGCGTTGACAAAGCCGTGTGCCTGCGCAGCCTGAGCGCTCCAACGCCGCCCTGTATAGGCCAACTCTTTTACCAGCCCCATGGGTAGCAACTTGGGCAGGCGCTGCAAGCTGCCCAGGTCAGCCACCATGCCAATATTGATCTCCTGCACGCAGAAAAATGCATCCTCTGTGGCGTAGCGAATGCAGGCACAGCAAACCATGTCCAACGCGCCGCCCACACAGCCGCCCTGAATGGCTGCAATCACCGGAGTGCGCAGTTGTTCCATGCGTGTAAAGACTTGCTGCATGTCCCATAGAAATTCAGTCAAGGCAGCTCGGCCTTCAGGGCTATGGTCCTTGGGAGCGAAGTCAGGCTTGGCAAAAGTGTCCAGCGCCATGCCCGCGCTGAAGTGCATGCCTGTGCTGCTGATCACCAGCGCGCGTACATCGCCTGAGGTCTGAATGTGAGTCAGCGCTGCATCCAAATCACGCCAAAAGCCTGGGTGCATGGTGTTCAGGCTTTCCGGCTTGTTCAGTTGCAGGTGCGCAATGCGATCCTGCAGTTGCAAGTGCATGACCGATAGAGTGGGAAGAGGAGTGCTGGATGGCATATGGCCTGGCACTGTAAAGAGTGCACAGGCACATGCAAAGTCACGCATTCCCTGAGGAGAATGCGTGATTCAGCGTTTTTTGCTGCCGGTCAAACTCCCAAGCACGCCTCGGAGCAACTGGCGTCCCAGCTGGTTCGTCATGTTGCGGGCGGTGGACTTGACCAGACTTTGCACCAGTCCGTCTTTTTTTCCACCCCGTGGGCCGGTTGTGCCAAAAAGGAAGTCATTCAAGCCATCCATCAAACCTCCTTCAGTGGTGGCGCTGTTGGCTGAGCCGCCATGGGCGCCACCGGTGGCAGTGGGGGCCTGCGCGGCGCGAGCTTGAAGAACTTCGTAAGCAGAGTCACGATCCACGGCTTTGTCATACAAGCCAGCCACGATGGAATTGGCCAGGAGGCTGCGGCGCTGGGTGTCTTCAATTGGCCCGATCTGGCTGCCAGGCGGAATCACGTATACACGCTGGGTAATACCAGGGCGGCCTTTCTCATCGAGGAAGCTGATCAACGCCTCCCCCACCGCCAGCTCGGTGATTGCCGCTTCAATATCCACCTCAGGGTTGGGACGCATGGTTTGAGCGGTGGCTTTGACAGCCTTTTGGTCCTTGGGTGTGAATGCGCGCAGCGCATGCTGGACGCGGTTGCCAAGTTGCGCAAGCACGCTGTCAGGAATATCCATGGGATTCTGGGTGACGAAATACACGCCTACGCCCTTGGAGCGCACCAGTCGCACCACCAGTTCAATGCGCTCCACCAGTACCTTGGGTGCATCGTTGAACAGCAAGTGCGCTTCGTCAAAAAAGAAAGCCAGTTTCGGTTTTTCGGGGTCACCAATTTCCGGCAATTGCTCAAACAGCTCTGAAAGCATCCACAACAAGAAGGTGGAGTACAGGCGCGGTGACTGCATCAGTTTGTCGGCGGCCAAAATATTGACGACACCTCGACCCTGAGCATCGGTCTGCATCAGATCGTCAATGTTGAGCATGGGCTCGCCAAAGAACTGATCACCACCTTCGCTTTCAATCTGTAGCAAACCACGCTGTATGGCTCCCACACTGGCCGCAGAGATGTTGCCGTATTCGGTGGTGAACTGCTTGGCATTCTCACCGACATGCTGCAGCATGGAGCGCAGGTCTTTGAGATCCAGCAACAGCATGCCGTTGTCATCGGCAATCTTGAAGACGATGTTGAGCACACCCATTTGTGTGTCGTTCAAACCCAACATACGGCCAATCAGCATAGGCCCCATGTCCGAAATGGTGGCGCGAACGGGGTGGCCCTGCTGGCCAAAAACATCCCACAGCGTACTCGGGCATAAGGTGGATGATGGCAGGTCAATGCCACGCTCTTGCAGTGAGGCTGCCAGCTTGCCTCCAATGCTGCCTGCCTGGCTGATGCCAGTCAGGTCGCCTTTGATGTCGGCTAAAAACACCGGAACACCGGCTAAAGAGAAGCTTTCTGCAATTTTTTGCAGGGTAACGGTCTTGCCGGTGCCTGTGGCTCCGGTGATCAAACCGTGTCGATTTGCCATGCCTGGCAAGATGGAACATTCAATCTCGCCACGTTGGGCAATGGGCAATGCTGGGGCCATGTTCGGGTTTCCTCTGTCAAGGTGCTCGGTCAAACGTAGAATCCGAGCCTAGTAGATTAAATCAAGACCAAAGGATTTCCTGTGGCAGGACATAGCAAATGGGCCAACATCCAGCACCGCAAGGGTCGCCAGGATGAAAAGCGTGGCCGTATCTGGACCCGAATCATTCGTGAAATTATGGTGGCAGCCCGTCAAGGTGGCGGTGATCTGAATGCCAATCCTCGTCTGCGTTTGGCTGTAGATAAGGCCAAGGCGGCCAATATGCCTGCTGACAACATCAAGCGCAATATCGACAAGGCCACCGGTAATCTCGAAGGCGTGACCTACGAAGAAATTCGCTACGAAGGTTATGGCATCGGAGGCGCCGCCATCATTGTTGACACCATGACGGACAACAAGGTGCGCACCGTGGCTGAAGTGCGCCATGCTTTCAACAAGCATGGTGGCAACATGGGCACTGAAGGCTCTGTGGCTTTCCAGTTCAAGCACTGTGGCCAAATCATCTTTGCTCCAGGCGTGTCTGAAGATCAGGTGATGGAAATCGGGCTGGAAGCAGGTGCCGAAGATGTGATCACGGACGATGAAGGGGCGATTGAAGTGCTGACTGCTCCTGGCGACTTTGAAGCCGTGAAGAACGCATTGGAGGCTGCTGGTCTGAAGCCTGAAGTGGCTGAAGTCACCATGCGTGCTGAAAATACCATTGAGTTGCAAGGCGAAGACGCTGAGCGTATGCAAAAGCTGTTGGACGTCCTTGAAGATCTGGACGATGTTCAAGACGTTTATCACAACGCGGACTTATGAAAATTCTTGTAATTGGCGGCGGTGGCCGTGAGCACGCCCTGGCGTGGAAGTTGGCACAGTCGCCCAAGGCGACCAAGGTGTTTGTGGCACCCGGTAACGGAGGCACTGCGCTGGCAGGCGGCAAGTTGCAGAACCTGCCCATTACCGATGTGGTGAAGCTGCGCGAATGGGCGCAAGCCGAAGGCGTGGCGCTGGCTGTGGTGGGGCCAGAAGCTCCATTGGCGGCAGGAGTGGTCGATGAATTTCGTGCCCATGGCCTGAAAGTGTTTGGCCCTACCAAGGCGGCTGCTCAGCTGGAATCCTCCAAGGCTTTCTCCAAGGCCTTCATGCGTCGCCATGGTATTCCCACGGCAGATTACGACACCTTCACCGATCCTGTTGCGGCGCACGCTTTCGTGGATCGTCTGGGTGCCCCAATCGTCATCAAGGCCGATGGTCTGGCCGCAGGCAAGGGCGTGGTCGTAGCCATGACCTTGCAAGAAGCGCACGATGCTGTGGACTTCATGCTGGTGGACAACAAATACGGCGTGCAGCACAACGAAGGCGGTGCGCGGGTTGTGATCGAAGAGTTCCTCTCCGGCGAAGAAGCTTCGTTCATCGTGCTGTGCGATGGTAAAAATGTGGTGGCCATGGCTACCAGCCAGGATCACAAGCGTCTCAAAGACAACGACGAAGGCCCCAACACTGGCGGCATGGGCGCATATTCTCCCGCCCCAGTGGTCACGGCTGACGTCCATGCCCGTGCCATGCGCGAAATCATCCTGCCGACCATCCGTGGTATGGAAAAGGACGGCGTGCCTTTCACCGGATTCCTGTATGCCGGCTTGATGATTGACGGCAATGGCCACCCCAAGACGCTGGAGTTCAACACGCGCATGGGTGATCCGGAAACGCAGCCCATCATGATGCGCCTGAAGAGTGATCTGGTGGATGTCATGCTGGCAGCCGTGGATGGCAAGCTTGACCAAGTGGAGCTGGAGTGGGATCGCCGTACCGCGCTGGGCGTGGTCATGGCTGCGTATGGTTACCCAGAATCTCCCCGCAAGGGCGATGTCATCACAGGCTTGCCTGCTGAAGCAGACGATGCCGTGGTATTCCATGCTGGCACGCAATTGAATGAAACCGGCGTACCTGTGACTGCCGGCGGCCGTGTGCTGTGTGTGACTGTGCTTGCGGACAATGTGCGTCAGGCGCAGCAACGCGTGTATGACGTGACGCGTGGCATCCACTTTGATGGCATGCAATACCGCCGCGATATCGGTTTCCGCGCGATCAAGAGCTGAGGAACTTTAGGTGCAAGAGCAAAAAGCCACAGTGGACAATGTGCGTGCCTATTTGTTGGGCTTGCAGGCCAGTATCACCCAGGCACTGGAATCAGTGGAAGCTGTTGCGGGTGCTGGTGCGGCCAGGTTTGTGGCCGATCCCTGGAAAAAAGGAGCAGATGAGCGCCTGCAGGGTGATGGCATCACCAAAATCCTGGAAAACGGCGTGGTGTTCGAACGTGCAGGCTGTGGCTTTTCGCATGTCAAAGGCGCGCAACTGCCGCCGTCTGCCACGCAGCATCGTCCTGAGCTGGCTGGCGCTCCATTTGAAGCCATGGGCGTCTCACTGGTGTTTCACCCGCGCAACCCTTATGTGCCTACGGTGCACATGAATGTGCGCATGATCGCTGCCGGCCATGATGCTCAGGAAAAAACGTGCTGGTTTGGTGGTGGCATGGATCTGACGCCGGTGTATGGCTTTGAAGAAGATGCCGTGCATTTCCACCAGACCTGCAAAGATGCGGTGGAGCCGTTTGGTGCGGACCTTTACCCTCGCTTCAAAAAATGGTGCGATGAGTACTTCTATCTGAAGCACCGTAATGAGCAGCGTGGTATCGGTGGCATCTTCTATGATGACTTCAGCGAGTTGGGGCAGGATCAGGGCTTTGCCATGATGCGCTCGGTGGGAGATGCTTTCCTGAAGGCTTATCTGCCTATCGTTGAAAAGCGAAAATCTGCCCACTATGGACCCGATCAGGTGGATTTTCAACGCTATCGCCGTGGGCGTTATGTGGAGTTCAATCTGGTCTGGGACAGAGGAACGCATTTTGGCTTGCAGTCGGGTGGACGCACTGAATCGATTCTGTTGTCCATGCCCCTGCATGCAGACTGGAGCTACCAGCGCAAGGACGCACCAGGCACTCCAGAAGCAGATTTGCTGAGCCAATACTTGGTGCGTCGCGACTGGCTTTGAGCCAAGGAAAACGCATTGGGAGCAGGAAAACTATAATTTCCATAGCTGCCGGCCTCAGGTCGCCTGTGGTCGGCATAATTTTTTTAGAAACACAATAAAAGCCCTGTCAGCGTGGGGCAGCATATGAAAGGGCTTTCAAGCCTTGCCAACCACCGCGCTATATTGACTGGAACTTTCAACCAAACATCGCCTGATGAGCACTTCCACAAAATCGGATTCCGCAGCCAAAAAAGACGTGACCAAACTTCAGCGTGCCATCGTCGATGGCTTGGAAGACGTCAAGGCACAAGATATTCAGGTTTTCAATACCGAGCATTTGTCGCCGCTGTTTGAGCGCGTGATCGTTGCTTCCGGTACTTCCAACCGCCAAACCAAGGCCCTGGCTTCCAGCGTGCGTGACGCTGTGAAGAAGGCAGGCTTTGCCGTGCCTCGCCATGAAGGTGAAGAAAACGGTGAATGGATCATCGTTGACTGCGGCCAGTGCGTGGTGCACATCATGCAGCCTAACATTCGCCAGTACTACCGCCTGGAAGAAATCTGGGGCGACAAGCCCGTACGTCTGAAACTTGGCGGTGCCAAGCCTTCCAAGATCTTTGCCTCCGAAGATGCCGAGGCAAAGCCTGTCAAAAAGCCCGCAGCCAAGAAAGCAGTGGCTGCTGTGGATGGCAAGACCGTGGTGAAGAAGGCTGCTGCCAAAAAATCGGCAGCCGTGAAGACTGCTGCTGAAAAGCCATCGGCTAAAAAACCTGCGGTGAAAAAGCCTGCCACCAAGAAACCTTCCGCAGTGAAGACCGTTGTGGTCAAGCCTACAGCGCCACGCGGCGGTGCGAAAAAGGCTGCTGCCAAGAAGGCATGAAACTGCTGATTGTGGCGGTAGGCCAGCATGTGCCAGATTGGGCACAGACGGCCTATGATGATTACGCCAAGCGCTTTCCGCCAGAACTCAAAGTTGAGCTCAAAGCTGTCAAAACAGAGCCTCGTGGCTCCAAGACAGTAGAGACTTTGTACGCTGCAGAGCGCAAACGTATCGAGGCGGCCATTCCACGGGGTACACGGATTGTGGTGCTGGATGAACGTGGAACCAACCTCACGACCAAAGCCCTGGCAGCACGCCTGCAAAACTGGCAGCTAGAAGGCGATGATGTGGCTCTGATCATTGGCGGGCCGGATGGACTTGATCCGGCCTTCAAACAATTGGCCCATGAAAAGATTCGCCTCTCGGACATGACGCTGCCGCACGCCATGGTGCGTGTGCTGTTGATTGAGCAGCTCTACCGTGCATGGTCAGTCAATGCGGGCCATCCGTATCACCGTGAATAAGCCGTCAGCTTGCTGAACGCCTAAGCCCTGCGCCTTGTGCGACAGGGCTTTGCTTTTTGCAAACCCCTCCAGGATTGCTAGTGTGGCAGCTGCATGGTACTATTTTTTTAGTAGCTTTTGGCGCTTGTTTTATAAGCGATAAAGCCATTTTTCAATTAGAAAAGACATGTCTGCATTTGTTTATCTTGCATCCCAAAGTCCCCGTCGCAGCCAATTGCTGCAGCAAATGAATGTGCGCCATGAGTTGCTGCTACCAAATGCTGACGGTGATATAGCCGAGGATGCGGAGGCGATCGAAGTGGTATCGCCGGGTGAATCACCGCGCGATTATGTGCAGCGTGTGACTGGCTTGAAGCTTGATGCCGCGGTTGATCGCCTTAGGCGCAGAGGCTTGGTTGCAGCCCCGACCCTGACCTCTGATACAACGGTTGCCTTAGGTGCAGAAATTTTGGGTAAGCCTGCGGATGCGGCAGAGGCAGAGGCCATGTTGCGCAAACTTTCGGGCCAGATGCATGAAGTGTTGACAGCAGTGGCTTTGCAAAATGGCAGCCAACGTCTGCAGGCTTTGTCTGTCTCAAAAGTGCGTTTCATGGCGATGAGCGATGCGCAGATCGACGCTTATGTTGCTTCTGGCGAGCCGTTTGGCAAAGCCGGGGCTTATGGTGTGCAGGGGCTGGCAGCTACCATGATTGAATATATCGAAGGCAGCTATTCCGGCATCATGGGGTTGCCTGTCTTTGAGACAGCACAGTTGCTGCGCCAAATTGGCTGGAAGGTGTAGCACCACGAGCAAGGGCGTTTTGCCCGTTCCCTCTTGGTAGAAATGACTCACAAAAAAACAGAAAACATGCAGCAAGATATTTTGATCAACTGGTCACCCCAAGAAACGCGTGTGGCGGTGGTAGAGCAGGGTGCGGTGCAAGAGCTGCATATCGAGCGCACGCTGGAACGTGGTCTGGTGGGCAACATCTACCTGGGCAAGGTTTCGCGCGTGTTGCCGGGTATGCAATCGGCTTTTATCGATATTGGTCTGGAGCGTGCTGCGTTCTTGCACGTGGCAGATGTGTGGCAGCGCCATGAAAGCGGTGATGCGCCGATGATTGCGCGCAAGAATGAGCCGCCAAAACCTATTGAGCACCAGGTGTTTGAAGGTCAGTCGATTGTGGTGCAGGTGATCAAGGATCCCATTGGCACCAAAGGTGCACGCCTGTCCACGCAGATCAGTATTGCAGGGCGCTTGCTGGTGCATCTGCCGCAGGACGAGCACATTGGCGTGTCGCAGAAAATCTCGCCCGAAGAGCGTGATGCACTGCGAACACGTCTGCAAAAGCTGGTAGGTCTGAAAGCCGATGGCGGAGGTGGTGGCTTTATTTTGCGCACCAACGGCGAAGATGCCAGCGATGAGGAGCTGGCTGAAGACATCAGCTATTTGCGCAAGACCTGGGCACGTGTTAAGAGTGCAGCTGTCACTTTGCCACCCATGTCGGTGTTGCACCAAGATCTGAATCTGCTGCAGCGCGTGTTGCGCGATCTGGTGGGAGAAAACACGCAGAGCATTCGCATTGATTCCCAGGAACAATTTGCCAAGCTGATGGCTTTTGGCAAAGAGTTCATGCCCAGTGCTGCACCCAAACTGCAGCTGTACAAAGGTGAGCGCCCTATATTTGATCTGTATTCGATCGATGAAGAGATTGCCAGGGCACTAGGAAAGCGTGTGGATCTCAAGTCTGGTGGCTACCTTGTCATTGATCAGACTGAGGCGTTGACTACGGTCGACGTCAATACTGGTGGTTACGTCGGAGCGCGCAATTTCGATGACACCATTTTCAAAACCAACCTGGAAGCGGCGCAAGCCATTGCACGGCAGCTGCGTTTGCGCAATCTGGGTGGCATCATCATTGCCGACTTTATCGATATGGCGCACGAAGAGCACCGTGAGCAAGTGCTGGAAGAGCTGAACAAGCAACTCAAGCGCGACCGTGTGAAGACGATGGCAGGCAGCTTTTCGCAGTTAGGTCTGGTCGAGATGACACGCAAGCGTACCCGTGAATCGCTGGCGCATATGCTGTGTGAGCCATGCCCTGTTTGCCAGGGCAAGGGCAGTGTGAAAACAGTGCGAAGCGTTGCCTATGAAATCTTGCGCGAGATCTTGCGTGAGGCACGCCAGTTCAATCCCAAAGAGTTTCGTGTTGTAGCCAATCCAGACGTGATTGATTTGCTGCTGGACGAAGAAAATCAGCACCTGGCCGGGCTGAGTGACTTTATCTGCAAGCCCATTTCTCTGCAGGCTGAAGGCACGTTGGCTCAAGAACAATACGATATTGTTTTGCTGTAGCCTGAAGTCGTATCGCATCTTGCACTGGAATAAAAAAGGGAGCATTGATTGCTCCCTTTTTTATTGATTGATGGATGTATGGGTCGACTGTTTCAGTGGTGCAGAAGACTGCCCATGGCTAGCACGGCGGCCACATTACGTGCGGCAGAGCGGACATTGAATTCAGCTTCAGCCATGGCCTCCTGGATGCTGCAAGCTCGGTTGAGCACGCTGAAAATGGCACCAATGCCGTGCCCATGCACCACATGGGCGTTGTTGCCCAAGCTGCCTGCAATGCCGATCACAGGTACTCCATGCTTGCGTGCAACTGTTGCCACTCCGAAAGGGGTCTTTCCAAAAATGGTTTGCTGGTCGATACGTCCTTCACCTGTGATGACCAGGTCCGCACCTTGTACGGCAGCATCCAGTCCAACTGCCTTGGCAATAATCTCGCAGCCTGGGCGCAACCGCCCCTTCAAGACAGCCAGCATCGCGGCGCCCATGCCACCAGCTGCGCCAGCTCCAGCGATTTGGTCCACATCAATACCTAAGTCACGCTCAATGACTTGAGCGAAGTGTTTCAAGTTGGCATCAAGTGTCTGCACCATCGCAGGCGTAGCCCCTTTTTGTGGCCCGAAAATGGCAGAGGCGCCACGTTCACCAGTGAGTGGGTTGTCCACGTCACAGGCGACTTCCACGGTGCATTCAAACAATCGGGCATCCAGGTCGCTGACGTCAATGCGCGCAAGCTGTGCCAGTGGAGCGCCGCCAGGGCCAATGTTTTTGTCGGCGGTATTCAACAGCTTCACTCCGAGTGCCTGCAGCATGCCTGCGCCGCCGTCGTTGGTAGCACTGCCTCCAATGCCCAAAATCAAGTGGCGAGCACCTGCGTCTAGTGCTGCTTTGATCAGTTCACCGGTGCCGTAGCTGGTAGTGACTTCCGGGTTGCGCTGGGCAGGAGGAACCAGGGCCAGACCACTGGCCGCAGCCATTTCGATCATGGCAGTGCGGCCGTCGCCAGTGAGAGCATAGAAGCTGCTGATGGGCTCACCTAGGGGGCCTGTGACATTGACTGCCACACGGCGACCTTGCGTGGCCTCGATCATGGCCTGCACTGTTCCTTCGCCGCCATCGGCCATGGGGATTTTGACGTAGTCGGCGTCTGGGAAGATCTCCTTGAAGCCCAGCTCGATCTGCGTGGCAACTTCCAGTGCAGAAAGACTTTCCTTGTAAGAGTCCGGGGCGATGACAATTTTCATTGGAGCCTGCTTGTTCAGCATGGATTTAAAGCATGAATGCACTGGCAGCCCAGATGCAGGCAAAAGTCACCAATCCCATTACGAGGGTGGAGGTGGTGAATACGCGCAGCGACTGTTGCATCTCGATGTTGGAGAACTTGGTTACCACCCAGAAATACGAGTCGTTGGCGTGAGAGGCAACAATGGAGCCAGCCCCAATGGCCAACACGGCAAACAGGCGGCCGGTTTCAGAATCCAGGCCAAAACTTGCCAGGCTGGGGTTGATGATGGCTGCAGTGGTCAAAGCTGCAACGGTGGAGGAGCCTTGCGCAGTCTTAAGCAAAGCTGCAATGATGAAAGGCACCAGCAGGCCCACGGAGGCGTTACCCAGAGCTTCGCCCAGAACGGAGCCAACGCCGGTTTCCTTGATCACCGCGCCGAACATGCCGCCAGCAGCAGTGATGATCAAAATGGGCCCAGCTTTGACGATGGCTTCTTCCAGCACGCGAGTGAATTCACCTTTTTGGCCGCCGTTCTTGCTCAACAACCACAGACCGCACAACATGCCTACCAGCAGAGCGATCACGGGGTTGCCCAGGAAGTGGAAATAGGTCGCGATGCCGTCCTTCATGCCCAAGGTAGTCAAGAGGGTAGAGATCGAGATCAGTACCAGCGGCAGAACCACGGGCAGCAAGGCATGAGAGAAGGCTGGAAGAGGGCGCTCGCTTTGCAGCACGTCAGTCTCTACTGCAGCAGGTTCATAGTTTTGGCCTTTGCTCATGAAGTTGGCCCAGTAGTAAGCTGCCAGCAAGCCAGGAATTGCAAACACCACGCCAGCCAAGATGAACAGGCCCAGGTTGGCTCCAACCGTATTGGCTGCAGCCAAAGCACCGGGGTGGGTGGGTACCAGACAGTGCACCGAGTACAGCGATGTGCCCAAAATGGCAGCCATTAAAGGCATGGGTGTCTTGGATTTCGCGCTGATGCTACGGGCGATACCGCTCAGGATGATGTAGCCGGTGTCGCAAAAAATGGTCAGGCCAGGGATGAAACCAGTCCATGCCAATGCAGGCTTGGCATTGCGCTCTCCCGCTTTTTTCAGGATGTGGGTGGCAATGCTCAAGGCACCGCCACTTTTTTCCATGCACACCGCAATGGCAGCACCAAAAATGATGATGAAGGAAATACCACCCAAGGTGTTGCCAAAGCTGGTCTTGAGCAGGTCAACCACTTTGGGCAAGGGCACGCTGGTGGTCAGCGCCAGCACGATGGACACGGCAAACAGCGAGCCGAATACGCTGAATTTGACCTTGGCCGTCAAATAGACAATGGCCACAATGCTGAGGGCCACCAGAATGGAAGAAATAGCAATACTGCTCATAGCTAGGTACCTGATTTTGGGGAAATCGTGCGCTGTAAGTGGCTAGCGTCTTTACATCAGGATGTGTGCAATAGTGCCCAAAGGCAAGGAGAACACCCCGGTCGGCGATGCCGCAATCTTTGCGTGCATGGCGAGCCATCGTGGGCGATTATAGGTGGCTGCGTGCACCAAGATGGGCGTATGCAGTACGAGCAATTACCTAAGTAAGTCTCATAGAAAGGGGTATGGACGGCACCTGCATTTCAGCAGGTCAGCGGCTGTGGCGCTGCTAAGAGGGGTTTAGGGAACATAAAAAAAGAGCCTGTGAAAGTCTCCTTTTTTGGATGGGTACGCAAGTCTTCAAAGCTTGCGCAGACGCGCAAGCGCAGCCAGCAGGGTTTCATCCCTTTTTGCAAAGCAAAAGCGCACGACTTTCTGGTCAAACCCGTCGCCGTAGAAGGCAGATAAGGGAATTGCGGCTACGCCGAGCTCTTGCACCAGCCATTGGCAAAAGTCGGATTCATTCAGATCGGTAACGGCCGAAATGTCTACGCATTGAAAGTAGGTGCCAGCGGTTGGCAGCAGCTTCAAACGGGTTTCGCGCAGCCCCTGGGCAAACAAATCCCGTTTGCGTTGGTAGAAGGCTGGCAGTTCAAGGTAGGGCTTGGGATCAGCCATATAACTGGCCAAGCCTACCTGCATGGGCGTGTTGACAGTGAAAACGTTGAACTGGTGCACCTTGCGAAACTCTGCCGTCAGCGCAGCAGGTGCAGCCACGGTGCCAACTTTCCAGCCAGTGACGTGATAGGTCTTGCCAAAGCTGGACACAATAAATGCGCGTGCTGCCAAACCAGGAAAACGTGCAGCACTTTCATGCGCTGCACCGTCAAACACCATGTGCTCGTACACCTCGTCGCTGATGAGCAGCACATTCGTCGGCGCCAGTAAATCTTCCAGCTGCTGCATTTCGCTGGCAGTCCATATTGTGGCGCTGGGATTGTGTGGAGTGTTGATGATCAGCAGCCGTGTCTTAGGGGTGATCGCGGCAGCAATCTTGGCAAAGTCTGGCCGGAAGGTGCCTGGCGTGAGTGGCACGCGCACGATGACGCCACCGGCAAGCTCAATATTGGGAGCATAACTGTCATAGCAGGGGTCAAGCACGATGACTTCATCGCCCGCGTGCACGGTGGCGAGGATGGCGGTCAGAATGGCCTGAGTGGCACCTGCGGTGATCGTAATTTCCGTATTGGCATCGTAATGTTTGCCGTGCAGATCCTGGATCTTGGTGGCAACGGCTTCACGCAACTGAGCCACACCGGGCATGGGTGGGTATTGGTTATGACCAGCTTGCATGGCTGCGGAGACTGCATCGAGCAGTCTGGGATCGCAGCCAAAGTCAGGGAAGCCTTGGCCCAGATTGACAGCTTGGTGCTGGTTGGCCAGCGCTGACATGACTGAAAAAATAGTCGTGCCGACATGCGGCAGCTTGCTGGGGAATACGGGGGTTACGGGCGTTGTCATGGAAAAAATGGGATGCCTGAGGGCTTTCCGGATCTTTGCGAGCAAATCAGAGTTCGTAGTCGTTCACATGGCCGTTCATGGCACGCAGAATCAGGTCGCGTGAAAGGCGATCACTGAGCGTCTCTGCAAATTTGTAAACGAAATTTCGCAAATAGGCTCCACGTTTGAAGGCGACGCGCGCGACGCTTTGACCAAACAAATGACCCATGGGACGTGAGATTAGGTCTTGTCCATGGTCATCACGCATGGCCATTTCTGCAACAATGCCAATGCCCAGGCCAAGGCGAACGTATGTCTTGATCACGTCGGAGTCGATGGCCTCCAACACGATGCGAGGTTCAATCTTGCGCGTGGCAAATGCTGCATCCACCTTGCCACGCCCTGTGAATGAAGGGTGGTAGGTGATAAGGGGTTCATTGATCAAATCATCCAGACCAATGCGTTCTTTGGTCGCCAAGGGGTGGCCTGTGGGCACCACTAAAACGTGCTGCCACTCGTAGCATGGCAAAGTTACCAAGTCTGGGTAGTCGGCTAACGACTCTGTAGCCATGCCGATTTCAGCAACTTCGTCCAGTACCATGCGCGCCACTTCATGGGGCGTAGCCTGATGCAGGCTGATGTTGACTTTAGGGTAGCTGCTGCGCAATTTTGCGACTGCATGTGGAAGCACGTAGCGCGCCTGCGTGTGCGTGGTGGCAATGCTCAGTGTGCCGCTGTCTTGGGCACTGAATTGCTCTCCAATACGTTTGAGGTTGCCCACTTCTCGCATGATGAGTTCAATGCTTTTGAGAACGTGCTGGCCTGGCTCTGTTATGCGCTTGAGCCGTTTGCCGTGGCGCGCAAAAATATCGACGCCCAGCTCCTCTTCCAATTCGATGATGGCCTTGGAAACACCGGGTTGCGAGGTGTGCAGAGCTTTGGCCGCTTCAGTCAGATTGAGATTGCGGCGTGCAGCTTCTTGGACAAAACGAAATTGATGAAGATTCATAAGAGGATGTCGGCAACGATGTTTTCATCATTATGAATGAAATATCTAAAGATGTGTTTTTTTATGCAATGTGCTGCAGTGCTATCTGTGCCAGCAGTTCGGTAACTCGGGGGTCTTCGCCAACGGCAGTGGCTATGGAAAAGCGTATCTGCGGATGTTCATTGCGCAGAAGGTCCACGAGGGCTGGCAAGTCATTGCGTGCGTGTCGACCCGTACCCAGAAACATGGGCAGAACGGTGATGTCGGTACAAGCTTGCTTGATAAGGCTCTGGCTGGCGGTAGAGAGATCGGGCTGTGTCAGCTCCAGATAGGCACAAACACAGTGTGCTTCTGGATGCAAGGCTTTTAGCATGCGTGCCACCGCTTCAATGGGTTCTCGCCATAGAGGATCACGGGAGCCATGGGCAAAAAAAATGATGCCGCGCTTGGGCGGCATCTGGTTCAGCGGCGTATCACCAACCATGCAAACGCACCGAGAGAAAGTAATGAGTAGATCAGGCCAGGTGCAGCTGCGGTCAGCATTGGCGACCACTGCTGCAAATTGCCTGCAAAGCCAAACACATTGTTAAGCAAGAAGAAGCTGATGCCTGCCATCACGCCTCCAAACACATAGCCTGCAATGCCGCCAGAGCGGAAATGCAGATAGGCAAATGGCAGTGCCAATACAACCATCACCAAACAGCTCAAGGGGTAGAACACCTTACGCCAGAACTCAATCTCATACTTCTGTGCAGATTGGTCGTTGGCCTTCAAGTGCTGTATGAACTGAAACAGCTCAATGGTAGGCATGCGGTCGGGCTTGTGGATGGATGCAATCAGCATCTCACTGCTGATGCTGGATGGCCATTGCAGATCTTTGGTTTCGCGCTGGAGGTTGGCAGATACCGGAGTGGTGCTGTCGTCATACTGAAACCGCGCAACACGGGCTTGGCTGAGTGACCACGTAGGAGCATCTTCCTCAATTTGCGCTGTATCGGCATGGATTTGCAGCACCATACGGCCTTGTGGATCAAACTCGAAAATGCGAACCCCTGTCAGGGCGCCATCAGCGCGCACCGTGCGTACGTTCACTGCAAGGGTGTTGCCTTGCTTGTTCTTCTCTTTGAGCCATGCGCCGGTAGACCCTTGGGTGGATGTTTTGCCGAGGTATTTGGCTTGCGCTGCCATGCCGAAACGTTCTGCTGCTGGTGCAATATAGTCACCCACCAAAATGGTCAGCACCACAAAACCTGCGCCCAATGTGAGCATGGTACGCAAAGCCAGCCAAGGGCCCAGGCCACTGGTTCGCATGATGGTGAATTCAGAGCTCTGCGCAAATCGTGCCATCACGAAGATGCTGCCGATAAGGACTGCAATCGGCAGCAATTCATATAGATGCTTGGGCAATGACAGGGTTACTGTGAGCAGTGCATGCCAGACGGTATAAGTCGCACTGCCAACTTCCTTGCCTACATCTCCCATTTCATCGAGCAGATCGAAAAAAAAGAACATGGCCAGAAAAGCCAGCACCACGAAACCAATGGCAGAGATGGTGTCGCGATAAATCAGTTTGCGCAGGGTTTTCATGCGTTCACCCCACGGCGTTGCCATAGGTCTTTCAGATGCCAGCGATTGTGGCGAACGGCCAGTCCCAAAATGGCGATTGCCAAGATGCTGCCATGAATGCCTAGCAGGTAGGTGGCCAAAGAGATACGGCCGGAGGCCACCCAGCTCTGTCCCATGCTCATCAGGTTGTAGTAAACCACGAAGGCCAGCAACGCGACGACGAGACTTGTGCTCTGACCAGCGCGAGGGTTGACGATGGTGATAGCCAAGGCGAGTACCAGTAGATTCAGTGCTGCCAGGGGGAGGCCAGCACGCCAGCCAGCTTCTGCCATGTATACAGGAGAGCTGTTCTTGAGCAGCTCGGGGGTGGAAATTGCGCGGGCCGTCAGTCGTGCCTGGGTACCGCTATTTTCTTCCAGGCGCAGTGTGTAAGTGTCGAAGTGCGTGAGCTTGATCTGCCCGCTGGCATGGTTGGTTTCCACACGTTGGCCTTCAGTGAGTACCGCATTGCGAGCACCATTCACGACCTGAATTTGGGCGCTCTTCGAAGAAGTAACAATTTCGCGATCCTTGCGTTGCTCGACCAGAAAGATATTGCTGGCCGATTCTTCGGAGATGCTGTCTTTGTCAATGAAAATGACTCGGCTGCCATCGGATGATTCCTGAAACTCGCCAGGTGCAATTCGGTCAATATCGCTGCGCTGCTCAAACTGTGCGCGCAATTCTTGCACCTGTTGATTGCTCCAAGGCCACACCAGCAAGCCCAATACTGCAATCACTGCCACAATGGGCCATGCAAATCGCAAGATGGGTTTGAGTTGGCTGGCCAGACCTTGACCACTGGCAAACCAGATAGCCATTTCGCTATCACGGTACATGCGCGAGAGCGTGCCTACCACGGCAACAAACAGGCTCAAGGTCAAGATGGTCGACATTTGCCCCAGCACGGTAAACCCCATGACCAGCATGACGTCCGATGGGCTGACCGAGCCTTTGGTGGCTTGGCCCAGTGTACGGATCAGCATCATGGTCATGACCACGGTGATGAGTACCACCAAGGTGGCACCGAAGCTGCGGCTCAGCTCCTTACGTATGGATGAATCGAATAACATTGGCAAAAAAGGAAAACGCCGATTATGAACTTTGAACTGAAGGCTTTGAATCTGTCCAGCGCTGCTGCTGCAAAGTGCGATCTTCTTTTATTGTTGGTGCCAGAGTCATTCAAGCCACAACAAGACCCTTTGTCGGCGCTTGTGCGTAGTGCCTTGAAACACGGTGACTGGTCACAAGCGTCCGGGAAACAGTTGCATTTGTACCAGCCCCAGGGGGTTCAGGCACGCCGTGTGTTGCTGGTGGGTGTAGGTGAGGGCCAGGTGCGTGATGTCCGTGCAGCGCTGACAGGCGCGGGAGCCTTGTTGAAGGCAGAGGGTGTGAAGCACGCCATGATTTGTCTGAGTGCGATGGCCGGTGCTCAAGAGCAGGAGGCAGTGCGGGCAGTGGTGCAATGCGTATCGGATGTTTCTTACGTCTATACCCTGACCAAGCCTCAGGCCAAGGCCTGCGCACTGAGCAAAGTGACTGTCGGCGTTGAGGATAAGCGCGCGCATGCTCAGGTATTTGAACAAACAGTAGCAGTCGCTTTGGGTCAAGCTCTGGCCAAGGAGTGGGGTAACCGCCCTGCCAACCATGCCACTCCAAGTCTGCTGTCCAAAGCTGCTAAAGAGTTGGCACAGCATGCGCAGATTGAGTGCAAAGTGCACGGTCCCAAAGAAGTTGCCAAGCTAGGTATGGGGGCGTTCCTTGCGGTAGCGCAAGGCTCCAAAGAGCCTTTGCAGTTCATTGAGTTGAGCTACAACGGCGCAGCCAAGTCTCAAGCGCCTGTGGTGCTGGTGGGCAAAGGCATTACGTTCGATACCGGAGGTATCTCGCTCAAGCCTGCAGCTGCCATGGATGAGATGAAGTTCGATATGTGCGGTGCAGCCAGTGTGCTGGGTGTCTTCCGTGCACTGGCCGAACTCAAGCCGGCTATCAATGTGGTGGGCTTGATCCCTGCTTGTGAAAACATGCCTGATGGTGCAGCCGTCAAGCCTGGAGATGTCGTTACAAGCATGAGTGGTCAGACCATTGAGATCCTCAATACCGATGCGGAAGGCCGTTTGGTGCTGTGTGATACCTTGACCTATGCAACACGTTTCAAGCCCTCGGCTGTGATTGACATTGCGACTTTGACCGGTGCATGTGTAATTGCCTTGGGAGGAGTGCGCTCTGGCATGTATGCGAATCAGGATTCATTGGGTCTCGCGTTGCAGCAAGCTGGCGAAAAGAGTCACGATTTGTGCTGGCGCATGCCACTGGATGATGATTACGCTGAAGGTCTGAAGAGCAATTTTGCCGATGTGGGTAATGTGGCTGGCCGGGCTGGTGGTTCAATCACCGCAGCGAAGTTTTTGCAGCGCTTCGTAGCAGACATGGCTTGGGCGCACCTGGATATTGCTGGCACTGCCTGGAAAGAAGGTGCAGCCAAGGGGGCAACGGGTCGACCAGTGCCTTTGCTAGTGCAGTATTTGCTGGATGTTGCACAGCAGCCAGCCGCCAAAGTGCCCAAGGCGTCGACCGCCGTCAAACGTATGCGTAAACCAGCGGCCAAGACCGAAGGTTTGCAGGTCAAAGCTCCTGTGAAAGCGCCGCAAGTTTGATGACCGCATCGTCCAAGCCACAGGTGGCATTTCATTTCAATGCGCCGGACAAGCTCGATTATGCCTGTCGCTTTATTCGTAAAGCGCTGCGCCATGATGCGCGCGTGACCGTGGTTGCTCCTCTGGAGCGACTGCGTCAATTGTCTACGCGGCTTTGGAAATTTGCCGGGCATGAGTTTTTGGCCCATGCCGTGCAAGGTGATGATGCTGAGCTTGTTGCGCTTGCGCCTGTGCTCTTGGTGGAGTCGGCAGCAGCCAGTGTTCATCGCGATGTACTGCTGAATTTGGGGATGGACATGCCTGACGGCTTTGACTCATTTGCCAAAGTAGTGGAAGTGGTCTCAAGCTTTGACGAGCAAGATCGCGCCATGGCTCGTGTAAGGTGGCGCAGCTATCAAAGTGCTGGTCATGTGATAGAGCGCTTTGATCTTGTTCTGAAGGAAGGAGGATGAGTGATGTCTGGTAGGGATAGTCGCCAGCCTCCGCGCTTCGTGCCCACATTGACCGATGTTGTGCAGGAGGCAGTGCATGTGCCGCCTGCAGCAAACTCCGTGGAATATGTCCTTGCGCAGACTCCTGTTCTGGGGGCTGAAGAGGTGGCGTTTGCAGGACAAAGTGCCCAGACAGCCCAGAGCGCGAATGAACCAGATTGGGCCCAGACGGCAAAGGCTATACAGTCCAAGGTGATGGAGCGTATCGACACAGACTTGGAAGAGCGCTTGCGTTATGCCCTGTCCGAGATGGTGCAGTTGCACACGCAGGCTCTGTACCAGGCAATTCGCCAAGATGTGGAAGATTTGGTGCGCACCTCTGTCCATGAGGCAATTGCGCAAGAGCTAGCTCTCATGCGCGATACTCAAAATCGTGATGACCCGGAGGGGGGGGCTTAGCGCTGCAGTGCCTCAGGGTTCAAAATATTGCTTGGTTGGCCGTGGATGAAATTCAGCACATTGTCAAAGGCAGAGCCAAAGTACAGCTCATAACTGTCTTGCTCTACATAGCCTATATGAGGGGTACAGATACAGTTTTCCATGCGCAACAGCGATTGCCCTTGCAAGATTGGCTCACTCTCGAATACGTCGACTGCTGCTAGCCCGGGGCGACCTTGTTGCAAAGCCCTGGTCAATGCATCTGGTTCAATCAGTTCTGCTCGTGCTGTATTCACCAGCAATGCCGTAGGCTTCATGCAAGCCAGATCCTGGCTTCGCACAATGTGCTGCGTGTGTTCGTTCAGCCTCAGATGCAAGGAGAGGACATCACAGGTGGAAAAAAAATCCTCTTTGCTTGGTGCAGCGATATAACCGTCTTGCTGTGCCTTGAGCCGTGAAGTGTCACTGCCCCAGACGATGACTTGCATGCCAAATGCTTTGCCGTAGCCGGCTACGATTTGCCCAATGCGGCCATAGCCCCAAATACCCAAAGTGCGACCACGCAAGGTGGTGCCGATCGCAAAATTAGGTGGCATGGAGGCAGCTTTAAGACCGGACTGCTGCCATGCACCGTGCTTGAGATTGGAGATGTACTGTGGCAGGCGGCGCATCGCAGCCATGATGAGCGCCCACGTTAGCTCTGCTGGAGCAATCGGCGAGCCTATGCCCTCAGCAATTGCTACGCCGTGGTCTGTACAGGCTTGTACATCAACGTGCGGGCCTGCCCTGCCTACTTGTGCGATGAGTCTGAGCTTCGGAAGCTTTTCAATCAGCTGACGCGTGATCGGTGTGCGCTCACGAATCAGTACCAGAACCTCTGCATCACGCAGTCGCACTGCAAGCTGACCAACGCCTTTGACGGTATTGGTGAAGACCTTGATGTTGAACCCATCCAAGCGTGTTGTGCACTGGAGTTTTCGGACAGCATCTTGGTAGTCGTCCAGAATAACAATGTTCATGGGCAATGGAGGCTGAGTGGCAAGAGCGGGAGATTCAGCGCAAACTCGAAAGGTATTGCAGCAGAGCTTGCATTGTCCTATACCTGCCACTTATTAGGCATGCGGATAAACACATCTCGTGTACGGCACTGCGATATTTGTAAGTATTCCCTACTGAAGAGGATGACACATCGGTGTAAGGCGGCAGTTTGACGAGGTGCTTTAGCGCTTGGCTTGCAGCCTGGTAATGTGGGGTGTAGCAGGCAAAACAGACTTCGCACGCTCCCAAGTCAGACGCACATCGGTTTTATCAGCCGAGCGATAGGTGAAGTTGTGGCTCAGCAACCCCCCACTGCTGGGCATGATGGGTTGGCGTGATGTGGACAGAGGTGTGGCACTCATAATTCCTCCTGTCGGTGTATTTGAAGCCTGAGCTTCCATTCGCTGCGACATCTGAATCATGCCGCATTTTTGTCGGCTGAGTCCGCTTGGTTCACTCTTCTTGCTGTCAGCTGTTCGGGGTGTGTGTATGACAGTCAAATGATGGCATTGGAATATTTTTGCGTTCGAACTAGTGCATGGCGATGCGCCAAGCATTAAGTGTTTCTTGAGCAGCCAACTCGTCAAGAGCCGCGCAGACATCAGCAAGTTTGCCAGAGAGGGCAAAGCGCTGGTTATCTCCATCTTTGGTACGCCGCATCAGCCGTACGTTGCCACTGTAGGCGTTGCAATCAAGTGGCACATAGGGATTGTCAGTGAAAGTGGTTTGGTTACTGGCAGCATCAGAGGCTGCATCAATGCGGGTCAAAGGCAGGTTGCAGTGCAGAAGTTGCATGGCGATATCCTCCAGGTTGGGTATTTAAGGCAAAAACAGGCGACAGCTATCCCTGCAGCGCGAAAGGCTACATTGGGAGAATGGATGAGTAATGAAGGGTTTAGAGGTGGAGCGAGTTACGAATCAGACCGACAGCCAAGCCTTCAATCGCAAAGTTTTCTTCTTCTCCAACTTTGATGATTGGATAGTCAGGGTTTTCTGGCAGTAACTCAATGCCGTTGGGAGACTTGCGCAAGCGCTTGACGGTGACTTCATCGCCCAGACGTGCAACGACGATCTGGCCATTGCGAGCTTCACGTGTGGCTTGCACGGCAAGCAAATCACCGTCCAGGATGCCGGCATCGCGCATCGACATGCCGCGCACACGCAGCAAGTAGTC
Source organism: Comamonas halotolerans (assembly GCF_030162935.1). Taxonomy (GTDB): domain Bacteria; phylum Pseudomonadota; class Gammaproteobacteria; order Burkholderiales; family Burkholderiaceae_C; genus Comamonas; species Comamonas halotolerans. The sequence goes on from NZ_JASAUZ010000004.1 coordinate 59,185, forward strand.
AGGCTTGGTGGCAAACATGCTACTTTCCACGGCAAAGCTTTGATCGATATGCTCTTGCGCCAAAATGGGCGAGCCAGCGGCCACACGACCTACCAAAGGTAGCAAAAGTGGTTGCATGGCTGTAATGGGCAGGTCAAAGTGTGTTCCACGTGCCGCGTTGATGTGGCGCACGGTATCGCTGATGAGGCGGATGCCACGCGAAGTTCCGCTGACCAGCTCCAGCACGCCTTTGCGTGCCAGCGCTTTCAGGTGCTCCTCCGCAGCGTTGGCGGATTTAAAACCAAGGGTGCGTGCAATTTCTGCACGTGTTGGCGGCGCGCCTGTACGTGAGATAGCCTCTTGAATGAGGTCCAGAATTTGCTGCTGTCTGGGGGTGAGGGGGGTGTGCTCCATGCCTGTCCTTGCTAGGAATTACTGTTTGTTTATCCAGTACCTGTATTTTTAACCAGTTTGATGAGGGCTGCAAGTGTCTGATGCAAGAAAAATTGTGATCCTGGGGACGGGAGGGACTATTGCTGGTCAAGGAAGTGCGGATGGCGGCAGTGTTGGTTACAAGGCAGGGCAAATCTCTGTTGCTCAGTTGCTACAGCCCGTGGTGCGAGAAAGCATGCAAGGCCGTTTCGCTTTCGAGGTGGAGCAAGTTGCCCAGCTCGACAGCAAAGATATGGATATTGCAACCTGGCAGGTCTTGGCCAAAGCAAGCTCGAGGTGGCTAGCACAGACCGATGTGGCAGGGATTGTGATTACCCATGGCACTGATACCTTGGAAGAGACTGCTTGGTTTTTGCAATGCGTGTTGCAGCCTGAAAAGCCTGTGGTGATGACATGCGCCATGCGGCCAGCTACTGCGTTATCCGCAGATGGGCCAGCCAATTTGCGCGATGCAGTGATCTGTGCTGCGCAAGCGGCTGCAGGGGTTTGGATCGCAGCGGCAGGGGAGGTGCACAGTGCGCAATGGTTGCGCAAGGTGCACCCATACCGTGTGAATGCATTCTCTTCAGCGGCTCACGGGCCTGTTGGCTGGGTGGAAGAGGGGCATGTGCGTTGGCTGCCTGGCTTGGAGGCGCAGCGAGCAGCTCCGCTGGATAAAGGAGTATGGGCAAGAGATGCTGCTCAGTGGCCCTGGGTAGAAATTGTCACCAGCACCGCGGCTGCAAGGCCAGCCCAGGTGGATGCGCTGGTCACAGCAGGCGTTCAGGGGTTGGTGGTTGCGTGCACTGGTAATGGATCTGTCCATCAAGCCTTGATGGACGCATTACACCGAGCCATGATGCAAGGAGTTCAGGTGTGGCGGACCACACGCTGTGAGCAAGGGCAAATTGTGCTGGGAGACGGAGAAGAGGACTCCTGCGTATCTTCACTGAGTGCGGTGAAGGCACGCATTAGTCTGATGCTGAAGCTATTGCATGAACAGTCGCTCAATTGAAATATCTGTTCAAGAAATGAAAAAAGCTGCCTGAGTGGGGCAGCTTTTTTGATGGTGCGAAATGCAGTACTTATGCGCTCAGAGCTTGGAACGCGCGTGCAGTGATTTCTTCCACAGTGCCCATGCCGCTGATGGCGCGGTACTGGGGAGCCTTGGCGGGATCTTGCTTGGCCCAGGCTTGGTAGTAGTCCACCAGAGGGCGCGTTTGGTTGCTGTACACGTCCAAGCGCTTCTTGACGGTTTCTTCTTGATCGTCAGCGCGCTGAACCAAGTCTTCGCCTGTGACATCGTCTTTGCCTTCCACCTTGGGTGGGTTGAACTTGACGTGGTATGTACGGCCCGAAGCGGGGTGCGAGCGGCGGCCACTCATGCGCTCAATGATCGCGTCAAATGGCACATCAATTTCCAGTACATAGTCCAGATCGACGCCAGCAGCCTTCATTGCATCCGCTTGGGGAATGGTGCGGGGAAAACCGTCAAACAAGAAGCCATTGGCGCAATCGGCCTGGGCGATGCGTTCTTTGACCAGGTTGATGATCAGGTCATCGCTGACCAGTTGACCAGCTTCCATCACGGCCTTAGCTTCTAGGCCCAGGGGAGTGCCAGCCTTCACGGCAGCGCGCAGCATATCGCCTGTGGAAATTTGTGGAATGCCGAACTTCTGGCAGATGAAAGTGGCTTGTGTGCCTTTGCCGGCGCCTGGAGCGCCCAACAAAATCAGTTTCATGGAGATCCTCGAGATGTAGAAATTCTTGGCGGAGCGGGGCTATCTTTGTACGAAGAACAGCAGGCGGCAACCGCTCGTTATCCATGAAAGGATAGCATGCACGCCCTTGTTTTTGACTTACAAATCAAACAGAACTGGGATAGAGCGTATTTTTTTCTATGCGCGACAACTTGCTTGACAGGCATGTCCCGGAGTGCTTGCCACTTATGCATAAATCATAGGTTCACAATACAAATCTTGCATGTCTCGTAGAAGACTTGTTGAGCAGAAACTCAAGAAATGAGCAGCTAACGCAAGCACCAATTTAGTAATTGCTGCGCAAAAACGATGCACAGCAAAAGCATTTATGCGTTAACTGCTTTCATTTCCTCTCAATTTTCAGAAATTTCTGAAATCCTGTCGGCTCATTGCTGAGCTAGCAGCAGGCGCACGCGTTCCAGATCTTCGGGCGTGTCTACGCCAGCGCCAGGTGCTTGGTGTGTGATGTGGACTGCAATCTGGTGTCCGTGCCAAAGTGCTCGCAACTGTTCCAATGATTCAACCTGCTCGGTCGGCGCTGGTGAGAGCTGCGGAAAACTGCGTAAAAACCCCGCTTTGTACGCGTATATGCCCACGTGTCGCAAGGGCGTGAAAGCACTGTTTTCGTTCCACCACTGTGTGCTTGCACTGTCACGATGGAAAGGAATGGGGGCTCGGCTGAAATAGTGCGCTAGCCCCTGGGAATTGCACACCACTTTCACCACATTGGGGTTCAGATATTCTTCATGGGAGGCAATAGGATGGGCGGCAGTACCCATGCTGGCCTCTTGTGCGTTGGCCAGGACTTGGGCCACGGCATTGATCAAGGCTGGGTCAATGAGTGGTTCATCTCCCTGCACGTTAACCACCATCTCATCGCCATCCAAGCCCAACTCTGTGCAGGCTTCAGCCAGGCGATCACTACCACTGGGATGTTCGGGCTTGGTGAGCACGGCCTCAATGCCATGGTGTTCGCAAGCTTGCGCAATAGCGGCACTGTCTGCAGCTACCACCACACGTGTGGCAGCACTTTTTTGCGCTTGCATGGCTACGCGTACCACCATGGGCAGGCCAGCAATATCTGCCAATGGTTTGTTGGGCAGGCGGCTTGAAGCCAGACGCGCAGGTATTAAGACGGTAAAGCCCACGGTGCCTCAGCCTTCCAGTTCACTGTCTTCAAGGGGACGTGCTTCGTTTTCCAGCAAGATGGGCATGCCATCGCGCACAGGATAGGCCAAGCGGGCACTTTGCGAGATCAGTTCCTGGCGCTCTTTGTTGAAACGCAAAGGGCCTTTGGTGACGGGGCAAACCAAGAGTTCAAGCAGTTTGGGATCCATGGCAATCTACCGGTGGTGTTCTTAATGAGTGAATGATAGGCACAGCTGTGTGTCCAGGAGATCAAAATATTCTGGGTCTATTTGCAATTGCAAGGGTACAGCGAGCGCCTGGGGCATACGCTGCCACAGTTTGGCAGCATCTTTTTCAGTGCAAATCACTTGCAGATGCTGATTGTGTGGTGGTTGCCAGTTTTCAAAATTGTAGTGATCCGGCAAGGCTTCCGAGCTGGTCAAGTCCAGAGATTGTGCACGCAACATGGCAAAAAAATCTTCTGGTCGGGCAATGGCTGCAAGTGCATGCAGTTGTACTTCGTGCAAGGAAGACAAGGGAACGCGTTCGCCGTTGCTGCGTAATGCGTAGGAGGCAAGCTCACGCTGAAGTCTAAAACTCGGTGTACTGCTTGGTGTGCCTTTGGGCGGTGAAGACGCTGAATAAAGTATGGCGCTGGCTTGCCGCGGCCAGGGTTCGCGCAAAGGCCCTGCGGGCAGCAGCCAGCCATTGCCGATACCTTCGTCATTGAATACGCAGATTTCCAGGTCTCGGGCCAATGCCAGGTGTTGCAGTCCGTCATCACAGACCAGAATGTTGGTATCAGGGTAAGCAGCAAGCAATGCCCGTGCTGCATCAATGCGTTGACGTGCCACAAAAACGGGAACGCCACTGGAACGTGCCATCAGCAATGGCTCATCACCCACATCCAGTGGTAAGGATTCAGGTCTGGCTTCACGGCAATCGTTCAAGTTGCGGCCGTAGCCTCGAGAGATGATTCCTGGGCGCAGTCCCCGTGCTTTCAGATGTTCTACTGTGGCAAGTGTTACAGGGGTCTTGCCCGCACCTCCTGCAATCACATTGCCAATCACGATGACGGGCACACCAGGGTGCTGCCCCTTTTTTATTCCAAGGTGGTAGAGCTTGCGCTGCAGTCCTGAGAGAGCGCCGTACAAGCCAGCTACAGGCAACAAGGCGCATGCGGCAAGGCAGCGGTTGCGCCAGATGCTTCGAAGTAGCTCAGAACTTGTACCTTGGTGTGAGGGGGTGCGCATCAGAGGGCTTATTGCTTGCCTGCGCTGGTTGCTGACTGCGTGGCAAAGGTGATTTGCGACAAGCCGGCGCGGCGCGCAGCTTCCATGGCGGATACGACAGCCTGATGGGGAGCTGCTGCATCGGCGCTGATGATCACAATGCTGTCGGCACCCGCAGGCGCGGCACCGGACAAGGCGCTGGCAATAGCGTCAACTGAACGATCTTCCAAGGTGTTCTGGTCAATTGCATAGCGGCCATCAGCGGCAATTGAGACGATAACTTCCTTGGGGCGATTTCTCATTTGCTCAGCATCTGCCGTGGGCAGCGTCAGCTGCAGCTCTGTGAACTTGCTGTAGGTGGTGGTCAGCATCAGAAAGATGAGGATTACCAACAGCACGTCGATGAACGGGATCAGATTGATCTCAGGTTCCTCTGCGCGCCGGGTTCTGAAATTCATGGCCATGGTGCAGTGAGCCTTTGCTATTTGGCGCGCAGGCAATTGAGGTGACGCACAAACTGCTCGCTGGCAAGCTCCAATTGCAGCAGGTACGCATCAACACGGGCGCGAAAGTATTTCCAAAAGATCAAGGCTGGTATGGCCACAATCAAACCAAAAGCAGTGTTGTACAACGCAATGGATATGCCATGTGCCAATTGTCCGGGGTTGCCTGTGCCCATGGCACCAGCACCTGCCTGTGAGCCAAAAATCTCAATCATGCCAATCACCGTGCCTAGTAAACCCAGCAAAGGCGCGGCTGACGCAATCGTGGCTAATGCTCCCAGATATTTTTCCAACCGGTGGGCCACTTCGCGGCCGCTGGCTTCCATGCGCGCACGCAGGTCTGCTTCAGTACTTTTTGGGGAGGAGTGCAACTGCTGCAGGCCACTGGCCAGAACTTCGCCCAGAGCGCTGTTTTGTGATAACTGCTGGATCACATCGTTGGAGGGCAGGCGATCTTTGGAGACGGCCATAGCCTCATCCAGTAGCTTGGCGGGTGCTATGCGTGCGGTTTTGAGAGAAATGAAACGCTCGATAATCAGCGCTAGAGCGATGATGGAACATGCAATAAGGGGCCAGATAGGCCAGCCAGCGGCCTGTATGATCGACAGCAACTTCGTTTCTCCCGTGCTAGTTGTGAGTCTGCAGCCGCACATTATCGCGCAGCACTGAGGCTGCGCCTGGCTGGCACGGTTTGATTGGCGCGCAATTGGCAAGTATCAAAGCTTGTATTCGTGTGCAGTGCGTGTGCTGTTGTTTTCTGCGCATTTTGCGCTTATCTGCTCGTCTATCCTCATGTCTATTTTTGATCGTGCATCGCCTGTTGCTCAACCTCGTGTCTGGGATGTGGGGGCTTTGTGCCGGGCCATCGCAGACAGCTTGGAAGCGCGCTTCAACCCGGTGACGGTTCGTGGTGAGATCTCGGGTTTTTCACGTGCAGGAAGCGGTCATTGCTACTTCTCTATCAAGGATGCAGCAGGGCAATTGCGATGTGCCATGTTTCGCCGGGCAGCCATGTCCATGGATTTCTTGCCTCGCGACGGTGAGCTGGTGGAAGTGCGCGGCAAGCTTGGAGTCTATGAGCAGCGCGGGGATCTCCAGCTGATCGTTGAAAGCATGCAGCGTGCTGGACAAGGTGCATGGTTCGAACAATTTTTGAAGTTGAAGGCACAGCTCGAATCGGAAGGCCTGTTTGATGCTGCTCGCAAACGTCCACTGCCAGCTATGCCGCGTGGAATTGGCGTGGTGACTTCACTGGGAGCGGCGGCATTGCATGATGTGGTTACTGCCTTGCAGCGCCGTGTGCCACATATTCCTGTGTGCATTGCCCCTTCTTTGGTGCAGGGTGCTCAAGCCCCTGCTTCCATCGTCCACGCCTTGCTGCAGCTGTACCAATGGGCTGAGTGCAAAGGCGCTCCAGGTGTGCCCGTGATTGATGTGATTTTGCTGGTGCGCGGTGGTGGCTCCATGGAGGATCTGTGGGCCTTCAATGATGAGCAAGTGGCTCGCACCATTGTGCAAAGCCCGGTGCCGTTGATCAGTGGTGTTGGTCATGAGACGGATTTCACCATCGCAGATTTTTGTGCCGACTTGCGTGCACCAACACCTACGGCCGCTGCAGAACTTGTGGCCCAGCCACGCCAAGCTTGGCTGGACGGTCTGGACATGGTGCAAGAGAGAGTACTGTCAGCGCTGCTGCGCCACGTGGATCGGCAAGGGCAGCGCCTGGATGCGGCTGCGATGCGCTTGGGGCGCCCCAGCCAACAATTGAGCGCACAACGTCTGCAATTGTCACGGTTGGGGCAGCAGATCCAGCATGGATTGCGCATGAAAATGCAGCAGCATGCACAGGTGTTCCAAACGCTGGAGCGCAATGTTCTGAGTAACACACGACGACATTTGGAGCAGCAGCGCCAATCCGTTGAGCAGCTGACCATGCGTGTGGAGTTGTTGAACCCGCAACGCGTGCTCGAGCGGGGTTACAGTGTGTTGACCACGCAAGGTGGCGAAGTACTTACCAGTGTGCAGCAGGCCCCTGTTGGCGCTGCATTGAAAGCGGTGTTGGCTGACGGTCATCTTGATGTGACGGTGACGCACCCCAAACTACTGTGAACACAGGTCTTGCCAAGGCGATGAGACATTTTCTGAAGAACGCATGAATATTTGGCTGCAATTGCTCTTGCTTCTTCCTACAATGGATGACAAGGTGTGTAGTTTGCGTTACGTCAAAATACACGCTCAGACTTCGCAGTGCGCAACGTCATTGACTTGCGCAAGTCTTCTAACTATTTAAACCACGATGAGGATTCAAAATGGAACATACCTTGCCCCAGTTGCCTTACGCGATTGACGCCCTGGAACCCCATTACAGCAAAGAAACTTTCGAATACCACCACGGTAAGCACCACAACACCTATGTGGTGAACCTGAACAACCTGATCAAGGGCACTGAGTTCGAAAACCTGTCGCTGGAAGAAATCGTCAAGAAGGCCAGCGGCGGTATTTACAACAATGCAGCTCAGCATTGGAACCACAGCTTTTTCTGGAAGTGCATGACTCCTAACGGTGGTGCAGCGCCTACCGGCAAGCTGGCTGATGCCATCAACGCCAAGTTCGGCAGCTTCGAGAAGTTCAAGGAAGAGTTCGCCAAGTCTGCTGCAGGCAACTTCGGCTCGGGCTGGACATGGCTGGTCAAGAATGCCGACGGCTCTGTCGAGATTGTGAACACTGGCGCTGCTGGGAACCCTCTGGTGGATGGGAAGACTCCTCTGATCACCGTCGACGTGTGGGAACACGCTTACTACATCGACTATCGCAATGCACGTCCCAAGTTCCTGGAAGTTTTCCTGAACAATCTGTCGAACTGGAAGTTCGCAGAAGAAAACTACGCTGCTTAAGACGTTGTCTCGCGCATAGCAGCCATCGCATAACGTGACGATGGTCAAGCCCGCTGGTGAAAGCCCGCGGGCTTTTCTTTTGCTGTGCTGTTAGATTGTCACAAGCAAGCATTAAAAATGGCTTGCGTCAACCAAGTCTTATAGAAGAGTTTTTGAGCAACTCTTGTAGAAGACTTGATAAAAAGTGTCGTTCAACGGTTAGAATTTTGCATAGTGGGAGTCTGCTTCACGTATGCGAAATTTCTGGCGGTTGCTCTATGCACGACAGAAGCCATGCATAACAGCAGGCAACCCGGTCGGGAGCAGGCTACTGAAGTGCCTATCCTCATCCCAGCAATCCATCGAGCCAAAAGCAAGAGATGACAACTCAGCAATCCACCATCATCTACACCCTGACGGATGAAGCTCCCCGTCTGGCGACCAGCGCTTTCCTGCCTGTGGTACAAGCTTTCGCTTCCACCGCTGGCGTGAATGTCGAGACCAGCGACATTTCAGTGGCAGCCCGTATCCTGGGGGAGTTCAGCGATCTGTTGCCAGAAGCGCAGCGCGTGCCCAATACGCTGGCCGAACTGGGCAAGCTGACATTGACCCCTGAAGCCAACATCATCAAGCTGCCCAATATTTCTGCATCCGTTGCGCAGTTGATGGCCGCCATCAAGGAGCTGCAAGGCAAAGGCTATGCGCTGCCAGACTATCCCGAGAACCCCACCACTGACGAAGAGAAAGCCATCAAGGCGCGCTATTCCAAGTGCCTGGGCTCGGCAGTGAACCCTGTGCTGCGTGAAGGCAACTCTGACCGTCGCGCACCAGCTGCGGTGAAGAACTACGCCAAGAAGAATCCTCACTCCATGGGTGAATGGAAGCAATGGTCGCAGACCCACGTTTCGCACATGCATGAAGGCGACTTCTATCACGGTGAAAAGTCCATGACGCTGGACAAGGCACGTGATGTGAAGATGGTGCTTGAGACAGCTTCCGGCAAGACCATCGTTCTGAAAGAAAAGGTTGCGCTCAAGGACGGCGAGATCATCGACTCCATGTTCATGAGCAAGAAGTCGTTGTGCGACTTTTATGAAAAACAGCTTGATGACTGCAAGGAAGCAGGCATCTTGTTCTCGCTGCACGTCAAGGCCACCATGATGAAGGTTTCGCACCCCATCGTGTTCGGTCACTGCGTAAAGATCTACTACAAGGAAGCCTTCGAGAAGCACGGCAAGCTGTTTGACGAGCTGGGCGTGAACGTCAACAACGGCATGGCCACGCTCTACGAAAAGATCGAGACCCTGCCTGCTTCCAAGCGCGAAGAAATCATTCGTGACCTGCATGCTTGCCAAGAGCATCGTCCTGCGCTGGCCATGGTGGATTCCGCCAAGGGCATTACCAACTTCCACTCGCCCAACGATGTGATCGTGGATGCCTCCATGCCTGCAATGATTCGCCAGGGCGGCAAGATGTGGGGGGCCGACGGCAAGCCTTACGACTGCAAGGCCGTGATGCCCGAGTCGACCTTTGCCCGCATCTATCAGGAGATGATCAACTTCTGCAAGTGGCACGGCAATTTCGACCCCAAGACAATGGGCACCGTGCCTAACGTGGGCTTGATGGCGCAAAAGGCTGAAGAGTACGGTTCGCACGACAAGACGTTCGAAATCTCTGAAGCTGGTGTTGCCAATATTGTGGATATCGCCACCGGTGAAGTGCTGCTGACACAGAATGTGGAAGAGGGTGACATCTGGCGCATGTGCCAGGTCAAGGATGCAGCGATTCGTGACTGGGTGAAGCTGGCTGTCACCCGCGCACGCAATTCCGGCATGCCCGCTATCTTCTGGCTGGATGCTTACCGTCCGCACGAAGCCGAGCTGATCAAGAAGGTCAACAAGTACCTGAAGGATCACGACACGACGGGTCTGGATATTCAGATCATGAGTCAGGTTCGCGCCATGCGTTACACCCTGGAGCGCGTGGCTCGTGGTCTGGACACCATTTCGGTAACCGGCAATATTCTGCGCGACTATCTGACCGACCTGTTCCCCATCATGGAGCTGGGTACATCGGCCAAGATGCTGTCCATCGTGCCTTTGATGGCTGGCGGCGGTATGTACGAAACCGGCGCGGGTGGCTCTGCGCCCAAGCACGTGCAGCAGCTGGTGGAAGAAAACTTCCTGCGTTGGGACTCGTTGGGTGAATTCCTGGCGCTGGCTGTTTCGCTGGAAGACATGGGTATCAAGAACGGCAACGCGCAAGCCAAATTGCTGGCCAAGACTCTGGATCAGGCGACTGGCAAGCTGCTGGACGAGAACAAGTCCCCTTCGCGCAAGGTAGGTCAGATTGACAATCGTGGCTCGCAGTTCTATCTGTCTCTGTTCTGGGCTCAGGCCTTGGCAGAGCAGACAGAAGATGCGGCACTGGCTGCCAAGTTCGCGCCTTTGGCCAAGACGTTGGCTGAGAACGAAGCCAAGATCGTGGCTGAGCTGGGTGCTGTGCAAGGCAAGGCTGCCGATATTGGCGGCTACTACCAGCCTGATCTGGCCAAGCTGGACGCCGTGATGCGCCCCAGCGCAACTTTCAACGCAGCGATTGCATCGCTGGCATGAAGCTGAGCTATTAGCTGAAGCATTGCGCAGTTGATTGAAACTGCGCACAACACAAAGAGCTGCAGGCAATTGCCTGCGGCTCTTTTTTAATGTGCAGATGCTGTGAATGCGCTGAAAATTACGGCGCTGGACTTTGGAAGGTAAGGACCACGGCGGTCAGGGCCTGGATTGAAAAGGTGCGCCGCTGAGTTTGCTGCCGGCATGAATGTTTTTGCTCTTGAACCAGCCCTGGTTCATTTCAAGCACGTAGCGCACCGGTTTCTGGGAGCAGTGTGAGGCTTCATCCAGTGGTTGCATGTCTGCCAAATTCACAATCGTGCCGTCGTCATCGACGAATGCCGCAGTCAGTGGGATGAGGGTGTTCTTCATCCAGAAGCACTGCACTCCAGGTTGCTCAAAGATGAACAACATGCCTTCATGCGGGGGCATGGATTGACGGTGCATCAATCCAGTCTGGCGTTGTTGAAAGCGTGCTGCCACCTGTGCATCAATGCGATACATGCCTGCGCGCAGCTCCACACGGGGCAGATTCAGTTGGGGCGAGCCGCTGTGTTGGGCATGGGCTGCAAAACCAGTGACAAGAATCGCAGACAGGGTCAAAGAAGCAGTAAGTCGAAATGGCAGCAAGTTCATGGAGCTATTGTGCAATGTCATGCGAGTGCTTGCCTATGGGTGGAATGCCAGGCAAGCTCACCTAAAATGGTTGTGAAACACCGTTATCCATTCAAACGGCATAGGCTTTGGAGTCAGGAGACCGCGTACCCATGAGCAAAAGCACCCACATTCAAATCCCCGCACAAGGCAAGAAGATAACCGTTAATGCGGACATGTCCTTGAACGTGCCCGCGCAGCCCATTATTCCTTTCATTGAAGGAGATGGGGTTGGTGTGGATGTCACACCAGTGATGCGCAAGGTGGTGGATGCAGCAGTGGCCAAAGCGTACGGTGATGCGCGCCAGATCCAATGGATGGAGGTCTATGCGGGCCAGAAATCCACTCAGGTCTATGGGCCGGACATGTGGTTGCCTGCAGAGACGTTGCAGGCAGTGCGGGACTATGCAGTGTCCATCAAGGGGCCGTTGAATACACCTGTAGGCGGTGGTATTCGCTCGCTCAATGTAGCGTTGAGGCAGGAGCTGGATTTGTATGTCTGCCTTCGACCTGTACGCTATTTCCAAGGTGTTCCTTCTCCGGTGCGCGAGCCTGAGAAAACCAATATGGTCATCTTCCGTGAAAACTCGGAAGACATTTATGCTGGGATCGAGTTCGAGGCAGGCTCGGAAAAAGCCCAAAAGCTGATTGCATTTCTGCGTGACGAACTCGGCACGGACAAGATTCGCTTTCCCGAAACTTCGGGTCTGGGCATCAAGCCGGTGTCCAAGGAGGGGTCAGAGCGTCTGGTTCGCAAGGCTATCCAGTATGCAATCGATCACGACAAGCCTTCGGTGACCCTGGTGCACAAGGGCAACATCATGAAGTACACGGAAGGTAGCTTCCGTGACTGGGGTTATGACCTGGCGATTTCCGAGTTTGGCGGCGAGTTGGTCGATGGCGGACCCTGGGTGGAGCTGAAGAATCCCAAGACGGGTAAACGCATCACCATCAAGGACAGCATCACCGATGCTTTCTTTCAGCAGGTACTGTTGCGTCCTGCCGAGTACAGCGTGATTGCCACCATGAACCTCAACGGCGACTACATCTCGGATGCTGTTGCCGCCCAGGTTGGGGGGATTGGTATTGCACCCGGAGCCAATATGTCGGGTTCTGTGGCGGTGTTTGAGGCCACGCATGGCACGGCACCTAAATATGCTGGCAAGGACTACGTCAACCCCGGCTCTATGATTTTGTGTGGAGAGATGATGTTGAGGCACATGGGGTGGGTTGAAGCCGCAGATCTCATCATCGCCGCGATGGAAAAAGCCATCCAGAGTAAAAAAGTCACCTATGACTTCGCACGCCTGATGGAAGGTGCCACGCAGGTTTCGTGCTCAGGGTTTGGTCAAGTGGTGATTCAGCATCTTTGATGTAGACAATAGCTACGATCACCCCGCGCATGCTGCGGGGTTTTTTTATTTGTCTTGGGGATGAGCGCTGTGATTTTTGGCGCAGATTGTTTTTGAATATGAGTGTTTCAGAGAGTGCTTCTCCGTCCCAGACAGCCTTGCCTGATGGCATGAAGGGCCGACAGCGTAAGCTGGCCATGGCGGTCATTTTGTGCGGCATCATGATTTGTGTGCTGGATGGCACCATGCTGAATCTGGCGCTTCCACAAATGGCCAGACAGTGGCAGATTGACCCGGCTTATACCTTGTGGGTGGTCAATGCCAACCAGATTGCTTCTCTGGTGCTGCTACTGCCCATGGCTGCGCTGGGTGATCGCCTGGGTTACAAGCGCGTCTATCTGTGGGGCATGCTGGTATTTGGCGTGGCAAGTGTGATGGCTGCGCTGGCTCCGTCTTTGTCGTGGCTGATTGTGGCGCGTGCCTTGCAGGGCATGGGCATGGCGGGCGCACTCAGTGTGAATGCGGCATTGGTACGGTTGATATACCCGCGCAGCATGCTGGGCCAGGGGATGGCGTTGAACTCCATGATAGTGGCTTTGAGCACGGTGATGGGGCCGGTGGTGGCGGCGGCGGTGCTGTCCTGGGTGGGGTGGCGATGGCTGTTTTGCCTGCATTTGCCCGTGGCATTGTGGGTGTGCTGGCTGGGTATGAAGTCTTTGCCGCGTCCGCAATATGCCTTGGATGCGAAGGGGCTGTCGTGGGTGGATGTTTTGCTCAATATCACCATGTTCGCGGCGATTTTTCTGGCGCTTGATCGCGTTAGTCACTATCAACCCGGGCAGGGTTTGAGTTGGGCGCTGTTTTGGCTGCTCGTGGGGCTGCTTTCAGGCGTGATTTATGTCAAACGCCAAAAGCATGATGCACAGCCCATGCTGCCTTTGGATTTGCTGCGGATACCGGTATTTCGCTTGTCCATGGGAGCATCCATCAGTGCTTTCAGTGCGCAGACTATCGCTTTCCTCGCCATGCCTTTTTTGCTGATTGAAAGTCATGGCCTGAGCACCGGCCAGGCTGGATTGCTGATCAGCGCATGGCCTTTGGCTTTGGCTGTGGTGGCGCCGATTGTCGGACGTCTGATTGGTCGCGTCCCGGCGGGGCGTCTGGGAGCGATAGGTATGGGACTGTTTGCATGCGGGGTATGGGCTCTGGCTTGGCTGCCGCTCGATGCGGGGATGTGCAATATTGCATGGCGCATGGCCTTGTGTGGCGCGGGTTTTGCCATGTTCCAGTCGCCCAATAATCACACCATAGTCACATCCGCGCCTGTGCATCGTAGTGGTGCAGCCAGTGGTATGCTGGGTTCGGCACGCCATACGGGGCAGGGGCTGGGGGCTGTGTGTCTGGCTGGGGCGTTTGTGCTTTGGCCTGGAAGTGAAGGCATGGCAGAACAGCGCGCTTTGGTACTGGCAGGCAGTTTTGCCGTGCTGTCAGCCTGTTTCAGTGGACTGCGCCAAACACCGGTAAGGCGATTGACGCAAGCAGATTAAAGTACCGTAGCGCAATCCAGTGGCGGCGCAGTAGTTCTGGGTGCTGACGGGGTTTGCAGAATCTGAAGCAAAGACTGTGGATCAATGCATTGCAGCAGCAATGCGCCATGGTTTGCCTTGATCAGTGTTTGTATCAGCAATGGCTCGGTATCACGCAAGCTTGGCATTGGAATGATGGAGTCTTGTGCGAAAGCATGTACGCCATGCAAGTCGCACACCAGGACACCAAGCTTGCGAGTGCCCAGTCGCAGAACCAATACCTGACTTTGGGCTGTAATGTGACTGCGCTTACCAGTCAGCACCTCATGCAGATCAAACACCCATACATAGCTGGTCAGCAATCCTTGGGCATGCCGCGCGAGTGTGCCCAGGCAATAGGGCAAACGGTCTGCAGAGACTGGGCTGATGCTGGATGCGGGCAGTGCTTCCAAGACGGACTCGGCAGGCAGGGCAAACACCTGGGAACCTAAGTAGAAAGTTGCCACTTCCAAGTGGTTGGTAGAGGTGCTGCTGCTTATGATCTTGTGTTCTTCAGGATTCACGATCTCTATCTGAGAGTCAACAGTTCCAAAGTTTTCCACGGAAATTGCAAGTACTTCGTCGCGATAACCGTCGGTGGTTTTGAACTCCCGATATCCGCGGGTGACGCTGGCACCAAGGATGCAATACTGCTGCTGGTAACTGGTGATCACGGCCTCACTGCCGCCTGCCTGGACTTGCAGCAGTTGCGGACAGGGTAGCTCCAGCGTGCTTCCGCTTGGGATAGCCGGGTCGGTGCTGGCAAGCACCAGACCTTGCCGATTGACATACATTGAATGAGTTTTTGGTTTGCCATTCAGTGCGCCGGATAGCATGGCAAGCATCTCGGACTGCGCATTGAACACAATGGCAATACCGCCGATGGTGTGTGCAGCGTCACCTTCTTGGCGGATGGGCGCATGGTAGATATAGGTAGCCTGATCGGCTCCTGAGTGTGTGTGATTCCATGGGCTGACGTAGTAATCCTGACTGCTGCTCAACTGCATGACTGCTTGCAGTGTGGAGCTGTCAATATGCTGATCCAGCACGTTGCTGCCGTCGCGGAGCACGGGGTTTGTCGCGCATAGAATGCGCCCCTGCGCGTCATAGACCATCAGCCGTGTGTAAACGGTGTAGAGGCTGTTGATGTGTTCTAGCACTTGCGTAGCTTCCGCTTGCAAGGCAGCGGTAGACGTGCCTTGGGTATGTGCCTCGGTGAGCAGTTGACGCAGTACTGGGGACAATGCCCACCAGCGACAGTCATTGGCCCGCTCGTACAAGTTGCGATCCAGCAAATCCACCAGCAGCTGTGTGAGTGTTTGGCTGTCTTTCACGCTTGCGCTCAGTACGGTGTCAAACAGGCTTCGAATCGATTGCGCAAAGACTTCGTTGGTCCGGACGCCGGTCTCACCGATTTCCTCCAATACGGATTTGAGGCGGCTCGAGCTTCCACGCTGGCCTGCCGTCATGACCTGACCATTCCATACAACGCGGCGGATGGCTTGTGCAGCCTGAATGATGTTGCTCAGTGGAGGGCAAAAGCTTGGCGCGTGGTTGAGCAATCCCTGGGCCATTCGTGGCGTCAGCATGTTCGTGCAGTGCATTGTTTTGGTGCCAAAGGCCTGCTCGATGGGGATCATGACCTGGCATTGCCAGCCAGAGGGGCCTGCATAGCCTTGATAGGCAACTGCCTTGACGGTCTGCACCAAATATGTGCGACCCGAGTGATTGTGCATTGGTGCTGCACCATTTTGGTTGGTTGGCACCACCGAGCCAGTTGGCATCCAGTGTGCGTCGCTGCTGGCCAGAATGCGGTTGTCAGCATCCAGTAGCATGGCTACATAGCGGCCATGTGACACCGAACTACCGGAGAAGATCGTGCGCATCTCACTTTCAAAGTCGAATGACAGGCAGAGCACGCCGCAGACTTGGGCGGTTTCTGGGTGCAGCATGCGATGGGAGTAGATCAGCGCTTGTGCTTTCGCTGGCCTCAGTGGAGTGGCACGAAAAGTTTCGACAAACTTATTGCTTTGAAACGTATGCGCAAGCAGCGGATCCTGAACCTGCTGGACAGGGGAAGCGGTATCTATGTGAGTGATGACGGCACCTTGCGCATCAAGGAGCAGGATTTCATCGTACACACTGTATTTGCGCTGATATTCCTTCAGACGCTCCACAATACCTTCGCGATCACTCAGTCCAGCTGCATAGCGGCTCAATGTCTGGTCGGAGGCCAGAAAGCCCACGTCAGCTGTGCGCTCGTAGAGGTTGCGAACAACAATGTCCATGACATGGTGCGCGCATGTAGAGATTTCTGTCATCACTGCGGTGACAGCCTCCGCCACCATCGATTGCACCAGATCGTTTTCCAGCCGCCGGAAGCCTTCACGAGTGGCAGCCATCATGGGCAGCAAGCCATGGGCTTCCTCCGCGCAATTCATTTTTGCGGATGCTTCAATCAAACGCCACATGAGGCTAAGCTCATGCAAGGAGCGCTCACAGCGCCCTACATCCCGCATAAAGGGGATCAAAGTATCAACCTGGATGTCGTCGTGGTAAGCCATGTCTGTCCCTGCGTGACAGAGCGGCGAATGCACAAAGCAGGCACCGCTCTTGTAACTCATTGTTAGCAAGAGACAGGCCAGTCCTGCAGGAAAATTTATATCAAATCGATGTTGTGAACTTGTAGTGTGCCGCTTGCGCGATCTTCCAGATAACGCTGCAGCGTAAGGCTCACCGTTCGAAACGCAAGTTCATCCCAGGGAATGTCTTGCGCTTCGAACAAACGCGCCTCGATAGTCTCATGTCCTGGGTTGAGGACATCGCTGCGCAAGCGCGCGCAATAAAACAGATGTACCTGGCCTACGCGCGGGACACTGATGACTGAAAAGAGGCGACCCATCTCAATGTCTGCACCAGCTTCTTCGTCGGTTTCGCGGGCGGCTCCTTCAGACGTGGTCTCGTCCAGTTCCATGAAGCCTGCAGGCAATGTCCATTTGCCCCAGCGTGGCTCAATATTGCGTTTGCACAGCAAAATACGCCCATCGTCCATGACTGGAATGCAGCCCACCACATTCAGCGGGTTTTGGTAGTGCACAGTTGCGCAGGCAGGGCATACAGCGCGCATGCGGGTGTCCCCATCATCGGGAATGACATGGTTCACAGGGCTGCCGCACTGATTGCAAAACTTGATAGTTGCGCGAAAACTCATGGGTGAAGCGTAGCTTAAGCTGTGATTTCCACGCGCAGAGGGCTTAAACCGGTGATTCCACCTTCAAGCACATCACCAGTTTGTACGGCGCCCACACCTTCGGGAGTGCCGGTCATGATGAGATCACCTGCCTTCAATTCCCACGCTTGAGAGAGATGCTCGATTGTTTCAGCAATGTTCCAGATCAGCTGATCGACACTGCTTCGCTGGCGGTCTTCGCGGTTCACTTGAAGCCATATTTGTGCTTGTTCTATATTGCCAGCTTGCGCTACAGGAGTGATGGCGCCGATGGGGGCACTGTGCTCAAAAGCCTTGCCAATGCACCAGGGACGGCCCTGTTTCTTCATCTCGCCTTGCAGGTCTCGGCGCGTCATGTCCAGGCCGACAGCGTAACCCCAAATATGTTCCATCGCTTGTGCAGAAGCAATGTTCTTGCCGCCTTTGCCAATAGCCACCACCAGCTCAATTTCGTGGTGCAGATTGTGGGTCAAGCCGGGGTAGGGCATGCGCACCGTCTGGCCATCTTCTGCGGGCAAAATGGCATCGGCAGGTTTCATGAAAAAGAACGGGGCTTCACGGCCTGTAAACCCCATCTCCTTGGCATGTTCTGCGTAGTTGCGGCCGACACAATAGATGCGGTGCACGGGAAAACGCTGGGTATGGCCGACGACAGGGACGGAAGCTTGGACAGGAGGCGTGAACACAAATTGCATGGCAAACAGACAAAGCGGTTGGAATGCGCAAAGTGTGCCACGAGTCAGTTGTCATTTTTGCAGGTTATGCTGCGCATGTGACTGATACCAAGCTCCTCGCGCAGCAATGGCTGCAGCCCGCATGGCCCGCAATCGACGGCGTGCATGCCTTGTTTACCACGCGTGAAGGGGGGCGTAGCCAGCCTCCCTTCGATACGATGAATCTGGGTGATCATGTACATGACAATGCAGCGCATGTGGCTGCCAATAGGCAGACATTACGGGCGGTAATTGACCACCTCTCTGGCACAGCGGTGCACACGGTGTTTTTGCAGCAGGTCCATGGCTGCGATGTACAGGTGCTTGATCGCGAGGCTCTAGCGGGCCAGACTTTCGATGCCTGTGTTACCAGTGCGCCTGGGGTGGCTTGCACCATCATGGTGGCCGATTGTCTGCCAGTGTTTTTTGCACATCGGTCAGGGCATGCTGTGGCGGCAGCGCATGCCGGATGGAGAGGCTTGGCGGGGCTGAGCGGTTATGGCGTGCTTGAAGCGACATGGCAAGCCTATGTCAACACTTTGCCTGAAATGTTGCGCAGCGATGTGGCCGCGCAGACCCAGGTATGGCTGGGTCCATGCATTGGCCCGGATGCGTTTGAAGTAGGGCCCGACGTGAGAGAGGCCTTTGTCCGCGGTGGAGCTCAAATGGAAAGCTGTTTTGTCCCTTCGCCTCAGCATTCAGGCAAGTGGTTGGCCAATCTGCCAGCGCTGGCGCGTCGGCGTTTACAGGCAATGGGTATTTCACAAATCTATGGCAATGACGGCAGCCCGCCATGGTGCACAGTGCGAAATGCCTCACAGTTTTTCTCGCACCGGCGCGATGCCGCTGCTTTGGGAACTACCGGGCGGATGGCCGCCTGTATCTGGAAAGTTTGAGGCACAGGTCTGCGCCGCTTGTGCAGCGTCATAGGCACGCTGCTCAGCATCGCGACGAGCCTTGAGTCGTCGTTTCCGCTCAGGTGTTCCTAAGATATAGATCAGGATTCCCATAGGGAGTAGTCCATACAAGGAGAAAGTGATCAGGGCACCCAGAATGCTGCCTTGCGGGCTGCTTGCCTCTGCAACGGCCATCATTACGGTGACATAAAACCAAGCGATAACAATCAAATACATATTCGAAATGTGCCTCAATTGCTGATGAGCAACTACTAATTAGTCTTGATTCGTGTCATGAAGCTGAGCTTTCCCTGACCATGGGCTTTTGCCGCATTGCCACAATCATGTTGCTACGCAACAATTGGTGCATAACGATGCAAGCCACCCAGCGTTTGCCAGCCATAAGGAAGACAAGCATGAGTTCAACGCCTTTTGGGAACCCTGATTCGCAGCTGTTCCAACAGTTTTTTGCAGAACAATGGGCCAAGGCCTTGGCTGCATTTCCTCAGTCCTCGCCGGATGGTGCGCAGTCAACTGCCTTGCAGTTTGATGCCACCAAGCTTCAAGCTTTGCAACAGGAATATGTGCAATCAGCAACCAGGTTGTGGTCTCAAGGGCTGACAGCTAATCCTATCTTGAATGATAGGCGCTTTGGCGGTGACGCTTGGCAGAGCAATCCATTGGCTGCCTTGACGGCTTCCAGCTATTTGCTCAATGCAAAAGCCCTGACAGGCATGGCAGATGCCATTCAAGCGGATGCCAAAACACGTCAGCGCATCCGTTTTGCGGTGGAGCAGTGGGTCGCTGCCATGTCACCCAGCAACTATCTGGCCTTGAATCCTGAAGCCCAGCAAAAAGCGATTGATACCAAAGGCGAAAGTCTGGCCAAAGGCATTCAGAACCTGTTGCATGACATGGAGCAGGGACATGTGTCGATGACGGATGAGCGCGTCTTTGAGGTGGGCAAAAACGTGGCGACCACTGAGGGTGCCGTAGTCTATGAAAATGAAATTTTTCAACTCATTGAATACAAACCGCTGACCACCAAGGTGCATGAGCGGCCTTTCTTGCTCGTGCCGCCTTGCATCAACAAGTACTACATCCTGGATTTGCAGCCTGAAAATTCTCTGATTCGCTACGCTGTCAGCCAGGGACACCGCACTTTTGTGGTCAGCTGGCGCAATCCGGATGCCTCCATGGCGCAACTGACATGGGATGACTACATCGAAAATGCCGTGATTCGCGCTATTGAGGTGACGCAGGAGATTGGCCCGACTGAACAGATCAACACATTGGGTTTTTGTGTGGGCGGCACCATGCTGACTACAGCTTTGGCTGTATTGGCGGCCCGGAATGTACATCCCGTTGCCAGTGCCACCTTGCTGACGACATTGGTTGATTTCAGCGACACAGGTGTTCTGGATGTCTTTATCGATGAGGCTTTTGTCCAGATGCGAGAGTTGCAAATGGGCAAGAGCGGCCTGCTCAAAGGTCAGGAGCTGGCCTCCACCTTTAGCTTTCTGCGCCCAAACGAGTTGGTCTGGAATTATGTGGTGGGCAATTATTTGAAAGGTGAAACACCGCCACCTTTTGATTTGCTTTACTGGAACAGCGACGCAACCAATTTACCCGGACCGTGGTATGCCTGGTACTTGCGCAATATGTACCTTGAGAACAATCTGGTGAAACCTGGACAGTTGACTGTGTGCGGTCAGGCTGTTGATGTGGGAGCAGTTGATCTGCCTTTGTACATCTATGGTTCGCGCGAGGATCACATTGTGCCGATCACAGCTTCGTATGCGGCAACCCAGGTCCTGGCAGGTGAAAAGCGCTACGTCATGGGCGCGTCCGGTCATATTGCAGGAGTGATCAATCCTCCTGCCAAGAAAAAACGCAGTCACTGGATTCGTCCTGACGGTGCACTTCCTGCAACGCACTTGCAGTGGTTGCAGGGGGCCGACGAATTGCCTGGCAGTTGGTGGGATGACTGGTCGCAATGGCTCAGTGGTCATGCTGGCAAAAAAATTGCAGCGCCTAAACGCTATGGCAAGGGCAGCACATACAAGGCCATCGAGGATGCACCAGGGCGCTACGTGCGGCAAAAGGCATAGCCGGGCATAAAGGACATATTCGCTTTTACTTTTACAACGGCAAGGTGAGGTTACACAGAGAACCTGCGCTGTAAACCATCCAGTTAACTACGAGGGAGATAGAACATGGAAGACATCGTCATTGTTTCAGCAGTACGTACCCCAGTGGGTAAATTCGGGGGAAGCTTGGCAAAGGTGCCTGCCGTCGACCTGGGGGCAATTGTGATCAAGGAAGCACTGCAACGCGCCAAGGTGGGGCATGATCAGGTGGGCGAGGTCATTATGGGGCAGGTACTTGCTGCTGGCGTTGGTCAGAATCCGGCACGTCAAGCCATGATGAAGGCAGGGGTAGCCAAAGAAACCCCAGCGCTGACCATCAATGCGGTTTGTGGCTCAGGTCTGAAAGCGGTCATGCTGGCAGCACAGGCTGTTGCTACAGGTGATAGCGAAATTGTGGTTGCCGGTGGTCAAGAGAATATGAGCTTGTCGCCCCATGTGCTGAACGGCTCACGCGATGGTCAGCGCATGGGTGACTGGAAAATGCAGGACACCATGATCGTTGATGGTCTGTGGGACGTTTACAACCAGTACCACATGGGCATCACGGCAGAAAATGTGGCCAGAGAAAACGAAATCTCGCGTTTACAGCAAGATGAGCTGGCGATTGGTAGCCAGCAAAAAGCGGCAGCGGCCCAGGATGCAGGCAAGTTCAAGGACGAAATCGTTCCTGTGGTGATTCCACAGCGCAAAGGTGAGCCTGTAGTGTTTGATGCTGACGAGTACATCAATCGCAAGACCAGTCTGGAAGCGCTGGGAGGGCTGAGACCAGCTTTTGACAAGTCAGGCTCGGTGACGGCGGGGAACGCTTCGGGCATCAACGACGGCGCAGCTGCGGTCGTGGTGATGTCGGCGTCCAAAGCCAAAGCCATGGGACTGACGCCATTGGCAACTATCAAGGCCTATGCAACCAGCGGCCTGGATCCTGCCACCATGGGTATGGGCCCTGTTTTTGCTACTCGTAAAGCGTTGGATCGCGCGGGCTGGCAAGTGGCTGATGTGGATTTGTTTGAACTCAACGAAGCGTTTGCTGCCCAGGCTTGTGCTGTCAACAAGGTGTTGGAGATTGACGCTGCCAAGGTCAATGTCAATGGTGGAGCGATTGCTATTGGACACCCCATTGGGGCGTCAGGTTGCCGTGTTTTGGTGACCTTGCTGCATGAAATGCAGCGTCGTGATGCCAAAAAGGGCGTGGCGGCATTGTGTATCGGCGGTGGTATGGGGGTGGCGCTGGCGGTAGAGCGCTGAGTGCATGGCATGCATGCAGCCGTGGTTGTATGCATGTCTCCAAGGGTTCACCACATCGTGGAAGAGCTGCCTTTAACGTAGAGTCTTTTAAATAGATTCAATTAGAGCAATTACATCAGGAGATAGTGAATGACTCAGAAAATTGCATATGTCACAGGGGGAATGGGCGGAATTGGTACCGCTATTTGCCAGCGGCTTCACGATGATGGTTTCAAAGTGATTGCGGGTTGCGGCCCTACCCGTGACTATCAAAAGTGGCTTGACGAGCAAAAAGCACTGGGCTACGTTTTCCACGCCTCCGTGGGTAATGTAGGTGAGTGGGATTCAACGGTGGAAGCTTTTGGCCAAGCCAAACAGACCCATGGCGCTATTGACGTATTGGTCAACAACGCGGGGATCACGCGAGATCGCATGTTCCTGAAGATGACGCCCGAGGATTGGCAGGCAGTGATCGAAACCAACCTGAACTCCATGTTCAACGTCACCAAGCAGGTGGTAGGCGACATGGTGGAAAAAGGCTGGGGCCGCATCATCAACATCAGTTCGGTTAACGGTGCCAAAGGTCAAGCTGGTCAGACCAACTACTCGGCAGCCAAAGCAGGCATGCATGGTTTCACTATGGCTTTGGCGCAAGAGTTGGCGAGCAAAGGAGTGACGGTGAATACGGTCAGTCCTGGCTATATTGGCACTGACATGGTCAGGGCCATTCGCCAAGATGTGTTGGACAAGATCGTAGGCACAATTCCTGTGAAACGACTGGGTGAGCCCAAGGAGATCGCTTCCATCGTGTCGTGGTTGGCATCTCAGGAAGGTGGCTATTCAACAGGAGCAGATTTCTCTGTGAATGGTGGATTGCACATGCATTAAGCGGCTTGTGTCAGCGCTGGATGTAAAAAGCCCGCAAAAGCGGGCTTTTTTACAGGGTGAAGGTTTATTCAAAGACCGTCTGAAGTTTCACTGCTCTGCCATCCATATTGCAGAGCCTGCATTTACAGACGAGAAGGTGCGCGTTTGCGATCGCGTTCGTCTTCAGGCCAGACAGAAAAAATTGCTTGGGTTTGCATAGCTTTCACTCCTTTGCTTCTTCAACGATTGCTTTGCCATATGCGTTGACGCTGGATGTGCAAGCGTCTGCATGAATTGTTCAAAGCTGTATCCGTATAAGAAGTTCTTAAAAACAAAGCCCGCCTAAAGGTGAGCGGGCTCAGTGGCTGCCAGCAGAAGCTAGCAGCTAAAAAATTCAGGCGAGCAGGGGGGTGCGTTTGCGATCACGTTCGTCTTCAGGCCAAATAGAAAAGATGGTATTCATGGTGGTATCAGTTCCTTGTGTGTTCTTCAACGCTGCTCGTGAAACATTGGTT
The DNA here is from genome assembly GCF_030162935.1 of Comamonas halotolerans. Taxonomy (GTDB): domain Bacteria; phylum Pseudomonadota; class Gammaproteobacteria; order Burkholderiales; family Burkholderiaceae_C; genus Comamonas; species Comamonas halotolerans. The sequence continues at coordinate 82,869 of NZ_JASAUZ010000004.1, forward strand.
GACAGAACTTCCAAATTTTTTTGCTTGGGCTTAGATGCGGACAGGAGCGCGTTTGCGGTCGCGCTCATCTTCAGGCCAAACAGTCAGAACAGAGATGGTTTTCATGGGGATGTTCTCCTTATGTAAGAGAAACAACGTGACGGATCTGAACAACGTTGACAGTCAAAAGTAAAAAAATGCACGGTTTTTATGGGGCTGTTCTGCGGGTCAAGAGACCGTATCTAATTGCCTAGAATGAAGTGTTTTGCAGCTTTGGAATCAGCCCGCTTGCAGTGTGGATGGAGTGCTTGGCATGTCTTGGGATTTGTGGCTTCTATATGTGTCTTTGGCGACTGCGGTGATCGTTTCGCCAGGTCCATCGGCGTTACTTTGTGTTTCACATGGAGTCAGCCATGGAGCGCGTAAGACTGTGGCGACCATCGTCGGAGGGATTACTGCCTCAATGACTTTGATGTTGCTCTCTGCGCTTGGTCTGGGTGCAGTGATTGCAGCATCTGATACTTTGTTTCATGCAATCAAATGGGCAGGCGCTGCCTATCTGGTGTATTTGGGGATCAGCACTTGGCGCAGCAAGCCTGAGAGAGCTGAGCCTGACGAGGTCGACATTGTGGTGGCTTCATTGCCGGAGCCTTCTGCGGGAGCAGTGTCTGGTACCACCTGGAAGCAGCTTTACCGTAAAGGCTTCATGGTGGGTATTGGCAATCCGAAAGACCTACTGTTTTTCAGCGCCTTGTTCCCTCAGTTCATGAATCCTGCCGAGGCGATTGCTGCGCAACTGATCATCCTGGGCGTGACCTGGATGATGCTGGATGGCACCATCATGTTTGCTTATGCCGTCTGTGGTTCCAAAGTCATTGCGCGTATGGGACGTGGTGGTGTGGGCCGCTGGTTTCAGCGTGTGACAGGCGGCGCATTCATTGCTGCCGGTGGTGCACTGGCGGCATCTAACCGCTGAGCGTAGCGAATACGCGCACCTCGCTGTTCGTTTTATCGAACAGCGAGCAAGTCAGTTGGGCCTCTTGTGGGCGATCTGGGCTGGGGCAGATATTGCTGCGCTTGAAAATTGGAGATAGCAGATAGCAGATAGCAGATAGCAGATAGCAGATAGCAGATAGCAGATAGCAGATAGCAGATAGCAGATAGCAGATAGCAGATAGCAGATAGCAGATAGCAGATAGCAGATAGCAGAGGCCTAGCTGATCAAGCCTGCAGCTTGTGAAAGCTGCTCGATTTCCTCGCTCAACTCCAACCAACGCTCTTCCAGCATATCCAGCTCATCGCCCACAATTTTCAGGCGCTTACCTGCTTCGGCAATTTCTGCGGGGGGAATTGGTGTTGCCAGCTTTTCTTCCAGTTGCGCTCTTTCTGTAGACAGCGCTGCCATCTTTTTATCAACCTGTTCCAGTTCCTTTTTTAAAGGCCTGGTTTTTTCGCTGAGTTGCTGGCGTGCTGCTGCAGCAAGTTTGCGGGCTTCTCGCTGATCGACAACTGGAGCTGCTTGTGTTGAAACAGGTGAATGAATGACTACCTGCTGCAATTGGGCTTGCTTGGCTTCTTCGCGCAAGCGCTTGGACTCATCCAGCAGGTAGCGCTGGTAGTCGTCCAGGTCGCCATCGAATGGCCCCACAACGCCACGCCCGACCATCCAGAAGTCCTCGCACACGGCACGCAACAGGTGGCGGTCGTGCGAGACCAGCATCACCGTACCGTCAAAGTCATTGATGGCCATGGCCAACGCTTCCCGAGTTGCAAGATCCAGGTGGTTGGTGGGCTCGTCCAACAGCAACAGGTTGGGGCGCTGCCAGACGATCATGGCTAGCACCAAGCGGGCTTTTTCTCCGCCACTCATGCTTCCAACGGTTTGCTTGACCATGTCACCGCTGAAGTTGAAAGTGCCTAACCAGTTGCGCAAATCTTGCTCGCGGCTGGCAGCTGGCGCATCAGCACCCAGATCCTTGGCAAGGCGCGTCATATGTTGCAGCGGATTTTCGTCGGGGCGTAGCACGTCCAGTTCCTGCTGGGCAAAGTAACCTATGTTCAGCCCCTTGCCTTCGGTGATCTTGCCTGCCAGCGCGCCCATTGTGCGTGCAATGGTTTTGACCAGAGTCGATTTGCCCTGGCCATTGGCACCCAGGATACCGATACGCTGGCCGGCAAGCACAGAGCGGTTCACACCACGCAAGATCACGGTTTCATTGCCGGCTTCATCCTTGTAACCAAAGCTGGCATCGGAAATTGCCAGCATGGGATTGGGCAGGTTGTTAGGTTCTTTGAATTCGAAGGTGAACTCAGCATCTGCCAGCACGGGGGCCACTTTTTCCATGCGTTCAATCTGCTTCATGCGGCTTTGCGCCTGCTTGGCCTTCGTAGCTTTGGCTTTGAAGCGGTCAATGAACTTTTGCAGGTGTGCAATCTTGTCTTGCTGCTTGTCGAAAGCTGATTGCTGTAGTTCCAAATGCTGGGCATGCAGCTCTTCAAATTTGCTGTAGTTGCCACCGTAACGTGTGATCTGGCCGCTCGCAAGGTTCAGTGTGACACTGGTCACTGCATCCAGAAACTCTCGGTCGTGCGAGATCACAATCATGGTGCCGGGATAGCGGTTGAGCCACGCTTCCAGCCAGACCAGTGCATCCAAGTCCAGGTGGTTGGTGGGTTCGTCCAAGAGCAGCAAGTCGGAGGGGCACATCAGCGCACGGGCCAGTTGAAGGCGCATGCGCCAGCCACCAGAGAAGCTGTTGACCGGGTGTTCCAATTCACTGGTCTTGAAGCCCAGACCCAGAATCAATGCCTGCGCGCGTGCAGTGGCATCGTGGGCGCCTGCATCTTGCAAGTCGGCATGGGCTTGGGCAATCGCCATGCCATCACCAGAGGTTTCGGCAGCTTGTAGGCGTGCTTGTACTTCCGACAGTCGGGTATCGCCATCCAGCACGAACTGGGTGGCTGATTCTTCGGTTTCAGGCATGTGCTGGGCAACCTGTGCCATGCGCCATGTCGGAGGAATGAAAAAGTCACCACTGTCTTCGTGCAGCGTGCCGTTCAGCAATGCGAACAGTGATGATTTGCCAGCCCCGTTACGGCCAACCAAGCCGACATGCTCGCCGGGGTTGATGGTGGCATTGACGCTGTCGAGCACTACTTTGGTGCCGCGGCGCAGGGTGACGTTTTTCAGGGTAATCATCGACTGTCTAAGAAAAAAGCACACCCGCAGAGGTTGCCCATCGTGCGGGTAAAAAATCAGATAGGGTGAGGCCTCACAGCATCCAGCGGGTTATTGTGCCGTGCGTTGGGCTTGGGCGAGCAGCTCCTGCTTGGTGACCAGCAACACGGCGTCTTCGCCCACGCTGGTGTCCAGCCAGTAGACCAGCATTTCGGGGAATGCGGCTTCAAAGAAAGGGCGTTCATTGCCGATTTCCAGAACCAGGACTGCATCATCATTCATGCATGCAGGGGCATCGGCAAACAGTTGGCGTATGAAGTCCATGCCATCCATACCACCGGCAAGAGCCAGTGCAGGCTCTGCCAGATATTCGGCAGGAAGTTTGGACATGCTGTCAGCGTTCACATACGGAGGGTTGCACAAAATCAGATCCCAGGGGCCTGGGACTTTGGACAACCCATCGGTCTCTACCAAGGTGACACGGTCTTGCAGGCCGTGTTTGTCTACATTGATGCGAGCTACGGCCAGTGCATCGGTGGATAAGTCTCCTCCGGTCACATGAACTTCGGGGTAGGCCATGGCAGCCAAGCAGGCCAGAGAGCCATTGCCGGTGCACAGATCCAGTACGTTCTTGGTTTTGTCCGAGAGAAAGTGGTCAATGCTTCCATCAGCCAACAATTCCGCAATAAAACTGCGCGGCACAATGGAGCGCTCATCAATGTAGAACGGCACACCCATGAGCCATGCTTCATTGGTGAGATAGGCCGCAGGTTTGCGTGTGTCTATACGTTCTTTGAAAAGCCTGGCAACCTGAGCTTGCTGTTCAGGTGTCACGGCTTGGTTTTCCACAGACTCTTCTTCATTGCCCAAAGGGGCATCAATAGGCAAATCCAGCTTCCACAGCACCAGCCAGATGGCTTCTTCTTCGGCATTTGCAGTGCCATGCCCAAAGCCTACGCCTGCCTGTTCCAGGCATTGGGTACCGCTTGCAATCAGCTCACCAACAGTGCAGCCATGGGGGAGGGTGTAAGCATGGCTCATGCTGCTGCACCTTGTTCTAGGTTGGAGGTTTGCAAGCGTGTATGCAGGTTGACCAGCATGCGGCGGTAGATGTTTTTCAGTGGCTCCACATCAGCGACAAAGATATGCTCGTCAATTTTGTGGATGGTGGCATTGGGAGGGCCCAGCTCAATCACTTGTGAGCAGACCTTGGCAATGAAACGGCCATCGCTGGTGCCGCCGGTGGTGGATAACTCGGTCTCCAGGCCCGTTTCAGCGCGGATGGCTTGTTGCGCTGCCTCCACGAGGTCACCGGGCGTGGTCAAAAAGGGTTCTCCAGACAGACTCCAGGTCAGGTCGTATTCCAGGGCGTGCTTGTCCAATACCGATTTGACCCGCTGTTTCAGGCTTTCTGCCGTGTTTTCCGAGCTGTAGCGGAAGTTGAAGTCAATCACGACTTCACCAGGTATTACATTGGACGCTCCGGTGCCACCGTGAATATTGCTGATTTGCCAGCTGGTGGGTGGAAAAAAGTCGTTGCCCTTGTCCCACTCGATACTGGCCAATTCGGTCAGCGCCGGAAGGGCTTGGTGAATGGGGTTGCGTGCCAGCTGCGGATATGCAATATGGCCCTGAACGCCTTCCACGGTCAGGCGGCCGCCGAGAGAGCCTCGACGGCCATTTTTGATCATGTCTCCGGTTTGTTTGACAGCAGTGGGCTCACCCACAATGCACCAGTCCATGGGCTCTTGGCGCGCTTGTAATGCTTGCACCACAATTTTGGTGCCATCATGCCCGGGGCCTTCTTCATCGCTGGTCAGCAAGAAAGCAATATCCAGTGGTGTTTCTCGGTTTTCTGCCAGGAACTCCTCCACGGCAACCACAAAGGCGGCAATTGAAGTCTTCATGTCGCTGGCACCGCGACCAAACAGCTTGCCGTCATGGTAGGTCGGTGTAAAAGGCGGATGTGACCATTGAGCGGCAGGCCCAGTGGGCACCACATCCGTGTGGCCGGCAAATATCAGGGTTTTGGCGCTGGCTTGCCCGGTGCGGCGTACGGCCCAGAGATTGTGTACCCGAAATGTGTCCGGGCCGCCGTCCATGCGTTCGCATTGGAAGCCCAATGTGCCCAAACGCTCTGCGAGCAGTTCCAGACAACCCGCGTCTTCTGGTGTGATGGAGGGGCGGCTGATCAGTTGCTCAGCCAGTTGCAGGGTGCGAGACATGAGAGAAATCCAAGTGGGGCTGCACGCTCGGTGCAGCCGACCCCCAGGTCTGCACCTGGGGTTTTATGTTTTAGGGCCAGTGTTCAGCAACATTTCGCCAAACTCAGGCAGGGCCGGTATGAGCTCTTGAATCGCTGGTGATGCTGCTTGCACAGTCTTGACCGGAGCGATGCTTTGAGGCGCATTTTGCAGGCGCCACATCAAGTTGGTGGGAGAGTCTGCATTGGCCAAGCCTTCATCACGGTCAATTGTGCCATTGCTGATGAGCTCTGCCAGGGCTTCTTCAAAGGTTTGCGAGCCTTGGGCCATGGACTTTTCCATGCTGTCGCTCACACCGGAGAAGTCGCCTTTCTCTATCAGTTCGGATACCAGCTTGGTGTTGAGAAGCACTTCCACGGCAGGGACGCGATGTCCAGAGGGAGTGCGCAGCAAGCGCTGAGTGACGATTGATTTGAGTGACGAGGACAAATCTCCCAGCATGGTGGCGCGAACCTCCACAGGGTAGAAACTCAAAATACGGTTGAGTGCGTGGTAACTGTTGTTGCCGTGCAGAGTGGCTAAGACCAGGTGGCCGGATTGTGAATACGAAATGGCTGCTGACATGGTTTCTCGATCACGGATCTCACCAATCAAGATCACATCTGGTGATTGCCGCAGTGCATTTTTCAGTGCAACCTGCAGTGATTGCGTATCGCTGCCCACCTCACGCTGGTTGACAATGGAGCGCTTGTTGCGGAACTGGAACTCGATAGGGTCTTCAATCGTGAGTATGTGGCCGGATTTGTGTTCGTTGCGATGGTCAATCATTGCAGCGAGCGTGGTGCTTTTGCCTGAACCTGTAGCACCGACAACCAAGATCAGTCCACGCTTTTGCAAGATCAAACTTTCCAGAATGGGAGGAAGGTTTAGATCCTTGAGCATCGGTACCTGCTGGGAAATAAATCGAACCACCACTGCAATAGAGCCGCGTTGGCGCATGGCACTGATACGAAAGCGACCCACACCTTTGAGTGGAACTGCCAGATTGAGCTCACCGGATTCAAGCAATGATTCCATGGCCTGGGGGGACACTACTTCGGAAAGCAATGCGCGCGGTGCATCGGGAGGCAGCAACTGGTTGTTGATGGGGATGCATTCACCATCTATTTTGATCAGTGCAGGCGAATTGGCAGACAGGTAAACGTCAGATGCTTTTTTCTCAGCCATCAAACGCAGAATGCGTTGCATCATGCTCATGCGCTAAACCTTGTTGTAGTGTTTGAAAACTCGCGAATCCCTCGCTTTGGCAAGTCTGCCGCAAAAAGAAGCAAAAAAAAGCCGGACAATTTGTCCGGCATCAGAGGTGAATCAACTGGTTATCAATCGCGCAGCAGATCGTTCAGGCTCGTTGTCGAGCGGGTCTTGGCATCCACGGTTTTCACAATGATGGCGGCGTACATGGAGTAGTCCTTGCCGTCTTTGGTCTTCTTGGGCAGATTGCCAGAAACCACCACCGAACCAGCAGGCACGCGACCATAAGTGATCTCGCCAGTCTCACGGTTGAAGATAGGTGTGGACTGACCGATATACACACCCATGGAGATCACGGAGTTCTCTTCGACGATAACGCCCTCGACCACTTCAGAGCGCGCGCCGATGAAACAGTTATCTTCGATGATGGTTGGATTGGCTTGAAGAGGCTCGAGCACGCCACCCAGGCCCACGCCGCCAGAGAGGTGAACGTTTTTGCCAACTTGTGCGCATGAGCCCACAGTGGCCCAGGTGTCGACCATGGTGCCTTCATCCACATAAGCGCCAATGTTCACGTAAGAAGGCATCAAAATGGCGCCCCTGGCAATGAAGGAGCCACGGCGGGCCACGGCAGGGGGCACCACGCGCACACCAGTCGCGGCGATTTCGGTTTCCGTCATGCCTTCGTACTTTGTGGGGACTTTGTCGAAGAAATTCAGGTCGCCAGATGAGATCAGCTTGTTGTCATTGAGGCGGAAGGACAGGAGCACCGCTTTTTTGAGCCACTGATGAACAGTCCATTGACCTACGCCTTCGCGAGAAGCAACTCGCAATGTGCCATTGTTCAATGCGTTGAGTGCGAACTCAACAGCCTCAACCACTTCCTTGGGCGCAGCCTTGGCGGAGATTTCCGCACGGTTTTCCCAGGCTTGGTCGATGATTTGCTGCAGTTGTTGGGTCATAACAGTGATTTACTTGACGTTCTTTTGAATGAAATCCGCGATGCGCTGAGCTGCCTCGACGCACTCAGCCGTCTCTGCCACAAGAGCCAGACGTACACGTTGCGCACCGGGGTTGTGTCCTTGCACATTTCGTGCCAGATAGCTTCCAGGCAGCACGGTCACATGGCTTTGCGCGAACAACTCGCGTGCAAACTCGGTTTCGCTCATACCCAGGGCATCGGGGATGCGTGGCCAGAGATAGAAGCTGGCGTCGGGCAGACGCACATCCATCACTGGTGAGAGAATTGGCATCACTGCAGCGAATTTCTCTTTGTATAGCGCGCGATTGTGAGCCACATGGGCTTCATCGGACCAAGCCGCAATTGATGCGTGCTGAATGGGCAACCCCATGGCTCCACCGTGGTAGGTTCGGTAGAGTAAAAAAGACTTGAGCAAACGCGCATCGCCAGCAACAAAGCCACTGCGCAGGCCTGGCACATTGCTGCGTTTGGACAGGCTGGTGAAAGCCACAAGATTGCGAAAATCTTCACGACCTAGCTGCGACGCTGCTTCCAGACCACCCAGAGGCGCTTCTTCGCGGAAATAGATTTCGCTGTAGCACTCATCCGAGGCGATCACAAAGCCATAGCGATCAGACAGCTCGAACAGCTTCTTCCATTCGCTCAGTGGCATCACGGCTCCGGTGGGATTGCCGGGTGAACAGACATACATCAACTGGGTTTTCGCCCAGACATCGACAGGCACACTGTCCCAATCCACGGCAAAGTTGCGTGCAGGGTCGCTGGAGACGAAATAAGGCTGAGCCCCTGCAAGTAGTGCCGCACCTTCGTAGATTTGATAGAAGGGGTTGGGGCACAAAACCGTCGCACCTGCTTGCGTGGGATCAATCACGGTCTGGGCGAACGAGAACAATGCTTCACGCGAGCCATTAACGGGCAAAATTTGCGTGGCAGCGTCCACATTGATGTGGTAGCGGCGCTGAAGCCAATCACTGCATGCATGGCGCAAATGCGCATCGCCCGCGGTAGCTGGGTAAGTGGCCAAGCCTGCGAGGTTGTCAGTCAGACTGGTCTGAATGAAGGGGGGCGTTTCGTGCCGGGGCTCACCAATGCCCAAGCTGATGTGGCGCAGTTGTGCAGGTGGTGTGACTCCCGCAAGCAGTTGGCGCAGCCGTTCAAAGGGGTAAGGCTGAAGTTGTTGGAGCAGCGGATTCATGATCCAAATATTATGTGCCGAGATTCAGCCTCGTAGCTGATCTTTATGCGTAATTTCATTGGAATGCATGCAGGGATTGCATGAATGTCGCGCTGACTTGCGTACAGATTACATCTGCTCCTAGGAAAAATCCGGGGATAGCCATGAATGCGCCCACGGTAAAAACCTTTTGATACAAATTCAAAAGGAGAGTGGAGCATGCAAAGTCCAATGCAATGGGTGCTCAGCCGCTGCAGTTTGGCCAGCAAGCTGGGGTTTGTGGCCTTCAATGCCTTGTTTGTGATGAGCGGCGTGTGGGTGGTCGCCCATTCAGAATGGAGTGCTGCAACCACTGCCGGCCTGGCTTTCTTGGGCGGAGCTTGGTTTTTGTACGTTCTCTACGGTGTTTATCAAAACATTCGAAGTGAAATGAAGCGGCTGCTTGATGCCATGGGCCATGCGGCGCAAGGTAATCTCACACACCGCATTTCGGCACGCAGCAAAGATGAATGGGGCGTGATGGCATCCTTGCTGGACAGCATGGTGGTGTCGCTGTCGAGCATGGTGGCAGAAATTCGCAGCAATGCGGCCTTGGTGGCTCAAGCAGGGCAGGTACTTACGCACGACAACCGTGCTTTGGCCGAACTCACCGAGCATCAGGCCTGCAATATGGCACAAACGGTGGTGAGTGTGGAACAGGTTACGACCTTGATACAGAACAACAACGAGGCTGCGCTGGCGGCAGATCGTTTTACCCATCAGTTGCGCCAAGTGGTGGAGCAGGGTAGCGGCGTGATGGAGCAAGCCGTGTACTCTGTGGAGAGTATCGAGCGTGGGGCCGGGCGTATGTCAGAAATCATCGGTGTAATAGATGGCATTGCCTTTCAGACGAATATATTGGCCTTGAATGCAGCGGTGGAAGCTGCACGTGCTGGAGAGCAAGGTCGGGGTTTTGCAGTTGTAGCTTCTGAAGTGCGTAGCCTGGCGCAACGTGCATCGGAGGCAGCCAAGGAAATTCGAAGCTTGATTGAGGCTTCTGTGCAGCAGGTGAGCAGCAGCACGCGCCTGATACGACAGGCTGGCACTGGCATGCAGCAAGCAGCCGATGGCATTCGGTCGGTGGCGCATCATGTAGAGGCCATCTCGCAGACAGGCAATGTCCAGGATACAAGCTTGCAGCAGGTCAATATTGCTGTGCACGACATTGACAAAGTCACACAAGAAAATGCGCGTATGGTGCGCAATGTGGTGTACGAGGCACAGGCGCTTGAACAACGCGCCGCCACGTTGTCGGCCTCTGTGGAACGCTTTTGCTTGCTGCAAGGCACAGCTGATGAGGCGGTGGCCATGGTTCAGCGCGCGCAAGCCTTGCGTCGCATGGGGATGCCTCTGAAAAAATATTGGCAGGCCTTGACGGACCCCCAGCAGCCCTTTCATGACAGGGACATGTATGTTTTTGTTCTGGACGCCGCAGGACGTTATCTGGCTTTTGGTGGCAATGCCGCCAAATGCGGCACCCAGGTCCAAGATGTGCCCGGCGTGGATGGCGATGCCCTGCTTGCAGCCATTGTGGCGCAGGCGGAGCAGGGTGCGGGCTGGGTCGAATACGACATTACCAACCCTCTGACAGGCAAGCTGCAATCCAAGATGTCTTACGTGTGCAAGCAGGACGGCGTGTACCTGGGTTGCGGTGTGTACAAGAGCTTTGCCGGATGAAGCATCCGGCTTCACTGCTTGCGCAAGCCGCGCGCTTTGGCCAATGCTGCGGCAATGGCGGCTTTTTTGTCAGGTGGCGCTGCGGGAGCTGATGCTGTGGCCTGCGCATTCGCAGGCTCTGCCTGAATAGACTGGGTGCGCTGTTTGTGGGCTTCGTAGCGTTGCCGGGCGTGAGCGGCCTGTTCTTGCGACCACGCATCCCAGCCAGTTCGAGTGCCGCTTACTACGTCCAGCTCAATGCAATCGACCGGACACACCGGGATGCACAGCTCGCATCCCGTGCAGTGCTGCGCAATCACCGTATGCATCAGCTTGTTGGCTCCGAGAATGGCATCGGTCGGACAAGCCTTGATACACAGCGTGCATCCGATGCACCAGTTCTCATCAATGCGTGCCAGCGTCAGCGGACCTTCAATCCCGAATTTTCGATTGAGCGAAGTCGATTCGCGCCCTGTGATGGCCGCCAACCGTGCTATGCCCTCTTCACCACCGGGAGGGCATTGGTTGATGGGGGCACCCTCATTGGCAATGGCCTGTGCATAGCTGGCGCAATCGGGGAAACCACAACGTTGGCACTGCGTTTGAGGCAGTGCGGCATCAATGGAAAAAGCCAGTCCGGTCAGGGCTGGCTTGCTGGAAAACTCAGGCATGCAGTCTAGCGTGAATCAGATCAGCGCTTTTTCCGGGAGATGGGCGCTGGCTTGGTGGTGTTGGGAGATATGGGGGCTGAGTGTCGCGCAACTTCAGGAGCAGTGTTTGTCGCTGACACCAATTCCCCTTCGTTTGCAGCCGTCGAGCTGCCGGATGCTTCCCATTGGTGGTGCGCGTAAATAAATCCTCGCACCTTGGGATACACCATATCGCGCCAGCGGCGACCGCTGAAGATGCCGTAATGGCCAGCACCCATCACGTCATATTGCAGGCGCATGTTCGACGGAATATTGGCGCACAAATCTTGCGCAGCATGGGTTTGGCCCGATCCTGAGATATCGTCCAACTCACCCTCAATGGTGAAGAGTGCGGTTGTTTGTATGTCCTGAGGCCTGACGCGCTCAAGCTGGCCTTCTGGCGAACGAACATCCCATGTTCCATGAACGAGCTTGAACTCCTGAAATACAGTCTGAATTGTTTCCAGATAGTAATTCGCATCCATGTCCAGTACAGCGTTGTACTCATCGTAGAACTTGCGATGTTGCTCCGCGCTGGCATCGTCGCCTTTGACCAGATTCTTGAAATAGTCGTAATGGCTGCTGGCGTGGCGGTCAGGGTTCATGGCCACAAAGCCTGTGTACTGTAAAAAACCTGGATAGACGCGGCGACCAGCACCTGGGTAGTTTTCTGGCACGCGGTGAATCACATTGTTCTCAAACCACTCATAGCTGCGTTGCGTAGCCAAGTTGTTGACGTCGGTGGGTGATTTGCGTGCATCGATAGGTCCCCCCATCATGGTCATGCTCAAGGGAGTGGTCTCGCCGCGGCTGGCCATCAGGGAAATGGCCGCCAGCACTGGTACGGTTGGCTGGCACACGCTGATGACATGGCAGTTTCCATACTGCTTTTGCAGATAGCGAATGAATTCCTGCACGTAATTGATGTAATCGTCCAGGTGAAATTCGCCGTCCTGTACTGGCACCAAGCGTGCGTTTTTCCAGTCGGTAATGAATACCTTGTGGTCACTGAGCAAGCTTTTGACGGTGTCACGCAGCAAGGTCGCGTAGTGACCAGACAATGGTGCTACAACCAGAACGGGGGGCTGGGTGAGCAGGGCATTGAGTGTCTTGGGATCATCCGAGAAGCGTTTGAAGCGACGTAGCTCACAGAATGGCTTGTCCATCTCGACGCGTTCCATGATGGTGACATTCACACCCTGTACAGGCACCGACTGGATACCAAACTCTGGCTTTTCATAGCCCTTACCCAAGCGGTAAAACAAGTCAAAACCAGCGACTACGCGTTGTGAAAAAGGAGCTTGTGATAAAGGCAGCAGAGGATTGCTATAGAGCTTGGCAGTAGCCTGGGCAAAATCTGCAAAAGGCTCAAGCAGGGCGCGCTGTGTTTCATAGAGCTGGTAGAACATGGGACAGATCCTGTTATGTTGCAGTGCAATATATCAGCATGTTGCAACAAAACGGAACAGCGTTTTTCTGCATGCAAAGTCACGGTGGAGACAATTTTTGATGTGCAATCTCTATAAATTTTGCAGAAATTGATAGCAATCAACCTATAAGTTGTAAAGCTAAAGGGGTAAATTTGAAAGCATTGCATCAAAATGGCTGGCAACAAGTGCCGAGGGCTGGTTTGAAGCACTTTTTTGCTCCATAGCAGCGCTGCACATCAGTTGGTTGCTATGCTTTTTTTAGTTTTGTCAAATTTGGTCAGCTACATTGCTTACATGGCGGGTGTTGGCAATGGTTGAAACCTCGCTTGGCGACAGATGCTTGAGTTTGTGGTCACTCCAGACTTGTCGCCAGCGGCGTGCACCAGGCAGGCCATGACGTAGCCCCAGCATATGGCGGGCAATGCTGTACCAATGTGTGCCGTGTTCCTTCGCTTCTCGCTCCATGTAGGCCACCATGGCATGTTCTACCTGAAGATGCGTTAGCTCAGAGGGAGCGGCACCGAAATACAGCTCGTCCCAGCGCGACATCCACCAGGGGTTGTGATAGGCCTCACGACCCACCATCACACCATCAACTTTTTGCAACTGCGCCTGGACCACATCATCAGTCTTGATGCCGCCGTTGATGGCAATTGTCAGATGCGGAAATTCCTGCTTGAGCTGGGCAACCATTTCATAACGCAGCGGCGGAATATCGCGGTTTTCTTTGGGGGAGAGACCTTGCAACCAGGCATTGCGTGCATGCACGATGAAAACCTCGCACCCTGCTTCCGCGACCGTACCCACAAAATCGCGAACAAAGTCATAGCTTTCAATCTTGTCGACGCCAATGCGGTGCTTGACGGTGACTGGAATGTCTACCATGTCGCGCATGGCCTTGACGCAATCAGCCACCAGACTGGCCTCTTTCATCAGGCAGGCTCCAAACGCGCCGCGCTGGACGCGTTCGCTTGGGCAACCGCAATTCAAGTTGATTTCGTCGTAACCCCAATCCTGGCCAATTTTGGCAGCCTTGGCCAAATCTGCAGGTTCGCTGCCGCCCAGCTGCAAAGCTACAGGGTGCTCTTCTACGTTAAAGCGTAGATGCCGAGCCTGATCACCATAAATCAGGGCGCCCGTGGTGATCATCTCTGTATAGAGGAGGGTGTTTTTGCTCAGCAAACGGTGCAGATAACGGCAATGACGGTCTGTCCAGTCGAGCATGGGGGCTACAGACATGCGCGGATATGGCTTAAGAGTTTTTTTTGATTGCGTTTCTTTTTGATTCATTAGCATTTTCTGCTATCTGTAGCACCGTGTGTAGCACCCTAAAAACGCCTAAAAACCCCGATCTTCCATTGTCAGTGCTACGAACGAGACTTGTAGCACTAGGCATCATGGGAACAATATCGGCAAGAAAGCGTGCGGATGGATATACCGCACACACGGCACAGATTCGCCTTAAAGAGTAAGGCGTTATTGTGCACACAGAAGCGCAGACCTTCATGAAGAAGGCTTTGGCGCAGGCTTGCATGAAACGCTGTGAGGCTGTGCTTGACGAGCTGCGTACAGCTGGTGCTCTCAACCAGGACAAGATAACGGTGGGTGATTTGCGGAATGCCTAAGTCCAGCAGTCTGAGGGTGTTCAGTCCCACAGTGAGCTTGTGCGGATGAAACTAAAGGGGCTTGGATCTTTGCTCCAAGCCTTGCACATGGTCCTGAAGGGTGTTTCAGCGTAATGTTTTCAGGTGATATGCACAAATCCCAGCGCGGTTGCTTCAAACTGCCCACACTTTGGTTTGCAGCATTTTGGGGACAAACGATTAATGTCGAGGTGTTGCAGGCAACGATGCCACGCACTGCGACTGAGCTTGGGAGCGGTACACAATAACTGGCCCATCAAGTCATCTGGCGACGCCCCCGTAGTTTCTGACAGCGATAACTTGACTTCCTGTACAGCACTAAGG
>NZ_JASAUZ010000005.1 GCF_030162935.1 Comamonas halotolerans
GCAGAGGTGGATAGAGGAATCTGGAGCAGAAGTTGCTGCCCCAGTTCTTTGCTCACAGATCGTCTTGCCATGAGGGCACGAAGCACAAACGCTTGTGCATGTCTCAACGCAAGGTGGTGTTAGCAACTCTCAATTCGATGTATTCAACAACTACGATATGAGAGGGCCATGAGACGTAGCGCAAAAATATGAGTAGCAAGAATGACTGCGGGATGAAACGCAAGGGTAGGAGCGCGGCGCGCCACGCAGTCGTGAAGCGCCTAGGCGCGGGCCCTCAAATCACAGCTCTGTTCTTCCTTGAAAATGGCGCAGGGCTTTATCTAAAACTTCGCGTTTTTCTCGACTCAGTCTCATCAGGTCATTGACTGCGGCTTTAGAATTCAGTATCCCTAGTGGCGCAGCGACTAGCATCCAGTTAATCACATGGAAAATGCCATGCCAGCCATGCAAAACGTAACTATTTACGTCGACCAGGCGTGGAGAACGTAGCTGGACCACCTCGCGAAAAGCTCGGTAGCTTTCTGGATATGGTGCTTTCGAAGCATCTTGCCAAAAGCTCGTGTCAGCGCGAGTCGTATCGTAGTGCATGCGCAAAAAGTCACGGATACCATACCAAGACTGAAGATTAGCGTCATTAAAATCACGCACTGCATTATCTGAAATAATGCCTTGGCTCAGCATAAGTACTCGACAAAAATTCCGCACAACTTCTACCATCTGAGCAATCGATGTTGCCTCTAAAGGCTCAACAAACCCAGCTGCCAAGCCAATTGTTAAAGTGTTTTTTACCAATATTTCTTCATGGCATCCTGGGTCAAACTTAATAATTTTCTGTATATCAACATCAAAGCCTAGATATGCTTTAACTTCTTTTTGTGCATTTTCATCACTTATGTGTTTGCTGCTGTAAACATATCCAGCTCCAACGCGGTCAACTAAAGGGATTTGCCACATCCATCCGTTATTCAGCGCAATAGCTCGGCTGACCAAGTATGGATTTTTCTTTGGGTGCGGCATGTAAAAAGGGATGGCTCGATCAAGAATCAAATATTGCTTGAATGATTGCCATTGCGATGGGACAGCTTTACCGATTATTTTTCGTGCAAGACCACTGGCATCAATGATGAAGTCAAGATCTATTTCATCATTATTTTCTGTGATCAGCTTTGTTACATTTCCTTGACTGTCTGTAATTACTTGATCGACCAATACATCGCGGTGAGTTATATTACGCGATAGAGCAACTTTTTTTAAAAAGCTAGCGGCTTTGTAGCTGTCGAAGTGTAAGGAGTCAATAATGTCGGCTTGGCCTTTCGCTAGCGCTGAATCGGCATCTGCTTGCGTTGCATTTTTTTCGACTAAGTCTATTCCTCTAACATATTTATCTAATCCAATTCCTTGCTGCATTAAGGCTGAAAAAAATGGGAAATATCCATTTTCATTCCATTTTAAAGCTTCACTATCAGAAGACATGAAAGGGTGATAGAACTTGTCATTTTCAAACCCTGTTCGCCATCCCTCATAACAAAAACCCCATTTATGGGTTGCATTGGTGAACTCTTTAAATTCTGATAGATTGATATTAACGTATTTCAAGGCGGATATAAAATTAAGCAATCCCCCTTCGCCAACGCCTATAATTCCAATTTTTGAAGATTCAATAACAAGAATTTCAACATTTTTACTGAAAATCTGACGTAAAGCCAGTGCTGCGTACCAGCCTGCTGTACCTCCGCCTAGTATAACAATACGCTTGGCATTTTGTAAATTTATTGCCATGATGATCCCTGTGAAATGCTTTGAAAGTTTGAATATAAAATCTAAGAGCTAAGATTTTTAATGTCGATAAAACACTTTTGCTGACTGGTTGAATTTAGTTATTAGCAAATGACTTGTTGAGGTCTTTTGCTCAATTATTTTTTCATGCGTCTGTTTTATGGCTTCTTTTTTAGATTCGCAGCTATATGAATTCTGATGGACTATCTATCCTTATCAATAAAGCTCACTTGGCTGCATGTTTTAATGCTTGTCTTTATTTATGGTTTTTTTGTTTTATTAACTTGTGAGCAAGATAGCAAGACTCTATCGCCCTTAAGGGAAAAGATGGAGTTCTTCCGAAAAATCTTGAAGTTTTTGGTTGAAAAATCGCTTCTCTTTCTTTAACAGTTACTTGAGACCTGACAACCACGTTTGTACGCTCATCTCAGCAGCCTAAGCATTGATAGCGTTGGCGAATGTGGATTTAACTGGTCAATACAGCACAATGAGCGCCTTTGATGCAAGGAGTTTTGGTTTAAATCAAGGGTTGGTGATTTGCTGCAACAAAATTCAGAAGGCCTTATGAGTTGCTGACAAAAACTTGCTTTGAGATCGGCACAAGCCTTTGTGCTTCGTGCCCTCATGGCAAGACGATCTGTGAGCAAAGAACTGGGGCAGCAACTTCTGCTCCAGATTCCTCTATCCACCTCTTCTGCCAAAGGTGGCGTGCGCAAGTGATGCTTGAGCGAGAGACTGCTCTCCATGGAGTCTTGTATGTGCTGCAAACAGGCATTGCGTGGGAGCGCTAACTTCAGCCTTGGTCTACGGCAGTGGCATGACATGCTTGCGACGTCTACGCGACTAGCTGGGTTGTCGAGTGCACGCACGGCTGGTTTGCTGCCTTGGGAAAGGTGTGCGACCAGTTGGAACGCTGCTTAGGTCTATGCTTAACTTTACCCAAATTGGCACCAGCAATCATCTGCGCACGCTTCATGGATAGGTCGTTCCAGCGGTTCTTGGATGCAATGGGCCATGCCTTCATCATGTTGTGACGTGCGGCTGCTTGTGCATTAAGCTAACGAGTCAGCAGCCCGGTCATCGCGGTGTCCGGGCTTTTCATTGGCATTGACGGTACAGGTGTGGGTATGAGTGATTCATCCGCTTTCGGCTTTGGCAAGTTCATTCCGGGATTTGACTTTTTGCAAAATCTTGGCAAGGCGGGGACACAGTCAGCAGGGCTGCCGTCCTTCTCGCACTGGATTGCACCCACAGTGAGTGTGGAAGAGATCGACAAGCGTATTGAAGAGCTTAAGGCGGTGCAGTTCTGGCTGGAGCAAAACAGCAAAGCACTGGCTGCCACGGTGCAGGCTCTGGAAGTGCAGAAGATGACGCTATCCACCCTCAAGGGCATGAACGTCAATCTCAGTGAATTGGCCAAGGCCTTCCCATTTGCATCAGCCACGGTCGCTACGCCTGCAGGAGCCGCTGGTAATTTGTCTGATTGGCCCATGTCTGCGGCAGCTCAGGCTGCACCTTTCTCCGAGCATGAAAGACCTGCTGCACCTGCTCAACCCGAGTCTTCTGCTTCAGCTGGAGCAGAAGCTCAGCCTGACGCTACGCAGGCTGCGAGCATGGCGACTGCGATGCAGTGGTGGGGCGCGTTGACGCAGCAGTTTCAGCAGATCGCTCAACAAGCGCTGCAAGACCCTGCACAGCAGCAAGCCATGTTTAAAGCGACACAGATGTCGACGGAATTTGCGCAAGCTGCGGTGAAAACCGCAAGCGAAATGGTGCGCCAGGCGGTGGAGAAATCACCGGTTGCCAGAACTTCTGAGGTTGAGGCCAAGACGCCTCGCGGCGCTGCGGCAACACGCAAGCCGGCTGCGAAGAAAGCGTCAGCGCGCAAGACAGACGCAAAACAAAAAACAGCGCCAGCCAGCAAGGCCAGCGCCAAGCCAACACCTGCGCGCCCTGCAAGCAAGCGCACGCGTTGAATGCTGTGTTGCGGTGTTTGCGTAGCGGCTAATCGGCGTCGGAATCGCCTTTGAATGCGGGCCTGCTCCCTGGGCGTCGCAGGGCCGTGAAGACAGAAAACTCCAAGCTGCGCATGGCCGGCACCAGGGTGTAGCCCTCGCGCTGGGCAGGGTCGGTTTTTTGATCCTGCTGGTGTTGCTGTGAAAAGTCATGGGCCAGCCGCTGGATGCGCTCGACAAAGCTGGGTGCCAAATGGCGGGCGATGTGGCCATGGACCATCAGCATGCCTTTGCCGGGTTGGTCGAAGGCACCACCAAAGTAATCGAGCACCGCATTCTCTCGAAAGTAAGCCATGACAGGACCATGCGGGTGCCAGCGAAAGGTTTTGGCCAAGCGCAGGCGATAACGATTTCCCGGGCGTAGTTCAATGATGCCGATGCGGTCAAGCTGCGTCAGATAAGCCACGCCTTCAGGCATCTAAGATGCGGTAGGTGCTGGTGATTTAGGGCAGTGTCCATTGGCCGAGGACGCGGATGGCCATCAGCAGCAGCTTGCGATCCGTCGCCACGGCGGTTTCCTGCTCCAGGGTCATTTGCTGAAGCTGTGGCGGGCGATCAGCCACTCGACGTGCCAGATCGACGAAGTCCAGGCGCAGGATGCGAGACAGGGGCATATCGCATTTGTCGAACATGCGCTTGAGGCTGGATTCCGTGAGATTCAACATGGGCGCCAGATCTGCGAAGGTGTTATGGGCGGTTTTGAGCTCTTTTTTCAAGGCGAGGACAAGGTCGGTAGTCGTCCTCGTGGTCTGATTATGTGATGGAAATGACGTGCAGCATTGGTGTAACAGAGTGCTTCGCCTGTCGTGCAATGACCGTATATCGAAGATCATTCAGCGCGTTGCCAGACGCTGTGAGATTGTGATGTAGACGAGGCTGCTTGCGAGCGACGTGGATTGCTTGCGCCACAGGTGTTTGAGGTAATAAGAACTAACAAAGAGGAGCGGGTATGAGGCAAGGTACAGGGCAAGAGGGCTTACATCCCGTGCGCAAGCATCCGAATCAGTTTGCATTGCTCAGGCAGCGGCGTTTTGCGCCGTTCTTTTGGACACAGTTTGCAGGCGCAGCCAATGACAATCTGTTCAAGTTTGCCTTTACGGTCATGGTCACCTACCAGCTCAACGTGTCTTGGCTGCCGCCGTCGATGGCGGGACTGGTGATCGGTGCATTGTTCATCCTGCCTTTTCTCTTGTTCTCCGCCACATCGGGGCAGTTGACGGACAAGTGGGAGAAGACGCGCATGTTCCGCCTGGTGAAGAACCTGGAGATCGCCATCATGCTGCTGGCTGCATGGGGCTTCATGGTGGCTCATGTACCGCTGTTGCTGGCCTGCGTGTTCATGATGGGACTTCACTCGACCTTGTTCGGTCCCGCGAAGTTTGCCTATCTGCCCCAGGTGTTGAATGAGCGCGAGATTACAGGCGGTAACGGCATGGTTGAGATGGGGACGTTCGTGGCCATCCTGCTGGGCAATGTGGCCGGAGGTTTGCTGGTGGCTGTGCCCGAGGTGGGGCACCGTGATGTGGCGATTGTCTGCGTGGGCCTGGCCATAGTGGGGCGTCTTTGTGCCCAAGCCATTCCACCAGCACCTGCTACCGATCCAGAGCTGGTGATCAACTGGAATCCCTTTACTGAAACCTGGCGCAATCTGCAATTGGCCAGACAGCAGCAGGTGGTGTTTCGCTCTTTGCTGGGTATCAGCTGGATGTGGTTCTTCGGCGCGGTCTTCCTCAGCCAGTTCCCCAGCTTCGCCAAGGAAGTGCTGTATGGCGATGAGCGCGTGGCCTCCTTGCTGCTGGTGGTGTTTTCTGTGGGCGTGGGGGTTGGGGCTTTGCTGTGCGAAAGCTTCAGCCGCCGCCATGTGGAAATTGGTCTGGTGCCGCTGGGCGCGATCGGCATGACGGTGTTTGCCGTGGATCTGTACTTTGCCTCCAGACATTTGCCCGCTACAGAAGTGATGGGCCTGTCAGCCTTTCTGGCGCAGCCTGCGCATTGGCGGGTCATGTCCGATCTGGGCTTGCTGGCCTTGTCTGCAGGGGTGTACAGCGTGCCCATGTATGCGCTGATTCAAATGCGCAGCCAGCCCACGCACCGGGCTCGCATCATTGCCGCCAACAACATCCTGAACGCCTTGTTCATGATTGCCTCTGCGGTGCTCGCGGGTGGGTTGCTGGCCGCAGGTTGCAGCTTGCCGCAGGTGTTTCTGATTACCGGCATCGCCAATGCAGTTGTGGCGATGTATGTGTTTTTGCTGGTGCCCGAGTATTTGCTGCGCTTTGTGGCTTGGGTGCTGACGCATCTCATCTATCGCTTCAAGGTTCGTGGGGAACACCACATTCCCACGCAAGGAGCTGCATTGCTGGTGTGCAATCATGTGAGTTTCGTGGATGCCATCTTGTTGATGGCGGCCAGCCCCCGACCTGTTTACTTTGTCATGGACCACCGTATCTTTGAACAACCAGTGCTGGGGTGGCTGTTCCGGCTGGCTAAGGCGATCCCGATTGCTTCACCCAAAGAAGATATGGCGGTCTATGAGGCCGCGTTTGCTCGCGCTGCGCAAGTGCTACGAGAAGGCGATGTGCTGGCGATTTTTCCGGAAGGTGCCATCACGGGTGACGGTGCAATCAAGCCGTTTAAAGGTGGGGTTATGAAAATCTTGCAGCAAGCCCAGTCTGAGGGCCTGCAAGTACCGGTCATCCCGATGGCATTGCAGGGCTTGTGGGGCTCTTTCTTCAGTCGTGTGGAAAAGCGCAATGGTCACCCCACTGCCATGGTGAAGCCGCTACGCCGGGGATGGTTGAACCGTGTGAATCTGGTGGTGGGACACAGCTTGCCAAGTACAGG
Organism: Comamonas halotolerans; assembly: GCF_030162935.1. Taxonomy (GTDB): domain Bacteria; phylum Pseudomonadota; class Gammaproteobacteria; order Burkholderiales; family Burkholderiaceae_C; genus Comamonas; species Comamonas halotolerans. Next base: position 6,636 of record NZ_JASAUZ010000005.1, read on the forward strand.
TTTCACCCTGGGGGTGTTGCAGGAGCGTGTAGGGGAACTTTTTAGTGAATCAAATAAAACATCCGAAGAAAAGTAGCGAAATTTGATGCTTTTCATGGCATGTGAAAACACGTCACAGAAAAACAGGGGCGTTCTCAGCGATGCTGGCGATGATGCGCACCAGCCGTGCAGACACGGCCTCAACAACACAACTTGGGGAGAGTCTTTTTCATGTCGATGCATTCTGTATTCCGCCCCGTTCAACGCACGCTCATGACCGTGGGCCTGGCTTGCACACTGTGGGGCGCCAGCACCATGGCACAGGCGCAGAGCCAGACATCTGCGGCCCTGTCGGTCATGCCGGTGGTGTCGGCGGCCATGGTCGGTGCATCCGTGGATGGCTCGGAAGGTGCAGTGGCAATGCCACTCCTGCTTTCAGCAGCTGTGACGGAGCCGGTGGTTGAGGCGCTTTCAGCCTCCGCCGATGGAGTGAGTGATGTCACCAGACGCGCCGCTGATGGCGTATCAGTGTCACAGGAGGTTTCCGGCACTGCCGTAGGATCGGCTTCGCTGGCGGTAGGGACGGTGATTGAAGCAAGTGCCAAGGGGACGGGGGTACTGCTGGCGGCTTCGGGCGAAGTCCTTGCCTTTATCCCCAATGCCGTGGGGTCAGCCCTGCTGCACAACGAACTTCTGTGAGCCTGTCAATGAAAAATCTTGTACGCATACGACGCGTCGCCTATTGCCTGGCAGCAGGCTGCGTCATTGCTGCGGGTATGCAGCCGGCTTATGCAGGCCGTAGCTGTGAGGCCAAAGTCTTGCATGTGGATACCTTTCAACAAGGCATGGATCTAGCACATCGCACGACTCAGGCGCTGGATGCACAGCACGCGCAACATGGCACCAAAGTAGTGTTGCTGGCACGAGCCGGTCAGGGCTTGAGCCGCTATGGGTTGAAGTACTCGCATTTGGGCTGGGCTTATGAGAAGCCCCTGGGGCCCTGGTGTGTGGCGCACCAGCTCAACGAATGCGGCACAGTGCAAGGGCACATTGATAGGCAGTGGTTGGGAGAGTTTTTTCTGGATGACCTGTGGCGTCCTGTGGCCGCAGTGCAGGTGCCGAATCCGCAGCTGCAGCAAGCCCTGTGGACCTTTCTGACGCAATCCGATACGGTGTTCCGTATGCAGCACAAGCCCTACAGCATGGTGAGCTATGCAGGGAGTCAGCATTATCAACAGTCCAATCAGTGGGCCATCGAAAGCTTGGCGGCTGCCATGGAAACAGTGGAAATACAACGCCGGGAGCAGGCTCCAGCCTGGCTCCAATTCAAGGGCTACGAGCCTAGCGCATTGACAGTGCGTTCCTGGACCCGCTTGGGCGGCAGGATCACGGCAGCCAATATTGCATTTGATGACCACCCAAACGAAAAGCGCTTTGCAAGCCGTATCGAGACAGTGACGGTCGATTCGGTGAGTCAGTGGCTGCAGCGCAAGGGCATGGCGGATGCATTGTTTACGATTGAATGAGTCCATGGCTCGTCTTGATGAACAGCAGATATTCTTTGGTAAGGAGTGAATGCGATGAGTAAATCGTTGCGATTGTCGGAAACGTGGTTTCGACGTGGCCTGTGGGTGGTGGCGTTGGTTTTTGCGAGCTTTTTGATCGGACTTGGCTCTACGGTGGTCGATGACTTACCGCAGGTAGAGCAGCGTGTGTCGCTGGATGACTTTATCGACCAGCAGCAGGCAAGTCCCTTGCGTACGCAGCTGGATGCATTACAGCAAGCGCAGCGCCAGGCGCTGGATGAACGCGACCAGGCCGAATTGCAGTGGCAGCAGGCGCGCAGTGATACACAGACGGCACGCGATGGCTTCAATAGCTGGATTGCTACGCGTTCTGCCACGCAGCGCAGCGAACAGGATCCAGAGGTGATTCGCCGCAATCAGGAGTTGGAGCAGCTTCGTCAGACTGAGCGCAAGGCACAGCAGGCCTTGCAAAATCAGCAGCAGGTGTTGCTCAATGCGCGCCAGGAAACGGCGCGCGTGAACCATGAACTGGAAGCGCTGGAAAGCGCTGCGCGCGACCAGTTCTACGCTGCCCAGAGGGCGCAGGAGCTGCGTGTATTCCTGTATCGCCTGGCCTTGACGCTGCCGTTGCTCGCTCTGGCAGGCTGGTTGTTCGTGAAAAAGCGCAAAAGCACCTGGTGGCCTTTTGTCTGGGGCTTTATCTTCTTTGCCCTGTTTGCCTTCTTTGTCGAACTGGTGCCTTATTTGCCGAGCTATGGCGGCTATGTGCGTTATGCCGTGGGAATCACGATCACGGTTCTGGTGGGGCGCTGGGCGATTGTGGCCTTGCAGCGCTATCTGGAACGACAGCGTGAAGCGGAGGCGTTGCCTGCCACTGAGCGCCGTACCCAGTTGACGTATGACAAGGCATGGACGCACCTGAGCAAAGGGGTGTGCCCGGGTTGCGAGCGTCATGTGGACTTGAAGGACGGTGTGACCGACTATTGCCCGCATTGTGGCATTGGGCTGTTTGAGGCTTGCCACGCTTGTCAGGCGCGTACCAGCAGTTTTGCCAAGTTCTGTTTCAGCTGCGGCAGTGCAGCTCAGCACAAGGCGACGGAGGGCTGATGCCTTGGCTGCAAACATCGCTACGGTGCTTGCAGCCGACTTTCAAAACGCAGATGGCGCAAGGGTTTGGGTGTACTGGCGAACCTGATTGCGCCCACTGTTTTTGGCGATATACAAGGCCACATCTGCCCTGGAAAGCAATTGCTCCATGTTATCTGCGGCACTGATGAGACGCACTGCATGCAGGCCAATGCTCAGTGTTACCTGGGGTGGGCCTTGGTGAAGCCCCGGAAAGCTGTGATCGCGCAGGCGTTCACATAGACGCTGTGCCACCAGCAGCGCCTGTTCACGGTCTGTGCGAGGCAGCACAATGGCGAATTCTTCTCCACCCATGCGGCCTATCAGATCATCAGGGCGCAATGTCTTGCGCGTCAGCATGGCGAACTCTTGCAGCACAAGGTCTCCTTGGGCGTGGTCAAAACGGTCATTGACGCTTTTGAAGTGATCGATGTCGATCATCAGCACAGCCACGGGCTGATCTTCCTGTGCCAGCCGCAAAAGTAATTTTTGCCCACGTTCCATGAGCGCACGGCGTGCCAGAACGCCTGTGAGAAAGTCGTGGCTGACGGCATGGTGCAGTTTTTGCAGGGCCTGCAATCGCAGGCTGTAGGCGCAAGCCACCGCCAGTGGGGCCATAGATAGCAAAGCCAGGCCGGTGCGGAAGGAGGCCACTTCCATCACATGGTCGGGAGTGAAGCTAAAGGCTCCGAAGGAGATGGCTGAAGTTTTCCAGAAGGCGATAATCAAGTTCAACAGCGCCGTAGGGAACACACCATAGGACATTGCGCACCACACCATGGCGGGGATGATGAAAGCAATCGAGCCAGGCCCAGGCAGCATCAAGCTGAGCGCTTCACTGAATAGCAGGGCGATCAAAGGCATGATTTGGGTGAGCGTCCATTTCTGGTCACTGAGTGCCCATTGCCAGCTCCAGCTTCTGGGTGCTGCGAGCAGCACAGGCAAAATGAGGACGAAGTTGTAGAACTCAGTGGATAACCACATCATGGCCGCCCGCCAAAGCGGAACGTCAAAGGCAATGCTGCTGGGCCAGGCACCAGCAGCCGTACCGCAGAAGGCGGCAATCGAGCACCCAGTAAACACGGTGAGCACGGAGCGCTGGCGTTGCAATCGCAAAGCGCTCTCATCTTGTGTGTGCAAGTAGATCCAACCTGTCAAAACACTCAAAACGTTGGCTACATTGAGGTTCAGGGCAATGAAGAGGCTGGAGCCGGTAGTCAGATCCGCTGCCACATAGGTCAGCAGCATGCATATCCAGGTAATAGGCGTATGACTGAGCCGAGGGTCGCGCAAGAGCAAGCCCAGCATGATGGCGTTGGCAGGCCAGAAAGCAGCCAGGAATCCAATCGGGCGGCTGAAAATTCCGATCATGCATGCCAGCCATAGCACAAGCATTAGCACCGTAACCCTGCGCCACAGGGGAGGCTCTGTCGAAGAAGGCTCTGTCAAAGGAGGCACGTGGTATTCAGCGGAAATCCTAAATTGCACGCATTCTTGGCTAAACGCAACAATTTGTATGACAGATAATGCCGCGTGTTTACGAAGAATTGAAGGCTGAAAGCCGCCTGCAGTGCGTGGGGCTGAAATTGAAAAAGCCTCTGTAAAGAGGCTTTTTCGTGAGTGCTGTGGAATTAAACGCCACGCGTCCGGTCGGCCTTGAATTGCGTACGGAATTTGTCGAAGGTGCCTGCATCCAGTGCATCTCGTACTTCCTGCATCAAGTTCAGGTAGTAGTGCAGATTGTGGATGGTGGTCAGCATGGGCCCAAGCATTTCGCCACAGCGATCCAGGTGGTGCAAATAAGCTCTGCTAAAGCCGTCCCGTCCACCCTGATCCCAGCTCACGCCGCTCTTGCCTGCGCAAGCGTGGCAGGTGCAGGTGGTGTCCAGTGGCTGGTGATCGGTCTTGTGGCGTGCGTTGCGCAACTTCAAATCGCCGTAACGGGTGAATACCGTGCCGTTGCGCGCATTGCGGGTGGGCATCACGCAGTCGAACATGTCCACGCCGTCGGCGACGCCTTGCACCAGGTCTTCGGGCGTACCCACACCCATCAGATAGCGGGGTTTGTTGGCTGGCAGCAAATGGGGCGTATGCGCCATGATCTCCAGCATTTCGTCCTTGGGCTCGCCCACGGACACACCGCCTACGGCATAGCCGGGGAAGTCCATCTCCACCAGTGCTTCCAGCGACTCCTGGCGCAGGTTGGTGTACATGCCACCCTGGACGATGCCGAACAGCGCATTGGGGTTTCCCAGACGCTCGAATTCGTCTTTGGAGCGCTTGGCCCAGCGGCGGCTCATCTCCATGGATTTGCGTGCTTCGGCTTCGGTGGTTTTCTTGCCGTTGGTCTCATACGGGGTGCACTCGTCGAGCTGCATCACGATGTCAGAGTTCAGCGTGGTCTGAATCTGCATGCTCACTTCGGGCGACATGAACAGCTTGTCGCCGTTCACAGGGCTTTGGAAATGAACGCCTTCTTCGGTGATCTTGCGCATGGCACCCAATGACCAGACCTGGAAGCCGCCCGAGTCGGTCAGTATGGGTTTGTCCCACTTCTCAAATCCGTGCAGACCACCAAAGGACTTCATGATGTCCAGACCTGGGCGCATCCACAGGTGGAAGGTATTGCCCAAAATGATTTGTGCGCCCATCTCTTCCAGGCTGCGTGGCATGACACCCTTGACGGTGCCGTATGTGCCCACAGGCATGAAGATGGGTGTTTGCACCTTGCCATGGTTGAGGGTCAGTGTGCCACGGCGTGCGTGGCTGGAGGGGTCGGTTTTGAGAAGTTCAAACTGCAGCATGATGGCGCGCATTGTCCCAGAAGGCCGCTTGCATTGCCGCAGATGCCTGCGTGCCGGGGTGGTCTATAGTGGAATCCACAGCATCAAAGTCACAAGGAGAACAGCATGTATACCAACATCATGATTGCCGTCGATGGTTCCAGCGAGTCGCTGCAAGCAGTACACCAGGCCTTGTCTTTGATTGAGCGAGGGCTGAGGGCTGAAATTGCGCTGGTCAATGTGCAAGAGCCTGCATCTTTGCTGCAACTTGCTACGCAAGACTCGGATGCGATAGCAGCAGCAGCGGTGGAAGCGGGTGAGCACCTGATGGCCGAGGGCGCTGCCTTGCTGGACGCTGCAGGTGTGGGCTATTCCATGGAGGTGGTGCTGGGTTCACCGAGCACCGTGCTGGTGGATATGGCCGAGCAGCTCAATGCCGACCTTGTCATACTGGGCGCGCGCGGCATGGGGGCCATACAGAGTGCGATGGTGGGGTCGGTTTCTAAGGCCGTGATTCACCGCTGCACACGTCCTGTGTTGATTGTGCGTGAGCCTGAGCAGCAGGAGCTGGCTGAAGACCAGGATGAGGCTGCCTGAACCCTACTTGCTGACGCCTACTGGTCTTTTCAAAGCTCAGGCAGCCCGGCGCTGCCAGCTTTGATACCGACGGCCTTGGCTGTAGTCGCTGGACGGTTGCGGGCGTGTTGGCAGTTTGCCGTGTGGCAAGCCGGACAGTCGCTTTAACAAGCGCCGGCAATAGCCTTTGATCCACAGGCATTTGTTGATTTCTTCCACCGGAAAGGGGCCGCTGATGACGATGATGTCCTCGGCCTCTTGCCACAGACCCGCGGCACGCAGACGACGGCGTGTATGGCTGGCCCATGACTGAATCCGAGTGGGGCTGCCGTGCTGGTGAACCTCACCTGTGTAATGGTCGAAAGCGATGGCCAGCAGATCCGTTTTGAGCTTGAAGCGGCGCTCGCCCGTCACTGCGCTGGGCGGTTCGCGCATGTCGTACAGGTAATAGCTGCCGGCTTTGAGCTGGTATTGCAGATGCATGATCATCCTCGGTGACGCATTGTCTGCGCGCTTGCGGGCTCCCAAAACTTGGAAATGCCGGGATGAATCCAGCCATTTTGTGGGAGTGCTTGGCCTGCCAAGAGGTCGGAACGATTCTGAGTGATGTCGTCCACCACCACAAGCCCCTTTGCGTGCGCAGTGCAAGCAGTTGCTTGTACGCCAAAGAAAAGCTGCGAAAGTCCATAGTTGGACCTTGCAGCTATCTTTTGTGAAACATCGAGGCCTTAAAAGTCAAGCAGACTCAGACCTATGGAAAGCGATGTGCGCTTGCGGTTGTAGTCGATCAGACTTTCTCCATAACCGCTAAACAGTTGCACGTGCAGGCGCAGGTTGCTCTTGTTGCCGTTCCAGCCTTCCCCAACGGTGCGCATCCATTCCAGGCGGCCAGAACCATAGCCCTTGCCGATACTGCCGCGCGCCGTCAGTCCCAGGGTATTCTTCTCATTGGGTTGCCAGTGCAGCTTCAGTTCACCACGGCCCCAGTAGTTCTGAATGCCGGGGTTGTCGTCATCGTCCGTGCTCTCGGCCATGCGGCGCCAGACTTTGGCGTGCACCTGCCATTTGTCACCCATCTCTGCACCCGTCATCAGATACCAGCGGTTCCAGCTGCGCGACAAGGGTTCGCTTTGCCCGTTGGAGTGATGCACCATGCCAATACCGCTGTAACGCCATTGCCAGCCAAATGGCAATTGGGCGGTGGTGGGATAGACGTAGAAGATTTCAGGTTCGTGATCAGTCGTGCGAAATGGCCGTGACAGGTCCGGGCTGAATACCTGCCAGTAGGACTGTTGCGAGTAGCCCAGCCAGATGGAGTCCTGCAGCCCCGAGCTGGGTGACGTCAACAAGCCTGAAGCCAGCTTGGTACGTGCCGAAAGTTGAATGCGCAGCTCTTCTTCCCTGAATGGGCGGTAGTCGCCAGTTCCGTGCGTGGGGCTGCTGGGCTGACGGTTGATGCTGTCCGATGTCACGACAGAGACCGACAGGGGCTTGTAGCCACGGAAGGTGAAGGTGCCGCAGTCGGAGCCGGTTTCCAGCTCGTAGAACCGCGACATCTCGCTGTAACGCGGGTCACGGCAGCCTCCGTTGGTAGGAACCAAGCCTTGGCCTGCGACAAGATCGGCCTGTACCATGGGTGCATTGGCAGCTTGCTCTACGGAGTCTTGCGCAGAGGCTGCGGGCGCTTGCCAGGCAGAGGCAGGAGGAGCTGTCAATGGCTGTTGTTGCTGTGCCCAGCTGTCAAAACAGGCCAGTCGGTCCACGTTGTCCGTCGTGGCGGCACACTGGCGCCAGGCGTCTGAAGCCATGCTGTCAGATGCGGTCTGGGCGACAGCCGTGGGAGCCAATACTAGTGTGAGCAGTGCGCTGGCCGTACATAAGCGGTAGGTCATCCGTTATCTCGTTTCTTTATAGATTGCCCTGAACCCGGGTTGCTTGTCGTGTAGCGTACGCAAAGCCAGGGCATTGCCCCGTCAGTCAATACCAACAGCCGACACAGGACATGGTTTTTCCCACTGATACGGACAGCCTATATGGCCCACAGGAAGTGGTGTGTGGCTTGGCTAGACTTTGGGTGCAGCTTCTGCCTTGCGTGCCAGTTGTTCACGCAGTTGGCGCAATTTTTCACGTGGATCTTCGCGTGCCGTGCTGGCATCCAGATTCATCTCTTTGATAAAACGGCTGGGCTGGCATTGCACCATCTCTCGGCCTTTTTTGCGGCGTTTGGTCCAGCTGACCGCCAGTGTGCGCTGCGCCCGGGTGATACCCACGTACATCAGCCGACGCTCTTCCTGCAGGCGCTGGGCGATGTCCTCGCTGACTTTTTGCTGTTTGCCGTCGTCATCGTCGAGCTTGAAAGGCAGCATGCCTTCGGTGACACCCACCAGCATCACATGAGGCCACTCCAGACCCTTGGAGGCGTGCAGCGTGGACAGGATCACCATGTCCTGCTCTTTTTCACGCTCGCTGATGGTGGATAGCAGCGCAATGTTTTGCGCCACTTCCAGCAGGCTTTTGGTTTCCGTCTGCGTGGTTGTGCCCGCTGCGTCTTCGATGTGACCGCCTGCGCGCTGGCTCATCCAGTCGCAGAACTCCAGCACATTGGTCCAGCGCGCAGCGGCCACGGTTTCACTGTCTTCGCTGTCGTACAGATACTGTTCGTAGCCAATTTCCTTGAGCCAGTCGAGCATGAAAGTGCGTGAGGCCTCGGCACCCAGCGTGTGGCGGGCGCGGTATTCCAGGTCATTGATGTAGCGGCCAAACTCCAGCAGCCCTTCGTGGGCCTTTTTGGGCAGCACGGCCGCCAGCATGTGGCTGAACAGAGCGCCAAACATGGAGAGCTTGTGCTGGCCGGAAAACTCCCCCAGTTTGCCCAGCGTGGTGTGGCCGATGCCGCGCTTGGGTGTGCCAATCGCGCGCAGGAAGGCAGGGTCGTCGTCGTTGTTGATCCACAAACGGAACCAGGCGCACAGGTCTTTGATTTCAGCGCGGTCAAAAAACGAGGTGCCGCCGGAAACTTTGTACGGAATGTTCAGCTTGCGCAGCGCTTTTTCAAAGGGTTTGGCCTGGTGGTTTGCGCGGTAGAGGATGGCAAAGTCCTTCCACGCGGGCTGTGGGTTGGTGTTGGCGCGCAGGCTCAGGATGCGCATGGCGGCGCGTTCGGCTTCATGTTCTTCCGTATCGCAATCCACAATGCGCACCGGCTCGCCTTCGCCCAGCTCCGAAAACAGGGTCTTGGGAAACAGCTTGGGGTTGGGGCCGATCACATTGTTGGCCGCACGCAGGATGGCGCTGGTGGAGCGGTAGTTCTGCTCCAGCTTGATGATCTTGAGCTGGGGGTAGTCCACTGGCAACTTTTTCAGGTTGTCCAGCGTGGCGCCGCGCCAGCCGTAAATCGACTGGTCATCATCGCCCACTGCGGTGAAGTGCGCGCGCTCGCCCACCAGCAGTTTCAGCAATTCATACTGGGTGGCATTGGTGTCCTGGTATTCATCCACCAGAACGTGGCCCAGCAGGCGCTGCCATTTTTCTCGCACCTCGACATGGCCTTTGAGCAGGCGCATGGGCATGCCGATGAGGTCGTCAAAGTCCACGCTCTGGTAGGCCGTCAAGCGCTCTTCGTAGCGCTGCATGATCAGCGCAATGCTGCGCTCGTGGTCATCTTGCGCCATGGCCAGTGCCTTGCGGCTGTCCCATCCGGCGTTTTTCCAGTTGCTGATGGTCCACTGCCACTGACGCGCCGTGGCCACATCGGTGGTGCCACCAGCACAGTCTTTGAGAATGCCGGTGACATCGTCTGAATCCAGAATGCTGAAACTGGGCTTGAGGCCGAGCACATGGCCGTCTTCACGCACCATGCGTACTCCCAGCGAGTGGAAGGTGCAAATCATCACGTCTTTGGCCTGACGGCCAATCAGCCCTGATGCACGTTCACGCATTTCGGCGGCTGCCTTGTTCGTGAAGGTGATGGCTGCAATGCGTTTGGGAGCCAAACCGTTTTCAATCAGTTTGCCGATCTTGTGCGTGATGACGCGGGTCTTGCCCGAACCTGCGCCAGCCAGCACCAGGCAAGGGCCTTCGGTGTAGTGGACAGCTTGGAGTTGAGCGAGGTTGAGACCAGCGGACATGGCAATCAGAGGCAAAGAGGAAAAAGCAAAGTCCTGTCGAGCAGGAGCCGGACAATCATACGCAAGCGCTTGGCCCAACGTGCGGGTGCTGGGCCATGCCCGCGTGCGCACACAGTTTGGCTGCGGCAACAACTGTCGCCGGGGTGAAAGTGCTGTAAGCCACGTTGCGCACGAGTGCTGCCAGAATTGCGCACCGTGCTCTCCATTCTTGCTGTCACTTTTCCTTTTTTCGCCTTGGTGCTCTGCGGCTTTGTCGCGGCGCGCCGGGGTGTGCTCCCCTTGGCAGCGATCTCGGGCCTCAACACCTTTGTGCTGTATTTTGCGCTGCCCTGCATGTTGTACCGCTTTGGTGCGCAAACGCCGATAGCGCAGCTGCTCGATCCAGTGGTGGCCGGTGTGTATCTGGCCTGTGGGTTGTTGATGGTGTTGGGAACCATAGTACTGACGCGTGGCCGTTGGGGTTGGAACGATGCAGCTTTTGGGGCGTTGGTGGCTGCATTTCCGAATTCAGGCTTTATGGGTGTGCCGCTGCTGGTGGCGCTGTTGGGGGCGGCCAGTGCAGGGCCTGTGATCCTGACCATGGCAATTGACATGGTGATCACCAGTTCCCTGTGTATTGCGCTGTCACGTCTGGGGCTGGGCGAGCGCGGTGTGGCCCAGGCGCTGCGCAATGCCCTGAAAGGCATGCTGACCAATCCCATGCCGTGGTCGATTGCCTTGGGGGCTGTGGCTTCGGCTGTGGCGTTCGAATTGCCAGGGCCCATCGATCAAACCGTGGCCATGCTGGCGGGAGCAGCCTCCCCGGTGGCCTTGTTCACCATCGGGGCAGTGCTGGCGCGCTCACAGATGAATCAGAGCGAGCATGTGGCACCACGCCACTATGTGCCGATTGCACTGGCCAAGCTGCTGCTGCATCCGGCACTGGTCTGGCTGGCATGCCACATGGCTGTGCGGCTGGGTTTTGCCATAGAGCCGCTCACCATGGCTGCCTTGGTACTGGTCGCAGCCCTGCCCAGTGCCAGCAATGTCTCGCTGCTGACCGAGCGTTTCGGCGCCCATGGAGGGCGTGTTGCACGCATTATTTTGGTAAGCACAGCGCTGGCTTTTGTGACGTTCTCGGTGGCGGTGCGTCTGGTCGCGCCTGAGGGCTGAGCGCTGGAAACGCTCAGGCGACCTGAAAAGCGCTTTTCACAACGAGAGCGGATCCACATCCACCAGCCAGCGCACGATGCCTTTATGCTGGGGTTGACCGCGGACCCAATGCAACCATGGCTGCCAGGCGTGCAAAAATCTTTGCAGTGCACGGCGGTCTTGCGCCTCAATCAGCATTTGCGCGCGCTCGACATTGGCTACGCGCTGCACGGCCATGGGAATGGGAGGGTAGATGAAAACGTCTGCCAGGTTCGGCAACTGGCACTGGTGGGCTGCGTCGGTAGCTGCGCGTAAAAAAGCCTGCGCGGCATCCTGTGTTTTGGCGTCAGCCCGCACCAGCGCCTGGAACGCAAAGGGTGGCATGCCAGCATCCTGACGTTCGCGCAACTGCTGAGCCGCAAAAGCAGGGTAGTCATGCTGGCGCAGCGCTGCAAACACGCTGTGCTGCGGATCAAAAGTCTGTATCCACATCTCCGCCGGGCTGCCCTGCTGGTTGATATAGGTGGCATCGCGGCCCGCGCGGCCCGCAGCTTGCATCAACAGGCAGAACAGGCGCTCAGGGGCCCGGAAGTCGCTGGAGAAAAGGGCGCCATCTGGCTGCACGGCCGCCACCAGGGTGATGCGGCGAAAGTCATGGCCTTTGGCCACCATCTGTGTGCCCACCAGTACATCAACCTCGCCGCTGTGTACCTTTGCCAGCTGTGCTTGCAGCGCACCTTTGAGCTTGGTAGTGTCCGCATCAATGCGTGCAACGCGGGCCGGATTGCCGTCCGGGCGCTGCACATTGCGCAACAGGCGATCCAGCTCTTCCTCAAGCTGCTCCGTGCCTTTGCCCAGAGGCAGGATGTCGGGATTGCCGCATTCGGGGCATGCATGGGGAACGCGCTGGCTGTAGCCGCAATGGTGGCAGCGCAGGCTGCGGTCGCTTTTGTGAAAAACCTGGTGCGCACTGCAGTGTGGGCAATCACTCTTCCAATTGCAGTCCGCGCAAAACAGCACAGGGGCAAACCCTCGACGGTTGAGCAAGATCAGACTCTGCTCACCGCGCTGAATGCGCTCGGTGATGGCCTTGAGCAGCGGCTGTGAAAACACGGTTTTCTTGGGTTGCTGCGTCATGTCTACCAGTCGCACGTGCGGAAGCTCTCCTGCGCCAATGCGGCTGGGCATGTGCAGCCGCAGATAGCGGCCTACGGAAGGATCACTGGCGTGCCAGCTTTCCAGCGATGGAGTGGCGCTGCCCAAAATCACTTTGGCCGAGCCACTGTGACCGCGCCACAGTGCCAGATCGCGTGCCGAATAGCGAGCACCTTCTTGCTGCTTGTAGCTGGGGTCGTGTTCTTCATCGACGACGATGACTTTCAGCCCCGGCAGGCTGGCAAATACCGCCATGCGCGTGCCCAGCACAATGCGCGCCTGCCCGGTGTGCGCGGCCAGCCAGCTTTTGAGGCGCTGCACATCGGTCATGCCACTGTGCATGCTGACCACGGCCTGTGTGCCGTACATGGGGGCAAAGCGCGCCTCGAAGCGCTCTTGCAACTGGGGGGTGAGATTGATTTCCGGCACCATCACCAAGGCCTGTGCGTGCGGGGACGCATCCAGCACCTGCTGCACCACGCGCATATAGACCTCGGTTTTACCGCTGCCGGTGCTGCCATAGAGCAGGAAAGGGCCAGGCTCCTGTTCGATTAGCCGGCAGACGTCTTGCTGTTCGTGGCTCAAGGTCACCAGTGTCTGAGGAGGCAGCACAGCGGGGGCGGCCTGCTCTGCTGCGGTCAAAGCAGCAGCAGCTTTCTTGCTCAACTTCCTGGGTTTGGGCGGCTGTAGACGCTTGGCCAGCTGTTCGGCGCTCATGTCACGCAGGGCAGGTGGCAGGCCTGCCATGGCGATTTCGCCCACGCTACGCTGATAGTAGCGTGCAGCAAAGGAAACCAGGCGCTGCCATTGCGGATCCAAAGGCGGCAGCCCCTCCATGACGGCCTCTACTGCACGCAGCTTGGCCCGCTCGGGCAGTGGCGCTTCTTCCTTAGGCGCATCCCATACGACCCCCAGCAAATGGCGGGTGCCCAGGGGGACACGCACCAAGGTTCCACTTGTGAGTGGCGTGGGTGAGACATAGCTCAGTGGGGTCCCAACACCGCTGTGAACCGGGGTGTGGACTGCCACATGAACGATGTGAGATGTTGTAGCCGACTCGGGCATGGGCGTCAGATATAGCGATAGCGCTATTTATTCAATTTTCTGTGGATAACTTTGTGGGGATTGTCTACCACAGCCAACGTGGCTCAAACAGCACATTCAAGCTTTTATTTTGATGTGACAGACTTGTCATGAAATTAATTGAATAAAAACAATGACTTGCTACATTCCCTCGTGTTTTTTTGCTATAGCCTTGTTTATTCTTGAATCAGCTCCCCGCAAGCTCCAAGTTGTGCATAAGTCCAAAAATCAAAGCGTGTCAAGTGGAGAAAATTAAAGAAATGATGGGTTTGGGTTACGCGATTTTGTAGTTTTTTGCGCGATTTTTATTGCTTTTTTGGGGCGAAAAAGAAACAGCCCGCAGTCCAGTGACTGCGGGTGGATGTGAGCGAGCACTCATTAATGTGTTGCGCCTTATACCCCCTGGCGTAGCTGGCGCGAGTAGCTATGCACTGCTTCAACCAGGGCCGCCACATGCTCAGGCGGTGTGAACTGGCTGATGCCATGACCGAGGTTGAAAATATGAGTAGGGCCGTTCGTGGTGGGGTCGGTATGGGGCCTGCCAAAGCTGTCCAGCACGGCGCGTGCCTGCATGGCGATCTGCTCTGGCGGAGCAAACAAAACATTCGGATCAATATTGCCTTGCAGGGCCTTGCCGGCGCCACCAACCTCGCCACCAACGATGGCACGGGCGTGCCCCAGGTTGGCGGTCCAGTCCAGGCCCAGCACTTCGCAGTCGATGTCCTTCATGTCTGGCAGCCAGATGCCACCGCCCTTGGTGAAGACGATCCGCGGAACATCAGTGCCATCCACGCCGGTGCGTTTGAGCTGAGCCAGTACGCGCTTGGTGTAGGCCAGGCTGAACTCCTGGAATGCGCCATCAGCGAGCACGCCGCCCCAGCTGTCAAAAATCATCACAGCCTGTGCGCCAGCATCAATCTGCGCATTGAGATAGGTGGCCACGCTGTCAGCGTTGACCGCCAGAATCTTGTGCATCAGATCAGGGCGGCTGTACATCAGGCTTTTAACCAGGCGGTAGTCGTCACTGCCCTTGCCCTCCACCATGTAGCAAGCCAGCGTCCAGGGGCTGCCGGAAAAGCCGATCAGCGGAACACGTCCGTTCAATGCCTTGCGAATACTGGTGACTGCGTCGAATACATAGCGCAGCTTGTCCATATCGGGGACGGCCAATTCCGCCACGGCAGCCTCGTCGCGCACGACCTTGGCAAAACGCGGACCTTCACCTTCTGCGAACGAAAGCCCCAGGCCCATGGCATCAGGCACGGTCAGGATGTCGCTGAACAAAATGGCTGCATCCAGGGGGAAGCGTTCCAGCGGCTGCAGCGTGACTTCCGTGGCGTAGTCCACATTGGTTGCCAGCCCCATAAAACTACCGGCCTTGGAGCGCGTGGCTTTGTATTCAGGCAGGTAGCGGCCAGCCTGTCGCATTAGCCACAGCGGTGTGTAGTCGGTGGCCTGACGGCGGCAGGCACGCAGGAAAGTGTCGTTCAAAAGGGGGGCAAAAGACATGGCGCTCACACTTAGAAAGGGCTTGCCCGGCAGCGAAAGGCTTGGGGACTGCAGCTCGGCTCTTGGGAACTGACCAGTTTAACGGATGGGGTTCAACTTGCCTTGGATCAAGGGCAAGGCGGAGGCTATAGCTGCCATTGTCCTGATACAGCGCAAGAGCATGTGTTTTGGCCGTGCAAGTCGCTTCATGCACAATCGCCGACTGTTCCCCTTAGCAGCAATCCACAATCTTGCCGTGAACTTGCCCGAAACCCTGCATATTCCAGCCTTCCAGAGTTTCACTTTGGCTATCTTGCTGTTTTTTGCAGGACAGAAGGTGGCTGAGCATTGGGCCGTAGTGCGCCGTTACAGCATTCCAGAGCCTGTGGTGGGCGGTTTCCTGTGTGCATGCGTTGTGGGGCTGGCCTATCTGGCGCTGGGTACCAAGATCTCGTTTGACCTTGAGGTGCGCGATACCTTGTTGCTGTACTTTTTTGCCGCCATCGGCTTGCGTGCCGATCTGATGACACTCAAAGAAGGCGGTAAGCCGCTGCTGGTGCTAGTGCTGCTGGCGACAGTATTCATCGTGCTGCAAAACATGTTGGGCATGGGGGTGGCGCAGATGTTTGGCCTGGATGCCCGTGCCGGGCTGATGACAGGCTCCATTTCTCTGACCGGAGGTGTGGGCACCACGCTGGCTTGGGGGCCGATTTTTGTCGAAAAGCTCGGTATCGCCAACGCGGTGGAACTGGGCATGGCCAGCAATATGGTGGGCATGATTGCCGCCTGCACCATTGGTGGGCCGATGGCAAGCTATTTGCTGCGCCGTCACGCCATTCACGGTAGCGGCGCACGTCCGCTGGATGTGGGCGTGCCCAACAAGCAACTGGTGGTTACGCTGGACTATTTTGGCGTGCTGCGTGCGTGGTTGTGGCTGAACATGGCGCTGATGATTGGTGGCGTGATCACACCTCTGTTCCATCAGGCAGGGCTGCAATTGCCCATGTTTGTGGGGTGTCTTATGGGAGGCATTATTTTGCGCAATACCCTGGGACAGTGGATGCTTTCTCGCAAGCGGCGCAAATTGGGCCATTTCCACTGGTCCAGCATGCGTCAGGGCTTGTCGATGATTTCGGATATCTGTCTGGGCATGTTCCTGACGATGGCCCTGATGGGGCTGCAGCTGTGGGCCTTGCAGGGCGTGATGGGTTATGTGCTGACAGTGCTGGTGCTGCAAATTGCCATGACAGCGTTGTTTGCGCTGTTTGTGGTTTTCCGCTGCATGGGCAGAGACTATGAGGCCGTCGTCATGACTGCGGGGTTTGGTGGCATTGCGCTGGGGTCAACTGCCACAGCCGTGGCCAATATGACTGCCGTGGCGCAAAGCCATGGCGCCGCACACCGTGCTTTCATCGTGTTGCCGCTGGTGTGCGGATTTTTTGTTGACATCGTGAATGCGCTCATCATTCAGGTGCTGATTTAAGGGTGTACTTCAAAGAGCGCGGCCAGCGTCACACGCCTGTCATTTGGGACTTGCACAATACCATTCGTGGGCTGATGAAGAAACGCGGGCAGAGGCTGGTTGAACCCCTCTGCAAGCTCCGCACCTTGGTCCACGCCAATACCAAGCCGCTGTGAACCAAGCATTCACAGCGGCTTTTTCTTGCCATGTGACAGTGCACTGCAATACAAAAAAGGGACTTCAATGCCTATCTGCATGGAAGCCCTTGGATCGAACGTGCAGCGTGTGTTGCTACAGCTGTTGTAGCGCATCCAGCACCTCGCGCTGGCTGAGCAGTTCGCTCAACACCACGGGTGCTTTGCCTGGTGCCAACAGGACATACACAGGGACACCGCTGCGACCGAGCTGGGCAAGCGCGGCGGTGATGGCTGGGTCGCGGCGTGTCCAGTCGGCACGCAGCAAGGCCACATTGCGCTGGGCAAAGGCGTCCAGCACTTCTTTATCTGCCAGGGTGGTGCGCTTGTTGTATTGGCAGGTTACGCACCACGCGGCGGTGTAGTCCACAAACACAGGGCGGCCCTGGGCCAGCAGCTCCGTTTGGGTGTTGGCAGACCATTGGTCCCAGCCTGGGACTGAGGCATTGGAAGCCTGGAGCGTCGGCTCTGTCACATTGCGCCCGGCGCTGAAAGTCAGCCAAGCCCCCAAGGCCAGTACCAGCAGGCTGAGCGCCACCCGGGTTTTGCCTTGGAGTGTCAGCGTCCAGGTCAGCGCTGCCAAACACAGCAGCAGTGCCAGCAAGGTGGCGGCGCCGTCAATGCCGGTTTGCTGTCCAATGACCCAGACCAGCCAGACCACTGTGGCGAACATGGGGAAAGCCATGGCGCGACGGAAGGTGTTCATCCAGGCGCCGGGGCGCGGCAGCCAGCGCAGCAGCGCGGGCACCCAGCTCACCAGCACATAGGGCAAGGCCATGCCAACGCCCAGTGCAGCAAACACGGCCAATGCTTCCGCAGCGGGCATACCGACGGCGAAGCCCAGCGAAGCGCCCATGAAGGGGGCCGTGCATGGCGAGGCGATGGCAACTGCCACCACCCCTGAGATAAAAGCATCGCCCAGGGGGTGGCGTGCATGCAGATTGGCGATGCGATCCGGCACCACATGGGCCAGCTCGAAAACGCCGGCCAAATTCAAGCCGATCAAGGTGAACAACGCGGCCAGGCTCGCCACAACCAGGGGTGACTGCAACTGGAAGCCCCAACCCAGTTGCTCGCCTGCGGCACGCAAGGTCAGCAGCAGCGCGCCCAAAGCCATAAAGCTCAAAATGACACCTGCTGCATAGGCCATGCCGTTGCGGCGCTGCGCAGCGGCGTCGGCACCGTGGCGTGCAAATCCCATGAGCTTGATGGCCAGCACCGGGAAGACACAGGGCATGAGGTTCAGCAACAAGCCTCCAATCAGGCCACCCAGCAACGCCATCAGCAGGCCTGCGCTGGTGGTATGGGGCTGCGCGGGTGGCAGGGTCGCTTGCTGGTTGGCTGCCAGTGCAGCGGCCAGTGCCGGAGAGATTTGCGCCACATCGGCAGCTTGCCAGGCACCCTGCACAGGGCCAATCATGCGCCATGCCTGTGCGGGAGGTGCATGGGCTACGTCGCCACCTGATGCGGGCAGGCCAACGACAAAGCTCAATTCAGAGGGTGTTTCGCCACGCATGCTGGATAGGGGCAGCTCAGCGGTCCAGATATCGGCTTCCCAAGCCTGGGTCCAATCCTTTCCAAGCACCGCTGCGTGATGGAAGGTGTCTGCCGCTTCGGGATAGAAGGCCAAGGTTTGACCTTGTGCCGTGGCAGGCAGGCCCTGTACGCGCAAGGCCACACGTTCACCGCCAGGCAGGGTAGTAAATTGCGCTTGGGCGCTGTTGAGCTGTTGCGGGGCTTGTGCGTGCGCACTGGCAAAGGCGCCAGCCCACAGCGTGTGTGCCATGTCGACAGGCAACTGCAGCTGGAACTGTCCCTCTTCGGGAATGCATTCCACGCGGCACACCAGCCAGGATGCATGCAAGCGGATGGTGGTCGTGCCGGCGCTGTTTGCTTGGAAAGCATCTGTCACCTGGACGGGAACTGGCAGCAGCACCGTACCTTCATAGCCGTAGTTGAGCATGTCGCCCACGCGGATTTGCTGCGGTGTGGGCCAGTCGATGTCAGTCGCCTGCATGCCCTGTGGCAACTTCCAGTCCAGCTGGGTGGGCAGGCCCGAATCGCCTGCGTTTTTCCAATAGGTGTGCCATTCTGGCTGGTGCTGGATGCGCAGCCCCAACTCCAACGGTTTGCCTGCCGCAATGCCATCAGGAGCCAAGGCCACCAGCTGGGCCTGCACGCGGGGAGTGACCACGGTGTCGGAGACCGCCGTGCTGGTGCTGCCCAGCTTGAGCTGAATTTGCGCATGGGCAGCCAATGGCAACCAAGCGCAAAACAATAGCATCAGACCCAGCCATTGGGGCAAGTGTTGCAGGAAAAAGCGGCGGAAGAAGAGATGGGCTGAAATCGGCATGACAGAGCTTGGAGGCAGAAACCGTATTGTGGTTCCTGCCGACGTTGATATGCAGGGATTTCAGGTGGAGTCTGCTGCCGTGGCCGGTGTTTGTGGCGATAAACGTTGACGCAACGCACAGACCGGCGCCGGAGGCTGGCCCATCACTTCTGCGGGAGTCGCCACGGTTTCTTCATTTTCGCCACTCTTGCCCAGCATTCTGGCCTCGCGCCAGCGGCCCCAACGGTAATAGCCAAGGCTCATCAACATGGCGCAAATCGAACTGGCCGGGAAACTCCACCAGATGGCATCCACACCAAGCCAGGGTTGCAGCCACTTGGCTACGGGTACGCGAACGCCCCACAGCGCAATCCCCAAAATGATCAGCGGGGGAATGACTGCGCCGGTAGAGCGCACCACGCCTGACAGGACAAAGGTCACGCCAAAGAACAGGAAAGAGGCCACGGCAATGTGGTTGAGATGGCGTGCCGCCTCCAGTGCGTCGCTGCCTGAGGGCAGGAACAGACCCAATACATAACGGTCCAGCAGCAAGATGATCGCAGTTAGCGCGCCAGTCATCAGCACATTGCACAGCACCCCGGCTCTGGCTGTGCCATCCACACGGCGCCACTGAGCAGCGCCTACGTTCTGTGCTGCCATCGTGGAACATGCGGCACCAATGGCCATGGCGGGCATTTGGACATAGGTCCACAGTTGCAGGGCCGCACTGTAGGCCGACGATGTCTCTACGCCATAGCTGTTCACCATGGTCATCACCATCAGCATGGCCAGAGAGATCATCACCATCTGTGCGCCCATCGGCAGGCCTTTGACTACCAAGGCACGAATGATGCGCGCCTGCGGAACAAAGAAGTGCAGTTCATGGCTCCCAATCCATAACGGATGCTTGCGCCCGTACAGCCACAGCAACATGGCGACAAAGCTGATGGCGTTGGACACCAGGGTAGCCATGGCCGCACCTGTGATGCCCATCTGCGGAAAAGGTCCCAGGCCAAAAATCAGCACCGGGTTGAGGATGACGTCCAGCACCACCACCAGCAACAAGAAAACGAAGGGAGTTCGCGTATCGCCTGCGCCACGCAAGATGGCAGAAACGAACGCAAACAGATACAGCAGCGGCATGGCCAGAAAAATGACGCGCAAATAGCTCTCGGCCAAGGGTAAAGCTGCATCGGGCGTTCCCATCCACTGCAGGATGTGGCGTGACAGCGGATAGCCTACCAAGGCGATAAGCGCGGACACTGCCCCAAAAAAAGTAGCGCTGGATCCAATCACTGTACGTGCTTGGAGCATGTTTTTGGCGCCCATGCTTTGGGCTACCAAAATGGTGGCTGCCATGCCCACGCCAAACACCAGACCGATCAGCAAAAACATGATGATATTGGCATTGGCGGTGGCAGTCAGGGCCGCTTCGCCCAGGTATTTGCCTACCCACACGGCGTTGACCGAGCCATTGAGTGACTGCAGCACATTGCCTGCCAGAATGGGCAAGGAAAACACCAGCAAAGTACGGGCGATCGGCCCTTGGGTCAGATCTCGGGTAGGGGATGACATGCAGGGATTGTGGTGAGGGTGGGATGAAAGTCTGCCGGACAGCGCCTAAGATTGCAGCATGTGCCAAAACCATTCTGCTACTTCCTCGAACGATCTTACCGGTCACCCCGCATTGCGCGTATGGCCAGCCCGGCGCTGGGCGCAGGTGAGCGCGCGTGATTTTGCGCTGGCGCAGCGCAGCGGTCTGGCGGCGCAGACGGTGGCGGTGCTGCCCGTGGGCGCCATTGAGCAGCATGGCCCCCATCTGCCACTGAGTGTGGACACGGCACTCACTGATGGCATTCTGGATGCTGCGCTGGCACAGATTGCGGTCGATGTGCCAGTGCTGGCTCTGCCCACACAGGCCATTGGCCTCAGCCTGGAGCACCAGGACTATGCGGGCACATTGGGCTTGTCGCCCAGCACCTTGCTGGCGCTATGGACAGAGCTGGGTGCCTGTGTGGCCAGAGCAGGGGTGAAAAAACTGCTGATCTTCAATGCGCATGGCGGCAATGTCAGCAGCATGGACATCGTGGCGCGTCAGTTACGTGTGCAGTGTGGTTTGCTGGTCTACCACTGCAGCTGGTTCAACCTGCCGCAGCCCGCAGGTGTGAACGAGGCGTTCAGCGCGCATGAACATCGGTTTGGCGTGCATGGAGGGGAAACCGAAACCTCCATGATGCTTCACTTGGCCCCTGAATGGGTGCGCATGGAGCATGCGCAAAACTTTGCCAGCACCTCTCAGGAGCGTGCGCAGCGTTATCCTATTTTGGGCAATGGAAAGAGCGCCAAACTGGGCTGGGCCATGCAGGACTACAACCCTGTTGGCGCGGCGGGCAATGCCGCAGCGGCGGATGCACAGCGTGGCAAGGCGCTGGTGGATGGTGCCGCCGCCAGTCTGGCGCGCTTGTGTGAAGAAATCCACGCCTTGCGAGTCGATACTGTGGGTGCTGCGCCTCAACCTCTGGGCGGGGCGTAATCTGGAAAGCTGGGGAGCAAACGAATGGCCCCCAACTGCCAGTGGTGCAGAATTTCACGCAAGATCAGCAACGCAGCGGCCCAGGGCGCCGATTGCGGGAGGTCTCCCAATGGGATTTGTGGATATACGGCCTGACGTGCAAGTTGGTCGAACAATGACTCAACGGCTTCCCGGCTAAGCACGGGCAGGCGGCCTGTTTCGTTCAAGATGGACTGCAAATCCGGAACGCCCAAGGCTTGCTGACCCACTGCCAGCAAGTACGGATCACGTGTGACGAATATATTGCTGGCTGGAATGAGGCGCGCAACAGGCATGACTGCATCTTCCACGAGCATGATGCCTTGCTCCAGTTGCGCTTCATTAGGCATATGGCGTTTAAAGGTACGCGTGGCGAGCAAATCCACACCCAGTTGCATGTGATGAAACACGGGCTGCGGATGCCCGCTTTCACCTTCGCTGATCAGCAGGCGGCTGCGCTGCTTGCCCAAATCCAGCATGGCAATCGCTTGGTGGGCCTGGACGGCTTCGCCCAGCCAGGTGCGCAGAGACAACATGTCTGCCACAGACAGTTGGGGCTCCAGGCCATCATCAGTACATGGAGAAAACATAAACGCTCCCAAAGGCTGAAATGTTTTTAGCCTGAGCGTGTTGTACACCCTGGAAAGAGAGTGCGCTGCCACGTGTCAGAAAGCAGCGCGTTTGCCTGCGTTATGCAAACGTCACCCAGTTCTGGCTGGGATGCTCATCCAGATGGCTGAGTGTGTTGAACGTTTGCAGCATGAGGCGCTTGGGACTCATGCTCAGCTCGGTGACGGCCGTGTTGCGGATGCGCATGTTCAAGGCAATCGATACCTCGGGCGCAGTGCCAAGAACCAATCCCGCAGCCGTAGAGATCGGACCGCCGCTGCTGACGACCAACACTTGTCCCGCTGAGTGCTGGTGACGGATTTGTTCCAGGGCATGACGCACGCCGTCAGAAAACGCTTCCCAGGTGGGCATGCCCTCCGGGCTGATCACACCCGACATCCATTGCGCAATGGCATCGCACAAAAGACGGAAATGCGCGCGGTAGGTCTCCGGGGTATCCACAGGTCCCAGGGGCTCTGAGCGCACACAGCGTATCAGGGCATGGCTGTCATATTCATTCAGCGATGGGAGTGCCTGGGCCGGTGGCAAACCAGGCAGCGTTGCGCAAATTTCGTCGAGCGTTTGCAGGTGACGCTTGAGCGTGCCGGTATAGACCGCATCGAAACTTTGACCACGTGCATGCCAGTAGCGGCCAAGCTGCTGCGCTTGCTGGGCGCCAATGGCGCTGAGCTGGTCATAGTTGTCGGCCCCGAACGATGCCTGACCGTGGCGTACAAGGTAGATGGTTCCCATGCGCGTATTTTTGGGCGTCTGCATGCAGTCACTTGTCTTCTGCGCGACCCGATTCGTATGGCGCTTAAGAAAATACTGTTAATAGAAATCGTTATCATTATCGGTTTTGTTGCGTTACTGCATGTTCTCTCAAAACTTAATCTGGTATGTCGTCTAAAAGTGCAAGGTCTCGCTGCGCTGCTGTGGCTGTAATGATGTTGGTGTGCGCTCAGGGCCAAGCGCAAGAGCAGGAGCGTGAAACGCAGCTGCCTGAAACCAGCGTGCGTGCTGAAAAAATTCAGAACAATCTGGGGCAAACCACTTACGACAGAAGCACCATTTCTGCCACTCCAGGTGGCAATGGAGATATTGGCAGCTTGCTGATTCGCAATGGAAGTGTGCAGTTTGACGATGCGCAACTGAGTGCGGATACCGTCGGCAATATTGCGCCAGCCAACATCAGCATCCATGGGGCCAAGTTCTACGACAACCTGTTTTTGCTGGATGGAGCGTCCATGACCTCCAGCATCTCGGGCGGCGTAAAGGGCCCGGGCACAGTGACGGACACGCCTGAGGTCGATCAGTCCCAGGGTTTGGCGGTGGATACCAGCATGCTGTGCAAGCTGACAGTGCTGGACTCCAACGTGAGCGCTGAATACGGGCGCTTTGTGGGTGGCGTGGTCGAGGCGGAAGTTTGTGCGCCGCGCAAGAAGTTTGGCGGGGGAATTTCGCTGGAGCACAGTTCTTCCAAGTGGCTGGAGAAGAATGGCGACAACGTTGAGTCTGCCGATGTGAGCAAGCAGAATGCGTTCGAGAAGTGGACGCTGCGCTCCAACTTTGAAGCACAGGTCAGCGACCGCGTGGGCTTGGTGGGTTCTTTTTCCCGCAAACAGTCCACCATTCCCTTGCGCGCTTATGCCAAGGGTTTTAGCAGTCCAGCCGACTCTTTCGAAAAAGATGTGCACCATCAAATCGACAACTACTACCTCAAGGGCTTTTTTGATCTCGGTGGTGGCGCAAAGGCGGATGCGTCGATTGCCTACATGCCCAATACGTCCGACATGTTTGTGGCAGACCAGAAAGACAGTGGCTACCAAAATCGAAGCGGCGGTTTGAGCACGTCTTTGGGTCTGTCGCACGAGGTGGGAGAGTCTGTGCTCAAGCACAGGCTGAGCTACCGTAGCCTGGAGTCCTCCAAGACCTCAGACTTTGCCGACAAAAAATTCTGGTTCAAAAGCGCAGACAAGAATTGGGGGCGAAACAGTGCGACGGAGGGCGGTACCGGCGACGTGGAGCAAAAGGAAAACGTGCTGGGCTACAAGCTGGATGTGGACCTGATGGAACGCCAGATTGCGGGCGCCACCCACAGGCTGAAAGTGGGTGCGGAATACGAGCACAACCAATTCAGCTATGAGCGGCTGACCCAGCATTACAACTACCAGACCTCCAACAACAAAAACACCATTCCGGGAGTGCCACTCAACGCCAGTACCAACACGTGCAATCTGGTGGGTGGTGGTGTGGATACAGCGCAGTGTTCGCTGGACGGAGCAAGCGGGCAGTTTTTGAATTTGCGCAACAAATATCGCGCCGGCAGTTTTGATTACCAGGTGGACTACTTCGCTCTTTATGTGCAGGACGAAATCAACTGGAAGCGTTGGAACGTCAATCTGGGCTTGCGCGCAGAGCGCTTCTCGGATGCGGAGGAGGTGACTTTGGCGCCGCGTTTCAATATGGGCTACCGCTTGGAGCAAGGCGGTCTGCTCAGCCTGGGACTGAACCGTTACTACGGCCAGACGCTCAAGATGTACCGCATCTATGACAAGAAAACAGCGCTCAACTCCGGCTACGAATACCGCACGCTGAGCAATGGTGAAATCACGCCGTGGTCCACGGTGGAGGACAGGGCCATCCCAACTCAATTTGGAAAATTGCGCACCCCGTATGCGGATGAGTTGTCACTGGGCTATGCGCAAGCGTTTGGCAATACCTTGTGGAAGTTCAAGTACGTGCACCGAGCGGGTGAAGATGAGGTGGGGCGCTCGGGTGGTGGTCTGAACTGGGGCAACGTTGGCAGCAGCCGTGCCAACACGTATGCCATCGAATTCGAAACAGTGGAGCCCGTCAAGTTCAAGTCTTCTGCGACCCACTTTGCGGCAGTGTTTGATTACTCCACACGCAAATCCAATATTGCAGACTGGAATGAAAGCAACTTCATGGGTGCGAGCGATACAGCGCTGATGGTCTGGTACCAGGACAAGCTGGTCATGAAGTCTGACCTGCCTGCCGACAACTACCGCCGTCCATGGACATTGCGCTTGATGTCCAGTACCACGTTCCAGGGCAGCGGTGTGCGCCTGGACGGTATCGTGCGTATTCGCAAGTCCTACGAGAAACAAATGGAGACGGGCACAGGTGATGGGGGCTACAAGAAGTGGGCCAATGTCTACATGCCCAAGACCATCAACTTTGATGTGCGAGTTTCCAAGGTATGGCCGCTGTCGCATGGCAGCAGTCTCAGCGCCGAGTTGACTCTGGAGAATGTTTTCAACCGCAGCAACGCGAACAGCTATGACGATGGCTACCTGTTTGAAAAAGGGCGCCAGGCCACCTTGCGCGTAGGTTACGAGTTTTAAGTTGAATCAGTGCGCCGGCTTTGATCTGGTGCACCTTGCAGCATGCTGCGCAGTTATGACAATGGCTGCGCTTCTTACGTTCAAAGCATCACCATGAGATTGAGTTCCGCCAAGCATTCCCCGCGCCTATGGCACTTTTTGGGCTGCGCCGCATTGTTATCGGTGGCTGCAGTTGCCAGTGCGCAGACTGTGCGTGTGCAAGCCAATGCCACAACCAAGCTGGCCAAAGAATCCAGGCCCAATACGGCAATTGCGCGGTTGCTGGACTCTGTCGACAACCAGGCGTTTGAGTGCGGTCAGCCCCAGGGCTGGAGCGCAAGCTGTTTGCGTGAAAAATACCAGGGAGATCCCGCGCAATGGCCGCATCCTGCAGTGGATGCAGACAAGGCCTGGCGGGAGATGGCTCCTGTCCCAGCAATGCTGCCTCCAGAAAATAGTCAGCAGGAAGCGCAGCGTGCACTGGGCGCAGCATTGTTTTTTGACCCCGGACTTTCGCGCAAAGGCGAAGTTGCCTGTGCCTCCTGCCACCAGGCTGACAAATCGTTTGGTGACGGACTGGCTTTGAGTGTGGGCGAGGACAAACTCATGGGTCGCCGCCGTGCGCAAACACTGTTTGCCGCACCGTTTGCCGATAGGTTGTTCTGGGATGGGCGTGCAGCTTCGCTGGAAGAACAGTCCAAGGGCTCGATTCAGAACCCATTCGAGATGAACAACACGCTGGAAGCGGCGCTGGCGCACGTCAATGCGCAGCCGCAGTACCAGACGCTCATGCAGACAGCCTATGGGGTGAGCGCGATCACGGTGGATGACATGGTGGGAGCCTTGTCCAGCTTTGTGCGCACGGTGCGTCCTCCCAAGTCAGTGGCCGATCAGGTGATTGCCGGTGATCCCCAGGTGCTCACCGACCAGCAATTGCTGGGGCTGCACCTGTTTCGCACCAAGGCGCGTTGCATGAACTGCCACAGCGGGCCTTTGCTGACAGACAACGAGTTCCACGATATTGGCCTGTCGTTCTACAGCCGCCGCAACCAGGACTTGGGGCGTTTTGAAGCCACGCGCAACAAGGAAGACCTGGGCAAGTTCCGCACCCCAAGCCTGCGCGGTGTGATCCATGCGGGGCCCTGGATGCATAACGGCCTGTTCCCCGACATGCATGGCCTCATGCGGCTGTACAACGTGGGTATGGGAGTCGTGGCGGGCGACCCGAAGAAAGACCCCTTTATTCCGCCCAAATCGCCGCATATGAAGGCTATCAATCTGAATGCCGAAGAGATTGATGCCTTGGTGGAGTGGCTGCGTCTGCTGTAGCCGCAGCCTTTCGGGGGAGTGCAACGGACGCCAGTTTTGTTGCAAGACCGGCTTTTTTCTTTGTGCAAGGGAAAGAGCAAGTACAAGTGCAAGCCGTTAAAGGCGCACCCAGTGGTTGTCCAGCGCCAATATGGCGCTGCTGGCCACGGCGGAGCCTTGGGGCCAGTGCCGGACTTGCTGGACTCCGCCGGTCCATAGTTGTGAGTGATCGGGTTGCAAGGGGTGAAGCACGCTGTCGTTGCTGATGCAATACACGCCTTGCTGGCCGTCCTGGCGCAGGCATTGCGCCATGGCTCCAGGCTCCTGTGGTGGCTGCCACCAGGTGAGCAGATCGGCGCGGGGACAGCTGACAGCAAAGTGCTGCGTGTGGCAGCTGATATCGCCCCCATAGCCTTGCCATTCCGCGCCCGAAGGCAGGGGGGCTGCATGCAGGCGCTCACCATCAAACAAGGCCAAGACCGGGGCCTGCTGCTTTTGCTCTGCAGTGTCGTGTTCTGCCTGTAAGGCAATCCCCAGCCAGCGTTGCTCACGGCTCCATGCCACAGCAGGACCCCAGGCCAGATGGCGCAGGCTCAGGCGTGGATCCGCCAGGCGCCACTGCCCGGTGATGGCTCCCTGATCGGGCGGGTTGAGCCGCACGATGGAGGAGTCCATATGCGTGAGCTTGAGCTTGCGGCGCCCGGTTTCGGGCTGTGTGGAAATGCCGCCATTGGCCACCATCAGGCTGCCGTCCCGGTCAAGCAGCAACTGGTGAGGGTCCATGCCTGCGGTGCGCCATTCGGAGATTTTTTCCAGGCTGTTAGCGTCGCGCACGCCGATCAGGCCCTGGCTGTCTGCCAGATCGGTTTCGGTGGTGTAGAGGAGCTTGCCGTCGTGGCTGGCAATCACATGGCCGTTGAAAGCACGGTCAGGTTCAATCCAGTGCCACTGCTCGCTGCCGTCGGGGCGAACGCGCAGCAGCCAGTCGCCAGGGCGGCGGCTGGCAAACAGCAAGCTGCCATCGGCCAGTTGCGTCATGCCGTGCGCACGGGTGGGCACAGCATGTGCATGCACGATGTGCAGCGGTGCATCTGCGGATGCAGGCAGTTGCACCACCCCGACATGCAGCTCGGGGCCGACCGACCAAGCGGCGGCAAATTGTGGAGCAGCAGGGTGTGCGGCCCAGCTGCGCAACGGGGTGCATGCCAGCAAGGCCATGCCTTGCAGCCATTGTCGGCGGTTGTGCTGCATGGGCTTAGTCGCCGTCGGCGTCAGAAAAACCGATGCTGATATCCAGGGCCATTGCCACATCGTTTTCCACGAGGTGCTTGAGTTGGTTCAGGGCTTTGCTGGCGGCGGTGATGTTGTCGAGGTCAGGTGCCTGGATGGCTTGCATGGCGCTATCGACTTTCTGAGTGGCCTCGCGCACTTCCTGGGCCAGACGCTCCCAGCCTTGCACTTCCACCAGGCGCGCAATGCTGACTTGTTCGGGCTGCTGGCCCTCTCCCACTGTCAGGCTGCGCAGTGCGCTCCACTGGGCCTGCCAACTGGCCAAGGTGCCTTGGCTGGCAGCGCGTGTGAGCTGTGCTGGCTTGCTGCTGGCACTGCGCAGCGGCTTTTCCATGGACTGCCAGCGCAGTCTTTCTAGTCCGCCTACCCACTGGTTGATGAACTCAGCTGTGCTGTCAAAGTCAAGCTGTGTGAACTGGCTGGCTGCGAGATTGGCCTGGTGCAAGGCGCGCAGTTCCTGTGCCAGGTCTGCAGCGACCAAGGAGGCGTAGTGGCAAGCAGGGGTGCCAGCCTGTGCAACATCCGCCCACAGCAGGTGCTCGGCCACGGGGAAGCCTTTGGCTGGAGCGCCAATGGTTTCCATGGCGGCCAGGTTCTTGGGGGCTTTGCGCAGAGCAGCCTGGAGCAATTGCGGGCGCATGGGCTGAAAGTCCACCATGCGAGCGGTGCGGCGTTCGATCTGAGGGCCCATGGCAAGCGCGGACAGGCGCTCCCAATCCTGGCTGGCCTGGGCGAACTGTGCGCGAGCCTGCTCCAGGCTGCTGCGTCCTGCGCAGTATTGCTGCAGCTGCTGGTGCAATTGTTCTGCCGAGGTCCTGGCCTTGGCCGATTGCGGCACAAACCACTGCGCGTACAGTCTTTGCGCCGCTGCGCCAGAGGTCAGTGGCGGTGTGGGCGTGGCAGCATGCACGCTGGCTGCCGCCAGCAGCAGTGTCAATCCAAGAGAAGCAGTGAGAGAACGCATTACAGAGATTCCACAAATTGAACCAGGGCTGCGCGGTCTTGCACAGGCATGTGGCGGAATTGTTCCCGGGCTTGCTCGGCTTCGCCTCCGTGCCACAGGATGGCCTCAGCGACACCGCGGGCACGGCCATCGTGCAGCAGACGCTGGTGGTCGTTCACGGCTGGCAGCAGTCCAATACCCCACAGCGGTGGCGTGCGCCACTGACGGCCATTGGCAGCAAAGTCCGGGCGGCCATCGGCCAGGGCTTCGCCCATGTCATGCAGCAGCAAGTCGGTGTAAGGCGTGATGTCCTGCCCGCTCAGTGCCTGGCTGCTCAGGCTGGGGAACAGCACGGCACCTGTCCTGTAGCTGGGGCGGTGGCACTGCGCGCATTGCGCAGCATGGAACAGCGATTCACCACGCAGCACCTGGGCATCCTGGCTGTTGCGGCGTGCCGGGGGGGCCAGTGTGGACTGATAAAAAATCACTTCGTCGAGCACATGGTCTTCAATCTCGACACCAGCATGGCCCTTGGCATTGCCATTGGGCGCTTGCAGGCAATCTTTCTGGCTGGGTGTGCAGGTCTGCTTGGGAAAGCGCTTGGAGGTGATGCCGATATCCCCCTGGAAGGCAGCGGCCGATTGGTGCGCCACGCTGGCAACGTTGGCCTTCCAGCCAAAGCGCCCCAGCATCATGCGCTGGGCATAGGCATCCCATACATGGTTGGGCTGGCCTTTGATGGGGCCCGCAGTAGCAGCCTGAGCCTGGGCGTTGGCCAGGATGTCGGCTTCTGCAATGGCTTCCAGCAAACCCAGGCCGATCACCTGCGGCGCAATACGGGGGCTGAACATCACGTCGGCAGCCATGGGGCCGTAGCCCAGATCCGAGAAGTGATAGATGGGTTTTTCCAGAGTGTAGGGGCTGCCATCGGCATATTGGCCAGCAATGCTTTCATAGCTGAGCGTCAGCGTGCCTTCACCTTTGACGCCGTTGACGCCCATGGTGTTGAACTGGTCACCATAGACCGGCTCGTGCTTGGGGCCGCCATGGGCATCGGTGCCGGGGACGGACAAACGAATCAGCAAGCCCGCAAAGGGCTGTGGAGCCAGCGGGTTGTGAAAGTCTGGTGGCTGGGCACGGCCATCCTGTGCATGGCAGCCGCCGCACGAGCGGGCCAGAAAGTGTGGGCCCAGACCATCGCGTGCACTGGTGGATGCAGGCGCTTGCACCCAGTTGCGCTTGAAGAAGGAGTTGCCAATCACAAAGCGTGTGCGCTCAGCATCGCTCAGGTTGGCTGCAGGCAAAGAGAACGCATTGCGACCGTTGGAGAACACGGTTGTGCTGCCGCCGGGCTGGGCATCGGGGGCAGGGCGATCGAACAAGGTGCTGGGGGCGCTGGAAGTCGCTTGGCTGGAGGTCGATTGTGCGGTACAAGCGGCCAAAACCAGTGCAGAGGCGAAGAGGGTGCCAAGTGTTTGCAAGGGTTTCATAACGCGTTCACAAATTCTAAAAAATTACACCGCTGCCTGATGTGCCCAAAAGAGCAGCAGCGGTGTCAGGGGCAGGCAGCCGAAGTTGCGTGCGATCAGGGCTCCACCAGATTCAGTTGCTCAAAGCCTACGGCTTTGGCTGCCTCTACCAAGTCCTTGCTTTGCTGAGTCAGCGCATCAATGGTGGTTTGAATACTGGCGCGTGCAGCACTGTCACGCGCCCCTTGGATGGCCTGGTCAAACGGTGCAGGAATGGCATTGGCAGATGCCACAGACTTGGCGATTTGCATGGAGGTTTTTTCGGCAATTGCTGGGTCATGGGCTGCCACCCAGTCACGCAGGCCAGGGCCTTTGAGCTGCGAGCCATCCAGGCGCTTGTAGCTGCCCAGCCAGACGTTTTGAATGCCTTGTGCATTGGTTGCGGCATCACGGTGGGTGTTGTCGGAGAAGCAGGAATGCTCATCTTCCTGGTCGCGGCTGGCCATGGCCACTTCCAGGCGCTCGCCCGCCAGCTCGCCGCGCGACAAGGAGCCCAGGCCCACAAAAATCTTGCGCAAGGACTCTTCGCCACCGACTTCAAACTCAGCGCGGAAATTGTTCTTCACACCGGGCTTCCATGCCTTGGCAACCGATTCCAGGTCATCAATCAACAGCTCGGTCACCACCTTCAGGTACTGACGGCGGCGGTCAGCGTTGGGTTTC
The DNA here is from genome assembly GCF_030162935.1 of Comamonas halotolerans. Lineage (GTDB taxonomy): Bacteria > Pseudomonadota > Gammaproteobacteria > Burkholderiales > Burkholderiaceae_C > Comamonas > Comamonas halotolerans. Next base: position 37,837 of record NZ_JASAUZ010000005.1, read on the forward strand.
TTGCCATCGATGAAATCGGTGAATGGGCGTGCGCCGGGGCCGGTGTCACTCAAGTCCTGGCCCCAGAGCATGAACTCGATGGCATGCCAGCCTGTCGAGATGTTTTCCTCACCGTCGTGCTCGTTCAAATCAGCCAGACGCTGTTTGGTGATGGCTTCTTTACGGTTGTTGATGATGCCGGCATTGTCATCACCCACCACGTAGTCCACATAGGACTCATCCATGGGCCAGGCGTTGAGCTGGCCTTCGGGGCCGTCCTCGCTGTCAATCGGACCGTCGTAGAAACGGAAGGCCTCGGTTTGGCCGTAGAACTCGCGTGCATCCAGCCAGGCCTTGCGCGCTGCATCTTGTGTAGCTTGACTGGGCTTGGCCAAGAAGGCATGCACCGCTTTTTGCAACTGCTTGGCCGCTGTAATGGTGTCACTGTAATTGGCATACACCAAGGTGCTGTAGTGTTGCACGACGTCCTGGGCCTTGAGTTGGCCTACGCTTGCGCTGGCAGCGTTAGCTGCGGGCTGGGCGGCAAAGGCGGACGTGGTGGTGAGCGCCCCCAGGGCGAGCGTGCTGGCAATCAGGTAGCGGTACATAGGTCGTGGATGGAGCATCAATCAAAGCAAAGATTTTATGTGATTGATAATTGTTTTTATTTGCTTTTAAGCAACATCATCGTCAGGCTCGCTACAAAAGCACTGTCCCTTGAATACAAAGTACGCACTGGCCGCCTATCCATAGCTGTTGCTGCGCATCCCGAGCAATGTGTATCCGGCCATTTCTGCCAACACTGCGGCCTTGCAGCGCCAGATAAGGCGCCTGAATTTCATTGCGTGTGCAGAGCCAATCGGCCAGACAGGCGTTGAGGCTGCCGGTGACAGGGTCTTCATAACCCGACAAAGTGAATGCACGCACTTCCAGTTGGGCTTGTTCGTGGTGACGCAGTGCGCAAAGACCAATGCCCACATCTTCCTCGAACAGATCGCTCAGCGCTTGTAGCGCACTGATGGTGGGTTGCAGCGCAAGCAAGGTGTCTGCGGTATCCACCTGTATGCATAGCCAAGGGGTGCCAACGTCCAGCATGGCAATTGCCTGTACATGGGCCGCATCCAGTTGCAGGCTTTCATAAATACGTGTCAATCCGTTGGGAACAGCGAGCATCTGCACCGTGGGCGCTGCAAACGCCAGCCCTTGGCTGGATCGCTGAATGGCCACCAGGCCTGCCGCGCATTCTTGGACAATGCGCTGCGCGTTTTGAGCTTGCCCGCCATGTGCCAGCCATGCGTGGCAGCTGCCTAAAGTCGGGTGCCCGGCAAAATCCATTTCCCCTGCCGGTGAAAAAATACGCAGTCGATAGTCTGCGCCCTGTGCACGCGCCGTCTCGTTGGGGGGCAGCACAAAGGTGGTTTCCGACAGATTGGTCCAGCGTGCAAAGGCCTGCATGCTGGCTTCATCGAGCCCCTCCGCATCCAGCACCACAGCGACTGGATTGCCTTTGTAGGCGACGTCAGTGAATACATCAACGGTCATCATCGGCCGTTGGCGCGCAGCAACGGTGTTCATAGCGTCACCTCGCCTTGTACGCAGGTAACGGTGTGCCCGCCTACCCAGACCTGGCCGCTGGCATCCTGGGTGATGGAGACCCAGCCGTCACGCCCCACACAAGCACCCTGGTTGGCCATATAGGGCGCTTGTACATGGCCTTGCGCAATCAGCCATTGCGCTGTCGAGCCATTGAGGCTGCCAGTGACCGGGTCTTCCACGCCGGTGGTACTGAAGGCGCGTATCTCCAGTTTGGCAGCAGCGCTAGCGGGTGTGGCACGAAGTCCGGTGGCGAAGGCTTCGGCTTCGCGACAGGCTCTGCCAATCAGCGGGGTGGCATCGTCGTCCTGATAGAGCGCGGCCACGCCCACTTTGTGACCCAGAGCCTTGATTTGCGCCAGGTTGGGTTCCAGCGACAGCACGGTATCAGGGCTGTCCAGCAGCAAGCACATCCAGTGGGGGCCGTTGTCCAGATAGGCAGCATCGATGACCTGTTCAGTATGCAGACCCAGGGCGGCATAAATGGCATGCAGATTGGCTGGCAAGGGCAGCGCGCTGGTGCTTGGGTTGGCAAATGACAGGCCGTGCGCTGTGCGCTCAATGGTGACCAAGCCCTTGGCGCATTCTTGCACGATGTATTCCGGGCGTTGAGGCTGACCTCCATGCGCGAGCCATGCGTGGCAGGTGCCCAGGGTAGGGTGACCTGCGAATGGCATTTCCGCCGCGGGTGTGAAGATGCGCACGCGATAGTCGGCACCCTGCGCACGTGCAGTCTCGCTGGGGGGAAGCACAAAAGTGGTTTCCGACAGATTGGTCCAGCGCGCGAATGCCTGCATGGTGGCTTCGTCCAGCCCCTCGGCATCCAGCACCACCGCGACAGGGTTTCCTTTGTACGGTACGGCAGTGAATACATCGACGGTCATCAAGGGACGGGATGCAGGGGTGGCGTAAGTAGGCATGGTGCAGGATAAAAAAAGGGCAAAGAAAAAGCGCATAGCTCATGCAAGCTATGCGCTCTACACGATACGCCACTTGCAGCGGCGTAGCCTGCGTGCGGTTGGATTACTTGGTCTGCAGAGCGCGAATGGCGGCTGCCAATGCGGCAATACCCTGGTTGATCTGCTCGGGCGAGACAGTCACATACGACAGGCGCAACGTATTGATTTCCGCATCATCGGCGTAGAACGGCGCGCCGGGCACGAAAGCCATACCGCGCTCGACAGCCTCTGCCAGCAGGACTTGTGCATCCATGCCCTTGGGCAGACGCACCCACAGGAACATGCCACCCACGGGGCGTGTCCAGGTGACATCCAGACCTTCCATTTCCCGCTGCAAGGCGACCAGCATCACATCGCGCTGGACCTTGTACATGGCGCGAATGGTAGGGATGTGGCTGCGCAGGAAATCATCCTTCATCACTTCAGCCACCACGCGCTGATTGAAGCTGGGGCTGTGCAGGTCGGCGGCTTGCTTGGCTTGTGTGAGCTTGCCGTAGACCGACTTGGGCGCGACGATGAAGCCCACACGCAGGCCGGGTGCCAGCACCTTGGAAAACGAGCCCATGTAGATCACGCCCTCGGGGTTGCGTGCAGCCAAAGGCAGCGGTGGCTCTCCTTCGTACCACAGGTCACCGTAAGGGTTGTCCTCAATCAGCGGAATGTCCAGCTCCTTGGCCTTTTCCACCAGTGCCTGGCGGCGTGCCTCGCTCATGGTGCGGCCCGTAGGGTTCTGGAAGTTGGGCAGCACATAGGCGACGCGAGCCTTGTCGGCACCTGTGCCTACCTTGGCGGCGAAGTCATCAATCAGCATGCCTTCGTCGTCACTGTCCACGCCCACGGCTACAGGCTCAACGGGCGTGAAGGCTTGCAAGGCGCCCAGGTAGGTGGGCTTTTCCACCAGAATGCGGCTGTCTTTGTCCAGGAAAATCTTGCCGATCAGGTCCAGTGCCTGCTGGCTACCGGTGGTGATCAGAATTTGCTCGGGATTGACATCCCAAGGCAGAAAGTCCGCAATGGCTTGGCGCAGAGCCGGGAAACCCTCTGTGGTGGAGTATTGCAGTGCGGCTGCGCCGTCACGTTCCATCACGGTGTTGCAAGCCTGGGTGAAGGCAGACAGCGGGAAGCTGGCAGGCGAAGGCAGGCCACCAGCCATGCTGATGATGCCGGGGCGGTCGGTCAGTTTCAGGATTTCGCGAATCGCGGAGGAGTTCATCTTGGCTGCACGTGCAGCAAGGGTCCAATTCGTCATAACTACTCAATCTCAATAAGCAGCGCGCACTGTGCGCGTGCTGGCAAAAGCTTGTTGCAAAGAGCATACCGTGGTACAGCATGGCAATGCGTCCCGGCTAATACGGATGCAGGGGGCAGCTTGGCAATTGGTGTCATCCCACCGGATAGATGGAGACACTGGTGCGGCTATTGTGAGCCGAAGTTCACGGGCTTGCGGGAGGTGTGCAGAAAAAAATACGGATGTCAGGCACGCAACATCCAAATGGCAGTGGCCACGAGCAGCAAGGCCATGCTTCGGTTGAACCACAGCAGGCGTCGGCCTTGTGCCAGCCATTGGCGCAAAGCGGCTCCGATACAGGCGTACAGCAGGTTGCTGCTGAAAGCATAAAAGGCCATCACCGGAAGAACTACCAGTATGCGACGACCGGCGTCCGACTGGCCTGCCACCCAACCCGCGACGATGGTCAACGCCAAAAGCCATGCCTTGATGTTGACGAATTGCAGCAAAACCCCTTGCCCGAAGCCCACTTGCAGCTGCGATGGATGTGCCTGTGCCAGTTTCCCGCTACCCGAGAGCTTGTAGGCCAGCCACAGCAAATAGCCGATACCCACGACCTTGATCCCCCAGCGCAGGGCAGGAACCCCGGTGATCAGTGCGCCGACGCCGAATGCGCAAAAAATGAGCAGCAAAGTCCAGCCTACAGGAACGGCCACGATAAAGCGCAAGCTGTGCCGCAGTCCGTGGTTGGCTGCCATTGCAGTGGACAAGGTGGTGTTGGGGCCGGGTGAAAAGCTCATGGCTGTTGCCAAAATGAGCAGGGCAGTGAATTCTTGGAGTGGCATGGTGGACAAAGAAGCAGCACCCGACACTGTAGAGGCCTTGTGCCGTCAAGGCCAGCAGGTTTGTATCAAGAGTGTGAGCAAAAAATGAAAAACCGAAGCTTACGGCGCTGGCGGCTTCGGTTCAATGTGCACAGGCGCACAAGCAGGCGGGGAGTGTGATCACCAGGATGGGCGCTGATTGCTCCAGCCGCAAGCCAGGCGAAGCAAAGTGCGGTTGACGTGCTCCAGTGAAATATCGTGTTCGATGCACACCTCGCGGACGGTGGCTGCACCGTTTTCCTTTTCCAGTGCAAATGCCAGTTGCAGGCTGGGTGCATACGGGCCCTCGCCGCGCACGGCGGCGTCGGGGATGCGTTCGGACAGTGGCAGACGGGAGAGCGTTGTCTGCAGCGGTTCATCAAGCACATCGTCGAGGCGGGCAAACAGCCCGCACAGATAAACCTCGCTACGCAGCTCCTGGCTGACACCCGCATCCAGCAAGTGTGCCGTGAGTTGGGCACGCATGACCGTACCCAGACGGATCGGGTGCAGATCTTTTTCGTGGCTGGCATGCGCCAGCTGGGTGATGAGCCATTCCTTGAGCGTGCCGTAACCGAGCATGAGCAGCGCGCGACGCAGCGAGTCGATGGGATTGCGGGCACCAAGCGCGGCCGAATTGGCGTACAGCATGAAGCGGTAGGCCAGTAAAGGGTCTTCGCTGAGGATTTCTTCAAAAGTTTCCAGCGATTGATCGGCATCGACAGCCTGCATCAAGCGCAGCACATGCGCGTGTGAAGGGTGCAAAACCCGTGCTCCGCGGACACGGTGCAGTATGTCTTCATTCGGCCAGCCTGCAATGGCGCTTGCGTGGTATTGCTCCAGACAGCGGTGGGCCAATATCTGGCTGTGGATTTCCTCATACATCTGACCTTCCAGCAGGGCCAGCCGCTGCGGCACAGGCTGATCGGCAGCGACGCGCATGAGGGTCATGGCATCCTGCGGCTCCAGGTGCAGCAGGCTGCATGCGTAGTGCCGGGCGTCCTGCTTGCTGGGGAGCTGGTTCATGCTGCCGCGCCATACCAGACGCACGCCGCGTTGCGCTGCTGCAGCCACCTGGGTTTGCAGCTCAGGGTTGTCGGCCAGCCACTGCGCACGCACCTCCAGCGCCCAGATCGGGCTGGCTTTGATATGTGTGAGCAGCGATTGCAGCAGCGGGAGCGATTGCGGCGACAACAGCAGCAAGGGCGAAGAAGGGGCCCACATCTCGCTCAGGATGCGCAGCAGGTGGGCGGTGTCTACCGGGGTGTTGGGGTGGTCGTGCAAAAACAGCTGCACGCCGCCCAGATTGCGTTCGGCATTCCACAGCGGGCGATAGCCCATGACCAAAGCGTTGAGAACAAATTCCACGGTGCCAACCTAAGGTGTCAGAGGGATAGGCAGCTTAGCCGATGTAGTTGAACAGCGATAGTTTCTGGATGGAGGCATAGGTCTGCAGGGCTGCCGACACCGCAGTCTGCTGGGACTCCAGGTCAGACAAGGCCTTCACCATGTCAATGTCCTCTGCCTGGGAGCGTTGGTTCTCCATCATCTCCGAGCGGTGCAGCAAGGTGCTTTCCTTGCGCTGGGCGTCCACCAGCAACGTGCCAGCGGCGCTGCGCACGGTAGAGACGCGGCTGATGCCAATGTCGATCTCGGAGATGGCGCGCAACACATCCTGGGAGACACTGCTGCCGTTGCTGCCAGGGACGTTCAAGGCCGCAATGACCTTGTCCATGGCCGCAAAGATGGACTGCTCTTCGCTGGGCATGATGGTCAGGCTGTCGCCGGCTTCGGGTGTGCCGGTGAAGTTGATCTCCATACCCGCCACTGTCAGCGGTGTACTGAAGGTGGCCCAGCTGGTGCCACCGTCAATGCTGTATTCCTTGGTGCCGCCGTTGTCCCGGAAATTCACGGTCAATGGGTCGGTCAGCGCCACTGCGGTGGCGGGGTCGACGATGGTGCCTGCATCGGTGGAAAAGCTGTTGTTGGGCGAATGTGCCTCCATGGCCAGCACGCCGTTGCCGGTCTTCCCCAAGAAGAAAGCATAGTTGCCATCCAGCGAGTTGCTGATGGTGTACTCACCGCTGTTGGCCTGCCCGGGTTGCACGGAGGAGGCAGCGTCTGTGTAAGGGCGGCTGCTTTGGCTGTCCAGGCCGCGGAACAGTGGCAGTCCATTGCTGTCCTGGCGGTTGGCATACCCGAGAATCTGATCGCGCAAGCCTTGTAGCTCTTGAGCCAGTGCACCAAGCTGCACTTCGTCGTAACTGCCATTGCCTGCCTGCACCAACAGCTCGCGGAAGTCTTGCAAACGGTCGTTGATGTCGCCCAGCGTGGCTTCTGCATATTCCATGGTGCTGACCTGCGCATTCAAGGTGCGCTGGTCGGTCTCCACGCGCGCTATACGTGTGCGAGCCCGTTCTGCCTGTGCGGCAGCCACAGGATCGTCACTGGCACGCAGCACGCGCTTGCCAGCAGATGCATGTTCCATCTGGCTGCTCAGCTCGGCTTGTTGCTTGCTGATGTTGCTGATGGTGCGGTCATAGGTATTGGCAGTGCCGAGGCGGGAAATACTCATGAAAGTCTCCTAGGCGTTAGCGACCGACGGCGTTGAGCACGCTGTCAAACAAGGATTGCGCTGTCTGTATCACCTTGGCCGATGCCTGGTAGGCCTGCTGATATTGCAGCAGGCGTGCGGCCTCTTCATCCAGGTTGACGCCAGATACCGAGGTGCGGTCCAGGTTCAAGTTGTTGGCGACAGTTTCCGACAGTTGGGCGGCCAGCTTGGCACTCTGGGTGCGTGTTCCCACCACGGCCATGGCTGCGGAAAAACCATCGCTGAGCAGGGTGCCAGAGTCAAAAACGGCAGCATCGCGCAAACCCAGAAAAGCGGCAGCATTGCCCGCATTCAAGGCGATACCTTCGGCACCCAGATCCTTGGCGTTGCCCACGGTGACGGTGTCTCCAGCCTTGGGAGTGCCGGTCAGGGTGATATTCCAGCCCAGAGCCTGTGCAGCGGCAGAGCCCGCTTCAGGGATGCTGCTGCCGGAAGTGAACGTACCGTTGTAGACGGTGTTGCCCACGGTGAGCTGATAGCTGCCCTGGTCATCGGTAAACACGATTTGCAGTGGCTGCTGCAGGGCGGGCAGCTTGCTGGTGTCCGTGGTCGTCAAACTATTGAGCTGCAGTGTGCTGTAAGCCTGGGTGTTGATGCTGGCGGTGACTGCATTGGCGACGGCCAAATCGTCGGGGTTGTGCACCAGGGGCTGCATTTGCTCTGCGGCCTTGGAAAAGGGCTGGAACAAGATGCTTTGCCCAGGTTGTGCATTGGTGGCCGGGACATTGAAGGTGAGACCATCGAACTCCAGATCAAACCCTGCTGATGCATTGCTGATGTCGACTTTGGTGCCATCGCTCAGGCGTGTCAGTGTGGCCGTGTCGTTGGGACCATACACAATCTGGTAGTCGGAGGCACGCAGCGAAGCGGAGTCCTTCAAGGCCACGGAGGCGCTGTCCGTCAGAGTGCTATAGCCCTGCCCATTGAGTACGGTGTTGAACAATGGCTTTCCATACTCGCCTGAAAGCGTCAGGCCCAGCTGGTTCTGCTTGTTCATGAGGTCGCTGATGACCACGGCCATACGGCCCAGCAGGTTGCGTCCTTCCACCAGGTCTTCGTTGTTGAACTTGAGCAAGCCAGCCACTTCACCGCCACCCAGCATGTTGGCGGTTAGCTCGACCTTATCACCATTGCTGTAGCTGAAATACAGCGACAGTTTCTGGCTGCCCGGGTATTCCGAGGTCTCCGCCACGCTCAGCGAGGCGACGCTCTGGCCCAGCACCAGAGGCTGGCTACCAGCGATGAAAAGGTTGATGCCGCCATCATCGGCGTCCACCTGGCTGGTTTGCACATATTGGTTGATTTCGCGAACCAGTTCATCGCGCGCGTCCAGCAAATCATTGGGCGCATGGCCTGCTGAGAGGGCACGTGTGATTTGCGCATTCAGGCTTGCAACCTGTCCTGCCAGGCTGTTGACCACGGTAATGTCGTTGCTGATCCGTTGTTTGGTGCTGTAGTCCAGCTCTTCCAGCGTGGCATTGGCCGCACGAAAGCGCGAGGCCAGCTCGTTCATGCGAGTCAAGGAGACATTGCGCGCACTGGCATCACTGGGTGCGCTTTCAATGTCAGCAAATGCGTTGAGCATGTCGTTGATGGCTGCGCCCAGGCTGGCATCGCCGCCGGAGTAGATGTCCTGCATCTGCATCAAGGACTGGTAACGGATGGCATCGGCTGCGCTGGCAGCATTGGCAGCGTTGGACTGTTTGCCCAGCAAGGCGTTGTAGTTGCGCAGGACGGTAGCCACCTGTACCCCGTGGCCGATATAGCCAGAGCCCAGGTTCTGTCCCACCAGCGCATTCGTGATGACGGTCTGGCGTGAGTAACCCTTGGAGTTGACGTTGGCAATATTGTGCCCCGTCGTGGTCAGTGCCTGCTGGTTGGAAGTCAGTGCAGAGATGCCGACATTCAGTAAGCTCATTGGCGTGTCTTTCTAAAGCTTTAACCTTGGTTGCCCTGCTGTGCGTTTTGCGCGCTCTGGATGGCGCGGGACAGCTTGCTGGCATAAAGAGGATCGGTGGCATAGCCTGCGTTCTGCAGGGCTGTGGCATAGGCCGTGGCGCTGCCGGTGCTTTGCATGGCTTTGGCGTAGCGCGGGTTTCCCGTGATCAGACGGGCGTAGTCACGGAAGGAATCTTCGTAAGAGTCATAGGCGCGGAATTTGGCCTTGACCTTGCGTGGAATGCCATCGATGTATTCGGTGGTGGTAATTTCTGCGACCTTGCCACTCCAGTTGCCCGTGGCCTTGATGCCAAACAGGTTGAAGGAGTTGCTGCCGTTGTCGCCCCGAATCTCGCTTCTGCCCCAGCCGGTTTCATGACCGGCCTGACCCAGCATATAGCTGGCGGGAATGCCACTTTCACGTGCCACACGTTGTGCAGCACTCTGGTGGGCCTGGACGAAATTGTCGCGTCCTTTGGGTGATGGTGCGTAAGCGTCCAGGAATGCGGTGCTTCCGCCCAGAGGTGCGGTTCCAGACAAGCCCGGATAGCGGGCACTGCGCCCTGCGAAGCTGACGGTGGAAGGGATGCTGAAATTGCGCTCCATGCCACCCAATGCTGCGGCAGGGTTCACTCCGGCTTCGGCAGGGTCGATGCCCATGGAGCGTGCAATCTGCGCGGTGATCGCATCCGTCAGCCCGCCGGGCATGCCCGCCATGGATACCGACAGCTGCTGGTCCATCATGGAGTCTGCCAACTTAGAGCTTTCGTTGTCCAGCAAGCCACTTTTCATTGTGGCCTGGCGCATGCTCTTGATCATCTCGTGCATGAATAGCGATTCCAGCTGTTTGGCTGCCTCGCGTGCCGCTTGCGGATTTTTGGCGTTGGCCTGATTTTTCAGACTGTTGAGCGCATGGATATCGGTGGCCAGCGCATTGCCTGTGTGGATCGTGCTCATATCACCTCCAGTTCGGCATTCAACGCGCCAGCTGCTTTGATGGCTTGCAAAATCGCCAGCAGGTCTTGCGGTGTGGCTCCCAAGGCATTGAGCGAGCGCACCACATCGGCCAGCTGTGGCGACGCTGGCACGCGCACAATCTTTCCGGCATCCTGCGTGACGTTGATATTGGTTTTCTCTGCCACCACGGTCTGGCCTTGGGAGAACGCACCAGGCTGGCTGATGACAGGGGTGGAGTCGATAGTGATAGCCAGATTGCCATGGGCGATGGCACAAGGCCCCAAGGTGACGGACTGGTTCATCACGATGGAGCCGGTGCGGGCATTGATCACGACCTTGGCAGAAGGCTTGTTGGTGGGCAGGTTCAGCTCTTGAATGTCGGCAATAAAGCTCACGCGTGCACCGGGGTGCTGCGGGGCTTGTACCTCAACCGTGCGTCCATCCAGCGCCATGGCCGTGCCCATGCCGTGGCGGTTGTTGATGGCGTTGACCACCTGGTTGGCGGTGAGGAAGTCGGTGGTGTTCAGGCCCAGCTTGATGGTGTCACCGTCATGGATCGGCGTGGGAACCGCACGCTCCACCTGCGCGCCCAGGGGAATGCGACCTGCGCTGAGGTGGTTGATTTGCACCTTGGAGCCGCCCTGTGAGGCACCCGCACCGCCAATGACCAGATTGCCTTGTGCCAGAGCGTAAATTTCGCCGTCGGCGCCGCGCAAAGGGGTGGTGATCAGTGTGCCGCCCTTGAGCGATTTGGCATTGCCCATGGATGAGACATTGATGTCAATGTGCTGGCCGGGCTGGGCAAACGCAGGCAGATCGGCCGTGACGATGACGGCTGCCACGTTCTTGAGCTGCAGATTGTTGGTGTTGGCGGTGGCAGGCAGCGTGATGCCCATTTGCTGCAGATAGTTCGCCAGCGTTTGGGTGGTGTAGGGCATCTGGGTGGTCTGGTCGCCGGTGCCATCAAGGCCGACCACCAAGCCGTAGCCGGTTAACTGGTTGGACCGAACGCCCTGAACCGAGGCCACTTCCTTGATGCGCAAGGCGTGGGCCGGCGATGCCAGCATGCCGCTGCCAAGAGCCAGCAGTGCCAGAGCCAGGCGTGCGGCGCGGAATGTGGAGAGCGTGGACAGTACTTTCATACTGCCCAATTCTGGAGAGCTTTAGAAAGGGATAAAGCTCAAAAAGAAGCGTGACAACCAGCCAATTGCCTGCGCTGAATTTTGCTGGCCACGACCGCGCGATTCCACGCGCACATTGGCCACCTGGGTGGAGCTGATCACGCTGTTGGGCTGCAGTTGGTACGGATCTACTGTGCCGGTGAAGCGCAGCACATCAACATTTTGGTTGACGCCAATTTGCTTTTCTCCGGTGACCACCAAATGCCCGTTGGGCAGCACCTCTACCACGGTGGCCGTGATGGCTCCGGTGAAAGTGTTGGCGCTGGAGGTGCCACCACCGCCTTCAAAGTCGGAGTTGCTGCCAACGCCCAGCTTGCCCAGCTTTTGTGCTGTGCCGAGTGCGCCACCGGTCAGGATAGGCAGATCGGTGATGCCAGCCGACATTTTGCTGTCACGGTTGACCGTGGAGGATGACTTCTGGCTGGCTGTGACTTTTTCTGCAATCTGAATGGTCACCATATCACCCACCAGGCGCGCGCGACGGCTTTCAAATGGGGGGCGATAACGGTTCGCCTGGAACAGGCCGCCTGTGGCCTGGGCCTGCTGCTGGGGAGCAGCAATGGCAGTGGACGGCAAAGGCTGGGTCTGGTTGTGCAGATCAACCGGAGGCGGATCATTGAACGCGCAGCCGCTGACAACCAGACAGGCTGCAACTGATAGCGCAGTGCGTGGAGCATGCTGCATCCATGCCAAAGTCTGGAACAAGGGGCGAGAGGCGGACATAAACGCTCCGAAGAAATGCAAGGCAAACGCTTGTGACGCTGAGCGATCTGGGCAGACCGGGATCAGCGCAGCAAGGAAGGAAAAATCACAGCTGCGACAGCTTGGCCAGCATCTGGTCGCTGGTGGAAATGGCCTTGGAATTCATCTCGTAGGCGCGCTGGGTCTGGATCATGTTCACCAGCTCTTCCACCACGTTCACGTTGGATGATTCCAGGAAACCTTGCATCACAGTACCCAGGTTGTTGGTGCCCGGTGTGCCGGTCTGAGGCGCGCCCGATGCGGCACTTTCGCGGTACAGATTCTCGCCAATGGGCTCCAGGCCGGGGGCATTGATGAAGGAGGCCGTGTTGAGCTGACCAATCTGTTGGGGCTGAGCCTGACCGGGCAAAGTGACCGATACCGCGCCCGAGCGGCTGATGCTCAGCTTGGTAGCATCCTGAGGCACGGTGATACCGTCCAGCAAGGGGTAGCCGCCAGCGGTCACCAATTGCCCGTTGGCATCTTTGCTGAAAGTGCCATCGCGGGTGTATGCCGTGGTGCCATCCGGCATTTGTACCTGGAAAAAACCGTCACCGCTGATGGCGACATCCAGATCCTTGCCCGATTCCAGGGGAGTACCCTGCGTGAAGTTGCGGGTGGTGGCCACGGTGCGCACACCCAGCCCCAGGTGCATGCCGGTGGGCAGAATGTTCTGCTCATCGGCTTGCGAACCCACCTGGCGCAGGTTCTGATAGATCAAGTCTTCAAAAACGGCGCTCTGGCGCTTGTAGCCCGTGGTGGAGACGTTGGACAAATTGTGCGAGACCACATCCATATTGGTCTGCTGGGCTGACATGCCGGTTTTGGCAATCCACAGGGAATTCATCATGGTGAAGTGTCCTTCCGTAATTCGTTACGTTGCGGCTTAGCCGTTCATGCTCAGCAGCTGGCTGGCAGTCTTGTCGTTGTTTTCTGCCGTGGTCAGCAGCTTCATCTGTTGCTCGAACTGGCGTGAGGCGGCAATCATGCCGACCATGGCTTCCACAGCATTCACGTTCGAGCCTTCGAGCGCACCAGCGATCACGGTGGCATTGGCATCTGCGGGCAGGTCGCCCTGCGCATTGCGGAACAGGCCGTCATCGCCGCGCTGCAGCGGTTGGTCCTGATTGGGGGTGACCATCTTCAGACGGCCAATGTTGATGGGGTCCTGACCATCCAGCGTGGCCACCACCGTGCCGTCACCGCCAAAGCTCACGCGGGCGTTTTGCGGAATGTCCACAGGAGCGCCGCCGTCAGTCAGCACAGGCAGGCCGTTGGCAGTGACCAACTGACCATCCGCGGTAACTTCCAAAGCGCCGTTGCGGGTATAAGCCTCCAGCCCGTCCAGTCCTTGAACGGCAAACCAGGCGTTGCCTCGAGCCATCAGGTCGGTACTTTTTCCGGTGGTTATGGCAGGTCCTGGCTGGTCCAGGTGACCCGAGGTAGCGTCCAGGCCAAACACGCGCGTACTGGAACCCTGGCCCTGCAGCGGCACCGAGCGGAAGGTGCTCAGTTCGGCACGGAAGCCCGTGGTCGAGACGTTGGCCAGATTGTTGGAAAGCACCGCCTGCCGCTGCGCAGCGGCGTTGGCGCCGGTCATGGTGGTGTAGATGATGCGGTCCATGGCGAATTCCTAGTGGCGCGTGTGCAGCGCGTTTAGCGCAGGTTGACCAGCGTCGAGAAGATCTGGTCCTGGGTTTTGATGGTTTGTGCGTTGGCCTGATAGGCGCGTTGCGCGGTCATCATGTTGACCAACTGTGCAGTCAGGTCAACGTTGGACTCCTCCAGGGCACTGCCCTGGATGGTGCCAAAACTGCCCGTGCCCGCCGCGCCGTAGATGGCCGGGCCGGAGTCATTGGAGACCACCCAGTTGTTGTTGCCATCCGGCTGCAGACCTTGGGTGTTGGTGAACTTGGCAAGTGCCACTTGGGCTTCTGCACGGGTGATGCCATTGGAATAGGTGGCCATCAAGGTGCCGTCGGACGCTACGTTGACGGAGGTCAGCTCGCCCGAAGCGTAGCCGTCCTGCGTGAGCTTGGCCACGGAAAAAGCGCTACCCAATTGCGAGACACCGCTGAGATTGATGTTCACGTCCCAGGCACCGGGGTTGGGGTCATTGGGGTTGTTGCTCTTTATCGATGTACTCAGTGTGGTGCCACCGGTGGAGGTGAAGGACTTGCTGGCTGCGCCGTAAGACTCGACATCAATCAGCTTGCCTGCAGAGTTGAACACCATGCGGCCCAAGGGCTCGGCGTTGGGATCCAGGCTGTCATAGACTTCCCAGGTGTTGGCATCGGTCTTCTGGAAGTACATGGACAGTGGTGTGGCCATGCCTTGCTCGTCAAAGACTTCCAGCGAAGTGCCATAGGTGGCGCGTGGAGGCGCGGGGTTGGCGTCCTGATCCACGCGTGCATCCAGGTTGATGGTGGCCGAAACATTGTTCGTTTGCTTGGCGGCAATCGGTGCACCCGCAGGGAACACCAGATTGCTCAGGCTGACGCTTTCGCGTACTCCGGTTTCGGGGTTGATCTTGTAGCCTTGAACATTGTCGCCATTGACCGTCACCAGCTCGCCATTCTTGTTGAGCTGGAATGCGCCGTTGCGGGTGTAGGCAATGCCGGTACCTGTTTGCACCACAAAGAAACCGTCGCCGTTGATAGCCATATCCAGGCCGTTGGCGCTGGGCGTGATCACACCTTGCGTGAATTGCTGCGAGACCGCTGCCACGCTGACGCCAATGCCTGTGTTGTTGGCGCTGGAAGCGCCCATGGCGCTGGCTACCATTTCATTGAACTCGGTGCGCGAGTTCTTGAAACCGACGGTGTTGCTGTTGGCAATGTTGTGACCAATCACGTCCAGGTTTTTGCTGGATGCGTTCAGGCCGGAAAGTCCGTGATGGAAGCCCATGGTTAACTCCTGCGAATTTAGAACACAGCCTTGACGCTGTTGTAGTTGATGCTGCTACCGTTGGCCAGCTCCAGCATGAGTGAGCCGTTGCTGATGCTCGTTGCCACCACTGCGTTGGGGGCCAGTGAAGTGCTCTTGACGGTCGCTTCACCATTGGTGGCGCTGACCTTGAAGCGCAAGTCCAGATCACTGCCGGTGTAGTCGCTGCCGTCCCAGGTGAAGTAGTTGCGGCCAGCTGCGGCAGAGCCCAGCTCCAGGGTGTCCACGACTTCGCCCGATGCGGTGGTGATGGTGACCGTGACATTGGCGGCCGAAGCGTCCAGATCAAATGCGGCCGTGCCGCTGAGCTTGGTGTTGCCTTCTTCGTCTTCGAAGGCTGAAAGCCCCAGGTTGTTGCCTTCGGACAGCACGGTATGCCCAATCATGGTTGCACCTTGCAGCATTTGCATGGACGCAAATTGGCTGGTCACGCTTTCCACGGTGCTGTTGAGTTTTTCGATGCCGCTCACAGTGCTGATTTGCGCCATTTGCGAAGTCAGCTGTGCGTTGTCCATGGGACTTGTTGGGTCCTGGTTCTGTAACTGTGCGACCAGCAGCGTCAGAAACTGGTTCTGCATGTCTGCTGCCGAGGTGGGCGTGTTGCTCGGAGTGCCGGAATAGGTGGTGGGAGAGAGGCCGGAAATCATGCGTGCCTACTTTCTTCTGTATGTGCTTATTGGCCCAGCTGCAGCGTCTTGAGCAGCAGCGATTTGGCGGTGTTCATGACTTCCACGTTGTTCTGGTAGGAGCGGGAAGCGGAAATCATGTTCACCATCTCGTCCACGGCATTCACGTTGGAATGGGTGACATAGCCCTGGGCATCGGCGAGCGGGTGCTCGGGGTTGTGCACGCGACGGCCAGGGGTGTTGTCTTCGGTGATGTCTTTGACCTTCACACCTGCAGAACCTTCGGGCCCCATGGGCGCTGTCTGAAATACCACCTGGCGGGCTTTGTAAGACTCACCGTCTGGACCGGCCACGGCGTCCACGTTGGCCAGGTTGGAGGCCACAACGTTCAAACGCTGGGATTGCGCGCTGATGGCACTGCCAGAGACGCTGAAGATGGAGAACATGGACATGGCGGAGGTTTCCTTGTGTCAGTGCGGCTTACTGGCCAGTGATGGCGCTGAGCATGGTTTTGGACTGGCCGTTGAGAAAACGCAGCGTGGCTTCATAGCGCACCGCGTTGTCCACGAAGTTGGCGCGTTCACGGTCCAGATCCACGGTGTTGTTGTCCAGACTGGGCTGTGAAGCCAGTGCATAACCCAGCGGGCTCTGACCATCGCTACCGAACTTCTGGGTAGGCAGTGGCATGTGCTGGGCATGGGTGGTGCTGGCTGCTTGCAAGGCTTGGTGCACCGAGCCGTTTTCGTCTTGCGCGGCCTTGAGTGTCTTGGCGAAATCAAAGTCCCGTGCAACATAGCCAGGGGTGTCGGCATTCGCAATATTGCTGGAGATCACACGCTGGCGTTCTGCGCGCAACAGCAGCGCGTCGCTGTGAAAGTCCAAACGGCCAGTCATTTTGTCGAGCATGTGAGTCCTTTGCAGATAAAGAAAGCGAAATGGATGCACCCAGCCCTCAGACTTTGGTGCGTGCAGCGATTATGGAAATGCTGCGGTTTTGCTAAAGCGCGAAGAAAGCGGGGTTGCTGCCGTACTTCAGGGTTTAGAAAAGTGGCGCAGGCTCTAAAGTGCAGGCCATGCTCCATCCTGCTGATTTGCTCTCGCTCCTGTCCTCACGCGCCGCACGTGCTGCCGTGCGCATGTCTGCGGCGTTGCTGATTACGGGCAGCGTGTCCGCGGTGTGGGCGCAAGACTTGTCCCAACTGAGCAATCAATGGTTGCAAGATGCGCTGTCGCAAAGCGAAGCCCAGCAGAGCATGCCGTTGCGTATGGAGGTGGAAGTTGGCAAACTTGATCCGCGCTTGAATCTGGCTCCTTGCATGCGTGTGGAGCCTTATTTGCCCAGTGGCAGCAAGTTGTGGGGGCGCACACGCATAGGGTTGCGTTGTGTGGAAGGCACCAAGCCCTGGAATGTCTTCATGCCGGTCACCGTCAAGGCATTTGGGCCTGCATGGGTGCTGGTGAACAACGTCAGCATGGGCGAGACGCTGAGTTTTGAGCACGCTATGCAGTCGGAGGTGGACTGGGCCGAATCCCCACATTCCGTGATTGCCCTGGCCGAAGACTGGATTGGACAGACGGCAGCGCGCAACTTGACCGCAGGCATGGCCTTGCGCCAGACCATGGTCAAAGCCGCTGAAATCTTCAAGCCCGGAGCTGGTGTGAAAGTGCTGGTTGAGGGCCAGGGGTTTGTGGTGACATCTTCAGGTAAAGCCCTGGAAGGTGGTTCAGCGGGACAGAGCGTCAGGATACGCATGGACAATGGACGCACCGTCATAGGTACGGTCAATCCACGAGGCGAAGTCGTTGTTGCACAGTGATACAAGCTTTTTGAAGAAAATGCTCAAGTTCTTTGCAAAAGCGTCGATAGCTAGGCTACAGAGCCCTTGAGCGGGGCGGATGGAGTAGGAAATGAAGGTCGGACAAAATACCAACGTCGAAATGCTGGCAGCCAAGCTGCAGCAAAACGCCGTACAACATACACAGCAAAGCAAGAGTGGCACAGCCAGTGAGGTGGCGCAGCAAAGCCGTGCCAATGCGGCCGGTGTGCCGGTGACGGTGTCCAGCTCCGTGCGCTCGCTGGATCAGAATGCCAAGTCGTCCTCGGATATTGATATGGCTAAGGTCAATGCCATCCGCGAAGCGATTGCCAACGGCACATTCAAAGTGAATGCCAGTGTCGTGGCCGACAAGATGCTGGTGGACGCAGCAGCTCTGCTGGGCGCTGAGCGCGCTTAATTTCTTTTTCGGGCGCTTGGCGCCGGTGCGGGCCTTCCGACCTTCGGCCCAAACCGGTACTCAGCGCCCAAACTTTGTTTGAACCGCTCAAAAATCTGAAAGAACCATGCAACTCAGCGAAGCTTTGGAACAAATCGAGGGCATGATCGATGTGGTCAACGCTCTGATTGTCGACAACCAGCCTGAATCGGTCGAACAGGCCATCGGCCAGTTGCGCGATGGCATGCAGGCGTTTGCTGGGCTGGCACAGCGCTTTGGCGCGATTGAATTCACGCTGGAAAACGTGCAGCGTATGAAGATCATCTCGGAGCGCCTGATTCAGCTGCGTGGTCACATTGCCAAGATGTCTGCAATCAATGCCCAGCAACTGAAAACACTGATGCCCGAGCAATCCATCTCCCACACCTATGGCGACAGCAAGCACCGGGGGGCTGCTGCTTCGGTCGCGCGGATCTATCACATCAGCGGTTAGCCGCGCATTCCTGGATGCCCTGGTGTTCATGCCAGCAAGCCCATGGGCATGGAAGAAAGCAGCTGCGACGCAAACAAGAGCAGTGACGAGACTGGGAAAATTTACCAGTCACAAAAAAAGCGCTTCATAAGGCGCTTTTTTTGTGGGCGGGCGTGCTCAATGTGCTCGCATCTTGGTGCGAAGCCGAGCGACTGCCTGGCTATGCAGCTGGCTCACGCGCGACTCTGTCACTTCAAGTACGGCTGCTATCTCTTTGAGATTCATTTCGTGCTCGTAGTACATGCCCATCACGTACTTTTCACGCTCAGGCAGGCTCTCAATGGCCTCCACCAGGGCGGCGCGCATGCGCTCGTCGCGCAGCAGTGCAAAAGGGTCGGCATCAGCGTTGGCAACGTAGCGGTCAAGAAAACTTTCGTTGTCGTCATCGCCAGGGGTTATGTCTTCCAGATAAATCAGCTGTGTGCCGCGTACCTTGGACAGCAGAGCCTGGTAATCGCTCAGCGGCAGATCCATGGAATGCGCAATCTCCGACTCTTTAGGCGCGCGCCCAAGCTCTTGCTCCAGCTTGTGAATGGCTCGCTCAATGTCTTTTTGTCCCTTGCGCGAGCTACGGCTCATCCAGTCGTTGTCGCGCAACTCGTCCAGCATGGCACCTCGGATGCGCTGGCTGGCAAAGGTTTCAAACTGCACGCCCTGGCTGGATTCATAACGCGAAAGGGCTTCGGCCAGGCCAATCATGCCGACCTGAATGAGGTCGTCCAACTCCACGTTCGGCGGGAGTTTGGCAATCATGTGTTGTGCAATGCGACGTACCAGCGGGGCGTGCTGGCGAATCAGTGCATCGCGATCCAACTGACCATGGGCGGTATACATTGACTCAATGGCTCCATGCAGCCGAAGCTGGCGAATCTGTGGAGGGGGCGGTGAATGCAAGCTCCTGAGGAGCGTGCAACGTCTCCGAATGCTCCAGACATTGTAGGGCCCAGCGTTGCAGCTGGCGGGGTTGCTCAGGGTCGAACTGTTCACACAGTGGCTCGGTGTGCAAATGGCGCATGGCGCATTGGGCCACCGACTTGAGCACGGGATCCAGGCCATAGCTGGCAGGGCGAAGCGCCACCAAGCGAGGCATCTGGGCACAGTGCATGAACATGTGTTTGAGGGCGCGGTAGCTGCTCACGACATGGCGTGATTGTGAGGGAACCAGCTGGATTGAGGACTGGCTGCAAGCTTGCAGCATGCCAGCGAGCAAGGGAGCGGGTGCCCACAGAACGACCAGGGCGTGGTTGCGGACGAAGCGATAGAGCAAGTTCAACGGACGCTCGCCAGTCACCGAGGCTTTGTGCTGCAGCTGCACCATGCCGCGCGCAGCAGGCAAGGTCGCAATGCTGTGCGGGTCATGGATATCTGCGTTCAGCGCTGTAAAAGCATAGCCCTGGCGTGGTTGCAGCATGTCTTGCAAGCCTGGTGCGGCGGATGTCTCTTGCTCTGTGCCATCCAGCACAACGACGGGGTAGCCTTGCTGCTGCAAATGGGCGCAGGCCATCCAAAGTGCTGCTGCGTCTGCGTTATCGCCGGATGGCACCACGGGCAGCACGCGCAACGACGTTTGCGCGCCTTGCCAGTGCAAACCGGTTCCTTGGTGCCAAGCGCTCTCAAGCATGCAGCGCTCCTTGGGGGGAAGCCATGGAAGAGTCGGTGAAATAGTAATCCATGTCCAGCGTGCTGGGGTCAAACGCTGATCTGGAGTGCGCGCGCATCGAGGTGGCAACCAGTTCGCTGGCATTGGCGCGCGCAAAATCTTCGGGCACGCGCTGGCCGTTGGTGATGCCACGCAGCACCAGCTGGTGACGAATCAGTGCATCCAGCGCTGGTGCCAGCTTGACGGCTTCATCCACCTTGGAGAGGATGGCCTGTTGGCAGCCCACGCGCTTGAAGGCCGAGAGTGCTTCGTCCAGCGTGTCGCCATGGGCGCCAGCATTGGCCACCAGCAAGCGCTCGATACCGGGTATATCCAGCACCTCCAGAATGTCGTCCTTGCGCGGGTCACGTGGGGCCACGCCAGTGGTATCGATGATGACCATCTTCTTGCCAGCCAGCAGACCTAGCAGATCTTGCAGCGCCGCCTTGTCGTGTGCCAGGTGGGCAACTACTCCGAGCATGCGGCCATAAGCGCGCAGTTGATCGTGGCCACCCACACGGTAGGTATCCAGGGTGATCAGGCCCACGCTGTTGGGGCCGTGCTTGGCAGCGCACAAGGCCGCGAGCTTGGCTGCAGTGGTGGTTTTACCGACGCCGGTAGAGCCCACCAGAGCAAACACACCACCCTTGTCCCAGATAGGCGCATCCGTGCTGTCTGTACGCAGATTGCGCTCGAGCACCTGCACCAGCCATTTCATGGCATCAGCAGGGCTGGCGTTTTGTGGCAAGCGCTCCATAAGAGTGCGCGACAGCGCAGGTGAATAGCCGCAGCGAATCAGCTTCAGCATCATGTTGCTGTGCAGAGGGTTGCTGCGCGTCTGGTTCATCCAGGTCAGGGTATTGAAGCGCTCTTCAATCAAGTCCTTGACGGATTGCAATTCGTTGAGCAAGGCAGGAGCAGCTGCGGGTGCAGACACCACTGATTTGCGGGGTGGGTCGGCGGGAAGCTCCACGGCCAGACCACGTAGCGGATTGTGCTTGACCACGGAAGGTGTGGTGGGCAATGGAGCACTGTCACGGACGGCATCCAGGCGGCTTTTGCGTGCAAACGTGGGCATGGCGTCGGGGGCCACTTCTCCGCTCATTTCTTCGTTACGGCGGCGCAGCATGCGCTCGCGCACATAGTCCTGGAACGACAGCGTGCTCATGGCCAACTGCTCGGTGTCTTCGGCCACGCTCTGGCGGGGGCTGGCTTTGAGCCCTGATGCGGGCATTGCCTGCAGCAGTGCATCCATGCGCATAGGTGCCTTGGGTGCTTGCTTGGGCGCACGGGTCTCTTCGGCCTCGCGGGCCTGGATGGCGGCCATCAGGCCAGGGCTGGTCTGGTTGCCTTGATCCAGCTTGCCTAGCGCGTCTTCGGCGGTCGCCATGACTTCCACGCCGTTGGCTGTGGGGCGGTTGGACAAAATCAGGGTGTTATCACCGAATGCGGCACGCGCTTTGTCCAGGGCCTCACGTGAAGTGGGGGCTATGAAGCGTTGGATGTTCATGCGTTTGCACCTTTAAGAATGGGGCCGATGCGGATGGTGTGGGTCTCGGGGATCTCGCTGTGCGCCAGCACTTGGAGGCGGGGGGCCACACGTCGCACCAGGCGAGCGATAGCGTTACGAATGGCGTCGGGCACCAGCAGGCAGGCGGGCAGGCCCAACTCTTCTTGTTTGTTGGCAACTTCGGCGGCGCGCTGTGTCAGCAAATCGGCCACGCCGGGATCCAGCGAAGGGCTTTGGGGGTTGCTCAGGGCTTGCACCAGCAAGCGCTCCAGGCCGGGCTCGATGGCAATCACGTTCAGTTCACGAGTGGGGCCGTAGATCTGCTGCACGATGGCGGGAGCCAGCGCAATGCGCACGCGGCGAGCCAGCTCCACAGGGTCTTGGGTCTGTGTGGCGTACTCGGCCAGGGTTTCGATGATGGTGCGGATATCGCGAATGTGCACCGCGTCCTCCAGCAGCAGCTGGAGCACCTTTTGGAACACTGTGATGGACACCATTTTCGGAATGACTTCTTCAATCAGCTTGGGCGCGGACTTGGCCACGTGATCCACCAGTTGCTGAACCTCATTGCGGCTCAACAGCTTGGCGGCATGCATTTGCATCAAGTGTGACAAATGTGTCGCCATCACAGTTTCCGAATCAACGACGGTAAAACCTGCCATTTGTGCCGCTTCCTTTTGGCGCTCGTCGATCCAGTGCGCGGGCAGACCAAATGCCGGGTCGGTGGTGGGAGTGCCAATCAGCGGGGTGGTGATGCCACCGGGATTGATAGCCAGGTACATGCCGGGGAAGGCTTCACCTTCGCCGACCATCACGCCACGCAGCGTCAGGCGGTAGGCGCTGGGCTTGAGTTCCAGGTTGTCTCGCACGTGCACGGCAGGAGGCAGAAAGCCCACCTCCTGGGCAAATTTGCGCCGTACACCCTTGATGCGGGTGAGCAGGTCACCCTGGCGCTTTTTGTCCACCAGGGCAATCAGACGATAGCCCAGCTCGAGACCCAGCAGATCTACGGGCTGCAGGTCATCCCACGTGGCTTCAGTATCTTGTTGCGCAGCAGCCAACGCACCGGGCATGGTGGCATCAGCACCACTTCCAGCCTTGGTTTGTTCCGCTTTCTTGGTGTTGCGACGGTAGACCAGCCAGGCACCATAGCCAAACAAGGCGCCCATGGTCAAAAACACCGTGTGCGGCATATTGGGAATCAGTCCCAGCATGACCAAGATGGCTGCAGTGATCGCCAAGGCACGTGGCGAAGCCAGCATCTGGTTGGCGATCTGTTTGCCGGTATCGTTGTCCTTGCCCACACGCGAAATCACCATGGCAGAAGCCACCGAGATGAGCAGCGCGGGGATTTGTGCCACCAGGGCATCACCTACCGACAGCAGAATGTAGCTGTTGGCTGCTTCGCCAGCGCTCAGGCCGTGTTGGGCCATACCGATGATGAAACCGCCCACAATGGTAATCACCAGTATCAGGATGCCTGCCATGGCGTCACCACGCACAAACTTGGATGCTCCGTCCATGGAGCCGAAGAAATTGGCTTCTTCCTGCACTTCAGCGCGGCGGCGTTTGGCTTCCGTTTCGTCAATCAGACCTGCGTTCAAGTCAGCGTCCACGGCCATTTGCTTGCCTGGCATGGCATCCAGGGTGAAACGTGCTGATACTTCGGCAATGCGCTCTGCCCCCTTGGTGATCACGACAAAGTTGATCACCACCAGAATTGCGAACACGATCAAGCCCACGGCAAAGTTGCCGCCAATCAGGAAGTGACCAAACGACTCGATCACTGCCCCTGCAGCGCCAGGGCCGGTGTGGCCTTCCAGCAGCACCACGCGGGTTGAAGCTACGTTCAGCGACAGCCGCATCAAGGTGGTCAGCAGCAGCACGGAGGGGAAAGCTGCAAAGTCCAGTGGTTTGACCATGTAGGCCGCGATCATCATCACCATCAACGCGGTGGCAATGTTCAGTGTGAAAAAGGTGTCCAGCAGCCAGGGGGGGATAGGCAGTACCATCAGCGCCAGGATGGCGATCACCAGAATGGGTGCCGCCAAGCTCTGGAGTGCCAAGCCATTCTTGCTGTTCCAGTGGTGCAGGTTTTTCAGGAGGGCAGTGCTCATGGGTGCAGTGCTTTCTAGCGCTTAAGGCTTCGCTGTCGCAGCACGCTGGGTGTGCGGATCAAGTTCTGGAGGCACGTGGGGCTGAACCAGCTCACCAGGTGCTGTGCCTTCGCCGCGCATGGCGGCCTTGAGGCGGTAAACATAGGCCAGCACCTGCGCCACTGCGGTATACAGCGTGGAAGGGATGGACTGGTCAATTTCTGCATGCGCATACAAGGCGCGGGCCAGCATGGGGGACTCCAGCACGGGAATCTGGTGCGACTTGGCCACTTCTCGAATCTTCAGCGCAACCAGATCCGCGCCCATAGCCACCACCTGCGGGGCAGCCATGGTTTTTTCGTCATAGCGCAACGCCACCGAGTAGTGGGTGGGGTTGGTGACCACAAAGTCAGCCTTGGGGACAGCCTGGATGCTGGCGCGCTGGGCAATTTCGCGCTGCTTTTGGCGAATCTTGCCTTTGAGCTCAGGGCTGCCTTCCGACTCCTTGTGCTCTTGCTTGACTTCCTGGTGGCTCATCTTCAGCCGCTGCAGAAACAGCACCCGCTGCAAGGGCACATCAATCATCGCAACCACAAACACCACCACCAACAGCATGACCATGCCATTGACAATCCAGTCACCCACCTGGGCCAGGGCGGCAGAGCCCCCCAGGGCTGGAATGCTCGACAACTCAACGATGCCGGACTTGATGTGGAACCAGCCCACGGTTGCCAGAATCAGCGTCAGCAGCACGTTCTTGAGCGCTGTGACCATCTGCTGCTTGGAAAACACATTGCCCAGGCCTGAGATGGGATTGATGCGCTTGAACTGCGGCATGATGGGCTTGGTGCTGTAAATCCAGCCTCCGGACATCAGGGTCAGGATGATGGAGACGATGTTGATTGCCAGCGCAAAAATGACGCAACCCAGAATGCCTACCAGCGCCATGTCGGTCAGGCGCTCCACCATCAATTGCGGGGCTAGCACGCTGTCAGCGTTGAATGACATTTGCTTGCTGATGGCAATACGCAGGTGGTGCATCAGTGTGGGCCCCCCGGCGACCACCATCAAGGAACCCACACCCAGCACCGCCAGGTGGCCGAGATCACGCGAGCGCGATGTCTGCCCGTCCTTGCGGGTTTTCTGCAGCTTCCTTTCGGTTGCTGGTAGGGATTTATCTTGGCTGGATTCCATGGCGGCATAAGACGAAGGTCTCATGCCATTGTCTGCAAGCCATCAAATCGCTAAAGCTGGAAAAGCGTGCTCGGGAGGGCGCTATTCGAACGCCAATGGTGCTGCCAAGCGTCGCGCAATCTGCTAAGACTCGCGAACGCCACCTTGCTGTGACGTGGCAGAGCCTTGTCGTACCTGCGCATGGCCAGCTTCAGGAGCGCAGGCTCAAGAACGTGTTTACGATCTCCTCACATCACGACTGTGGTTAAGCGGGATGGGATGCTAGACGCAGCGCTTTGAACGCATACCGATTGCGCATCAACGTGACTGCGTACAGCTCGAAAACACGTGCTAAAAGCCCAGGCTGGCCAGCAGATCGTCCACCTGGGATTGCGAGGTCACCACGTCAGGGGTGCTGGGGTCTACCACAGGGCCTTGCAGCTTGGGGTGCGAGGGGGCCGCTTGTGCAGATGCGTTCTCGGAGGCTGGTGTTGCGCTGACTTCTGCCAGGGCTGCAGCCCACAAATCATCCGTTTGCTCTGCCGAGACAGCAGCGCCAGTGACCATGGCAGCAGCCGCACTGACCTCTCCCTGGTCAAGTAGCGTGGTGCCATTGTTCACCTGTGGTGCGGTTTGCAGCAGCAGCTCCACCAGCTGGCTTTCCAGATCGCTGGCCAGACGGACAACCTTGGCAATCACTTGTCCGGTCAGGTCATGGAAGTCCTGAGCCATCATGATGTCGGTCAACTGTTGATCCACGATCTCTGTGGATTTTTCCATGTCTTCCAGGTAATTCATGATGTGCCCTTTGGCCACCGCGGCCACGGGGTCGGCGATCATGGCCTGGCGCATGGCCTTGGTCTGCGCCACGATGGCAGTTTGCCGCTCTTTGGCGTCATCGACCAGCGTCAGCACTTTTTCCGCAGCTTCACCTGTTAGCCGTGCAATGTACGAAAGACGGTTTTGTGCATCCGGCAATTCTGCGGTCGCACCACGCAAGCGGTCGGCATAGCCCAGCTCGCGCAGCGAATCATGCAACTGCCGGGTGAGTATGCCGATTTTGTTGTGGACATCGCCATGGTCGAAACCATGCGACGGTGCGTCGCTGTTGGGCGTTGCGTGGTCCATGGATCAGTTCAAGCCAAGCTTTTTCAAGATCAGGTTGACTTTTTCTTCCAAGGTCGCCTTGGTGAAGGGCTTGACGATGTAACCTGCCGCGCCCCCTTGGGCGGCAGCCACAATGTCTTCCTTGCGAGCTTCTGCGGTCACCATCAGCACCGGCAGGTGCTTGAGTTTCTCATCAGCCTTGATTTCGGTGAGTAGCTGAAAGCCATTCATGTTCGGCATGTTGATGTCGGTGACCACGAAGTCAAACTTGCTGTTGCGCAGCTTGTGCAGCGCTGCGACACCGTCTTCGGCTTCATCCGCTTCGGTAAAGCCGCTTTCCTTGAGCAGATTGCGCACGATGCGGCGCATGGTGGAGAAATCGTCAACGATCAAAAAACGAAGGGTATTGGTGGCCACGGGGACCCTTTCGGTCAAATATGCTTCTGAATGACGCTTGCGCCAAGCGCAGGCTTCGTCCGATTCACAAATTGTCACGGAGTTTGCGATGCTGGAGACGGATTCTCCTGCTTTTCCGATTGCAATTTGTTGTCTTGTTGCGCAGAAGGTGCTGGCTTACCCAGCAAGCGCTCTTCTGCTTCATGCGTCAGCACGGTAATCGTGATACGCCGGTTTTGGGGCGCGCGTGGGTCGTCCGGGAGCAGCAAGTCGCTGGCTGCGAGGCCTACCACGCGGGCAAGTTTGTCGTTGGGCATGCCTGCTGCTACCAGTTCACGGCGAGAAGCATTGGCGCGGTCGGTCGAAAGCTCCCAGTTGCTATAGCCTTTTTCGCCGCTGCCATAGGGCGCCGCATCGGTGTGACCAGCAAGGCTGATGCGATTTTCCACACCACCCAATGCTGCACCCACCTCTCGCAGGATGTCTCGCATATAAGGTTTGACAAGGGCGCTACCAATGTCAAACATGGGGCGGTTTTGCTCGTCCACGATCTGGACTTGCAAACCATCCAGCGTGATATCCATGCGAATTTGTGACTTGTACTCGTTCAAAGCAGCATTGCTGGCGATCATGGCCTCAAGCTTGGCACGCAAGGCCAGAATCCGTTGTGCATCCTGTTGGGCACGCTGGTGCCGGATGTCTCTGCGCTGCTGTGTGTCATCGTTGGCATCGGAGCGCTTGACCTGACCATGTACGCGGGCCAAATCGGTGCCACCGCCAGGAATGATGCTGGAGCTGTTGCCCGAGCCATCTCCGCCGTTCATGGCAACTTTCAGCGGGGAGTTGAAGTATGCAGCGATGCCTTGCAAGTCACCCTGCGAAGTGGAACCCAGCAGCCACATCAGCAAAAAGAACGCCATCATTGCCGTCATGAAGTCGGCATAGGCGATCTTCCACGCGCCGCCATGGTGGCCGTGCTCGCCTTTTTTGACGCGTTTGATGATGATGGGTTGCAGCTTCTTGTCGAGTGCAACCCCGGCTTGTGCGCTGCCGGGAGCGTTTGGGGGCGGCATCGCTTCTTACTTCCTCTTGACGTGCTCTTCCAGTTCCAGGAAGCCTGGGCGTTCTGTGGAATAAAGCACCTTGCGGCCAAATTCGATGGCGGTTGGCGGGTTGTAGCCTTGCATGCTGGCAATCAAGGTGCACTTGATGCACTCAAATTCTTTGCTGCCGTCTTGCTGCCGTTGTTCAACCAAACCAGCCAGAGGCTCCACCAGCGCATAGGCCAGCAAAATCCCCAGGAACGTACCTACCAGCGCTGAGGCAATCATGCCCCCAAGCACAGAAGGCGGCTGGCCAACAGAGCCCATGGTGTTCACCACACCCAGAACCGCAGCCACGATACCGAAGGCCGGTAATGCACCTGCCAGACGTTGCAATGCCACCACCACGCGGTGGCCTTCCTGATGGTGGGCCTCGATCTCGTTATCCATCAGGGATTCGATTTCGTGGGAGTTGAGATTGCCCGAGACCATCATGCGCAAATAATCTGTCATGAACTCCACCAGATGAGCGTCGGCCAGCAACTCCGGGTATTTTTGAAAGATGTCCGAGTTTTGTGGCTCCTCCACGTCCATCTCGATGGCCATCAAGCCTTCCTTGCGGGCTTTTTGTAGCAGGTCATACAGCAAGGCCAGCAGGCTCATAAAGCGTGCTTTGGAGTGTTTGGAGCCTTTGATGGCTGCCGGAATCGCGGCCATCGTGGCCTTGAGCACCTTGGGCTGGTTGCTCACGATGAACGCGCCAACGGCCGCGCCACCAATGGTGGCCAGTTCAAAGGGCAGGGCTTTACCAAGCACGCTCATGTTTCCGCCATGGAGGGCGTAAACACCGAAAACGCAGCCGAAAGCAATGATGTAACCAATCAGGACAAGCATGGTGCAAGCTTAGTGAGTTGCTTGGAGCGCAAAGCAGTGAGGAGCATGGGTTTTTTGTGCGATTTCGGACGTTAAGTGGTGGGGGACAAAAAATGGCCTTGGCTATTCCAAGGCCATTAGCAGGCGGTGAGAGGTTTAATGCAAACAGGTGCCGGGTTGGGGTGTATGCGTAGAAAAATCCACCTTGCTGAGCCACGGCTCCGCCAAAATGCGTATTTGTGCATCATTGCGCAAAATGTTTAGCATGATTTTAGACTTCTGCTGGCGCTGCTCTTTTGACAGTTCTGTCATTTTTGCCTGTTCGCGCAGCTCATTAATCAGAACTTTGCAGTTCTTCTCATGCGCATATAGCTCATCCCACGCGCTATTTTTAGCAGCGGCAAGCATTAGCATGCTTGCTTGCTCGATTTTTTCGTAGTAATCAATAATAGAGCGTGACATATATATTTATATTAGGTATTTAATGCACCTGCGGGCCAATTTCTTTCCAAGCACTCGCAATGGGTTCAATGATTTTCAGAACATCCTCAAGCTTATGTTCATCGTTTTTTAAATTGGCTGTTGTTAATTCTACGATGCAAAAATCATAGATATTGCGCAAATTGTCGGCCAATTCACCGCCTTGTTCGAGGTTTAAACCAGCCTTGAGGCCTTCTTCCAAAATGCGCGCAGCCTTGCCCAAGGCTTTGCCTTTTTCTTCAACTTCACCGCGTGCCATGGCGCCGCGGCCTTTGTTGATGCTATCGATCAAACCTTCGAACAGCATGTCAATCAATTTGTGTGGGCTGGAGGCGGCAATGCCCGATTGCACAGCTACTTCGCCATAGGTTTTGGCTGCGCTGAAAGAGCTAGTAAAACTCATAAAAAATCCTTGCAATTAACTGCTGCTCTTATTCCATTGCTTGATTTGCTGAGACACATAGGCATCCAGCGCATTGAGAGAGGCCATTTTCGTGTCCAGCGCAGAATATTGCGCACGTAAACGTGCCTCAACGGAGGCTGCGCGGTCATTGACCTTGTCTTGCTCCGAGGTATTGCGTTTGGATGCTTTGTTCAAAGAATCGGTTTTGGTGTCCAGAATTCCGTTGGAATCTTGAATGGACTTGGTATATGCCAGCATTTTGTCAGCAAAACCATCCGAGCCTTCTGCAAAAAATTTGGCCATTTCAGAGGGGTTTTTCTGTAGCCCTTCTTTGAGTTTGGACTCATTGATGGACATGGTGCCCCCAGTCTTTATATCAACACCAATATCTGATAGGCGGCTGAAAACAGCAGATGTGCTCGATGAATCAGAAAATGCACGGCGCAAGCTGTTCTGCAAATTCACGATTGTGCTGTCACCCTGAAAAATACCCGCAGTTTTGGTGGATTCTTCGTATTTGGTGCTGATGCTCAGCAGGCTGTTGAGCTCGTTGTAAGCCGTCACAAACTCTGTAATGTGCTTTTGCAGGGTTTCAGTGTCGGTGCTCACGGTCAGCGTGCTGGTGCCGGTTGTTGCAGCAGTGAAGCTCAGGCCCTGAATGATATTGTCAAAGGTGTTGCTGCTGGAGGAGACGTTCACGCCATTGATGGTGGCTTGCGCATTGGCTGCCGCAGTGAAGGCGCCGGATGCGCTGGCATCATCGGTCTTGCTGCTCAGCAAACTATTGTCTGTGCCGTTGTAGTTCAGCGCGCTCAGATCGCCGGTGCCGGTAATGGTGAATTGGTGGTCCGTGCCTGTCTGTGTGGAGGACAGCACCAATCGTTGCCCTGTTCCATCATTCAGGATGGATGCGCTTACGCCACCATTGGCCTTGTTGATGGCTGCCGCCACTTGCTCCAGGCTGCTACCTGCCGCAATGTTGATTTCTACAGCCTCGGCGCTTCCGTCACCTACCTGCAAGCTCAGTGTGCCGCCTTGAGCGAATGCATGGTCTGCAGCAAAGCGACCCGATGTCATGCTTTGAGACTTGGCGGTGGCTGTGATGTCAATCGTGTAATTGCCGGGCACGGCGTTGCTGCCAGTGCTGGCGCTGAGTACGGAGGCGTTGGATGAGCTGACAGCCATGGCGGATGACCAACTGCTGGCATCCGAGAGAATTTTGAGTTTGTCTTCCAAAGTGGCGGCCAAAGACTTGAGCTGTGACACTATGGACAGACGTGTTTGAATCAGACTGGCTTCTGATTTCAGCGGGGTCAGGCGGCTTTTTTCTAAAGTCACCAATTGCGTGATGATGCTCTCGGCCTCCAAGCCGCTACCAATACCAATTGAGCTAATAGAAGCCATGGTGCTAAACCCTTGTGCTGGTTGAAAAGCTGTGTAGACATGTGCCACGCAACGCTGCCGCCTGAGGGCGGTAGCGTGTGTGTGTGTGGCAGTCCTAAGTGGTTTTCGGCAAAGCTGCCGAAAACTTTAGTTTTGCAGCAGCGCGAGCACGGATTGAGGTTGCTGGTTGGCCTGGGCCACCATGGCCATGCCAGCCTGTTGCAGTACCTGTGCGCGGCTCAGGTTGGCGGTTTCCTGTGCAAAGTCTGCGTCCATGATACGGCTGCGCGCAGCGGTCTGATTCTCAGCAGCCACTTGCAGGTTGGAGATGATGGCTTCAAAGCGGTTTTGGAAAGCACCGAAGGTGGAGCGCAGCAGGTTCACTTCATCCAGCGCGGCGTCGATGGCTTCCATTGCAGTATGGGCTGTCGCGGATGTGGCACCCAGTGTGGCTGTGGCACCCTGAGTGTCCCCCATGCCAGTGACCATATTCGTTGTCGTGATGTCCACGGTATCTACGCTGGCGGTAGTGTTTGCGCCAACTTGAAATGTGAACACGCCAGCATTGCCGCCCGCGCCTGTCAGCAGCTCTTGTCCGTTGAAGGTTGTGCCTTTGATGATGCGCTCGTTTTCCAGGGCCAGTTGCTTGTATTCATTGTCCAAGGCTTGGCGGTCCGAAGCGCCATTGGTGTCGTTGGCCGATTGCACAGCCAGTTCACGCATGCGCTGCAGATTGTCGCCAATCTTGCCCAGGGCACCTTCGGCGGTTTGCGCCAGAGAAATACCGTCATTGGCATTGCGAATGGCCACATTCATGCCACGCACCTGGGTATTCATGCGCTCGGCAATGGCCAGACCTGCTGCATCGTCCTTGGCGCTGTTGACGCGCACGCCGGAAGACAGACGCTGCATGGCGGTGGCCTGAGCGCCTTGCGAGGAGGCCAGATTGCGCTGCGCGTTCAGCGAGGCGAGGTTGGTATTAATAATGGAAGGCATTGCACGACTCCTATAGGGCGGCTGTAAACCGATGAACAAATGTCAGCGGTGGCCGCCGACTGCGCTACACACGCCTGCAAGCAGTCGCAATCAGTATGCGTGCCACTACCCGCAGGTTTTCTTATCGGTTTGCATTGTCGAGCGCCAGGGAGTTGGGCAATTGGGTGATAAGCAGGGGCTTTTCCGCGGATTAAGAGGGTTTGGCCGCGATGGCCATGCGGTTCAGTGCCGAATGTTGCAGAGGGGGCTGTGCACTGTCTGCATCACCACGAAAGGCGGAAGTGTTGGTTGAGCAATTGCATGCGTCACGGCATAAAAAAAGCCCTGCGGCGTATGCCGCAGGGCTTGGGATATGGTGCGTGTGCAGCGGGTGATTAACGCAGCAGCGACAGCACGTTTTGTGGCAGCTGGTTGGCCTGGGCCACCATGGCCATGCCAGCCTGTTGCAGAACTTGTGCGCGGCTCAGGTTGGCGGTTTCCTGTGCAAAGTCGGCATCCATGATGCGGCCGCGAGAAGCAGATGCATTCTCGGAAGCGATCTGCAGGTTGCTTACAACAGCTTCAAATCGGTTTTGCACAGCACCCAATTCAGCACGAGCGCTATTGATGGTGGTCAGGTCTTTATCGATGTTTTCGATGACCTTCAGAACATCGGCGTTGGCGGTCAGGGCTGCGCCGGCGTCGTCACCAATTTTGTCTGTCAGTGATGTCAGGCCAGTCACGTCAACACCGTTGACATCAATGGTGTCTACCCCTGCGGTGGTGCCTGCGCCAACCTGGAAGGTGATGGCGTCGGCATTGTTCAGCAGTGACTTGCCGTTGAAGTTGGTGCTTGCAGCAACGCGTGTGATTTCAGCGGACAGTTGTGCAAACTCTTTTTGCAGGGCTTGCTGGTCGGTGATGCTGTTGGTGCCGTTGGCGGATTGCACGGCCAGTTCACGCATGCGTTGCAGGTTGTCACCCACCTTGCCCAGGGCGCCTTCTGCTGTCTGGGCCAGCGAGATACCGTCGTTGGCATTGCGCACAGCCACATTCATGCCACGTACCTGAGCGTTCATGCGCTCGGCAATGGCCAGGCCTGCTGCATCGTCCTTGGCGCTGTTGACACGCAGACCCGAAGACAGTCGTTGCATGGCAGTAGCCTGCGCGCCTTGCGAGCCCGCCAGGTTGCGCTGGGCGTTCAAAGACTGGAGGTTGGTGTTGATGGTCAAGGCCATGGTGTGTACTCCTAAGAAAGAGGGTGCGTTATCAAGATCAATTCCGTCCGGCTGGTACAAACTTTGTATGGTGCCGGCGCGCAACAGGTTTCAGGCTATAGGCTTGGTCTGGTTGACGGCGGCCGGTTGGCGTTGATCCCTTGTTGAGTTGTTTTTCGGAGCTTGGCGCACGAACTTAAGGGCTGGAATGTGGTTTTGCCTTTGTTTGGTGTTTTGTTGCTTAAAAGTTTTTATTTGCGCAGTTTTTGTGCGCATTCGAAGGGTCGCTTTAAGTTGATGTATGAATGTGTGGTCAAGCAGTGGCAATACAAAAACAAAAAGTTGGGCTGCCCATGGGCAGCCCAACTTTTTGACTCTTTCTTGGCCAGGTGCAGCAGGCCTTAAACCTGCATATTCATTACATCGGTGTAGGCCTGAACAAGACGGTTGCGGACATGCAAGGTGGCCTGAAAGCCAATTTGTGCCTTTTGCATGGCCACCATGGTTTCTTCAAGGCTGACTGAAGGGTTTTCCAGTTGCACTTGGGTTTGCAGGTGAGAGGAGTGGTTTTGTGCCGCGCTGACAGAGCGCAGGGCACTTTCCAGTGCAGAGCTGAAGCCATGGCCTTCGGCTTCCGCTTGCTGCACGGGCTTGGTCAAGCGCTGTGCCATGTCGCTGGACATGGTGGTCAACGGAGAGGTGGCGCTATGAAGACGAAGATCCATGTTTTTTTCCCGGAACGCGTGATTGGTTCGATGGCCGCAATCGTAGGCAAATGTAAACAGTCCATCTGCGCGAATAAGTGGGGAAACGGGGGCCTTATCCAGGGAACACTTGTGCGGGAAATTTGAATAATCGGCAGCACGTTGGGCTCCGTGTCGGGCCCAAGCACCCATTTGGAAAAGAACATGTCCGCAGTTGCTGAAATTCCTGTTGCTCAAAACCCTGCTGTCGCAAGTGCTGCTACCTGGCAGCAGCGACTGGCTGGGCTAGACCGCAATCAACGCATCTTGTGGGGTGCTGTGGGCGCGCTCGTCGTGGCGGGCCTGGTCGCTGCATTGGTCTTTAGCCGTCAGCCTGATTACCGCGTGTTGTTCAGCAACCTGAGCGACAAGGATGGGGGCGCCATTGTGTCGCAGCTGGCGTCGATGAATGTGCCGTACAAATATACGGAAGGTGGCGGTGCAATCATGATCCCTGCAGACCGCATTCATGATGTGCGTCTGAAGCTTGCTACACAGGGCTTGCCCAAGGGGGCGGTGTCTGGCTTTGAAATCATGGAGTCCAGCAAGTTCGGGATCACGCAGTTTCAAGAACGTGTGAATTACCAGCGCGGACTGGAAGGTGAGCTGACCCGCTCCATTCTGGGCTTGTCAGCGGTGCAAAACGCGCGTGTGCACTTGGCGTTGCCCAATCAGAATGGTTTTTTCCGTGAGCAGCAAAAGCCCTCAGCTTCCGTGCTGCTGACGCTGTATCCCGGACGCATGCTGGACCGTACGCAGATCGCCGGCATTGTGCATCTGATCTCTTCAAGCGTGCCGGAGATGTTGCCTGGCGCGGTGAGCGTGGTGGATGACTCAGGCAAGCTGCTGTCACAAACAAGCAATCCGGAAGACAGCCCCGTCAATCTGCAGCAACTGATGTACCAGCAGCAACTGGAAAAGCAATACACGCAGCGCATTCTGGATATCCTGGAGCCTGTGGTGGGCAAGGGCAATGTGAAGGCGCAGGTGACGGCGGAGTTGGACTTCTCTCGCTCTGAGTCAACTTCCGAGTTGCATGCCCCCAACCAGGGGCAGGCCCCCAGCGCCATTCGCAGCCAGCAAGTGCTGGAGTCAACGGGTGAGAAAGAGCCTGTGCCTCCAACAGGCGTCCCTGGTGCGGTGAGCAATCAGCCGCCGCAAACGGCCGCAGCGCCCATCAACGGTGCAGCGCCAACGTTGCAGGCTGCCAATGGTCAGAACACCAATATTCTGACCATTCCCGGTAGCAAGCGGGAATCGGTCACCAACTATGAAGTCGACAAAACAGTGCGGGTCACGCGCAACAGCACGGGGTCGATCAAACGCATGACGGCAGCAGTGGTGGTGAACTATTTGCCTGCTGTGGCTGCAGAGCCTGGTGCGGCCTTGGCGCCTCAAGCGCTGACGCAAGCGCAACAGGATCAGATGCTGGCACTGGTGCGCGAAACTATTGGATTCAATGCCGAACGCGGTGACTCTGTGAATTTGATGAATACGCCTTTCCTGCAGGAGGCACGACAGGCATCGGATTTGCCAGTCTGGCAGCAGCCTGAAACCATCGAACTGGTCAAAACAATCATGTGGCCAGTAGGTCTGGTGCTGGCGGCACTGATCCTGATGTTCGGCGTGGTGCGACCGCTGCTCAAGGCGCGCAAGAAGAAAGAACTGGTTGAGCAGGCGCAACTGGATTTGCTGGAAGCGGAAGAACTGGAGCGCCCAGCGTTGGTTGCACCCGCCAAGCCGGGCGAGCCTACGCAGGAGCAAATCCGGCTGGAGCAAGCACGTGCGTTGGCCAAGCAGAACCCAATTGCAGTGGCCAATATTGTCAAGACCTGGGTCAATGGCGAGGGCGGCCACTAAGCAAGGGCTGCATGCATTGAACTATTCACAGAACATAAAGAGTTTGTCATGGATGATCGAGGTCTGAACGACGCCGCCATTTTGCTGATGTCCCTGGGCGAGGAAGAGGCGGCTGAGGTGTTCAAACACCTGTCGCCCAAGGAAGTGCAGAAACTGGGTGAAACCATTGCGCGCATGCGTGGCGTGTCCAAGGAAAAAGTCGACTTTGTGATTGCCCGGTTTACGGATGACTGTGCTGCGCAAAGCCTGCTGGTGGAAGACGCCAGCGATTATGTGAAGTCGGTGCTGCGCCGTGCGTTGGGTGATGACAAGGCGGCGCTGCTGCTCGACCGCATCTTGCAAGGCGGTGATGTCTCTGGCATTGAAAGCCTGAAGTGGATGGATCCGGTGTCTGTCGCGGAATTGCTGCGCAATGAGCATCCCCAGATCGTGGCTGCGATTTTGGTGCACCTGGAGTTTGATCAGGCTGCCGCCGTGCTGATGCAACTGCCTGAGCGCCTGCGCAGTGAGGTGGTCTTGCGTGTGGCAACGCTGGAAGGCATTCAGCCCTCGGCGCTGAAAGATCTGAACGAGGTGCTCTACAAGGTACTCGCCGGTGGAGACAAGATTCGCAAAACTTCGCTGGGCGGGGTGAAGACGGCTGCAGAGATGATCAACCTGCTTGGCGGCAATGCCGATGTGGCTGTGCTGGACACCATCCGCAACTACGACGCGGATCTGGCCCAGAAGATCATGGACAAGATGTTCGTCTTTGACGATCTGGTCAAGCTTGATGACCGTTCACTCCAGCTGGTGCTGCGTGAAGTGGCCTCGGAGACGCTGATCGTGGCGCTCAAAGGTGGCTCCATGGAGGTGCGCGACAAGATTCTGGCAAATATGTCGATGCGTGCCGCCGCTGCACTGCGCGAAGACCTGGAGGCCCGTGGTCCTATGCGTCTGTCCGAGGTGGAGGCCCAGCAAAAGGAAATTCTCAAAGTGGTGCGTCGTCTGGCCGACGAAAACCAGATCACGCTGGGCGGTGGCCCGGAAGATAGCTTTGTCTAAGGCCTTCCAGGTAATAGCGAGTAGACGATGACACGTTTTATTCCCAGCGAAGAAATCGACGACCAGCAGGTGCGGCAATGGCATTTTGGCGGTGTGCACGCAAGTGCACGCCGTGGCTTTGCCGCCATGCCGGAGATGACGCTTGATCCTGCATTGATTGAGTCGGCCGAAGCTGCTCAGCCAGAGTTTGCTGAGCAGGAGGAAGAGGCCGAGTTGCAAGCGCAAGCGCAGGCTCAGGAAGACGCGCAGCCAGTAGAGCCAGCAACGCCTACCTATACGGAAGAAGAACTGCAAACATTGCTGGAGCAGGCGCGCAACGAGGCTTACCAGCAAGGGCACGAGCAAGGCGAGCAGGACGCTGCGCAAACTTGGCAGGCGCGCATGTCGGACTATCAAAACAATATGGGTCGAGAAACGGCGCAGCGTTTGAGTGAAGTGCTGCATGCCGCCCAAACCGGTGTGCAGGGCTTGCAGCAGCAAATGGCGCCTGACTTGCTGCAACTCGCTTGTGACATTGCGCGGCAGGTGGTGCGCCAGGAGTTGCGCTGCAACCCCCAAGCGCTGCAGCCCGTGGTGGCTGAAGCGCTGGACATGCTGGGTGCAGAGACCAAGCCTGCGCTGGTGCGTTTGAACCCCGAGGACTTCAAGCAACTGGAAGCGCATTTGCGCGAAGCATTACCTAACCCCAAGGTGGAGTGGCTGGCCGATCCGAGCGTACCTGCGGGTGGCTGCATGGTGGAAAGCCAGGGCGCCCACATTGACGGTAGCCTGGAGCGTCGCTGGCAGCGTGCAGTTGCCGCCCTGGGGTTGGTGTCCACTTGGTATGAAGGCGCCTCCCATGGCAACTGAACGTATGCCTGCAGACAGCACGCCGATTGCACAGTTCAAAGACATGCTGCGCGTAGGGCGCGAACGGGTGAATCAGCCATTGCCTTTGCATAGTCACGGCACGTTGACGCGTCTGACCGGCCTGGTGCTGGAAGCCAGTGGCCTGCGTGTCCCGGTGGGCTCACAGTGTCATTTGCAAATGCCAGGTGCACAGCCTGTGCTGGCCGAGGTGGTGGGTTTTGCCGGAGATCGGGCTTTTTTGATGCCCGCCGGCGATATTCAGGGCCTGTCCTGCGGTGCCACAGTGACACCGGCAGAGCCTTTTGTTCCGCCACTGCGATTGGGCGACACCGAAGCGCCCTCTTTGGCAACAGGCGTTTTGCGCCTGCCGATGGGTGATGGCTTGCTGGGTCGCGTGGTGGATTCCCAAGGCATTCCTTTGGACCACGGAGGCGATCTGCTGAATGTTGTGGTTGAGCCGCTGGAGCGTGAGCCTATCAACGCGATGGAGCGTGCGCCTGTGCGCGAGAGCCTGGACACCGGCGTGCGAGCAATCAACAGTTTGTTGACGGTGGGCAGGGGGCAGCGTCTGGGTTTGTTTGCTGGTTCCGGCGTGGGTAAATCGGTGCTGCTGGGAATGATGGCGCGCTTTACCCAGGCTGACGTGATTGTGGTGGGCCTGATTGGTGAGCGCGGTAGAGAGGTCAAGGAGTTTGTGGAAGACATCCTGGGCGTTCAAGACCGTGCTCGAGCCGTCGTCGTGGCAGCTCCGGCAGATGCTCCGCCGTTGCTGCGCATGCAAGGCGCCAGCTACGCCACAGCCATTGCCGAGCATTTTCGTGACAATGGCAAGCATGTATTGCTGCTGATGGATTCGCTCACACGCTATGCGCAGGCGCAGCGCGAAATTGCGTTGGCCATTGGTGAGCCTCCTGCCACCAAGGGGTATCCGCCATCATGCTTTGCAAAGCTGCCGGCCTTGGTGGAGCGCAGCGGCAATGGCCTCAATGGTGTGGGGTCGATCACTGCTTTCTACACGGTTCTGGCGGAGGGAGACGATCAGCAAGACCCGATTGCCGATGCATCGCGCGCCATCCTGGACGGTCACTTTGTCTTGTCTCGAGAGCTGGCCGAGCAGGGCCATTACCCGGCTATCGACATCGAGCAATCCGCTTCTCGCGTGATGCATAACGTAGTGCCACGAGAGCATTTTGATTTAGCTAGACGGTTTAGAGCCGTCTATTCGCGCTATCAAAAAAGCAAAGATTTGATACAAGTAGGAGCTTATGCCAACGGCTCTGATCCGCAGGTGGATGAAGCCATTCGTCTGCAGCCAGCCATGGCGAATTTTCTGCAGCAGAGCATGTTCGAGTCTGCAACCATGGCGCAGAGCGTGGCGGACATGGCAGCAGTCTTGAACGCACCCAATCAATAACCAGAGGGATATGGAATGTCGTCACTCAATGCACTGATGATTGCTATTGAAATGGCGTTGCGCAAACGCGATGAAGCACGCAATGTGCTGCAGGAGCGACAGCGAGCCCACGATGCAGCCCAGTCCCAAATGGAGCAGTTGCAAAGTTATGCAGCTGAAATGCAGCAACGCTGGGGTGCGAGTGAAGGTGCAGAAATGAAGCCGGAAGTCATGTTCCACCACAGCCAGTTCATGGCACGCCTGCAGCACGCTATTGATTTGCAGACCAAGGTCATGGCGGATCAGTCGATTCGTCTGGAAGCTGCTCAAAAAGGCTTGATGGCAGCAGAACTGCGGTTGAGCAGCCTGAATAAAGTGGTTGAAACAAGGCGCCGTGACATGGCGTTGGCGCAGATGCGTCGCGAACAAAAGCAAACCGACGAGCGTGCAGCATTGCAATTCATTGGCCGCACTTTCGGCATGCAGTTCCAGGAGGCATAAACCATGGATATTCAGCCAAGCAATGCGGCCAAACCTACAACACAGCCAGCCACTGACAAGGGGGAGAAATTTGACGATGCAGCCGCATCAATGAAGGCTGAAGGTGCGTTTTCGCACCTGCTGCAGGGACTGAAAGACCGCTCCTGCATGGTGGGTGATGAAGCACAGGATCTCGAGTCTACGTCCAACTTGTCGGCTGGCATGGCTAACATACCCGTGCTTGAAGTTTCGATGTCCGATGCTCGGCAGCAATTGCTTCCGGGGCTGAATCTGGAAACCCTGGTGGGCCAGACACAGCGGCTGGATGCTGTCGATGCAGATGCTGCGGTGCAAGACGGCAGCTTTTTGCTGGCTCGCCAGGAAGCAGGTCTGGGTGGATTGTTGCGACAAGGGCCTGCAGGAGCGCAGCCGCGTGTGGCTGTGGGGCATAGTGTGGCGACGGTCGCTGCGGGTACACAGCCAATGACGGTGGCACAGCCGGCGTTGGATGCCGACGTGCAAACTGCTGTGGCTACGGCTGTGCTTGCGGAGACCGCGGATGCGGTGGATGGTGTAGTGCAGCCTGAGCAAGGCAGCGAAGGTCGTATAGCGCTGCAAGGGGCATGGAAGCTGGAAGAGCCCGGTTTCACCCCGCCTGCATTGCTGCGTACCATGGGGCAGATCGAGCAGTGGGCTGCGGCCAGTGCAGGTGTGCAACCCAAACCCACAGAACGTGTCGAAAGCAGAAAAACAGGCACAGGAGAGGAAACTGTCGAGGGGCTAACAGCCAGTACATCCAGCGGCACGCGTTTGACCGAGGCTGCTGTGAAAGAGGCGCAGGCAACGCAAGATGCGGCCTTCCAGAACAAGGCAGGCGCGCCCTTGGAAGATATGCGGTTTTGGTTGCAGGGCAAGCAGCAGCGCGCAGAAGTGTTGCTGGACAAAGATGGGCAGCCGGTGCGTGTGCAAGTCATGCTTCGTGGCAATGAAGCGCATGTCACTTTCCGTGCAGATCAGGCGCATACGCGTGAGTTGCTGGATAGCAGCCTGGCGCAGTTGCGCGATATGCTGGCGCAGCAGGGGGTGCAACTGGCGGGAGTCTCCGTGCAAGCCGACGCGCAGGGGCAGCAGTCTTTTGACAATAGGGCTCGCAACCCCTGGGGCGATGAAGGCGCAGGGCAGGTGGCGGTAGCGGTAGAAACTGCGAAGCATACAAGCACGCAACGCACATACGGCCTGGACTTGTACGCTTAGGCGGTCGGGCGATAGCGGCACCTTGTTTGATGGATGAAGCATGCCAGGGATTCAGCGGCTCTATTAGAGGGCTGTTTGAGCCTTTTATTCTGGTTATGAACTTTGGGCTTAAAGAAATAATGGGCCTGCCTGCACATTTTGTGTGGGCGCGCTGAGCGCAGGTTTATTTCGAGGTTGGTTTGCCAACTTCTTTATCCATCAAGGAAAACAACGTGGCCGCATCCAATTCTGCCGCCGTTCCGGCACCAGCCAAAAGCAGGAAATTGATCATCATCGGTGCTGTGGCCGTCTTGCTCGTTGTCGCTATCGCAGCAGCATGGCTGCTCATGGCGAACCGATTGCACGGTGATGTCTACGGTGATGATGCCCCCTCCAAAACTGCCGTCCTGGTGCCCACCTTTCTGCCCCTGGAAAACATGGTGGTGAATCTGGCGGACCCTGGTGGTGACCGCTTTGTACAGATTGGCATCACGCTGGAGCTGCAAAACGAGGCGACAGCTACTTTGGTCAAACAATATATGCCCAGCATTCGCAACGGCATTTTGATGCTGGTGTCTCAGCGCACGGCCGATGAGCTGCTGCTGCGAGAAGGCAAGGAAAAGCTGGCTGCAGACATTTTGCGTGAAGTGATGCGCCCTTTGGGTGGTGGTGCTGTGCAGGCCAATGAGAGTGATGAGAATTCACGCACTCGCAGTGCAGTGCGGCGCGTGTTGTTTTCCAGCTTCATTATTCAGTAAGCGCGAGGAGTTGCTGTCATGAGTGATTCTTTCCTGTCGCAAGAAGAAGTCGATGCACTTTTAGAAGGTGTGACGGGCGAGCGCCAGAAGTCGGACGTCGAGGAAATCGACGAAAGCGCGGTACGCAATTACGATATCTCCAGCCAGGAGCGTATTGTGCGCGGGCGTATGCCCACCATGGAAATCGTGAACGAGCGTTTTGCACGTAATTTCCGTATTGGCTTGTTCAACTTCATTCGTCGCAGCCCCGAAGTTTCAGTAGGTACGGTGACAGTGCAGCGTTACAGCGCTTTCCTGCGTCGTTTGGCAGTGCCGACCAACTTCAACATCGTGGCCATTCGCCCGCTTCGCGGCAATGGACTGGTGGTGTGTGAGCCGTCGCTGGTGTTTGGAATTATCGATACCTTGTACGGTGGCGCAGGCCGTTTGCAAACACGTATTGAGGGCCGCGATTTTTCTGCCACTGAGCAGCGCGTCATCAACCGTCTGGTGGATGTGATCAGCGAGGAATACAAAAAGGCCTGGCACGGCATTTACCCTCTGGAGCTGGCCTATCAGCGCTCGGAAATGCAACCGCAGTTTGCCAACATCGCAACACCCAGCGAGATTGTGGTTTCGACGGCGTTTCAGCTGGAGATTGGTGATGTTTCAGGCTCCATCCACGTGTGTATGCCATATGCCACGCTGGAGCCTATTCGCGACATTTTGTACTCATCGACACAGGGTGACTCCATGGAGGTGGATCGCCGTTGGGTCAAGGTGCTCACGCGCGAAATTCAGTCGGCAGAGGTGACGCTGGTGGCAGAGCTGGCACGCGCAGAGGCAACTGTGGAGCAAATGCTTGCCATGAAGCCTGGTGACTTTATTGAACTGGACCGTCAGCCGCGGATTCGCGCATCAATTGGCGGTGTACCTATTTTTGAGTGCCAGTACGGCACGCACAACAACAAATATGCCGTACGCATTGAGCAATGTCTGCGTGGGGTAGATGGAAATTGGACCGGAGAGAAGAATGGCAACTGATCCCAGCAATAACGGCAACATCCCGGGCGATGACCCTTTTTCGGATTGGGCAGAGGCTCTGGATGAGCAAAAAAGAACTGATGACGCCCAAGCAGCTCTGGATGCGGAGCAAGGTGGCCCGTTGAGTGGCAAGCCTGCATACAACACAGGCTCTACGGGTACGGAAGTACCCGTTAACGACATCAACATGGTGCTGGATATTCCGGTGCAACTGTCGGTGGAGCTGGGACGCACCAAAGTGCCGATCAAGTACATCCTGCAACTGGCGCAGGGCTCTGTTGTGGAGCTGGATGCCTTGGCAGGGGAGCCGATGGACGTGCTGGTCAATGGTTATCTGATTGCACAAGGTGAAGTGGTGGTGGTGAACGACAAGTTCGGCATCCGCTTGACCGACGTGGTGACCCCTTCGGAGCGACTGCGTCGCGTCAGCCGTGGATAACGCTGGGCTCACCTCTTCCCTGCTGCTGGTGCTGGCCATGATAGGTGCTTTGGCATGCCTGC
Organism: Comamonas halotolerans; assembly: GCF_030162935.1. Classification (GTDB taxonomy): domain Bacteria; phylum Pseudomonadota; class Gammaproteobacteria; order Burkholderiales; family Burkholderiaceae_C; genus Comamonas; species Comamonas halotolerans. The sequence goes on from NZ_JASAUZ010000005.1 coordinate 80,387, forward strand.
CATGGCTGCTCAAGCGTTGGCAACAGCGCCAGCAAGCGGCACGCAATGTCTCTGGCATCAGTGCGCAGGTGCTGGCATCGGTGTCGGTGGGGCCTAGTCAGCGCGTTGTTACGGTCGAGGTGGGGCAAGGCACGCAGAAAGCTTGTCTGGTTCTGGGGGTGACAGCCCAAAACATTCAATGTCTGCACGTCTTGGGGCAAGCAGCGCCAACACCGCCTGCATCCCAGAGCTTTGCAGGTGCCATGGCACATGTGCAGGCGCAGGGTCAACCCCCGCAATCATGAGATCACGCATGCGATACGGCTTATCTGCCTTCAGGCGACCATGGGCGCTAGCTGCTGCCGTTTTGGCGGTTTTATGCTGGACACCGCTATCGGCGCTTGCACAGACCACTGCGCCCAGTTTGCCCATTCTGGTCGGGACAGGTAGCGGAGGTAACAGCTTTTCTGTTCCCATTCAAACGCTGCTCTTCTTTACCGCACTGTCATTTCTGCCAGCCATTTTGCTGATGATGACGGGTTTTACCCGCATCGTCATTGTGCTGAGTCTGATGCGCCAGGCTTTGGGTACGCAGTCTGCGCCTCCCAATCAGGTGATCATCGGCCTGTCCTTGTTCCTGACGTTGTTTGTCATGGGGCCCACGCTGGATCGCGTGTACGAAGAAGCATATGTGCCCTACACCAGGAACGGCATGCAGTTTGAAGAGGCGGTGAAGAAGGCAGAAGCGCCCATGCGCGAGTTCATGATCCGGCAGACCCGTCAGACAGACTATGCCTTGTTCGCGCGTTTGGCCAAGCTGGAGCCGGATGTGCAAATTGAAGATGCTCCATTCAGAGTGGTCGTGCCGGCGTTTGTGATCAGCGAGCTGAAAACGGCCTTTCAGATCGGTTTCATGATCTTCATTCCGTTTTTGATCATTGATATGGTGGTTTCGTCCATCCTGATGTCACTGGGCATGATGATGCTGTCGCCCGTGCTGGTGGCACTGCCCTTCAAGATCATGTTGTTTGTGCTGGCCGATGGCTGGAATTTGCTGATTGGCTCGCTGGCTTCAAGCTTTGCCATCTAGCGTGGAAAGGATTGGCTCATGACTCCCCAGATGGTGCTGACGTTTGGCCGCGAGGCACTGACCTTGCTGTTGATGATCGCCTTGCCTGTATTGCTTACCGTGCTGGCAGTAGGTTTGGTGGTCAGTATTTTTCAGGCGGTCACGCAAATCAATGAGAACACCTTGTCGTTTGTGCCCAAATTGGTGGCCGCAGTCCTGGTGTTTGCCATTGCGGGGCCATGGATGTTAAGTACGGCGGTGGACTTTATCCGCCGCACGATTGAAAACATTCCCAACGCACTGGGCTAGTCGCTCAAAGCTGTGTAAAGGCAATGTAGTGATCGGTATTTCCGAAGAGCAGTTGATGGCGTGGCTGTCGCCCATCATTTGGCCGTTTCTGCGGACTTTGGCCATGTTCACTGCTGCGCCAGTTTTTTCACAGAAAGCCATCCCCATGCGGGTCAAGGTAGGCTTGGCTTTTTTGGTGGCCGTGTGTGCGCAGGCTGTGCTGGACCAGCCTATGGTGGCGGTGAACTCGCCAGATGCGCTGGTCTGCGTGATCCAGCAAGTGGGCATTGGCTTGGCGATAGGTTTTTCTGCACGCCTGATCATTGCGGTCATGGAGGTGGCAGGTGAGGCCATTGGCCTGCAAATGGGCTTGAGCTTTGCCTCGTTTTTCGATCCCACCAGTGGTGCGCAGCTCAGCGCTGTGTCCCGGTTTTTGGTGCAGATATTCACGCTGTTCTTTGTCGTCGTGAATGGGCATCTGATGGTGCTCATCGCTGTGGTGAAAAGCTTTGATGCGTTTCCAGTCAACGGATCCTTCTTGCAGGCAGTCGCACAGATGCGTATTCATGAACTGGGCAGCGCAGTGTTCTCCAGCGCCTTGTGGATTGCCTTGCCCATGATGGCGCTGTTGCTGTTTGTGAACTTGACCATGGGAGTCATTGCGCGCATTGCGCCACAAATGAATGTGTTTGCAGTGGGCTTTCCAGTCACGCTGACCGTGGGCATGCTGGGCATTACGGCCACCCTGCCCATGATGGAACAGCCCTTTCTGAGCATGATTGAGCGCGCTTTGTCGATCTTTGGCGTTTAGCCATGAGAGCCAAAAGAGACTTCACGATGCGGGACGCCAGAAGTCTTGGTACCGTGCGCTGCTTGCTGTGCTACACCAAGTTGTTGCGAATGGCGTATACCGTCAACTCGGCATTATTGGTCAGCTGCAGCTTTTCAAGCACACGGGCGCGATAGACGCTCACAGTCTTGGGGCTGAGCATGAGCTCTTCGGCAATGTCCGTCAGCCGCTTGCCACTGGCGATTTTTTGCAGGGTTTGCATTTCGCGCTCTGACAGGGACGCATGGGGCACTTCGGGCGTTGGTTGGGACAGACTGTCGGCCAGCATTTGCGCCACTTCTGGCGTGAGAAATTTACGCCCCATGCTGACAATGCGCACCGCCTCGACCAGCTGTAACGGATCGCCTGCCTTGTTGGCATAGCCGTGCGCCCCCGCTTTGAGACAACGCAGTGCATATTGGTCTTCGGGGTACATGGAGACCATCAGCACTTTGATATCGGGGTAGCTTTCACGAACGCTGGCAAGCACCTCCAGGCCATTGCGCCCTGGCATGTTGATGTCCAGCAGCAAGACATGGCAAGGCGTGGAGCGCAGGGTGTCGCGCAGTTCTGTGTAACCTGCCGCTTCACCACGCACCTGGATATCCGTCGCTTCCGAAAGTGTGTCTCTGATTCCGCGGCGCAACACAGCATGGTCGTCGCAAATCACAACGTCAATCAATCTCTCTCCTTTAGTGCTGCCTTTGGCAGCCGCATCTTACGTGAGTGGCACAGAAACGATGATGCTCGTTCCTTTTCCGACTTGGCTACTCACGTCTATCCAGCCTCCGACCGTACGTGCGCGCTCTGCCAGACCCCGCAGTCCAAAGGACTTGGGCTTGCGCCGATCATCCGGCGACATGCCACAACCGTTGTCACGCACTTCAAGGGTCAGATAACCCTCTGCGTTTGACAGCTCGATGTGCACGGCACTGGCTTGTGCGTACTTGCTGACATTGGTGAGTGCTTCTTGCGCTGTGCGATAGGCAACGACTTGCACCTCTGCGGGGACTGGAATGTGAGGTGGTGTATCCAAACGCGTGGTGATGCCGGTGCGACGCTCAAAGTTTTCTGCCAACCATTGCACCGCTGCGACCAGGCCTTGGTCAAGCACAGGGGGGCGCAGGTTCATCATGATGCGCTGGCTGGCACCCAGGGCGTGCTGCAACATCTCCAGCGCAGCACGCGCGTGACTCTGCACTTGGGGGGCTGTCGCATTTCGGTCAATCCAGGATAAATCAAACTTGACGGAAGTCAAAGATCCGCCAATGTCATCGTGGATCTCACGCGCGATGGCCGCACGCTCTTGTTCTATGGATTGCTGTAAATGTTCCGCAAGTTCAGCCAATTGCTGCTCGGAGCGCTCCAGTTCACGCATGGCCTGCTCCTTGGCCTGTCGTGCTTCATGGACTTCCAGGGCCCGCAACATGACGTGTGGCAGGCGGGCCATATCGTCTTTGAGCAAATAGTCAGCAATGCCTTGCTGGATGGCTCCCACGGCCGCCGCTTCACCAATGGCGCCCGACAGCAAGATGAAAGGAGGGCATTTCTCCAGAGTGCGCACTTGCTCCCAGGCGTCAAGAGCGGTAAAGCCCAGAAGATGGTAGTCAGCCAGTACCAAATCGAAGCTTTGAGATTGCAGGAGATGGATAAAGTCTAGCAAGTTGTCTGTGCAAACGATGTTGCAAGCAAGGCCTGCTTTGCGCAACGTGATTTGCGTCAAACGCTGATCCGCCGCTGAATCCTCAAGGTGCAGCAAAAGCAAAGGCCTCTGTGCTGGATTGTCCGAGCTGTTGGGCGCTATCATTGGATACATCTTGGAACAATTTTTTCGGGTGTGAATTCCTTCATGTCGTGCTCGTAGGTGACGAAAGCGCATGCGACGGGGCTGGTAAATGGCCTGTTGGGCGAAGGAATTCATGCTTGCCACCATCTTGGAGAAACAATGCAATCTACGCAAACGCCATTTGCAGAGCCTGTCGTACAGGTTCCTGTCATGGTTGCGGCGGAGTTACAAGACTCTCTGCTGGTGGTGATGCGGGATTTGCACCGGTTGGAAGGTCTGCTCGATCATGCCACGGCCAATTTGCTGGAGCGATTTGGCGAGGCAAATGTTTTGCTCTCTGGCAATAGTGTGGCGGACGAACCAGGCCTTGATGCTGCGCGCAGTGCTCTGCGCAGTGCAGTCACAGAGTTGCAGTTTCATGACATGGCAACCCAACTTATTGCACACACCACACGCGTTTTGCAGGGCTGTGCCTTTCGCTTGGCGTCGGAAACCATGGGGCGTGAAGACGATGAGCTGGAGGATGCACCTTTGATGGAGATTCAGCCAGAACGCCCTAATCCCGTAACTCAAAGTGAGATGGATGCAGGTTCAATTGAACTGTTTTGATCTCCAGAGCCTGAACCACATAAAACTTAAAAGTCCGTTGGAGCTTTACATGCATACGATCCTCGCAGTTGATGACTCTCCATCCATGCGAAAAATGGTTTCCTTCACCCTGGCTGGTGCCGGCTACCAAGTGGTCGAAGCAGTTGATGGTGTGGATGCTTTGGAAAAAGCGGAGGCGCAGCGTATTGATCTGGTGCTGGCAGACCAAAACATGCCACGCCTGGATGGAATCGGCCTGACGCGCCGTCTGCGTGAGCATCCACGCTTTAAAAATACCCCGATTTTGATTCTGACCACGGAGTCCAGCGACCAGATGAAGCAGGCCGGTCGAGCGGCTGGCGCGACAGGGTGGCTGGTGAAACCGTTCGATCCGAACCGGTTGATTGAAGTTTTGCAAAAGGTGATTCGCTAAGTCAGTACCAGCGGATGCAAAGAACAAGATAGGACCCGACATGGCGGATACACACCAAGGCGCAGCAGAAGCAGACTTTGACCTGACCCAGTTTTACCAAATCTTCTTTGAAGAAGCGGGTGAAAATCTCGACCAGATGGAGCAGATGCTGCTGAATCTGGATTTGAGCGCGGCCAATGACGAAGAACTCAATGGCATTTTCCGTTGTGCGCACTCCATCAAAGGCGGGTCAGCCACCTTTGGTTTTACCGATGTGGCGGAGTTGACGCACAAGATGGAGTCGCTGCTCGACCGCCTGCGTCGTCACGAAATCACTCCCATCCCGGAGATGGTGGATGTGCTGCTGGAATCGGCCGATGCATCGCGCAGTCTGCTGGCGCGCCACCAGGCAGGTGGTGAAGGTGAGGTGCTACCCACTGCAGACCTTGTAGCGCGAATCACTCACTTGGCGGCAGGAAATGGCGCAGCAGCCCCCGCTCCCGCAGAGATCAATGCGCCGGTTGCATCTGAGCCAGCTCCCATGATGCCAGAGCCTGTGGCTGCGCCTGCTTCAGCCCCGTCCGTCCCTGGTGGTCTGCGCGATTTGCTAATCAAGATTGGCCCACTGGATGTGTTGGAGTCCGTGGATGGAATCAAGGAGTTGTTCCGAGATATTCCTGGACTGGGCAGCATTGAAGATTTGCCGTGCGAAGAACCCAAGACGCGCTTGTTTGCGGTGCAAACACATTCCACTGATGACGATCTGCTGGATTTGATGGCGTTTCACGTGGCTAAGGAGCAGGTGCAAATCAGTGCGCGAGAGGCCGCAGCTGCTGACGCCTCGGCACCGACCGATGTTGTGGCGCCTGCAGCCGCCCAGCCCGCTGCAGACACGCCTGCTCCTGCTCCTGCATCTGTGGCAGAGGCGGAGGCCTTTGGTATCTTTGAAGGCGCTCCGGGTGCTCCAGTGGTGAAGCCAGTTGCAAGTGCCAGCAAGACAGCAACCCGACCCAATATGGCCCAGATGGAGTCCACCAGCATCCGTGTGGATGTGAAGAAAGTGGATCAGCTGATCAATCTGGCTGGCGAACTGGTGATCATTCAGGCGATGCTGGCGCAAAACAGTCGCGCCCTCGATCCCTCTGCGAACCAGCAATTGCTGGCAGGGTTGGCAGATCTGGACCGCAACACGCGTGACTTGCAGGAAGCGGTGATGTCGATTCGCATGATTCCCATGTCCACCGTATTCAGTCGCTTTCCGCGCATGCTGCGCGATCTGGCGAACAAACTGGATAAAAAAATCAATCTGGTCACGCAAGGTGAAGCCACGGAGCTGGACAAGGGATTGGTCGAGAAAATTACCGACCCACTGACTCACTTGGTGCGCAACAGTCTGGACCATGGCATTGAGTCGCCGGAGGAGCGCATCAAGGCCGGCAAGCCTGAAACCGGTACCTTGACGTTGGCAGCCTCGCACCAGGGGGGCTCCATCGTTATTGAGGTGCGCGACGATGGCAAGGGCATGAGCCGCGAGAAGATCTTGAAGAAAGCGCGTGAGCGAGGCATGGATGTTTCGGACAGCATGCCGGACAGCGAAGTCTGGATGCTGATTTTTGCTCCGGGATTTTCGACCGCTGATGTGGTGACCGATGTGTCAGGCCGTGGCGTAGGCATGGACGTCGTTCGGAAAAATATTGCAGCACTCAACGGCTCGGTAGAGATTGATTCGGTTCAAGGAATGGGTATGCGTGTCTCGATCCGCCTGCCCTTGACACTGGCCATCATGGACGGCATGTCGGTGGGTGTGGGCGATGAGGTTTACATCTTGCCTCTGTCCTCCGTAGTTGAGTCTTTCCAGGTTAAAGCCGCGGATGTCAGCACCGTGACCCAAGGCACCCAGCTGGTCAAGGTGCGGGATGAATACATGCCCGTGATTGAGCTGGAGCATGTGTTTAGCGTGCCACGTACTGAAGCTAGCTCGCGCAGCGACATCATGGTGGTGATTGAGTCTGATGGCAGCCGCGTGGCCTTGCTGGTTGACGAGTTGCTGGGGCAACACCAGGTCGTCGTCAAAAATCTGGAGAGCAATTACCGCAAGGTACCCAATGTGTCTGGCGCCACCATCTTGGGCGACGGCTCGGTGGCGCTGATTTTGGATACCAGCAGCTTGGTTCGTCGTACGCGCTAACTGTAGGTACAGGATTTCACCATTCCAGAGACCGCACCAAGCGGCACTGGGCAGGGCAACAGGGATTTTTTTGGTGGTCCAAGAAGCTGTTCCAGTTTCACCACCGTAGGAGAAAACGATGAGCATCATGGGAAAGAATGCGGAAAACAAGGCTTCAGACGCCCGCGAATATTTGACCTTCCGTCTCGGCGACGAGGAGTACGGCATCGACATTCTGAAGGTGCAGGAGATCCGCGGCTATGAACAACCCACACGCATTGCCAATGCGCCAGAGTTCATCAAAGGTGTAGTCAACCTGCGTGGCACCATCGTACCCATCGTGGACATGCGCTTGAAGTTCAATTGTTCTGCGGTCGAGTACAACAGCTTTACCGTAGTCATCATCCTGAATCTGCGCAACCGTGTGGTTGGCATCGTGGTGGACTCCGTGAGTGATGTGATGGAGCTTGCACCCGAAGCAATTCGTCCAGCTCCCGACATTGAAAGCGCTATCGACAGTGGCTGCATTCTTGGCCTGGGCTCGGTGGGTGAGCGGATGCTGATCTTGTTGGATATCGAAAAGCAAATGTCGAATGTCGACATGGGGCTGGTCGCGCCTGCGGAGTAAGGCCCGCAAGACTTCGGTTGGTCAGCAGATGGTCTTGTTGCGGTTTGCTGGTTTATGGCAGCTTTGCCATGGGTGTTCATTGGGTGGTCACGATTCATGTTACACACGACACGTCACGCTGAGAGCGCACAGGCCTTGAACCCCGTGGCGCAGGGGCGTGAGTTCACCTGGACGTCAGCTGATTTCAGCCGGGTTCAGGCGTTGATCTATCAGCATGCGGGCATCAGCTTGCATGATGGCAAACATGCCATGGTGTATAGCCGCCTTTCACGTCGTTTGCGCGAGACCGGGCATGCAAGTTTTGATGACTATCTGAGCTGGCTGGAAAAGCAGGGCGATGCGCGTGAGTGGCAGGAGTTTGTCAACGCGCTGACAACCAATCTGACTTCATTTTTCCGAGAACAGCATCACTTTGAGATATTGGCGCAGCACTTGAAGAGCAAGCCTGCCAGCACCGCATGGCGCGTGTGGTGCAATGCAGCTTCCACGGGTGAGGAGCCGTACTCGATCGTGCTGACGGCTCAGGAAGCACTGGGGCCGAACGCCAACTTCAAGCTCATTGCCAGCGATATTGACTCCAAGGTGCTCAACACGGCAGCGAATGGGGTCTACCGCATGGAGAACATCAAGAACTTGAGCCAGGAGCGCTTGCACAGATTCTTCATGCGGGGCAAGGCGTCGAACGCAGGCATGGTTCGCGTCAAGCCAGAGCTGCGACGCATGATTGATTTCATTCAGGTCAACCTGATTCGTGACGACTGGCCCTTCAAAGAGCCGTTCGATATGGTTCTTTGCCGCAACGTCATGATTTATTTTGATGCGGCCACGCAGCGCAAGGTGCTCGAGCGCATCCATCGCGTGATGAAGCCAGGAGGATTGCTTTTTGTGGGGCATGCCGAAAACTTCAGTGAATCGCGTGACCTGTTTGTTCTGCGCGGCAAAACCGTGTACGAGCGGGTTTGATTGAATAGCGTTCGAGCTCAGCCCCAAAGATGCAACATAAAGGCCTAGTCATGGGTACACAGCCACTGGGAACGATGGGGACCGCCAGCACTGCCTGGAACAACCGTCAGTCCTTGCAGCCAGTCCGTGCATCTTCTTCCAGTCTGGATGTACTGCGCAATCGCCCGCGCAAGCCTGGTGAGGCTTCATTTTTTTACTTTGATCACCATTTCCAGTTCAACGCCGTCAAAGTATTGCCAGGTGAGTATTTTGTGACGGGCGAGAACATGGTGATTTGCACCGTGCTGGGCTCGTGCATTGCTGCATGCCTGTGGGACCGTACTGTGGGTGTTGGTGGCATGAACCATTTCATGCTGCCAGAGGGCGATAGTGCGGACACCAGTGGACGCTATGGCTCATATGCGATGGAAGTTCTGATCAATGAAATGATCAAGCTGGGGGCGCGTCGCGAAACCATGCAGGCCAAGATTTTTGGTGGTGGTCAGGTCATGGCCAATTTCACCACGATGAACGTCGGGGAGCGCAATACGGAGTTTGTGACCCAGTATTTGCAGACGGAGCGCATCCCTATCGTGTCCGAAGATGTTTTGGATATTTATCCACGCAAGGTTGTGTATTTCCCCGCAACGGGAAAAGCCATGGTCAAGCGCTTGGCACATGCGCACCCAGAAGCCTTGGTCGAGCAGGAACGCTCGCGTGGCAGTGCGGCACAGTTGGCCAAAACCAATGCTGGCGGTAGTGTGGATCTGTTTTGAGAGAGGTGGCTGAAAGAATGAACCGCAAGATTCGAGTGATCGTGGTGGACGACTCTGCGCTGGTGCGCAGCTTGCTCGCTGAAATCATCAATCGCCAGCCCGACATGGAGTGCATCGGTACTGCCAATGATCCGCTGGTGGCGCGCGAGATGATCCGTGAAAAGAATCCAGACGTGATCACGCTGGATGTGGAAATGCCCAAGATGGACGGTATCGATTTCTTGGGGCGCATCATGCGCTTGCGCCCCATGCCGGTGCTGATGATTTCCACGTTGACCGAGCGTGGCGCTGAAGTCACCATGCGCGCTTTGGAGCTTGGCGCTGTGGACTTTGTGGCCAAGCCACGGGTGGGTGTAGCTAATGGCTTGGGGCAGCTTGCGGGCGAAATTGTCGACAAGATTCGCATTGCCGCGTCGGCCCATGTGCACCGCATAGTCAAGCCGCAAGCGGCGGCGATGCCTTCTACGGCAGCGCAGGTTGGCAAACCAGCTTTCACCAGTGCCAACCTGTTAGGTAAATTGTCCACAGAGAAGTTGATAGCGATTGGTGCCTCAACGGGAGGAACGGAAGCGATCAAAGAGGTGCTGACACAGATGCCCGCTGATGCGCCTGCCATTGTTATCACCCAGCATATGCCTCCAGGTTTTACCACCAGCTTTGCCACGCGTTTGAATGCCCTGTGCCAAATCACCGTGAAAGAAGCCACGCATGGAGAGCGCTTGTTGCCCGGCCATGCTTATATTGCACCAGGAGGCAAGCAGTTCTCCATTTCCCGCAGTGGAGCCAATTATGTGGCGGTGGTGGATGAGCAGGCAGCCCCAGTCAATCGACACAAGCCATCTGTGGAGGTGCTGTTTCAATCGGTGGCGCAGTTTGCGGGGCGCAATGCCATGGGGGTGATGCTGACAGGAATGGGCGCTGATGGCGCTGCCGCCATGCGTGAGATGAAGGATGCGGGCAGCTACAACTATGTGCAAGACGAAGCCAGCTGTATTGTCTTCGGCATGCCGCGTGAGGCAATCGCCCGCGGTGCAGCCGATGAGATATTGCCGCTGACACAGATTGCCCCTGCATTGCTGGCCAAATTGCGCGCTTCGCCAGATGTGCGGCACCGTATCTGAAGTAATCCCGCAATAAAAAGGAGTCATGCGCTCCTTTTTATTGCCGGTCACGCAGAGAGTAACTCCCAGCGCTCTAGCGCATTCATCAAGGCTTCTTCAATTTCTCCATCGCGGGCGTGTAGCTGCATGGCGCGGGCATTGTCGCTGGCATAGATGCTCGGGTCTTCCAGTTCCTTGCGAATTTCTGCTTGCTCAGTTTCCAGTGCAGCAATCAGGTCTGGTAGCTGTTCCAGCTCCCGCTGTTCTTTGTAGCTCAGTTTGCGCTTGGCACCAGGCACGATTGCTTTGTCTTTCGGTGCTTCTTCTTTAGACACTGATGTGATTTTGGCTGCCTGGGCTTTGGCTGCTTGCTCGGCCAGTTCACGACTGCGCTTGGACTGGATCAGCCAGTCTTGCACGCTGCCCTCATACTCACGCCACACACCATTGCCTTCGGCGGCTATTGTGCTGGTGACCACGTTGTCCAGGAACGTCCGGTCGTGGCTGACCAAGAACACAGTGCCGTCGTATTGCTGCAAAAGATCTTCCAGCAATTCCAGTGTATCGATGTCCAGATCGTTGGTCGGTTCGTCCAAAACCAGGACATTGGCAGGCCGTGCAAACAGGCGTGCCAAGAGCAATCGGTTGCGTTCACCGCCGGACAAAGAGCGGACAGGAGAGTGTGCACGGGCAGGCGAGAACAAAAAATCCTGCAAATAACTTTTCACATGTTTTTTGTTGCTGCCAATTTCAATCCATTCACTGCCTGGACTGATGAAGTCTTCCAGTGTGGCATCGAGATCAATCTGGTGGCGCATTTGGTCAAAGTAAGCGACTTGCAAATTGGCTCCGCGACGAATCGTGCCGCTATCGGCTTCGAGTTCACCCAGGATCATTTTCAGCAAGGTGGTCTTGCCGGCCCCATTGGGTCCGATTAAGCCTACCTTGTCACCGCGCAGCACCGTGCCTGTGAAATTCTTCACAATCGTCTTGTCGCCAAATGACTTGGAGACATTGCTCAATTCAGCCACGATCTTGCCTTGGTAGCTGCTGTCCTTGCCTGAATCAATATCCAGCTTCACACTGCCTAATGCTTCTCGGCGTTCTGCCCGGTTCGCACGCAAATCCTTCAACCGCTCGATACGGCTTTGACTGCGTGTACGGCGTGCTTCCACGCCTTTGCGGATCCAGACTTCTTCTTGCGCCAACAGTTTGTCGGCCTTGGCGTTGATGACCGCCTCTTGGTGCAGCTGTTCTTCTTTTTGCACCAAGTACTGGGCAAAATTTCCGGGATACGACTGCAGGTGCCCACGGTCCAGTTCCACAATACGTGTCGCAATACGATCCAGGAAGGCTCGGTCGTGCGTAATTGTTACTACACTACCCTTGAATTCAATGAGCAGGCTTTCCAGCCAATCGATGGAGTCCAGGTCCAAGTGGTTGGTGGGCTCGTCCAGCAGTAGAACATCGGGTTTCATCACCAACGCTTGGGCCAACGCGACGCGTTTGCGCGTTCCTCCAGATAGCTGGCCGATTTTGGCATCGCCCTCCAGGTGAAGACGCTGCAGCGTTTCTTCAACACGTTGCTCCCAGTTCCAGGCATCCTGCGCTTCAATTTTGGATTGCAAACTATCCAGATCGACACCTTCAGCACCAGATAGGTATTGGTCACGCAGTTTGGCTATGTCCGCAAGACCTTCCGCAGCGGCCTGAAACACCGTGTGCTCGGGGTCGAGGTTGGGCTCTTGCGGAACATAGGCAATGCGCACACCGCTTTGTACTTGCAGTGTCCCATCATCAGCTTGCGCCAACCCACCCAAAATTTTCAGCAAGGATGATTTGCCCGCTCCGTTGCGGCCAATCAGTCCAATGCGTTCGTTGGTTTCCAGTGAAAAGCTGGCGTGGTCCAACAAGGCCACGTGCCCAAACGCAAGTTGGGCGTCCAATAAGGTAATCAATGCCATGGTGCATACATTATCTAAGGCAGCGCAAGGCGCTGCCTGACTCCAACCCATCTCTGATGGGTTGGAGTGAAAAGAACTTTTCTTTGAAACAGTACAAACAGTGCCATGTCCGCTCCCTTGCTAGTGCAGTGCACCTTTTTGCGCCGTTGACTGAAAGTTTTTTTGCAGGTTTTCTGCGAAGCCTCAAAAACGATGTACAATGCAAGTCTTCGCTGAACACACAACGTTGCTCAGTG
>NZ_JASAUZ010000006.1 GCF_030162935.1 Comamonas halotolerans
CGCAGCCATTGGCGCATCGCGCGCGGCGGTGGACGCAGGCTATGCGCCCAACGACTTGCAAGTGGGCCAGACCGGGAAGATTGTGGCGCCGCAGCTGTACATCGCAGCCGGTATCTCGGGCGCGATCCAGCACCTGGCGGGCATGAAGGACTCCAAGGTGATCGTGGCGATCAACAAGGACCCCGAAGCGCCGATCTTCTCGGTGGCGGACTATGGTCTGGAAGCGGATCTGTTTGCGGCAGTGCCCGAACTGGTGAACGCGCTGTAATGAGCGAAGCAAAAAAGGAGGGTGTGCCCTCCTTTTTTACTTTTTGCGGCTGCAGATCTTACGCACCTGCTACAACAAGAGAGTCTGACTCTGGTATGTAGACAGGGTATGAGGCAAGCCAATGCTGAGGCACGCGAAGTGCGGCGTAATGCTTGCATTTGCGCCGGACGCTGTTGCAGGCTCAAATACAAACGTAGGCATGAACGTTCTGGATGGGCAGACGATGCGAATGCGATTTCGTCATGCCGTGCAATCCATCTAATTTATGTAAACCGGGCTTTGTGAATGTGCAGGCACATATGACGTCATCGACGTTTGCGTGTGCTGATGGCACAAGGCTCAGGTCGTATTTTTAGCAATAAGGGGAGATGAAACATGAGCTATACCGCACCGATCAAAGACATGCTGTTTTGCATGGAGCATTTGGCCAATCTGGAACAGGTCACACAGATTCCAGGGTTTGAAGATGCGGGTCTGGAGACAGCACAGGCAGTGCTGGAAGAAAGTGCCAAGCTTTGCGAAGGTGTGGTGGAGCCGCTCAATATCCCTGGTGATACCAACCCATCTAGCTTTGCAGAGGGCAAGGTTACGACCACGCCAGGTTTCAAAGAAGCCTACCAGCAGTTCGTGGAAGGTGGCTGGCAGGGTGTGCAGCATCCGGCTGATTTCGGTGGGCAAGCGTTGCCCAAGACGATTGGCGCTGCTTGCGTAGAAATGCTCCATGCCTCGAATCTCAGTTTTGCCTTGTGCCCGCTGCTGACGGATGGAGCCATTGAGGCGCTCTTGACGGCAGGCAGCGATACGCTCAAAGCCACCTACCTGGAAAAACTGGTAAGTGGTACGTGGACTGGTTCCATGAACCTGACGGAACCCCAGGCTGGCTCTGACCTGGCTTTGGTGCGCACCAAGGCTGAGCCGCAGCCAGATGGGACGTACAAGGTATTTGGCACCAAGATTTTCATCACCTATGGTGAGCACGACATGGCAGAGAACATCGTGCATCTGGTGCTGGCCCGTGTGGCTGGCGCGCCCGAAGGAGTGAAGGGCATCAGCCTGTTTGTAGTGCCTAAATTCCTGGTGAATGATGATGGATCTCTAGGCGTGCGCAACGATGTGCACTGCGTCTCGATTGAGCACAAGATGGGCATCAAGGCATCGCCCACGGCGGTACTGCAATACGGTGACAACGGTGGGGCCGTAGGTTATCTGGTCGGGGAAGAGAACCGTGGACTGGAGTACATGTTCATCATGATGAACGCTGCGCGTTACGCTGTGGGCATGCAAGGCATTGCTGTCTCGGAGCGGGCCTACCAGCGTGCCGTGCAGTATGCGCGTGACCGCGTGCAAAGCCGTCCTGTGGATGGCAGTGTGGCTGGCAGTGCCTCCATCATTCATCACCCTGATGTGCGTCGCATGCTCATGACCATGCGTGCTACAACTGAAGCGTGTCGCGCCATGGCCAGCACCGCTGCGGCAGCCTATGATGCGGCTCACCACCATCCCGATGCAGAGGTGCGCAAAGCGAATGCTGCGTTCTATGAGTTCATGGTGCCGCTGGTCAAGGGCTACAGCACGGAGATGAGCCTGGAGGTGACAAATCTGGGCGTGCAGGTGCATGGTGGCATGGGCTTTATCGAAGAAACCGGGGCCGCCCAGTACTATCGAGATGCCAAGATTTTGACCATCTACGAAGGCACGACTGCCATTCAGGCCAACGACTTGGTAGGCCGTAAAACGGTGCGCGATGGCGGTCAGAATGCCAGGGACATTGCCGCGCAAATCGCGAAAACGGAAGCAGCACTGGCGGCCAGTGGAACACCTGCTGCACAAGCCATGGCGCAACGTTTGCAGGCGGCACGCGAAGCGTTCTTGGATGTGGTGGACTTTGTGGCAGGCAAGGCCAAGGCATCGCCCAATGCGGTGTACGCAGGCAGCGTTCCGTACTTGATGCTGACAGGCAACTTGGTTGCAGGCTGGCAGATGGGCCGCGCGTTGCTGGTGGCCCAGGACAAAGTTGCGAAGGGCGAAGATGTGGTGTTTATGCAGGCCAAAGTGGCTACTGCGCAGTTCTACGCCGAGCACATTCTGACGCGTGCCACCAGTCTGCGCGACAGCATTGTGTGGGGTGGTGAAAGCGCTTGCGCTTTGCCGCTGGACGCGTTCTGACACGCAAGCGACAGCCTGTGCGCCACACCCTGTCTGTGCCGCATTTAAACTCTGAAAAAAATAGCTGCCAGCGCTGAGAATTTCAGCGCTGGCAGTGGATTTTCTTCTATTTCAATGACGGAGACCCTTGGATGTCAAAGATCCCTGCAGTGTTGCAAAAATTGGCTTTGCCAGTGATTGGCTCGCCTTTGTTCATCATCAGCAATCCCAAGTTGGTCATTGCACAGTGCAAGGCAGGGATCGTGGGTTCCATGCCTGCTTTGAATGCGCGTCCTGCGGAGCTGCTCGATGACTGGCTGGCTGAAATCACCGAGGCTCTGGCCGCCCATGACAAAGCCTATCCTGAAGCGCCTGCTGCGCCATTTGCCATCAATCAGATCGTGCACAAAAGCAATGACCGTCTGGAACATGACCTGGAAGTGTGTGCCAAGTACAAGGTTCCATTGGTCATCACCAGCCTTGGGGCACGCGAAGATGTGAACCAGGCTGTGCATGCCTGGGGAGGCGTGGTCATGCACGATGTGATCAACAACAAGTTTGCGCACAAGGCCATTGAAAAGGGCGCCGACGGTCTGATTGCGGTGGCAGCTGGTGCCGGAGGACATGCAGGTACGAAAAGCCCGTTTGCGCTAATTCAAGAGATCCGGCAATGGTTCGATGGTCCATTGGCGTTGTCAGGTTCTATGGCATCGGGTGGCGCCATCTTGGCAGCACAGGCTATGGGCGCAGACTTCGCTTATATCGGTTCAGCCTTTATCGCTACCGAAGAGGCACGTGCTGATGCAGCCTATAAACAAGCCATCGTGGACTGCAACTCCGACGATGTGATCTATTCCAATCTGTTCACCGGTGTGCACGGCAATTATTTGGCGCCGTCTATCCGGGCAGCTGGTTTGGATCCAGACAATCTTCCGGTTTCGGACCCAAGCGCTATGAACTTCGGTTCGGGCCGTACCAAAGCGTGGAAAGATATCTGGGGCTGTGGTCAGGGCATCGGTACGATTGACAAGGTACAGCCAGCGGCGGATTTGATCGCGCGCTTCAAGCAGGAGTACCAGATGGCACGTCAACGCTTGTTGCAAGCACATTGATACTTGATCAAAATCAATTTAAAAAGCACCTGAGGGTGCTTTTTTTATTGCGCAACCACTCGAGTGTTTCTCTGGGGTAATGCGGGAGAGTGAGCCCAAGTTTTTGGTAACTGCTTAACATTCATCAAATTTCAGTAATTTCTGAAAAAAGGAAAAATGCTAAGTCTTGATCCATCTCAGGTGACCAACAATGCCCAAGCTGTTACGCGACACCGCTTTCAGCCTGGTAGTGGTTGGCTGATGCTGGCATCCTTGCTGTGGTTGCCTCAGGCTGCAGCCATTGCGTGGGCCGTGCAGTGTTTTGCAGATGGACGTGCGCTGGCGCATTTGCCGGTGCAAGTGGGTATGGTGGCTGTGTGCGGGATACTGCGGGCCCTGTGTGAAGGTCTTGGCATTCGCGTGACCTATGTGCATGCGCGTGCACATGTCAGCCATTTGCGCAGGCAGGCCTTGCAAGCACAGGCGCAAACTTCTGCATTGGATCGAAGCCGCCCGGCATCGGGCCTGGTTGCAGGTGCTCTGGCCGAGCAGGCCGAAGCCATTGTTCCGTGGCTTGCGCGCTACCAACCTGCGATGTGGCGTGTGATGGTGGTTGCGCCAGTGATCGCCCTGGCGGTTGCCACTCAATCATGGCTGGCTGCCTTGATTTTGCTGTTCGCAGCGCCATTGATTCCCCTTTTCATGGCCATTGTGGGCTGGAGGGCCAAGGCTGCGAGTGAGGCTCATATGGTGGAATTGGGCCAGATGAACGGATTTTTGCTGGATCGTCTGCGCGGTTTGAGCACACTGCGTGCTTTGCATGCCGTACCGCTAACTGCAAGCCGCCTGCGCGATCATGCGCGATCGCTGTGTGAGCGCACCATGCGCGTTCTGCGCATAGCATTTCTATCGTCGGCGGTGCTGGAGCTGTTCGCCGCCCTGGGCGTGGCGATGGTGGCGATGTATGTGGGCTTTCACTTGCTGGGCAATCTGCCTTTTGGCGCGTGGGGCGACAAACTGAGCCTTGGGCAAGCCTTGTGGGTGTTGATGCTGGCGCCGAGTTTTTTTGATCCGCTGCGTGAGCTCTCAGCGGTTTGGCATGACCGCGCAGCAGGGCAAGCTGCCATGGAGAGTTTGCAAGCGTTGCATCGCCAGCAACTGCCACTGCCTGCGGCTTTGGAAAATGTACCCCGGCAGGCTGCAAATGATGCCGTGGAAGTTGAGGTGCGTGGGCTTGAGGTGGCTGTACAAGGTCACAGTGCGCTGCCACCCGTGAGTCTGAAGATTGCTGCTGGTGAGCATGTTGCCATATGGGCACCCAGCGGTGCTGGCAAATCGGTGCTGCTGGCACAGTTGGCAGGTCTGTTGCCAGTGCCAGCACACACATTGTGGATGGATGGACTGCCCATGGACGATGCGCACTGGCCATCCATGCGTGCGCGCACAGCGTGGATGGGGCAGCAGGCGCATGTGTTTGCAGCCACCGTCAGCCATAACGTGAGTCTGGGACGTGAAACCGTGGATGCCGCTGGAGTCAGGGATGCCCTGGCGAAAGCTGGGCTGATGCAAAGTCTGGGACAGCGCCCCTCGAGTAGCCTGGGTGAGGGTGGGCAGGGGCTTTCCGGTGGTGAAGCTGTGCGTTTGGCATTGGCGCGTATGGCGGTGCATCAGCATGCTGGTTTGTGGCTGGTGGATGAGCCGACAGCGCATCTTGACCCCGAGACGGCAAAGCAAGTCATGCATAACTTGCGTTATATGGCTGAAGGTAAGACCTTGGTGGTAGCCACGCATGACCGTGCATTGGCAGCGTTGATGGATCGGTCCATTTGCTTACCCCAGGCTGGAGAGCTGTCATGAAACAGCGCACTGGATTGCGACAAATGGCGCGCTTGCTCAGCACAATGGCTCCCCGCCGCTGGTGGTTGGGCGGGGCAGCCATGGCTACCTTGACCGTGGTGATGGGCATGGCGTTGCTGGGGCTGTCGGGCTGGTTCATTGCCGCCACTGCGATTGCGGGCCTGGTTCCAGCCACAGCCTTGGTGTTTGATGTGTTCATGCCTTCTGCTGGCATTCGCTTGCTGGCCATGGGGCGTACTGCCTCGCGTTATGGTGAACGCTTGGTAACCCATGAGGCCACACTGGCCGTGCTGGCAGGTTTGCGAGAAAAGCTTTTTGTCAGCTGGGCACAGCCTGGTGCAGCACGATTGTTGCAGTTGCGACCCGCACGCTTGCTGCAGCGCCTGAGCGCAGATGTGGATGCGCTGGACAGCCTTTATCTGCGTCTGATTGTTCCGGTGGCTGCGGCAATGGGGGCTACGCTGCTAGCCGCAGCGGTGCTGGGCGCTTTGAAATGGTGGTTGGGGCTGGCTGTTTTCGGTTTCCTGATGCTATTTGGCACCTGTCTCACCTGCTGGCTGGCGCATCGCAGCACGGTACCTGCAGTACAGCGTGCCCTTGCGTTGGAGCGCATGCGGTCTGAAACCGTAGATTTGGTTGCGGGGCAAACAGAGCTGTTAATGGCTGGGCGCTTGCCTGCGCAGTGTGCCCGTGTGCAACGCAGCGATGAGCGTGTTGCCAAGGCAGATCATCAACTCAATCGTCTTGATGCCCAAGCCGCCACAGGTTTTGGTGTGGCGGGGGCATTGCTGCTGGCTGGTGTTTTGGCGGCTGCAGGCTACCTGGTGCAGGTGAATGCGATCGGTGCGCCTGGAGCAGCTTTGGCACTGCTTGTGTCATTGACGGCGATGGAGCCTTTTGCGGCTCTGCGTCGTGGTGCACTGGAAGCAGGGTGTACCCGTCTTGCTGCACGCCGCCTGGGTGAGCGTTTGCAGGCGGACGAGGTTGACTCAGCACTCACTGCGCCGGAACAAGGTATCGCCTTTTCGCTGCGCAACGCCACAGTGCATTACCCAGGGCAGACACAGCCAGCCATACAGCAGATCAATCTATCGATTGACACGTCCGAATGTGTGGCGCTGATTGGGGCGAGCGGGGCGGGCAAGTCGACGGTGATGGCGGTATTAGCGGGAGAGCAAGCGCTGACCCAAGGTCAGGTACATGCGCAGCCAAGTGTGTGGCTGACCCAGCGTGTGGCCTTGTTTCAGGACAGTATGCGTGACAACCTGCGTCTGGCTGCACCACTGGCAGACGATGCCGCGCTGTGGGCGGCATTGCGCGACGCCGGTTTGGATGCAGATGTGCGTGCCATGCCGCAAGGCCTGGACAGCCCGCTGGGTGAAGGTGGCTTGGGCCTGTCAGGCGGACAGACTCGCCGCCTGGGATTGGCAAGGCTGTTGTTGGCGCAGCAGCCTTGCTGGCTGCTTGATGAACCCACTGAAGGCTTGGATAGCACCACGGCACTGGATGTGCTGCAGCGATTGCAGGCACGCAAGCAAGGCACCACGGTTTTGTTGTGCACGCACTTGCAGCGTGAAGCACAGATGGCTGACCGGTTGCTATGGCTGGAAGCGGGTGTTGTGAAAGCACAGTCCAGAAGAGGAGAGCCTATGTTTGATGTCTTGTTGCAGCGTTTGCGGCCAGATTGAGCGCGGCCACATTCGTACAGAGTTTTTTATTGCACGGGCGCAAGCCCAACAGCCTCATTGCGTCTGGGGGCCTTTAGAAAGGAAAAGCCATGGATCTCGACATCGTCGACTTATCGCGATTGCAGTTTGCGATAACGGCGCTCTACCACTTCTTGTTTGTACCGCTGACTTTAGGTCTGGCCGTGCTTGTGGCGATCATGGAGACCGTATACGTCATGACAGGCCGCACCATCTGGCGCGATATGACCAAGTTCTGGGGAGTGCTCTTTGGTATCAACTTCGCTATGGGGGTGGCGACCGGCGTGGTGATGGAGTTCCAGTTCGGCATGAACTGGAGCTACTACAGCCACTATGTGGGCGACATCTTTGGTGCTCCACTGGCCATTGAAGGCCTGATGGCCTTCTTCCTGGAAGCAACCTTTGTCGGTCTGTTCTTTTTTGGTTGGGACCGCATGACCAAGGTACAGCACTTGATAGCGACCTGGTTGGTGGCCATTGGCTCCAACTTCTCGGCGCTGTGGATTCTGATTGCCAACGGCTGGATGCAAAACCCCGTAGGGGCAGTGTTCAATCCGCAGACCATGCGTATGGAAGTCAATGACTTCCTGGCTGTGTTGACCAACCCGGTGGCCCAGGCCAAGTTTGTGCACACAGTATCGGCAGGTTACGTGACGGCTGCGATTTTTGTATTGGGCATTTCGGCCTGGTACATCCTCAAGGGGCGTCATATTGCGCTGGCGAAGCGCTCAATGACTGTGGCGGCTTCGTTCGGTCTGGCGGCATCGCTGTCTGTGGTGGTGCTGGGTGATGAGAGCGGTTATCTCTCGTCAGAACATCAGAAGATGAAGCTGGCATCGATTGAAGCCATGTGGGAAACCGAGCCTGCACCTGCTGCCTTTACTGCCTTTGGCTTTCCGGATACCGAGGCACGCGAGACGCACTATGCCGTACACATTCCATGGGCCATGGGTCTGATTGGCACTCGCTCCTTGAACACCGAAATCCCTGGTATCAAGGATCTGGTAGCACGTGCTGAAGACCATATCCGTAACGGTATCGAAGCTTATGACGCGCTGCAGACTATCCGTATGGCCAAGAGCGATGCAGAGGTGCCTGCACAAGCCAAGGCCATCTTTGAAGAAAAGGGAGACCGTCTGGGTTATGCCCTGCTGCTGATGCGCTACGTTGATGACCCGCGCCAGGCAACCGACATGCAAATCCAGCAAGCGGCCAACGATACCGTGCCACCGGTAGGCCCGCTGTTCTGGTCCTTCCGTTTGATGGTAGGACTGGGCTTCTTCTTCATTGTTCTGACAGCCACCTTCTTCTTCCTGTCCGCGCGTCACAAGCTTGATGCCTATCCATGGCTTCTCAAGGTGGCGGTGTTCTCCATTCCACTACCCTGGATTGCTGCAGAGTGCGGCTGGATTGTGGCTGAAGTGGGGCGCCAACCTTGGATTATCGAAGGGGTGCTGCCCACTGCGATGGCGGTCTCGAATTTGGGTGCGGGCACAGTGTTGCTGACGATTGCGCTGTTTGTGGCGATTTACACCGTGATGTTCATCATTGAAATGGTGCTGATGCGCAAAGCCATTTTGAAGGGACCGCAGGAAGAAAGCGAGCCGCATTTGAGTGCTTTCTTTTCTCAAATCCAGTGGGCAGATTCCAAGGCCAGCAAGTAATCGAGGGAGTCACACATGATCTTGCATGAACTTATTTCGTACGACGTCTTGCGCGTCATCTGGTGGCTGCTTTTGGGCATTTTGCTCGTTGGCTTTGCAGTCACTGATGGCTTTGACTTGGGGGTCGCAGCCTTGCTGCCTGCCACAGCCAAAACCGATGTGGAGCGCCGGGTGGTGATCAACACCATTGGCCCTGTATGGGAAGGCAATCAAGTCTGGTTGATCCTGGGTGGTGGTGCCATTTTTGCCGCTTGGCCACAGTTGTATGCCATCTCGTTTTCAGGTTTTTATATGGCCATGTTCGCCATTCTGGTATGCCTGATCCTGAGACCTGTAGCTTTCAAATTCCGCAGCAAGCGAGAGGGTGCTGCATGGCGCAATCGCTGGGACTGGATATTGTGCCTGTGTGGTTGGGGCCCAGCCTTGGTGTTCGGCGTAGCCATGGGGAACGTGCTGCTGGGCGTGCCATTCCGTCTGGCTCCGGATATGCGCATCTATTGGGACGGTAGCTTCTTCGACCTGTTTTCACCATTTGCCGTGTTGTGTGGTCTGGTCTCACTGAGCATGCTGCTCATGCACGGTGCAGCATGGCTGGTTTTCAAAACCACAGGTGCTGTGCAAGCACGCGCTGTGCGCTGGGGTGTATGTGCTGCCGTGGTCACCACACTGTTGTTTGTGTTGTCGGGTGTGTGGCTGTCCAGCCATGATGGCTATGTCTTGACGCAGGCAATGAGTACCACCGGCCCGTCCAATCCGCTGCTCAAGTCGGCAGCAGTGGGTGAGGGAGCTTGGATGCTCAATTACAGCAAGCAGCCGCTGTTGTGGATTGTGCCTGCTCTGGGCGTGCTGATGCCTTTGCTGGCTGCGCTGGGCATGCATTTGCGTCGCGAATGGCTGGGTTTGATGAGCAGTGGCCTAGCCATTGCAGGCATTGTGCTGAGTGTGGGCGTATCCATGTTCCCCTTCATTCTGCCGTCCTCGGTGGATCCGACGTTCAGCCTGATGGTGTGGGACGCTTCGTCCAGCCACCTGACGCTGTTCATCATGCTGGTGTGCACAATTATCTTTTTGCCGATCATCCTGGCCTACACCAGCTGGGTCTATCACATCATGCGTGGCAAGGTAGAGCCTGAAGCCATTGAGCAAGGCAAGGGACACGCTTATTGAAGACGAAAGTGAGCAATCAGCGCTGGAAATTACGTGTTGGGAGGCATGTTTCTTTTGAAAACACAGAGCTTCCGCCGCGCGATGCTCAAGTATCGGGGTTGAATTACAAACGAATTGTTGAAAGGAAGCACACATGTGGTACTTCGCTTGGATTTTAGGCCTGCCGCTGGCTGCCGCATTTGCCGTACTCAACGCCATGTGGTTTGAGCTGATGGACGATGAAGCTACACGCAAAAAATTGCAAGGCAAAGCAGGTAATTAAGCGCTGTTAACAAGCAAGAGAAACCCGTGGCATGCAAGGTCGCGGGTTTTTTTATGTCCATAGGGCCGTTAGGATGGTCGCAACAGCGTGACATTGCCTCCATCGCGCTGTGCAGAAAGGAGTGTTATGTCCGAACCAGATTTTCGTCCACCCACTCAACAACGCAGCCATGACACAGGCACAACCAAGTGGTTGCTGATCGTGCTGCTCATTGCAGCCCTGGGCTATGGCGGTTGGTACGCACGCGAATATTGGGCTGCAAAAAATCGCGTGGCTGAGCCGCAGCAGGTACAAGCACCTGTGGCGGAGCCTGAGGCGACAGCGCAGCAGCGATTGCCTGATGCAGCTGCGGAAGATCCCGCACCTGCAGCCTCCGATGAAACTGCTTCAGAAGAAAAGGTGCTGCATCCCGTACCTGTCCAGGCAGATGCCCTGCCTGCAGATGATGACCAGGCGCTGGATCGCTTGGTTGGACAGTGGCTGGACAGCACTGCCGTGAAGTTCGTAGTGACGCCTGGTCTGGCGCACCACATTGTGGCCACTATCGATAACTTGCCCAGAGGCCATGCAGCTCCGCGCTTGTGGCCCATTTATCCAGTTGGCGGTCAAATGGAGCTGGCGCAAGACGAGAATGGCATGCGTATTGCGCAGAGCAACAGTGCGCGCTATGACGCCGTGGTGGGCTTTGTGACGGGTATTGAGCCAGCCAAGGCGGCTCAATGGTATCGACAGGCATATCCTGTGTTGCAGCAGAGCTATGAAAATCTGGGTTATCCCGGCAAGTACTTCAACGACCGCCTGGTGGCAGTGATTGATCATTTGCTGCAGACACCAGAACCGCAAGAACCGCTGCAACTGCGCCTGGTGCAAGTGCAAGGTCAGGTCGCTTCACAGCAGCCCTGGCTGCGTTATGAGTACGCAGATGCACAGCTTCAAGCGTTGTCGGCAGGGCAAAAGATTCTGTTGCGCATGGGAGCCCAGCACCGCAGCACCATCAAAACTTATCTGCAAGCTTTGCGCGGGCAGATTGCAGGATGAAAAAGGCCTGCGCTGAGCGCAGGCTGGTCGTGGTGCAAAGATTTTTGCAAGGTGGGCGGCGATCAAGCTTCGCCGCCGTCCTTGGTTACAGCCTTTGACTTGTCCTTGTCGCTACCACCCAGCAAGCGGTCTTTGAAGTCCAGAACCTTGGTCACTGCCGCACCCATGCCCATCAGTTGCATGGCGGTTTCAGGTTTGAGGCGTTGTACATCATCAAACCAAGTCATGAGCTTCTCAATCAGCTCATACATTTCCTGCATACGCTGCTGGGCATAACGTTCGTCATCAGTGGCTACATCTTCCAGCAAGGCTGAGCGCAGCATGGACTGAGTGGGTTCAATTTCACGGCGACGGCGTTCTTCTGCCAGACGGCGGAAAATTTCCCACACGTCTTGCGGCGCTTCAAAGTACTCTCGGCGGTCACCAGCGTGGTGGCGCAGATTGACCAGGCGCCACGACTGCAATTCCTTCAAGCCCATGCTCACATTGGAGCGCGAAAACTCCAGTGTCTCCGCAATCTCTTCTGCATTCAGTGCGCGTGGCGACAAATACAGCAGTGCGTAGATTTGACCTACGGTGCGGTTGATGCCCCAACGGCTACCCATCTCGCCAAAGTGCGAGACAAATTGCCGATTCAATGGAGGGAGTGGGGTGTTTTGTGTCATAGCACACATTGTGCCTAGGAATGCAGGCAGTTCTGCAATTGCGGAATTTACCGATGTTGGCCTGTATGGACTATTTCATGCAATAACGCGCTACATCAACTTTGTCGTTTAGCGATGTAGCTGACCGGCACTCTCAGGTTGGTAGGTAATGGCATCCACCTTCACAGTAACAGCTTTGCCAGTTGGGCTGGGCAGCTCAAACACATCGCCCACGCGCAGGCCCAGTAGGGCAGTACCCACTGGCGCAAAAACGGACACCTTGTCAGGGCTGCCATCAGCTTCTTTAGGGTAGACCAGTGTCAAGGTCTGGCTTTTATTGCTTTCCAGCAGAGTAAAGCGAACGGTCGAGTTCATGGTGATGACATTGGCCGGCATGTCCTTGGGTTCCAGCACATCGGCACGGTCCAACTCAGCTTCCAGGGCTTCCCGGCCAGGGAAGTTGCCAGGGAGTTTTTCCATCAATGCTTCAATGCGATCCATGTCCAGCGATGACAAAGTAATGGCGGGCTTTTTCTTATCCATGAGGTCCTTCCTTGCGGATGTGGTGATCAAACCGTGTTAAGAGCTGTTGATTGCGCCATGCATTGCTTACGAGTGCCGAAGCATGCATTGGAAGCGCGGCGCTCAAGCGCAGGTGCCTACACGGAGAAAGGCCCGGGCAACAACGGTTGTCCGGGCCAAAAGAGGGTGCACAACAAAAAGTG
This sequence comes from Comamonas halotolerans, assembly GCF_030162935.1. Lineage (GTDB taxonomy): Bacteria > Pseudomonadota > Gammaproteobacteria > Burkholderiales > Burkholderiaceae_C > Comamonas > Comamonas halotolerans. Next base: position 12,568 of record NZ_JASAUZ010000006.1, read on the forward strand.
CTGAATGCATTGTCTCTGTCTGGCAGATAAATGCAAGCATTCCGCACGCCATGGGTGCGGAACTTGGGCCTGTGTCAGCCTGCTTTGACGGCGTCTGCCAGTTCTTGGGCGCAACGGTTGGCGATCGCTGCATCCTGCGCTTCCACCATCACGCGCAGCAAAGGCTCTGTGCCACTGGCGCGAATGAGCACGCGGCCAGTATTGCCCAGCTGTTGCTGAACTTTGGCTTGGGTCTCTGCCAGCAATGTATTGCTCTTCCAGTCCTGACCTGGATTCAGACGGACATTGATCAAGGTCTGAGGAAAGAGGGTCAGCGTCGACAGTTGCTGCGCCAGGGTTTTTCCAGAGCGCACACAGCTTTGCAGCACTTGCAAGGCGCTGACCAAGCCATCACCAGTGGTGTGCTTGTCCAGTGCCAGCAAGTGGCCCGAGCCCTCGCCCCCGATTTGCCAGCCTTTCTCATTGAGTGCTTCCAGCACATAGCGGTCACCCACCTTGGCGCGGACAAACTCCACACCCTGCTGTTGCAGTGCCACCTCCACGGCCATGTTGGTCATCAGGGTGCCCACAGCACCCACGACCTTTTCGCCGCGCTGCAAGCGCTCCTGCACCATCAGGTACACCAGCTCGTCACCGTTGTAGATGCGGCCCGCTGCATCCACCATCAGCAGACGGTCGGCATCACCATCCAGGGCAATGCCGTAGTCCGCATGGTTGGCGCGCACTGAAAGGGCCAGTGCTTCGGGATGGGTTGCGCCCACCCCGTCGTTGATGTTCAGACCATCGGGCTCACAACCAATGGCAATCACTTCTGCGCCTAATTCATGCAGCACCTTGGGGGCGATTTGATATGCCGCGCCATGGGCAGCATCGACCACAATGCGCAGGCCTTGCAGCGACAGATTGTTGTCGAAAGTGCTTTTGCAAAACTCGATGTAGCGGCCAGCCGCATCGGTCAGGCGGCGTGTTTTTCCCAATGCCGAAGAATCCACCCACTGTGGAGATTCTTCCAAAGCGGCTTCCACAGCCTCTTCCCAGGCGTCATCCAGTTTGGTGCCCTGTGCGCTAAAGAACTTGATGCCGTTGTCATAAAACGGGTTATGGCTGGCACTGATCACCACGCCCAAGCTGGCGCGCTGTGTGCGTGTGAGGTAGGCCACACCCGGTGTTGGCAAGGGCCCCAACAAGATGACATCCACACCAGCAGCATTGAAACCGGCTTCCAAGGCCGCTTCCAGCATGTAGCCGGAAATACGTGTGTCTTTGCCAATCAGCACGGAAGGCCGGGTTTGGGTCTTTTTAAGGACGCGCCCCACGGCATGGGCCAGGCGCAGTGCAAAGTCTGGATTGATGACTGACTGGCCAACCTTTCCCCGAATGCCGTCTGTGCCGAAATATTTGCGAGCCATTCCTAATTTTCTCCTGAAGAGTCTGCTTTTTTTTGTTCGTTCATGGCCCGCCAGACTGCCAAAGCGGCTTTGGTATCTGCCACATCGTGGACGCGGACAATGCGTGCTCCACGCTCGACAGCCAATAATGCTGCCGCGACGCTGGGCACCATGCGTTGCTCCACTGGCAAGCCGCTGACTTGTCCCAGAGAGCCTTTTCGGGACCATCCCGCCAAAAGAGGGAAGTCTAGTGCCAGCAACTGCTTTTGGTGTGCAAGCAAAGCAAAATTTTGTGCAACGCTTTTGCCAAAACCTATGCCGTAATCCAGGACGATCCGATTTCGGGCAACGCCTCGCTCCATCAGCGCTTGTGACGCTCCTTGCAAAAAAGTCTGGACTTGGGTGACTACATTCCCTTGCATATGGTGCAGGTGCATGTCTTGAGGCGTCTGGTGCATGTGCATGATGCAAACCCCGCAAAGCGGGTGCTGTGCAACCACATCCTGTGCCCCAGCTTGTCGCAACCCCCATACATCATTGATGATATCGGCGCCCAGGTCCAGGGCAGCTTGCATCACCTGGGGTTTGTAAGTGTCCACGGAGACAGCAACACCCAGCTTTACTGCTTCTTGCACAACAGGCAGCACGCGTTGAAGCTCTTCTTCAAGTGAAACGGACGGAGAGCCAGGGCGGGTAGATTCACCGCCGATATCCAGAATGTCGGCCCCATCTTTGACCAGCTGCTCCGCATGGCGCATTGCTTGCTGGCCTTGGTATTTGCCGCCATCAGAGAATGAGTCGGGGGTATTGTTGACGATGCCCATCACCAAGGGGCTTTGCAGATTCAGCAAGAAGCGGGTGGTCTGCCACTGCGGCATAGAAATCTCCAGATAACACTCGGCCATGAAAAACGGGGCGCTAGGCCCCGTGATGGTATGTGCAGCTTTAAGCGGCTGAGGGTGATGGGTTGGTATCCACGGCGGGAGTGCCGCCACCGGAAGAGTTGCCATCATCCGAGGACTTCGGTGTACGAGGCACCCAGTCCTTGGGTGGGCGAGGCTCTTTGCCTGCAAAGATGTCGTCCAGTTGCTCCATGTCGATGGTCTCCCACTCGAGCATGGCTTTGGCCATGGCGTGCATCTTGTCCTGATTGTCTTCAATCAGCTTGCGCGCCAGAGCGTATTGCTCATCGATGATGCGGCGTACCTCGGTGTCCACTGCCTGCATCGTGGCTTCCGAAAGGCTGGAGCCTTTGCTGAACGTGCGGCCCAGGAAGGGCTCACCTTCTTGCTCGGAGTACACCATGGTGCCCAGTGCATCGCTCATGCCGTAACGTGTGACCATGTCGCGGGCAATCTGAGTGGCCCGCTCAAAGTCGTTCGAAGCGCCGGTGGTCATCTGGTTCATGAACACTTCTTCGGCGATGCGACCACCAAACAGCATGGCAATTTGATTGAGCATGTACTCCTTGTCATAGGAGTAGCGGTCTTTCTCGGGCAGGCTCATGGTCACACCCAGGGCACGGCCTCGGGGAATGATTGTGACCTTGTGCACGGGATCGCACTTGGGCAGCAGGCGGCCAATCAGTGCGTGGCCCGCCTCATGGTAGGCCGTGTTGCGGCGCTCTTCCTCAGGCATGACCATGGTCTTGCGCTCAGGGCCCATGATGATCTTGTCCTTGGCCTTTTCGAAGTCCTGCATTTCCACGGTGCGCGCATTGCGACGCGCAGCCATCAAGGCAGCTTCGTTACACAGGTTGGCCAGATCCGCACCGGACATGCCGGGTGTACCGCGGGCGATGACGGAAGGATTCACGTCCTGGCCCACAGGAATCTTGCGCATGTGCACGTTCAGGATTTGTTCACGGCCACGGATATCGGGCAGCGTTACATAGACCTGACGGTCAAAACGACCGGGGCGCAGCAAGGCAGCGTCCAGGATGTCGGGGCGGTTGGTGGCTGCCACGACGATCACGCCAAGGTTGGTTTCAAAGCCGTCCATCTCCACCAGCATCTGGTTCAGAGTCTGCTCGCGCTCGTCATTGCCACCGCCCATGCCAGCGCCGCGTTGGCGACCCACTGCATCAATTTCGTCAATGAAAATGATGCAAGGCGCGTTCTTCTTGGCATTTTCGAACATGTCGCGGACACGGGCTGCGCCCACACCCACAAACATTTCCACGAAATCAGAGCCAGAAATCGAGAAGAAAGGCACCTTGGCTTCACCAGCAATCGACTTGGCCAGCAAGGTTTTACCGGTACCGGGGGGGCCAACCAGCAACAAGCCACGGGGAATGCGACCGCCGAGCTTTTGGAACTTGTTGGGGTCCTTCAGGAAGTCGACAACTTCCTTGACTTCTTCTTTGGCCTCGTCACAACCGGCAACGTCTGCAAAAGTGACGGTGTTGTTGTTCTCGTCGAGCATGCGGGCCTTGGACTTTCCAAAGCTGAAAGCTCCGCCTTTGCCACCGCCCTGCATCTGGCGCATGAAATAGATCCATACGCCAATCAGCAGCAGCATGGGGCCCCAACTGACCAGCAAGCTCATCAGCAAAGAGCCTTCTTCGCGAGGTTTGACATCAAACTTCACGTCGTTGGCGATCAAGTCGCCCACCAGACCGCGGTCCAGATAGGTCGCAGTGGTGCGTACGCGGCGATCATCGGTGGTCACCGCGACGATGTCAGTGCCGCCTTGGCCTTCCTGAATGGTTGCACTCTTGATGCGGTTGTTGCGCACCTCGGTCAGGAATTCCGAATAGCCGATTTGGCCTGCGCCAGCACTGCCACGGGTATCAAATTGCTTGAATACCGTAAACAACACCATGGCGATGACCAGCCAGACGGCGATTTTTGAAAACCACTGATTGTTCAAGCGGGGCTCCAGAGGAAAAGAGGAGAAAACATTCGCATGGGAGTATGAAGCTCCCATATAAGGCCCATTTTAGGTGTTTCAAGCAACTGTGCTAAACCTTTATTCCTGCCAAGGCAATGGGGTACAAGGGTTTTATACGCTTTGCTCGAGCAAACCGGGTGGCTTGGGGTTATTTCAGACCAATACCGATCAGGAAGGTTTCCGAGGATTTGTCGCGTGAAGACTTGGGCTTGAGCGGCTTGACCAGCTTGAAATGACTGCGGAACAGCTTGACCAGATCGTCATAACCTGGGCCATGAAAGACTTTTGCCACCAATGCCCCTTCAGGGCGCAGGTGGTTGGTGGCGAAGTCGACAGCCAGTTCAATCAGGTGTTCCACGCGGGCTCCATCTGTGGTGCTATTGCCTGAAAGATTGGGGGCCATGTCAGAGACCACCACATCAACCGGGCGGCCTTGCACCACCTCTTCCAGTTGTGTGAGTACCGACTCTTCTCGGAAGTCGCCCTGAATGTAGTGCACGCCTTCAATGTGTTCCATGGGCAGCAGATCCAGAGAGATGATGGTGCCGTTGATCGCTCCGACCGAGTTTCCTGTGGGGGACAGGCGACGGCGCAGGTACTGGCTCCAGGCGCCTGGCGCGCAGCCCAAGTCCACCACGATGTGCCCAGGTTTTATGAGCTTGAATGTCTCATCAATTTCCTTGAGCTTGTAGGCCGCGCGAGCGCGGTAACCGTCCTTTTGGGCGGCTTGCACAAAAGGGTCATTCAAGTGGGCATTGAGCCAATTCTTGTTGACCTTCTTGCTTTTCGTTTTGGTATTCATCGCAAATTTCTTCCTGCCTCGATAATACGGGCATGCCCCAAATTGATTTAACTCCCGCTGAGCGCCGGGAACACCGCGCTGATGCCCACCATCTGGACCCTGTGGTCATGATTGGTGGTGATGGCTTGACACCCGCCGTCCAGAAGGAAGTTGACGCTGCATTGAACGCGCACGGCCTGATCAAGGTTCGCGTGTTCGGTGATGATCGTGCCGCCCGTGAGCAGATTTATCTGCAACTGTGCGACGAACTCAACGCTGCTCCTATTCAACACATTGGCAAGCTGCTGGTCTTGTGGCGCCCCATCCCCGAAAAGGAAAAAGCCATTGACGAAGACCGTAAAGCTGGACCACGCGATATCAAGTTGCTGAAGTTCGGCCGTGCCGGAAGCAAGCCTGAGGTCAAGCAAATCCGTGTGCTGGGCAATCAACGCCTGACACAGGGCGGCTTGATCAAGCGTGCCAAGAAGAGTGGTCCCAAGTCGACCAAAAAAGGTCACTAAGTATTCCAATATCCTCTTTGCATGACCACCTCAACCTCCAACACACCTGAGCGCCACATTCTTTGCATGAAGTGGGGTACCAAGTATGGGCCCGAGTATGTCAATCGCCTGTACGCCATGGTGCGCCGTCATCTCAGTGGTGATTTTCGCTTTGTCTGCCTGACCGACAATGCTGAAGGGATTCGTTCCGAAGTGGAATGCCTGCCCATCCCGTCCCTGGAACTGCCTGCAGGCATCCCTGAACGTGGCTGGACCAAGCTGACAACCTTCAGCAAAGACCTGCATGGCCTCAAGGGTACTGCGCTGTTTTTGGATGTGGATGTGGTGATCACCGGCTCGCTGGATGATTTCTTCACCTACCCTGGTGAATTCCTCATCATCCATGACCACAAGCGTCCATGGCGTGTGACGGGTAACTCTTCCGTCTATCGCTTTGAATTGGGCGCACATGCTGATGTGCTGGACTACTTTCGTGGCCACTTCGAAGAAATTCGCCAGAAGTTCCGCAATGAACAGGCCTATCTGTCGGATGTCATCTACAAGCAGGGCAAGCTCAAGTATTGGCCTGCGCAGTGGTGTCCGAGCTTCAAATACCATTGCATTCCATCTTGGCCCACCAATTACTGGAATCCTCCCTTTGTGCCAGAGAACGCGCGCATTGTGATTTTCCACGGGGAATGCAATCCGCCGGATGCCCTGGCGGGACGGCGCAATCGCCGCTTCCGATTTATCAAGCCAGCCACATGGGTGGCTGAACACTGGCGCGAATAATTACCCAGATTCCGCAATCACAGCCCCTCTCGGCTTGGCTCAGAGGGGCTTTTTTCTTTGACTGTCAGTTTTGAACCATGAGCCAAGAACAACCGCACAACCCTTTGCATGGACTGACGCTGGAGCGAATTCTGACCGACCTGGTGGATTACTACGGCTGGCAAGAGTTAGGTAGGCGCATTCCGGTGCGATGCTTTCAGTTTGAGCCCAGCATTTCTTCCAGTCTGCGTTTTTTGCGCAAAACGCCCTGGGCGAGGGAAAAGGTGGAGCAACTGTACGTGTACACCCTGCGTGTCACACAGCGTCAGCGCTGACGGTGTTGAAGCTGTGAAGGCTTACGTCTTGGTGTGAGTGCTTGCTGACGTCTGTGCATTCGTAGCTGGCAGCCGTGAGGCTGCCAGCTTGCCAGGCGATGTGACAACGCACAGTTTCAGACCTTAACTGGCTTGCAACTGCTGCGCATGGTGGCGCAAATGGTCGTCAATAAAGCTCTGAATGAAGTAGTAACCGTGGTCATAACCCCCCTGACGGCGCAGTGTCAGAGGCTGGCCCAGCTTTTCGCATGCAGCTTCCAGTGCCTCGGGCAATAGTTGCTTCTCGTGCAAAAACTTGTCGGCCATACCCTGGTCAATGAGAATGCCTGCCGGGTAGGGGACCTTGCCCTGCTTTTCCATCAGCAGGGTGGCGTCGTGCTGTGCCCATACTGCACGGTTGTCGCCCAGGTAGCCTGAAAAGGCTTTTTCACCCCAGGCACAGTTGCTGGGGTTCGCAATCGGTGCGAAAGCGGAAAGGCTTTTGAATTTGCCTGGATGGCGCAGCGCCAGTGTGAGTGCACCATGCCCTCCCATGCTGTGGCCCGAGATACCCAGACGTTGCATATCAATGGGCAGGTAGCGCCCCAGCATGGGCAGCAGTTCTTCCATGATGTAGCTTTCCATACGCCAGTTACGTTCCCAGGGTGCTTGCTGGGCATTGAGGTAAAAGCCAGCGCCTACGCCAAAGTCCCAGCTGTCGGCTTCGCCGCGGACTTGGGCTCCGCGTGGACTGGTGTCGCAGGTAATCAGCGCCAGACCAAGCTCTGCGGCCAAGCGCTGGGCACCGGCTTTGACCATAAAGGTTTCTTCCGTGCAGGTCAGTCCGGCCAGAAACAGCAGCGCTGGTACTTTTTCGCCCATGATGGCCTGAGGGGGCAAGAACACGGAGAATTTCATGGGCAGACCAATCTCGCGTGAATCATGTTGGTAGTAGCGTTGTGCGCCGCCAAAGCAGGCATGGGCGGACAAAAGCTCGAAGGGGGTGGACATGGACGACTCCTGGAGAAAAAAGCGCTGTGGCTGCGGAGAATCTGCGGCTGAACTTAGCGCTGATTTTTAAAGGCGGCATTGCTCTGCCGTGTTGAGCGAAGTGTAGGGGCTTGGCGGGTACCGATGGACCAAACTTTTTACTTGCCAGCCAGTCTGGCGGGGCTTGTTCCGCTTCGTCCTACGCAGCGGGGGCAGAAGCGGTGAAAAGATGGGGATCCCGTTCTTTTCAGTGAGTTGCCATGAAAGCCGTGCATTCCTTGTTTACTGCTGTCCATGCGTTGATGGCTTTGCTCTTTGCCTTGGTGTCCTTGGCTTTGCTCTGGATAGCAATCAGCAAGGGCTGGGCCACGGTGGCCAATGGTTTTGATGCCGAGACCACCTTGCATATGGTGGAAGCTATGGGCGTGCTGGCCGCTGCAGTGGTGGCGCTGCAAATCAGCCAGACCGTCGTGGAGGAGGAGGTGGTGCGCGATGCGAGTATTGCAGGCCCGACACGTGTACGGCGTTTCCTTTCCAGGTTTTTGGTCGTGGTCGTGGTGGCACTGGCGATTGAGGCTTTGATTGCCACTTTCAAGGCGCAAGAAAATCCTGAAAGTCTGCTGTATGCGGCTGCTTTGATGGTGGGTGTAGGCAGCATGCTGTTTGGCTGGGGCATGTTTGTGCATCTGAATCGCTCAGCAGAAGAGCTGGAGCCCGAGGCGCTGCATGACGCAACTCAAGAGGATGAAGAAGTGACTGCCGAGGGTCAGCATGCGCGGCCCCGATAGCGAAATACCCATGAAAAAGCCACCTCAAGGGTGGCTATGGAGGCAGAGAATACGTCTAAAGAAGCTTGCCTTGCGCCGCCGCAGCTGCACGTAACTTGTCCTTTTTGCTCATGCGCTTGCCTTTGATACCGCCATTGTTGCCATCTTCATGCGGTTGGCGTTCAGGGGCCTTTTCTGTGACCGGGTAGGCTGCCAAGGTCTCCAGGGGCAGGTCCAGCTGGTTGCGTTTGGCAATCAGTCTCCAGTGCGCTTGCGTATCGGGTGTGACAAAGCTGATGGCTGTGCCACTCAAACCTGCGCGTCCAGTGCGGCCCACGCGGTGGGTGTAATCGTCAGGGGAACGAGGCAGGTCGTAGTTGATGACCACTGGCAATGCTTCGATATGAATACCGCGTGATGCCAGATCGGTAGTCACTACCACTTGCCACTGATTAGCCTTGAATTCTCGCAACACGGTCTCGCGTGCACCTTGGCTGAGTTCGCCATGGAAAGCCGTCGCATAAATCCCTTTGGCATACAACTTGTTGGCAACATGTTCGGCGCTGTAGCGGCTGGCGACAAATACGAGAACGCGCTGACCGGGATGTTGGAGAATCAGCTCGCGCAACAGGGCGCTGCGACGTGCTGCATCGATATGGATGGCACGCTGAGCAATTGTGGCATCTTGGTGGTGCGTGTTCTCAACTTCTACATTGTGGTGAGGTTCGCGCAACAGCTCAGCGGCAAGGTTTTGCACAGCAGGGTTGAATGTGGCTGAGAGAAGCAGGGTTTGGCGTGCTGTCTTGCTCGGGAGCAGCGCCAACACTTGCTCCAGTTCCTGCGCAAACCCCAGGTCCATCAGGCGGTCAGCCTCGTCCATCACCAGCGTTTGGATGGTGTGCAGCTTGAGCTGGCTGTGTGCCACCACATCCAGCAAGCGTCCTGGAGTTGCAATCACCATGTCTACACCGCCACGCAGCGCCATCAGCTGAGGGTTGATGGAAACACCGCCCGTCAACACCGCCACTTTGGGCCGCTGTCCCAAGGCTTCTCCCAGATGGTAGATCAGCTCGGCCACCTGGGCGGCCAGCTCACGCGTTGGCACCAAGATCAGGGCCTTGGTGCTGCGAGGCCCCTGCCGATGGCTGGCATCACTAAGCAGCCAGCGTTGCAACAATGGAAGTATGTAGGCCGCTGTTTTGCCTGAGCCAGTTGGAGCGCAAGCGCGCAAATCTTGACCATCCAAAATCGCAGGAATTGCTTGCACCTGCACGGCAGTGGGTGCAATCAAGCCTTGAGAGGCGGCAGCGTGGGCCAGCGATGGGGCAAGGCCAAGAGCAGAAAAGGGCATGGACAGAAAAACGCCTGAAAAGCAAAGACTGTAATTGTCTGCTTTGTAGCGCAGCTGTGTGCGGCAAGGACTTTAGATCGTAAACACGTTCTTATGCATTGCTGGGGGAACCTTCATTACCTATGGCGCTCCGACTACAGATGGTCAGCCGCGTTCTGCGCTAATGCAGCAGTGGTGGGCCTACAACTGGTGGCAGAAAAACGATAGAAATGGATGAATGGGAATGAATGTTTTTTTGAAAACAGTGGCAGCGTTGGGCATTGCTTTTTCGGTGGCACATGCACATGCAGAATTCGTGAGTATTTCTGGCAACAAGGTGAATATCAGAGCGTCGGCTTCGACAAAGTCTGACATCACCTGGGAGCTGACAGATGGCTACCCCATGCAGGTCATGCAAAAACGTGGCAACTGGCTCAAGGTCAAAGACTTTGAAGGTGAGCTGGGGTGGGTGTATCGTCCGCTGACAGGCAAAAAGGCACACCATATCGTGAAGTCCGAGACCGCCAATATGCGAAGCGGCCCGGGCACCCAGAACAGGAAAGTGGGCCGCTTGCAGAAATACGATCTGGTTCAGACCCTGGAAAAGAAAAACGGGTGGGTCAAAGGCAGGGCCAGCGATGGCAAGACGGGATGGATTTCCAAAAAACTGCTGTGGGGATGGTGATTACAGGCATCATATTGCTGATGCAGCATGCATGAAAAAAGCGCTCCTTTGGAGCGCTTTTTTGTGCCTGACGCAAGGTCTTAGTACTTGACCACCGAGCGGATGGACTTGCCTTCGTGCATCAAATCAAATGCTTCGTTGATCTTGTCCAGTCCCATGGTGTGGGTGACAAATGGCTCCAGCTGGATCTTTCCGGCCATGGCGTCTTCCACCATGCCTGGCAGTTCGCTGCGGCCCTTGACGCCGCCAAATGCGGTGCCCATCCATTTGCGGCCTGTCACAAGCTGGAAGGGCCGCGTGGATATTTCCTGGCCCGCGCCGGCTACGCCGATGATCACGCTCTGGCCCCAGCCACGATGTGCGCACTCCAGCGCTGCACGCATCACGCTCACGTTACCAATGCACTCAAAGCTGTGATCCACGCCCCAGCCAGTCATTTCGACGATCACTTGCTGGATAGGCTTTTCGTAGTCCTTGGGGTTGATGCAGTCAGTAGCGCCAAAAGTCTTGGCCAAGTCGAACTTGGACGGGTTGGTGTCGATGGCGATAATGCGCCCCGCTTTGGCTTGCTTGGCACCCTGGATCACCGCCAGGCCAATGCCACCGAGGCCAAATACGGCCACGGTGTCGCCTTCTTGCACTTTGGCGGTATTCTTCACGGCGCCCAGACCAGTGGTAACACCGCAGCCCAGCAAGCACACTTGCTCATGGTTGGCGTCGGGATTGATCTTGGCCAGAGAGACTTCTGCCACCACGGTGTACTCGGAGAAGGTGGAGCAGCCCATGTAGTGGTAGATCGGTTCACCGTTGTAGCTGAAGCGGGTGGTGCCATCGGGCATCACGCCCTTGCCCTGGGTGGCGCGCACCGAGGTGCACAGATTGGTCTTGCCGCTCTTGCAGAACAGGCACTCACCGCACTCTGCGGTGTACAGCGGAATGACGTGATCGCCTGGCTTGACGCTGGTCACACCTTCGCCCACTTCCACTACCACGCCGGCGCCCTCATGGCCCAATACTACGGGGAACAGGCCTTCGGGGTCTTCACCGCTGAGGGTGAAGGCATCGGTATGGCAGACACCCGTGTCGGTAATCTTGATCAGCACCTCCCCCTTCTTTGGCGGGGCAACGTCGATTTCCACGATTTGCAGGGGCTCTCCAGCTTTAAAGGCAACAGCGGCGCGGGATTTCATGGGCGGTTCTTTCTAGTGAGAGAGGTAAACGGGCAGTTCCAGCATCGCTGCGGACGTACCCGGCGGAAAGTATGAATGTAGGCGATAGCATCGCAGCGTGAGCGGCCGTGGCCGAGGATGCATGGGCTTTGGCCGAATGTGAGGAATTTTAAAGAATCGGTCACTCATCAATCAGTCAAACAGAGCGAACCCTGCCAAACATCGTGCTTTTGCGGTGCCAGCAAATCAGGGCATTTTCCCCCGGCAGTTAATCATCTTCATTTGGAATCAGCGGTCCCCACACAGATGTATGCGCACCGGGTGGCGCTGCTTGGTCGTAAGCGGGCTTTACATCAATGGGGGCCTGACCACTTTCGCAGGACGTAAAGCCCCACTGACTGGGCCGGAACCGCGCCAGGGCTCCGTCGGGTTCGCCCACTACAAATTCGGACACTATGTCGTAGTCAATCAGCGGTGCGTGGTAATGGGCAATATCTCCAGCGCGGCATTCCAGGTAAGGACGTTTGGGGTCAACGACCCAGGCACCGTAGGGCTCATTCACGGTGCGGTCGAAGTGGTATACCGGGCCAATGCGTTGATCGCGGGCCAGCTCCAGTGTTCCGTGCGTATCGATCGCATTCACCCATGCTCCCGCAATCTCCACAGGCTCAGGAAATCGGGCTGCATCCAGCCTGCGCAAGCCCAGCGGACGCTGGCGCTCTCCATTGTCATGAGCCTCATAACGATTGATGAGCGTGCCTTTGGGAAACAGCATCTCGCCGTATTGAAAGTCCTGGGGCAATACAAAGCGCTGGCGGCTTTCCCGGTAGTGGGCCTGCAGTCTGATCCGTTCATCCGTTTTCTGGAATTGGTATGTCAGCACCAAACCCCAGATATCTCCAGCCACAGCCAGGGCAGTCAGCAGTATCACCAGCCAGGTCCAAAAACGTGGCCGTTGTACGGAAGGCGTATGCCGATAACTCAGCCACCACCAAAGCCCACGCAGCAGCAGTAGCAAACTGAGCCCTGCAGCCAGAAATGGCGCCAACAGCAGCAGCAACATCGGAAGCGTAAAGAGCGGGCCAGGAATCATGGTGAACGGTGCGCATCGTGCGCCAAGCTGCAAGGGCTTCAACTTTAGCCCGGGAGTGCGCTGCGAGAAGGCTGCGTGTGCGTATAGTCGGCTTCACGCGCTATAAAGATGTATCTAAATGCTGTTGGGTTGGTTGGCGCAGGCCCTGGCAGCCGGGATTTTTGTCATGAAACACCACCACCCAGGCGCGCACCGCGTGGATGTGATTGTTTACCCTGGATTCAAGGCTCTGGAGGCCGTGGGGCCCATGTCGGTCTTTGATTACGCCAATGTGCATCTGCGGCAAAAAGGACTGCCTGATGGTTATGCATTGCGTGTTGTGGCGGCGGAAAAAGGTCTGGTGCGCTCGGACACATTGATGGCTCTGGAGGCCACACACACATTGGCGGATGTGGAGCAGTTCCCAGGTTGCACTGCGTTGCTGGTCGGGGCAAGGCACATTGCCACTGTGTTGCAAGCCAGCACGCCTTTGGTGGCCTGGCTGCAGCGCGTGGCGCCGCAGGTGGCGCGCATGGTGACGCTGTGCAGCGGGAGCTTCTTCCTTGCTGAAGCAGGTTTGCTTGATGGCCGCCGTGCCGCAACACATTGGAGTGTGGCGCAGGAGTTGCAAAGAAGGCACCCCAAAGTCAAGGTGGATGCCGATGCCATCTATGTACGAGACGTGCATTACTGGACATCGGCAGGTGTGACTGCAGGTATTGACTTGGCGCTGGCCGTGGTTGAGCAGGACTTCGGTCATGCGCTGGCGCTGGAGGTGGCGCGCGATTTGGTCATGTACCTCAAGCGCCCAGGGGGCCAGTCACAATTCAGTGTCCAGTTAGCCAGTCAGTCGGTGCAGCACAGCGGCGTGCGGCTGGTGCAGCAATGGGTACTGGCCAATCTGGAGCAACCCATGCCGCAAGCATTGCTGGCTGAAAAAGCAGCGATGAGTGAGCGCCACTTTCGCAGAATTTTTCAGCAGGAGATTGGCTTGACGCCCAGCGCATTCGTTGAAAACGCACGCCTGGAAGGTGCCAAGCAGCTGCTGGAGACGCGCGGAGATCTGCCCTTGAAAACGGTGGCCGCGCGTGTGGGGATGGGTTCTGAGCAGGCGTTGCGTCACCTGTTTCAAAAGCGGCTGGGCATCACCCCGGTGGCCTATCGAGAGCACTTTGGCGATTAGGAGGCAACGGAGAGTTCCGGCACATTCCATTGCGCCAGCAAATCAGCGAACTCTTCAGCGGCGGACTTCGCATGTCCTGAAACGGGGAGCTGGTCAGCTTCGGGAAATAGGGCTGCAGCAGGACGGGAAGTTCCCACCAGTTGCAGCAGATCCAGTTCGGGGTTGACCAGCCACAAACACATCACATAGGTGGCTGTGGCAATGGCTGGATCTCCGCGTTCGATGCGTGCCATGGTGGGCTGGGAAATACCCAGCTTCTCGGCCCATTGGGCCTGGGTTTCTCCGCGCTGTTTGCGAGTAGTGACGATGTGCTGGGCAAGCTGTTCAATCTGCTGCAGGATGAACGGTGGAAATTGTGCCGGGCTGATGTTCTGACGGGGCATGGCACGCATGGTAGTGCCGTTCATCCACCATTTTTTGTAACTCTATAAATATTTCCTACAGTAGCCATTCAATCGGCAATTTGCCAAGCAGCCACAATGTCCAGCGCTGGTACCACGTAGTCTGCGGCTCTTGGTCGTACACAGGGGGAGGATCACCGATACCGCTGTGCCAGCGTAGCTTCCCTTGAGGACTGAGTGTGACGCGATAGGCTGAGCTGGGAATGTAGCGGTCAAAGCTGTGACTGATTTGCTGGGCCAATGCCGGGCTTTCGATCATCAGGCCCATTTCGGTATTCAGATGCACAGAGCGAGGGTCAAAATTGAAGGAGCCAACGAAAGCTCGTTTGCCATCCACTGCAAATGTTTTGGCATGCAGGCTGCTGCCAGAGCTACCCAGGGCCTTCAGTTGCAGGCGCAGCTTTTCATCCGCATAGTCTGGTGCCTGACCTCGCATCTCGTACAGCTCCACCCCTTGCTCGAGCAGCGGTTTGCGGTATTTGGCATAGCCTGAGTGCACGATGGCCACGTCGGTGGCTTCTAGCGCATTGGTCAGAATGCGTACGCGCAAGCCTTGGGCACGCATATGTGCAAAGGCATCAACGCCCGCTTGGGTTGGAACAAAATAGGGAGAAACCAGATCCAGCGAGGTGTGAGGCGTACCGATGGCACGTAGCAATTGCGCGCCAATCTGCTGCGTTTTTTGGCTTGCTCCCTGGATTTTCTCTGGTGGGTCACTCACCAGCGTGGCGCTGGCCCATTCCATGGGGAGCTGGGCGCGCAGCAAGTTTTGTACAAAAAAGGTCGATTGCAATGCCTTTTGGTAATCCTGCGAAGCAGGCGCTTGCATCAGTGCAAGGCCGCTATTGCGCAAATTGTCCAGAGGCAGCGGTTCTGCGTGTACGACTTGGTCGACGGGATAGGCGGCTACATTGTTCCAGTAGCGGTCAAAGTCTTGCTCAATATCTTGAACGACGGGTCCGATGACCAGTACATCCAGGTCGGCAAACAGTACGCCATCGGTTGCCCCGAAGTATTCGTTGCCAACATTGCGCCCCCCCACAATGCTGGATTGCCCGTCAGCCGAAAACGACTTGTTGTGCATGCGCCGATTGGTACGGCTGAACTCGGTGATGTAACCCAGAGATTTGAGCCAGCCACGCTGCACAAAGGGGTTGAACAAGCGCACTTGCACATTGGGGTGGCTGTGCAGCGAGCGCAGTTCCTGATCCAGCCCTGCTGTGCCACCATCGTCCAGCAGCAAGCGAACGCGCACCCCGCGATCGGCAGCCATGAGCAACTCGTGCAGTAGCAGCAAGCCGGTCTTGTCGTTGCGCCAGATGTAGTACTGGACATCCAGCGTATGCTCCGCTTCGCGAGCAAGCAAGCCGCGAGCCGCAAATGCTTCGCGAGGGTCATTGAGCGGGTAGATGCCAGAGTGTGCGGCATCGGCCTGAGCCTGACGGCTCAAATGCGTATAGGCCTGGCCCAGTTTGGTTTGGGCTGAAACTTCCGGCGCAATTGCCTTGCTCGCGCTGTCGTCGTGCACCACAGTCGGTAAGCTGCAAGCACTCAGGAGACTGAGTGCCATGACCACACCCCCCAAGCAGCGCAAAGAACGTTCATACATATAAAAGTAGTAGGAATATCGCTGCTGATACAAGCAGTTGACAAAGCTTACCTCACTCGATGAAGCGCTTTGCATATGTTACTGGACTGCAGCGCGAATCCTTGTACCTTGCAGGTGCGCACGCTCTGGCAGTCCAGCAATGGAGGGCAATTTAGTCACCCATCACCACACCCTCACGTCGAGGGTCTGCACCGCCAAACCAGAAGACTTTGCCATGGGCTTCTCCTCTGGTAATGGCCTGCAGGCCGCTGGTGAGATCTTGCTCCTTGACCTCCGCGCCACGCGCTTGCAGTGCCTGTATGGTTGCCGCAGGAAAACGCTTGGCTTCCAGCAGTGTAGGTCCGTTCAGACTGCTGAAGTTGGGCAGATTGATAGCTTGCTGCGGCGTCAGACCCCAGCCCAGCACGCCTTGCAGCGTCTTTGCGGTGTAGTGGATGATTTGCGCCCCGCCTGGACTGCCTGCGCTCATGATGACCTTGCCTGTGGCTTTGTCAAAAACCAGCGTCGGAGCCATGGAGGAGCGAGGGCGCTTACCGGGTTCAACCCGGTTGGCAACCGGCTGCCCATCAGCGGCTTTGGGTGCCATGCTGAAGTCGGTCAGCTCATTGTTGAGCAAAAAGCCCTTGACCATTTGGCGGCTGCCGAACTGGTCCTCAATGGTGGTGGTCATGGCCAAGGCATTGCCAAAACTATCCACGATGCTGATATGACTGGTGCCGTATTCGATCTGCTCCGGCATGGGACCGTGGCTGACCTTGAATCTGGCTGGATTGCCAGGCTGGGCCACTTTCAGGCTTTGCTGACCAATCAGGGCCGCACGTTCTTTCAAATAGCGGTTGTCCAGCAAATTCAGCCAGTCGCCGCCTGGTGCTTGAACAAAGTCAGGGTCTGCCACATACAAGGCACGGTCTGCAAACGCCAGGCGTGCGGCTTCGGTGTAGAAATGCAGCCAGTCGGCAGTGGGCAGTCCATCTGCGCCCAGTGGCATGGAGGCTGCAGAGGTATTGCCCAAAATGCCCAGAATTTGACCGATGGCGATGGCGCCTGAACTGGGCGGCGGGAAGCCGCAGACTTTGTAGCCTCTTGCCGCTATACCTTGTGCCGAGGCAGGCAGGTTCCAGTCAAAGCACAGTGCGCTGCGCTTCTTGGCCTGGTACTTGGCAAGGTCTTCGACAGCCAGTACGCCCGGGTTACCGGGGTGGCTGCGCACCTTGTTAACAATGGCCTGCGCAATCTCTCCTTCGTGCAGTGCCTTGCTGCCATTTTTAGCAATGGCGCGCAGCACTTTGGCGTACTCCGGGTTTTTCAATACGGTACCCACAGGCAGTGGCTTGCCATCAGCACCATAGAAGTAGGCACGCGCGATGGGGTCGTTGGGCAGAAACTTTTCAGTTGCCAAAAGTGTGTGCAGCCGGGGACTCACTTTGAAGCCCTGCTCGGCCAAGCGAATGGCCGGTTCAAATAGAGAGGCCCAAGCCAGCTTGCCGTGCTCTTTGTGCGCCATCTCCAGCATGCGCACTGCTCCCGGTGTGCCGACGGAGCGACCGCCCACTACGGCATCGTGAAATGCCATAGGTTTGCCATTGGCTTGCAAGAAGAGATTTTCATTGGCGGCAGCGGGCGCAGTTTCGCGCCCATCGTAGGCCTCAATCTGGGTGCCTGCAGCATGCAGCAAAAAAGCGCCACCGCCAATGCCGCTCGATTGCGGCTCCACGAGTCCCAAAACCATTTGCACGGCGATGGCTGCATCCAGCGCAGTGCCGCCAGCTTTCAGGACCTGGTAGCCCGCATCTGTGGCCAATGGGTTGGCTGCGGCCACAGCAAACTTTTCGGTGGCCCAACCTGGTTTTTCGCTCCAGCCTGAACTGCCTTCTGGCTGATCTGGAATTTGATAGCTCAGTTGTTGCTTGGGCGCTTCGGGGTGGGTGCCGCATGCTGCCAGCAGGGCAGCAGAAACGACAACGCCCAGCGCAGTGGCTGGGCGTAGCAGGCGGTGGTCTTGGTCACGCATGGGGCAGTCTCCTCGTTGAGTGAATGCCTCCAGTGTGCAGTAGAAACACCGTTCATGGTGTAGGTGCATCACGCACCTACTGGCCTATTGGATTATCGGATCCAGGCGATGAAGGCTTGAATCAAGAACGCATTGATGATGTCAATAAAGAAAGCGCCGACCAAAGGCACGATCAGAAAGGCTTTGTGCGAGGGGCCGTATTGGTTGGTAATGGCTTGCATATTGGCGACGGCCGTGGGTGTTGCACCCATGCCAAAGCCGCAGTGACCTGCTGCCAGAACGGACGCATCGTAGTTTTTTCCCATGATGCGGAAGGTCACGAAGGTAGCGTACAGCGCCATTACCAAAGTTTGGACGGCCAAGATAATCATCAATGAACCAGCAAGGTCGCTCAGTTCCCACAGCTTCAAGGACAGCAATGCGATAGCCAGGTAGATTGACAATGCAGCGTTGCCAAAAACATCAATTGCACGGTCAAAGACCTTGAAGCCAAAGATGTAGTCCAGAGCATTGCGAATTACTACACCGCCACCCAAGCACCACACAAATGTAGGTAGCTGGATCGCTGTTCCCTTGGTCACGGTAGACATGAACTCACCAAAGGCCAGGCATGCAGCAAACAGTGCCAGCGTTTCAATGGCTGCATCGGCGGTGATCAGTCGCGGTGTTTTCCCAGAGGATTCAAAGTTGGCCACATTGCTGTGCTCAGTCACAGCATCAGGTTGCAGAGAAAGCTGATCCGCCTCGCTGCGAGGCTTGGCCAAACGGTGGCGTGTGATCAAGCGTTTGGCCAGCGGGCCGCCCAGAATGCCGCCGATCACCAGACCGAAGGTGGCGCAAGCCATGCCCAAAGTGGTGGCGCCAGTCAGACCGTGCTGTTGCTCCAGCACGGATCCCCAAGCGCCGGCAGTTCCATGACCACCAATGAGTGTGATGGAGCCAGCAACCAAGCCAACCAAAGGGTCAAGTCCCAGTATCGTTGCCAAGCCTACGCCCACGGAGTTTTGCACCAGAATGAAAGCAGCGATTACACCCAAGAAGATGACTAGACCGGAGCCACCTTGTCTGAGTTTGGCGAAGTTGGCACTCAGGCCAATCGACGAGAAGAAGACCAGCATGAAGGCTGTTTGCAAGCTTGATTCAAATCCGAACGACCAGCCCAGTGTGGAGTGCAGAATAAAAATCACAGTGGCTACAACCAAACCGCCCGCAACAGGTTCTGGAATATTGAAATCACGTAAGAAACGGATTCGCGTCACTAGGAATTTGCCTAGAAGCAGTACCAATACGGCGAGTATGAGCGTGTAGTACGCACTGAAATTTACATGCATGAAAGGTCTCTTTCACAAGAAGCAGCAACAGCAACTATCCACGCAGCAGCACTCGCTGGAGCGTGGAAGAAAGCGCTTACGGTTGAAGGTCAAAGACTTGTCTACCCAGAGATGGAAAAACTAGATTCCTATGGCTATTGAAAGAATAGCTTTGCGTTTGCCGAACAAACGCACTCTGGAAGAAGTCCTCAAATTGTTGAAAAGCTTTTTTGAGCTTTTCGGTATGTCACGCTTATAAGCAAATGCGTATAAGGCAATTCGCGCGAACCATGCACTAATATATTCGTTAGTGCTTGCTGTTGTGGGGAAAACCCGCACTCCTATCGGATTGTTTTTGGTGCTCGTGAAATGTGATAGGAGGCTTATGCAAGACCGATTGCAGGGTGCACCAGTGTGGTGCGGCTTTACAGGTGGGCAATGCCTTCAGCCCAAGATGACGTGGCTCTGGGCCACGCGTTGTTGCTTGTTGCTGAGTCAGGACTCGCAAGCCGGTCAGTGGGGGGGGGCTTCGTGTAGTTTTCCGTGGTGAGGCAGCGTTCGGAGTCTAGGAAGGCTTGCCGCATGGTCGCCAAAGCACCCAAATTTTTGACACTCCTAATTTGTTGCACACGGTGGCCTAACTGTGAACAAGTCTGCTGCATGGAAGAAGGAGCTGCTGCTAAGTGTGCTTTGCCATAAGTGCTGTCAATTTCAAGATGAGTAAATAACAGGTTTGAGGTGGGAAAGAGCCGATCCAGTTGCGGCAAGGTCCAAGGGGCCTCTTGGAGACTTTTGCCTGCTATCGGCACCGGGGGCTGGGTCACTGCGGCGATGTGATGTGCAACCATGCGCAGCAAGGCGTGCATAAACAGGCATTCAGGGCTTCCAGCTCTCGGCTCCCCAGTATTTTGAAAGTGCTGGGCAGTATGATTTTGGCGAACGTCTGGGTAGGTACAGCGGTGGCGATGTGGTGCGGCCATGCAGGGGCAGAGCGGTTACTTCGCAGAAGGCCAGACGTTTCTTCAAAATGATTGGCTAATTGGCTGGGGTGGCGGGCGATTTACGGCCAAGCGCTTGTGGAATCCACGAGTGATATCGGTGGGGTTGCGTTCAAGCACGGCTTTGTTTGCGAAACAGAATACCTGGAATCAAGTCTTGCAGAGTCCGCCGAGCTTCCCTGGTGCTATGGCATTGCTGCGTGCATGTTTGCGCTTGTCTGTGCGGCACCTACAATCGGTGCAATCTGTTTAGAACCCATGAAGATTCTTATTTCCAACGACGACGGTTATCAGGCTCCAGGCATCGTCGCGCTGCACGATGCTTTGGCATCGATTGAAGGTGTGCAGGTGGAGGTTGTCGCTCCCGAACACAATAACAGTGCGAAATCCAATGCATTGACGTTGCATTCACCCCTGTATGTGCTGCGCGCTGCCAACGGTTTCCGTTATGTGAACGGAACGCCAGCAGATTGCGTGCATATTGCAATGACCGGCCTATTGGGCTATCGACCCGACCTGGTTGTGTCTGGCATCAACAATGGTGCCAACATGGGAGATGACACCATTTACTCCGGCACGGTAGGCGCTGCCATGGAAGGGTATTTGTTCGGCGTGCCTTCCATAGCGTTCTCGCAGGTTGAGCGTGATTGGGGGGAGTTGCAGTCTGCTGCGCAGAAGGCAAAGGAGCTGGTTCAGCAAATGCGCTTGCAGCAGTTGATTGGCCATGCGCCATGGCTGCTGAATGTCAACATTCCCAATTTGCCGTTGGAGCGGTTGGGGGCTGTGAAGCTGTGTCGTCTCGGCAGGCGCCATTCGGCAGAGCCTGTGATTACCCAAATCAGTCCACGTGGCGAAACCATGTACTGGATTGGTAGTGCTGGAGCAGCAAAAGACGAGTCCGAAGGGACGGATTTTCATGCCACGGCGCAGGGGCATGTGGCACTGACGCCGCTGAAGGTTGATTTGACCGATCATGAAAACTTGGTTTATTGGGCACAGACTGCATCGCGCCTCGACGCAGTGGTATCAGCCAGGGAGGCTGCATGAGTGAGCCCAAGCGCCCAGTGCCAGGCTGGATTGCTGCGTCCGCTGTACCCAAACACATCCATGCTCGTGTGAGTAGTGGTGCAGCTCAGGTTCAACGTTCAAGCACACCGCCTGTGGGCTTGGGACTGGACTCGGCAGCAGTGCGCATGCGCATGGTTCAGCGTGTGGCGGCGACGGGTGTTCAATCCACCAAGGTCCTGGATGCATTAGGCAAGGTCGAGCGCCATATGTTTGTGGACAGTGCATTGGTCAATCAAGCATACGAAGACACCAGCTTACCCATTGGTTTGCAGCAGACCATCTCCAAGCCCAGTGTCGTGGCGAGGATGATTGAGTTGCTGGAGGGGGCTGACTGTGTTCGCACTGCAGGCCGCCTGGGGCGGGTGCTGGAAGTGGGTACAGGGTGTGGTTACCAGGCTGCAGTGCTGGCATGTGTCGCGCAGCAGGTGTATTCCATTGAGCGACTCAAAGGATTGCACGAAAAAGCACGGAACAATTTGCGCCCACTGCGACTCTCTAATGTTCACCTTTTGTTTGGGGACGGGATGTTAGGCTACGCCCAAGGCGGACCGTATGCGGGCATTATCTCGGCGGCGGGCGGTAGCGCAGTGCCTCAAGCTTGGTTGGATCAATTGGCTGTGGGTGGGCGCCTGGTTGCACCCACTGTAAGAGGGACGGGGCAGCAAGCACTCTTGGTAGTGGATAAAACACCGCACGGATTTAAAGAGTCTGTGCTCGAAGCAGTGCACTTCGTTCCTTTAAAATCTGGGATTGCCTGAAAGGGAAATAAATATGTTGTTATCGCGAGGTCTTGGAGCTTTGAGTGCAGTGCTGGTCGCTGGTAGTTTGCTGGCGGGTTGTGCTCAGGTGAACAAGGCTCCAGTTGAAGATCGTGGTGGTTGGGGCGCGGCGGGTTCGCGTGTAGATCCATCCACGCTCCCGGGAGCGGAGAATGCCGGCAAACCTGGTTACTACACGGTTCGACCCGGTGACACACTCATTCGTATTGGCCTGGAGCATGGTCAAAGCTGGAAAGACATTGCGCGCTGGAGCAATCTGACCAATCCCAATCTGATTGAGGTGGGTCAGGTGGTGCGTGTGGTACCGCCAGGAGCGGCCGAGTCCCCTCAAGGCACTCGCCCTGTGGCATCCACCACCGTACAGCCTGTGCCTCTGCCACCAGCAGGCAGCACTGCACCGGTGGTTGCCGCGCCTACTCCTGCGCCTGCACCAGTAGAACCTAGCGTGTCCAGCTCCACCGGTGGCGATGCCAGCGGCCTGGGCTTTGTGTGGCCAGCGTCTGGTTCGGTGATCGCAGGCTTTAACGAGTCCACGAACAAGGGCCTGGACATTGCGGGCAAGGCCGGTGATCCGATCATCGCGGCGGCTGATGGGCGTGTGGTGTACGCTGGTGCCGGCTTGCGGGGCTATGGTCATCTGGTGATCTTGAAGCACAACAACACTTACCTGACTGCCTATGCCCACAACCAGAAGCTGTTGGTTAAAGAAGATCAGAATGTGAAAAAAGGTCAGAAGATTGCTGAAATGGGCAGTTCGGATGCCGATCGCGTCAAGTTGCACTTTGAAGTGCGTCGCCAGGGCAAGCCTGTGGACCCATCGCGTTATCTGCCAAGCCGTTGATTCAGTGAGTGCATAAGGGCGTAAGCCTCGAATGCCATGCCCGGTGTACCTTACACCGGGCATTTTTGTTTGGATGTTTTTGATAGGGAATGCGCGTGAGTTCTAACGCTGTGCCTGCTGGGCTTGATGTGCCCTTGGATGCCGATGATGGGGCGGAGGTGGAAATCTCTGCCTCTGAGGTGGAGGTGCGTGCACTTACAGCGCAGATGGCTCAACACGGTGTGCGTCTGGACAAGGCTTTGGTGGAGCTGGTGCCGGAGTTCTCGCGCAGCTATCTGCAGCAATTGCTGGAGCAAGGCGCTGTACAGCTCAACCACAAGCTTGTGAACAAGGCATCGGCGAAAGTGAAGCTGGGTGATGCCATCAGTGTCGAAATGCGCCCCACTGCGCAAAGCCAGTCCTTCAAGCCTGAGCCCATGGATTTGGATGTGGTCTATGAAGATGCACATTTGCTGGTGGTCAACAAACCTGCGGGTTTGGTGGTGCATCCTGCGCCCGGGAACTGGCAGGGAACTCTGCTCAACGGCTTGCTGGCTCACCATGCTGCTGCGGCAACGGTGCCGCGAGCCGGTATCGTGCATCGTCTGGACAAGGACACCAGTGGCCTGATGGTGGTTGCCAAAGACCGCCAAACCATGGATGCGCTGGTTGCGCTGATTGCGCGCCGAGAGGTAAGCCGCCGTTATCTGGCGCTGGCGCACAAGCCTTGGAAGGGTGCCCAGTTGCAGAAGGTGGATGCGCCGATTGGTCGTGATCCACGCAATCGCCTGCGTATGGCTGTGGTGGATTTGGCGCAGCATGCCGGGAAAGAGGCTCGCACGGACATTACCTGCTGGGACACGACAGCAGAGTATTGTCTGGTGCATTGCAAGCTACACACCGGGCGTACCCATCAAATTCGTGTGCACATGCTTTCGCTGGGGCACGCACTGGTGGCAGATGCCTTGTATGGGGGGGCAGCCGCAGGTGACATGCAGCGTCAAGCGCTCCACGCGTTTCGATTGTCGTTTGTTCATCCATGCACCGGCGAGACCCTGGAATTGGCGGCAGAGCCTCCTGCCGATTTCCGTGCTGCCATCGAAAAACTGGGTCTGAGCTACAATTCCCCGTTGAATTAAAGAGCAGGCACTGCTGCTTGCTTGAATCGTTGGTGTACTTGCCCGTGAGGGTCCGGTCCATCTGTCTTTTACCCTTCCTCTTGCGAGGCTTTGCGTCTAAACCATGAACTCGGTTGATGCCAAACGGGTCCTAGAAACCGCCTTGATTTGCGCGCAGCAAGCTTTGCCGCTGCGCGATTTGCGCGCGCTGTTTGATGGCAACCTGGGTGCTGACACGCTCAAGGACATGCTTTTGTCTCTGCAGCAGGATTGGGCTGGGCGTGGCGTGGAATTGGTGCAAATAGCTTCTGGCTGGCGCTTTCAAAGCCGTCCGGAAATGCGTGTTTATCTGGACAAACTTCATCCTGAAAAACCGCCGCGATACAGTCGCGCAGTTTTGGAGACCTTGGCCATCATTGCCTACCGCCAGCCGGTCACGCGCGGGGATATTGAAGATATCCGTGGCGTGACGGTCAACAGCTTGATCATCAAACAGCTGGAAGACCGTGGTTGGGTAGAGGAAATTGGTCACCGGGAAACGGTGGGCCGTCCTGCCTTGCTGGCCACAACGCGCCAGTTTCTGGACGACTTGGGGCTGAGATCGCTGGATGAGCTGCCGATGCTGGATGAGCCAGAGACACAGGCATGTCTCTTCAACGCCCTGGAAGGGGAGTCTGCAACTGAAGCTGGGACTGAGGCTGAAAATGTGCCGGTGGATGAGGTGTCTGCGCTGCCAGCAGACTTGCCTATGGATGACTTGTTTGCCCAGCCAGTACTGCCAATGGATGAGGTTTTTGTGCCTGCGCAGGCTACGGACGTTGAGTCAGCTGAAGCTGCACAAGTGCTGGACGAGAGTGTGCTGCGTGCCTCGGATGCGGCCGAAAACCCTGATAAAGCCTAAGCGCTGGGCGTGCGCCGCCTAATTTGATTGAAAGCGTCGTGCCTTTAGGAATCGGCAGACGCAGAAATGGAAAAACATGACGAAAGAACAAAAGCCTGCGCGTCCTGCGTCGCGCACTGCCGAGCGCAAGCCACAGGCCAATCCTGAAGTGGCCCAGCCAAAGCAAGATCTGCTTGAGCTGCTCAATGCTGAACCCGGCTACGACTTTGACGCCATCGTGTCTGGTGAACTGGATGCGGCTGAGGTGTCGGGTGAGGAGGCTGTGCCTGCCAAGCGTGTGCTCAAGCCAGAGGCTGAATCTCCCAAGCTGCATAAAGTGCTGGCGCAGGCCGGGCTGGGTTCGCGCCTGGAGGTCGAACGCTGGATTGCCGAAGGTCGTATCACGGTGAATGCAGAGCCTGCCCACGTGGGGCAGCGCATTCAGCTGGGTGACAACATCAAGGTGGACGGCAAGCCTGTAAAGGTACGCATTGATCCGCCAGCAGTGCGCGTGCTGGCCTATCACAAGCCCGCGGGTGAAGTGGTGACGCTGGATGACCCGCAAAACCGTCCCACGGTATTCCGTCGCCTGCCCAAGCTGCATAACGGCAAGTGGCAGTCGGTAGGTCGTTTGGACTTGAACACCGAAGGTTTGTTGCTGTTCACCAGCTCGGGGACTTTGGCCAACAATCTGATGCACCCTCGATTTGGTCTGGAGCGCGAGTATGCGGTGCGTGTGCTGGGTGCCTTGACCAAGGAAGAAAAGCAGTTGCTGACTACGGGCGTGCAGCTTGAAGACGGTGAAGCTGTATTTGGTTCCATTGAAGATGGAGGCGGCGAAGGTGCCAACGTCTGGTATCGAGTGACCATTTCGGAAGGTCGCAACCGTGAGGTGCGCCGCATGTTTGAATCCGTGGGGCGTGCAGTCAGCCGTTTGATCCGTATTCGCTATGGCGCCATGCAGCTGCCACGCGGTTTGCGCCGTGGCGCCTGGATGGAGCTGGATGAACAAGATGTGCAGGCACTGATCCAGGCAGCAGGCGTGGCGATGCCCAAGCCCAAACGCGCTGCAGCGCAGGGCAATGTGCGTCGGGAATCGGATCGTGCGGGCTCGCGCAAGAAGGCTCGGGTGAATGAGGCGGAAGAGGAGCGCTTCTTGCGCGCTCGCCGCAAAACCAAGTCCGGCCCCAAGCGCACCAGCAATAACGACTACCAGTTGCCCAGCGGGCAGCCCGATCCGATGAAAACCTCTGTCGGTTACATCGGAAGTGACAGTCTGGCACGTGCCCGCGCTGCGCAAAAGCGCAAGCCGGGTGCACGCAGAAGCGGCCGTTGAGCCGTCAAGGGTGCTTGGCAAGCAGTTTCTAGGGTTGCCAGCGCCCCGGTAGAATCAAGGGTTTTGCCGAGTCGGCAAAAAATCATTCCATTTTCATTAGGAAAACCAAATGGCTATCGAACGCACACTCTCCATCATCAAGCCTGACGCAGTTGCCAAGAACGTAATTGGCCAAATCTACAGCCGTTTTGAAGGCGCTGGCCTGAAGATCGCTGCAGCCAAGCTGGTGCACCTGTCGCGCCAAGAAGCTGAGCAGTTCTACGCTGTGCACGCTGAGCGTCCTTTCTTCAAGGACCTGGTTGAGTTCATGATCTCCGGTCCCGTAATGATCCAAGTTCTGGAAGGCGAAGGCGCTATCCTGAAGAACCGCGAACTGATGGGCGCTACCGATCCCAAGAAGGCAGAAGCTGGCACCATACGCGCTGACTTTGCTGACAGCATCGACGCCAACGCTGTGCACGGCTCGGACGCCCCTGAAACTGCTGCTGTTGAAGTGGCTTTCTTCTTCCCTGGCATGAACGTCTACGCACGTTAATACCATGTCTCCCATGCTGGCCGTGCTTGCTGTTACGGCGGCACCCCATGCATGGGAGTGCTGCCTTGTAAGTGGTCCGGGGTAAAAAAAAATATGACCACGAATCTTTTGAATTTTGACCTTCAGGGGCTGACCGCGTATTGCGAGTCGCTGGGGGAAAAGCGTTTTCGCGCCACACAGCTTTTCCGTTGGATTCACCAACGCGGCGCCAGTGACTTTGACCAGATGACCGATCTGGCCAAATCGCTGCGTGAAAAGCTCAAAGGCCAGGCTCATATTGAGGGTCTGCCCGTGATTACCCAGCATGAATCCCAGGATGGCACGATCAAGTGGCTGTTTGATGTGGGTGACGGCAATGCTGTGGAGTCTGTATTCATTCCCGAAGATGACCGCGGCACGCTGTGTGTCTCTTCGCAGGCAGGTTGCGCGGTGGGATGCCGTTTTTGCTCCACGGGCCACCAAGGCTTCAGCCGCAATCTGACCACCGGCGAAATCATGGCTCAGCTATGGTTTGCCGAGCACTTCTTGCGAAAACACCTCAAGACTGACGAGCGTGTCATTACCAATCTGGTAATGATGGGCATGGGCGAACCCATGCAGAATTACTCTGCCTTGGTGCCCGCACTGCGCACCATGCTGGATGACCATGCCTATGGCTTGTCACGTCGCCGCGTGACGGTGTCAACCTCGGGTGTTGTGCCAATGATGGATCGCCTGTCGCAGGACTGCGCCGTGGCTTTGGCGGTATCGCTACACGCACCCAATGATCCGCTGCGTGAAAATCTGGTACCACTGAATAAGAAGTACCCTCTTGATGAGCTGATGCAGGCTTGCATTCGCTATCTGGAGTTTGCGCCGCGCGACTTCATCACATTCGAGTACTGCATGCTTGACGGTGTGAACGACCAGCCGGAGCACGCGCAGCAGCTCATTGACTTGATCCGGAAATATGGCAAGGGCAAGCCTTGGTGCAAGCTGAACTTGATTCCGTTCAATCCATTTCCGGCCTCTGGCTTGTTACGCTCTACCAATGCGGCGGTGGCAGCGTTTGCGAAGGCGCTCAGTGATGCGGGTATCGTGACCACAGTGCGCAAGACACGGGGTGATGATATCGATGCGGCATGCGGTCAATTGGCAGGGGATGTGAAAGATCGAACCCGTGCAGCAGAACGCATGGCCAAGCAACGTACCATACCGCTGACACCTATTTCTTAACGGTTGATCTGCAAGGTCTTACAAGGATGCATATGCCAACACCATTCATTCCCATCAGGCAGTTAGTGAGCAAAGCCCGCTGGGCTATGGGAGGGCTGGTTGCCGCATGCATTTTGGCTGGATGTGCAAGCACGGGCTCGGTGACACCACCGGAAGCGATATCCGGCTCCGCTGCGGAAACGGAGCTGCATCGGCTGGCCAAGACGCGCCTGCAACTGGCCGCCATGTATTTTGAAGAAGGCCGTGCGGAGGTTGCACTTGGGGAAGTCGCCCAGTCTTTGCAAGCCTACCCGCGTTATGTTGATGCGTTCAACCTCAAGGGCTGGATTCATATGAGCTTGCAGGACTACAAGGCTGCCAACGAGAGCTTTGTGCAGGCTTTGGCACTGCGGCCTGGTGATGCGGAAACTTTGTATAACCTGGGATGGTTGCAATGCCAGCAAAAACAGTTCGCTGTGGCAGACCGCAACCTTGATGCAGCCCTGGCTGCGCCGCGCAGCAGTGGTCAGTCTGTTTCTCGCATCTGGTTGGCCAAGGGCGTGTGCCTTCGCCAAGCAGGCCAGGCAGACGCAGCATTACAGGCGTTAGAAAAAGCGCATGAAATAGAGCCTGGCAACCCTGCAATTGCCTACAATTTTGCCGAAGTATTGCATGCACAAGGTAATGCAGAGCGCGCACGTTTTTATGTGCGGCGAGTCAATAATGGTCAGTGGGCTTCCGCGCAGTCACTATGGTTGGGTATCAAGGTAGAGCGTAGCCTGGGTGATCGCGTGGCCATGCGTCAGCTGGCTGACCAATTGCATAAGCGATTCCCTGATTCCAAGGAATGGCAACGGTTTGAGCAGGGAGCTTTTGATGACTGAGGTGGGGGTGGGTAGCGCACAGGAGCAGAGCAGCAGCAACACTGAATCGCCGCAGACGAACGGTGGAGCAGGACTGTTGCTGCGCCAGGCGCGCGAACAGCAGCGAATGTCATTGGAGACGGTTGCTTCGACTCTGAAAGTGCCAGCATACAAATTGCAGGCACTGGAAGAAGATCGCTGGGATGTCCTGACGGACTCGGTTTTCACTCGTTCCTTGGCTTTGAGTGTATGCCGCCTGCTGCACATTCCTTCCGAGCCAGTTTTGGCGGGTTTGCCCAAATACGAAGGTGCGAAGCTGGCGCCCAACCCTGAAGGCATCAATACGCCGTTCAAAGAGAAGTCGCTGCATTCAATGATGTCCTCGTCACACGGTGGTGGCTCTGGCAATATTGTCAAGGTGGCGGCAGCAGTGCTGATCGCAGTTGCCGGAGGCGCGGGGTTGTATTTTCTGCCCCAATGGGATGCGCAAGAAGAAAGCCCAGCAACGGCTGCAACATCGCCGGATCACAATCCGGGTATGCCGTTGTTTGAGCCTCTGCTGCCTGCAGAGCCAGTAGCTTCCTCATCAGAAACAGTGCCCCAGCAGGCTGTCTTGCCCATGGTGGAGCCATCTCAGGAGGCGGCTCCTGCAACAGATGTTGCTGCTGAGCGCTCTCAAGTCGAGGCAACTGCTGGAGCCTCGCCTGCAGTGCAGGATGCAGTTGTGACAACTGAAGCTGCTGCGGCCAGCACGGCTAATGGCCGTGTCTTGCGCTTCACCGCTACAGGCGAATCGTGGATTCAGGTGCGCGATGCACAGCGCAAGGTGCTGATGGAAAAGATTTTGAAGGCCGGTGATGTCTATGAAGAGACCGTGGCTGGCCAAGCTCTGTATGTGGTCGTGGGTAATGCCGGTGCCACAAAGCTGGAGATTGATGGCGCTGCATTGGATTTGGCCGCTTCGGCCAGAAACAATGTGGCCCGATTCGAGGTGAAGTAAAAAGTGTCTGACAACACATTCCAGGCGTCGCCCATCGCGATTGCCGCGCCTTTGCCCCGCAAGAGCCGCCAGGCTCGCGTGGTGTGGCGCAACAATATCGTCACTGTAGGTGGCGACGCACCCGTGCGCGTGCAATCCATGACCAATACCGACACAGTGGACGCTGTGGAAACAGCCATTCAGGTGCGTCAACTGGCACAAGCTGGTTCGGAGATGGTGCGTATTACGGTGAATACACCAGAAGCTGCAGCGGCTGTGCCCTACATCCGCGAGCAACTGGATCGCATGGGTGAATACGTACCGCTGGTGGGGGACTTCCACTACAACGGCCATCGTTTGTTGACGGACTATCCTGCGTGTGCCGAGGCGCTGTCCAAATACCGCATCAACCCTGGCAATGTGGGCAAGGGCGATAAAAAGGACAAGCAGTTTGGTCAGATGATCGAAATTGCGGCCAAGTACGACAAGGCCGTGCGCATTGGTGTCAACTGGGGCTCGCTGGACCAGGAAATCATGGCCGAGCTGATGGATCAGAACTCGCGCCGTGCTGATCCCTGGCAGACCCGTCAGGTGATGTACGAAGCGCTGATCACCTCAGCCATCAGCTCCGCAGAATTGGCAAAGAGCATGGGGCTGAATCCAGACAATATCATTTTGTCGTGCAAGGTCAGCGGTGTGCAGGACCTCATCTCCGTGTACCGCGAATTGGCGCGCCGCTGCGACTATGCGTTGCACCTGGGGCTGACCGAGGCGGGCATGGGCACCAAGGGCACTGTGGCATCAACGGCGGCATTGTCCGTGTTGCTGCAAGAAGGCATTGGCGACACGATTCGTGTCTCGCTCACACCGCAGCCCGGCGAAGCGCGTACGCAAGAGGTGGTGGTGGCTTCGGAAATCCTGCAGTCCCTGGGGCTGCGTGTGTTTGTGCCCAGTGTGACGGCGTGCCCCGGTTGTGGCCGCACCACCAGTACGACCTTTCAAGAACTGGCAAAGCAGATTGATGATTATTTGCGCGGTCAGATGCCTGTGTGGCGTATGAAATATCCTGGTGTGGAATCCATGAAGGTGGCTGTGATGGGTTGCATCGTGAATGGCCCAGGCGAAAGCAAGCATGCAGATATCGGCATCAGCTTGCCTGGCAATGGCGAAGCACCAGCGGCCCCTGTTTTCATCGATGGCGAAAAAGCCATGACGCTGCGCGGCGAAGGCATTGCGCAGGAATTTCAGGGCATTGTCGAGTCCTACGTGCAGCGCCGTTGGGGTGCTGGTGCTTAATTCAAACAGTGCCTGACTGTGCGTACTCCCTGTGTGTCTGCTGGATCGACAGACGGGAGTAGGGCGTAATGCAGGCACAAGCAGTCTGTTTCCATGCAGGGCTGCATTTTGGTGAGATCTGAGAAGTGGCAAAGACAGAAAAACTCTCCGCCGTCAAAGGCATGAACGATATTCTTCCCGCGGACTCCGTACGTTGGGAGTGGCTGGAAGCACAGGTGCGTGACCTGATGGGCCGCTTTGCCTACCGCAATGTGCGCACTCCCATCGTCGAACACACGCAGCTGTTTGTGCGCGGCATTGGTGAGGTGACGGATATTGTGGAAAAGGAGATGTACTCCTTTGAAGACAAGCTCAACGGCGAGAAGCTGACGCTGCGCCCAGAAGGTACGGCCAGCCTGGTGCGTGCCACCATTGAAAACAATTTGCTCTACGACGGGGGCAAGCGCATGTGGTACATGGGCCCCATGTTCCGCCATGAGCGCCCTCAACGTGGCCGCTATCGCCAGTTCCATCAGATTGGTGCCGAAGCCCTGGGTTTTGCCGGTCCTGACGTGGATGCGGAACTGATCATGCTGGCCGTGTCACTGTGGAAGCGCCTGGGCTTGACCCAGTGGCGCCTGGAAATTAACAGCTTGGGTCAGCCCGAAGAGCGCAAGGCTCATCGGGAGGCGCTGATCGCCTATCTGGAGCAGCACACCAATGTGATGGACGATGAAGCGAAGCGTCGCATGTACAGCAACCCGCTGCGCGTGCTGGACACCAAGAATCCTGCGATGCAAGAGATGGTGAATGCAGCGCCCAAGTTGCTGGACTACCTGGGCGAGGCATCCCTGGCGCACTTTGAAGGGCTGAAAGCCATCTTGGATGCCAATGGGGTACCGTGGACGGTCAATCCCCGTCTGGTGCGAGGTCTGGATTACTACAACCTTTCGGTATTTGAGTTCGTGACTGATTTGTTGGGCTCACAGGGCACTATCTGTGCTGGTGGCCGCTATGACTATCTGATCGAGCAAGTCGGTGGCAAACCTGCTCCAGCCGTGGGCTGGGCGCTGGGGGTGGAGCGTGTGCTGGAGCTGGTCAAAGAGCTGGGCACTGCCATCCCAGAGCCCCCACTGGATGCTTACGCGATTGTTCCTGACGCTGCATCGATGCCCGTGGTGCTGCGCACACTCCAGCAACTGCGAGAAGCTGGTGTGCGTGCGCAGATGCATACCGCTGGCGCCGAAGGCATGGGCTCCATGAAGTCCCAGTTCAAGAAAGCCGATGCATCCGGTGCGCGTTTCGCCCTGATCTTTGGAGGCGATGAGCTGGCTCAAGGCAAGGTGACGGTGAAGTCGCTGCGTGATGGTCAAGGTGGTGAGCAGGTGCTGCAATCACTGAACGATGTGGCCACTTGGGCGCACACCCTACAATTGAACGCTTAATTTTTCAAAAAACCAGATATGGCAACGCATCTCGACCTCGAAGAACAAGAGCAACTTGATCAGATCAAGCACTTCTGGAACAAGTGGGGAACACCTATTACAGGCTTGGCCGTCGTGGTCATGGCTGGTTTCGCTGCTTGGAATGGGTACCAGTACTGGCAGCAGCGTCAAGCAATACAGGCTTCAGCCTTGGCCGATGTGGTTGCCGTTGCTGTGGAAAGCGGGGACCAGGCTCGCGTTGCACAAGCGTTTGAGACCGTTAAAGCGGATTACAAGGGCACTTTGCAAGCGGGACATGCGGCTTTGCTGGTAGCGCAGTCGGCAGTGAATGCTGGCAAGCTGCCCGAAGCCAAGGCTGCTTTGCAATGGGCTGTGGACAATACCAAGGATGAGGGCTACCAAGCCACGGCCAAGCTGCGTTTG
The DNA here is from genome assembly GCF_030162935.1 of Comamonas halotolerans. Classification (GTDB taxonomy): domain Bacteria; phylum Pseudomonadota; class Gammaproteobacteria; order Burkholderiales; family Burkholderiaceae_C; genus Comamonas; species Comamonas halotolerans. Next base: position 45,454 of record NZ_JASAUZ010000006.1, read on the forward strand.
GCGGCAGTGCTGATGGAAGACAAGGACCTGGACGGCGCTGCCTCCTTGTTGCGCAGCAGCTTCCCGAACGAGTTCAAGGGCTTGGCTGCAGATCGGCTGGGTGATGTGCTGCAACAGCAAGGCAAGACTGCGGAGGCTGTGGCAGCCTACCAAGAGGCCTGGAAATTGATGGATCCACAAGTGGATTACCGCGCTCTCGTGGGCTTTAAGCTCAATGCACTGGGCGTCACCACCACACAATCTGGCACCACAAATTCGACGGAGACAAATCAGTGAATCGCAACGCACAACAACTTAAGGGTTCTCGTTTTTGGACGACTGCGCAACGCACGGTGCTGGCAACAGCCATGGTGGTGGCCTTGGGCGGTTGTGCGTGGTTTGGCTCAAGCAAGGCTCCCAAGCCTGCTGATCTGGGTCCCAATGTGGTGAACTTGCCTGTGCGCCAGGCGTGGAAGCTGAGCATTCCTTCTGTCAAAGATGTGAATGTGCATGCGCATGTTCAGGGCGATACCGTGGTTGTGGCTGCTGCAGATGGCACCGTGGTGAGCTTGAATGCTGCCAATGGCCGCGAAAACTGGCGTGGACAGGCAGGCAAGACCCTGCAAACCGGCGTGGGCGCTGATGGTCGTATGGCCGCAGTTGTCACCACGGGCAATGAACTGGTGGTGCTGGAGGCGGGCAACAAGCTCTGGAGCAAAAAGCTTGGTGCCTCGTCGTTTACCGCACCGTTGGTGGGAGGTGGCCGTGTATTCGTACTGACAGCAGACCGCTCGGTCAGCGCCTTTGATGCGCAGAACGGCGCCCATCTGTGGACCCAAAAGCGTGAAGGTGAGCCTTTGGTACTGCGCCAGCAAGGGGTGCTGATACCTTACGGCAACACACTGCTGGCAGGTCTGTCGGGTCGTTTGGTGGCACTCAATCCTGATCACGGTAACGTGGAGTGGGAGGCCCCTTTGGCTTCGCCACGTGGAACCAATGACGTGGAGCGCTTGGTCGATTTGGTGGGCCCTGCTGCCCGTGTGGGCAACGCCGTGTGTGCACGTGCATTCCAGGCTTCTGTGGGATGTGTGGATGCCAATGTCGGTCGTACAGGCTGGGCGCAAACTGCCAAGGGAGCAGTGGGAATTGCAGCTGATGCAGAGTACGTGTATGGCACAGAGAGCAACGGCATTGTGCAGGCGTGGAACTTGATGGACGGTGAAAAGCGTTGGTCGGTTGACCGCTTCCAGCACCGTAAGCTGACAGCGCCGCTGGTGCTGGGCCGTGCGGTGGTCACCGCGGATGAAACAGGTCTGGTGCACCTGCTGTCTAAAAAAGATGGGGCTCACCTGAACCGATTGACAACAGATGGAACTGGTGTGGCTATGGCACCAGTAGTGGCTGCCGATACGTTGGTGGTCGTGACACGGGGTGGCGGCGTTTACGGTTTCCGCCCCGATTGACAGAATTTTTCGAATGAAGCCAGTTATTGCCCTCGTCGGGCGGCCCAATGTGGGCAAATCGACCTTGTTTAACAGACTGACGAAGTCACGCGACGCAATCGTTGCAGACTTTGCAGGCTTGACGCGCGACCGTCATTACGGGCAGGGGCGCCAGGGCAAGCACGAGTACATTGTGATTGACACGGGCGGTTTTGAGCCTGATGCGTCCAAGGGCATCTTCAAGGAGATGGCCAAGCAGACCCGCCAGGCTGTGGCAGAAGCCGATGTGGTGGTGTTCGTGGTTGATGCGCGGGACGGTTTGTCCGCACAGGATCACGACATTGCCAACTACCTGCGCCGCCTGGGCAAGCCCTGCGTGCTGGTGGCCAACAAGGCCGAAGGCATGAAAGCGGGCACACAGCTGGCCGAGTTCTATGAGCTGGGCCTGGGCGAAGTCTACCCAGTCTCGGCAGCGCATGGTCAAGGTGTGCGTGGTTTGGTGGATCTGGCGCTGGAGCCGTTGCAGCTGCCTGATCCCGATGAAGAAACCATTGAAGACGTAGAAGCACGTCCTGTGCGTCTGGCATTGGCAGGACGCCCGAATGCAGGCAAATCCACACTCATCAACACTTGGCTGGGTGAAGAGCGTCTGGTGGCCTTCGATATGCCTGGTACCACGCGTGATGCCATCTCTGTGCCGTTTGAGCGTAACGGTCAGAAGTTTGAGCTGATCGATACTGCAGGCTTGCGTCGCAAAGGCCGAGTTTTTGAAGCCATTGAAAAGTTCTCAGTGGTCAAGACACTGCAAGCGATCGAAGATGCCAACGTGGTTCTGCTGCTGATCGATGCCACCGAAGGTGTGACCGACCAGGATGCCCACATTGCGGGCTATGTACTGGAAAGTGGTCGTGCCGTTGTGGTGGCGGTGAACAAGTGGGATGCAGTAGATGACTATCAGCGTCAGATGGTGGAGCGAGCCATTGAAACCCGTCTGGGTTTTTTGAAGTTCGCCGCCTTGCACTTCATTTCTGCCACCAAGCGACAGGGCCTGGGGCCGCTGTGGGCATCCATCGTGCAAGCGCACAAGGCTGCAACCTGCAAGATGCCTACACCCGTACTCACACGGGTGCTCATGGAGGCCGTGCAGTATCAAACACCTAAGAAGGTGGGTGCTTATCGACCCAAACCGCGCTATGCGCACCAGGGCGGTATGAATCCTCCAGTGATCGTGATTCACGGAAATTCTGTGGAACATATCACTGACGCTTACAAGCGTTTCCTGGAAGGGCGTTTCCGCAAAGAGTTTGATTTGGTGGGTACGCCACTACGTATCGAGTTCAAGACTTCCCACAACCCCTACACCGACTGAGACGGGAAGTCATCACCACAGCGGTTGTATGCACGAATCCCAGCGGGGAAGAGGGCAAAAAAGGCGCTGTGGTAAGGTGTCGGTTTACAACAACATTTCCGAACACGGAGAATATCGTGAGCAATAAAGGCCAACTCCTGCAAGATCCTTTCCTGAACGCACTGCGTCGCGAGCATGTGCCCGTTTCCATTTATTTGGTCAACGGCATCAAGCTCCAAGGCCAAATCGAGTCTTTTGACCAGTACGTCGTGTTGCTGCGCAATACAGTGACACAGATGGTCTACAAGCACGCCATATCGACCATTGTTCCTGGCCGCGCCGTGAACTTCAACATGGCAGACAACAACGACAACGAGGCACCAGCCGCTTGAAACTGCTGACTAATCCCTTCCCTGTGCAACCGTGCAGGGTGGGGGAGGTGCTTGCATGAGCGTCAACGCGGCATCTTCCCCGAGCGCCACACCTGTTGTTTTGGTGGGCGTTGATTTTGGACTTCCACACTTCGACACCGAGCTTGAAGAGCTGGGCTTGCTGGCGCAAACCGCTGGTCTAGACCCCGTGGCACGTATTACCTGTAAACGCAAAGCCCCTGACGCGGCCCTTTTTGTGGGCAGTGGCAAGGCTGATGAGATTCGCATGCTCGCGCAGATGCATGGAGCGCGCGAGGTCTTGTTTGACCAAGCACTCAGTCCGGCACAACAGCGCAATCTCGAGCGGCACATGGAAATGCCGGTCAACGACCGCACCTTGCTGATCCTGGAAATTTTTGCCCAGCGTGCGCGCAGCCATGAAGGCAAGTTGCAGGTGGAACTTGCACGTTTGCAGTACATCAGCACACGCCTGGTTCGTCGCTGGACCCACCTGGAGCGGCAGATGGGTGGTATTGGCGGCCGTGGTGGCCCCGGTGAAAAGCAGATTGAGCTGGACCGACGCATGATTGCTGACGCGATCAAGCGCACCAAGGACAAGCTGCAAAAAGTCAAAAAGCAGCGCCAGACCCAACGCCGCCAGCGTGAACGCCGAGATGTATTCAACATCTCATTGGTGGGCTACACCAATGCAGGCAAATCCACCTTGTTCAATGCTTTGGTCAAAGCGCGTGCTTACGCAGCCGACCAGTTGTTTGCAACGTTGGATACGACTACACGCCAGCTGTATCTGAGTGAGGCGGGTATGTCGGTATCGCTGTCCGATACAGTGGGTTTTATTCGCGACTTGCCCCACGGTTTGGTGGAAGCATTTCAGGCTACGTTGCAAGAAGCAGTCGATGCCGATTTGCTGCTGCATGTGGTGGATGCCTCCAACGAAACTTTCCCAGAGCAGATGGATCAAGTGCGCAAGGTACTTGGTGAAATCGATGCCCTGGGAATCCCGCAGGTGCTGGTTTTCAACAAGCTCGATGCTTTGCCTCCAGCGCGAATGCCCACAGTACTGCAGGACACTTATGAAGTTGATGGGGTAGCAGTGCCACGTGTTTTCGTCAGTGCACGCAGTGGCGACGGATTGCAGCAGCTGCGTCAGATTTTGGCTGATGCAGCCATTGCGGCACGCAATGCACCTGACGATGTGACGAGTGGGGGCAGTGATGAGGATTCACTGTCCATACCAATGTCCCCTGAAGACTACGACGATTGAGCAATGTGCTTATCCAACATTTGGGCACAATGCGCTATGGTTCATAGCTATACCAATTGAGACTTTTCGCATGAATTTCCTGAATCGCGCCCCTCGCTGGGCAGTGCTGCCAGAACGCTTGCGGGGAATGTTCAATCTGAATGATCCCCGCTGGGGCCGTGGAGAGGACAACAATGCAGGGGAGGGCGAGCAGCGCCCAGATTCTGATCGTCCCGCGCCACCGCCTTCTTCTCCGCCACCTTCTCGTGGTCAAAACAATCAGGCGGGTCAACCTCCTGATCTGGATGAGTTGTGGCGTGACCTCAACCGCAAGCTTTCCGGCTTGTTTGGAGGGAAACCACCGCAAGGGCCGCGTGGTGGTAATTCGCAGCCCCCTGAAATGAAGAGCGCAGGCATTGGCGTCGGCGTGATCGCTGGCATTGCCGTGCTGATCTGGCTGGGGACGGGCTTCTTCATTGTGCAAGAAGGTCAGCAGGCAGTGATCACCCAGTTCGGCAAGTACCACTCCACGGTGGGTGCCGGTTTTAACTGGCGTGTGCCCTATCCCATCCAAAACCATGAACTGGTGTATGTCTCGCAAATCCGCTCGGTGGATGTGGGGCGTGACACCATCATCAAGAGCACAGGCTTGCGTGAGTCGGCGATGTTGACGGAAGACGAGAACATCGTCGAAATCAAATTCGCCGTGCAGTACCGCTTGAGCGATGCGCGTGCCTGGTTGTTTGAAAGCAAGAACCCGGACGTTGCCGTCGTGCAGGCAGCTGAAACTGCTGTGCGCGAAGTAGTGGGCAAGATGAAGATGGATACGGCGCTTGCAGAGGAGCGTGACCAGATTGCGCCTCGGGTGCGTGATCTGATGCAGACCATTCTGGATCGCTACAAAGTTGGTGTGGAAGTGGTGGGCATCAATATGCAGCAAGGCGGCGTGCGTCCGCCCGAGCAGGTGCAGGCTGCGTTTGACGATGTGCTCAAAGCTGGCCAGGAGCGTGAGCGTGCCAAGAACGAAGCACAGGCCTATGCCAACGACGTGATTCCTCGCGCTACGGGTACGGCAGCGCGCCTGAAGGAAGAAGCCGAAGCCTATCGTGAGCGTATTGCTGCGCAAGCAGAGGGTGATGCGCAGCGCTTTAGCTCTTTGCTGGCTGAGTACAAGAAGGCTCCGCAAGTCACGCGTGATCGTTTGTATACCGAGGCCATGCAAGAGGTGTACAGCAACGTGACCAAGGTGCTGGTGGATTCCCGCCAGGGCTCGAACCTGCTGTACTTGCCACTGGACAAGATCATGCAAAGCGCTGGTGCTGCGGCACCGCAGCCAGCACAGGATGCTGCAGCGCGTGCGCAAACGTCAGGCAGCACGGCTGTGCCCGCTACCCCCGTTGATTCCCGCGTGCGCGACGCCAGCCGTTCGCGTGAACGCGAGTCCCGCTGAGGAGATCTGTTGTGAACAGAGTTGGATTTATTGCCTCTAGCCTGTTGGTGGTGTTGGCATTGTTGAGCTCCATGCTCTTTGTGGTGGATCAGCGCCAGTTCGGTGTGGTCTATGCCTTGGGTCAAATCAAGAGCGTGATCACCGAGCCAGGACTGAACTTCAAGTTGCCGCCCCCATTTCAGAATGTGCGCTATATCGACAAGCGTTTGCTGACACTCGATAGCAGTGACACCGAGCCCATGTTGACGGCAGAAAAGCAGCGCGTGGTGATCGACTGGTATGTGCGCTGGCGCATCTCGGACCCACAGGAATACATACGTAATGTGGGCCTGGATGAAAGTGCAGGTGCCATGCAGCTCAATCGTGTGGTGCGCAATGCTTTTCAGGAAGAAGTGAACAAGCGCACTGTGCGCGAATTGCTCTCGACCAAGCGTGATACCTTGATGGCCGACGTCAAGCAAGAAGTGCTGAATGCCGTATCAGGTGGCAAGCCTTGGGGTGTGGATGTGGTGGACGTGCGCATTACACGTGTGGATTACGCGGAAACCATTACCGAGTCGGTCTATCGCCGTATGGAGGCAGAGCGCAAGCGCGTGGCCAATGAACTGCGTTCGACCGGTGCTGCGGAAGGCGAAAAGATCCGAGCGGAAGCGGACCGTCAGCGTGAAATCACGGTGGCCAACGCCTACCGTGACGCGCAGAAGATCAAGGGTGAAGGTGATGCGCAAGCCGCTAAAACCTATGCAGAAGCTTTTGGGCAGGATCCGCAGTTTGCCAAGTTCTATCGCAGTCTGGACGCTTACAAGGCCAGCTTTGCGAACAAGGGTGATGTGATGCTGGTAGACCCTAGCAGTTCGGAGTTCTTTAAGTCCTACCGCAGCAGCGGCAGTGGCTCCAGCAATTAAGTAGATCCAACTTTCTTGCTGCCCTTATTAAGGCCAAGGTAAGCTCACCGCCATGGAAACACAAATCTCTTGGTGGGCTGCCTTGGCCTTGGTTTTGGTCATTGAGGGCCTTTTCCCGTTTATCTCACCCAAGGGCTGGCGTGAGATGTTCTCCCAACTGCTGGCATTGCGTGATGGTCAGATCCGTTTTGTCGGGCTGCTCTGTATCGCAGTCGGTCTGGCTTTGCTGTGGCTGCTGAAATAACGTGTTTCATGTCTAGGCCTTAAGCCTTTGTTAGGGCAGGACGGCGATAGCCGATAGAATCACGTTTTTAACAGCCTCCCCCTTTTTTCCATGTCCGCTTGGGTCCTGCCGGATCACATCGCCGATGTTTTGCCTTCCGAGGCTCGGCACATCGAAGAGTTGCGTCGAGGATTACTCGATACGGCACGCAGCTATGGGTATGAATTGGTCATGCCTCCGCTCTTGGAGTACCTGGAATCTTTGCTCACCGGCACGGGTGAAGCACTGAACCTGCAGACTTTCAAGTTGGTTGACCAGATTTCTGGCCGCTCCCTGGGTTTGCGGGCGGACATGACGCAGCAAGTGGCGCGTATTGATGCCCACTTGCTCAACCGACAAGGTGTTACGCGTCTGTGCTATTGCGGCCCTGTGCTGCATGCTGCGCCGGATCGTCCACGTGCAACGCGCGAGCCTTTGCAGTTTGGCGCAGAAATCTATGGCCACGAAGGCCCGGAAGCCGACTTTGAGGCTTTGAGCCTGGCGCTCGCCTGCGTGCAAGGTGCTGGCGTGCAAGATTACACAGTGGATCTGGCCGATGTGCGCATTGTGCGCAGCTTGCTGGCGGGCGTGATGGTCGACTCTTCCGTGTTGCAAAAAGTGCATGCTGCATTGGCTGCCAAAGATGCAACCAGCCTGGCGGAACTGACCAAAAATTTCCCCCAGGCTTCGAGCGAAGGCCTGATGGCATTGCTGCAACTGTATGGCGATGCACAGGTGCTGGACGAGGCCGAAAAGGCTTTGGCCCGCACCCCGGGTGCGCAACATGTGCTGCAGCATTTGAGGTGGTTTGCATCGCAGTTTCCCCAGACGAATGTGACGTTCGATCTGGCGGATCTGCGTGGCTATTCTTACTACAGTGGCACGCGCTTTGCGGTGTACGCCCCCGGTGCCAGCGATGCGCTGGTGCGTGGTGGTCGTTACGATGAAGTGGGTGCCGTTTTTGGACGCAACCGCCCTGCGGCGGGCTTCTCACTGGATATCAAGCAATTGGTATCGGTGGTGCCATCGCGTCCGCTGCGAGCGGCCATCCGCGCTCCCTGGGGCAATGATGCACAGCTGAGTTCTGCCATCGCGCAATTGCGCGCGCAAGGCGAGACCGTGGTGTGCGTGCTTCCCGGGCATGAGAGCGAGGTGGACGAATTCCACTGCGACCGAGCACTGGTGCAAAGCGCCGGGCAATGGGTCGTGCAAGCCGTTTAAGGCATTTTTCAATTCATCGGATTTGAGATTATGAAAGCAACCAAAGGTCGCAACGTGGTCGTCGTCGGTACCCAATGGGGCGACGAAGGCAAGGGTAAATTGGTCGACTGGCTGACCGAGAGTGCCCAAGGTGTGGTGCGCTTCCAAGGCGGCCACAATGCCGGTCACACATTGGTGATCAATGGCGTGAAGACTGCGCTGCACCTGATTCCAAGCGGCATCATGCGTTCGGGCGTGAAATGCTACATCGGCAACGGTGTGGTCTTGTCCGTGGGCAAGTTGTTTGAGGAAATTGAAGGCCTGGAAAAGGCGGGTGTTTCGGTGCGTGATCGCCTGCGCGTGTCGGAAGCCTGCCCCTTGATCTTGCCTTTCCATCAAGCATTGGACGTGGCGCGTGAAGCTGCCCGCGAACAAGGCGGGGTGCAAAAGATCGGTACCACCGGCAAGGGCATTGGCCCTGCGTATGAAGACAAGATTGCACGCCGTGCATTGCGTGTGCAAGACCTCAAGCACCCAGAGCGCTTTGCGACCAAGCTGCGCGAACTGTTGAATCTGCACAACCACATTCTGGTGGAGGTGCTGGGCTCCAAGAAGTTCGAATTTGCCGATGCGCTCAAGCCTTACATCAAGGATGGGCAAGTGCAGTTCGACGTGATGTACGAAGAAGCCATGCGCCATGCGCAGCTGCTCAAGCCCATGATTGCCGATGTGTCGCGTGAACTCAACGATGCACATGCTGCTGGCGCCAATTTGCTGTTTGAAGGTGCACAAGGCACGTTGCTGGACGTGGATCATGGCACCTATCCCTATGTGACATCGTCCAACTGCGTGGCAGGCAATGCTGCTGCTGGCGCGGGCGTTGGCCCAGGCATGCTGCACTACATTCTGGGCATCACCAAGGCTTACTGCACCCGCGTGGGCGGCGGACCATTCCCTACCGAGCTGGAGTGGGAAAAGGAAGGTACTCCTGGCTACATCATGTCCACCGTGGGCGCTGAAAAGGGCGTGACTACCGGTCGCTCGCGCCGCTGTGGCTGGTTTGACGCCGCATTGCTCAAGCGCTCGGCGCAGATCAATGGCCTGTCGGGCCTGTGCATCACCAAGCTGGACGTGCTGGACGGTATTGAAGAGCTGCAACTGTGCGTGGGCTACGAGCTGGATGGCCAGAAGATTGACATCCTGCCTTTGGGTGCTGACGATATCGAGCGTTGCAAGCCCATCTACGAATCGATTCCCGGCTGGACCGACTCGACCGTGGGTGTGGTCGACTACAACAAGTTGCCAGTGAACGCCCAGCGTTATCTGCAGCGCATCGAAGAAGTGACTGGTGTGCCTATTGCGATGGTGTCGACCAGCCCTGACCGCGATCACACCATCTTGATGCAAAACCCTTACGCAGCTGCTTAAACAGTACTGCCTTTATTAACACGCTCCTCGCGAAGACATTAAGACAGGAACAACACATGTTGACTGAAGACGGCAAGCACCTGTACGTCAGTTACGACGAATACCACGGCTTGATCGAAAAGCTGGCCTTGAAGATTCACCAGTCTGGCTGGGAATTCGACACCATTTTGTGCTTGGCACGTGGTGGCCTGCGCCCTGGTGATATCTTGAGCCGAATTTTTGACAAGCCGCTGGCCATCATGTCCACCAGCTCTTACCGTGCCGAAGCTGGCAAGGTGCAGGGTCATCTGGACATTGGGCGATTCATCGCCACCCCCAAGGGCGAGATTGCTGGCCGCGTGCTGCTGGTGGATGATCTGGCTGATACAGGCGTAACGCTGAACGCGGTGGTCAAGCGCCTTAAGGAAAACTACGCGCCCATCACTGAATTGCGCACTGCCGTGATCTGGACCAAGGGTGTTTCGTCCTTCAAGGCTGATTACTCGGTGGAAGATCTGCCAACCAACCCCTGGATTCATCAGCCCTTTGAAGGCTATGACAATCTCTCGCCAGAGAAGCTGATGGAGAAGTGGAAGCTGTAATTGCAGCTTGTGTCCACCTAAAAAGGAGTCCGTGCGGCTCCTTTTTTTATGCTTGCGCAGGGATTCGAGCCTGCATTCAACGTGCGCATCAAAATGAAAAACGTTCGGTTTTGAAACTCTATGAATATTTATTTGGCATGCTGTTTTTCCAGATGGGCTGATAGTCCTTATGGCTATGCATATGCAGGTCAATCAGCTTCGTTATGCTTGCTGGCATGCAAATGATGTTTGATGCCCTGTGGCGTGCACTGGCCGATTGCCTGCGTGGCAAGGTCATCGCATGGTCTTTGTTTCCTCTGTTGCTGGTGGCCTTGATGGGGTTGCTTGTCGGCATTTTCTGGTGGGATGGGGCTGTGACTATCGTGCAGTCCTGGCTCGAGCGTGCCAGCTGGCTGCAGTGGCTGTGGAGCTGGATGGGCTCAGCGACGGCTACAGCCAGCGCGGTGGCGGCCGCTGTGACCGTTGTGCTGGTGGTTAGTCCCATTGTCATCATGATTGCGCTGGCTATTGTGGCGGTGGTCATGACGCCCAAAATGGTGGAACTGGTGGCTGAGCGTCGCTTTCCTCACTTACAGCGCAAGCGTGGGGGAGGCTGGGTAAGCAGTGCACTCTGGGCACTGAGTTCCACTGCTGTTGCGCTCATGGTGTTATTGCTGTCGGTGCCTCTGTGGCTGGTGCCACCTCTGATTTTGGTTTTGCCTCCGTTGATTTGGGGCTGGCTGACGTACCGGGTGATGACTTTTGATGCTTTGGCTGAGCACGCCAGCAAGGCAGAGCGACAAGCTATTTTGGAAGTACACCGATATCGCTTGATTCTGATGGGGGTGGTATGTGGCTATATTGGCGCAGCGCCGAGCTTGGTGTGGGCTTCGGGCATTGTGTTTGCAGCTGCGTTCTGGATTTTGATTCCCATTGCGGTGTGGATTTATGCGCTGGTTTTTGCCTTTTCCTCGCTGTGGTTTGCGCACTATGGTTTGGCGGCGCTGTATAGCTTGCGTGCAAGCGCGGGCAACAAAGAGGCATCGTTCGCACCATAAGCAGTCGTGGGGACGCGGGCTTGCTGTATGTTTTGAACCAATTGGTGCAATCAAATAGCGAGATAGTCGATTGCACCAATTTGGTGTGTTCTGGCGAACTAAAATGGTGCCGATATGACGAACTCGCTAGGGTTTGTCAGATGTGCACCAAAATGGTGAATCATCAACAAAAGCCATGAAGTCATGTACTTCATGGCTTTATGCTTATGGCAAGCGCATCGGCGTGACAGCTAAAAGCTGGCACACAAACTGCTTTGCTTAATGCGTACTTTCTATGAAGCGCTTTTCCAGGAGAACCTGATGGCTAAGACCGTTGCAGATGTGATGAACCTAGTGAAGGAGAACGAGGTCAAGTTTGTTGACCTGCGCTTCACTGATACCCGTGGCAAGGAGCAGCACGTCACTGTGCCAATCTCGCATTTTGATGATGACAAGTTCACATCAGGCCACGCTTTCGACGGTTCGTCGGTTGCAGGTTGGAAGGGTATTGAAGCTTCGGACATGCTGTTGATGCCCGATCCCAACACCGCCAACATTGACCCCTTCTTTGAAGAAACCACGCTGATCTTGCAGTGTGATGTGATCGAGCCCGGTGATGGCAAGGCCTATGACCGCGATCCACGCTCTGTGGCCAAGCGCGCTGAAGCCTACCTGAAGGCTTCTGGTCTGGGTGATACCGCATATTTCGGTCCCGAGCCAGAATTCTTCATCTTTGATGGCGTGCGCTGGGGCACCGAAGCTCATAACCCCTTCTTCGAAATCGAAGAATACGAAGCACCATGGAACACTGGCACCAAGTTTGAAGGCGGTAACCGTGGTCACCGCCCTCGTGTCAAGGGTGGCTATTTCCCTGTGCCTCCGGTTGACAGTACACAGGATATGCGTGCCGAGATGTCTCTGATCTTGGAGTCCTTGGGTATTCCTGTCGAAGTGTTCCACCACGAAGTGGCAGGTGCTGGCCAAAATGAGCTGGGCACCCGTTTTTCCACTCTGGTGGAGCGCGCTGACTGGACACAGTTGCAGAAATACGTGATCTGGAACGTCGCCAACACCTACGGCAAGACCGCGACTTTCATGCCCAAGCCTTACTCTGGCGACAACGGCTCGGGCATGCACGTGCACCAGTCTGTGTGGAAGGATGGCAAGAATCTGTTCGCTGGCGACGGCTATGCCGGTCTGTCCGACTTTGCCCTGTACTACATCGGTGGCATCATCAAGCACGCACGTGCACTGAACGCCATCACCAACCCCGGCACCAACTCGTACAAGCGCCTGGTTCCCGGCTTTGAAGCACCTGTGAAGCTGGCTTACTCGGCCAAGAACCGTTCTGCTTCCATCCGTATTCCTTACGTGAGCAATCCCAAGGGGCGCCGTGTTGAAGCGCGCTTCCCAGATCCTCTGATGAACCCCTACCTGGGCTTCGCAGCGCTGTTGATGGCTGGTCTGGATGGCGTGGAAAACAAGATTCACCCCGGCGAAGCTGCCACCAAGGATCTCTACCACCTGCCTCCAGAAGAAGACAAGTTGGTGCCTACCGTGTGCCACAGTCTGGATCAGGCGCTGGAAGCTTTGGACGCAGACCGCGCGTTCCTGACCAAGGGTGGCGTGTTCAGTGACTCCATGATTGACGCCTATATCGAGCTGAAGATGGGCGAAGTGACGCGCTATCGACAGTCTGTACACCCCGTTGAATACGATATGTACTATTCGCTGTAATTTGCAAGGTGCCAGCACAAGCTGGTGCCGTCTGCAGATGTGCAAATGGGCAGCCTCAGGGCTGCCTTTTTTGTAGAAGCCAACGAATGCCTTGTCGGAATAATCAAGGACAAGTGAAGTGCTGCATTGCAAAATGCACCCATGACGTGAACTAGCTCATGTACGCTTCACAACGTTCAGTATTGGATAGGGGCATAGAAATGAAACAAAAGATTGTGCTGGTGAGTTGTTGCTTGGCAGCGGGTATTGCTGCCTTGAGTAATGCCGTGGCGCAGGAGCGCATCTACCGCTGTGGCAATGAGTACACCAACAGTGCTGCAATCGCCAAGCAGCGCAATTGCCAGGTTGTGGAGGGCGGTCATGTCACGGTGGTGAATACAGGTGAAGCCAAGCCTGCTGCCAAGGCACCATCAAGCACAAGTCCCAAGCCTGCTGCCAGCAACCGGTCAGTGCAGGTGGATCCTGAGCAGCAAAAGGCACGCGATAACGATGCGCGTGCCATCTTGCAAAGTGAGCTGAGCAAGGCGCAGGACAAGCTCAACGCCTTGAAAGCTGAATACAACGATGGCAACCCCATCAAGACTGCCCTGGAGTTGCGTAATCCGCAGGTGTTCAATGAGCGGGTGGAAGCTCTGAAAGCCAGTATCGCCAGACAGGAAGCCGATGTAGCCGGGATTCAGCGTGAGTTGTCACGTCATTCTGGCGGCTGATTTTTTGAAAGTTTGATCTCTTCATGTCCCAAGCTTCTTCCAATGCTGCGCAGCGTTTTGCTGCTTTGGACTTGCTCTCAACCTTAGCGGTTGTCGTGGATGCGCAAGGCGCAGTGGTATTTGCCAATGCGGCGCTGGAGAGTGCGGTAGGCATGTCGCGTCGCATGTTGGAGGGATCAGAGTTTGCGCAGCATCTGGCGGCTCCTTCTTTGCTCAGGTCGGGCCTGAGCGCTTCTGGTGGGCAAAGCTATGCTGCCATGAGCTTTGACACCGGCTTGCTACGCGCTGTTCAAGAGCCTTTGTTTGTTCACGTGACAGTCACCGCCATTGAGCACAGTGATTTGAAGCTCATCGAGTTGTGGGTGCTAGAGCAGCAGGCCCGCCAGGACCGAGAAGAGCGCTTGGTGGCGCAAGCCGAGGCCAACAAGGAGCTGGTACGTAATTTGGCCCACGAAATCAAGAATCCTTTGGGGGGAATTCGTGGCGCTGCGCAATTGCTCGAGATGGAGCTTGAGAGCAAAGACCTGCGTGAGTACACACAGGTCATCATTCACGAAGCAGATCGCTTGCAAAGTTTGGTGGATCGCTTGCTGGCGCCTCACAGGCATCCTCATCAACTGGTCGATTTGAATATCCATGAGGTGTGTGAGCGGGTGAGGGCGCTGGTGTTGCTGGAGTATCCACAGGGGCTGAAGATTCGTCGTGATTACGATATCTCCATTCCCGAGTTCAAAGGCGATCGCGCGCAACTGATTCAGGCCTTGCTCAACATTGTGCAAAACGCCGCACAGGTGCTTACAGAGAAGGTTAACAGTGGGGAGGCTGAGATTACGCTGCGCACTCGCGTGGTCCGTCAAGTCACTATTGGACGCCAACGGCACAGACTGGCATTGGAATTGCATGTCATTGATAACGGCCCCGGCGTGCCAGATCACATCAAGGAGCGGATTTTTTATCCGCTGGTGACTGGCAGGGATGGAGGCTCGGGCTTAGGACTGCCGCTGGCGCAAACTTTTGTGCAACGCCACCACGGTCTGATTGAGTGTGAAAGCATGCCCGGGCGCACAGACTTCAGAATTCTGATCCCACTGCCTTAAGACCGGGGCTCTGACAGAACAAGCAACGGAAGGTAAACACTGCATATGAAGCCGATCTGGATAGTAGATGACGACCCCTCGATCCGCTTCGTCTTAGAAAAGGCGTTGGCTCGCGAAAACCTGGATACCCGCAGCTTCAGCAATCCGCGTGAGGTGTTGGCTGCGCTGGCAGACTTGCCAGATGGAGATCCTGCCCAGCAAGGCCCTCGGGTGCTTGTCAGTGATATTCGCATGCCAGGAGGTTCTGGCTTGCAGCTGCTGGAACAGGTGCATTCACTGCATCCTGATTTGCCGGTCATCATCATGACGGCCTATTCGGATTTGGATAGTGCGGTTTCAGCTTTCCAGCGAGGTGCTTTTGAATATCTGCCCAAGCCCTTTGATTTGCCCAAGGCCATCGAACTGATCCGCCGTGCGGTCGAAGAGAGCGAGCGTGAGCAAGTGGCGGAAGAGCGCCAGACGGTCATGCCGGAAATGCTGGGCCAGGCACCAGCCATGCAGGATGTGTTCCGGGCCATTGGCCGCTTGAGTCAGAGTGCGGTCACCGTGCTGATCACGGGTGAGTCCGGCTCAGGCAAGGAATTGGTGGCTCGGGCGTTGCACAAGCACTCGCCTGTGGGCAATGGCCCGTTTGTGGCAATCAATACGGCGGCTATCCCCAAGGATCTGCTGGAGTCGGAGCTGTTTGGGCATGAGCGCGGTGCATTTACCGGAGCGCAGACGCAGCGGCGCGGTCGCTTTGAGCAGGCCGAAGGCGGTACTTTGTTTCTGGATGAAATTGGCGATATGCCTTTTGATCTGCAAACCCGTTTGTTGCGTGTGTTGTCGGATGGGCAGTTCTATCGTGTCGGGGGACATACTGCCGTGAAAAGCAATGTCCGAGTGATTGCTGCGACCCATCAGAATCTGGAGCAACGTGTCAAAGATGGTGTGTTCCGTGAAGACCTGTTCCATCGCTTGAACGTTATCCGCCTGCGTCTGCCATCGTTGCGTGAGCGTGCAGAAGATGTGCCTATGCTGGTCAAACATTTTTTGCAACGCAGTGCAAAGCAATTGGGAGTGGAGCCCAAGCGTATTTCCGAAGCCGCGCTGCAGCGTTTGTCGCAGTTCAGTTTCCCAGGTAATGTGCGACAGCTGGAAAACATTTGCCATTGGTTGACCGTTATGGCGCCAGCGCAGCAAGTTTCTGTGCAGGATCTGCCGCCTGAGGTATTGGGTGTCGTGGAGGATGCATTTCCGGCGCCCCCTGCGGTTGCAAGCATTGCGGCTGCCTCCATGCCAGAGCGGACGGTGGTACAGCCACCTGTTGTCCAGTCTATTCCGGGTAATCTGGATGCAGGAAGTGACGCAAGCTGGGAACTCTTGCTTGAAGCAGAAGCGCGAAAGCTATTGCAAAGTGACTGCAAAGAGGTTTGGGATGTGTTGAGCCAGCGTTTTGAGTCGAGTTTGATCACTACAGCGCTAACACTCACTCATGGCAGACGCATGGAGGCCGCGCTGCGTTTGGGGATTGGCCGCAACACGATTACACGCAAGATTCAAGAGCTGGGGATTGATGGTGCGGACAGGGTTGTTGCAGAAAACTGAGGCAGCTTTCATGCAGTAAAAGAAAAGGGCATATGTGCGCATATGCCCTTTTTTGTTTCCGAAATCTGATGCATGTGAAGAAGTGGTGATTCGTCCTACAGCCAGCGCATGTCTATGCTGACCATCGGGTATCTCATAATTTTTGACAATCTTGTGACAATAAGGCTTGTAGTGTTTGCGCACGCATGGCCGGCTTCAGCATTCGTTGTATTTCATGTCGCACTCTTCTTCACATGCTCCGCGTCACAGTATGGCTCAGTACCAGAGGGGGAGCACGCCGCATACTTTGGCTGCCTCCTGCTTGGGTGAGCCTGCTGGTTGCGTGACTGATATTCAGATGCAGCTGGTTTGCGAGCAGGAAGATGCGTATTGGCATGTTCAGTTCGCGCTGCAGCCTTATTACGTTCCAGGCCGTGGATATGACCAGTACAAGCCAGCTTATGAGTTGGGCTGGCAGGCGGCTTTGCTGTATCCCGATGCCGAGTTTTCTGACTTGTGCAAAGCGCTGGAGATGCAATGGAGTCACAAAAACGGTACAAGTTTGCTACCTTGGCGCGAAGTGCATCAGGCTGTGAAAGCGGCCTGGCTGCGTGCAAATTTTTCAGCACAGAAAATGCAGGAGCATGTGCCGGCTTTGGTGGATCGGCGTGATCTCGCCGGTGCGTTGCAACCCTTGTACAAATGTTGCCAATCGCTGGTGCATGATTTGGCGCGTTTGCGCGGTGCGCCGATGAATGAGTTCGCTCAGCAAGTGCTTGATCGCCACATCCGCGTGATCCAGGGGCTGGCGCAAGGCTTGGAGCCAGCCATATACCCTCAAGAGCGCGCATCCAATGCGGTCATGCCGTGGTCCAAGCGTTTATATGCGCAATGGATGAAGTTCAAATCCGGCTTGTTGGAATGGGCTCCAGGGCGGGTGTTCGAAGTTTGTGAACAACGTGAGCGCGGTCTGTTATCAGCTTACCAGCTGATATTGCGCAACAGCTTGCCAGAAGATGTCAAACATCTCCTGCAGCAGCAGGTAAAAGTGCTTCAAAACAATCTGCGTCGACTGCATTGGCTGCAAAAAAACTGGGCACTGTAAGCGGCCGGTATAGAACTCTGCGCATTGATGTGCCGATGTTTGACATGTGATTGGTTAGGGCTGCTGGCGTGCACAAGCGCCTAATTCCCACAGCGAGCTCTCTGTTTTGCATCGAACAATTCATGCAAGGTCACTGGCTTCAGTACCGTGAAAACAGGGGGATAAGCAATGACAATGCATTACACAGGTGCCTTGCTGGGTCGAGAGGCTGTGATTGAATTTCCTGAAAGCACTGCGCAGGTGAGCTACTCAGTATGCGGCCACTTGATTTGGCGGGTAACTGACAAGAATGGAAATGTGACGCAGGGTAATGAACGGCTGAGTTATTTGCAACTCTCAGACAGCTTGCATTTTCTCAATTGGATGGAGAAGACGGGCTTTACCGTCAGCCAGATCATTGATACTGAAATCGGCAAGGTCAAAGCCTTTTGGTCTTATTCTGACGAAATTGGGGGGCGAGGACACCGGGCATCCATGTTTGTAGACGGTAAGTTCCGATTTATCTAGCGGCCAGTTTGATAATGGCTTTGTTTTCGCTGGATTTTTAAGCAATCTGCGCAATCCCGCAGTGGTCGTGGCTTTGCGCAGTTATGCCTTATGTTGTCCACAGCTGCACCCACAGTACCTGGGAACAACTCCTGCAGACGGAAAAAAGGCCCGCGTCCAGATACAGGCCTTTTTTCATCGTCTCTAAAGTCAGGGTTAGCGCACGATTTCACTCTCCACCGTCAAATCCAGGACATCGATGTATTTGGATGCATCAGCAGGAACCTGATCGCGCGTGAAACGCTTGATGCGCAACACATTGCGCACACCTGCTTGGTGTGTATAGCCTTCAATGGTGTCGTAGTAGGCACCCCACTGGCCTGTGCTTTGTTTGATGCCTTGGTCGTTGTACTTGACTTCTCGCACTTGCAGGCATTGTGCGTTGGGCATCAGAGGATGGCTGCAAGCCACTTTCTGAGGGGCTACTTCGAGAAAAATACGCTCGCTTTGGCCATAGAGGGTTTCGTGTGTAGGTGTGCCTTTGAACTTCCATGCGGCACCACTTGCAAACTTCACCTCCAGCATGGGCGGAGTGCTGCCAGTGATTTTCCAGGTACTTGCCTTGGGCAGTTGCAATGCCACGTTTTGTTCCAGCTGCATCAAAGCGGCATTGCTGCAGGCCATCATGGTTGAAGCCATGCGACCTATTTTGAGTTGCTCGCCTTGAGTGCTGTAGCTGCCGTTGATGAGGTTGCACAAACGGTCAACACTCAGGTTCTGGTTATCGTAGAAGCGCAGTCCAACGGTGCGCGCAGGAGTGTCATTGGATGCGGGAATTTGCCAGCGAGTGTCCGCAGCGCCTTGTGGCGTTACGGCTTGTTGTAGTTCCCAATGATGGGACTGCAAAGTCGGTGCAGATTGTTGGGCAGCACCAGCAGCTTGATTCAAATCTGCAGAGTGGGTGGCACAGCCCATCAAGATGCTGGAACCCAAGACGCAAACCATGCTCAGTGATTTCATAGACAACATTCAGCAATAGCCTTCAAGAGTTAGTTAAGACACAGAGTTGCAAGCATGCATCAAGAATGCATGCGCTGCTTGGAAAATCTTGACTTATCGGCTGTGGGACTACTGCTTGATACGCAATGGAACATCTTGCGCGCTGCACTTTGTATGCTTCACAGTGATGAAAAATCTACTAGCTATAAAATCGTGAGCGATTCAAATGCAGCGCTGTGCAGTTTTATAGCGCCAAGTTCACAATCAAGGTTTCGTGGAAACAGTCATGTCCAATTTTTTTGCTAACGAGTCAGTGCGTCGGGTTGTGTATGCATTTTCAACAGTCAGCATCGCAGCATTGTTGACGGCTTGCGGCAGCTTAGGTGGACGCTCTTCTGCACAAGAGCGCATGCCTCAGGTGGAGGAAAAATTTGGCTCAGCAACCACCTATTCGCGCATGTTCGATGCAACGCCTGCGCAAACCTGCGAAGCAGCACGCCGCGCGTTGCTCAGTCAGGGCTACATCATCAACAAGGCCGATAAGGATGTGGTGGATGGACAAAAAAGTTTCCAGCCCCAGTCAGACCGCCATGTGCAGATGAACATCCGCGTCACTTGCGTGCCCGAGAGCGATGACGCCATGTTGAGCATGGGTTTTGTGAGTGCGCTGCAGGACAGCTATGCTCTGAAAATGGCCAGCAACTCTGCCAGTTTGGGGGTGAGCATGCTGGGAACGGTATCTGTACCAGTGGCCGCAGGGCATGACTCCATGATCAAAATTGGCAGCGAAACTGTAACGAGCAGCCAGTTCTATGACAGTTTCTTCGATTTGATGCGTCGCTATTTGTTGGTGGATGCACCAGCCAGCAGTGCTGAGGGGGAAAAGCGCAACTGAGGTGCCGCTTGTGATTTTGCGCTCGTCAGTGCTATGGATGATCAACTGAGGAACAGCGCTGGATCCACCATGGTGCGGTTAAGCATGACGCCCCAGTGCAAATGCGGTCCTGTCACACGACCTGTCGCACCGACCTTGCAAAATGGCTGTCCCGTCTTGAGCACATCTCCCACTCTGCACTGTGTGCTGGAGAGGTGGCAGTACATGCTCAGCAAGCCTCCGCCATGGTCGAGCCAGACGGTTCCTCCGTTGAAAAAGTAATCTCCTACGTCGACCACGGTACCGGGCAATGGTGCAACGATAGGGGTTCCGGCTGCTGCAGCGATATCCATGCCACTGTGTGGATTGCGAGCTTGTCCATTGAATACGCGGCGCAATCCAAAACTGCTGGAGCGGCGTCCAGGGCAGGGTTGGCGCATGCCCATGGCAGACGGATCCGGTGCTGGTTGGGTGAACAAAGCCATGATGGTTTGCTGATGTGCCCGTTCACGTTCATGGCGAGCCAAGTCTTTGGGGGCCAAATCCACAGTTTTGGGCGCAACTTTGAGGCTTTGTTCTGCGTACTTTTTATCGGTGACCCTGTAATCCAGCGACTGAGTTCCATCGTCGTTGCGTACGGTGACGGTATGGATGCCGGGTCGAGCAGCCAGAGGAATGCCAACCAAGGCAGTCCACTCAATCATGTCGCCAATGACCAAGACCGGAATTCCATCAGCGGTTGTGACTTTGGGAAGGCTGGAAGAGGGGCCAAGAGACAGACGTGCAATTCCACCAGGAACGCGGCTGTCAATGGGGAAAATTGGGGCGTCTAGGCTGGTACTTGCCCAGCCAGGCAGCGCAATGCCTGCACTCAGGTGGATGAAGCTTGCCAAGCAGTAACGACGTTGCATAAAAAACTCTGTGCTTGCAATTAGCAGGGCTCTATTGTGACTTGCCGTAGACAGTCCTAAGCGTCAGAAAGTGGCTTGTGAAGTCTGCCAATAGAGATCTATTCGGAGCTGTAATGTGCACAATCACAACCCGGGCACTATGTACCAACCATATGACGTCTGGCTGGTAGTTTTGACTAAACCTTGAAATCAGGGCCTGTATTTCGCATGGCGCTGATTGGTATCGGCGAAACAGCAGCATTTTTTGGCAACAACTATTGGATGCGTGGTTTGTCCAACTGCTGGGTGTGGCCGATTTGGTTTTTCCTGGTATTGCATCGGCGCTTCAGCATCAAATCCGGGTCAGCAACAACTTGAACGGGTTGCTAAGCCAAGGGTAATGAAGTCGAATCACCATTGATATGACTGTGGCTGCGAAAGTGCGAGAGCAACTGCGTCAGCACATGGTGACTCACACAACACGCACACAGTGCTCATGAATGAACGCATTGCCTGGAAAATGAAGTCCCTCTTCGCACACTCTTTATTTGGCCCCCGGCATGGATGCAAAGCTACGCTTGAGCGCTAGGCTTGTGTCCTGCATGTTTGGAGCTACAGTAGCCCGTTAATAAAAAAAAGCGGCCTTAGAGGCAGCTTTTTTTTATCTAAAAAATTTAGGCGATGGCCCACGCAGTTTTAAAAAGAACTACATGGCACTACCGATACCTAAGAGCTGTTGCAATGTCTGAGGGCGGTCGTTGAGCTTTATTTCTCCGCGCGCAAAGTCCAGTGTGGCTTCGACGCTGTCGCCTTTTTTTTGCACAATGCCTTGGCTCAACAGTGCTTTCAGGCGCTTGCCTACCCCATCATCAACGGCAGTTTGCAACTCCTGCTCATTCATCTCATGCTCCATCTGCTCCAGAAGGTCCAGGTAGTCACTGCGGACTTTGCTTTCCAGCAACTGAACAAGTGTGGGCAGCGGCAGGGTGGTGTGTAGCTGCCCTTCCAGGTCGGTGGTCGGATCAAAAGCTTCCGGTTGTGAACCGGTATAGGCAAGCCGCGCAGAAATTGACACCGGGCCATCTGCGCTGTCCATGCTGAGGCGATTGATGGATAGCTCGGGTTTGCCAGCGAGCAGTTGCGGAAGCATGCCCAACCAATTCATCTCCTGTGCATCTGTGCCTGCTTGCACCCAACGCATGACTTGATCCAGCCAGTCTGCATCAAAGTTCTTGAGCTGCATTTGCAGAGCTACGTTTTCGGCGTTGTAAGACGGCGTTTCCAGTTGCTTGAGCTGCATGTCCAGGCCAGATTGCACCAACCTGTCTTGTAGCGTATTGGTGGTGCTGAGGTCCAGTTGCTGCAGCTTGATCTGGCTGCTGTTTTCACTGTCTTGCACAGACATCAGACCCAGCTTCAATGCACTGGGACCCAGCCAGAAGCTATAGCCAGCGGGCGCGTGAGTGTCGAAGGTGATCTCAGTGTCTTCGAGGTCCAGGCGACTGCCATCTTCCACTTTGACGCGTAGCACAGGCATGCGCATAAAGCCTTGGGCGTTATCGCGTTCGGCTGACAGGGTCCATTCGGCTTTGAGTCCGCCCCACGTCAGTGCTGACCCATCTTCAAAGTTACTGCTGAAATTGGGTGAAGACAGTGTGTGCGCAGTTTGCCCAGACCAGCCTGCTGTTGTTACCAATTCCAGTGGAGCCTGTTTTTGCAGGGCTTCGACCAATTGCGGTTCGCTGTCCTGAGGTAACAAAAAGCGGGACACGACTTTGGCTGCATGACCCATGGGCCAGGGGCCGTGCAAGATATCGTGGGTGACGGTGACGTCATAGACATCTTCACCACTGACAAAGGACCACAGGGTTTGTGCGCGGGAACTCACCAAGCCGCGGTCATATTCCAGCACTCGCACAGTGAAGCCATCTTCAGCACTCCATACATCGGCAGTTTGCTGCAGTGTCTGCTGAATTTTTTTCCCGGTGTAATAGCTGGTGCCTAACCCGCCTGCGACTATCAGTGCGCCAGCACCGAGAACGCCAATGGCCAGTTTTTTCATGGTTGCCCTTAGTTGGTCGTGCTTGTGGACAGGGTTTGTCTTCGCCAAACCTTGCGATGCGAGATTTTAGAGATAGCGTTTGTGCTTCATGTGTTCTCTGTGTCGCTGTTGTTTTTTGGATTTCAAAATTGCCAGCTTTCAAGGTGAGAGCAACATGGGTAGAGGATTCTTCAAGGCAGTGAGCAGGCGATTGCTACGCAGCTGATCTAAGCTTCGCGTAGCGTTTTTTTCTGTGGCACGGTGAGTTGTTGTGGTGAATGCTTGTGAAAGTCTATGAATAATTTGCCCTGAGACTGTACTTTGGGTGAAAAGAAAAAGGCTGCTTTGAGGCAGCCTTTGTTGCGAGGAATGGTGGCAGTCACTTGCCCCAGGAGTCTTTCAGGCCTGTGATTTTATTGAACACAGGGTGGGCAGTCGTGTGATCCTTGCGGTCGGCGACAAAGTAGCCAAAACGCTCGAACTGGAACTTGTCGTCAGCTTGTGCCGCCTTCAGCGATGGTTCGACATAGGCGGTCACTACCTTCAGGCTGTCGGGGTTGAGCAATGCCAAATAGTCTTTACCTCCTGCATCGGGTTGTGCGTCGGTGAACAGACGGTCATACAGGCGCACTTCTGCCTTCACGCCGTCGGCAACGCCCACCCATGTGATGGCAGCCTTGACTTTCACGGCATCTGCACCCGGAGTGCCACTCTTGGTGTCGGGCACCACGGTGGCAAGTACCTTGGTGATGTTGCCGTCACTGTCCTTTTCGCAGCCAGTGCATTCAATGACGTAGCCGCCCTTTAGGCGCACCTTGTTGCCGGGGAACAGACGCTTGTAGCCTTTCGGTGGAACTTCGGCGAAGTCTTCCCGTTCAATCCATACTTCGCGGCCTAGCGTGAACCTGCGCTCAGGTACAGCTTCGGCGTCAGCAGCATGGGGTAGTGCTGGCAGGCTGCACGCTTCCAGGTGGTCGGCGCTGCCAAATACATCGGTCCAGTTGGTCAGCTCCAGCTTTACCGGGTCAAGCACCACCATGGCGCGGTGGGCCTGGTTTTCCAGGTCTTCGCGCAGGCAGCCGTCCAGGGTGGCGTAATCGATCCAGCTGTAGTCCTTGGTCACACCAATACGCTCGCAGAAATTGCGAATGGACGCAGGTGTGTAGCCACGACGGCGCAGGCCAACAATGGTGGGCATGCGTGGGTCATCCCAGCCAGTCAGCGTGCCGCTGTCCACCAAATGTTTGAGTTTGCGCTTGGAGGTGACCACATAGGTCAGGTTCAGGCGTGAAAACTCGTACTGGCGTGGCTGGGGGGCGTCAATCAGACCGCCTTCGCGCAGATGATCGAGCAGCCAGTCGTAGAAAGGGCGCTGGTCTTCAAACTCCAGCGTGCAAATCGAGTGCGTAATGTGCTCGTAGGCATCCTCAATGGGATGCGCAAATGTGTACATGGGGTAGATGCACCACTGGTTGCCTGTGTTGTGGTGCTCTGCATGGCGCACGCGGTAGATGGCAGGGTCGCGCAGGTTGATATTGGGGGCAGCCATATCAATCTTGGCGCGCAGCACGGCAGCGCCGTCAGCCAGTTTGCCGTCTTTCATGTCGGCAAAGCGCTGCAGGTTTTCGGCCACACTCCGGTCTCGGAAGGGGCTGTTCACACCAGGGCGGGAGAAGTCGCCCCGATTGGCCTTCATGTCTTCTGCAGATTGCTCATCCACATAGGCCAGCCCTTGCTCAATCAGGTAGACCGCGCACCGGTGCATGAAGTCAAAGTAATTGCTGGCGTAGTAGAGGTTGGAGTTGCCCTGGGCATCTTTCCAATCAAAGCCTAGCCATTGCACAGCGTCTTTGATGCTGTCGACGTATTCCTGATCTTCCTTTTCAGGATTGGTGTCGTCAAAGCGCAGGTGGCACACGCCGCCGTAGTCTTTGGCCAGACCAAAGTTCAGGCAGATGGATTTGGCGTGGCCCACATGCAGGTAGCCATTGGGCTCGGGCGGAAAGCGCGTGCGAATCTTCGCCTCGTCCACCTGGCCCTGCTGGTGGTGCTGTGCATCACCAGGCGTGCCGCCCCAGTGGCGACCTTGGTAGGTACCCTTATCCAGGTCGGCTTCAATGATTTGGCGCAGGAAGTTGGTGGGTTTCACCACTTCCGGGGTTTCGTTGTGAGTATTGGCGGGTGTGCTCATATCTTGCTGATTGTAGGGCGCCTCACAAGAGAAGGCTGGCACTGCGGGTGTTGGTTGCACACCAATGGATACAAGCTTTTACTGTTGGTATGACATCCACAAGGGGGATTGGTGCGTTGTTAGAGAAGAACCACTATGAAAGGACGCTGTCGAATGAACCTCAACCTGACCAAGATGCGCCTGGGGGTGCACCGTGGCCTGGCTGCTTTAGGCTTATTGGCTGCAATCGCAGGCGGCAGTGCGCACGCGGGGAATGTCGGTATTTCTGTCGGCATCCATGTTCCAGGTGTGCCTGTGTATGTGGCTCCACCGCCACCACCACCTCCTCCACGTTACTACCGCCCGGCGCCGCCACCTGCTGTGGTGTATTACCCGGCTCCTGCCGCACATGGTTACTGGGCACCTCCGCCACCGCCGCGTGGTTACGGCAAACACTTCAAGCATCGCAAGCACAAGCATCATCCGCACCACAGACACCGTTAAGTTGGGTGACAGCTTCTGAGCCAGCAGGGCCGCATAATCGCGGCTCTAGTTGTTTCTATGAGTGCTTGCAATGGCGAAGACCGTATTTGTCTTGAATGGCCCCAATCTGAATCTTTTGGGGACCCGTGAACCTGCTGTATATGGCGCACATACTTTGGCGGATGTACACAAACTGTGTGAACAAGCTGCTGCACGCCACGGTCTGGCACTGCGTTTTCACCAAAGCAATCACGAAGGCCAGTTGATTGACTGGATCCATGAAGCTGGTCAATTGCATGCCAAGGGCGAACTGGCAGGCTTGGTCCTCAATGCTGGTGCATACACCCACACCAGCATTGCCTTGATGGATGCCATTAAAGGCACAGGCGTGCAACTGCTGGAGCTACACATCAGCAATGTGCATGCACGTGAAGCATTCAGACACCACTCCTATCTGTCCTCTGTGGCGCGTGCTGTGGTGTGCGGTCTGGGAGTCGCTGGTTATGCCTTGGCAATCGATGCGGTTGCGCAGTGGTGACAGCAGTGGACAGTATGACGGAGCGTAGCGTGCCATTGAGCTTGCCCTGGAGTGGCAGCGAAGAAGAAATTGCAGCAATTGCAGCCGGACAGGCGCAAAGTCAAGAAGTGATTCATTGGCAGGCTCTGGCGCAGCGCCTGCAAGTCGGTCACGAAAATGGTCAGATCACGCTGCACCACTGGGTATCACCTGAACCCAATGGTCAGGCGCCGCTGGTACTGTTCCATGGAGGCAGCGGTAGCTGGACCCATTGGGTGCGCAGCATCGGGCCTTTGCGCGATGCAGGTCATGATGTCTGGGCGGTCGATTTGCCGGGCTTCGGTGCTTCGGATGCTCCAGTGGGCGTCATCGATGCGGATGGCATGTTGCCCGTCCTGGCGCAGTTGCTGCAAACGCAGTTTCCATTGCAGTCAGTTCGACTGATGGGCTTCTCGTTTGGTGGCATGACGGCTGGCATGCTGGCTGCAGCCTATCCCCATTTGGTCGAGCAACTGATTGTGGTTGGGGCTCCTGGCATCGGTCTGACCAACAAGCATCCTTTCCGCCTCAAGGGATGGCGCCATCTGCCTGATCCTCGGGATCAGTTGCTGCATCATGTGTTCAACCTGGGGGAGCTCATGCTGCATGATCCATCCGGTATTGACCGCGATACGGTGGCTTTGCATGTTGCCAATGTGCAGCGTGACAATTTGCCGCGGCGCCGAATCTCCAGCACCGACATTCTGGTGCGTTCGCTGGCGCAAGTGCAATGCCCGGTAGCAGCCATCTATGGTGACTGTGATGCACTTTATCCGGGCACTTTGGATGAGGTGGAGGCCCTTATGGCAGCCCACACCTCGCAGTGGCAAGGCATGCAGCGCATTGCAGGTGCCGGGCACTGGGTGCAATATGAGCAGGCAGATGCATTTCATGCGGCCTTGCTGCCGTTGCTGGCGGCGGAGCATTGAGCCATGCATTGGCGACTGGAACCTGGGGAAGTCATCTGGACCGCAGTGCGCGCCCAAGGTGCGGGTGGACAGAATGTCAACAAGGTTTCCAGTGCCGTGCATCTGCGCTATGACGTACACGCCTCGTCGTTGCCTCAGGAGTTGAAAGAGCGATTGGTGGCGTTATCAGACCACCGCATCACGCAAGATGGGGTGGTGGTGATCAAAGCCCAAAAACACCGCACCCAAGAGCTGAATCTGCAAGATGCCATGCAGCGCCTGCAAGACTTGATCGCGCAAGCGGCGCATGAGCCCAAGGTACGCAAAGCCACCCAGCCCACGCGCGCATCGCAGCAACGTCGCGTGGATGGAAAAAAACGGGCAGGTGCGACCAAGGCTTTACGAAGCAAAGTGGATTGGTAATTGCGATCATTTTTGAGACAGTGAATGTGAGCAGGCACTAGTAGTACTTCAATTGAGACGACCTAATATTCAGCACATGTCTCATGTTGTTACCCCTACTTCTATCTTGCCTTCTTCCCCGGCTCGTGTTCCTGCGCTGTTTGTTTCGCACGGATCTCCCATGTTTGCACTGGAAGCAGGGCAGACCGGGCCAGCATTGACCAGGTGGGGCAGAGATTTGCGTGCGCGGCACCCGCATTTGCGAGGCGTGGTCATCATGTCACCACACTGGATGAGTCAGGGTGTGCGCGTGATGAGCGCTCCTGATCCAGCGACATGGCATGACTTTGGTGGCTTTCCGCCTGCGTTGTACGAATTGCAATATCCGGCCAAAGGTTCACCATCGCTTGCACAAGAGGTAATCGGTTTGCTGGCAAAAGCTGGCGTGAACGCAACAGAAGATACACGGCAGCCTATGGATCATGGTGCTTGGGTGCCTTTGATCCACCTGTTTCCTCAGGCTGATGTACCCGTCGTGCAGATCTCGCTGCCGATACATGCGGATGCGCATGCAGTTCACGCTTTGGGTCGTGCGCTGCACACCATGCGTGAACGCGGCGTGCTCATCATTGGCAGTGGCAGCATGACGCACAATTTGCGCGAATTCTTTGGTGGGGCACACCAATCTGCTGACTATGTGGTGGAGTTCAGTCGCTGGGTGGAGGCACAGATTCAAGGCGGAAAGGTCGAGAACTTGCTCGACTGGAAGGTCCACGCGCCGCATGCATTGCGGGCGCATCCCACCGATGAGCACTTTTTGCCTTTGTACTTTGCGCTAGGTGCTGCGGGCCCGCAAGCTGTTGCCAGCTATCTCAGTCGTGAGGTCATGTACGGCATGCTGGCCATGGATGCACTGGCATTGGATGCTCCTATTTGATTCATTGAAAGCCTCAGGCGGTTGCGGTATAAGCGCTGGAACTTGGCGAGCCTCTAGGTCTGCAAGATTTGTTTTTGGCTTCTGAAAGTGTCGAATGTTGAAGCTCCCACTGAATGGTTTGTATCGTCCTGCATCCGCTGATGAGGCCCAGCCCTGGCTGCTGGTGCTCATGCACGGCGTGGGCAGCAATGCGCAGGATTTATTTGGCCTGGCCAGCTATGTACCGCAGCAATACCATGTACTGAGTTTGCAGGCTCCGTATCCGATGGGTCACGATGCGTATGCTTGGTTCATGTTTTCGGTGGATACCGATGGAACACGTCACATTGACGTGATGCAGGAGCAGCAAAGCCGTGCATTGGTGACCCAAACTGTCATTGCTGCCTGTGAGCAACTGGATGTGTCGGCAGAGCGGGTAATTGTGGGCGGCTTCAGCCAGGGCGGCATCATGAGTCTGAGTCTGCTGTTGACGCAGCCAGAGTTGCTGGCCGGTGTGTGCATCTGGCACAGCCGTTTATTGCCAGAGGTGCTGCCTGAGCAGGTCGCTGTTGAGCGCTTTCAGGGACATTGCGCTTGGGTCAGCCACGGCACCCAAGACAACGTTATTGCACTGACCAGCGCGCATGCCATTTGCAGCCATCTGCAAGGGCTGCCCGTTACGTTGCGCTATGAGGAGTATCCGTGTCAGCACACCATACATCCTCAAGAGTTGCAAGACAGCATGCAGTGGTTGTCTGATTGTGTCGGGATCAAAAAAGAGAGCTGCTGAGGTTGAGCAGGTATCGCGGTAACGGCTTTGAGTTTGTGATGTTTACATATCGCAAACTTTTTGGAGATGACATTGTGCAAAATGGAATTGAAGCGTTGTCATCCAAGCGGGTGTCAGCGAATAGTTCGGCATCGTTACATTGATGAAAGGCCAGCATGTTTCCTGAGTACCGAGAACAAATCGCCCAATTGCGCGCCAATGACCGCCATTTCAGCCGACTTTTTGATGAGCACAACAAGCTTGATCATGAAGTCAAACAACTGGAGGACAAGCGCTCTCCAGCTTTCCACGCAGAAATTGACCGCCTGAAAAAGCAAAAACTGGCTTTGAAAGAAGAGATTTACAGCCTGCTGCGCAAGGAAGATGCAAGCGCCCTCTAAGTACTATCTGTAAGCACCGCATGGTGCTTTTTTTATTTTTGTGAAGCGGCGTGGGGGTGTTACAGCCTTTCATTGCAGAGACCTTCACAATGTGTAATTTCCAGTGGGTAGTCTGTC
Source organism: Comamonas halotolerans (assembly GCF_030162935.1). Lineage (GTDB taxonomy): Bacteria > Pseudomonadota > Gammaproteobacteria > Burkholderiales > Burkholderiaceae_C > Comamonas > Comamonas halotolerans. Next base: position 74,927 of record NZ_JASAUZ010000006.1, read on the forward strand.
TGCTGCCCTGCCTGTTGTTGATGAAAGGAAGCTTATGTTTGCCGAGTACCATGAACAGATTCAGCAGTTGCGCGCCAGCGATAAAAACTTTGACCGTTTGTGTGAGAAGCACAGTGCGCTGGATGCAGAGGTAGAAGCCTTGGTTCAGAGGAAATCGCCGAGTTTGCAGGTGGATATTGAGAACCTGAAAAAACAGAAGCTGGCAGTCAAAGAAGAGCTCTACAGCATGCTGCGCAAAGCAGAACCGATGCTGGCATTGAAGCAGCAAAAGAACTATGTGGACCGGGACAAACTGGCCCAGATGTCGGGTGTTCGCTTGAGTGCTTAATTTGTATTGGGATATCGGGAGGTATTCCCAGATCAACGGGGCGTCGAAAGGCGCCTTCAGTTTTTATGGCGTGTATCTGCGCGTCTAAACAAGGCGTCTAGCAATGGTTTGAGGGTAGGCTGTGCCTGGGCAAAAGCTTCGGGAGCCACCCAATAAGCTTCGCAAGCGACTGCAAAAAACTCTTCAGGGGCACTGGCACCATAGGCGTCCAGCCATGGCGCGGGTTGTCCAAAGCGATAGTGTGCCTCCAGCGCTTCGCGAAAGTCAGCATAAGCTGCGGACCAGACTCTTGCCCAGTACTGTTTGGCTTGTGCAGCAGAGGTGTAGCCCAGGAAGTCGCTGGGCAAAGGAGGGCTGCCATCCACGCCGCCATTGGCCATGTCCAGCTTGTGTGCAAATTCGTGAATCACCACATTGCTATTGTCGCCCCAGTGCGCATGCCCGCCACGCTGCACTGCTGACCAACTGAGTGTGATCGGCCCTCGCTCCATCGCTTCGCCCATCAGTGTTTCCTGGTAGTGGTGCACCACGCCGGTGGCGTCACGTACTTTGCGGCGAGCTACCATATCTTCAGGATGAACAATGATGCCCACAAAGTCGTCATACCAGCGCAGCGCTTGCCGGGGTTCGCCCCAGTGAATCAAGAGCACACAAGCTTGCGCCGCGATGGACAAAGCCATTTGGTCAGTAATCTCTAGGCCATGAGCCCCAGCGAACTCCTTGCGTTGCAGAAAATGAGCGCACAAGGCTTTCAGTTGCAGCAATTCTTTGGGCGAGAGTTGCTGCAAAAAAGGTAGATCGCGTAGTGTGGCTTGCCACAAGGTATCGGGAATCTCTGGTGGAAGCCCAAGTTTTCCAAGAAGGTTGCGGCGTAGCCAGCCAGAGATTGTGTGCCACATGGTGCTAGTTGCTAGTTCACAGAGGTTGGCGTTGCCAGCCTTGCGAGCTCAGGCGCAGGACCTCAGCGCGGTGCGTGCGACTATCGATATGCCAGTCGCTGAGCACAATGCGTGTACCGCCATTGGGCAGCGCATGCTCAGCAGGGCGATGAGTGTGCCCGTGAACCAGCCACTTTGCATGGGTCTGCTGCATCCAGGCTGCGGTCATGGTAGGGTCGGCATCTGCATAAGGTGCACCGGATTGTTTGCGCTGCTCGCTTTCGGTGCGGGCAGATTTGCCAATCGCGCGGCGCACCGCCAGGGGTTGGCTCAGCAGCTGCTGTTGCCAGGCGGCTGAGCGGCTGAGCGTACGGAATTTCTGGTACTCCACATCATCCAGGCACAGCGCATCTCCGTGGCTCAAAACAATGCGGTACTCGCCCCATGCCAGCAAGGTTGGATCGGACAAACCAGTCATGCCGCTGGCTTGTAAGAATGCATCGCCTGCAAGAAAGTCACGGTTGCCCACCATGAAAAACAGGCTGCGTTGCGCACTGGCTGCCAGCAGTGTCTGGGCACATTGGGCTTCAAAGCTGCTGGGTTCGAGCAGGGCATCATCACCTACCCAAACTTCAAAGATATCGCCCAGCAAAAAAATGGCATCGGCCTTGCTGTTCGCAAGATAGTCGCGCCAAGCCTGCACAGTGGCAGGCTCACCTGGGTCAAGGTGCAGATCGGAAATGAATTCGACCGTGTGCCAATGCGCTGGAGCGATTAGCTCGGGCATGGGCGACACGGTCGATGTCACATCCGTTGGTTGCATGGCAGAGTCCAACGGTTGACTCCCTGCGTAATTACAGCGCGACGGCCTTGTCAATCACCACGGCGTCAAAAGGTACATCGTCGTGGAAGCCTTTGCGTGTGGTGCGCACCTTCTTGATGGCGTCCACAACTTCTTCGCCCTTGACCACCTTGCCGAACACGGCATAACCCCAGCCTTGTGCGGTGGGCGAGGTGTGGTTCAGGAAGTCATTGTCCACGGTGTTGATGAAGAACTGTCCGGTGGCGCTGTGAGGGTCGCTGGTACGGGCCATGGCAATGGTGTACTTGGAGTTCTTCAGACCGTTCTTGGCTTCGTTTTCAATAGGATCTTGTGTGGGCTTTTGCTTCATGTCAGGGGTAAAGCCGCCTCCCTGGATCATGAAATTCTTGATCACGCGGTGGAAGATGGTGCCGTTGTAGAAGTCGCTCTTGACGTAGTTCAGGAAGTTTTCGGTCGACTTGGGGGCGTTCTGTGCATCCAGCTCCAGCGTGATCACGCCTTGGGTAGCTGTGTCGGCAACGTTGATGGTGACGTGAAGTTCAACTTGTGGGTTGCTCATGGGAAAAGCTTTCTGTGTGAGAGATAAAACGGAGCGTCTGCGCCCAATTACTTCAGCAATGTGGCTGATGTGATGGTGACGGCAGAAGTGGGCACATTCTGGTGCATGCCACGGTTGCCCGTAGGCACAGTGCGGATTTTGTCGATGGTCGCTTGGCCCTGTACCACTTTGCCAAACACCGCGTAACCGTGTCCGTCAGGCTGGGGGGCATTCAGCATGTCGTTATTGGCGACGTTGATGTAGAACTGCGAGGTGGCGGAATTGGGGTTGCCGGTGCGCGCCATGGCAATGGTGTAACGGTCATTTTTCAGACCATTCTTGGCTTCCAGGGCAATAGGCTCTCGCGTCTTCTTTTGCTGCATGTCGGCCGTAAAGCCGCCACCCTGGATCATGAAGCCGTCAATCACACGATGAAAAACAGTGCCTTCATAGTGCTTGTCGGTCACGTACTGCAAAAAATTCTCCACGGTCTTGGGTGCTTTGCTGGGCTCCAGCTCCACGACAAAATCACCCATATTCGTAGCGAATTTGACACGGGGTTTTGCAGCGTCTTGCGCAGCAGCCAACCCAGCAGTGCTGGCTAGCAGCATGCCAGTCAGGGATAAACAGAGGGTTCTGCGGGACAAAGTCATGACAGTGTTCCTTGCGGTGAACAAATTTCGAAAGTAAAAGCCAGCAAGGCTGGCTCTGATGCGTAGGAGTGCTGGGGCGCGCAGAGGTTCAATCAACGTGCAGCAGGCTGCAACATCTCCGTGAGTGTGGTCAGCTTGAGCTTGAGTGGGCGGTTATTGCCATTGAGTTTGAGCGACTGGTTGTACGCGTCATGCGCCAAGCGGGCATAAATGTCACCCAGATTTTCATGGGCTACAGCATAGTTGGGGTTGTTGCGTACAGCCATCTCCAGGGCGCCACGGGCTTTGTCCAACTGGTTTTGGTTGGCGTAAATCACTGCCAAGTTGTTGTACGGCTCGGGTAGCTCGGGGTATTCTTCTACGAGAGCCTGGAATGTGGCAGTGGCAGCATCCATATCACCCGCCTTGGATTGCGCCACTCCTTTCAAGAAACGCATCTGAGGGTCTCGCGGATTGGTCGAAAGGTATTGCTCCGCTTTGGCAATGGCTTCTGTGGTCTTGCCGGATTTGGCCAGCTCAGACACGTCTCCATACATATCGGCGTGTGCCGCGCCAGCGACCAAAAAGCCAGACAGAGCCATAAGGCACAACATGGATCGAGGGCGGAGGGTAGGGGACATGTAGGTGCTTTCCAAGGGCAACAGTAGTCCGCCAGCTTGGCGGGCTTATACTGCTAAAGATTGTAGCTGAGGGGGTGTTGACGTTTGGCGTTTGCAGCTCTGTCCCCAGTCTGGCCGCATGGAGACGGCGTTGCACTACTGCTGTGCCGCAGCTCCCCCATATCTTCCGTTTCTGACACTCCATGAGTTTGCGTATCTACAACACGCTGTCGCGTGCATTGGAGGCGTTTTCGCCGCTTGAACCAGGTCATGTCCGCATGTATGTGTGCGGCATGACGGTTTATGACTTGTGCCACCTGGGCCATGCTCGTTCCATGGTGGCTTTTGACGTGGTGCAGCGCTGGTTGCGCGCCAGCGGCTTGAAGGTGACTTATGTGCGCAATATCACTGATATTGATGACAAGATCATTAAGCGCGCGGTGGAGAATGGTGAAACCATCCGTAGCCTGACTGACCGCATGATTGATGCGCTGCATCAGGATGCCGATGCGCTGGGTATTGAGCGCCCCACCTATGAGCCACGTGCCACTGAATACGTACCGCAAATGCTGTCGATGATCGGTACGTTGCAGCAAAAAGGGCTGGCCTATCAGGCCGGTAATGGTGATGTGAACTTTGCTGTGCGCAAGTTTCCTGGTTATGGCAAGTTGTCGGGCAAGACGCTCGATGAACTCAATGCTGGCGAACGTGTGGCCGTGGCTGATGGAAAGAACGACCCGCTGGACTTTGTGCTGTGGAAGTCGTCCAAGCCCGAAGAGCCTGCCGATGTAAAGTGGCAAAGTCCGTTTGGTGAAGGGCGTCCAGGCTGGCACATCGAGTGCTCGGCCATGGGCTGCGAGATGCTGGGCGAGAGCTTTGATATCCACGGCGGTGGTGCCGATTTGCAATTCCCGCACCATGAAAACGAAATTGCCCAAAGTGAAGGGGCGACAGGTAAGCCTTTTGCGCAAACCTGGATGCACAACGGTTTCATCAATGTGGACAACGAGAAAATGTCCAAGTCGCTGGGCAATTTCTTCACCATCCGGGATGTGTTGAAGGAATACGACGCAGAAACTGTGCGTTTCTTTGTTGTGCGCAGTCATTACCGCAGTCCATTGAACTATTCCGACGTGCATCTGGATGATGCGCGCAATGCTTTGAAGCGCTTGTATACAGCGCTGAGCTTGGTACCACCGGCCAATGTGGTCATTGATTGGTCCGACCCCTATGCTGCGCGTTTCAAGGCAGCCATGGATGAAGACTTCGGCACACCTGAGGCTGTAGCTGTGCTGTTTGATTTGGCAAGCGAGGTCAATCGCACCAAGTCTCCTGAAGTGGCAGGTTTGCTCAAGGCGCTTGGTGCTTGCCTGGGCTTGTTGCAAGACCAGCCCCAACAGTTTTTGCAGGCTGGAGCGGCGGATGTCGACGCGGCAGCCATTGAGGCGCAAATAGCGGCGCGTGCTGCAGCCAAAGCGGAAAAAAACTGGGCCGAAGCTGACCGAATTCGCAAAGCATTGTTAGAGCAAGGCATTGTCTTGAAGGACTCTGCTGCTGGAACTACTTGGGAGGCTGCTCAGTAACAACTGGGCTGCACACAGCAGTATGTCTCCCTCCCCCAAAGAATTGCCTGCACCACCTGCGCATGCGCCGGAGTATTGGGCTGAAGCGTGCAAGCATTTGGTCAAAAAAGACCGGGTCATGCGCCGCCTGATTCCTCAATTTGCTGCCGAAGCACTGCAAACGCGTGGTGATCCGTTTATCACCCTGGCGCGTTCCATCGTTGGTCAGCAGGTATCTGTGAAGTCCGCGGCCTCCATTTGGAAGCGTTTTAGTGCTTTGTTGACCGAAATCACACCTGCGCAAGTATTGTTGCTCAAGGTGGACGATATGCGTGGCGCTGGTTTGTCGGCGCGCAAAGTTGACTATCTTGTGGACTTGGCCGTGCATTTCACGGAAAACCGCCTGCACGTTCAAGATTGGGTGCAGATGGATGATGAAGCCATCATCGCAGAGCTCACAGCCATTCGCGGTATCGGCCGTTGGACGGCCGAGATGTTTTTAATCTTTTACCTGCTGCGGCCCAACGTGCTTCCACTGGATGACGTGGGTCTGCTCAAGGGGATCAGCCAGAGTTATTTCTCGGACGATCCCGTGAGTCGCAGTGATGCCCGAGAAGTTGCTGAGGCTTGGAAGCCGTGGTGCACCGTGGCAACTTGGTATATTTGGCGCTCGCTCGACCCGCAGCCTGTGGCCTATTGAATAATCCCTGGGCCCCATCGCGCAGGCCGGGACAAGGAGAAATAACTTGGCGAAAAAAACCTTTCTGGACTTTGAACAGCCTATCGCTGAACTTGAAGCCAAAATCGAAGAACTGCGTTATGTGCAGACTGAAAATGCGGTTGATATCTCGGATGAGATCGATCAGTTGAGCAAAAAGAGCAACCAGCTCACCAAGGACATCTACAGTGATCTGAGCCCCTGGCAGATCACCAAGATTGCCCGCCATCCCGAGCGCCCTTACACGCTCGACTATGTGCGAGAGTGTTTTACCGACTTTGTCGAAATGCACGGTGATCGTCATTTTTCCGATGACAAATCCATTGTGGGTGGTCTGGCTCGTTTTAACGGACAGCCGTGCATGGTCATCGGTCATCAAAAAGGCCGTGATACCAAGGAGCGCGCTCTGCGCAACTTTGGCATGACCAAGCCCGAGGGCTACCGTAAGGCACTTCGCCTGATGAAGACCGCCGAGAAGTTCAAGCTTCCCGTATTCACTTTTGTGGACACACCTGGAGCATTCCCCGGTATTGATGCGGAAGAGCGCAGCCAGTCCGAAGCCATTGGGCGCAATATTTATGAAATGGCCCAGCTGGAAACGCCCATCATCACTACTGTGATTGGTGAGGGTGGTTCAGGTGGTGCGCTGGCCATTGCTGTGGCGGATCAGGTATTGATGCTGCAGTACTCCGTGTACTCGGTGATCAGTCCCGAAGGTTGTGCCTCCATTTTGTGGAAGACGGGTGAGAAGGCGGAAATGGCGGCAGACGCCATGGGGATCACAGCTCATCGTCTGAAAGCACTTGGGTTGGTGGACAAGATTGTTAGCGAGCCTGTAGGTGGCGCGCACCGTGATCACAAGCACATGGGCAGTTTGCTCAAGCGTGCTTTGAATGATGCATGGCGTCAGCTTTCGGATCTGAAGCCCAAGGAGCTGCAGGATCGTCGCTATGAGCGTCTGCAAAGCTACGGTCGCTTTAACGACACCAAAGCCAGCTAATGGTCGCAGTTGTTGCTTGTCATGCAAGCAACAGTGCTAAACACTCAAATGGCCCTAGAGGGCCATTTTTGTTGTTGCCTGTATAAATTTGCACGTGTTCCTGGCTCGGTGTGAGTGTGCTGCGGGTGGTTTTCCTTGCAAGTACTGGGTGATGGTTGGGGAGAAGTAGACGGTGACCGTATCAGTTGAACAAGCCATGCAGGACTTTGTGCCTGCCCTGCCGGTGGCGGTGGCATACAGCGGGGGTGCTGATTCCACGGCACTGCTGCATGCTTGTGCGCGGCGCTGGCCGGGGCAGGTGTTTGCTATTCACGTACACCATGGATTGCAGGCTGCGGCGGATGAGTTTGAAAAGCATTGTCGTGACACCTGTCGCGCTTTGAAAGTGCCTTTGTCGGTGGTGCATGTGGATGCGCGCCATCAAATTGGTCAAAGTCCGGAGGATGCTGCGCGTCGTTATCGTTATGCAGCACTGGCTGAGCAAGCGAAAACTGGTTTTGCAACGGTTGCCGCCAGTGTGGTGCTTGCGCAGCATGCGGATGACCAGGTGGAAACCTTGTTGCTGGCTTTGTCGCGAGGGGCGGGGGTTGCGGGATTGGCTGCCATGCCGAAGCAGTGGCAACGCGATGATTTGCAGTGGTTTCGCCCACTGCTAGGAGTGAGTGCAGCCGATCTCCGTATTTGGCTGAGCGCGCAAGATATCGCATGGGTAGAGGATCCAACAAATATCGATCCAAGCTATACGCGCAACCGTATTCGTGCGCAATTGTTGCCGGTGCTTGAGCAAGTTTTTCCGCACTTTCGCGATACCTTTGCTCGAAGCTGCGCACATGCTGCGCATGCCAAGCATCTGTTGCAAGAGTTGGCAGAAAGTGATTTGCAGAGGGTGGGGGTGCCGCCACATATTCAAGCTTTGCAAAAGCTCAGTGTGGAGCGGCAAGCCAATGTGCTACGTCATTGGTTGTTGCAACATCACCAAACCACACCTTCTTCGGCGCAATTGCAGGCGTTGCAAAAACTCTTGGCTGCGTGCCAAACCCGAGGGCATCAGATTCATGTGAAGGTGGGCTACGGGTTTGCCGTAAGGAACGGAGCGCATCTCGGTTGGTACAATCCCTGAGTTTTGGTCCTAATTTTTGAGCACGAAAACCGGCGGCGCGCCAAAACACGCTTGTACCAACAGCGCCGTGCCAAGCAGTTTCGTCACCTAATTTCCAATGGCACTGATCGTTCATAAATACGGCGGCACCTCGATGGGCTCTCCAGAGCGCATTCGCAATGTTGCCAAGCGCGTGGCCAAGTGGGCTCGGGCAGGTCACCAAATGGTGGTTGTGCCCAGCGCCATGAGTGGCGAAACCAACCGTTTGCTGGGTTTGGCGAGTGAGCTGGCACCAAGTGCTGCAAAAACTGCTTACTACCGAGAGCTGGACATGCTTGCTGCAACAGGGGAGCAGGCATCCTCTGCCTTGCTGGCTATTGCACTGCAAGCCGAAGGCGTGGAATCTGTGAGCTATGCAGGCTGGCAAGTGCCAGTTCGCACAGATAGCAGCTACACCAAGGCGCGCATTGAGTCGATCGATGATGCCCGTGTGCGCAAAGATCTGGATGCAGGTCGTGTGGTAGTGATTACGGGCTTTCAGGGGCTTGATCCAGACGGCAACATCACAACGCTGGGGCGTGGTGGTTCTGACACTTCTGCGGTGGCCGTGGCTGCAGCCATGAAAGCTGATGAATGCCTGATCTACACAGACGTGGATGGTGTCTATACCACCGACCCTCGTGTGGTGCCTGCGGCCAAGCGTCTGAATACCGTGAGCTTTGAGGAAATGCTGGAGATGGCCAGCTTGGGCTCCAAGGTGTTGCAGATCCGTTCAGTGGAATTTGCAGGCAAGTACAAAGTGCCTATGCGTGTGCTCTCTAGCTTCACGCCATGGGACATTGATTTGGTTGAAGAAGCCAAGTCAGGCACGCTGATTACTTTTGAGGAAGACGAAAAAATGGAAAAGGCCGTTGTTTCTGGCATCGCATTCAATCGTGGCGAAGCCAAGATCTCCGTGCTCGGCGTGCCCGACACCCCCGGTATTGCTGCAGGTATCCTCGGTCCTGTGGCAGATGCCAATATTGAAGTCGATGTCATCATCCAGAATATTTCCAAGGATGGCAAAACCGACTTCTCCTTCACCGTGAACCAAGGTGACTATCAGCGTGCGCTGGAGTTGTTGCGTGACAAGGTGGCTCCTGCTCTGGGTGCTTCCGAAGTGGTGGGTAACCCCAATATCGCCAAGGTTAGCATCGTAGGTATCGGGATGCGCAGCCATGTGGGTGTGGCTTCCACCATGTTCCGTGCCCTGAGTCAGGAAGGTGTGAACATCCAGATGATCTCTACTTCTGAAATCAAGACCTCGGTGGTGATAGATGAGAAGTACCTGGAGTTGGCAGTGCGTTCGTTGCACACAGCTTTTGGATTGGATAAGAGCGAATAAGCTAAAAACTGCGATTTGTTGAAGCAGGTCTTTAAAACTGATTAGAATCGCAGGCTCTAGGAAACGTGACCGAGTGGCCGAAGGTGCTCCCCTGCTAAGGGAGTATGGGGTGTAGAGCCTCATCGAGGGTTCGAATCCCTCCGTTTCCGCCAGATATCAGCCCGCAAATGCGGGCTTTTTTATTGGCTGGCATCTCGCGTGTCATGCGTATATCAAGGTGTTTTTTTGGTTTTTGCCACTTTTTGAGAAAAGTGGTCAGAAATCTGCTTACAATAGCGTCATTCTGGAAACGTGACCGAGTGGCCGAAGGTGCTCCCCTGCTAAGGGAGTATGGGGTGTAGAGCCTCATCGAGGGTTCGAATCCCTCCGTTTCCGCCAGATGCAGCAAAGAATCTCGTAAGAGCTTCTTTGCTTCTGGTTGCGGATGGATGGGATTTCCTTGAGGTTTCAAGGGTTGAAAATTCTGGTATAGTTCAAGGCTTCGCTGATCGA
>NZ_JASAUZ010000007.1 GCF_030162935.1 Comamonas halotolerans
GGTCAGCATTGAGCTTGATGGCAGCAACATCACGCTGAACATGCCTGCCACGCTGGACATCAAGGGCTCCACCAAGAGCTTTGTGGGGCCGGGCAGCTCTGCGGCGCAGTTGCCCGACTTGCCGGTGGGCAACGTATCACTTGAGCCACCACGGCTGACACCTCCAGTCCATAAATTCATTTTCTCGGTTAGCCCTAGCAAGCAATGATCATCAGCCCACCTTTTCTGTCGAGAACAGATACTGCTGTCTACGACGAGCAATGTGTACGTAGTGTGATGTCCGGGGGCATTTTGGGTAGCGGTGGATTCCCCCTCGGCCAAGCCATGGTCTGGCATGGCGGCGCTCACATCACAGCCCCCAACGCCAATGAGCCTGTGCGGGCTATTGCAGATGGCATCGTGATCTTCCGGCGTGAAGGCGGTACCGCCGAATACGACGGTCAGCCGCACTCCACCGGCTGCGTCGTCATTCGCCACACCACAGAAATCGGTGCTGACCCAGGAACCAACGGCGCTACAGCGGTTGAAGTCACCTACTACTCCATTTACCAGCACCTGAGAAAGCTGGACGCTGCCTTGCCAGCACTCAACCAGCCCATCTACCGCAAAGACAAACTGGGTCTGGCAGGTGATATTCACGGGCAACCCAACCGCATCCACCTGGAAATCATTGCTGGCGATGCAGACACGCAAAAGCTGGTGGGCCGCAATACAGCGGAGCTACCCCTCAACCAAGACGGACGCTCCAACACGGTCTATGGGCAGCTCTATGTTTTGCTGCCCGCCCAAAGCGTATGTCACGCCACGCAGCCAGGAAACTCTCCGTTGCCAATTGCGAGTGGAGACAGCGGTGATGCAGACTTGATCATCGGCATTCAATATGAGCAAGGCCACGCCACACTCACCACCTACCAGCTCACGGGAGAGATTGTTGGCAGTGCTCCGGTCGAAACCGATGCCGAATACCGGCTCTACGCTGAGGCCAACCAACGCCACGCTGCGCTCAGCCCTAATGAGCGAGCCAACAGCAGCCCTAGCGGCTGGTATGAACTGCTGCGCTTTGGCCGCAACCTGGGTCCCGATCCATTGCCTGCCCATGCTGAGCATTGGCGCAAGGTCGTTTTACCCAGCCATCCCCAAGGCGCGTGGGTCAACCTCAACGCAGCAGGCACCTACAAATTCAGTGATGCGGATTTCCCGCACTGGATGGGCTGGAAGCTCATAGACGACGATACCGAGGACAACAACAGCCAGTGCAACTCGGCCCTGATTGATGCCATGCTCTCACCAGCCGCCCAGCCCAAGACAGCGCCTGCTGGGCCACCCAGCCTCATCGGCCCATCAACTCCCCCGCCACAAGCCCCGGAAACCGCACAAACCACGCCCGAGCAAAGAGCGGCCAACCGATTGCAAAACCTGTGCAAGCCTGACGTGCAAGAAAAACTGGCCAAAACAATTTGCAAGTTCCCCACCGAATGGGCCAAAAACGAACTCAGAAGCAGATGGGCATGGATCAAAGCCAAAGGCAACCCTTACATGCCGTTTCCGCTGGACGACGAAGAGTTCGAGAAAGTAGTGACATTTGCAGAAAAACTATGCTTTTGGGAAGACCTACCCCAGGAAGACAGGGACAGGCTGACTTTTACACACTGGCATTTTCATCCACGCGAATTTATTGCGCATTTTAGAAAGTGTGGGTGGTTGAGTGAAGATGAGCTCGCACAAACATTTCCAAGATATTTTTTTTATGAAAAATCCGGAAATAAGTATATCGCTCACAAAACAGGCAACCCTAATATTTATCAAATAAATAGTACTCAAGCAAAAGAAAGAATTGGTAATTATAGATTACCTCTTTGTAGAGTAATGAGAAAGTATTTAATCTCCAACCCCCAAAGAATAACAATGTTTTTAGCCCAGATTTTCTTGGAAACTGATCGCTGGCGGACAATGGAGGAATATGGTTATGGCGCTGAAAATAAAAATATACCTATGGCTAAATACTATTCAGCATTTTACGGTAGAGGAGTCATGCAGTTGACTTGGGCTGGAAATTATGATGATTATGGGAAATACCGATCAAAGCACGCTCTCCCCGATGTACCTAATGGACGTTACAATGACAGGCTTCAGAGAATAAACACTACATCCACACACTATTTCGCTGACCCAACCTTACGTGATAAAAAAGGAGTGATTATAGGTGTTTCAGGGACTGCAAGAGTATGGTTTCCTCGCTATGATCCGTCTACGGTAAAAAATGACCCATATGCAGCATGCGACAGCGGTGGATTTTATTGGGTAAGTCGTTCTACTGGTAATAAAAATATAAACATTAATCGTGTGTGTGATCGTGCTTTTGATGGGCAGTCTATCGGTAGAGTAAATGTCTTGGTAAATGGAGGAGGGAATGGCTATTTTGATCGACAAGCCTACTCTCAATTCATTTTTCGCAGTTTATCTGACTCCGTTGAGGAGGAGGTCGCTAAAGAATATGTAACGCCGCGTGGAATAATACTGGTAGATTTTTCTAGGATCCAATAGAATGATTAGGCTCATTTTTTTAATAATTGCTTTTTATATGCCTGCTTATGCGGATCAGCAAGAAGTAGATGAAATAATATATTTTGCAAGTTCAAAGCTAAATACAAAGAAGATACTTAACCAAATTTCAAAAAAGAATAATATTCAACTTAAATATCTGCGTATTCCAAAGATTGGGGTCCAAGAATGGAAGTCTTTAAATAGTCAAGGAATTATCGTTCCAATTAAAGATACGAGCGATGGAAGTTGTTCACTTAATTGGGTATCCGACAATAGATTAGGGAGCTACATCGGATGGCCTTATTGCGATTTTGTGAAAAAACCTGTGTTTTTAGATATCGATGGAGATGGGTTTAAAGACATAATTTACACAATAGATATAAAAACAAGTATTGATGGTCCAATATACACTCATGAATTTTCATTGATATACCGCCTAGATTCAAAAGGATTTTGCCTTAGTAGCGCATCAGTTCCATGGTATGTTTTTAATGGAACTGGTTATTTCACCCCATACACATTGCAATGTCCATAATTTACAAATAAAATTGGAAATAAATTATATTGACCAGCCTAGTAAGAATGGAAGGTTCTAAGACCTATTACTGAAGCCCATCATTCTGGAAGGCTTCTTCAGCTGTCAATCTGCCAGCAAAAATCAACAGCCTCTATAGTTCAATTCTTAATGGGTTTGACTCTAGATGTTGTGTGTATGGTTACGCCATGGTAATACTCACTGAAGCAAAGCTCCCCGATACACGAGGAGAGTTAATGCTTGATTTTCCTGAAGGTTACACAAAAAGGAAGCCTCTATGATGAAATACCTCTTCATCATCATTTCTCTTTTTCAATTAACTGCCGAAGCTCAAGTAGAAAAAGACCGCGCAGAATTTATACGGACAGGGAAATTTGAATCACAAATTGCAAATCTTGGTCCAGGTTGCAGAATAAAATTAGATCTCCCTACAGGGGTGAAAATTGGCCAAGGAGATCAAAGAAAAAATTACAAAGGAATTGCTGGTTTTTCAATTGAAATAGGACCTAATTTTTCCCACAATGGAAAATAGGGATTTGATTTCGAATGTTATAGCACCGAAGAAAAACAATTTCATGAGGCTTGGAAAAATAGATCCACAATGGGGGATTATAATTTCATCATTAAAGACGGTAGAAGAATTTACACAGATGAAGATGGCGTTATACGTATTCCGTTTCATTCAGTGAATGCGGAAGGCTGGACACTTTTATTTGATGATACAACAGGAGAGGAGCGTTTTCGCCTAAGACATCTGTGGTATTGCATAAAATATAAAGAAAGCGCTATTTGTGGTAGCAGTGAGATAGGATATATTGACTTTATAAAAAATAAAAAAAATATTGATATCCCATCTTATTCTTTCAGAATTTTAGAGAGCATTGAATTTTTGGAAGATGTAGTACCAAATTAGTGGTTTTGCATTGTCTTTAAATTATAGGCAAATGCTTCATAACGATGAGTAAATTACACGAATAGGGGAGTCTGAAGGGAAGATGATTTTACATATTCATGGGATTTCTTTGATGTGAAATCAACTTTATAATTCAAGTTAATGTTAAATGTTGTTAGATATAATCTTTTGGCCTATTTTTTAAGGACTGTGATGCTTTTGAAAGTGGCTATAATTTCTTATTTTTTATTTTCTAATCCTGTATTGGCTAAAACAAATGATTTACCTATTGAAATAAAAATAAGCAAGAAAGCAACATTAAATTCGGAAAAAAATTTTCTAGAGATAATAAATAAAAATGTCGGAGAAGATTATCAATTATATGCGCTGATGACGGTAAGAAGTAATGAATCTTTTATTCATATAGCTAGTTTGAATTTGGAAAACTACTGTAGCATAATTTTTTACAAAGAATCTGAAATTCAAATAATATTTGAAGAGCCTTTCTGTGTGTGGAGTAAAAAACCATTTTTCTCGAATAAATTAAAAGAAAATTTAATATATTTCCCCATGAAGATGAAAGCATATTCTGATGACTTTCCTGGAGATTCGGAAGTAAGTATAAAAATTAACACGGATCCATTGGGTTTATCATTTTGAATCATGTGTGATATAGAATGAAAATATATTTAAATTAATTTAAGGGTTTTGATTTATATATAGATTTTTAAGTTAACTTGATTGTTTTTGCAATGAGTCATGTTTAAAAATGATAAATAATATTTACTATGAAAGGTTCTGCAGTGGTGAATCTGCCAGCAAAAAAATCAACAGTATTCTATAGCTCAAGCCTTAATGCTTTCCACTCTAGATGTTGTGTGTATGGCTACGCTATGGCAATACTCACCTCCCAATGCACAAGGAGAGTTTGTACCCAATTTTCATGAAGGCTATACAAAAGGCATTGCTAAATAATGATATTAGGGAGATGTTGAATCAATCTTCTTGTGGTAAAGTATATTTTATTTTAAATTGTCGCCGTTTGCTTAGGGTGCTAAAAATCAATGACTTGCCAATTATTTATAATGAAGAAATGATGCTTCTAAAATTTTTGGTAGGAAAATTCTGGTTTTTGTAAGTGTTTGTAAAGATTGGGTGAATCACTTTTCTTAATCAGGTGAAATATTTAAATTATTGAACCACATCAGTTATGCTATGCGGATATTTTTACTAAAAAATTTGATATTGTTCATTTTTCTATTCTCTCATGCTTCTTACTCGATGAGTTCTGAGTTTAGAGTTTGTTTTGATACGCATACATGTGTTGAAACGAAAGAGTCAGAAGTCAAAAAAACATCAATAGATAATAGAATTGAAGATTTGCTTGAAAAAGCAGAATACTTTCGCCTTATACCCGACACAATAAAATATGTAAATGGGATTTACTATAGTGTAGGAATAATCAGGACAAAATCCAACCCAGATTCACCGGAGAAGTTTTGCGGTGCAGGTTATGAAGATTACTTGGTATTTCTAGAATTTAACAAAAAGACTCTCAATCTTCTGGATAAAATAATTATACAAAGCTGTTTAAATTCAATATCATTAATTTCTGATGCTGGTGATGATCCGGAGAAATCAATAAAAGCAAAGTCATCACCTATATCAATTTAATATGAAGCAAGCTCACCACCTGATTTTAAATTGAAAAAATATAGAATTACGATAAGCAATTTCAACTTCAAAAAAGAGATTGTAAATTATTTTCCATAAAGTATAAATTAATTTTTCTATAAATAAATATGTTGTGTATGACGTGATTAAGATCTTAAAATTTTTTTAATATTGGTCCATACTCCTGTAAATGGCAATTGGCGAATTTATTCGTTAATGGAAAGTAAACGCTATGAACAACACACAGGCAAACAATGAAACATAGAAAAATATATCGAGCTATCACCTTTGCTTTTCTTATGAGCTTGTCAATTTTCATTGTCAATCATTCTTTAAAAATCTATCAAGAGAAAAGTAAACCACTGGTATATAAACTAGAGTTTCCGTTAATGCTCACTGGTGCTGGAGAGGTGAAACAAACATATCTTCTCCCGAAAGGGACAAGTCTTTACTACGATCAGAGCTTTCCGGAAGGGTTTGCAAGATATAAGGTTTACATCAATGTAGAAGGAGTAATGCTTGAGCCCAAACAAGTGACAGAAAAATTCTGGTTAGATCCTCTTACTGCATTTCCAATTGGCGCAGAGCAACTCAAACAACTTCTGTTTGAATATCCTTTGTCTAAAGAGGATCTTGTTGCAGTATTAAATTCAAAATCTCTATCAAAAGAAGATATTCGATCATTGCTTGAGGAATACAGCAAATAGAGCAAGAAATTGCTTAGACATCAGCCCCTTGTTTGTATTCGACGTGGATAGATTGAATGTCATTGCGTAAACGGCTACCGTTGTAGTGAGTTGCGGGCATGTGCGTATTCGCACAATCTCTACTGCACACGATCAACCAGAGGCACTACAACAACTCGAAGTTGACAGTGGCTGTTTATGGACTTGACTGAAATAGGTATCAGTATCAATACCGAAAACCAAATTGATATCTGTTTGGAATGATCGACCAAAAGCTGGGCGATTCAACGGCGGCTAATTAGTTGGCGCGTTGTATGCTGAATAAGTCAAAGAGTTAACACGCCGTTCAGCTTACATTCATAACGGTATTGCCAAAATGCCACTCAACGGGGGAGCAATTACCGTTTGCATGACAAATTTGTGCAGGAATTGCATCAATGGTTGATCACTGCAGCCATGGAGACCGTCACGCTTTCGGGCTTGGCGTGACCTTCTCACACGCTGTAGTCCTTGATGTGCTGGGTAGGGCTCCTGCGTCTTCATACAAGAGATCGCCTGCACGGCGAGCTGTCATGTGCAAGCCCTTTTTGATAGGAGCCTTCCATGGAACACCCTCAGACTTTGCGCCATGTCCTGCTGGCCTTGTCTCTAGGCTTGGGTGCTATGCCCTCATGGGCCGGTGACGATTGCGATGCACCTTTGCATCGCTGGCAAACGCGGGAAGCTGTGCGAGATATGGCCGCTGCTCAAGGGTGGGAAATCCAGCGGCTGAAGATTGACGATGGCTGCTACGAAATACGTGGCACAGATGCACAAGGGCGCAGCTTCAAAGCCAAGATTGATCCGGAAACATTGAAGGTGTTGAAGATCAAGCAAAGCAAGCATCAGCGCGACCACAAACGTGACCGAGACCGCGATCACGAGGCTTCAAGTCGCTACACCCAGCCGCAATCTCCAGATAACACCGCTGAGCCAACGCCTTTGTCCAACCCTGGCACTTTGCCCAGGGGGCAAATCGAGTAACCGCCATTCCAACAGGAGCAATACCATGTCCAAACCTCTTTCGACTATTTTGGCTACCGCTTGTGCGCTGGCCTTTCCTGCACTGGCGCAAAGCCGCCCGCTGACCCTGACCGCCCAGCTCAAGAACTATGGAGGCGATGGCGCTTACTTGGCTGCGTATCTGACCGATGCCAATGGTTCCTATGTGCGTACGCTCTGGGTGGCAGGAGGCAAGGCCAAGTACTACAAGCATTTATCTGACTGGAACCGGCTTTCTGCTGGTGATACCAAACGCCTGGACGGAGTCACTGGCGCAAGCGTGGGCGCAGGACGTACGCTGAAAGTCACAATGGATCTGGCAGATGCACTGATTGACGCAGGTTATGAAATTCGCATTGATGCTGCCGTGGAAGACATGCGAGACAGCCCTTCGGAGGTTCGCGTTCCGCTGACCTCAAGCAACGTCGGCAAGCCGCAGGCTGGCAAGCAATACATCCAGTCGGTGAACTTTCAATTCCAGTAAGAGGCTTCTCATGGGTTGGAAAGCAATCCACCGCTGGCTGGGCCTGACTATTGGCACATTGGCCATGATACTGGGTGTCACAGGTGCCATCCTGGCAATAGACCCGGTGCAACAGGCGTGGCATGCACCTGCTGCGTCGGACGATTTGTCCGTAGCTTTACTGGTAGAGCGCGTGACCCGCAACATCACGGGGGTAGAGGAGGTTCGTCGCTTGCCCTCGGGTTCCATCGTGGTGTTCAGCTTTGCTGATGAGCAGCCTCAGGCGTTTTATGTGGATCCAGGCGATGGCAGGGTGCTGGACACGTGGCAACCATCAGTGTTGCCGCGCTGGGTGAAAAATTTGCACCGGTCACTGCTTTTGGGTGATGCAGGACGCTGGGGAGCCGCGGGCACAGCGTTGACCATGGGCCTGTTGTGCATCTCTGCCGTGGTGCTTTTGCTAAGGCGTATGGGTGGCTGGCGACGGCTGGGGGCACGAGTGCGTGGCACGCTGGCGCAGCGCATCCACGTGGTCGCAGGCCGTGTGTTGCTCGCATTTCTATGCGTGATATCGCTCACGGCGCTGACCATGAGTGCCTCGACGCTGGGGTTGATAGAGCTTGATTCCAGGGTCGAGCCTGAGGTCTATTCCGAGATAAACAGCAATCCTGCCTTGTCTGGCGAGCAGCTTGCGCCTCTGCAAAGCATGGCGGTGCAGGATTTGCGCAAGCTGAACTTTCCCGCCGCCACGGACCCGGAAGACACCTGGAATATCACCACATTCCAGGGACAGGGCTGGATAGACCAGTACTCCGGCAAGATGCTAGCCTGGCAGGATGCAACCCTTGCACAGCGCATTCACGATCTGGCCGTGGTGCTCCACACGGGCGAGGCTGCGTGGCTCTGGGCCGTGGTGCTCGGATTCACAGGCGCCAGCGTGCTGCTGTTCTGGCTGTCGGGCCTTGTCATCTGGTGGCAGGCACGCCTTCAGATGCCGCACATCACTGGCAACACTCCGCTGGCACAGGCAGACGTGCTCATCTTCGTGGCTAGCGAAGGTGGCAGCACCTGGGGATTTGCCCAGACGCTGCAAGACGCTTTGCGCCAAGGCGGCCACTGTGTGCACACGAGTGCATTGGAGAATTTTCAAACCACGCCTGCTACGCGGCAGGTGTTGGTGCTTGCTGCCACCTATGGAGAAGGCCAACCTCCGGCGCATGCCAGCCACGCGCTGGAGCGGATCACCAAGCTCAGTGCCAGCGCAGTTCCGGTCACAGTGCTGGGCTTTGGCGACCGGCAGTTCCCGGCCTTCTGCGCTTTTGCCAAGGCGCTGGATGAGACGCTGCGCACACATGGCTGGCCTGCGTTGCTGCCGCTGGAGTGCATCCATCAGCAATCGGGCCAGCAGTTCGCACGCTGGGGCTTGGCCCTGGCGGAAGCGCTCGGCGAACCCCTTGTGCTGGAGCATGTACCACGCGTACCTCCTACTGTGGCGCTCACGCTCATCGCGCGGCAAGACTACTCCGGTGCTACCGGGCAGGCGACGGCGATCCTGCGCTTTGCGTGGCCAGCACAGAGTCTGTGCGCACGCCTGCTCGGACGCGGTCTGGCGCGGTTTGCAGCAGGTGATCTTGTGGGCATCGTGCCTCCGGGCTCGCCTGTGCCACGCTATTACTCTCTGGCCTCGGGCTGGAAAGACAGGTTCGTGGAAATCTGCGTGCGCCAGATACCCTCCGGCCTGTGCTCCACACATTTGCTGGGCTTGCAGATGGGAGACAGCATCCGCTGCTTCATCCGGCCCAACCCCAGCTTTGCACTGCCGCGATCACGACGCCCCGTGCTGCTGATCGGCGCAGGCACAGGCGTGGCGCCACTGGCCGGCTTCATCCGCAGTAACGACAAGCGCAGCCCGATGCACCTGTACTTTGGCGGACGCAACCCGGAAAAGGACTTTTACTTTGCTCCCGAAATTCAGCTCTGGCTGGAACAAGGGCGTCTGACGACCTTGCACACGGCGTTCTCCCGCGTGCCCGACGGCGGTGGCTATGTGCAAGATGCTCTGCGCCGAAATGCCGACCATGTATGCAAGCTAGTGGCACAGGGAGCCATTGTGCGAGTTTGCGGCAGCCGCGCCATGGCGCAGGGTGTGTCCGAAGCACTGGACTCGGTGCTTGCGCCACTGCAGCTGAGCGTCTCGGCGCTGAAAGCCAAGGAGCGCTATGCCGAAGATGTCTTCTGATTCCGCTACTGCCTTGCAGCGAACCACCTTGCACGGGCCGACCATGGGAACACGCTGGTCTGCCACCATTGATGCCGAAAACACCGTGAACCTGACGGTCTTGCACCAGGACCTCTGTGCTGTGGTGGCGCAGATAGACCAGCAGATGTCGCCCTGGAAGCCGGACAGCGACCTCATGCGCCTGAACCAGGCGACCGTGGGCGACTGGGTGAACCTCACCAAGGAAATAATGGAGGTGCTGGACTGTGCGCTCGATGTCCAGCGTCTGAGCGCAGGTGCCTTCAATCCATGCGTTGGGGCGTTGGTTGATGCCTGGGGCTTTGGCGCGGTGCGTAATGCTCCTGATGCGCAGGCGATCCGCGCAGCACGCCAGTCCATGCTTCTTGCTGCGCACGGATGCCTGGAGCTGGAAAAGTCCATGGGTCGCGCGCGCAAACATGCGCCCTTGCAACTCGACCTGTGCGGTATTGCCAAAGGGTACGCAGTGGATCGCATAGCCCATGTGCTGCAACAACACGGTGTGCGCCATGCGCTGGCTGCACTGGACGGCGAACTGCGCGCCGTGGGCAGTCAGGCCAGCGGCCACCCCTGGGCCGTGGCGCTTGAAAGCCCGGAAGATTCGCACCGGGCGGTGCACGCAGTCATTGAGCTGGAGGAGCTGGCTGTAGCCACTTCCGGTGACTACAGACACTATGTGAAAGTAGGCTATGCGCGCCTTGCTCACACCATGGACGCACGCCGCTGCGCACCCGTGAACAACGCCGTGGCCTCAGTCACCGTACTGGCGCCCACCTGCATGCAAGCGGATGCCTGGGCCACGGCCTTACTTGTAGCAGGCGCTGACGAAGGCCTGGTCATGGCACAGCGTATGGGGATGGATGTGCTGTTCCTGGTGCGCTGTGCCGAAGGGTTGATGGAGATGGGACTGGGCCGGTTTGCTAAAACTGCGGCCCCGTGAAGCCTTGCATGTCACGCTCACTGAAGCGCGCAGCAAGCTGCTCAATATCAGTCATCGAGTGATCGCACTGCCCAATGGTGTGTCTGCTGATCCAGCAGAAGGCACTGTCCAGCAATAGGAGAGTTGCGTTATAGGGAAGTTCATGGGGGGCAACAACTGAATTTCCGCAAGCCATTGAGCTGCATGACGATTAATGCTGACTTCCGCACCCCAAAATTCGTCGCTGCTGCACTGCCAGCATCGCCGCTCAGGTGACCGCTAGGTGGCCTGTAGCCGATAGATTGCGATGCGACCATGTGCAATTGCTACCGTTGCAAAGCAGATCAAGGGGGCAGAGGGTTGTTTCAGGCTGATTGCGGTCTTTCAGCTCACATATGCCAATGACTGCTGATGCTCAGGGCAGTCATTGAACTAATGCTTCTTCAGTGCTCTGCTCATTGCCCGAAAGCTGTTTAGGAAAAGCTGGTCGATTCAACCCTGTCATATCCTGCCTCTTCAGTTCGATATGACTCCAAGCCTTAGATTTCGCACTTCTTCATACTAGAGATTCTCATTGTGAACTCTCTACTTCTTAAGACACTGGTTATCCGGGGGGATGCCACGCGCCCTGGTGAAATCGGGCAATTTGTGTAAAATGCCGCGAAAGTTAGTTCTGACTTTGGTAGTTAGCTCTCCTTTTGGAAGCTGTATTTATCTTGTTGCTTATGCAGACTCGTGCACCCACGACGCTGGGTATTGACTTTGTGACTTCCAACTCAGCAATGCTGTGGTGCATTCGCACCCATGTTGCACGCCTATTGCCACTGCAAGGCAAGCTGGCGCACTCCCGCTAACTGCGAACATCTGACTACGCACGATGGGTCTGCGGCGATCCTGCCGTTGAGGTAGGTGAAGTAATTCGCCCACTGCTTTCCCTCTGCAGCCTACTTCCCTCCAAAGCACCTGTTGGCATCCCATTGCTGCTATAGCAGGATGCATGTCGGCATGTCTGCACAACGCCTTGGCTGCGTTCGCATGCAAACGCGTATGGATGGTCTGCAAGCCTGTCGTGCACGCTCTAGCCCCACATTACCCACGATTCCAAGATCGCCAGCATCCGCGCGACACGGTGCCCGTGTTGTGTGCTTTGCTGCTCTTGAATGCACGCGGTGATTGCGGCTGCGACTACCTGTGAACAATGCGTCGGAGCCGCATCAATATGGTGATGCGTCTCCATCTTAGCCATTATCTTTATTTAAAAGTTAACGATGGCAGGATTTGTTTCATACCTTAATTTTTATTCATGGCTTTGAAATGATGTGAAAAAAATTCGGTTCATGAATAAAACAGCTTCATTTTTTAACGGTTTTCAAGAAAGAAACCATCTGATAGATCAAACACACCGAGTCTACGATAGCAATATCAAAGACTTTTTTTTAACCCATATCAGAGACTGAAATTAGATATGAGCCTTGCATTAGTAAAAACCACTTCTCGATCAACCAACGAATATTATTTGACACGTCAAAACCAAATGGAATCGAACGTGCGTAGTTATCCACGCAAATTACCGTTGGCCATTGCCAAAGCCCACGGCTGCTGGGTGACCGACGTGGAGGGCACTGAGTATCTGGACTGCCTGGCAGGCGCGGGTACTTTAGCTTTGGGACACAACCATCCAGCAGTGATTGAAAGCATTCAAACCACGCTGGCCAGCGGGTTGCCCTTGCATACGCTTGATTTGACGACGCCACTCAAAGATGCGTTTACCGAAGCTTTGCTGGAACAATTACCCGGTGGCAAAGACGCGTATTGCCTGCAGTTTTGCGGCCCATCGGGAGCAGATGCGACCGAGGCGGCCATCAAGCTGGCCAAAACTTTTACCGGCCGCAGCTCGGTGATTAGCTTTTCAGGCGGTTACCACGGCATGACGCACGGCTCTTTGGCCATGACAGGCAATCTGTCTGCCAAAAATGCGGTGCATGGCTTGATGCCCGGCGTGCAATTCATGCCTTACCCCCATGAATACCGCTGCCCACTGGGAATTGGTGGTGAAGCAGGCGTTGATGCCTTGACCTATTACTTCGAGAACTTTATCGAAGATGTGGAAAGTGGCGTGACCAAACCTGCTGCTGTGATTTTGGAAGCCATTCAAGGCGAAGGTGGTGTGGTGGTAGCACCTACCAAATGGCTCAAAAAAGTCCGCGAAGTGACCGAAAAACACGGCATTGTGTTGATCTTGGATGAGGTGCAAGCTGGCTTTGCCCGCTCCGGCAAGATGTTTGCCTTCGAGCATGCGGGGATTGAACCGGACATCATCGTAATGTCCAAAGCCGTTGGGGGCAGCTTGCCACTTGCGGTGCTGGGTATCAAGCGCAAGTTCGATGCATGGCAGCCCGCAGGCCATACCGGCACGTTCCGCGGCAACCAGATGGCTATGGGCACAGGCATTGCCACACTGAAAGCCATCCAAGCGCAAAACCTTGCCCAAAATGCCCAAGCGCGTGGCGATTTTCTTCAAACCGAACTGAAGAAAATGGCAGCGGAATTTCCCTGCATTGGCAATGTGCGTGGTCGTGGCCTCATGCTGGGTATTGAAATTGTGGACGAGAGTCAGCCCCCAGACCACATGGGTTCGTTGCCTGCCGATGCCGAGCTGGCGGCGGCCATTCAAACGACATGTTTCAACAACCAGTTGCTGCTGGAAAAGGGTGGGCGCAATGGCACAGTGATTCGTTTGCTATGCCCGCTGATCATCACACAAGCCGAGTGTAAAGAAGTGCTGGTGCGCTTTAAGCGCGCAGTAGCGCAGGCGCTGGTCGCGGTACGCGGAGCATAAACATGGTGCATTTTTCTGAACACCGCAAAGCATTGCTTTGCAACGATGCTGCATCGATTGCCGACTACACGCAGGCCATGGCGCAAGCTACTCAGGCCGTGGCTTCCTGGCTGCAAAACGACAAGATGTATACGGGCGGCAGCATCAGGGATCTGCGCAGCGCGATTGCATTCCTCCCCTCGAAAGAGGGCATGGGCGTGCAACCAGCGTTGCAGCGCATGGTCGAGCTTTTCTTGCACAAAAGCCTGAAAGTGCACCACCCCCATTCGCTCGCGCATTTGCACTGTCCGACGATGGTGGCCAGCCAAATCGCAGAGGTGCTGATCAACGCCACCAACCAGTCTATGGATTCGTGGGACCAAAGCCCGGCGGGTTCGTTGATGGAAGTGCAGTTGATTGACTGGTTGCGCCAAAAAGTGGGCTATTGCGCAGGCAACGCGGGCGTCTTTACATCGGGCGGCACACAGTCCAACTTGATGGGCGTGCTGCTGGCGCGAGATGCCTGCATTGCCAAGCACTGGAAGAACGAGCAGGGCCAGTCTTGGTCGGTGCAGCGCGACGGCATTCCTGCGGATGCGATGCGCAAGGTCAAAGTCATCTGTTCGGAGAACGCACACTTCTCCGTGCAAAAAAACATGGCCATGATGGGCATGGGCTTTCAGTCCGTGGTGACCGTTCCAGTAGATGTAGATGCTCGCATGGACATAGATGCGCTGGCGCAGACCATGGCCCGCCTGCAGGCTGAAGGCAATATCGTGGCATGCGTAGTGGCTACGGCGGGCACCACCGATGCAGGGGCGATCGATCCACTACCGCAAGTGCGCGCCATCAGTGCCCAATATGGAGCGTGGATGCACGTGGATGCAGCCTGGGGTGGTGCGTTGATTCTCTCGCAGCACCACCGCGACCTTTTGGTAGGCATGGAGCTGGCTGACTCGATCACGCTGGACTTTCACAAGCATTTCTTCCAAAGCATCTCTTGTGGCGCGTTCTTGCTCAAAGAGGAAGCGAACTACCGCTTCATGCACTACGAGGCTGAGTATCTGAACTCTGCTTACGACGAAGAGCATGGCGTGCCGAATCTGGTGTCCAAATCGCTGCAAACCACGCGCCGTTTTGATGCGCTGAAGCTGTGGATGACGATTGAAGCCCTGGGCGAAGATCTGTACGGCTCCATGATTGACCATGGCGTAAAGCTGACCCGTGAGGTGGCGAACTACATCACGGCGACTGAAGGTTTGGAGCTGCTGGTGGAGCCGCAGTTCGCATCAGTTTTATTTCGCGTGATACCACAGGGCTATCCCGCAGAACTGCTAGATGCACTGAACCAAAACGTCGCCGACGAATTGTTTGCACGCGGTGAGGCCAATATCGGTGTGACCAAAGTGGGGCAAGTGCAATCGTTGAAGATGACCACCTTGAGCCCGATTGCCACGCTGGAAAACGTTCAGCAATTGCTGGCACAGGTACTCAGTGAGGCCGATCGCATCAAAAAACCTATTGCTGATGGGACTTATAAACCAGCGATCGACTAATTGATAATAAATAAAGGGCTCTGCGGAGCTCTTTATTTAAGGCATATAATAATATTCACAAAGAAATTTATCTAGACTTGATATTGCATTAATTATTTTGTGTAATATTATCTATAATATCCATTCATTTGCTTAAATGGATACAGGAGATTTTTAAAATAGGTAGTTAGCATGCCACCCGTAACTGCTGAAAAGAAGATCTAAGAATGCAAGTCGGCTGTGGTCGCTCTGAATCGAGCAGCTAACCTCAGATACCTTCTGACTGCGTCCAACTCTCTCATCGCTTGTTCCTAAAGCCTGCATCTCGGAAAAAAGCAGCCATTCATATCACGCATTCGATGGGCAGCAATCGCTGCAAAAAAGCCATCCAAATGGGATGACTCTTCATAATCATGTCCTTTCCGTAGTGGAAATTTAGTTCTTTCCTATCAGATTTTCTGTCTTTGCAGCAGCATGCAATTCATTATTAAAGACTCCTCTCCAGCGGATCGCCTCCTGGGCTACTAAATCGCTGAACGCTTGTGTTTGTGTAGGTGCTTGTGCTTGCAATACTGCGTATCGTGAAAGAACTTGCGGGCTCTTTTGAACTTGTGCAACCGCCTGCGCAATGTCATTGAGGATGTGTTGGGGGGTACCAGCAGGCGCCATGAACCCGTTCCATGGAACCACCACGGCATTGGGGTAACCCACTTCTGCCAGCGTTGGCACATCAGGGATAGCGGCAAGACGTGTATCACCAATGACAGCCAATACTTTTAGCTTGCCACTTTGCACATGTGGCAGTGCCAAGGCTGCTGTGACAGGCGCAATATCTAGACGACCATTTATCAAGTCTGCAATGAATGGCGGCTGACCTTGATAGTTGATTTGTGTGAGTTCAATTTTTGCGTCCGCAGTCAAACGCTCAATACCAAGGTGGTTAGAGCTGCCATGACCTGGATTGGCGACGTTGAAGACACCAGGCTTTTGCTTCGCTTCAGCAATGAAGTTTTTCAGCGAATTGAACTTGGAAGTTGCAGGAACAACCCACAAATTAGGCGTAGAGCCGATTCTTGCAATGGGCTGGAAGTCAGAAGTTTTAAACCGGGTGCTGCTGTCAGTCAGTGGATTGATCACTGTAAACATTGAGCCCACGAGCAAGGTGTAGCCATCAGGCTTGGCTTGACGGACAGTGTCCGCCCCAAGATTGCCATTTGCACCCGGCTTGTTCTCAACAATCACAGGCTGACCCCATTTAGTAGCCAAAGCTTCCGTGACTGCGCGGGCTGTGACATCAACAACGCCTCCAGCAGGGTATGGGACCACTTACCTTGATAGGTCGATTGGGAAACGGTGTGATGTCTTGGGCCCAAGCAGTTGCGTATGTGGCTAAAGCTGTGGCTCCAGTCAATACTGCATTCAATATAGATCGGCGGCTCAATGTTTGCATGTCAGCCTCCGTTTAGAACGCTGCGCCAGGCGACAAAATGCCTGCGTAGCTGGAGCGAGATTGCACACCCCAGTGACCGTCTTTATTCGTCACGATATAGAGCGCTTGAAACGATTGCTGTGCACGGTCTTGAGCGTCGTAGCGCGTGAATTGCAAAGCAAAGTGCACCTTGCTGGCGTCGGCTTGGATGACGCGAATCCAGTCCCACTTGCTGTAGTTCCAGCCGGTGTTGGCCAAAGGCGTTAAATCGTTGCTAGCCGCATATGTTGCAGCGTCGTCCCACACGGTGACTTGGTTTCCAGCAAAACGGACGTGTGGATAGTTCATGACCGCGGCCCAAGATTTGGCATCACGGGCATTGAAAGTGCGCATGAAGTCTTGCAAAACTTGCAGTCCAGCCTGCACTGCTGCTTGTGCGTCGGAAGTGGTCACGCCAGTGCCGGCTACGAGCAGCGCTAAAGTGTCAGAGGTCAATACATTGTTGTCGCGTGCAGTCATTTCAGTCCTTGAAAGAAGTGGATTGCTGCGAATGTAGAGAAACTTCTATATTTCAAAAAATATTGTTTTTTTGTTTGTTTATTAACTAAACATCTTTAAAACTGTTCCGAAAGCGCTTTCTTTCATCGGTAAAGCTGAATGGTTTATCTCTTGGACTAGCCGCAGAACTTCCAACTGGGCACCTGAAACAGGAAACCTTGGGACAATTGCGTGATACAAGGGGCGACTGCCCTGTGTGAATAGACCTACTTCTCCAGTAAAGCTTTCACTCTCTCGCAATGCATTTCGCCGTGACATTTGTAGATGACTGGTATGCAGCAATCATCTTCATTTCAAGTTTTATTCTTGACCGACATTAATGACTCTGCAGCAGTCATAAATGGACGTAGTTCAATCGCCGCCAAGCTCCTACTGTCGTCATTTGGCGGATCAATTAGCACTTCCTCCTTGCATCTTTGACACCTTGGTGTGCAATAAGCAACAAAAAGGGCACCTTAGGTGCCCTTTTTTACATATGTCGTGAATTACTTCACTTGTGAGCGGGTGCCGTCCTTGGCCAGCTCAAAGACCACAAATTCGAAGTCCTTCAGGTCGCCTTTGGCGTCAAAAGCCACCTTGCCAATCACGGTGTCAAATGTGTTGGCATGCATGTAGTCGGCTACTTTCTTGGCGTCTGGGCCCACGGCCTTCAGCGATTTGTCCAGCACTTGCAATGCAGCGTAGGAGGGCATCTGGTAAGCGCCGTTGGCCGAGCGGTTGGCCTTTTTGAATGCGTCCACCACGCCCTTGTTTTCGGGGCGTTGGCTGAAGTCCGCAGGGAAGGTGAACATCATGCCTTCAACGGCAGGGCCGGCGATTTCGATCAACCCCTGATTGAAAGCACCTTCGGCACCGACAAAGCGGGTTTTCAGACCTTGCTCCTTGGCCTGCCGCAGCAGCAAACCCATTTCGGGGTGGTAGCCACCGAAGAACACCACATCCACCTTGGCTGTTTTGAGCTTGGTGATCACGGCGGAGTAATCGCTGTCACCGGCATTGATGCCGTCATACATCACCACCGGAGCTTTCAGGCTATCCAGCGTGTTCTTGACGTGCTGGGCCACGCCTGCGCCGTAGGTCTGTTTGTCGTGCAGCACGGCCACAGCCTTGGGTTTGAGTTTTTCAGCGATGAACTTGGCCGCGAAAGGGCCTTGCTGATCGTCACGGCCAATGGTGCGGAAGAAGTAGTGGCCCTTGAGTCCGTCGGTTACCTGTGGGGCAGTGGCGCCTGGCGTGATGGCGACGATGCCTTCTTCCTCATAAATTTTGGAGGCGGGCACGGTCACGCCGGAGCACACGTGGGTGATGGCGAACTTGGCACCCGAGTTGAGGACCCGGTTGGCTGCGGGAACGGCTTGTTTGGGCTCGCAGGCATCGTCCACGAACACAGGTTTGTATTCACGGCCATTCATGCCGCCAGCGGCGTTCATGGTTTCAATGGCTGTCATCAGACCGGCTTTCACTTCATCGCCGTACTGGGTGTTTGGCCCTGTCATGGGGATAGGAACACCAATGAGAATGGGGTCAGCGGCATGGGCGCTGAGGGAGGCAGCACCCAGCAGTGCGGCAGCAGCCCAGGAGGTACTCAGGCGGATGAATGTTTTGCGTTGCATATAGGTGTGAGCCTTCCGATAAATGGGTGGATTGCGTGTGCGTGCTGAACACACAGTGCACATTGTTGAGGCGTCGCAGTGACAAGCAGTTATGGCTTTCCCCAGCGTTTTTTTGCAGCCACACTTGGTCGGTGCAAGGTGTTCAGCGAATGCGCTGCCATATGTGCAAGAACTGCGCCATGTGCGGATGGGCTGCTAACCGTTTGTCGGATTCTGAGCGAATGTTCTCCAGGCTCCAAAGTAGGGTGTACTTCGCTACAGTCTGTTTGCTCATCAGGTTCCGCATGTCGGAACTTGCCCGGAAAGCTTTGTCCCGATTGAGACAATACAGGGGCAAAACGCGATAGCGTTGGACGGCATCCCTTTCTAGAATGGATTACAGAACGCCCGTTCTTTTTTCTAGAACTGAAGGAGACAAGCCATGTCGGCTGATTACAAAGTGCACGGCTCGGTTGCTGTGATCACACTCAACAACCCACCGGTCAATGGGCTGGGTTTGTCCACCCGCCGTGCCGTGATTGATGGCCTCAACCAAGCCAATGCCGATGCTGCGGTGCAGGCGATTGTGATCACGGGAGCTGGCAAGGCGTTCTCCGGCGGAGCCGACATCAAGGAGTTTGGCAAGGAAGCCGCACTGCAAGAGCCGAATCTGCACACCGTGATTGCCCAGGTAGAGCAGTCCGCCAAGCCAGTGGTGGCCGCGATTCACAGTGTATGCATGGGCGGTGGGCTGGAGCTGGCTCTGGGTTGTCACTACCGCATTGCTGCACCAGGTACGGTTGTGGCCTTGCCTGAAGTGAAGCTGGGTTTGCTGCCCGGAGCTGGTGGCACGCAGCGCTTGCCACGCGCCATTGGGGTGGAGCCAGCGCTGAACATGATTGTCAGTGGCGAATCGATCAAGAGCGAGATGCTCGCCCAAATTCCAGGCCAGCAGTTGTTCAACAAGCTGGCTGCCAGCCCTGAGGCTTTGGCCGCAGAAGCGCTCGCTTTGGCGCAGGAAGTGGGCGAGCGCCATGTTGCTTGCAATGAGCCTTTACCACTGGTGCGTGACCTCAAGTGCAAGCATCCCAAGGGCGATGCCTACTTTGGTTTTGTGCGCAACATGGTCAAGGGCATGTCCAAAAACTATCCCGCACCATTGAAGTGCGTGGATGCGGTGGAAGCTGCCACCAAGCGCAAGTTTCAGGATGGCTTGCTCTATGAGCGCGAGCTGTTCGTCAACCTGATGTGGACACCCGAGTCCCGTGCGCTGCGCCACTTGTTCATGGCGGAGCGCGCGACCACCAAGATTGCCGACATTCCGGCTGAGACGCCCACCCGCGAGATCAAGAAAGTGGGCGTGATTGGTGCTGGCACCATGGGTGGCGGTATCAGCATGAACTTCCTGAATGCGGGTATTCCGGTGACTATTCTGGAGATGAAGCAAGAAGCGCTGGAGCGTGGTGTCGGCATCATCAAAAAGAACTACGAAGCACAGGTCAAGAAGGGCAAGCTCAAGGAAGACAAGTACGCCCAGCGCATGGCATTGCTCTCCACCACACTGAACTACGACGATCTCAAGGACTGCGACCTGATCATCGAAGCCGTGTTTGAAGAGCTGGGTGTGAAAGAAGCCGTGTTCAGGCAGCTGGATGCTGTTGCCAAGCCCGGTGCCATCCTGGCTTCCAACACTTCCACTCTGGATGTGGACAAGATTGCAGCATTCACAGCCCGTCCGCAGGATGTGGTCGGCATGCACTTCTTCAGTCCTGCCAACGTCATGAAGCTGCTGGAAGTGGTGCGCGGCAAAGCCACAGGCAAGGATGTGATGGCGACGGTGATGCAGATTGCCAAGAAGATCCGCAAGACCGCCGTGGTCTCTGGCGTGTGCGACGGCTTTATCGGCAACCGCATGATTGAGCAGTACAGCCGCCAAGCAGGCTTCTTGCTGGACGAAGGTGCCACGCCCGAGCAGGTGGACAAGGCTGTCGAGAAGTTCGGTTTTGCCATGGGGCCCTTCCGCATGGGCGATCTGGCGGGTAACGACATTGGCTGGGCGATTCGCAAGCGCCGGGCGGTGGAGCGCCCCGGTATGAAATACAGCGCCAGTGCTGACCGGTTGTGCGAGATGGGTCGCTTTGGCCAAAAAACAGGCAAAGGCTGGTACGACTACGCGCCGGGCAAGCGCGATGCCATTCCCAGCCAGGAAGTGCTGGACATGATTGATGCGCACCGCAAGGCGATTGGCATCACTCCACGCAAGATTTCGGACGAAGAAATCGTGCAACGCCTGGTGTTCTCCTTGGTCAACGAGGGTGCGCACATCCTGGAGGACGGCATTGCGAGCAAGCCGGGTGATATCGACATGGTGTATCTGACGGGTTATGGCTTCCCCATCTACCGTGGTGGCCCCATGCATTACGCCAGCGAGCTGGGCCTGACCAATGTGGTGCAAGCCATGCAGCGCTTTGCCCAGAACCCCAATGACGATGGGGAGTTCTGGAAGCCTGCGCCGCTGTTGGCCCGTCTGGCCGCTGAAGGCAAGCCCTTCGCATGATGCGCAGTGCGCCGTTGAACACCCAGAATTTGAAGGATTGAAGCTATGACATCCGCAGTGATTGTTTCTACCGCGCGCACCCCGCTGGCCAAGAGCTGGAAGGGTTCGTTCAATATGACTTACGCGCCCACACTGGGTGCCCACGCCGTGCAGCATGCCGTGCAGCGCGCAGGCATCGATGGGGCAGACGTTGAAGACGTGATCATGGGCATGTCTTTGCCCGAAGGCACGCAAGGGGGCAATGTGGCCCGCCTGATTGCCATTCGCGCAGGCTTGCCGGTCACCACTTCGGGCCTGACCATCAACCGTTTTTGCTCATCCGGGCTGCAATCCATTGCCTTGGCAGCGCAGCGCATCATTGCGGGTGAAAACGATGTATTGGTGGCTGGTGGCCTGGAGTCTATCTCCTGTGTGCAGCAGGAGCTGAACCATCACATGTTCCATGACCCTGATCTCATGAAGATGAAGCCAGAGGTTTACTGGAGCATGCTGCAAACCGCCGAGCAAGTGGCGCAGCGCTATCAGATCAGCCGTGATGCCATGGACGAATATGGCGCGGCCAGCCAGCAAAAAGCATGTGCAGCCCAGGCTGCAGGCCTGTTCGATCAGGAAATTGCTCCGATCACCGTGACCATGGGAGTGGCCGACAAGGTCATGGGGCTGAGCACCAAGCAAGTCACCGTCTCCAAGGACGAAGGCACGCGTGAAGGCACCACCAAGGAAGGTATCTCCGGGCTACGCAGCGCATTGCCTGGGGGCGTGATCACAGCCGGAAATGCCAGCCAGTTCTCAGACGGTGCAGGTGCCTGTGTGCTGGTGCATGAAGACTATGCGAGCAAAAAAGGCTTGCAGCCCTTGGGGCGCTTTCTGGGCTTTGCCGTGGCAGGCTGCGAACCTGATGAAATGGGTATTGGACCGGTGTTTGCCATCCCCAAGGTGCTCAAGAAGCTGGGCCTGAAGGTGGATGACATTGATCTGTGGGAGCTCAATGAAGCGTTTGCCGTGCAGGTGATCTACTGCCGCGACAAGCTTGGCATCCCAGGGAACAGGCTGAACGTTAACGGCGGCGCAATTGCGCTGGGCCATCCCTATGGACTTTCTGGCCAGCGCCTGACCGGCCACGCCCTCATTGAAGGCAAGCGCCGTGGCGCCAAGCGCGTGTGCGTGACCATGTGCATTGGTGGAGGCATGGGCGCTGCCGGGATTTTTGAGGTGCTTTGAGCCACTTTGGCGCAGTCGGGGGCCCATCCGTGATGGGCATGTGCACACCAGTGTCCCCCGCATTTCAATAAGCCAAGCCGCCCCTTCGAGCCGAGGGAAGGCGGCTTTTTTACCGCTTTGATTTTTCTTTAAACATAGCTGCCATCGCCGTTGCTTGTAGCTTGGTGAATGGGTGTTGGCAGTTATATCTGGTGCAAAAGATGTCTCAACTACGATCAACCCTGGAATTTTTGGTGTATGACTGGCTGCAGGCCGAGAACCTGACCTCCCGAGAACGCTATGCCGATCACAGCCGCGAGACTTTTGATGCAGTGATGGACACTTGCGAGCGCATTGCACGTGAAAAATACGCGCCCTTCAATCGCACGGTGGATACCCAGGAGCCAACGTTTGATGGCGAAAAAGTCATCCAGCCCGCCTGCACCAGCGAAGCACGCAAAGCCTATGCAGAAAGTGGCATGCTCAGCGCAGCCCAACCCTACGAAAAAGGCGGCATGCAGCTGCCTTATGTGGTGGAGGCGGCTGCCAACAGTTTTTTTGCCTGTGCCAGCATCAGCATTGGCTCCAACTTGCTCACGGTGGGCAATGCCAACTTGCTGCGTGTGCATGGCACGGCAATGCAACAGCAGGTGTTTGCGGACAATGAGTTCAATGGTCGCTGGGCGGGCACCATGGCCTTGTCGGAGCCGCAGGCAGGCTCCAGTCTGAGTGACATTGCCACCCGTGCAGAACCTGATGGCGCAGATTTTGAAAGCGACCCGCTGGGGGCACGATACCGCCTCAAGGGCAACAAGATGTGGATCAGTTCGGGCGATCACGAGCTGACTGAAAACATCGTGCATCTGGTGCTGGCCAAGATTCCGGGCCCAGATGGCAAACTCATTGCGGGTGTGAAAGGTATTTCGCTGTTTATCGTGCCCAAGAAGCTGGTGGATACTGAAGGCCAGCTCACGGGTGAGCGCAACGATGTGGCGCTGGCCGGTCTGAACCACAAGCTGGGATGGCGCGGCACGACCAACACGCTGCTGAACTTTGGCGAAGGCAGATATCCGGTGCGCGGTGCTGCGGGTGCGATTGGTTATCTGGTGGGCAAGCCGCACGAAGGTCTCAAGTGCATGTTCCACATGATGAATGAAGCGCGCATCGGCATTGGCATGGCCGCCACGATGCTGGGCTTGGCAGGTTATTACGCCAGTCTGGACTACGCCAAGAATCGTCCCCAGGGCCGCCCCATGACCGAAGGTGGCAAAGATGCCAGCAGCGCGCAAGTGCCCATCATTGAGCACTCGGATGTCAAGCGTATGTTGCTGGCCCAAAAGGCGTACTGCGAAGGCGCGCTGGCGCTGAATATGTACTGCGCCAGACTGGTGGATGAAGGTCGCACGGGCACGGCAGATGAAGCCGCACGCGCCAGGCTGCTGCTGGAAGTGCTGACGCCGATTGCCAAGAGCTGGCCCAGCGAAAACTGTCTGGAAGCCAATTCCCTGGCCATACAGATTCATGGCGGTTATGGCTACACGCGGGACTTCCCCGTGGAGCAGTATTGGCGTGACAACCGTCTGAACATGATCCATGAAGGCACACATGGCATTCAGGCGGCAGACTTGCTGGGCCGCAAGGTGTTGATGCAAAACGGCGCAGGGCTGCAACTGTTGGCCCAAACAATTCAGGGCACGATTGAAAAGGCGTTGCCACAAGCTGCCTTGGCGCAATATGCCAATGATCTGGCGCAGGCACTGCAAGCGGTGTGTGCTGCCACCAAGACCGCGTGGGCGACAGGCAACCCGCAAGAAGCGCTGGCCAATGCCGTGCCTTATATGCAAGCCTTTGGGCATACAGTGCTGGCCTGGATATGGCTGGAGGTGGCGCTGAAGGTGCAAGAGCGCGATGCAGCGCTTGCTACTGCTGCCAACGCAGGGCGAATGGGAGCCGTGCGCTATTTCTACCACTATGAATTGCCCAAGATTGCAGCGTGGTTGAAGGTGGTGAATGCGCGGGACATGACATGTGCGCACATGTCGGTCGAGGCTTTCTAGCCTGCAGCATCAACACTTTTGCATCACCCACATGCGGCGGAACGTTCCTGTTGTACGCAGCAGCAGTGCGCAAAAGCTTCTGGTTAGCTGCACAGGCTTCGTAACAGTCTGTACGCGAGGTGGTGTTCCTGCAGCGCTTCGCTATCATGCGCCGCATGCTGTGTTTTGATGTATCCATCGCCGCGCCTGAACTGGCGCTTGCCGTGGAGTGGTTTTAGCGATGGATGCGGGTCTGTGGTTTACGCAGCTCAATGTCTGGCAGGTCATGCTGGTGGGTTTGGCGTTTTTTGCAGCCTTGTATGTGCTCGGCGGCTGGAGCATGCAGGCGCTGACACGGGCGCTGCATCAACGTGGCATAGGCAGGGTGCTGGATACGCGTCCGGTCAAGCCTGAACAGTTGCACAGAGAATGGCGACAGTCATTGCATTCCGTACTGATTTTTGGCACCGGCATGGTGGTGCCCTGGGGGCTGCTGCAACTGGGTTGGGCGCATTTGGCGCCAACCGCCAGCACAGGGCGTGTGCTGCTGGAAATTGTGGCGCTGATGCTCTGGAACGATGTGCACTTCTGGGTCAACCATCGTTTGCTGCATACCCGCTGGCTGTCACGCTTTCACACGGATCACCATCGCTCTTATGTGACCACACCGTGGTCCACGTATAGTTTTCACCCGATTGAGGCGCTGATGCTGGGCAACATCATCCTGCTGCCCATGGTAGTGCACGACTTTTATTTCTGGTCGTTGGCCGCAGTACCGGTGTTGAGTCTGGTGCTGAATGTGATTGGTCACTCCAACTACGATTTTTTTCCACGAGTTTCCGACACGCATCCGCTGGCAGCCAGCCGCCGCCATCATTTGCACCATGCCCGGCCCAAGGGCAACTATGGTTTTGCGCTGGCATTCATGGATCAGTGGATGCGCACCCAGGCTGAGCCGTGGACCCCGCCACCAGCGAAAGGGTCACACTGAATGCCGCCAGCGCCGAACCGCACGGTCTTGCCGCGCTTGCGCCACTGGCGTGATCTGCAGTCTTTGGCGTATATGGTGGCGCTGCCGCTGCTGGCCTGGTGGCAATGGCAGCATGGCTGGGTCTGGTGGCTTTACGGCTTGCAGCTGTTTTTGACCTTGGGCATTGGTGTGATTCACCATAACCACACGCATTTGCGCATGTGGCACGGGCGCTGGGCCAACCGTGTGACCGATTACGCGCTCACGCTGTTGCAGGGGCACCCAACCTTTGTGTTCTGGCCAGCGCATGTGGGCAACCATCATCGTTTCCGGCATGGCCCGCAGGATGTCGCACGCACTTATCGGCCGGAGTTCGGTGGCGATACCAACCATCTGTGGGGTTATCTTATTCACCCTGCGCAAGCCGTGTGTGTGCTCTATCCCTTGTTCCTGCGATGGCTGGGCGGACTGCGCCACACCAGCCCAGGCGCATTTCGCTACTGCATGAGGCAATACGCGCTGTGGCTGAGCAGTTGGGCAGCGTTGCTGGTGCTGGACTGGCAGAAGGCATTGCTGTTGGTGATCGTGCCGCAGTTGCATGGGCTGCATTGGCTGCTGGCGACCAATTACCTGCAGCATGCGCATGCCGATGGTCGTCCGTTGAGCCGCTCGCAGCGAATTGATCCAGCGGTTTCCCTGAATTACGCACGCAATTTTGAAGGCTGGGTGAATCCTTTGCTGTTCAACATTGGCTTGCATACCGCGCACCATGAACACCCACAAGCCCATTGGTCGCAGCTGACGCAGCTGCATGCGCAGCATTACAGGCACCGGGTGACACCTGCACTCAACGAAGCTGGTTTGCTGTCCTATATGGGGCGCGTCTTTGTCTTGGGGCTGTTTTGGCGCAAGGCGCGCACCCAGCCACAAATGCCACCTGAAACTCTTTGCTAATCAGGATTTATTGCCTATGCCAGTTGCCTATTCCAACGTCTATTTGCATGCAGCGGGCATGTTCTTGCCGGGCGAGCCCGTAGATAACGACGGTATGGATGCTTTTGTGGCGCCGCTGAACCGCATTTCAGAGCGCATCAAGCGCCGCATCTTGGCAGAAAACGGGATCCAGACGCGCCATTACGCCATCGATGGTGAGGGACGCACGGTTTTCAGCAATGCGCAAATGGCAGCAGGAGCGATTGAGCAGACTTTGGCGCAGTCGGGCAGGGCGTTGAGCGATGTGAGTTTTTTGTCCAGTGGATCTTCGGGTGGTGATTCCTTGATGCCCGGCTTTGCCAGCATGATCCAGGGAGAGATGTCAGCGCCACCAATGGAAACCTTGTCGGTACACGGTGTGTGTGCTGCCAGCGTGGGCGCATTGCAGGCAGCGGCTTTAGCCGTGGAGAGTGGGGCGCATGCGCTGGCACTGTCTGTGGCGAGTGAAATGCCTTCGCGCCTGTTCAAGCGCTCGCGCTATGCAGCGCAGGGCTACGATACCGATTTTGATGCGCATTTCTTGCGCTGGATGCTTTCCGACGGTGCAGGCGCGGTGTTGCTGGGTGGTCCTCAGGCCCTGCCGCATGCGAAGGGTCTGCGATTGAAGCTCAAATGGACGCACCAGCGCAGCTTTGCTGGCGACTACCCGGTATGCATGCAACTGGGTTTGACTCCTGACCGCAGCAAGAGCCATCTGGACTTTCCCGCCTGGTCAGACGCAGAGGCTGCAGGGGCGCTGGCCTTGCGCCAGGATATCCGCCTGTTGCCCCATCTGTTTGATGTATGCATTCATGAGTACGCCGACCTGGCCCATAAAGGCTGGGTGCCTGAGCGCGGCATTGACCACTTTTTGTGCCACTACTCGTCAGAGCGCTTCATGCCAGTGGTTGAAGAGTTGCTGGACAAGGCCCAGTTGTCGATACCGCGCGAGCGTTGGTGGAGCAATCTGGCCTGGCGTGGCAACACAGGCGCGGCTTCTATTTTTGTCATGCTCTGCGAGTTTTTGCAGAAGGAGGCCGCACGACTGAAGGCTGGCGACACTGTGTTGTGCTTCATTCCGGAGTCAGGCCGCTTCACCGCAGGCTATATGTTGTGGGAGGTGGAGCAGAACACACCTGAGGCTTCTGCTGGGCAATCTGTCGCGGGTGGCTTCAATGTGACTGCACAGCCTGCCGTTGCATCTGCCGCGCAGGTGGTGGACGATGCCTTGCCTGATGTGCGCACCATTGCGGCGCCCCACGATCCAGCCACGGCACCTGTCGTGCTGGCGCCGCTGCTGACCGAGCTGGCCAGCATCTGGCAGGAGTACCGTTCCCAGGTGTGGCGCACACCTTTGCTTCAGCGTATTCGCACACGTGAGTTGCGTACCGAAGACTATGTGCGCTGGATGGGGCACTGGATTCCGCAAGTGCGTGAAGGCAGTCTCTGGATGCGGGAGGGCGCGGCATCATTGACCGGCGATTACGCAGCGCTGGCAGCCTTGATCGATCTGCATGCCGATGATGAGCAGCACGATTTCAAGGTGCTGCACAGTGACTACCTCAAGGCGGGAGGCA
This sequence comes from Comamonas halotolerans, assembly GCF_030162935.1. Lineage (GTDB taxonomy): Bacteria > Pseudomonadota > Gammaproteobacteria > Burkholderiales > Burkholderiaceae_C > Comamonas > Comamonas halotolerans. The sequence goes on from NZ_JASAUZ010000007.1 coordinate 28,256, forward strand.
CCGTGACAGATATTGCCCAGCTGCGCCGCAACCCAGGTGGTGAGGCTTTGAACTCCTATCTGCATGGGCTTGCGGCAACACCCAACCCCATCGGCTTGCTGGGAGCCATCTATATCATCGAAGGCACGGGTCAGCGTATTGTGCCGAGTCTGCTGCCTTTGCTGCGGGCGGCCTTGCCTCTGCCTCCTGATGCCTTCCGCTTTCTGGAGTATCACGGAGAGAATGATGTACACCACCTGGAGCGCTGGCTCATGGCGGTGCAAATTGCCATGGAGCTTGATGGCAGTGGCACAGCGCAGCAAACCATCGTGCAGACAGCAAGGCACACTGCTGCGCTGTATCTGATGCAGTTCCAGCATGTGCTGCCTGTGCAGCACTGAGACACGAGGAGGTGTGGATGGACAAGCACAAGGACTTCTTGGATCAGCCTTGGGATGAGCGTGACCCCAGCCCATGGCTGGCACTGTACCTGGACCAGAGCACGCCGCTGCCAGACGCGGTGAAAGCTGCGTGGTTGCGTGACTGCAGCAGCAGCTCTCGCCAATACATGCTGCCTTTTTTGCGCCCCTTGGCACGGCTGAGCATCATCCTGATCCAGATTCTCAAAGTGCTGCTGCCCAAGCGCTGGGCGCATTCGAAACTGCTGCACAAAATACTAGCATTCAGCATGAACACCTTTGTCTCTCCTGAGGCGAACTGGTTGATCATGCGCCACTTTCATCTGGGCTCGCACATCCTGGCTTTTGTGGCTGGCAATGCCCCAACGCGTGTGAGTACCACGCCTATAGAGCCCACCTGTATTGATGACATCAAGGACGAGCTGTTCCTCAAGCACGACTTGAATCTGTTCAATTTTGTCATCCGCCTCAATCACGCGCTGCGTGCGGCAGGGCAAGAGTTACAGCCTGTGGCTGCACCCGATTTTTCGATGGTGAAAGAGCCTGATTTGCGCCTGGAAGATATGCCCCGAGGCCGCTTCAACAAGCTGGACCTGCAAAGCGCGATTGAGGTTTACACCCCGGTCTACCAGTTGCTGCTGACCGACAACGACTTCTGGCGTGCCAGCAATTCTTTGCAGCTCGACGAAACCATTGCCATTTACTGCGCCAAGATTCTGGCTTCGCCTGAGCACCTGGTCATGCTTAACAACAAGCATCCGCTGGTGCCGCTGTCTACATTGCGTGCTGGTCACCGCCTGGTGTTGCACGGTTTGTCGACAGAGATGCTGCATTGCCTGCTGATGCGCATGGGCAGTGGTGAGCAAGTCGTACCTGCACAAACGCTGGCCAGAATGCACGCAATGATGCAAGCTGCTTAAAGCAAAAAAAGCCGCCTCTTTCAAGGGAGGCGGCTGAAGATACAAGCGTCAGCGCTGAGATTCACCACAGTTCTAGACGGGCAAATTCTAGGATTCTTTGTACCGTTGGGGGCGCCATGGCTGGGTTGGTTTTTTACATTACGAAATGCAAATTTTTCAGTCAATGCAGTAATTAGGCAAGGCGCACTTTTATTGCAACTGCTGGGTTTTTAGTAAAAAGCTATGCAGCTGATAGTCTTATATAAGACATTGTTTTGCGTATTTTTGTAAATGTAAGCAGTGGAAAAAATCCAACTCTTTTATAAGACTTGATGTTTTTTTGAGCAATATCGAGAGCCCTGCCTGGAAACCCTTTGGTTTGATCTGGTATTTTTTGCTTAGTCATCTAGGGTGAGAGGGGATTGTCAAGGCCGCCGTGCATGCTTTAGGCGCTTGCTGCAAAATACTTGGCATGCAAACTATTTCTGCGGAAGCTCCGCATACCAACGCGCCTGACGTCGTCCAGGCGCGTTGTCGTTTTGGACTTTTGATTGGCAGCGTTTATCGCCAATGGCGTAAGAAAGTGGACGAAAGCTTTAAAGCCCAGGGCTTGAGCGATGCAACACGTATGCCCTTGTTGATCTTGTATGCGCAAGGTGAAGCCATGTTGCAAAAAGACCTGGCGCATGCGCTGTCGCTGGACACCTCATCGCTGGTGCGTGTGCTGGCGCAGTTGCGCGATGCCAATCTGGTGCAGTGGGCCAGCAATCCAGCCGATCGACGTACCAAGTGCATTGCATTGACGCCCTCGGGAGAGAAAACTGCGGCGCTGATTTTGCAAAAAAGCCTGGAAATTGAGCAGGCCATCCTGGCGGATTTGACCGATACGGAACTGTCCGTCACGCGAGCTACCTTGCAAAAGATCGCGTGCAGCTTTGAGCGCCTGGATGAAGCCGCTGCGCGTAGCGCGTAATTGTCGTGGACACCCTAAAAACACATAACAACGGTTGTTGAAAATGAAATTCAAAGTTTCACCCTTTGTCTGGGTGAGTTTTGCCATGATCGTGGGGGTGATGGGTACGGCCCTCATCAGCCCCTTGTACGCTTTGTACAAGGAAACATGGCAGTTGCAGGCCAGTGATATCTCGCTGATCTATGTGATCTACATGGGCGGTGCGTTGTGCAGCCTGTTGTTCCTCGGGCGCCTGCCGGATCGTGCAGGTTTCAAACGTGTGATGCAGGCAGGTTTGCTGCTGGTGTTGTTGGGCACCGTGGTGAGCATGCTGGCATGGAATATGACCAGCCTGATTCTGGGGCGCATTTTGGTGGGTGTGGCATCCAGCATGTTGACGACCAGCGCTACGCTGGGTCTGTCGCAGCTGTCGCGGCCAGGCCAAATGCAGCGGGTTGCCATGATCACCGGTTTTTTGCTGGCCTTTGGTTTCGGGCTTGGCCCATTGGTTGGCGGCATCATGGGTCAATGGGCACCATACCCGCTGGTTACAACCTACATCCCTACATTGCTTCTGGGCTGCATTGGTTTCTATGCGCTCACACACCTTGCCTTGCCTGCATCGGTGCAGGCCGAGAAGCCGCAACCGCTGCATTGGCGCGATGCGCTGCCCAAGTTGACCTGGCCTCACTCCAGTGACTCGAAAGCCTTTTTACTCACGAGTGCACTTCCATTTCTGGCCTTTGGCGTTTTTGGCCTGTATGCCTCCATGTCGCCGTTGTTCCTGGACAAGTTGGTACCCTGGCATGGCCCGGTTGTCAGTGGCACCGCGATTGCAGTGATCTTGCTGGCCTCGGCTTGCGTGCAAATCCTTGCTGGCAATGTGCCGACGCACTGGTGCGGTCTGGGCGGTTTGCTGAGTCTGGCACTGAGCAATGCCTTGCTGATGCTGAACCTGTGGGCTGGCTCGGCCACCTTGTTTGCTCTGGGCGTGGCGCTGACAGCCATCGGCCACGGTATGAGCATGTTGTCAGGCATGGGCATGATCAATCGCATTGCGCGTCCTGACAATCGATCGGGGCTGCTGTCCACCTATCTGGTGATTGGGTATATCGGCAGCATGGTGCCGATGATGGCCATCGGCTGGATTGCCGACCACTGGGGGATGAACGTTGCAGTTTCCAGTTTTTGCAGCTTTGTGGTGGTGCTGGCAGTGACTGTGGCGGCGCTGTTCTTCAAACACCCCCGCATGCGTACAGCCATTCATTGATCATGTCTAGCGTTCGATCTGAGTCCGCAGCACTGAAGGTGCCGCTCTGGTTGCTGGTGCTGGTGACCCTGAGCGGCACCATGGCCATGCATATTTTTGTTCCTGCCCTGCCTGTAGCGGGTGCTGCGTTGGGTGCGGCACCGTCAGGCATGCAGCAGACAATTACTTTATACGTTTTGGGTTTGGCAGTAGGTCAGCTGATCTATGGACCGCTGTCGGACACCTTGGGTCGCCGTCCAACCTTGCTTGTCGGGCTGGGCCTGTACCTGCTTGGCAGTGTGCTGGCTTTATGCGCACCCACACTGGATTGGCTGGTGGGTGCTCGCTTGCTTCAGGCTTTGGGCGGGGCTTCAGGTATCACGCTGGGCAGGGCTATTGTGCGTGATACTTCGGCGGCAGACCGTGTGACCAAAGATTTGGCACTGCTGAATTTGCTGACGCTCGTAGGGCCGGGTCTGGGGCCTGTGGTAGGTGGCTATCTGGCAGAGCATTTCGGATGGCGTGCCATCTATCTGTTTCTGGTATTCATGGCATGTGCCATGGTGGCTTGTGCATGGCGCTTGCTGCCGGAGACGAATGTGCAGCGACGGCCTTTGTTTCTCAGCAGTATTGCAGCCGATTACCGTAGCTTGCTGACCAATCCGCGCTATGTAGCGTTTATGGTTGGCGGCGCTTGCTCCACCACGGCTTTGTATCCGTATCTGGCCACGGCGCCATATATAGTGCATGAGCAACTGGGCTTGCCTATCAGCAGCGTAGGCTGGTTTGCCGCCAGCACCATTGTTGGAGCCAGCTTGGGCACCATGACCACCCGTCGTTTGGCGGGCAAAGTGGCTACCGAGCGTTTTTTGTATGTGGGCGCCAGCATTGGCCTGTGCTTTGCCATCTTGTTCCTGCTGGTGCAGTTGTTGGGATGGATGACTGCGCCGCTGCTTTTGGGGCTGACGATTGCAATGACGTTTGGTGCTGGCTTGGCCAGCCCAGCTGCACTGTCCCGCGCGTTGTCTGCAGCGCCTGCACTGGCTGGGGCGGCAGCAGGTTTCTATGGCTTTGGCCAAATGGCAATGGGTGCCATTGGCACCAAAATAGTGGGCCTGGGCGAGGTGCCTGCAGTTGCATGTGCGCTGAGCCAGATTGCAATAACGGGGTTGGCACTGCTCAGTTACCGCTTTGCTGCTTCGCGGCCCACGCCCGGAAACGCTTAAGCTGCGGTAGCTTGTGGTTCTCGCCGCAATGTCCACGCTACCGCACTGGCCAGCAAGAGCAGCGCTGCGGCTGCGCCAAAAGCCACCCAGTGCGTGTGGTGGGTCTCATAGCCCCAACCACCAAGCCAGGCACTGATCATGGCCCCCACCTGGTGGCCCAGGTAAGCCCAGCCATAAAGAACGCCTACTTTTTTCACGCCATAAACGTCAGCCAGTATGGCGGAAGACAGCGCAATGCTTCCAGCCCATACCACGCCGCCCACAGCGGCCACACCATAAAGTTGCCAGGCACTGCCAACCAGCAGCAAACCGATAAACCCAAGGCCCCGGACACCGTAAATCACGCTCAACAGCTTGCGCCGCTCCACCTTGTCGGCAATGCGCCCCAACACCATGGTGCTAGGAATGGCGACCAGCCCAATCAGCCCGATGCCCAAGGCGCTGGTTGAGGCATCGAAACCATGGTCTTGAAGCATGGGCATGCAGTGGGTGCCCATCAGATTCATGCTGAAGCCGCAGGCAAAAAGGCCAAAAGTCACCTTCCAGAAAGTGCGGCTGCGCATGGACTCCCAGACGCTTAGCGCGGCCAGCGGTGCTGTGCGAGCTGCTGCAGGTGCACCATGGGCTGAGGGCAGTGGCGCATCTGCATTCTCGGGTGCGTTATCACGGACCACCAGCAGTGCAGTGGGCACCGTGATGAGTGCAAAGATGGCGGCAAAGCCCAGCAGCGTGTGCTGCCAGCTAAAGAATTGCAAGGCCCAGCCCAGCGCAGGCGTCATCACCGCAATGCCCGCCATGGAGCCGGTGGACAGGAAGAACAATGCCATACCGCGGCGACGATTGAACCAGCGGCTGATGACGGGGGTGAGGGCGACGGGGCTGGTCAGCGCAGCGCCCACCGACATCCATACACCAAAGCTCCAGAAGATGCCCGATGCCGTGCGCGTGTTAACGGCCCACAGGGTGGACAGCACCAGGATAGCAGTGCCTAGCAGCAGCACTTTGCGGGTACTGGTGCGCGCCACTAGCCACCCCGCCAGCGGCATGCCAAGGCCATAGCACAGCATGCCAATGGCCACAATGCTGGCCAACAGGCTGCGGCTGAATCCCAGGTCCTGCGCCATGGGCAGAAACAGTGGGCCAATGCCCAAGCGCAGACCAACGGTCAAAAGTGTCAGGATGGTGGCGGCAGCCACGATGTTCCAGCCAAAGTACCAGCTGGACGATGTTGTGCGTGTCATTGTTATCAAGCTTCCACTGAGAGTAGGGCAGCTTGTCTCCATGCCTGCCCAGGCCTGGAGCGCATCCTAAAGGCGCTTGCCTGCGATTGTTGTCACGCAAGCTATTAGGATTAATAAAATTTGATAGCGAGAGATGCTTGAAATCTCTACGCTGACGGCTGATTGGGCTGTAGGTGAAAAATATCAGGCTTCAATATGGAGCCAGGGCGTCAGCCAGCGCTGAATCATGGCACTGTCCAGAGACAAGGTGGATTCCGACACGATCAACATTTCCTGGCGGCTCGGCAGCAGAGGGTGCGGGCAGCAGTGTGCAATCGCTGAAGTGCGGTAATGATGTTCTAGCACTTGGCTTACCGCCTGGAATAGCGTGTGAAAAGGCAGACTGCGTTGATGGGTGGGAGAAGGCATGGCCTCTACCGCCTCTCCCTGCCACTGCTGCAGGAGCAAGCTTGCACAAGCACGGTCGGAGGCTGGCAGGGCCAAGGCCGCAGTGCGTGCTCGCAGTGCCAATTCACGGTCGGAAGTGGTCTCAGACCATACTGGCTGGCCGAGTGCCAAAAGGCAAGCGGCGCTCAGAACGGATAGTGTGTGTCGCATATCCAGTCAAATGTTGTGCCGATGAGTTGCCCCAGAGCGAAGACATATGCTTTCGCCAAGCTTACGCTTGGGATGTGGCTGTCACAATGCTTGTTACAAGTAATTGCACTGCGAGGGCTGTATCGCTATTTTCTGATTGAGGCACTAGCGGGAGGCCACGCCACCCAGCCGCCAGTCCGGCATGGCGCGTGCAATGCTGTGCACCACCAAGGCAGTGAGGGTGCACTTGATCAGATCACCAGGAACAAAAGCCGCGTTGGCCCATATGGCTTGGGTGAGAGGCACTTTGGCCAGCCATACCAAGCCTGCAATACCGCAGACATAGAGCACGGCAATGCAGCCGATCGCTGATGCCAAAAAAGCGCTGCATGCTGCACGCAATGGTGTGGATTTGGGCAGCAGTGCCATCAACCAGCCTGTGACAAAGGCGGCTGCAGTCCAGCCTACGAGGTAGCCGGCAGTGGGGGACATGAATACGCCAAGGCCTCCACGCCCGCCAGACAGCAAAGGCAGCCCAACGGCCACGGCGACCAGGAACACCAGCATCGCTTGCAGGCCGCGCCAAGGTCCCAGCAGGCAACCAGCCAACATCACTCCAAGAGTCTGAATGGAGATGTGCACGCCCAGTGGGAGATCAATCTTGGGGATCAGACCCATCACGCCCAACAGGGCGGCAAACAAGGCCACCAAGGCAATGGATTCGGAGTGACGGCGGGTTAAAGCATTCGTCATAGTGCACTTTCAGCAAACAAAAAAATGAAGCGAAAACCCCTAGGTGAGGCCCGCCTCAATCATTCTAGACACGCAAATTGCAGTGAAACAAGCTCTAACTTGAATTCATTTGCATTTAAATGCGCGAACTTTACTGCCTCTATCTGCGCTTAAATGTCTGCCGGAATGCCGCTGTTTTGATGTCAGTTGGCAGCGGATCACTGCCAATTCGCCATGTTGAAAAAGTGATGCTCGTAACGTGTCGCAAAAAACTTCTAAAAATCGCTAAAACTCAGGAGAGCTGACGCGCAGATGCTGTGAGTTGCTGCAACATGGCGCAGCCCGCTTCCACATATTGGCGTGCAGCAGGACTTGCGACCAGCATGCGCGCAAAGCCATGCACCATGCCATTGGCACGCTGCCATAGTACGCGTGGCCCAGAGGACAGGCCTTGGAGCTGGCGGGCAAAGTCTTCAGCCTCGTCACGCAAGATGTCGTGGCTGGCAGTTACCAGTGCGATGGGAGGCAGCAGTGGCAGCGCAGATCCGCACAAGCTGGGCGTGCGCAAAGGGTTGTCATCACTGCCCAAGGCATCCCAATACTGCGACATGGCGTGATCGGTCAGCCCAAAACCTTGGGCAAAGCTGCGCATGCTTGGGGTGTTCTGGCGAGGAAGCAGGCAAGGGTAGAACAGCAGCAGGGCACGAATGTGTGCGCTAGGGTTTTGAGGCTGTAGCACAGCCTGTGTGGCGGTGGCCAAAGCGAGATGGCCGCCTGCGCTGTCACCGCCCAGCAGTATCTGGGAATGTGCAAACGGCAAGACCCCACTCATCTGGTGCAGCCACTGCAACACGGCTTGCACATCCTCAACAGCAGCCGGGAAGGGGTTCTCAGGGGTGCGGCGGTAATGCACGCTCACAACGGTGTGGCCGGTGTAATGTGTCAAGTGCTCACACAAGTCGTCGTGTGTATCAAGGCTACCCACCATCCAGCCTCCGCCATGCAGCCAGACCAGGGTCTGGCCCGCCGCCCTGTGGCTAGGCATATAGCTGCGCACGGCAATCTCGCGGCCTTGCGCTGCGACATAGTGGTTGTGCACGGCAATGTCTGGCAGTGCTTGTGTGCGCAGCAAGCGCGCCTGCAACTCACTGAGGAGTCGGCGGCGCTGAATGTAGTTCAGCTGCGGTGTGGCAGTTTCTGCATCCAATCGTGCAAAGCGTTGCAGGCAGATGGCCAAGGCGGGGTCTATGGTTGCGTTGCTCATGGAAGGCGAGACTTTCTAGCGCTGCGAGTATCAGCACCAGCAGATGGTTATCGAATGCTTAGTTTTGCGTTGCTGCGTCCGTGGTTTCAGGCGCGCGGTACACCAGTACTTTCAGGCTGCGTTCTTCGTCCACATCGGCAAACACCTCAGGGTTGCTCACGCGCTCCACAAACTGCAGGTCCGGGGCGATTTCAGCCATCTGATTGCGCAGAAAGTCGGTGCCCAGTTCCGGGGCGTTTAGACAGAGCAAAACATGACCGCCAGGGCGCAGCAAGTCTGGCAGGCGGCGCATGAGTTTGGCGTAGTCTTTGGTCGCCACAAAGCTGCCCTTTTGGTAGCTGGGCGGGTCAATGATGATCAGATGGTAGGGGCCACCACGGTTGATCTTGCCCCAGCTGCTGAAAATATCGTGCGCCAAAAAGCTGGCGCCGCTCAAATGGTTGAGCTGGTGGTTTTGCTGCCCGACAGCCAAGGCGCCCTGGGCCATGTCCATATTCAGAACCTGCCGTGCACCAGCCTGCAGGGCTGAGACAGAAAATGCGCAGGTGTAGGCGAACAGGTTCAGTACCTTGATGCCATGGCGGTGTTCTGGGTGGTTGGCCACATGGTCATAGACCCAGCGACGTCCCTCGGCCATATCCAGAAACAGGCCGTGGTTTTGTCCGCGCAGCACATGAACACGATATTTCAAACCTGCCTCGCTCACGATGTGAGGCTCTGGCACGCTGCCCGACATCAACCGCGTTTCGGCCTTGGCGCCGGGCTGGCGCATCTGGTAGACCCAATTGAGCGGCTGGTCTTGGCCCAACTGCGCCCAGCGCGTCTGCAGGGCTTGGCCCAGCTGCGCCAAAGCGTCTTCTTCCAGAGGCTGAAAACTGGTAAGCACCAACACGGGCGGAAACGCATCCAGCAGCAGATGTTCACAACCCGGATAACGCCCGCCCCGGCCATGGAAAATGCGCGTGGCATCGGTCGGCATTTCAAACTGGGCAATGGCGTCGAGCAGGGCTTGCATGGAATTCACGGAAAACGTCAAAGGCCGAGAGTATGCGCGATTCGATTCACTTGGCGCAGGCTTGACTTGCTATGTCCTCGTGTGCAAGTTGCCTGGTATCAGGTCCCGTACTGCTGCAGGCGGCGACAGAGGCGGGCGTAAAGCTGCCGTCGCTCACGTTGAACACATACACCTGCCCTTCCTCTATCACGTAGTGCCATCCGTGCAATGAGATCCGTTCTTCCTCGACGCGCTGTCTCACCATGGGATAGCCCATGAGGCGTTCAAGCTGCAACACCACTGCGCGTTGCTCGGTGCGGCGCAGCGCTTCAGGCGTGGGCTGCACCGGCAGTACAGCGTCACGTCCCAGATCGAGCCAGCGATCAAGATGTCGTGCTTCTTCAGGCACCTCTTCATACATCGCCTTGATGCCCCCACAGTGACTGTGCCCACATACCACGATGTGGCTCACATTCAGGTTGAGCACTGCAAACTCGATCGCAGCGGCAGTGCCATGGTGACCCTGCGAGCCGTCGTAAGGAGGAACAAAGGCCCCCACGTTGCGCACCAGGAACAGCTCGCCCGGCCCGGTTCCCGTAAGCAGGTATGGAACCAGGCGCGAGTCGGAGCAGCCAATGAACAAGATATTCGGATGCTGGCCCTCATCAACCAGAGATTGAAACTGCTCGCGGTAACGAGGAAACGCGTCATGGTGAAAGCAGCGCAGGCGTTGCAGCAGATCATCGTCGGGCATGCACTCTCCCTGAAACTCAAAAGGGCATCACTGCACAAGCGGCGAATTCACCGCGTCGATATCCACGCCTTCCATGTGCGCATCACCCGCAAGCATCTGCAGATATTGGCGCACGGCGTTGGTCCAGGCCTGTTGCTGCAAGGTGCGCAGCACACTGGCACGTGCATCCTCGTATCCAACCGGCTGGCCGGTTTTGCGCTCCTGAACTTCGACGACATGCAAACCAAACCGGCTGTGTACCAGCCGCGCCAGCACGCCCACCTCGTTCGATGCGAAGATTTCTGCTGCAAATTCCGGTGCGCAATCTGTGCGGGAAAGCCAGCCCAGCTCGCCACCTTGGGCACCGCTGGGGCAGTTGGACAGCTCGCGTGCCACATCGGCAAAGCGCGTTGGCTCGTTCGCGTCTGCTGTGCGCAGCTCCAGTAGCGCTGCTTCGGCACGCTGGCGCAGCGCACCGACGTTCACCCCCGGTGTCACAGCGAACAGCACATGCCGCAGCCTGACCTGTTCGTCGCGATACAAAGGATGCGCGGCATAGTAACGCTGGCAATCCGCTTCCGTGGGCTCGGGCAAAGCCAGGTCGCGCTCCAGCATCTGCTCTATCGCTTCGGCTGCTGCCTCGCTGATGGCACCCTGCACATGCGGATGGTCCGCAGCATCGAGCAATCCGGTGCGTTGGGCATGCTGTCGCAACAGCTCCGTGCAGGCGCGTTGGCGCAACTCATCTGGATGCGGCAAAGTATCTGCTGCGTGCAGCGCCACTTCGTTGATGCGCGCTATCGGCACAACGTTATGCGGCGCAGAAACATGCTCGGAGCCACAGCCACCTGCGCTGTGGGAGCCACAATCACATGCATGATTTTCAAGAGACATGATGACCTCCATCTGCTCAAGCCGCATTGTTGTGGCGTGGCGGAGTGTTGTGATCGGCTGGCACGTTCATGCGGCGCGCGCGCACTACCTGATAGGGGCGGCGCAGATAAGCCAGCGTGGCGAACCCGCTCCACACGTGCACCAGGCGGGTGAACGGGAAGATCAGGAACAGGCTCATGCCCAGGAACATATGCGCCTTGAACACCCAGCTGGCATCGGCCAGCAACGCCACGCCACCAGAACGGAAGGTGATCAGGCGCTGCGCCCATTCAGCCAGATTCATCATCATGCCGCCGTCCAGATGCTGCGCTGAAAGCGGAATGGTCGCCAGACCAAGCACTAGTTGAATCCACAGCAGCCACAGCAGCATGATGTCGCTGGTCTTGGACGTGACCCGGATACGCGTATCGCCCAGGCGGCGCACCAGCAGCAGCGTCACTCCGATGAATGCCAGCACACCGGCGATGCCGCCCGTCACCATCGCCATCATCTGCTTCTGGCCTGCGCTGATGAAACCCTCATACATGAAGTGTGGCGTGAGCATGCCGACCGAGTGGCCGAAGAAAAGGAACAGCACGCCGATATGGAACAGATTGCTGCCCCAGCGCAGGCTGCCCTTGCGCAGAAGCTGGGATGAATCGGTCTTCCAGGTGTACTGGTCACGGTCAAAGCGCATCCAGCTGCCGATGAAAAAAACGGCCAGACACACATAGGGGTAGATGCCGAACACAAGAGTGTTGAGCCAGTCGGTCATGCTGCTTCTCCTGAGGTTTGTTTCGAAAGATCGGTCTTGCGTACGAAGTGCACAGGCTGCGGTGTTCCCGGCTTGGACTGGCCGTGCGAGCTGCAGCCAATAAAGGCTTCGGGTTCGCTCCAGGTATCGTCCAGGTCGGGCTCAGGATCGATGGCGACGGCGTGCGCCTTGGTGCCCGCAAGCTCCAGTACGGCCGCGATGACGCTGGCGTACGGGCTTTCGCGCTGCACCAGTGCGGAAAAGATGGCGTTGAGGATCTGGACCATCTCGCCGAGAAATTCCCGTGCAATCTCTGGTGGTTGCGTGGATGCAAATTCGAGCACCACCGGCAGGTGATCGGGTAGTTCGCCGGCGTTGAACTGTAGGCCTGCTTTCTCATAGGTTTGCTGCAGATCGACAAGCGCGGGACCACGTTCGCGGGAATCACCGTGGATATGTTCGAACAGGTGCAGCGAGGTCTTGTGTCCGCGATCGAAAAGATCCACGAAACGCGCCTGTGCCTCCCATTCGCCAAGCGTTGTCAAGTGTGCGCTCAGTTGCGCTATTTCATCGATGCGCTCACGGGGCAATGCCTGCTCCATGCGCAGTGCGTCAACCATTGCGGGCAGGTCGGCCAGCATCAGCGCATCAGGGTAGCCCAGCAGTCGCGAGAGCACCCGCAGCGTATAGCGCATGGTCTGAGGTGTTGTCTGGAACATGTTCTTTACTTCCTTTTCGTTGTGATGCTGTCGCTTCAGACATTGGCCCTGATGGGAATGGTGCGCTGCTTCTTGCCTCCGAACATGCTGACTTCAGACGTTCCGTCCGAGCAGCCGTTACCGAACGAGAATCCGCAGCCACCACGCAGATCGAAGGCGTTTTCCGCATACTCGCGGTGCGCTGAAGGAATCACGAAACGGTCTTCGTAGTTGGCGATTGCCATCACGTGGTACATGTCCTGCACTTCGTCTGCAGTGAGGCCCACCTGCTTGAGCACATTGATGTTTTCGATCTGGTCGACGTGCTTGCTGCGCTGATACGTGCGCATTGCCAACATGCGCTCCAGGGCCCGCACGACCGGCTTGCGGTCGCCTGCCGTCAGCAGATTGGCGAGGTACTGCACAGGAATGCGCAGTTGCGAGACGTCGGGAATCTCGCCATTGGTGCTGATGTGACCCGCGTTGGCCGCCGAGGTGATGGGCGAGAGCGGTGGCACATACCAGACCATGGGCAGCGTACGGTACTCGGGGTGCAGCGGCAGTGCCACCTTCCAGTCCACGGCCATTTGGTAGACCGGGCTTTTGCGTGCGGCTTCCATCCAGTCGTCGGGAATGCCGTCAATGCGTGCTTGCTTGATGACTTCCGGGTCGTTGGGGTCAAGGAAGATGCTCATCTGCGCTTCGTACAGATCGCGATCCTTCTCGACACTTGCCGCCTCCGCAATACGGTCGGCGTCATAGAGCATCACGCCCAGATAGCGGATGCGGCCCACACAGGTTTCCGAGCACACGGTCGGCTGGCCTGCCTCGATGCGGGGATAGCAGAAGATGCACTTCTCGGCCTTGCCGCTTTGCCAGTTGTAGTAAATTTTCTTGTAGGGGCAGCCCGAGATGCACATGCGCCAGCCGCGGCACTTGTCCTGGTCAATCAGCACAATGCCGTCTTCCTCGCGCTTGTAGATCGAGCCGGAAGGGCACGATGCCACGCATGCCGGATTCAGACAGTGCTCGCACAAGCGCGGCAGGTACATCATGAAGGTGTTCTCAAACTGGCCGTAGATGTCCTTTTGCACATCTTCGAAATTCACATCGGCACTGCGCTTGGAGAACTCGCCGCCGAGAATTTCCTCCCAGTTCGGACCCCATTCGATTTTCTGCATGCGCTGCCCGGTGATCAGGCTGCGCGGGCGTGCCGTGGGAGCCGCCTTGCTTTCCTTGGCAGATTGCAGGTGATCGTAGTCGTAGGTGAAGGGCTCGTAGTAGTCGTCAATCTGTGGCAGGTTGGGGTTGGCGAAGATGCGCATCAGCAGCTTCCACTTGCCACCCTGTCTGGGTGTGATGGAGCCGTCGGCATGGCGCGTCCAGCCACCATTCCACTTCGCCTGGTTCTCCCACTCCTTGGGATAGCCGATGCCTGGCTTGGTCTCGACGTTGTTGAACCATGCGTATTCCATGCCAGGGCGGCTGGTCCAAACGTTCTTGCAGGTGACCGAGCAAGTATGGCAACCGATGCATTTGTCGAGATTGAGCACCATGCCGATTTGCGCGCGTACTTTCATCGTATTTCTCCTTGTGCTGTCGCTCAGGCGTGGGTTGTGTGGTTGCGCTGTTCTTCGTCGAGCCAGTCGACGCGGCGCATCTTGCGCACCAGCACGAACTCGTCGCGGTTGGTGCCGATGGTTCCGTAGTAGTTGAAACCGTAGCTGTACTGCGCGTAGCCGCCGATCATGTGCGTGGGCTTGAGCACGATGCGTGTAACCGAGTTGTGGATGCCGCCGCGCGTGCCCGTGATCTCGGAGCCGGGCGTGTTGATGATCTTTTCCTGTGCGTGGTACATCATCACCATGCCCTGGTTCACGCGCTGGCTCACCACCGCACGTGCCGCAATCGCACCGTTGGTGTTGAAGAGCTCGACCCAGTCGTTGTCCTCAATACCTGCCCGCTTGGCGTCATCCTCGCTGAGCCATACGACTGGACCACCACGGTTGAGCGTGAGCATGTGCAGGTTGTCGCTGTACGTGCTGTGGATGCCCCATTTCTGGTGCGGCGTGATGAAGTTCAGCGCAATCTCGGGGTTACCGTTGGGCTTCCTGCCTTCGACTTCGTGCAGCGTTTTCAGGTGCACTGGTGGGCGGTAGCTGACAAAGCCCTCGCCGAAGTCACGCATCCACGGGTGGTCCTGATAGAACTGCTGGCGACCGGTGAGCGTGCGCCATGGGATCAGCTCGTGCACATTGGTGTAGCCTGCGTTGTAGCTGACCTTCTCGCTCTCCAGCCCGGACCATGTGGGCGAGCTGATGATCTTGCGCGGTTGCGCCTGGATGTCACGGAAGCGAATCTTCTCGTCCTCGCGATGCAGTGCCAGATGCACATGGTCGCGGCCGGTCTGTCTGGACAGCGCATCCCACGCCTTGCAGGCCACGTGGCCGTTGGTTTCGGGCGCAAGCATCATCACCACTTCGGTGGCATCGATATCGCTAACAATGCGGGGCATGCCCTTGGTGACGCCTTCTTCGCGGACGCGGCCATTGAGGTCACCAAGCTGACCCACTTCGGTCTCGGTATTCCATGCAATGCCCTTGCCGCCGTTGCCCACCTTCTCCATCAGTGGGCCAAGCGCCGTGAAGCGTTTGTACACGTTCGGGTAGTCACGCTCGACCACGGCAATTTGTGGCGCAGTTTTGCCAGGAATGAGTGCGCATTCGCCGCGCTTCCAGTCTTTGACGCCGTAGGGCTGAGCCAGCTCGGCAGCGGTGTCGTGCATGATGGGGGTGAGCACTACCTCCTTTTCTACGCCAAGGTGGCCTACGCACAGTTCGCTGAAGGCTTTGGCGAAGCCCTTGTAGATCTCCCAGTCACTGCGTGCCTGCCATGCCGGATCCACCGCTGCAGACAGTGGGTGGATGAATGGGTGCATGTCGCTGGTGTTGAGATCGTTCTTCTCGTACCAGGTGGCCGTGGGCAGCACGATGTCGGAGTACAGACAGGTGGTGCTCATGCGGAAGTCAAGCGTGACCAGCAGGTCCAGCTTGCCCTCGGGTGCATTCGCATGCCATTGCACCTCTTCGGGTTTGGCTTCCTGCGGTCCCAGATCCCTGCCTTGAACGCCGTGGGTGGTGCCCAGCAGGTGCTTGAGAAAGTACTCATGCCCCTTGCCCGATGAGCCAAGGATGTTGGAACGCCACACAAACATGTTGCGCGGCCAGTTGGCTGGGTGGTCGGGGTCTTCGCAGCTCATCTCCAGCGAGCCGGATGTCAGTCCCTCGACGACATAGGCTTTGGGGTCGATATTGGCGGACTGCGCATCGCGCACGACCTGCAGCGGGTTGGTTTTGAGCTGAGGGGCGCTTGGCAGCCACCCCATGCGCTCGGCACGCACGTTGTAGTCGATCATCGAGCCGCTGTAGTTGCTTTGATCGGCCAGCGGCGATAGCACTTCCTCCACACCCAGTTTTTCATAACGCCACTGGTCAGTGTGCGCGTAAAAGAAGCTGGTGGAGTTCTGCTGGCGCGGAGGGCGCATCCAGTCCAGGGCAAAGGCCAGCGCTGTCCAGCCGGTTTGCGGGCGCAGTTTTTCCTGGCCCACGTAGTGGGCCCAGCCACCGCCGCTTTGGCCGATGCAGCCACACAGCATCAACATGTTGATGATGCCGCGATAGTTCATATCGCAGTGGTACCAGTGGTTCATTGCCGCGCCGATGATGACCATGGATTTGCCCTGCGTCTTGTCCGCGTTGTCGGCGAACTCGCGTGCGGTGCGAATGACCTGGTCGCGTGGCACACCAGTGATCTGCTCTTGCCAGGCTGGTGTATATGGCACGTTGTCGTCATAGCCGATGGCGGCACCTTCTCCTTCGAGCCCGCGATGGATGCCGTAGTTGGCGGCCAGCAGATCGAACACGGTGGCCACCGCCACGGTGCCTTCAAGACCGTCGCCCGAAAGTTGCATGTGCGAGATGGGGACACGGCGCACCAGCACGTCGCTGTTCTGATCGTTGGCCTTGAAGTTGGGTGACTCCACACCGCCGAAATAGGGGAACGCCACATCGGCCACAGCAGCGGGCTGTGCACCGTCTTCCATCACCGAGAGCTTCAGGCGCACGTCCTTGCCTTCGCCTGCTTCCTTGGCTTCCAGGTTCCACAGACCTTGATCGGTGCGGCCATCTGTGCCCCAGCGAAATCCGATGGAGCCGTTGGGTACCACAACGCGGCCATCTTCCTCGAAGGCCACGGTCTTCCAGTCCGGATGGTTTTCCTGGCCGAGACTGGCCGCAAAGTCACTGGCGCGCACGTAGCGATCGGGCACCAGTGCCGTGCGACCGTCGGAAAGCTTTTGCTCCTTGAGTGCAACCAGCAGCGGCAGGTCGGTATACCGGCGTGCGTACTCGTCGAAGTAAGCGCTCTTTTTATCGAAGTAGAACTCCTTGAGGATCACGTGCCCCATGGCCATTGCGACTGCGGCGTCCGTGCCCTGCTGAGGGTGCATCCACAGGTCTGCCAGCTTGGCAACTTCGGAGTAATCGGGTGTGACTGCCACAACCTTTGCGCCCTTGTAGCGCACTTCGGTGAAGAAGTGGGCATCGGGCGTGCGCGTCTGCGGCACATTGGAGCCCCAGGCGATGATGTAATTGGAGTTGTACCAGTCGGCGCTTTCGGGCACATCGGTCTGCTCGCCCCAGGTCTGGGGGCTGGCGGGAGGCAAGTCGCAGTACCAGTCGTAAAAGCTCATGCACACGCCGCCGATCAGGCTGAGATAGCGGCTGCCTGCGGCATACGAGATCATCGACATGGCAGGAATTGGGGAAAAACCAATGACGCGATCCGGGCCGTGCTTCTTGATGGTGTAGATGTTGGCCGCAGCAATGATCTGGTTGACCTCGTCCCAGGTGCTGCGCACAAAACCGCCCAGGCCCCGTTGTTTTTGCCACTCGGTGCGTGCGCTCTGGTTCTCGACAATGTTGGCCCAGGCGTCCACCGGGCTGTTGGCCACGGCCAGCGCAGCGCGCCAATGCTTGAGCAGGCGCGCACGAACCATCGGGTACTTCACGCGGTTGGCACTGTACAGATACCAGCTGTAGCTGGCTCCGCGCGCGCAGCCACGCGGCTCATGGTTGGGCAGGTCGGGACGGGTGCGGGGGTAATCGGTCTGCTGGGTTTCCCAGGTAACAATGCCACCCTTGACATAAATCTTCCACGAGCACGAGCCCGTGCAGTTCACACCGTGCGTGGAGCGAACGATCTTGTCGTGTGCCCAACGATCACGGTAGGCATCTTCCCAGGTTCGGTCCTCGCCATTGGTCTGGCCGTGACCGCCGGAGAAACTCTCGGTGGGCTGTGAGAAATACGTGAGTCGGTCGAGGAAATGGCTCATCGTGGAACTCCTAACTCTTTTTCAATCAATCTTCTGTTTCTTGTTTTCTTCACCGAGCTTGGTGAAGAAAGCTGGGGCAAGAAGGTGCTTGGGCCTTCTCGCTCCGTCCTTCTCCTTGCTCCAAGGAGAAGCAATCAAACCGGTCAGCACGGCATTTCGGCGTCCTTTCGCGAGTAGTACCACCAGGTGATCACCACGCAGATTGCGTAGAAGACGGCAAAGCACCACAGCGCCAGCTCTGGCCCGCCGGTAGCGGCAATCGAGCTGCCATAGCTTTTGGGAATGAAGAAGCCGCCATAGGCGCCCAGCGCACCGGCAAAGCCCACAGCAGCCGCTCCTTCGGTGTTGCCTTCCTTGATGGCGTGGGCCTCGGCGGTCTTGTCGCCCGCCCGCACGCCACGCATCTTCTGTATGAGAAAGATCACCGGGATCATCCGAAAGGTCGAGCCGTTGCCGATGCCGGTGGTGAAGAACAGCACCAGGAACATCAGAAAGAAGCCTGTGAAGCTGCCTTCGGCAGGACCGAATGGGAAGGCGAACCCGCCCGTGCCTTTGGGCAGGAAGAACAGCACGCCCATTACAGCCAAGGTCATGACGATGAAGTTCCAGAAGGTGACCACGCCGCCTCCGATCTTGTCGGAAAGCCAGCCACCGAAGGGCCGCACAGCAGCTCCTACCAATGGGCCAAGCCAGGCATACGCCAGTGGATTGACTGCGGGGAACAGCGCTTTGATAAGCAGCGGAAAGCCTGCAGCGAAGCCAATGAACGAGCCGAATGTGCCCAGGTACAACACGCACATGATCCAGTTGTGCTTGTTCTTGAAAATGGTGGCCTGATCGGCAAAGCTGGCTTTGGCGTCGGCCAGATCATTCATGCCGAACCAGGCAAACACTGACACCAGTGCAATCCATGGCACCCAGATGAAGGCCGCGTTTTGTGCCCACAGGGTCTGCGTTTCACCAGCTTTCACGATGGTCTGCGGTTCACCGCCGAAGATGCCGAAGATGCCTGCAGTGATTACCAGCGGGCTCAGGAACTGCACCGCCGAGACGCCCAGATTGCCAAGGCCTGCATTCACGCCCAGCGCCGATCCCTTGCGCTCCTTGGGGAAAAAGAAACTGATGTTGGACATGCTGGAGCTGAAGTTGCCGCCGCCCAGTCCGCACAGCAACGCCAGGATCAGCATTGTGGGGTAGCTGGTGGTGTTGTCCTGCACTGCATAGCCGATGCCGATGGCCGGGATCAGCAGTGATGCGGTGGAGATTGCCGTCCAGCGACGTCCACCGAACACGGGGACCATGAAGGAGTAAAAAATGCGCAGCGTGGCGCCAGATAGCGCGGGCGCCGCAGCCAGCCAGAAAAGCTGGTTGGTTGAATACTTGAAGCCCATGGATGGCAGATTGACCGCCACCACACTCCAGACCTGCCAGATGCAGAATGCCAAAAATAGCGCAGGCACCGAGATCCAGAGATTGCGCTTGGCGATGGCCTCGCCTTCGCGTTCCCAGAAGGCCTTGTCCTCCGGGGTCCAGAGGGTCAGCAGGCGGCCCTTGCGGTTCGCTGCCATGTGGGTTGATGAGTTGGACATGGATAACGCTCCGTTGCTTGGGTTAGCGAGATGTCGCCACGGCATCCGTGGGGTGCTTGCCGCCGACAACATCGGTGCGGCGCACTTCGGTGAAATACATCCAGATCAGCGATACCCAGACCACGCCATACATGAGCATGAAGGCGCTGGAGCGAATGCCGGTCCAGTCCATGAGCATGCCGAAAAGAATCGGCAGAATGAAGCCGCCCATACCGCCGGCCAGGCCCACGATGCCGCTGATGGCGCCGATGTTTCCGGCGTAGTCGTCGCTGATGTACTTGAAGACGCTGGCCTTGCCGAAGGCCCAGGCAATGCCCAGGATGAACATCAGTGCGGTGAACACATATACGTTCAGACCAATGTGGAAGGTGCTGGGGCCATCCACGGTCATCACGGTGAAATCGGTCTGTGGGTATGACAGCAGGAACAGGCAGATCCAGCTCACCCACATCACCCACCAGGTGACGGTATGTGCGCCGTATTTGTCGCTGAGCACACCTCCGATGGCGCGCAGCACGCCACCGGGCAGCGAGAAGCAGGCGGCAAGAAGCGCGGCCACACGGATGTCCAGGCCATACTCACCCACGTAGTACTGCACCATCCACAGAGACAATGCGACGTAGCCGCCGAACACGATGCTGTAGTACTGGCAGTACTTGAGCACCTTGGGATCTTTGAGAGCCTTGACCTGGTCACCAAAAGTGACGCTGCTGGGAACAAGGTGAGAGGGATCGCTATAGCTGAAAAACCAGAACAGGATGACCGCGCCCAGCATGATGGCGGCATACACATGCGGCACTGCAGCCCAGCCGAATGCAACCAGGATCACCGGCGCGACGAATTTGTTGACCGCAGCGCCCGAGTTGCCAGCACCGTAGACACCCATTGCCATGCCCTGGCGACTCTTGGGAAACCAGCGGGCTACATAAGGTGTACCTACCGAGAACGAACCTCCTGCCAGACCTACGAACAGGCCTGCCACAAGGAAGTGCCAGTATTCGGTGGCGTAGCCCATCATCCATATGGCGGGTACAGTGACCGCCATGAGTACGGTCATCACAATGCGACCTCCGTACTTGTCGGTCCAGATACCGAGTGGCACGCGCACCAGCGAGCCGGTGAGTACGGGCATGGCAGTGAGTAGGCCGAACTGTGTGGCGTTCAGGTTCAGCATCTTCTTGATCGGGATGCCGATGACGCCGAACATCATCCAGACCATGAAACAGACGGTGAATGCGAAAGTGCTGGCGATGAGCACGGACCACGCGCGACGGCTGTGGAGTTGTTGTTCGTCAACCGTGGTGTTATTGCCGCTGGAGGTGGCAGGGATTGAAGCTTTGACCATGGGGAAGTCCTCTCCTCGAATGTGACCCCATGATCTGCAAATGGACGCGCGCTGAATATCCTTCTGCAGTAGGTTTGCTGCACTGCAGAAGAACGATGGTGCCGAGGTGAGGACTACTCCCTAAGAACTATGTCCCTCATCACAAAGGAGGGCATAAGACGTGGCAGGAAGGGAAAGACGCACAGCGGCGTCAGGCCTGGTGTTCGGAGGGGCGCTGACGGTCGGATGCATAGACCGCAGCCTGCACGCGTGATGTCAGGCCAAGCTTGCGCAGGATGTGTTGAACGTGGATTTTGACCGTGGTCTCCGCGATATCCAGCGTGCGAGCGATCTCCTTGTTGCTGGCCCCGCGAGCGATTTCCCTGAGCACTTCTTCCTCGCGTGGCGACAGTGGCGATGTGGTCTCGGTATGCGACAGATCCGTATCAGGTGCGGGCTCTGCGGCTTCCTGTGAGCGCAGCGCAGCCACAAGCTTGCCCATCATCTCAGGGCTGACCACAGACTCACCACGCATGGCCCTGTGGATGGCATCGGCCAGCATGTGGCCTTCGATGGTCTTGAGCAGATACCCCTGCGCGCCCTGGCGCAACGCAGCCGACAGGTCTTCGCCGTCTTCACTGACAGTGAGCATGAGAATGCGGCTGTCCGGTGATGCTTCACGAAGCCCCGCAATTGCGTCAATGCCGGTGACGCCAGGCAGATGGTTGTCCAGCAGGATCACATCGGGTTGCAGTTCGGGCACCTGGCGCAGAGCCTGGCTGGCATCGGCGGCTTCGCCCACCACCTTGAGTTCTGGCTGCTGCGCAAGCAGCGCCACCAGCCCCCTGCGCAGCAGGGTGTGGTCATCAATGAGGAAAACGGAAACCGGGGATTTCATGGCGCAGAAAGTGAAGATGAGGAAGGAAGGGCAGGCGTCTGCGTTGTTGGTGTGCTGGAGCTTGTCGATGTTGCTGAGGCGTGGTCCTTGGCCGGCTGCAGCGTAGGTGATGGTATTACTGTGGGAGGCAGGTAGACGGCCACACGCGTGCCGACACCTTGACTGCGCGGGCCAACTTCAAGCGTAGCACCGATGCGCTGTGCGCGTTCATGCATGATTCCCAGTCCCACGTGCAGCGAATCGGGTGGAACGTCCTCGACATTGAAGCCGCAGCCATCGTCGAGCACCTCAAAGTGCCAGAACGGATGCCGTTGTACCAGCACATCCACGCTCGATGCACCCGCGTGCTTGCGCACATTGGAGAGTGCTTCCTGCAGGATGTGGAGTATCTGGATCTGCACATCCGAAGCCAGTGGATAGCCGTGGCCGGACATCGACAACGAGGTCGCAATGCCCGTCTGGTGCTCGAATTTGGAAAGCGTAGAACGCAGTGCATCCTCGATGTCCTCATCCTGCGTGCGTGTGCGAAAGTGCACCAGCAATTCGCGCACGTCGTCATAGCATTCCTGGACGCCGATTTCCAGTTCACCCAGTGTGCGATTGCGTGCGTCATTGTCGTTGCGGGCAGCAGCATCACGCAGCAGCTGTGTCTGGATCTTGAGGAAGGCGAGCGATTGTGCAATCGAGTCATGCAGCTCGCGGGCGATGAAGCTGCGCTCCTGAGCCACGGCAGACTCCATTTCTAGCGCCGTCGCACGCATGCCCTCCATCGAACTGGCCAAATGGTGCGCCATCGTGGTGAGCAGATCGCGCATGCCTGGGCTGAGCTCCTCCTGCGTGCGGTAGAAAAGATCCACCTCGCCCAGCACGCGGTGCTGAAGCTGCACGGGAATGCTCACTACGGTTCTGAATCCCGCCTGCAGGCAGTGCGAGAGCTCTGTCTCGAGCTCAGCCTTGGGCACCAGCTTGATGACCCGCATGGTGGGATCGTTTTGCGTTTGGCCGCATTCACATACGCCGGCGAGCAGGCATTGTTCCTCGTCGCGCACTGCATCGGGCATGCCTTCCGAGGCCAGCATCACGTAACGCTTATTGCCTTCATCCGACCAGCGCACCACTGCAGCATCGCATTGGGCGATGTTCTTGATCTGCTCAATAAAACCTCGTGTGAGCGTTGGCAGATCCGATGCTTCGGCAGCCAGCGCACTCACTGCGTACAGTGCAGCCAGGCGCTGATTCTGAATTTCTATGCTGGCAGTCTTCTCGCGCACCTTCTGTTCAAGGTCCTCATGCGAGGACTGAAGCGCATGGGCCATGAGGTTGAAGCCCGCGTGGAGCTGGCCGAATTCATCGGTGCGGTCCACTTCCACACGCGTGCTCAGGTCTCCCTGGCGCATGCGCGTCAGCGCCGCCTGCAAGCGCGAGACCGGGTTGAGCACTAGCAGGTAGCTCAGCGCAATGAAAGCCACCGCTGAGCCGATGGCCAGCGCCACCATAAAGAGCTGGAAAAGATGCAGCGCTGCTGTCAGCCGTGCAATCTGGTGCTCGATAGTCTCCACAAATTCATCGACGAGATGCACGAAGGCGTCCGCATGTGCCAATGATTGTGCTGCATCGAGTTGCGGTTGTTTCTGCCATCCCTGAGACAGGGTGGTCCATGCGGCTTGTACGGCTGCATATTGCGAGCGTGCCTCGTCATTCCAAGGGACAAACAACGGACGGGAAGGATCACCTGAACGTAGCAGCTCCAGCGATTCATTGAAGCGTTGCATGCGCCCCTGCAACTCGGTAGCCGGTTCCTGCTGCTGCGCCAGCACCATGCGCATCATGTTCATGCGCAGGCGACCCGCCTCGTTTACGGCTGCAGCGCCACCCTCCAGTCGCCAGGTGATCCACAGTGTGAAACCGATGGACGCCAAGGCAACCAGCAGGAAGATGATGCCCAAGGCCTGCAGTTTGGTGGAGAGGGAGGGCCGTGTTTGCATTGTGAAAGTCTATGGTCATGCCAATTTTTGCTGATTGATGATGATTAATTTCCTACTGTTAAAGCTGCAGTAATTAAGGATGGGTCGGGAAACCTGGTCTCGATACCTTGCATGTGTGACTGGCCTGCGTTCCATGGACGCGAGCATCAATAGCCATGGAGGCAAGGAATGACTTGGACTGCGTCTTAGGCCATGAAAGGCATGCAAGCCAGCACCCATTTCTCGTGCAGATGCTGCTATGCACTCAAATCTCGTGGTGGTACACACGCGTTGCCACCATGGGTGTCAGGAAAAGGCGTAGGACTGCAAGCTGCTGGTGCATGGGCGCCACATCACCAATTTGTCATAGATATGACCCAAGACTGTCACATCGCACCGTGACGATGGCAGGGTGTTTAGCTCTAGCACCAAGCGCCATGATTTCAGTCGATCACATCGTTGACATGCATTTGCCGCAATTGCAGCGCCATCCCCGGCTGAGTGTGGGGGTGCGTGGTGTGCTGCGGCGTTTGCTGCGTGAGCAAAGTTTTCGTCATTTTGCGCAGCAGTACCCCCACCTTGAAGGCTTTCAATTTATCGAGCAGGTGCTGGAGCACTTTGCCTTCAGCTATGCCGTGCGTGATAACGAACGTGAGCGCATTCCTACGCAGGGACGTGTGGTGATTATTGCCAACCATCCTATCGGGTCGCTGGATGGGCTGGCCCTGCTGAATCTGGTGGGCGGTATTCGGCGTGATGTCAAGATCGTGGCTAACGGACTGCTGGCTGAACTGGAGCCTCTCAAGCGTTTGCTGTTGCCGGTGACCGTGCTGGGTGGGCGCAGCGGAGCGCGTCAACTCAAAGCCATTTTGGAGCACCTGCAAGGAGAAGGCGCGGTGATCATCTTTCCGGCAGGCGAAGTTTCGCGTCTGCATCCCGAAGGTGTGCGTGATGGGCGCTGGAACACGGGCTTCTTGCGGCTGGCAGGCCAGACGCAGTCACCCATCGTGCCCATCCATATTGATGGCCGAAATTCTGCGCTGTTTTACGGCGCGTCCATGCTCTACAAGCCGCTGGCAACGCTGTTGCTGGTCAAGGAGATGTTCGGGCAGCATCAGAAAAGTATTGACTTGCGCATTGGTCATCCGATTCCACACAGCAGTTACGGTGCCTTGCCTCTGGAGCTGGGCGCGGTGGCCAAGATGTTGCGCAAGCATCTCTACCGCGTGGCGCAGGACAAAGCCAATTTGCTGCGCGTTGAAACGGCCATTGCTCACCCGGTGGATCGCAGTGCGTTGGCACAGGCTGTGTCAGCTTGCGAGTTGCTGGGAGAGACGCCCGATGGCAAACGCATCCATTGCTTCAGCGGTGGGCTGGACTCTCCCATCCTGCGTGAGGTAGGGCGGCTGCGGGAGCTGTCGTTCCGTGCCGTGGGCGAGGGCAGCGGCACCCGGCGTGATCTGGATCGCTTTGATGCGCACTATGACCACCTGATCTTGTGGGATCCCCAAGATCTGGAGATTGCCGGTGCCTATCGCATGGCGCGTACGGCAAAGGTGCTGGCGCAGCAGGGCGTGCAAGGGCTGTATACGCACAGCCTGTTCGAGTTCACTCCCGGTATGGAGCCATTTTTGCAGCAGGGGCTGGAACTGGGCCGCTCGTTTGTGCAGCCACGTTATTGGGGCAAAAGGTCTTTGGACTATCTGTGGTTTGGTATCGGTGCATATATGCGCCGCAATCCCGAGTGCCGTTACCTGTTTGGCCCTGTCTCCATCAGTCGCGATATGCCGCCAGCAGCGCGTGACCTGTTGATTTACCATTATCGCAACCACTTTGGCGCAGCCTGCCTGGCACATGCCCGACGCCCTTATGTGCCTGGAGAGGGACGGGACTTGCGTGCGCAGTTTTCGGGTGAGGATGCCGCAGCAGACTTTGTGCGCCTCAAGCATCTGCTGGCTCACATGGGCTCCGCGGTGCCGACGCTGTACAAGCAATACGCCGAGGTGGCTGAACCAGGCGGGGTGCGTTTTCTGGATTTTGGTGTGGACCCCGATTTTTCCCACTGTGTTGATGGTCTGGTGCTGGTGGATGTGGAGAAACTCAAGCCCCACAAGAAAGCGCGTTATATGGGGGAGCGCAGCACTGAAGCGGAGCAGTCATCGACCACACATGGCACATAGTGGGCACCTCGGGTGCACACATGCCAAAAGCTGTACGCCATATGTGAGTGCCGACAGTACAAAGCGCTAACTCAACCAAGAGTGCGGATGGTATGTCTAACGCATCTCCAGCACCATCTCATTGCCGCGGCGTGTCATGTGTACCTGGGACAAAAAACTGTTGCCTAGCAGCACATAGGGCATGGGTTGCGGGCCGACGATGGCATCTACGCCATAAACCGTAAGATCGCCCACACGCACAGTGTCCAGTCTGACATGCCAGCCTAAAGCGTTGCCATTGGCTGTGCGGAAGTTCACGCGTGCGCCTTTTTCGTAGTCCAGTCCCATGCGCTGCGCATCAGTCAGTCCGATACCGATAATGCTGGCACCGGTGTCCACCATGTATTCCATGGGTTTGTTGTTGATATATCCGGACTCGCGAAAGTGTCCCCGGCTGTCTGCACGGAGCACCACTTTGCGACCGCCGCCCAGGCCCTGGCCAACGCTGACCGGAGAGCCGCCAACGCGCAGAGTCTGGTGCTGGCCCTGCCACTCAATGGTGGCGCTGTTTCCCTGAACCTGGATGACACGTACACCCTGGTGGCTTTCATTGGCGCTGAGGGCCTTGGGCGCCCCTCCATTGATGACCAGCAGTGCTTTGCTGCCCATCACGCCAGTCATCGCAACCGATTGTGCGTAGCTGGTAGTGTTCGCCAGTGCGCTGCTTGCAAGCAGCGCCAGCACGATGCGCAGTACAGGGTGAGACATGGTGTTCCGGTAGACAGTGGGTGTGCCACAGTCTACCGAAGCCGCTTTAGTCGCGGAAGTTGTTAAAAGACAGCGGATGGTCGGCCAGATCCTTGCGAATCAGCGCCATAGCTGCTTGCAAATCATCGCGCTTGGCGCCGGTGATGCGCACGGCGTCACCTTGAATGGCGGCTTGCACCTTGAGCTTGCTGTCTTTGATCATTTTTTGCAGCTTCTTGGCCAGATCGGACTCGATGCCGTTTTTGATCTTCACGGTTTGCTTGACCTTGTCGCCACCCATCTTCTGGCTGGCTTGCACGTCCATGAAACGTACGTCTACGTTGCGTTTGGTCAACTTGTTGCGCAAGATATCTTCGACTTGCTGCAATTGAAAATCGGCATCTCCGTACAAGGTGATTTCCTTGTCCTTGAGTTCAATGCCCGCAGAGGTGCCTTTGAAGTCAAAGCGGGTGCCAATTTCTTTGGCGGTATTTTCAACGGCGTTCTTGACCTCAACGAAATCGGCTTCGAGCACAGTGTCAAAAGATGGCATGGCTTTTCTTTCTTTAATAGGGTGGTGGGCAGGGCACTTGGTGAGCCTGATAGGCACAGGCCACAGCACAGTGCGACAATCTCAGGGATGTTAGTCGAGAAAAATACCCCCCTGCAGGACTGCAACACCTTCGGCATTGTTGCCAGCGCTGACACCCTGGTGCGCATTCGCAGTGCTGCCGATGTGAAGGCGTTTGCTGCCAGCCCGCATTACCAGGGACGTAAAGTGTTTGTCCTGGGTGGAGGCAGCAATATTGTCCTGACGGGCGATGTGGTGGACGCTGTGGTACTGAAGATGGAAATTCCAGGCATTGCAGTCGTGTCCGAGACCGATAGCCACTGGATCATTGAGTCTGGTGCCGGTGTTCGTTGGCATGATCTGGTGGCCTGGACGGTAGAGCATGGCTATCCAGGTCTGGAGAATCTGGCGCTGGTGCCCGGAACTGTGGGGGCTGCGCCGGTACAGAACATCGGTGCTTACGGTGTGGAGTTGCAAGATCGTTTTCATGAGCTGGATGCGGTAGATCTGGTGACCGGTGAGGCATTCACTTTGAATGCGGCTCAATGCGCCTTTGGCTATCGGGATTCGGTATTCAAACATGCACCCGCTGCACCGCAAGGCACACCAGTTGCCAAGGCGCAGGGCATGGGGCTTGCAGGGCGTGCAGTCATCACAACAGTACGCTTTGCCTTGTCCAAACACTGGAAGCCCGAGATGGACTATCTGGATTTGCAGCGCAAGCAAGCCGAGGAAGGCGTGGAGCAACCCACATCCAAGCAGATTTTTGATTGGGTCGTGGCTATTCGCCGGGCCAAACTGCCAGACCCTGCGGTTGTAGGCAATGCCGGGAGCTTCTTCAAGAACCCGACGGTGACTGAAGACCAGTGCCGAGACATCATTGCGCGTGAGCCCAAAATTGTGCACTACCCCATGCCAGATGGGTCGGTCAAACTGGCTGCGGGCTGGATGATTGATGCTTGCGGCTGGAAGGGCAAGACAGTGGGCAATGCCGGGGTCTACGACAAGCAAGCGCTGGTTTTGGTCAACTGTGGCACAGGCGGGGACAGCGTGACGGGGGGAGAGGTCATGACATTGGCAGGAGCGATCCAGACCAGTGTCTATGAGCGTTTTGGCATTCGCCTGGAGCCGGAGCCTGTGGTTGTCTGATTCGGCCCGGGCAATAAAAAAGCGCTGTGCAATGCATAGCGCTTTTCATTGTTGAATGGCAGCCACACCTGCTGCCGAAAATGCCTGAAGTCATCAGGCCAGGGATTTTTGCTTCATCCACTCACTAGCTTGTTGTACCGCATAAGCGATGGCACGGTCAGCAGATTGGAACAGTGGCGTGAAAGTGAAAAAACGCTGAGTGCGTTCGGTTCCGTTACCGCTGTCCACAGTGAGGTGGGCTTGAAAGCGACCATCGGCTTCGGCCAGAGCTTTGGGCTCAAATGTGAAGCGGTCGATGGTAATGGTGCGCGAGGGCTGTTGTTGAAATTCGGACATTTGTCTCTCCCTTCTTGATGTCGCTTACACACGTGCAAAACACGGTGTGCACCAAGGATAGAGCCTTACGTGCCTTCAAAGTTCCTCGAGGGCTTGTTTTTCATCAAGGAATTCCCTAGAAAACCTTATTTCAGGCTGCCTGAGAGGAACTTGGCCAAGCGTTCACTTTGCGGGTTAACCAGAACTTGGCGAGGATTGCCTTGCTCTTCGATCAAACCCTGATGCAAGAAGACGACATGGTTGGAAACTTCGCGCGCAAAGCCGATTTCGTGGGTCACGACCACCATGGTGCGGCCTTCCTGCGCCAGCACCTGCATCACGCGAAGCACTTCACCAACCAGCTCGGGGTCCAGTGCGCTGGTGGGCTCGTCAAACAGCATGACCTCAGGTTCGACCGCCAGAGCGCGTGCAATCGCCACACGCTGCTGTTGGCCGCCACTCATGTGGTTGGGCCATGTGTCTTCACGGTTTTCAAGGCCAACCAGGTGCAAGTATTTACGGGCACGTTCAACGGCTTCATCTTTGGGGATGCCCAGCACGTGAACCGGTGCTTCAATGATGTTTTGCAGCACGGTTTTGTGTGCCCACAGGTTGAAATGCTGAAACACCATGGCGAGCTTGGTGCGCAGGAGCTGCAGCTGCTTGGGGTTGACGGCTTCCAGCTCGCCGCTGCGGCCTAGTTTCAGTTCCAGTGCTTCGCCTGCCACCACAATGCGCCCTTGCTGGGGTTTTTCCAGCAGGTTAATGCATCGCAGCAGGGTGGATTTTCCGGAGCCGGAGCTGCCAATGAGGCTGATCACGTCGCCCGCCTTGGCATTGAGCGTGACGCCCTTGAGAACATGGTTGCTGCCGTAGCTCTTGTGAATACCTTCGGCCTGAAGTTTGTAAGCTGTGGATGTCATGGATGCAATGCGTCAATGCGTGTGCGTGGTTAGTGCGTACGGGGTGCCAGATAGGCCAGAAAGCGTTTTTCCAGCAAGCGGAAAAAGCCAATCAGCGCAAAGGTCACGCACAAATAGATGGCGGCAGCGGCCAGATAAGCCTCAAACGGCAGGTAATAGTCTGAATAGATACGGCTGGCTACAGCGGTGATATCGGTCAGCGCGGGCACCACGCTGGCCAGACTGGTGGAGTGCAGCATCATCACGGCCTCGTTGCAGTAGGGCGGCAGGGTGCGGCGCAAGGCACTGGGCATCACAATGCGCAGCATGATCTGCCAGCGGCTCATGCCCATGGCACGCGCGGCTTCCACCTCACCAGGATTGGTCTCGCGGATAGCCCCTGCCAGCATCTCTGCGGTATAGCCTGCGGTATTCAGCGCAAATGCCAGCAGGGCACAAAAGAACGGCTCTTTGAAATGTGTCCAGGGCCAGACGTCATCCCAGCGGGCCTGAATCCACTCCAGTTGCGCCAGACCGTAGTAAATCAGGTAGACCTGAATCAGCAGCGGTGTGCCCCGGACAAAGTAGGTGCAGGCACCGACCAGCTTTTCGAGCAGGAC
Organism: Comamonas halotolerans; assembly: GCF_030162935.1. Classification (GTDB taxonomy): domain Bacteria; phylum Pseudomonadota; class Gammaproteobacteria; order Burkholderiales; family Burkholderiaceae_C; genus Comamonas; species Comamonas halotolerans. Next base: position 58,475 of record NZ_JASAUZ010000007.1, read on the forward strand.
ATTGCCACTGGTCAGCGCAATGGCGCCCAGCAGCGCAAGGACGCAGCCAATGGCCAGACTGGACAGCAGCAGCCAGAGCGTGGTGAGCAAGCCGTTGCCATACATGGCCAGATGCTCGGGTTGGAAGATGATGTCCCAGCTCATAACTGCACCTTTTCCGTGCCCAGGCTATAGCGCGCATTCAGGCGCTTGAGCACCCATAGCGAAATGCTGGTGAAGACCAGATACAAGCCGGCTGCAAACAGCAGAAAGATGAAAGGCTCACGTGTGGCTGCGCTGGCTTGCTTGGCCAGATAGGTCATGTCGTGCAGGCCGATGAGGCTGACCAGAGCGGTGGCTTTGATCAGCACCAGCCAGTTGTTCGTAAAGCCGGGCAAGGCATAGCGCACCATCTGTGGCAGTGTGATGCGCAGAAAAGTCTGGGTAGAGCCCATGCCAAAGGCCCAGGCCGCCTCCATCTGTCCGCGTGGGATGGACAGGATGGCACCCCGAAAAGTCTCGGTCATGTAGGCGCCGTAGATAAAACCCAAGGTGGCAACGCCTGCGACAAAGGGGTTGAGGTCCAGGACAAAGTCAGAGCCAATGGATTCAAAAAAGCTGTTGATGCCAATGGCTGCGCCATAAAAAATCAGCAGCATCAGCACCAGCTCAGGGATGCCGCGCACCACGGTGGTGTAGAGCGTCGAAATCCATACCAGCGGTTTTTTCCCTGAGAGCTTGGCTGTGGCACCCAGCAGGCCAAGTACCGTGGAGACCAAAAGAGATGCAAGGGACACTGCCACTGTCAGCAATGCCCCTTGCAAAATTGATAAGTAGTAATCGCTCATGCGCGCAGACGCTTTTCCTAAACAAGACTGCCCGCTGCCGGGAAAACCGGGCAGCGGGCAGTGGCGATATTAGTGCTTAGTTGCCGTAAGGATCGAAGTCAAAGTACTTCTTGGCAATGGTGTTGTAGGTACCATTGCTACGAATCGTTTTGATGGCAGCGTTGATCTGCTCTTTCAATTCCTTTTGGTTCTTGCGCATGCCAATACCGATGCCTTCACCGTAGTATTTGGTTTCATACTGGTCGTGGCCCACATAGCCATAGTCCTTGCCTTCCGGCTTGCGCAAGAAGCCACCGTGCACTTCCACCTTGTCGGCCACAGTACCGTCCAGACGTCCAGCGTTGATGTCCAGATACACCTGATCCTGGGCTTCATATGGGACTACGTTCACACCCGCGGGCTTGAGCTCTCCCAGAGCCCACTTCTCTTGGGTGCTGCCCTTGAGCACGCCGATGCGCTTGCCTTTGAGCGATGCAGGGCCGGTGTATTCGGTACCCTTCTTCACGACGATGGCGCTGGGCGTCTTGTAGTAACGGTCCGAGAAGTCGATCACGCGCTTGCGCTCTTCGGTGATGGACAGTGAGCTGACAATCACATCATATTTGCGCGCTTGCAAGCCGGGAATCATGCTGTCCCAGACCTGCTCGACGAACACGCAGTTGCGCTTGATTTCAGCGCATACGGCGTTGGCAATGTCTACGTCAAAACCAGCGGGCTTGCCATCTGGCGTTTTATAGGTGAAGGGTTCATAGGTGGGGTCAATGGCCACCTTGAGGTCAGCAGCCTGTGACGCAGTTGCGCAAGCCGCCAACAGAGCCAAACTCAGAAACTTCTTTGTCATTCAAGTCTTCCTTCAATGTTGTTATCAACGCCTTGGTCTCTGCAGGATGCGTGCCAAGATGTAAACCCATTGTAGGAGCGCTGGATGCAGGAAGTGCTGAGTTTTTTTACCAATATTGTTGCCTGTATGTATGCAAATGCAGTTTCAGGTGAAGAATTTCGGTTGGCTCAGCATTAATTAGATAGTTACAGTTTGGCGTATCCAGGGCGAATAAGCAGGCTCTGCACCTTGTAAGGTGCAGTTTCTTCCACTGAGATATCCATGGGCACAAAACCGTTGTCACATTGCAGCAGGTAGCTGCTTACAAATGACACAGGGCCTTTAAGCTGGCCAGCGATACGGCATTTGCCCATTGTCTGGTGCACTTGAGCAAACACTTGCTTGATCTGGTCTGTACTGACTTGTTTGTTGAAATCCTCGGAAAAGTTCTTGGCGTCTGGTACGGCCGCTTTTCCTTCCAGTGCCGAGAACAAGGATTGAAAGTGCTTGTGAAGTGCTTTTTCGGCGTCAGGGTTAGGCGGTGGTAGCTTGGGAGCTTCGGCAGGCGCAGCGGGTGCATTGCCGGAAGCCGCATCGGTGTTTTGAGCCAGCGCAGCCCCGGATATGGAAAGGCCGATCGCGAATGCGGCGGCCAAAGTCGCGCAGGATGGCTTCAAAGACTGAGAAAACATACGTACTCCTAACAATAGATACGTGCAGTCTTTATGCATGGCTCAGGAAAACCCGTAGGTCAAAGCCTTGCCTTGGTATCGCGGCGTGTCACAGAGGTGTCTAAAAGTAGAGTCAGGCATAAAAAAACCGCTGGGGCTGCCAGCGGTTGATCAAAGCGGGGTCAGAATCCCGTACGCTTTTACTTGTTGCCCAGCTGAGGCAGCGCGTTGGCGCTGCTTACGCTTAGCAGACCAGCCTTGGAGTACACGGCCAGCTTGTCACGTGTGTCAATCAAGTCCAGGTTACGCATGGTCAGCTGACCAATACGGTCTGTAGGGCTGAAAGGCGCATCTTCCACTTTTTCCATGGACAGACGCTCAGGCGCGTAAGTCAGGTTGGGCGATTCAGTGTTCAGCAGCGAGTAGTCATTGCCACGACGCAGTTCCAAAGTCACTGTGCCGGTGATGGCGCGTGCCACCCAGCGCTGCGAAGCTTCGCGCAGCATGATGGCCTGGGGGTCGAACCAGCGACCTTGGTACAGCAGGCGACCGAGCTTCAGGCCGTTGATGCGGTACTGCTCAATGGTGTCTTCATTGTGGATGCCTGTCACCAGGCGCTCGTAAGCGATGTGCAGCAGAGCCATGCCGGGGGCCTCGTAGATGCCGCGGCTCTTGGCTTCAATGATGCGGTTCTCAATCTGGTCGCTCATGCCCAGGCCATGGCGGCCACCAATGCGGTTGGCTTCCAGGAACAGTTCGACGGGGTCTGTGAACTCCTTGCCGTTCAAAGCGACGGGGCGACCTTCGTCGAAAGTGACAGAGACTTCTTCGGCCTTGACTTCCACTTCAGGCTTCCAGAATGCCACGCCCATGATGGGATTGACGATGCGGATGCCGCTGTTGAGTTCTTCCAGGTCCTTGGCTTCGTGGGTTGCGCCCAGCATGTTTGAGTCGGTGGAGTAGGCCTTTTCCACAGACATCTTGTAGCCAAAACCTTCCTTGATCAGGAATTCAGACATTTCCTTGCGGCCGCCCAATTCGTTGATGAAGGCGTTGTCCAGCCAGGGCTTGTAGATCTTCAGCGCAGGGTTGGTCAGCAGACCGTAGCGGTAGAAGCGTTCGATGTCGTTGCCCTTGAAGGTCGAACCATCGCCCCAGATGTTGACGTCGTCTTCCTTCATCGCAGCCACCAGCATGGTGCCCGTTACAGCACGGCCCAGAGGAGTGGTGTTGAAGTAGGTGATGCCGCCGGTGGAAATGTGGAAAGCGCCTGCCTGGATGGCTGCAATGCCTTCGTTGGCCAATTGGGGGCGGCAGTCGATCAGACGTGCCTTTTCTGCGCCGTATTCCATCGCCTTGCGGGGAATGGCATCGTAATCTTCTTCGTCGGGTTGGCCCAGGTTGGCGGTGTAAGCGTAGGGCAGCGCACCCTTGTTCTTCATCCAGCGCAGGGCGGCGGAGGTGTCCAGACCACCAGAGAAGGCGATGCCGACTTTTTGGCCGACGGGAACGGATTGCAGAATGGTTTCCATGAGAAATTCTCTTTAAATTGACGAGCTACCAGCTCTTGGCGATGAAGGGCTCGGGGCTAAAACGGCTTGAGATTCAAACCCGCCGTGTTGCCGGATGCTTAGGCGTAGTGGCAGATGTAGTGGTAAGCCTCGGTCACGCGAATGTCGAATTTGGAGTTGGCAGGGATGTGAAAGCTCTCGCCTGCAGTCGCAGTCTTCCATTCATCAGTGCCATCGAGCTTGTATTCGCAAGCGCCACCTACGCACTCCATGATTTCCGCGGCAGCAGTACCGAAGGTCAATGTGGCAGGCAATACAACGCCGACCGACTTCTTGGTGCCGTCGGCCAGCGTGAAGCTGTGGCTGACGCACTTGCCGTCAAAGTAAACATTGGCCTTGGTCGTCAAGGTCACGCCGGAGAAATGCTCGGTAGTCATGTGAACGCGTAGTCGCTGAGGTTGGATCGAAGCTCAGCATTTTAGGCTACCTGCGCATTGGTTGGGGTTTCGCAAAACGCATATGGCAAAGCCCCTGGGGCAGGGCGTTGCAGATGGATTAGCGCCAGTAACCGGGTTCGCGGGGTGGCGGCGGGTAACTGCCCACGACCACGTGGTCGGAGTTAGCGGGCGCATAGTTGATGTTTTGCACCACAACCCGGCCGCTAGGCGCTGGCTGGTACACCCCGCTAGGGCCCACAAAACGCCCGGTATCGGTAGGCGTGGCGTTGAAATGCGGTTGCTGGGGCTGCAACTGGATAGGCATCCAGGCGCCTGGGTGTTGATCCATGCGGGTGGTATAGCGCTGTCCCGCATATTCGTAGGTGACATCGTAACCCACGGTGTGATTCTCATAACCCATCTCTTGGGTGCAGCGCTGGACAGTCTCATATTGAGGCTGGCTGTTGCTGCTTTCTATGACATTGCCGATCAAGCCACCGGCAATGGCCCCGATGATGGTGGCTGCTCCTCGATTGGAGCCTCCCGAGTAGCCGTGATGACGGTAGCCATAGCCACGGTGGCCGTGATAACCACGATAAGCGCGTGGGTCAGCATGGCGGCCGCTGCTGCGGCCCAAGGCATTGCCTGCAACACCGCCAATGACTGCGCCAATGATGGCTCCGGTGCCGTTGGTACGCTGGCCGCTATAGACCTGTTCATCCTGGCAAAACTGCTGGGGGACCTGCACTTGCTGGACAACAGGAATGGCTGACAGCACGCGCGCCTGCTCTTGCGCCATAGCGCTGCCACAGGCCAGTGCTGCAGTCGTCGCCAAAGTGAACCAATGCTTGATACCCATATGAAAGCTCCTTGTGCAATCACTGTATGTGAGTGATCGCAAGCCGCAGTTTAGGTTTGGTACGCAACTTTCGTTGCCGAGGTGGGTAAAGCTGCGTAAAAACAGGTGAGCAAATGTGCGGCTAAGGCCGATGAGGTACGTGCCTAGGGTGTATGTCGATAAAGACGGGGAATTCGCTGTCGGGGTGGTGGTATTCAATGCGTTCGACGTCAGCAACACCTGGTGGCACAGAGCCGTAGGACTTCGCTCCGGGCTTCACGCTGGAGGTGCCGGGCCGATCCGTGCTGCTATGGCGTTGACTGGTCGTGGCAGCTTGAATGCGAATGCGCTTGCCGGGCTTTTGCGCCATGCGCTGGTTAAATTGCTGCCCGTTGTATTCGTAAAGCACGTCGTAACCCACGATATGTTCTTCATAGCTTGTGCTGGTGGTGCAGCGTGTGTGCCTGGCAAGCTCCATGCATGTCTCATGGGGTGTGGCTACCTGTTCATAGATGGGGGTGGCGTCTAGCACTTGGGCATAGCCTGCTTGTGCCAGAGCTGCCGCTGGCAGTGTTGCGCACCAAAGTGCAGCAGCGCCAGCCATGGCGAGTGGATGAAGCTGATAGCTCATGTTTGCTTCCTCATTCCAGTGCGTGCGTGCAGCGCTGGAAGGCTGCCGCACACTATCTCTATCTATGTACACATGATAGATATGTATGGAAGTTTGAGCAGCGTGATCAGGCTAACTCGGACTGCCATGTTTCGGCTTTGAAGCCCACCGTGATGCGTCCGTCTGGCCATTCGACGACCGGACGTTTGATGACGCTGGCGTTGGCTTGCAGCACGTTGGCCGCAGTAGCCGCGTCCACCACGCTGGCCTGGGTGCTGGGCTCCAGCTTGCGCCATGTGGTGCCCTGGCGATTGGTCAGCTTTTCCCAGCCTACGGCTGCCATCCACAGGGGGAGTTTTTCCGCTGGTACGCCTTGTTTTTTGAAGTCGTGAAACTCGTAATCCAAGCCCTGAGCTGTCAGCCAGGAGCGTGCTTTTTTCACAGTGTCACAATTTGGGATGCCGTAAACACGAATAATCTTGTTGGTACTCATGATGTTGATGATGATGCATGCGTGGGTGCGCGACAATCATGCCCTGTATGCACAGCAATTTCTCCACACTTTCTGAATGGCTTGCCCACTGCGAGCAAATTCATCCACAAACTATTGCCATGGGTCTTGAGCGTGTGCGCGAAGTGGCGCAGCGCATGCAGTTGAAGTTTGACTGCCCAGTGATTACCGTGGCGGGCACCAATGGCAAGGGCTCTACCTGTGCCATGCTGGAAGCAGTGGCACTGCAATCGGGCTACAAGCCAGGTGTTTATACCTCACCACATTTGGTGCACTTTGAAGAGCGCTGTCGCATCCATGGTGAAATCGCCAGCGCCGAAGCATTCTTGCCACATTTCGAGGCGGTGGAAGCTGCACGCCATTTGGGCGATGAAGTGCTGCTGACCTATTTTGAATTTACCACCCTGGCTATCATGCGCATGCTGAGTCAGGCCAAGCTAGACGTGGCGATTCTTGAGGTGGGTCTAGGCGGGCGTCTGGACGCCACCAACGTGGTGGATGCGGATTGCGCCATCATCACCAGCATCGATATTGATCACGCCGCTATATTGGGTAACGACCGGGAAGCCATTGGGCGTGAGAAGGCCGGCATCATGCGTGCAGGGCGCCCCGTCATTGTCAGTGACCCCATGCCTCCTCAAAGTGTGGTTGAGCACGCCAACGCCATTGGTGCTGATCTGCGCATGTTTGGTCGTGATTTCAACTATGACGGTGACAAGCAGCAATGGGGTTGGGCAGGGCGGGGGCGTCGTTATGCGGGCTTGTCGTACCCGGCTTTGCGTGGCGCTAACCAGTTGATGAATGCTTCAGGTGTTTTGGCAGCTTATGAAGCCTTGCGTTCTGTGCTGCCTGTAACAGCGCAAGCTGTGCGTACAGGACTGGCTATGGTCGAGTTGCCAGGGCGTTTTCAGATCATTCCCGGCCAGCCAACTTTGGTGCTGGATGTGGCTCACAATCCACATTCGGTGGCTGCGCTGACCGCGAATCTGGATGCAATGGGTTACTACCCCACAACACATGCAGTGTTTGGTGCCATGGCCGACAAGGATTTGGCGCCTATGCTGCTTAAAGTAGGGCCTTTGATTGATCGCTGGTACTTCACAGATCTGCCTACGGAGCGTGCAGAGAGTGCAGCAAACTTGCAGCAGAAATTCAAGGCTTTGCAGGTAGTGGCAGGTGGTACACAGCGTGAAGTCCCCACCAGTTTGTACGATACGCCGCAAGCGGCATTGGACGCTGCCGTTCAAGCGGCAGACCCGGCTGATAGAATTGTGGTCTTTGGCTCGTTTTATACGGTAGGTGAGGTTTTGAAAGATGGGCCGCCTCGCCTGCACGCCAAGCATTTGGGCGAATAAGGTCCGCTACGCGACGCATCTTCATGGCACTTTTCAAATTTCGTTGGCCTGGTCAGAAAGAGGAGCGTGAGCAAGCGCCTCTTCGGCGTTCTCGCACCGCTCAGGCTGAAAGCGTAGATGACATGCGCCGCCGTGCGCGCCATCGCCTCATTGGCGCAGCCGTTCTGGTGGTGCTGGGGGTGATTGGTTTTCCCATCTTGTTTGATACCCAGCCTCGTCCTATCCCGGTTGATGTGCCGATCGAGATTCCTGATCGCAATCAGGTAGCGCCCATGATGGTGCCTGGCAATCAAGCACAAACCGGAGGGCTGGAGGCGCCCCTTCCCACGGCACCAACATCGCCAATCACGTCGCCTGACAATGGATTGGGCGACGGTGAGGAACTGGTGACGAATGAGCCTGCACCTTTGGCTGTGCCAAAGCCGCCAGAGCCGCCTCGTTTCGTTCCAGAGCCTGTAGTTCCGCCCAAGCCAGAGGTTATCAAGCCTAAGCCGGAAGTGAAACCCGAGCCCAAGCCTGAGTCGAAACCAACTCCTAAACCTGAGTCGGTAGCAAAGCCTGAGCCCAAGTCCAAGCCTGCTGCGGTCAGTGACGCCGAGCGCGCACGTGCGCTGCTTGAGGGGCGTGCGCCCCAGCCAGCCTCGACGGCAACAACACCGCCTTCAAAGGTTGAAGCCAGCAAGCAAGGGCGCTTTATTGTGCAGGTGGGGGCGTTCGCGGATACGTCCAAGGCCAATGAAGTTCGTAGCAAACTTGAGCGTGCAGGTTTGAAAACCTATACACAGGCTGTGAACACCAAAGATGGCAAGCGCACCCGTGTGCGTGTGGGCCCGTTTGACCAGCGTAGCGACGCTGATCAGGCTGCTGTGCGCATCAAGGGGCTTGGCCTGGCTGCCTCGGTATTGACCTTGTAAGCCCGCTGATTGCACCCACCTAGAAAGAGCGCAAACGCATGGTTGTTTTGGATGGCGTGTTGCTGGGCATCTTGGTAGTGTCCATGCTGCTTGGTGCATGGCGAGGTCTGGTTTTTGAGTTGTTTTCGCTGGTGGGCTGGGTGGCTGGTTTTTTTGTTGCCCGGCTGTTTGCGGAAGATGTGGCGGCCTGGCTGCCACTGGATGGTTTCGATGCCACTGTGCAATACGGCATAAGTTTTGTATTGACGTTTGTGCTGGCTGTGTTTGCCTGGGGGCTGCTCAGTGCATTGGCCAAGAAGCTGATCGAGGCGGTAGGTCTGCGGCCGGTAGATCGTGCCTTGGGAGCTGTTTTTGGCGTGCTGCGGGCTGGAGTGTTGATTTTGGTGTTGGCGGTGGTCGTAGTTTCCACACCTCTGCATCAGGAAAACTGGTGGACACAATCGCTGGCAGCGCCATGGCTGGCAGATGCGGTGGCAAGCATTTTGCCCGCGCTATCCATGGAATGGGGAAGGCTGATGCCTTCCGCGTGAGAGAGTGAGGGCTGGGCCTGTGATGGGCATGGGCGCAGTCTGCAAGCAAAGACCGCAGGAGCAATCCTGCAGATAGATGGAACTCGACTATGTGTGGAATCGTCGGGGTGGTCAGTACCACGCCTGTGAATCAACTGATCTATGACGCCTTGCTGCTGCTTCAGCATCGTGGTCAAGATGCAGCCGGTATCGTGACCCAGCAAGAACGCAAGTTCTTCATGCACAAGGCCAAGGGCATGGTGAAGGATGTGTTCCGCACTCGCAATATGCGAGCGCTGCCGGGTAATGTAGGTTTGGGGCAGGTGCGCTATCCGACCGCGGGCAACGCAGCCAGTGAAGAAGAGGCGCAGCCTTTCTACGTGAATGCGCCGTTTGGTGTGGTCATGGTGCACAACGGCAACCTGACCAATGCCAAACAGCTGCGCGAAGAGTTGGCCAGCACCGATCATCGCCACACTAATACCGAAAGCGACTCGGAAGTTCTGCTCAACGTGCTGGCGCATGAAATCGGGCGTGCCACCAGCGGCGCACCGCTCACGCACGATGAGGTCTTCAAGGCAGTGCGCGCGGTGCACAAGCGTATCAAGGGCTCTTATGCCGTGATTGCGCTGATTGCAGGTTACGGCTTGCTGGCTTTCCGCGATCCATTTGGCATTCGCCCTCTGTGCATCGGCAAGGGGGCTGACGGCACCTACATGCTGGCCAGCGAGTCTGTCGCGCTGGAAGGTACGCTGCACACTCTTGAGCGTGACATTGCACCGGGCGAGGCGGTCTTCATTGCCAACGATGGCACAGTGCATACTGAGCAGTGTGCTGAAAACAGCCAGCTTTACCCTTGCGTGTTCGAGTATGTGTATCTGGCGCGTCCAGACTCCACCATCGACGGTATCTCGGTATACCAAGCCCGTTTGAACATGGGTGAAACGCTGGCCAAGCGTGTGATCTCCACTGTTGCGCCGGATGAAATTGATGCAGTGATCCCAATCCCTGAATCCAGCCGTCCCAGTGCCATGCAGCTTGCACAGTTGCTGGGTATTCCTTATCGAGAAGGTTTTGTTAAAAACCGCTATGTGGGCCGAACCTTCATCATGCCGGGTCAGGGTGCGCGCAAGAAGTCGGTGCGCCAAAAGCTCAATGCCATCGGAAGTGAGTTCAAGGGCCGCAATGTGCTGTTGGTGGATGACTCCATCGTGCGTGGCACCACTTCCAAGGAAATCGTGCAAATGGCCCGTGATGCTGGCGCCAACAAGGTTTACCTGGCTTCTGCTGCGCCTCCGGTGCGCTACCCCAATGTCTACGGTATAGATATGCCTACCAAGTCTGAGCTGGTAGCCAATGGCCGTACGGTGGAAGAGATTCGTCAGGTCATTGGTTGTGATGCCCTCATTTACCAAGATGTGAATGCGATGAAACAGGCGGTTGGCAAGATCAATCCCGCCGTCAAAGGCTTTGAAGCCTCCTGTTTTGATGGCATCTACGTGACCGGTGATATTTCCGATGCCGAAGTCACTGCGCTTAACGAAGGTCGCAATGCAGGGCAGCAGGAAGAATCGGAAGAAGATACTTCACGCCTGTCGCTTCACAACGTTCAAGAGCAATAAGGCAATAAGCTCTAAACTGGACGTCATAAGCCCAGAGGCACAATATCAAAGGAGCTGCTAGCGCAGGCCAAATCGGTACTTCAAAGTGATTGAGCTTTGAAATGCCTGTTTGATACGCGCAAGCCGCTCCTTTTTTTCATGATGCGGGTAAATGGCCTGCACCGAACCTAGATAGATTGAGGATTAGCTGTCGTGACCGAACCAACACTCCCAGAAGGTCTGCATCCAGAAACCCTGGCTGTGCGCGAGGCCTTGCCACGTAGCCAGTGGGGTGAGCATTGTGAAGCGCTGTATATGACCAGCAGCTTTGTGCAGCCCGATGGTGAAACGGCAGCGCGCCGTTTTGCTGCACAGGAAGAGGGCTATACCTACAGCCGTACCTCCAACCCTACAGTCACCAGCTTTGAAAAGCGTTTGGCAGCCATGGAGGGCACAGAGTGTGCCGTGGCGACCAGCACCGGCATGTCGGCTATTTTGCTGGTGGCACTCACAACCTTGAAGGCGGGCGACCATGTGATTTGCTCGCGCTCCATGTTTGGCTCAACCATCAAATTGCTGGGTACAGAAATGGCTCGGTTCGGGGTGGAAACTACGTTTGTTTCACAAACGGATGTCAAGGAGTGGCAGGCTGCCATCCAGCCCAATACCCGCTTGTTTTTTGCGGAGACGCCGACCAACCCTCTGACCGATCTGTGTGATATCGCTGCGTTGGCCGAGCTGGCACATGCGCATGGTGCCTTGCTGGCGGTGGACAACAGCTTTGCCACTCCCATCCTGCAGCAACCCGCCAAACTGGGGGCTGACGTTGTGGTGCACTCAGGCACCAAATTCCTGGATGGGCAGGGGCGCGTCATGATTGGCGCGGTGTGTGGCACCACGGCGCTGGTGGATAAGGTAATGGGTACCTTTTTGCGCAGTGGGGGGTTGAACGCAGCGCCTTTCAACGCCTGGACCGTGATGAAGGGGCTTGAAACCTTGTCGCTGCGCGTCAAAGCCCAAAGCGCAGCGGCGCTGGAGTTGGCGCATTGGCTGGAGGCACATCCCAAGGTGGCGCGTGTGTACTACCCTGGTTTGCAAAGCCACCCTCAGTACGCGCTGGCCATGAAGCAGCAAAATGGCATGGGTGGAGCAGTGCTGGCTTTTGATGTGCATGGCACCAGCCCTGAGGCATTGCGCAAGAATGCCTTCCACGTTGTCGACCATACTCAAGTGTGTAGCATTACGGCTAATTTGGGTGATGTGAAAACCACCATCACCCATCCCGCCAGCACTTCGCATGGCCGTCTGACAGAGGAGCAGCGTCAAGCTGCAGGCCTGGGTCAGGGACTTATTCGCATCTCCGTGGGTCTGGAGCACTTGGACGATATCAAGGCTGACCTCTCTCGCGGACTGGACACCTACCAATGACAAAACAAAAAGTACGCACCCGTTTTGCTCCTTCGCCTACTGGTTTTATCCACCTGGGCAACATCCGTTCGGCTTTGTATCCATGGGCGTTTGCACGCGCCAATGACGGTGACTTCATCCTGCGCATTGAAGACACGGACTTGGAGCGTTCCACTCAGGCTTCCGTGGATGTGATCCTGGAGGGTATGGAGTGGTTGGAACTCGGCCATGACGAAGGCCCGTTCTACCAAATGCAACGCATGGATCGCTACAAGGAGGTGCTGGCTCAGTTGCAGGCCAAAGGCTATGTCTATCCTTGCTATATGAGCATGCAGGAGCTGGATGCATTGCGTGAAAAGCAAATGGCGAACAAGGAAAAGCCCCGTTATGACGGTACATGGCGTCCTGAAGAAGGCAAGGAGCTGCCAGCTATTCCGGAAGGTGTAAAGCCTGTGCTGCGCTTCAAGACACCCAAGGATGGCGTGGTGGCTTGGGATGACAAGTGCAAGGGCCGTATCGAGTTCCAGAACTCGGAGCTGGATGACCTGGTGATTGCGCGCCCAGATGGCACTCCCACCTATAACTTCTGCGTGTGCGTGGACGATATGGACATGAACATCACGCACGTGATTCGCGGTGATGATCACGTCAACAACACGCCCCGCCAGATTCACATCTTTGAAGCCCTGGGTGCGCAAGTGCCTGTATTTGCGCATCTGCCAACCGTGCTCAACGAGCAAGGCGAGAAGATGTCCAAGCGCAACGGTGCCAAGGCCGTGACTCAATACCGTGATGAAGGTTATCTGCCAGATGCGATGGTGAATTACCTGGCTCGTTTGGGCTGGAGCCATGGTGACGACGAAATTTTCTCGCGTCAGCAATTCCTGGAGTGGTTCAATCTGGATCATCTGGGTCGCAGTGCAGGTCAGTTTGACGAAGCCAAGCTGCGCTGGGTCAATGCGCAGCACCTGAAGGCCATGGATGACTCCGCTCTGGCCGCCAAGGTGAAGCCTTTTGTTATCAAGGCGGGTGTGGCTGAGAGTCTGATTGATGCCGATGACCGATTGGTGCGAATCTGTGGCTTGTTCAAAGACCGCTGCGAAACCCTGATTGATCTTGCCAATTGGGCCAAACTTTTCTACGTGGACGGCATCGAGCGCAATGCCGAAGATTTCGCCAAGCATGTGACAGAGACTGCCAATCCCATTCTGGATGCGTTTGCGGCAGCCATGGAAACTGTTGAGTGGAGCAAGGAGGCTATCAGCGCTGCCATCAAGGAACTGCTCAAATCCCAGGGCGTAAAAATGCCTGTTTTGGCCATGCCAGTTCGTGTTTTGGTGCTGGGTACGGCGCATACTCCATCGGTCGATGCAGTGCTGGAATTGCTGGGGCGTGAAAAAATTCTCTCGCGTTTGAAAAACCGCTGAAAACCTGTCTATAATTCGAGTCTCTGTACAACACGGCAAGCTAATTGTTGTGTTGTCAAGAT
>NZ_JASAUZ010000008.1 GCF_030162935.1 Comamonas halotolerans
TGGTTGCTGGTGTTTCTGAATGGCACGCAATTAAAAATGCAGCCAGGAGCAGATGTAGAAAACGGTAGGGCATTAGTCATAAGCCCGAGTGCGTGGGCCATTGTCAAAAAATTCAATCAAATGGCCTTGAAGTGGTTCTCCTTCTTTCATTCTTTTTGAATTTTTAGACATGAGATCATTCCAAAGCCTGAAGTCTGAAGATGCATTGCTTTCAGGCGCACTTTCTGTATGCAGCGTAAATAGTTGCTCACGCCATTGGTTGGCCAAATCGGGGTCTGCGCTGGCAATATTGAGTTCTGAGTCCACTTCCATGCTCCGCTGGTTGATATTGGCAGAGCCCAGGGTGAAGAAAACATCGTCCACCACCAGCAGTTTGGAGTGCACATAAATGGGGCGGTACTGGTTTTGATTGCCCGGTTTTTTGGTGCCAGATACCAGGGTGGCTATATGCACTTTCAGCCCTGCAATGTCTTGGGGCGTGAGGTCGTTGCTGACCTGGCCATCCGGGTCTGTGGTGTCTCTGTGCACCGTGGGCATGCGGTCGGCGCGGCCCAGGGCTTCCAGCATGTCATATGTGTTGGTGCGGCCATGGTCATCGGTGACGTTGGTGATGATGAACACATGGCAAGTGCCATGTGCGGCTTCGTCTTTGCCGCCAGAAAGCAGCTGAAGCCTTGTTTGCTTCAGCCGTTGCGCTAGCGGTTTATAGCGAAAATACTGGTTTTCAATATAAATGCAATCACGCGCATTGCCCATGGCTTGCATATAGCTTTCACGAATGCTGCGTTCTTTGCCTTCTTGAAACTGCGTGCGCGTAATTTGCGCCACAGAGCGCATGCCGCCATCCTGGCTTGCGAAAACATCGGGAGTGAGTGATTTTCGTGCATCAGATATGCTGTCAAACCAGCGGCGATACCAGGGGCTGCCTCTGTCCCAGGCAGCGCAGAAGTTGCGATTGAGATCGTGCAGAACAGCCCCTTTCACCTGGCAGGAAAGGTCTTGCCAGGGGCCAAAGCCTCTGACGCGAAGGCCTTTGGCATCTTCATAATCATGCGCGCTGGTATCCCAGTAGTTGTTGTGCATGTTGTGCCCCATGACAAAACCAATGGCGTCTTTGGGCTGTTCATAGTCAACCACAACAGTTTTTTGGTGGTGGCTTGGGAAGGCTGATAGAAGAAATAGTTGTAGTGCTGGTGTGGGCTGGTACTTTTTGAGTACGTTTTCCCAGATGTTGTTGAGTGCTATGGCGCTGCGCTCATCGCTGGTGTAGTCACGCACGCGGAAGTCAACGTTTTCAATCTCGCCTTCGGACATACGGTGGTGCCAATCACGGTTGAAGAGCAGCGAGTCCGGGTCGCCCGGAGCACCAGCACTGTTGATAAGCTTTTCCACCATGCCTTGCCCGTAATCTACCTGCTCAGTCGTGACAGGTAAGGTCTGGGCATGTGCGTATTGTTGTTCCAGGCGCTTTATCTTTGCTTCCAGTTCATCGAGTTCACGTTTTTTTTGATCGCTAGAAGAACTATCAGAATTGTCAAAAGGGTTGATCCATTCTGATGCTTTGCTGGTTAGATAATCGAACTTCAAAAGACGGTGCTTCTTTTTGGCATCTAGCAATTCTTTTTCGGCTTGCAACTGTTCTGGTGAAGGGGTAATTTTAGGTGGAAGAATTTTATGTTTGGCCCACACAACAGCATCTTTAATTGTGCTTGTATTGGTTTTTTCATTGATTCCAGGAACAGTATTTTCCATGACTTGCGTCAGTGGATTACGCCAAACAAGCAGCTTTACCTTTACACCTTCTTTACCCTTTTCTTCCAGTAATTCGCCAATACGTTTGCCGTTTGGACGTTCTAGACGTAATGATGCATCAAAACCCCATGTAATGATTTCAATGGTCTGCTTGGCTTCTTTGATGGCTTTGGCTACTGCACCAAATGTGTTTTGGCCGTTGATTAGAGGGGTAATTTGGTTATTTAAGCGGCGTGCACCCTGGTGGCTGTTCACATACCATTGAAGGGATAGCGCTGCTCTGGGGTGCTCTATGGTTGCAATGCTGCTTTGCTCGGTTCTTGCGCTGGGTTGGGTGTTGTCTGGGTCAGGGTCAAAATTGCCTTCTGATTTCGCATTGGGTGTATCTCTGGCATTGTCCCAGTCTCCTTCTTGTGATGACTCAAAACGCTCCATAGATGGCAGCCATTGCCCTTGCTTGGGTGAGACATTTTCTCCAGCACCCCAGGTTTTTATTCTTCGGCCATCTGGTTCTATATAGCAATCAACAATGTATTGTGTTTCATTAATGAAATAACGTAAATATTTTCGACCAGTTGAACTGTCTACATGGTAGCAGTAGTAACTGTTTGGAATGAATGGATCAGACATTTGCTATTTTTCTGTTAGTTTTCTGACTTATGCGAAGTAGTGTTTGCGCTGTCGTAGGCAGTTTCTCCTGCTTGGCCTTTGCACAGGCTTTCTCGCTGTTCAGCTTCCCGGAAGAAAGTATCTTGTGCCCGTTTGGCAGGGTCGGGCAGCCATCCTTGGGATTTCAGCTGTTGCAGGCTTCTTGTCTTCTGGTCTGCACTAAAAGTGGTTGGTGCTTCAATGTCATAGGAAAGCCCATTAATCAGTTCGACCTTGTACTTGCTGATGCCAGTTTTATGCTGGAACTTAATTTTTCCTTTTTCATCAGTTAATCCACTTGCAACGAGGGCGCCGTGTGCATAGAGCTTGTATGGCTCGTGCGCATAGACTTTGCCCAGACCTGTTCCCCCGTGCGATTGCAGTGTGAATGTCAACATGGAATCCAGCTCTGAAGTTGGGAAGTTTGGTGATGCAAAGTCAATCCGCGTTGGCCCTTGCAATTTGCGCATGGAGGCTTTGTAGGTAATGCTGCCCGGTGCTTCAAACGTGATGTTGCCGCCTTCGATGGTGATGGCTGCGCCCTGCGCGGTGGCAATGCGCAGCTTGCGTGCGGCGGCAATGTCCATGCCCGCCTGCGCGCTTTGCACAGTAAGGGCCTGCTGGGCGTTGAGTTGCAGCACATCGGTTTGAGCCTGCACGTTGATGGCATCTTGCGCGGCAATGATGGACAGGCCTGTGCCTTCGTGGTCGGCCTTGGCAGCCGCAGCCACCAGCCCGATGGCCTGGCCCGCGTGCATGCGTGCCTGGGCGTTGATGGCTACGTTGATGCTGCCTCCCGAGGCCAGCGTGATGTCTTCACCCGCCGCCACTTGCATGTGCTGCCCGGCAATGGCCACCAGGCCGTTTTGGGCAGCGGCGACAATGATGGCATCGCCCGTGTGGGGCACGCGGTCTGGCCCTGTGGCGGGCGATTTCTCGGGCGCTTGCGCCAGGGCGTTGTCGCTGGAGTTGGCATCCACCGTGGTGCTGACCGAGCGCAGCATGGCAGCATGCGGGGCGTGGCTGTCGTCCATGGCGCTGCGCTGCTCCTGGTGGCTGCCTATCTGCCCGGGCAGGCGCACGGTCTGGTGGGTGCTGGCTGATTCGTTCAAGCCTTGCGAGAGGGTGTTCAGGTGCTGGAACATGGCCATGCCAGCGGCAAAGTCTGCCGTGGGCTCCAGCTGGATGCCACCCGGGCCGTGGTAGGTGGTGAGCATGACGCCTGCGCCGCCGCGCAAGGCGGCGTAGCCGTCGGTGCGCAGCTCAAAGCCCTGGCCGCGCACACCGCCCCGGTAGTTGTCTTGCTGGTGAATGATGTGCCCCAGGTTCAACTGTGAGGTCTTGATGCTGGAGGCCATTTGCGCACGCAGCTGCTGGTTGCTGTCGTCAAACACCAGCTGGTTGTAGCCTTTGCCGCCCAGCTCTTTGGATTTGAAGCCCCACAGGGCGGTGGCGTTGCGGTGGCCTTGTGCGCCTGGAGATGCGGCATGCCAGGCCGGTGCGTGGCCGCCGCCCATGCCTGCGGTCAGGTTGTGCTGTGCGCTGGGGGTGGTGTCGTTGGCCTGGGCAAACAGCTCGGCGGCATCGCTGGTGTTTCTGGCGGCAGCGCCGCCGGGGGTGGGAGCGATGCCGCCCGCGCCCTGGCCGTTGTACAGGGTGCCGATGACGATGGGCTGGTCGGGGTCGTTGTCGGTGAACTTGACCAGCACTTCCTGGCCGATGCGGGGCAGCCATTGCCAGCCCAGGCCGGGGCCCGCCTGACGCTGGGCCACCCGCACCCAGCGGGTGTTGCGGTTGTCTTTGCGCACTTGCTGGGCATCGGGCATCTGGGTTTGCACAAACTCGCTTTGCCAGTGAAAGCGGATGCGTATGTCGCCACGGGCGTTGGTATAGATTTCATCGGGGCCGTTGGGCGTGGATGAGCCGTCAGGCCCGACAACGATGGCGCTGTGCACGCCAAAGGCCAAGGCTCTGGAGCCCAGGCCCGTGCTGGGTGCGCTGTCGCTGGGCGTTTGCAGTGGGGCACGCCAGGGGGTGCTGGCGTGGATGGCTCTGAAGCGGTTGGCGTAGCCATGGGATTGGGCCTGCGCGATCAGGGCCGCATCGGGGTAGCTGCGCGGGCTCTGCCAGGATGCGGACAGGGCGTCATCGATTGCAAAAGCATCGCCAGCCAAAGCGCCAGCACCCGAAGCGCTGGCCCCAAATGCGCGTTGGGGCTGCTGCTGCGTGCCAGGTCTGTCCATCAGTCCCGGGGTGCCGGGCAGCACGTTCAGGTCTATGCCGCTGTCTTCAAACCACAAGTGATGCCGGGCTGTGCCCAGGCGGGCTTCAATGACTTGTGCCGAGTTGGTGGGCAGGTCGTTAAAGCCCGCTTGCTCCAGGGCCTCAAGCACCAGGGTGGGTGCAGTGTCGGGCAGACCCAGCGCGGGCGCTTCCTGCACCGTCAGTCGGGTGCCAACTTGTGCGGTGCGCACGCTGGAGCGCCCGGCCATCATGTCGCTAAACGCTTCCACTCCCTGCATCAGGCGCACGGCGGTGCGCTCCAGTGCGCGGTGGCTGTCCAGACCTTTGCTGTGGTCGTCCTGGCCCAGCAGATGGTCATAAGCAATGTCGGGGGTGTGCGCAGGCGGGTTCAGGCGGCGCGCTTGCGCGTCTTGCAGCCGGTGTGCATCGGGCATCCAGGCGGCTGCGTGGATGCGCTTGACGCCCATGCGTGTCTGGCGGATGAGCGACTGCACGGCGTCTTCGGTTTCCTGGGCCGCCTGACGGTGAAAGCGCGTGGGCGAGGTCAGGTTTTGCGGGGTGGCACTTTCCTGGCTGCTGTCACCAAAGAAGATGATTTCATGGCCCCACTGCACCTGTGGATTGGCTTGCACGCGCCAGCCCAGACCTTCTTCGGCCAGGATGCGCGAGAGGAATGCGTAATCGCTCTCACGCCACTGAGTGCAGTAGTTGCGGATGGGGGCATCCTGGATCAGGGCGCGGGCATCGCCGCTTAAATGCCAGACTGCCCCCTGGCGGGTATAGGGGGCCAGCACGAATTCGATGATCTGGGCGATGCTGCGGTCTTGAAAGATCTGGCTGCGTGCCTGCTGCGTTGCCAGCCACAGCCAGGGAACCAGGGTGAGGCGGTAGCGGGCCAAAGCGCCATCGGCCTCCAGCGCTTCCACCTTGCGCAGCAGGCCGCTGCGGGTGTACAGGCTGCCATCAGCGCAGACGGTGTGCAGCAGCAGGCCCTGGCCCAGCAGATCGTGCAAGGGCAAGTCGGCTTCCAGGCTCAGGCACAGTAGGCGGGTTTCACCGATTTCGCTGAGTGCTTCGCGGGCAATCCAGGCTTCGGGCTGCAGCGCCTGCACGGTGGACTCCAGCGCAGCACCGGAGCCTGAAGGAACCAATTGCAAGCGATACAGACGCGCATTGGCGCTGAAAGAGGCGGGGGCGAGCAAACTGGCAAGCTCAGCGTGGTTGCGTGAGGGCTCAAACATGAACAGCAAACGGTGGCAAGCCGTTGGAGATGAAGTGGAAAAAGCGTGACGTAAAACCTTTCCATTAATACCCAATCCACTTAATAAACACAAAGCGTTAGCGCAAGAAATGCGCTTAAGTAATTATTTTTTAAATATTGATGCGTAGAAGGAACAAAGCTAAAATTACAAGTAGTTTCAATTCCGGGTGTGGATTTATATTTCTTTGAGATAGGTCATATGGGCTTGCTTATTTTGAATGGTTCAGGTTGATGGCTTAAAGAGAGTTGCCTGTTGGATCATCTTTAGTTTTTTGAGTGTGTTTAGGTCGTTTCCACAGAATCTGGATAGGTTTATCGAAGTAATCG
Source organism: Comamonas halotolerans (assembly GCF_030162935.1). Lineage (GTDB taxonomy): Bacteria > Pseudomonadota > Gammaproteobacteria > Burkholderiales > Burkholderiaceae_C > Comamonas > Comamonas halotolerans. Next base: position 6,233 of record NZ_JASAUZ010000008.1, read on the forward strand.
GTTGATGCGGGGTCAAGCAACTCAACTTCAGTGACATTTTCTGCTTGCGTAACGACGCGGATTCGGATTGTTTTTCTATGCCAGTCATAGAGCAAAATTCCTCTGTCACAGTCAAAATGAGAATCAAATGGACCAGCAGCGCAGAAGACATCATCAATTGTCATGCCGGCGAAAAAGTTTTCGGGGTTGCAGAAGAACGCTTCAAGCTCTTTTTCTGATGGATTTGGCCAGGTCTTAGAACGGGTTGTGTAATTTTCTTTATTCATAGCGTGTTCCTGCTCATTTCGTGAAGAGCACATTCCGATCAGACATATCTATCCAGATGGCTGATCGGAACACTGGATCAGAATAATGGTGTTATCTGACCTCTTGTTGATTGGCGATGATGAGATGTTTGGTGAACTCTTTGTGCCGACATCCAACGTTTCTGGATTTTTCTATAAAAATCTCAATGAATGCACATCTCTATATCAAAGAATAGACAGCAGATTGGCGCTTGTTTCGAATTTGCAGCAGGTACTACATATTCATGCACAGACGTCCAGACGCCCAGACGTATGTTTTTTTAAAGTCTTGCGGATTGCGCTGGCTCGGCTGGATTCAATTGCTTTAGAGGGGCTGCACCGAGAAAGTACAGGCACTTGTGTTGTACCCAAAGTGAGGCGCTATTGCTCACGAATTCTTGAGCGCGCAGTACTTCGCAAGATCATGAAAATGGGTTGCAGCGCAAGCCCCCAGAATGTGATGGACATGGGCAGATCACTGTTCACTATTGAGACCCGCTAACACTACCATTGATACGTCGTTGCTTCGCCTTGTCGTACGCCAGTACTGCCTGCTGCTTCGCAGCCCGTCTCAATCGCAAGCCTTCGGTTTGCTGGGTAGTGTTAGCGGCTCTGAATGACGGAACGCAGGATGCCTTTTGCCATTTGCCTTTTGCCGTTTGTGGGTTGCAGGGGGGAATCAGCTTTGGAAAGCATGCATGCCGCGCAGGCAAAACTCCACAAACCGCTGTGCTGCTGGTGAGAGCTGACGCCCGGTACGGGTGATGAGTTGCATTTCAGCATGGGCAAAAGCGGGGTTGTCCACGGGGATAGCCCGGACCAGGTCTTGGGCCAGCTCGGCGGTTACTGCGCATTGAGGCAGCAATGTGACGCCTTGGCCACTGCAGACAAAGTGCATGAGCACAGAAATCAAATTACTGGTGAGTGCGGGGCTCAGGCGGATTTTGTCGGTCTGCTCTGCATACTCCACCAACTGCCGAATGCCATAAACGCCTTGTAGCAGTGCGATGGGCCATTGAGTCAACTCTGCCAAGGAGGTACGGGGCTGGCTGGCCAAAGGGTGGTGGCTGGCGACGACTGCATGCATGGGTTGCAACGCACTGGCCCGGGCGGTGACCATGGGATCTGGTGGCGCGTAATAGACCAGACCCAGTTCGGCCTGGTCTTCCCGCACGCGTCGCATGATTTCGTTGGTGCCGTAAATCTCCAACGACACCGAGACACCAGGGTGCTGGTTGCGGAACTGGCGGATTGGTCCTTCAATCAGCTCCTGGGCAAAGCCTTCACCGCTGACCACACTGACTGTGCCACTGAACAGACCGCGCAGTGATTCGAGCTTGGCCAACATGTCGTGCTGGTGAGATTGCTGCTGGCGGTAGTAATCCAGGATAAGCACGCCAGCGGGTGTGGGCTCCACACCGCTGCGGTGGCGCTCCAGCAGGCTCAGGCCCAGCTCTTCTTCCAACAGGGCAATCTGTCGGCTGACCGCGGAAGGGACTATGCCCAGCTTTTCTGCCGCATTGCGGACGCTGCCGCAGGCTACAGCCTCATACAAATAACGAGCACGGGAGTCTTGGAAGTTTGGCATGGCAAGCGTGGAGTGAAGGTCTGGAGGAGGGCGGGTCGTGATGTATTGTGTTCTGTTTTTTAGAACAGAAAAATAAATCAAATGCAATCTATGCGCAGATATAGTCGTCGCCAGTGGCTCACGCGCATAACCAGCTTGTTCTCCCCACTAACACCCTCCCTGTTACGTCGCTGCTTCGCCTTGTCGTACCTTTGTACTGTCTGCGTCGTCGTGCCTTGTCTCAGCCGCAAACATCGGATTTGCTGTGGGGTGCTGGCGGCTGAGAGTGAAGTGGCGTGACCGAACGGTTTGTTCAATATCAGTCGCGTGGGATTGCGCAGGCAGCGGCGCGAAAAGGGAAATCGATGACTTCTGAAGTTCAACCGGCCGCTATGGCCAAACCCGGCATCAGTGCTGGCAGTGTTGCGCAGGTGTTTGCACTGGCCTTGGTGATTGCTGGCTTGTCGGAATGGCTGGGCCCGTTGCCCATTGAGCTGGGCGTTGGCAAGGTGGTGCTCCTGCCCATGATTTGGGCGCTGCTGATTGGTTTGGTCTTGGGTCTGCTGTCCAGACGGATGCCTGGACCGCTCAAGCTCAGCCTGCATAGTCAGCACCTGGCGGCGGCAGTGCTGTCGTGCGCACTGTTTCTGTTCATTGCCAAACTGGGTTTGCTGGTAGGTGGTTCACTGCCACAACTTGCCAAGGTGGGTTGGGGCCTGGTGTTGCAAGAAATGGGCAATCTGGTGGGCTGTGTGCTACTGGGTATGCCAGTTGCGCTGTTGCTGGGTATCAAGCGCGAGGCCATCGGCGCGACATTCTCCATTGGCAGAGAACCAGGTCTTGCCATCGTGGGTGAGCGCTTCGGCATGGACTCGCCAGAAGGCCGTGGTGTGCTGGCTGAGTACATTACCGGCACCTTGATTGGCGCTATCTTTATTTCCTTGCTGGCAGGCTTTGTCGCCAGTCTGGGCATTTTCAATCCACTGGCGCTGGGCATGGGAGCGGGCGTGGGCTCTGGCAGCATGACTGCTGCTGCGGTGGGGGCGATTGCCGCGCAATATCCTGATCAGGCTGACCAGGTGGCGACGTTCGCTGCAGCCGCCAATCTGATTGCCACCACGGTAGGTACTTATCTGACGCTGTTCATTTCGCTGCCTTTGGCCGTGCATGCATATCGTATTTTTGAGCCTATTCTGGGGCGCCGTGCCAAAACAGTGGAAAAGGAAGCGGCTGTCTCCAATACTCAGGCCGTGGTGCACGCTCCGGTACTGAATCTGGGCATGCGTTTGCTGTCATGGGTTTTTGTGGGCCTGCTGGTGCTGATTGGCAACCGCATTGGCTATGGCATTCCAATGCTGGATGCTTTGCCTGGTGTGATCATCATCATTGTTGCCGTGCTGGTTGGAGACCTGATTTATATCGGCACCAAGCGCAAGCTGCCAGCAGTGTGCTGGATTTCGTTCATCGCCATGGCCATGACTTTTCCAGCCACTCCTTATGCGGCTGAAGTTGCGGCACTGACTGGCAAGGTCAACTTTCTGGCCATGATCACGCCCATGCTGACGTTTGCGGGCTTGTCGCTGGCCAAGGACATTCCGGCCTTCCGCCGTCTTGGCTGGAGGATTGTGGTGGTGTCGCTGCTTGCCAATGCCGGGGTGTTCCTGGCCGCTACCGTGATTGCACAGTTTTTTGTCGGTTCGATGTAGTCGATCCGCATTGCGCCATGCTGTGAAGTCTGCCCTGACAGTGTCCCCATGCACTGCAGGGCAGCTTTGTTTGTACGGCACAAAAGCATTTAGCCAACGTATATTGCTATCAAGTTTGATTTGAAGAAGAGGTATTCGTCATGAACACCGTGAAATGGCCCGGCCAGCAAACCTTGCAGGCCTGGCGACATGACTTTCACCGCCATCCGGAAACTGCCTACCAGGAGCACCGCACCAGCGCGCGTGTAACCGAGCTGCTGCAAAGCTGGGGGCTAGAAGTGCATACCGGGCTGGCTGGCACCGGCGTGGTGGCCCTGCTGCGTGGCGCGCGTGGTGAAGGGCCGTCGATTGGCTTGCGGGCCGACATGGATGCCTTGCATGTGACAGAGTTGAACCAGTGTGAGCACAAGTCCGTCAATGAAGGGCGCATGCACGCCTGCGGTCATGATGGGCATACCACCATGTTGCTGGGCGCAGCGCAGGCGCTGGCTTCCAATCCTGATTTTGCGGGCACGGTGCATTTCATTTTTCAGCCTGCCGAGGAAAACGAAGGCGGTGCCCGTACCATGATTGAGCAGGGGCTGTTTGAGCGTTTCCCCATGCAGGCGGTCTACAGCATGCACAACTGGCCAGGTCTGCCTGCTGGAACAGCGGCCGTGCATAGCGAAGCCGTGATGGCAGCGTTCGATATTTTTGACCTCACATTGATCGGTAAAGGATGCCACGCCGCCATGCCGCATTTGGGCAAAGACGCTTTGCTCGCTGCCTGCCAGTTGGTGACGCATTTGCCCGCATTGATTGCGCGCGAGCAAGAGGTGCACAAGCCCGCCGTGCTGAGTGTGACCAGCTTCAACGCGGGTGACACTTACAACGTGATGCCCGAGCTGATCAAGCTGCGTGGCACAGTGCGGTGTTTCGACATGGCCCAGCGCGCGCGCATTGAGCAACGGTTCCGCGACGCTATCGATGCCACCTGCGCTTTACACGGTCTGCAGGCGCAATTGGACTATCGCGTCAGCTATCCGGCCACCATCAACCATCCGGTGCATGCCGAGGTGTGTGCCGAAGTGCTTGAAAGCGTATTGGGTACAGGCAATGTACGCCGTGACATGAAGCCCAGCATGGCGTCCGAGGACTTCTCTTTCATGGCGCAGGCCTGCCCAGGCGTTTATATCTGGATGGGCAATGGGGAAGATAGCGCTTCGCTACACAATCCCAAGTACGACTTCAACGATGATGTGCTGCCATTGGGCGTTCGCTATTTTGTGGAGCTGGTGTATGCCTTGCTGCGCGATGGCAAGTTGCCTGCCTGAGTCTGCTTCAGACAAAAATTCAGTGCTGTGAGCCAGTCGAATGACTGGCTTTTTTTATGTATAGCCTTTTGGAAGGCTTGCATGAAAAACGGCTTGCCGTAGCAAGCCGCTGGTTGATAGGAAGGGTTTGCGCAACTGTCGTCTAAACGCTGATTTTTTGAGTTTTACGCTGTTTGAGCCAATGGCCCACAAAGAGCACGAATGCTGCACCACAGACCGCTGCCGCATACTTGGCTGCAGGGTACTGCTGGCTGAAGTTGTGCAGGATGTGGTCGTTGACAATGGTTTCGCCTGCCACCCAGCCAATTAAGCCTGCTCCCAGCATCACAATCCAGGGGAAGCGCTCCATCAGCTTGATCATCAAAGTGGAGCCAAACAGCACCAGCGGGATGCTCAGGGCAAGGCCAAAGATCAGCAGCGTCATGTCACCCTGGGCGGTAGCCGCCACGGCAATCACGTTGTCCAGACACATCACCAGGTCAGCCAGCAGGATGGTACGGATGGCAGTGAAGATGCCTCCGTTGCCTTTGCCGTTGCCGGAAGTTTCGTCTGCACTGTCTTCACCCTTGAGCAAGCCGACACCGATCCACAGCAGCAGACAGCCACCCACGATTTCCAGAAAAGGAAACTGCATGAGCTTGGCTGCCACCACAGTCAGTGAAATGCGCAAGGCGATGGCAAAGCCACAACCCCACAAAATTGCTTTGCGCTGCTGCTCTGGGGGCAGTGAACGTGCGGCGAGGGCAATAACTACGGCGTTGTCCCCGGAGAGGATGACGTCGATCCAAATGATCTTGAAGATGCCGATCCAGAATTCGGCGGTCAGCAGGGTTTCCATGGAGTCAGTGTAGGCAGACGTTACAAATTGACCATGCAGGACAGAGTCATGTATGCGCGCACGTCATGGGCAATTCCAACATTGCTTTACAAATGCCGATTATGGGAGCATAAGCACGCGCGCTGTACTGCAGCAGTATGCGCAGGATGGCGGCGCAAAAACCAAGAGCGGCCAGCGCCGCTCGGGAGAATGCCAGAAGAAATCAAATTCTCGCGGTGGGAGTGATTTGTAGCGGATCGGTGATCAGTTCAATCAATGCGGGTGCCTGGGCCTGTTGCGCGCGCTCGAAGGCTGCAGGAAAGTCTTCGTCACGCTGCACGCGCTCGGCATGTGCACCGAAGGCCAGCGCGAGTTGCACAAAGTCTGGGCTGTCAATCTGCGTGGCGCTGATGCGGCCTGGAAATTCGCGCTCCTGGTGCATGCGAATAGTTCCGTACATGCCATTGTTGACCACGATGACGATGATGTTAGCGCCAAATTGCTTGGCCGTTGCCAGCTCTTGCGGATACATCAAAAAGCAGCCATCACCCGCAAAGCACACCACCGTGCGTTCCGGGCATTGAAGCTTGGCAGCAATTGCAGCAGGCAGGCCGTAGCCCATGGCTCCGTTGGTGGGCGCAAGCTCTGTTCCCAACTTTTTGTACTGGAAGTGACGATGCACCCAGACGGTGTAGTTGCCCGCGCCATTGCTGATGACCGCATCTTCCGGCAGAACGCGGGTGAGGTGACCGACGACATAGCCCATATCCACACCCTGCAGCGCACTGCTGCGCGCAGGGGGAGTGTTGTGTGCCACATAGTTGCTGCGTGCCTGTTGTGTCCACTCGCTCCATACCGGGGCTGAGGGCAGGGCGGGCAGTGCGGCCAGGGCTTTGCTTGCCTGCGGCATGCTGCAGGCCATGCCAATGTCGCAATGAAAGACGCGATTGATTTCTTCCGGTTGCGGGTGCACGTGGATGAGCTTTTGCACAGGCTGTGGGCAGCGGATGAGCTGGTAGTCGGTCGATGTGGTTTCCGACATGCGGCTACCCAGCACCAGCAGCAAGTCGGCCTCTTTGACGGTGTTGACCAGCGCGGGGGAAATGCTCAAGCCCAGTTGACCTACGTAATGCGCATTACGGTTATCAAAAATGTCCTGGCGCCTGAAGCCCGCTGCTACCGGTAGCCGGTAGCGTTCGACAAAGGCAGTCAAATCCGCCCGGGCTTGTTCCGTCCAGCCAGTGCCTCCCACAATGACCAGTGGCCGTTGGGCCTGTTGCAATGCAGCGTGAAGCGCCAGGATGGCTTGTGGGTCTGCCGCTGGTTCTGCGGGGATGACCGGTGGCAGCTGCTGCACATTCTGTGCGGTGTCAAAAACAACCTCTTCAGGCAAGGCAATGACGACGGGGCCCTTGCGCCCAGACATGGCGACATTGAATGCGCGATGGATGATTTCAGGCAAGCGCTCGATGGCATCCACCTCAGTGACCCACTTGGCCAGACTGCCATACATGCTACGGTAGTTGATCTCCTGGAAAGCCTCTCGCTCCTTGAATGCGCTGGCCACTTGCCCGATGAACAAGATCATGGGCGTTGAGTCCTGCATGGCTGTATGCACACCATTGCTCGCATGGGTGGCACCAGGGCCGCGTGTGACAAAAGCAATGCCAGGGCGGCCCGTGATCTTGCCGTAGGCGTCAGCCATATTTGAAGCCGCCCCCTCATGCTTGCTGACGATGGTGCGTATTGTCGGGTGCTGGTGCAATGCGTCCAGCACCGGCAGATAACTTTCTCCAGGAACGCAGTAAATGGTGTCTACGCCATTGCGTGCCAATGCCTCGACGAGGATGCTGCCGCCATTGATATCGTGTGTCTCGCTCATGCCGTGATGTTTGTAAAGGTGGGATGCCGGATTGGGTGTGGTTGCAGGTACATGCTTCAGGGCCGTATCTGCAACTGATCATTCAACAGTATGTGCCGTGCTTGCCAGCCCTGAGCTGTCATTGGCTGACAAGCGTGGTGCAATGCGCTAGTCCACCGTTGCGCCTGAAGCTTTGACAATGGGAGCCCAGGTTTGCACTTCGCTGCGGATAAAGTTGCTGAATTGCTGCGGGGTGTTTTTCTCGGCCACGGCGCCCAGCTTGGCGTAGGCTTCTTTGACCGAAGCCTTGGTAAATGCCTGGTTCATGGCGTGATTGAGCTTGTCTATGACTTCCTTCGGGGTGCCTTTGGGGGCAATCAGGCCGAACCACGATGTCACATCAAATGGCGCAATGCCGCTTTCCTCCAGAGTGGGGACATCAGGCGCGGAAGCTGAACGTGATTTGGTGGTGACCGCCAATGCCTTGAGCTTGCCGCTTTGCACATGGGGCCAGGAAGCGGGCATGTTGTCGAACATGAAGTGCACCTGACCACCTATCAGGTCGGTCACCGCGGGTGCGCTGCCTTTGTACGGAATGTGCTGGGTTTTCAAGCCTGTGCGCACCTTGAACATCTCGCCGGCCATATGAATGGATGTACCGCTACCCGAGGAGGCATAGGCGATCTTGTCGTTGTTGGCACGCGCCCAATCGATGAACTCTTTGACGTTATTGGCTGGAACGCTGGGATGTACAACCAGAATATTGGGCACTTTGGCGCCCAGGGCGATGGCATCAAAGTCGCGCTGCAGGTCGAACTTCACGTTGGGATAGAGCGTCTGGTTGATGGCGCTGGTCACAGCAACAAACAGCAGCGTGTAACCATCAGGCGCAGCGCCAGCGACTTGTTCGGTCGCAATATTGCTGCCTCCACCCGGGCGGTTTTCGATCACAAAGGGCTGCCTCAATGTCTCCGTCAATTCTTTGGCCATGATGCGCGCGACCACATCGGTGGTGCCACCGGCGGAGAAGCCAACCATGATTTTGACGGGTTTGCTTGGATAGTTGCTTTGTGCCGTAGCACCAAATGCAGTGAGAGCCAGGGCCGCTGCACTGGAGTGCAACAAAGCACGGCGAGAAAACAGACTGGCAAAGCGCATGCGTGAAACTCCATGTTGGACTGAGAAGTTGCACTGTAGAAAGTGTGGCCCGAGTACTGCAGCGGGTTTACCCGCTGGACCCGTGAGTGGCATTGATCGCTAAGACTTGGATGCGTCATCCGCTGGTGTCATGATCTGTCCAGTCCGCTGCGTATTTGCTTCAAAGCGGGCCAAAACCAGATAGAACGCCGCACTCAGTTTTGCTTAAAACATAAGCAATCGAGGCCGTGTGATGAAAATTTTTAGTTTTTTATGGCGTTTTTCCCCGAAGGCGTTAAAAACTGCATGCATAATCTCGGCTTCTCTCAAGGGGAGTCGCCAAGTTGGTTAAGGCACCGGATTTTGATTCCGGCATGCGAGGGTTCGAGTCCTTCCTCCCCTGCCAGATTAAGTTCTGATCTGCGTAAGCACTGATTGGAGCGTCGTAGGGGAGTCGCCAAGTTGGTTAAGGCACCGGATTTTGATTCCGGCATGCGAGGGTTCGAGTCCTTCCTCCCCTGCCAAAATTTGAAGCCCAGTCAGCACATTCTGACTGGGCTTTTTTCGTACTGGCCTTACCGGATCTTATCTGCCCGCTGTGGGGCAGGCATCAACGGCTTAACGAGCAATGAGCTGAACCTTCAAGGTTTCACCTTGCTCCAATAGCTGAAACAGTCGGTCAATATTGGGGTGGCTGCCAGGGTGAAGGCGCGCCGTTTCTGTGTGTTCGGCGAACAGCTCCAACCCTTCCTGCGCGGCAGCAGCATTGATGCAGCCGTGCTTGGCTGCCAGCGCGGCATATATACGCAATGATCCCGTTTTGCCAGGTTCGTTAGCGATGCTTGCCACGGTGTTGCCTTGCGCATCCAGCAGTTGTAGCTGCGCGAGATGGTCGATGGGAGGAAGTTGTTGCAGGTTGTCGGCAAAGGCCATGAGAGTCACTCACAAAGTCAAATAAAAGATAGATACGACAGCAGTTTTGGGTGCCTAACGATGATGGGTAGCTGCTGCTTCATGTGTCAGTTGTGCTTCTGGGTGGGAGCAATGAGTGAGCAGCCATAGCTTGTGCCTGGCACGCGTCATGGCGACATACAGGCGGTTGCGTTCCAGAAATGCGGTTTCTTTGGGCGCGGTGGCAGGAAAGCGGCCTGGCTGCAAAAAGGGCAGGGCCACATACTCAAACTCCTGTCCTTTGGCTTGTTCAATGCTCAGCAGCTGAAAGTCAAAAACCTGTCCCGCGCGCAAGGCTTTCTGCGTGCGCCGTGCCATGTCTGTCACCTGTTGAAGCACTTGCGGAACGCTCAGACCGCTGATGGCTTTCATGAAGCTTTGAATGCGTGCTTTGAGCTGTGCTTTATCGTCCTGCGGCATCGGCGTCGCGGCGAACAGACCCCAGACATCAGCTTGCTCCAGCAAATCAAGGGCGTTGGATTGCAGGGCAAGCGGAAGGCCCAAAAAATTGCCAAATGCTGAGAGGTTGCGTTGTCCGCCTTGCAAACTGTGCTCACCAATCAGAAAGCGCCACATGATTTGCGGGTTGGCATGCATTTGCGCAGCCATGGTGGAAAGCTCATGGTCGCTTTTTTGGGTTTGCACGCTACCTTTGCCAAAGTACAGCGCACCATCAATGAAGGCCTCAAGAATGCTTGGATCCAGTGTGCAGGTGCTGCTTTTCCAATCCGGTGCCTGCATGGCGTGGGTGTAGAGCAGTCCCAAGAGCAGGGCAATTTCGCGGTGCAGGTAAAAAGGCTGGAGGCCATGCAGGCTGACGGTTTTGCCAGCTCTGTCCACTGCAAACTCGATGGCCGTGGCATCGTGCGCGTGGCGCACAATGATGGTCAGCGGAGTGTGCGGCGTGTGTTGTGCAATCGAGGCCTGTGCCTGGAGCAAGTGGTCAATGCACTGTGTGTCATCAGCGTATGTCCATTGCGTGACTGTGCTGCGGCGCGTGCTGGGCGCTTTCATATCAACGTCAAACCAGTGATTGACGGTTTGGGCGATTTGCGGACCGAAGCGGCGCGACTGGGTCAGGGGCAGGCTTTCTGTAGGGTGAGGCAGGAAGTCCGAGAGTTGGTGCAGCTTGTCTTGGAAGACCGACCACGCCTGCGCTTCAATGTGCTGGTTGAAGTCGCCCGCACCCAAGAAGCGTGCCTGGCTTTGGCTGAGAATGTGGCGCAGCACGTTCAATGATGCCAAGTCCAGGTCGTGCATTTCGTCGAACAGCACCCAGTCGTAAGGGGCTGAAAAAGGCAGGCCTTCTTCTTGTGCCAAGGCATAGCTGCAGTCACCTTCCGCGTAGTAGCGCATGTCACCACAGTCATCCATGCGCAGTCGTTCATAGGCTGCAAAAAGACGCGCCTGGGTGTAGTCGAGCAGGTGGTTTTCGCAAAACTCGGCCAGATCACAGTCTTCCTCACGCACGCGCTGCAAGAGCAGGGATTTTTTGGCTGCGCGATTGAAGGCCGCAAAGCCCTGCATATCGACCTCGGTGGGCAATTCAATGCGGGGATCAGGCAAGCGCTGCAACTGTGCCTCAAGCAGTTGCAGCGCTTGCCTGGCCTGGCTGCGCAGCTCCAGCGGGTCTGTCACAAAGCGCACGGCAGGATCTTGCTGGCGCAATGCGCGCGCGCACCAACGCTCCAGCGTGGTGATGTGAATGTTGGCGGGAATGTGCTGCAGCAGCATCTGCAGGCGGTGCCTGAAGGCCTGCACTCCGGCTTTGGAGTAGGCCAGCACAAGGATGCGGCATTCAGGTTTTTGGCGCAGAGCCTGAGTGGCACAGCAAGCCAGTGTGGTGGTTTTGCCCGTGCCTGCCAATGCCGCAATTATGGCCGAGGTTGCAGGGCTTTTGAGAATGGCCTGTTGCTCTGTAGTGAGCAGCAAGTGATGACCTTGGTCAGTCGCAAAGGCGTTGAAGCGGGCAGAGAGAGTCAAAGCGTTGTTTAAACAGAGTGGCTGTATGTATGCACAGCTTGAGTGTAGTCGTTGCAGCTATGGCAAGCTGTACGACTGAAGCAAGCAGTCAAGCTTACATGCCATCTTCGTGGCGACGCTGGCCCATACCGATGCCAAGGCCCATGCCGCCACCACCACCGCCACCGCTTGCTCCACCGCCACCTCCACGGTTGCCGCCAGCACCGCCTTCCGCATTGGCGCCACGGCGCATACCTGCACCGCTGCCACTATTTGGGCGCAGAGGACCCTGGTTGGGAATGGCCACATCTGCAGGGATGGGCTCCAGATACAAAGCTGCGCGAATAAACAGGCGCAGCGAATGGACCAGGGCTGCAGTCTGCACGGGTCTGCCTGCCACCATGTCTTGCGCCGCCTGTGCGGCCATGCGCACCTGGTCTTCGGTGCCCAGCAAGATGATGTCGGACAGCGCAGCCTCCACGCTGTCGCGTGTACGGCGCTGGCGCTCGGAGTTGCCGCCAACGACCGGGCTGTCATCGTCTTCATCGGGTTCCAGGCCTTCAACGCCTGACTCTTCCGCACGTTCACCAGCTTGGGTCATGGCGCGTGCTTCACGCAGGTGGACGGGGCTGACGGTGAGATTGCCCGTGAATGAGCCGCCCAGAGTTTTGTAGGCAGCAATCAAGGTGCGCAGACGTTCATTGATCTGGCGGTTCTCACGTTCACGGCGCTTCTGGATAGTCTGCATGAAAAGCAGGCGCACGCCCATCATCATGAGCGTCATCAACAGCAGACCCAACACCGTGGTGGCGATGGATGACCAGGAGCTGAAATCAAACATTCCGCGCATAGGGCTCTTTCTTGCTCATTTCAGAATGACATCCATGATGTAGTGCCATTCCTCGGGTGTGACGGGTGTGATCGACAGCCTGTTGCCACGTTGGAGCACGCGCATATTCTGCAAAGCCGTGTGTTCGCGCAGTTCGACAATCGACACGTAGCGCGTTTTTTTGACAGCCTGAACATCCACCAATAACCAGCGTGGTTTGTCTGGCGAAGACTTGGGGTCGTAGTAGGCGTCTGCCGGATCGAACTGGGTAGGGTCCACACGCAAGTTACCGGCTATGCGCGCAATGCCATGAATGCCAGGTTCTGTGCAGCTGGAGTGCCAATACAGCACGCCATCGCCCTCTTGCATCTGGTCGCGCATGAAGTTGCGCGCCTGGTAATTGCGCACGCCGGTCCATGGCATGAGCCGGTCTGGCGCGTTGAGCGCGTGGTCAATCGAGTATGCATCGGGCTCATTTTTCATGAGCCAGTATTGAGGACTGGTCATTGCAGTATTTAAGCATTCCAGCTTGTTCATCAGCAGCAATCCAAAAAAAGACCTGCGCAAACATTGTCTGGCAGGTCTTGATGAAGCTGCGCTGCAGCGGTGGCCCGAGCACCAGCGGTCTATCGATCACTTGTAGGGGTGACGATGCCGGAGTGCAGCGAAAGTGCCTGTTCAACCACGCGAGCGCAGTCATTGATATGGCGTTGACCAAGATAGCGCAAAGCCCCGTAGCCTACCGCTGCGGCAATGGCTTGCCCTGCAAAGGGGATGAATTTGGCGAATTGCTTGGCGCCCATGCGGGCACCCACGGTACGGGCAATGCGCAAAATCATCTGTCTGGTCAGCAGCTTGCCAATAAAGACGGAGCCAACCACCGACACTGCTTTTTGCACCTGCTCGCGCACTGTGGGGTCGAGCGCATCTATTTGCTCGGGAGACAAGCCGAATTCCTCACTGATGTCGGGCAGCAGCTTGGACAGAATGGCGGCATCCACGGCCCAGTCCAATCCAGGAATCGGCACCGCACTGGCAGCACCGGCGACGAGTGCGCGTTTGTGCAGCTTGGCGCGGCTGCGCGCTATGGCTTGTTGCAGGTCTTCGGGGGTTTTGGGCATATGCCCCATGGATGGGGCATTGTGCATGTCGCGAATTTTCATAGGCGAAGGGCTTTAGGAGTTGGTTTTGCTGCGCACCAAGTTGTAGATGAACAGAACCACGATGGCGCCAATGATGGATGCAATCCAGCCAGCACTGCTGCCCTCTGGATAAAAGCCCATGGCCGAACCTGCATAGCTTGCAAGGAAAGAGCCTACGATACCTAGAACGATGGTCATGATCCAGCCCATGCTGTCATCGCCTGGCTTGAGCGCCCGGGCAATCAGACCAACGACCAAACCGACCAGCAAAGTACCCAGCAGTGAAAACATTTGTATTCCTCCAAAAATGTGATGGTGCAACTCTAGAAGGGGCGGCAAGTGCTGTACGTCGGACAGAAGCTTTAATCGGCGCTGATAAAAGTCTGACTGCTTTTGCTTTGGGTGCTGGATGAGTCTAGCTGCTGTGTGCGATGCAGAGCATGGAGCATGAATTGGCGCAGCAATTTGGCAGCGTCGGGTGTGGGGGCGCACCGAAGCGGTGTAGCCGACGCCTGGGTTGCACCATGGCTATGCTGATCAAGCACGACATGATCAATATATGCCTGCATGGCTGCAGGGCTGAACTCTGGGTGAAACTGCACGCCCCATACGTTGTCGCGCCAACGAAAAGCATGGTGTGGTTCATGCGCGTTGGCTGCCAACAGGCATGCCTGCTGCGGTAGTCGACGCACACTTTGATAGTGCACAATCTGCGCATCAAAGCATCTGGGCATGTGCTGCCAGACCGGGTCCTGCGATACATCTGCCTGAAGCTCCACAGCTACAGTCCCAATTTCCAGTCCTGTAGGGTGTTCGCTGACATGACCGCCCAGGGTTTTGGCCAGTAGCTGATGACCGAAGCAGATGCCGAGCACAGGAACGCCTGCCATGCAGACTTCATGGAGCCAGTGTTCCAGAGCCTGCATCCAGGGCTCATTGTCGGTAACCATGGCGTGGGATCCACTGATCACTACGGCCAAGCAGTGTTGCGCAGCGGGGTAGGCTGGAGATGACGGCGCATCCAGTACGATCACAGCAGAGGGCTGTGTTGGTGCATTCTGTGGTGCGCCCAGGCCCGCCGCAATCCACTGTTCAAAATCTCCCTGCTGACGTGCAACGTCGGGGAAGGTGCTGCCAGTTTTGACAATGTATAGAGGGCTCATGTCATTTTTCTGTATAAAAACTATGCAGAAAAACAAGCAATTTATGCGCCACACAACAGGCGTTGAAGGGTGAAAGTACATGTTGCTGTGCACGACCCGCATGGCAGGAGGAGAATGTCGCCCTTGCGGTTGGGAGTGCTGTCTGGCTCCTGCCTCGGAAACTCAAGAAAAATACGGTATGCAACAACTCACAGAATGGCTCCAGGATCTGAACGGATTGGTCTGGGGCGTCCCAATGATCGTGCTCATCTTGGGAACAGGCTTTTATTTGCAATTACGCCTGGGCTTCATGCCATTGCGCAACATTGGCTATGGCTTTCGCATGATCTGGAAAAGCCGCTCCGTAGATGACAAAGCCCATGGTGATATTTCTCCTTATGCAGCCTTGATGACAGCGCTGTCTGCCACCGTAGGTACTGGCAATATTGCCGGGGTTGCGACGGCGATCGCGGTGGGTGGCCCAGGTGCTGTTTTCTGGATGTGGATGACAGCGCTGGTGGGCATGGCCACCAAATATGCTGAGGTTGTGGTTGCTGTGAAGTACCGGGAAAAGAACGCCAACGGGCAGTGGGTGGGTGGACCCATGTACGCGATCAAGAACGGGCTGTCCCCCAAGTGGCGCTGGCTTGCCACTGCGTTTGCGCTGTTTGGTGGTTTGGGTGGCTTTGGTATTGGTGCCATGGTGCAGGCCAACGGTATTTCCTCGGCCATTGAAGGTGCGTTTGGTCTGGAAACATGGATCACTGGTTTGGTGATTGCAGCCTTGACGGCCGCGGTGGTGCTGGGCGGGATCAAACGCATTGGCGCCGTGGCCGAAAAGCTCGTGCCATCAATGTGCGTGGTGTATATCTTGTGCGTGTTATGGGTGCTGGCATCGTTCTATGAACAGATTCCGGCAGCCTTTGCACTGATTTTTGAGCAAGCTTTCAACCCTACCGCAGCGGTGGGTGGCTTTGCCGGATCGACTGTGTTGATGGCCATTCGCATGGGCGTGGCACGTGGTATTTTCTCTAACGAAGCCGGTTTGGGCACTGCAGGGATTGCGCAGGCCGCAGGCAAGAGCAAAGACCCCGTGTTCTCAGGCATTGTCGGCATGATGGGAACCTTTATCGACACCATCATCGTGTGCACCATGACGGGTCTGGCAATTGTGGTCAGCGGCGTGTGGAACAGTGGTGCCAGCGGGGCTATTTTGAGTACGCAAAGCTTTGAGGCGGCCATGCCAGGTATTGGCAAGTATTTCCTGGCAGTTTCCCTGGCGCTGTTTGCTTTCACCACCATCCTAGGCTGGGCCTATTACGGAGAGAAATGCTGGAACTATCTGGTTGGCCCCGTTTGCGAAAAGCCATTCCGGATTCTGTGGGTGCTGGGCGTGTTTGTGGGGGCTGTTGTCACACTGGATGTGGCGTGGCTGGTAGCAGATACCCTGAATGCGCTGATGGCCATTCCCAATCTGATTTCGCTGCTGCTGCTCTCACCTGTGATTGCCAAGTTGACGAAAGATTACTTTGAGGCCAAAAAACGGGCTTGAGGTAAATCCACCATCTTCACATCAAGAGCGCTGTTGGCGCTGTCTAAACTTGGCATATCTCTCGGAAAGAGAGTCAAGCAGTGGCAGGCCTCAGCGCTTTTTATGCGCCGGGCCTGGGCGCCAAGTTCACATCATCCGAGAAGTAAGCACGCAAGTGCTGCAATGCATTGGGGCTTTTCATGCCAGCGCGCTCAAGTACCTCATCCACGCTGCAACCAGCCTCTATCCACTGCACCAAGACGGTGTTGCGCAGCACCTGGGGCCCCATGCGTGCAGGCTCTGGCAGCTTGGCAGCCAACGCAGCTTGTCTGAGTGTCTTGGTGACCAGGTGCAGCAAAGTGTGGTTGGACAACTGTGGTGCTTTGCGCGTGCAAAACAAGGCGCTCTGTCCTTGCATGGCGTGGTAACCAGCTCGCGCTTGTAGCCAGTAGCGCAATGCCGCGAATAACTTGTCTGAAACGGGGAGGGTGCGGCTTTGCTTGTCACGTGCTCCAACTACCTGGATTGCTTCGATCTTTTGGGGCGCATCTTCAGTCCAGCGCAAGTTTCCCATTTCCAAAAAACGCACTTCTTCGGGCGTTAGCCCTAGCTCCATCAGCAGCATGAGCACAGCGCGGTCACGGCAGCTGATGAGGTCATCCGGAGCAGGTAATTGCCGCTCCAGCGCGCGCCACATACGGGGCGACAAAATAGCTCCTTTGGGATCCTCGCTGGGGGGCAAATCTTGCGCAGTCAGTCCTTGCGCAGGGTTGCTGGACACCCAGTGGTGCAGAAGGGCATGGTCATACACTCGATCGAGCACGCGCCAATAACGTCGGCGGGTGATGTCACTGGGTTGGCTGCGCTTGGGGCTTTGCGGACCGAGGTTGATGAAGGCCAGTACTTGTTGCGGCGTGGCCTGGGCCCACGCATGGGGATCGCC
Source organism: Comamonas halotolerans (assembly GCF_030162935.1). GTDB lineage: Bacteria > Pseudomonadota > Gammaproteobacteria > Burkholderiales > Burkholderiaceae_C > Comamonas > Comamonas halotolerans. Next base: position 23,418 of record NZ_JASAUZ010000008.1, read on the forward strand.
GTCTACATTACCGCCTGCCAGAAAACGTAGCCAGGACTGCCATATAAAGCCGTAGGGTTTGGCGGCATCCGGGCTTAATGGTTCCCAAGGATTCTGGCCACAGGTGAGCAACCAATGCTGGTAGGCATTGTCTCCACGCATGACTGAAATCGAGGCCGCTGAAGAATCTTCCATACAAAAGGTCTGCAAAGCTTGGAAAAAGTTAGGTCAGTGCAGAGCTTACACAACGGATTCATTCATTTAGACCCGCTAATACAACTATTGATACGTTGTTGCTTCGCCTTGTCGTACGCCAGTACTGCCTGCGGCTTCGCGCCTCGTCTCAATCGCAAACCTTCGGTTTGCTGGGTAGTGTTAGCAACTCTTAATGTAGCAAGGAATTGAAGCTGGAACCTGTTGCTGAGAGTTCTTCCACGGCAAGTTCCATCAGTTCTGTGGCGGAGCCTCTGAATTGCAAGGTAGAGATAAAGCCGAGCTTCAATTCTTTGATTTCGAATTTGTCGTAGTTCACCTGTGCTGCACGGATGGATTCAGACAGGGCCTGCATCCTTGCACCAAACGATTGGGCATCTTTGATGCCTAGCAGCAGCAGTGCCAGCTGGTCTTCGCCAATGCGTGCCAGTGTGTCTGTACTGCGTAGTTGATGCTGAAGCAGCTGTGAAAGCTGTCGAAGTACGCTGCCGTAGTTGTGTACCTTCGGCTGCGAGGCAGGTGTTGGATATGGAATGAGCTGGATTATGGCCACGCCGACATGATTGGATTTTTGGCGCGCTGTCAGCAAGCTATTGCTCAAACGGTCCATAAACAGTTTCTCGGAGGGCAGACTGGTTTCTCTGTCATGCAGCTCAGTATGCAAAAGCGTGAGGTCAGGCTCGGTGCGTACACTGACATCACTGATGACTGCAATAAAGTGGTGGGGGCGCTGGAACTCATTCAGTACTGCAGAAATCGACAGGCGCTGCATCCACATCGTGCGGTTGCTGCGCATCAACATGATCTCGTGTTGCCAGTAATGCTGCGTGGCAACGGTTTGCCACAGCTTGCTCATGTCCTCCGAGCCGTCGGCATCTTCATAAAATGATTCCAGACCCACGCCAATGCACTGCTCACGAGATTTCTCCATCATTCGCTCGAAAGCAGGGTTTACATCAGAAATGTTGTGATTGGCATCAACGATGGCCACACCTTCTTTGACATGTTGAAACACGCTGGCGGCAATGCGCAATTGCGCGTCGGTGCGCTTGCGCTCGGAAATGTCTTGTAAAAAGCCCACAAAGAGCGTGCCGGAAGCGGTCAATGCCTTGCCGATGGTCATTTGCAGCGGCACGTGGCGTCCGTCTTTTCGCAGGCCCACCACTTCGCGACCATTGACAGTAATAGGCTTGTTGGGCTGGCCAATGTGTTTGAGCAGATGTCCATTGTGCTGCTCAGCCAGTGGAGAGGGCATGAGCATGGAGATGTTGTGACCAATGACTTCGTCTCTGGAATAACCGAAGATGCGTTGTGCCGCAGCGTTGAAATCTTGAACAATGCCTTTTTCATCGATGGTGATAACGCCGTCTGCAGCAGTTTCGACTGTGGCATTCAAGCGCGCATCACGCACAGAAACGGCTCGCCACAAATCGCGATATCGAAGGATGGCATTGAGCAGCCCCAGGACCAGGAACAAACCCAGAGCCAGAGCTGCAATGAGCAATGCCAATGTGTGGTTGTCGTTGATGTACAGACCATGTACAGCAGATGTATTGCCCGGTGGCGAATTCTCTGCAATGCGCAGTGCGTGCATGGAGCCGTAGTGCATGCTTGAAATGGCAGCTGTCATCAGCAACGCCGGCAAGCACCGCTGGTACCACCGCGTTGTTGCTGCCTTGCGGTGGCATATCCACCGTTGTGTCATGAACGCACCAAGAACAAATGCCAACCCTGCTGCAAATGATGCAAAGGCCCACGGAAACTGAAAGGCGACCTTATCCGGCAGCGGCATAGAAGCAATACCTATGTAGTGCATGGCGGTAAGACCAAGGCTTACCAGCAGGCTGCTGCTAACAATTCTTTGATTGGAAAGGGGCTGTTGCTGCAAAGACCACAAGGCAAACCAGGCAGTCCCAATGCCGCTAGCAATAGAAACACCTGTTCCTAGCAGGCTATAGCTAATAGGTGGAGGGCGATCCATGGCCAGCATGCCGATGAAGTGCATGGACCAGATGCCCAAGCCTAAGACCAGGCTTGAACACAGCAAGGAAACTCGCCTGTGACTCAGTGCCGCTGCTTGGCGGTTGATGTGTGCCATGAGGAATGCAGCACAACTACTGGTGAGAGCCAGTAGTAAAGAAAGTGCCACCAAGCGACTGTTGTGGTGAACCTGGCTGAGATGCGCCACAGTCGAATTGTCAAAAACAATTGGAGTTAACACGTTGATTTCCTTTGGAAAGCGAACGTCGTTTGTTTGTGAATCTACATTACATGACGTAGACAAGACCCCTTGACAATTGCCAACGACACAATTCGCAACATTTGTGAATTCTTTTTATATTTGTCCGATTTGTCTAGAGGAGTAGTGCCGAGAGGGTTTCACTGCGCTGCTGCTGCTTGTAGTCCATTGCGGAAGTGTTCTTGAACAGCGCGACGTGCAGACTCCGCATCACGTGCACAGATGCAGCGCATGATGTCGGAATGTTCCCTGAGACTGTCTTCAATACGGCCTTGACGGAACAAGGATTGATGACGGTTCAGTTTCATGACTTTGCGCAGGTCTGCGACCGTTTGGGTCAGAAAACGGTTGTTGCACAGCTTGAGCAGTTGCAAATGGAACTGCTCATTAAGCTGAAAGAAGAGGTTGGCATCATGAACGGCAGCTTCCAGCTGCTGGTGCATGGTTTTCAGGGCCTGCAGATCAGAATCAGTGGCTTTTTCTGCAACAACTGCGGCAGCATCGCTTTCCAGCAAGGAGAGCAAGTGATAAACATCACGCAAGTCTTGCTCCGAGACCTCGGTGACATATGCACCTCGGCGCACTTTCATAGTGACCAAGCCTTCAGCGGCTAAAACCTTGAGTGCTTCGCGCAATGGAGTGCGGCTGATGCCAAACTCCTCCACCATTTTCATTTCGTCAATCCAGCTTCCGGGCTCCAGCTCACGGTTGTATATACGTTGGCGAATGAGCTCTGCAACCTCTACATACAAAGGTTTGGGGGCAAAAAGGGCGGTCGTATCCGTCATTAGTGTCCTAGTACTAACCCTAGGTAGGGTCCGGTAGTTATGTATTCATAATTATGAATCACAACACGTGCTGGACAACTGGCGTTTTCCAGCAGAAGACCACAATGGAGACGGTTGGAGCCATGGGCATCGATGCAAAGCAGGGCCAGACAGCGGCCACAAAAACAGAAGAATTTCGTACAGCCAGCGTGGCAGATTGGGAGAAGGCCTCGGCCAAGACAGCTCCAGGTGGAGACATCAACAACCTCAACTGGACAACTCCAGACGGTATTACCGTCAAGCCCCTGTATACCGCGGAAGATACGCAAGATCTTCCCTATACCAATACTCTGCCTGGTTTTGAGCCTTATATCCGTGGGCCTCAAAGCACGATGTATGCAGGGCGTCCCTGGACGATCCGCCAATATGCGGGCTTTTCCACTGCCGAAGAATCCAACGCCTTCTACCGCAAGGCTTTGGCTGCGGGTGGTCAAGGCGTTTCAGTCGCGTTTGACCTGGCCACGCACCGTGGTTATGACTCCGACCATCCCCGTGTGACGGGTGACGTGGGCAAGGCTGGTGTGGCGATTGACTCGGTCGAGGACATGAAGATACTGTTTGACCAGATCCCGCTGGACAAGGTGTCTGTTTCCATGACCATGAACGGCGCAGTGCTGCCCGTGCTGGCTGGCTATGTGGTAGCTGCTGAAGAGCAGGGCGTATCACAAGACAAGCTCTCCGGAACCATTCAGAACGACATTCTGAAAGAGTTCATGGTGCGCAACACCTATATCTATCCGCCCAAGCCATCGATGCGCATCATTGGCGACATCATCGAGTACACAAGCAATCACATGCCCAAGTTCAACTCGATCTCGATCTCGGGCTACCACATGCAAGAAGCAGGCGCCAATCAGGCGCTGGAGATGGCGTTTACGCTGGCAGACGGCAAGGAATATGTGAAGACTGCGATTGCCAAGGGCATGGATGTGGATGCTTTTGCCGGGCGTCTGTCCTTCTTCTGGGCAGTAGGCATGAATTTCTATCTTGAAATTGCCAAGATGCGCGCTGCGCGCCTGCTGTGGTGCCGCATCATGAAGGGATTCAATGCCAAGAACCCAAAGAGCCTGATGTTGCGCACACACAGCCAGACTTCGGGTTGGAGCTTGACGGAGCAAGATCCGTACAACAACGTGGTTCGTACCACCATTGAGGCCATGGCTGCTGTGTTTGGCGGTACGCAATCGCTGCACACCAATGCGCTGGACGAAGCCATTGCCTTGCCCACCGAATTTTCGGCCCGTATCGCACGCAATACACAGCTGATCATTCAGGAAGAAACTCACATCACCAACGTGATCGACCCTTGGGCAGGCTCTTACATGATGGAAAAGCTGACCCAGGACATGGCTGACAAGGCCTGGGCCATCATCGAAGAAGTGGATGCGATGGGTGGCATGACCGCGGCAGTGGACAGCGGCTGGGCCAAGCTCAAGATCGAAGCGGCTGCAGCAGAAAAGCAGGCCCGCATCGACTCCGGCAAGGAAGTCATCGTGGGGGTTAACAAATATAAGCTGGCCAAGGAAGACGCTGTTGATATTCTGGAAATTGACAACGTCAAGGTCCGCGAAAGCCAGATCGCCCGTTTGAACAGCATCAAGCAGCAGCGCGATGCTGCCAAGGTGCAGCAGGCTCTGGATGCACTGACCGCAGCCGCAGAAAGCGGTGAGGGCAATCTGCTGGACTTGTCCATCAAGGCGATCCGTTTGCGTGCGACAGTGGGTGAAGTGTCGGACGCGTTGGAAAAAGTTTTTGGCCGCCATCGCGCGGATACCCAAAAGGTGACTGGTGTGTACGCTGCTGCTTATGACTCTGCAGATGGTTGGGAAAAACTCAAGGGAGAAATCAACGCAGCAGCGGAGCAACTGGGCCGTCGTCCTCGCGTGATGATTGCCAAACTGGGGCAGGACGGCCATGACCGCGGCGCTAAAGTCGTGGCCACAGCCTTTGCTGATCTGGGTTTTGACGTGGACATGGGCCCACTGTTCCAGACTCCGGAAGAATGCGCACGCCAGGCCATTGAAAATGACGTGCATGCCGTGGGTGTCTCCACGCTGGCGGCAGGTCATAAAACCCTTGTGCCCGCCATCATTGAAGAGCTGAAAAAACAAGGTGCCGATGACATCATCGTGTTTGTTGGCGGTGTGGTGCCTGCGCAGGATTACGACTTCCTGTTCCAGTCGGGGGTGAAGGGCGTGTACGGCCCTGGTACGCCCATCCCTGCCAGCGCCAAAGATGTGCTGGAGAACATCAAAAAGGCGGCATCGCTCTAAGCAGGCATGCATTGATCAAGAGGATGTTTTGAGTCCAGAGCAAATACAAGCAGGCATCTTGCACGGCAACGCTGCAGTGCAACGCCGAGCGATGGCCAAGGCCATCACCTTGCTGGAGTCGTCGCGCAGCGATCACCGCGAGCAGGCCGATGTCTTGCTGACAAACCTGCTGCCACACACGGGCAAAGCCTTGCGTCTGGGTATCAGCGGTGTGCCGGGAGTGGGCAAATCCACATTCATTGAAGCGCTGGGTTTGTATCTCACTGAGCGCGGTCACAGGGTGGCCGTGCTGGCGATTGATCCTTCTTCCACGGTCTCCGGCGGCTCCATCCTTGGGGACAAGACCCGCATGGAGCAGCTATCGGTCAACCCTCATGCCTATATTCGCCCCAGTCCTTCCAGTGGCACATTGGGCGGGGTTGCGGAGAAAACACGTGAAGCCATGCTGGTTTGTGAAGCTGCGGGCTACGACGTGGTGATCGTGGAGACTGTAGGCGTAGGGCAGAGCGAAATCGCAGTGCATGGCATGACCGATATGTATTGCGTGCTGCAGCTGCCCAATGCGGGCGACGATTTGCAAGCCATCAAAAAGGGTGTGATGGAGCGCGCAGACCTGGTGCTGATCAACAAAGCGGATATTGATCCGAACGCGGCGACCAGAGCGGAGGCGCAGATCACTTCAAGTTTGCGTTTGCTGGGCATGCACGGAAATCCAGAGCATGCCAGCCATAACGAGCTGTTGTGGCAGCCCAAGGTGCTGCAGCTCAGTGCCTTGAAAGCCCAGGGTGTGGACCGTTTCTGGGAGCTGGTTCAAAGCTTTCAACAAACACAAACAGGCAATGGGCGCCTTGCTTTGCGCCGTGAACAGCAGTCGCTGGCATGGATGTGGGAACGTATCGATGCAGGACTCAAACAAGCGTTCAAGCAGCATCCGCAGGTTAAAGCCTTACTCCCTCGATTCCAAACTGATGTTGCGCAAGGCGTTCTGCCAGCGAGCACCGCAGCAAGGCAGTTGCTGGCTGCGCATTTGGGTCCGCCTGTTTGCGCCAGCAATGATGAGTCCAGGGGCTGAAATTCCAACTGGATCCATCAATCGACATTACATGATTTACTAAGTTACCCACTCTATTTAAAGAGCATCTGAGGAAGACATATGGAACACAACAACATCCTTGCCCAGCTCGACGCCAAAAGAGATCTGGCACGCTTGGGCGGTGGTCAAAAGCGCATTGATGCGCAACACAAAAAAGGGAAGCTGACTGCCCGTGAGCGTATCGAGTTGCTGCTCGATGACGGCTCGTTTGAAGAGTGGGATATGTTCGTCGAGCATCGCTGCACCGACTTCGGCATGGAAGAGACCAAAATTCCTGGCGATGGTGTGGTAACCGGCTACGGCATGATCAATGGCCGCTTGGTGTTCGTGTTCAGCCAGGACTTCACCGTGTTTGGTGGTGCGCTGTCCGAGACGCATGCAGAGAAGATCTGCAAGGTGATGGACCAAGCCATGAAGGTCGGGGCACCTGTCATTGGGTTGAATGATTCCGGTGGTGCGCGCATTCAAGAAGGCGTTGCAAGTTTGGGTGGCTATGCCGACGTTTTCCAAAAGAACGTGCTGGCATCGGGTGTTGTGCCGCAAATCTCCATGATCATGGGGCCTTGCGCAGGTGGTGCGGTGTACTCGCCTGCCATGACCGACTTCATCTTCATGGTCAAGGACAGCTCCTATATGTTTGTGACCGGCCCAGAGGTGGTCAAGACGGTGACGCATGAAGAAGTCACCGCCGAAGAACTTGGTGGAGCCGTCACCCACACCAGCAAGAGCGGTGTGGCCGACATGGCCTTCGACAACGATGTTGAAGCGTTGATGATGCTGCGTCGTCTGTACAACTATCTGCCGCTGAACAACAAGGAAAAGGCACCGGTGCGTGCAACGACCGACCGTGCAGATCGCGCCGATATGTCGCTGGACAGCCTTGTGCCCGAGAACGCCAACAAGCCCTACGACATGAAGGAGCTGATTCTCAAGACCGTGGACGACGGCGATTTCTTCGAGTTGCAGCCTGACTACGCCAAAAACATCATCATTGGCTTCGCCCGCATGGCAGGCCAGACCGTGGGCATCGTGGCCAACCAGCCGCTGGTGCTGGCGGGCTGCCTGGATATCAAGAGTTCCATCAAGGCCGCGCGTTTTGTGCGCTTTTGTGATGCCTTCAACATTCCCGTCATCACCTTTGTCGACGTACCAGGCTTTATGCCTGGCACATCGCAAGAGTACGGCGGCATCATCAAGCACGGTGCCAAGCTCTTGTACGCATACGCTGAATGCACGGTGCCGAAGATTACCGTGATTACCCGCAAGGCCTACGGTGGCGCTTATGACGTGATGGCGTCCAAACACCTGCGCGGCGACGTGAACCTGGCCTGGCCACATGCTGAAATTGCCGTGATGGGCGCCAAGGGCGCGGTGGAAATCATCTTCCGTGAAGACAAAAACGACCCCGAGAAACTGGCGGCTCGTGAAGCCGAATACAAGGCCCGCTTTGCAAATCCGTTTGTGGCCGGTGCCCGTGGCTTTATCGACGATGTGATTCAGCCGCACGAAACGCGCAAGCGCATCTGCCGTTCTTTGGAAATGCTCAAGAATAAGCAGCTCGAGAACCCATGGCGCAAGCACGGCAACATTCCGCTGTAAGAACAACAAGAACAAGGAGATAAGCACATGTTCAGCAAAATTTTGATCGCCAATCGTGGCGAAATCGCTTGCCGCGTGATTGCGACCGCCCGCAAGATGGGTATCGCCACCGTGGCTGTGTATTCTGATGCCGACAAGGAAGCCCGCCATGTGAAGCTGGCCGACGAGGCCGTGCATATTGGCCCGGCGCCAAGCCGCGAGTCGTATTTGGTGGCTGATCGCATCATTGCTGCAGCCAAGCAAACGGGCGCCCAGGCCATTCACCCCGGCTACGGCTTTTTGAGTGAAAACGAAGCGTTCGCCAAACGCTGCGAGGAAGAGGGCATTGCCTTTATTGGCCCCAAGGCGCACTCGATTGCCGCCATGGGTGACAAGATCGCCTCCAAAAAACTGGCCAACGAAGCCAAGGTCAACACCATTCCCGGCTACAACGACCCGATTGCCGGGCCAGAACAGGCTGTGGAAATTGCCAAGAACATTGGCTATCCAGTGATGATCAAGGCTTCCGCTGGCGGCGGCGGCAAGGGCTTGCGCGTGGCTTTCAATGACAAGGAAGCATTCGATGGCTTTGCGTCCTGCCAGAATGAAGCTCGCAACAGCTTTGGTGATGACCGCATCTTCATCGAAAAGTTTGTCGAGCAGCCGCGCCACATTGAAATCCAGATTCTGGGTGACAGTCACGGCAACGTGATCTACCTGAATGAGCGTGAGTGCTCCATTCAGCGCCGTCACCAGAAGGTGATTGAAGAAGCGCCTTCACCTTTTATTTCAGATGAAACTCGCAAAGCCATGGGTGAGCAGGCTGTGGCCCTGGCAAAGGCTGTGCAGTATCAGTCTGCAGGTACGGTGGAATTTGTGGTGGGCAAGAACCAGGACTTCTACTTCCTGGAAATGAACACCCGTCTGCAGGTGGAGCACCCTGTGACTGAGTGCATCACAGGGCTGGACTTGGTCGAACAGATGATCCGCGTGGCAGCGGGTGAGAAGCTGAGCATCAAGCAGGAAGACGTCAAGCGCGACGGCTGGGCTATTGAGTGCCGTATCAATGCGGAGGATCCATTCCGCAACTTCCTGCCATCCACTGGCCGTCTGGTGCGCTTCAATCCGCCAGAGCAGTCGATGTGGCAAGCAGATACCGAGCACCTGCATGGCGTGCGTGTGGATACCGGCGTGGTCGATGGGGGCGAGATTCCCATGTTCTACGACTCGATGATCGCCAAGCTCATCGTGCACGGCAAAGATCGCAACGATGCCATCGCCAAGATGCGCGAAGCACTCAACGGATTTGTGATTCGCGGCATCAGCTCTAACATTCCATTCCAGGCAGCACTGCTGGCCCATCCGAAGTTCCAGAGCGGTGACTTCAACACGGGCTTTATCGCTGAGCACTATGCTCACGGTTTCAATGCCAGCGATGTGCCGCATGCTGATCCAGACTTCCTGGTTGCGCTGGCGGCGCACATGAACCGCCGTTACCGCGCGCGTGCAGCCACCATCAGCGGTCAAATGCGTGGTCATGAACTGGTGGTTTCTGCCAATTACACCGTTGTCTTGCTCGGTGCAGAAGGCCAGAATCAGCACTTTGAAACCACAGTGTCTGATTTTGACTATGACAGCCGCAAGAGTACGGTGACATTGAACGGCAAAAGCTATGAGTTCCAAAGCCATAGCCCCATGCGTGAGTTGCGTCTGCAAGGCACATGCAATGGGCAGCCATTCACAGTGCAGGTGGAGCGTGGTACGCCCAAGAACCCATTGGTTTTGCGCATCACTCACAACGGCACGCAGGTGGATGCGCTGGTGCTTTCTCCGTTGGGAGCCAAACTGCACGCGTTGATGCCTTACAAGGCACCGCCAGACATGTCCAAATTCCTGCTTTCACCCATGCCCGGCTTGCTGGTGGATGTGGCGGTACAGCCCGGCCAAAAGGTGCAGGCAGGCGAGAAACTGGCCGTGATTGAAGCCATGAAGATGGAAAACATTCTTTTTGCTTCTCAAGACGGCGTGGTCAGCAAGGTGAGTGCTGCCAAGGGCGACTCACTGGCTGTGGATGACGTCATCATCGAATTTGAATGATGTTTGCGCGTCAGTGACTTGCCACTGCACTGACACAGCTGCAGTAGCAATCCATGTCACACTGACCTGAAAAGCCCGCTCGGCTGTTGCGCCGGGTGGGCTTTTCTATCCATTGCGTGAATGCGTTTCTTCAGTCTCCTGAAACAGCGTTTCTGAGGCTTGAATGGATAACCATACACTTTCACGTTTCATCTATCACCTCTATCAGAAAGCATGGTCTCTAGTTTCAGCACCCGTCTCGTCCTTGCCCTCAGATGCCTGCTTGCGTTGGCAGGTGCTCTGCTTGTGGGGGATGCGCTGATGCTCATGGCGATAAGGCATTTCAACGTCGGCGTTGTTGTGCCAGCTGCGGTGGGGACTGCTGCTTTGCTGGTGGCATGGAAATGGCAGTCTCTGCGTGTCTGGCGTTTGGCAAAGCCTTGGCATGAACGGGTCTGGCGCTTGGGCTGGTTGCTATTTGCCATGTGGTTGCTGAGTTTGATTTTCTTCTGGAACCATTTGCTACGTCTGGGTTTGCAACCTGCCCAGGTGCCTGCAGTGCAATCCATTGTTGTGCTGGGCAGCGGCACGCTCAACGGGCATCCCCGACCAGCGCTGGCTGCACGGCTCGAAACCGCAGCCGAGCTGGCAAAGCTGCAGCCCCATGCCTTGGTGGCCGTGTGTGGTGGTGTGGATTGGGGAGAAAAAGAGTCTGAAGCCGAGGTGATGGCCCGCTATTTGAATGAGCGCCATGGCATTGCGCTAGAGCGTTTGGTGCTGGAAAAAGAAAGCACCAGCACAGAGCTCAATCTCAAACTCAGCCGCCCCTTGCTTGCCGAGCGAGGCGTGGCAGCGGATGCACCAGTAGCCGTTGTCAGCAGTGATTTTCATCTGTTGCGAGCCTCGCGCATTGCGCAGCAGCAACAACTGAGCAGTGTCTATCCCGTCGCTGCGCCCACGCCATTGATGATTCGCTTCAACGCGTGGTTACGTGAATATTTTGCAACCATTAGCAGCTGGCTGCTAGGTGAAATATAGAAATTAGCAAACAAGCTGTGATGCGTGCCTTGGGCATGCCAACAGCAGTCAATCAAGGAGTACATTCGATGAACCAACGTCCTTTTAAAGTGCTGGGTATCCAACAAGTCGCAATTGGCGGTACCGACAAGCAACGCATGAAAAAGCTGTGGGTGGATATGCTGGGTTTGGAGCAAACTGGCACCTTCCAAAGCGAGCGTGAGAATGTGGATGAAGACATTCTGGCCATGGGCAAGGGGGCGATGAAGGTAGAGGTGGACATCATGCAGCCCATGGACATCGAGAAAAAGCCTGCAGTGCACGCGACACCGCTGAATCACATTGGGCTGTGGATTGACGACTTGCCCAAAGCGGTTGAATGGTTGACGGCACAGGGGGTGCGTTTTGCACCTGGTGGCATTCGCAAAGGTGCTGCAGGCTATGACATTACCTTTTTGCACCCCAAGAGCAACGACGAGTTTCCCATTGCCGGCGAGGGCGTTTTGATTGAACTGGTGCAGGCTCCTGCTGATGTGATCGCTGCATTGGGTTAAGTCAATCCGGGAGGGCGCTGTGCGCTGGGTTGCCATATTCACTGACACACCTGCCATGCTGGCCGTGCGTGCGGAGCACGGTCAGGCACATCTGGATTTTCTGGCGCAGCATCAGGGTGAGATTTTGATTGCAGGGGGCTGTCGCCACGAACCGGAAGGTGATTACATCGGAGGGCTGTGGGTGATGGAGGTTGCTAGCCGTGAACAAGCGGTGGAATTGATCTCACAAGACCCTTATTTCATTCTTGGTGCGCGTCGGTATGAGCTGCGCACTTGGGGCAAGGCCTTTGTAGGCCAGCAGGTGATGCTCTGAGTCTTGGTCAAAGCGCAGTCAAGTGCTTTAACTGCTTTGCCGCACCACCAACTCGTACCCCAAATCCACTTGCTGATGGCTGGCGCTGCTGTTTTGGATCAGCTCCAGCAGCAGTTTTGCGCTTGCTGAGCCAATCGCTTTGCGAGGGGTGCGAATGGTGGTCAGCGGTGGAACCATCTGGTCACTGCCAGACAGATCGTTGAACCCGACGATGGCAACTTGCTTGGGCACCTGAATGCCTCGGCGCATAGCTTCCAGCAAGGCCCCTTGAGCGATGTCATCGTTGCAAAAGAAAATGGCATCCACCGTTGGATCCTTTTCCAGCACATGTGCCAGCAACTCCGCGCCCAGCGCCATGGATGTGGGCTGCGGCCACAGATATTCCAGGTCAGGCGTATATACACCGTGTGCTTGCAAGACACGGCGCCAGCCGCTCGCACGTTGGCGCACACGCGCATCCAGTTGTCCTGCACAAAAAGCAATGCGCCGATAGCCACGTTGCAGCAGGTGTTCGGTCAGTTCTGCTCCAGCATCTTCCTGTGAGAAGCCGACACTCAAAGGCCCACCCGGAGGCGCCAGCTCCATCATGTGCACGCAGGGGATGCCACTTTTTTCCAGCAGTGCCTGTGCTGCAGCACTATGGTCAAAGCCAGTCAGCAAAAGTCCTGCCGGGCGCAAAGGCAAGTAAGTGTTGAGCAGCTGTTCTTCTTCTGCACGGTCGTAGTGCGTCACGCCGATCAGCGGGTGATAACCCGCAGCGAACAAGACTTTGTGGATTGCATCCAGAAGATCCACAAATAAGGCATTCGATAAGAGAGGCACCAAAACCAGTACCTGGTTGCTTTTTTGTGAGGCCAGGGCGCGTGCAGCTGGATCTGGTACATAGCCCATGCTTTGCGCCATTTTTTGAATCTGTTGCACCAAATCGGGATGAACCCGACGTTCACCTCGCAAAGCGCGAGAAACTGTCATGGAGCTGACACCTACGGCCTGCGCCACGTCACTCAAAGTCACCCTTCCGCTTGCACGCGATGAACGTGTTTTCTGCGGCGCTTTCCCTGTGGAAAGGGCCTGCGGAGATGGGGACAAAGCGGGGGGTACAGAGCGTTTGGGCAAGGGAATATCCGGGGGTAAGAAAGCTGGATTCTATTTATGATAGCGCTAACCGAGGCCGCATAATGTCGCATTTTCAATGGTGCCGCAGTCTGCAACCTGATACTAACTTGATGGTGCTTCAGGATTTTTGTCCCAGTCGCTGCGGCGTCTTTTTTTTCTGCTCTATGGATAGCGCTAACCAATACTATTACCCATACGCTTTGGTCATCATGGGGGTTTCAGGATGCGGTAAATCCAGCGTCGCTCAGATGCTTGGGCAGCGCCTGGGGTGGACGGTCTATGAAGGTGATGTTTATCACCCGGATAGCAATATCCGCAAGATGCAAGCAGGTGTCGCGCTGACAGATCATGACCGCCAGGGCTGGCTCTCGGATCTTGCCCGGTTGTTGTCTCAAGCCACGGTGCAAAAAGGCATGGTATTGACATGCTCGGCACTCAAGCACAAATACCGTGAGCAACTGCGCAGTGCCTTGCCTGCAGGTGCTGTGGGCTTTGTATTTTTGGATCTCAGCTACGCAATGGCCTTGGAGCGCGTGCAATCACGGCAAGGACATTTTTTTTCGGCTGATTTGGTGGCCAACCAATTTCAGACCCTGGAACGCCCTGATGCAGAAGCGGGCGTTTTGACGGTCAATGCTTCACAGCCACTCTCCGACATTGTGCAAAGCACGACGCAGTGGCTCGATGAAGCCGCTCCGCAATCGTATTGATAGGAACTTTCAGCCATGAGCTCAAAAAAGCCGCAAGTCCCGCTAACCCCGTCTAAAAACCTGCTGCAACGTGCTGCGGAGTTATTCATGGTGCTCGCGCTGGCTGGCATGGTGATTGCCGTGTTTGTCAACGTTGTGCTGCGCTATGTGTTCAATACCAGCATCGTTTCTTACGAAGAAATCTCACGGCTGCTTTTCGTATGGCTGGTCGCCGTAGGCTCCATCGTGGCCGCTTTTGAAGGCAGCCATCTGGGCTTTGATCTGCTGACTTCACGGCTCAGTCCCGGGTGGAGCAAGGTGTTCTTCTATGTCTCGCAAATGATCATCGTGGTCTGCATGTTGATGCTGGTGTGGGGATCGTGGGCCCAGGTGCAAGCGGGCATGGACAGCTTCAGCACTGTGCTGGGTTACCCGCTGGCTTTGGGGGCTGCCGCTACCTTGGTACTGGCGTTAGGCATGTTGGCTGTCAGCGTACGCAATCTTCGACGTGGTTCCGCACTGCCAGTATCGTCAGAAGCACTGGATGTCGAATAAGAAGGGCAGCACATGTTGGTCACTTTCATTTTTCTGGCTGCACTCATTGGTGGCATGACCATTGGCATGCCGATCGCGCATGCACTGGTGCTGACGGGTGTTGCCCTGATGTGGCATCTGGATTTTTTCGATACCCAGTTGCTGGCGCAAAACCTGCAGGCGGGATTTGACAATTTCCCGCTGCTGGCCGTTCCGTTCTTCATACTCGCAGGTGAATTGATGAATGCGGGTGGACTGTCGCGTCGCATCATTGATCTGGCCAGTGCTTTTGTGGGACATATTCGCGGAGGTCTGGGCTATGTGGCGATAGGAGCCGCCGTGCTGCTGGCTTCCATGAGTGGTTCTGCCATCGCTGATACCGCTGCACTGGCCACCATCCTGCTGCCCATGATGCGTGACCAGAAATACCCAGACAGTTACAGCTCCGGGCTGCTGGCATCGGGCGGCATCATTGCGCCCATCATTCCGCCTTCCATGCCGTTTGTGATCTATGGCGTAACCACCAATACCTCGATCAGCAAACTGTTTCTCAGTGGCATCGTTCCGGGTCTGATCATGGGTGTATTTTTGATTGCGGCTTGGACATTTATTGCCCGCAAACACAATCTTTCCAGTGGTCAGCGAGTAGGCTGGGGCCCACGCATGAAAGCCCTGGTCAACAGTTTCTGGGCCATGATGATGCCCGTCATCATTCTTGGAGGTTTGAAGGGCGGCATTTTTACGCCTACGGAAGCAGCCGTGGTTGCAGCCGTGTATGCGCTCTTCGTTTCCATGGTGATCTACCGTGAACTGAGCTGGGCCAAGCTCTACCATGTGTTCTTGTCAGCGGCCAAAACCACAGCAGTGGTGATGTTCCTGTGTGGTGCTGCCACTGTGACGGCCTACATGATCACCCTGGCTGATTTGCCCAATATGTTGGCGGATACTTTTGCAGATGTGATGCACAGCCCCATGCTGTTCATGGCATTGATGATGCTGTTCCTGCTGGTGGTTGGCACAGCCATGGACCTGACGCCCACCATCCTGATTTTCGGCCCCGTCTGCGCACCGCTGGCCATGAAGGCCGGCATCGACCCGGTCTACTTCGGCTTCATGTTCATCTATGTGGGATGTATTGGTCTGATCACCCCGCCCGTAGGCACGGTGCAAAACGTGGTGGCCGGGGTGGGGCGCATACGCATGGAAACCGTCATCAAGGGGACCAGCCCCTTTCTGCTGGCGTATGTGTTTCTGGCCATCTTGCTCATCATTTTTCCAGAGATCGTGACTGCGCCTTTGAAGTGGATGCACTGATCCCATGCTGACATGGCTGGTCTGCTGACGTTAGCAAGCAGGCGGCTTGTGTGAAATCAAAGCTAACAAACCTAACCCACAGGGCATATTGCCCACCTGTTTGAGGAGACTGACATGCGCATCAAATTTGCACTGACCGCTGCTATGGCGGCCGTAATGGCCACAGGCGCCGTGGCTGTACAGGCCCAAGACTTCAAGCCTCGCATCGTGCGCTTTGGCTATGGTCTGGTGGACGACTCCAATCAGGGGCGCGCAGTGCGCATGTTTGCCAAAGAAGTGGAAAAAGCCACTGGCGGCAAGATGAAGGTGCGAGCCATTGGCAATGCATCCCTGGGTTCTGACACCCAGATGCAGCAAGCCCTGATTGGTGGTGCACAGGAAATGATGGTGGGCTCCACAGCAACATTGGTCGGTATCTCGCCGGCCATGGCCGTATGGGATACGCCGTTTCTGTTTACCTCAGCCAAGGAAGCTGATGCTGTGCTGGATGGTGCGGTGGGCGAAAAAATCAAGGCCACTCTGGAGCCCAAAGGCATGGTCGGCTTGGTGTACTGGGAAAACGGTTTCCGCAATCTGACCAACAACAAGCGTCCCATCACCAAGCTTGAAGACCTGGATGGCATCAAGCTGCGGGTGATGCAGAACAATGTTTTCCTGGACAGTTTCAAGGCATTGGGAGCCAACGCTGTGCCACTGCCGTTCTCGGAGCTGTTCACCGCGCTGGAAACCAAGGCAGTTGATGGTCAGGAAAACCCTTTCAACACCGTCATTTCCAGCAAGTTCTATGAAGTGCAAAAGTACCTGACGGTATCCAACCACGTATATAGCCCATGGATCGTCACAGTGAGCAAAAAGTGGTGGGATCAACTCACGCCTGCTGAACAAAAGGTGCTGCAGGATGCTGCCGTCAAGAGCCGAGCCTTCGAACGTGAAGACACCCGCGCCGAAGCTGCCAAGGCGCTGGCTGATATCAAGGCCAAGGGCATGCAAGTCAATGAATTGCCTGCACCGGAAGTTGACCGCATGCGCGCCAAGCTCAATGAAGTCAACAGCGGTATCGCCAAGGCCGTAGGCCAAGATACCTGGGACGGTGTGCAAGCCGCAGTTGCGCAAGTGCGAGGCGCCAAATAAGCGGCTGGATGTTTGAAAGCCCAAGCTGGGGTCGTCATCGTATTGGCCGCTTCAGCGGGCTTTGAAATTTATAGCAAACAAGATAGTTAGCGTCGGTTTATCCGGCGCTCGTAGCCAAAAATTCTCTGAGCCTGCAGCTTGCAGGCGGATCTCTGAAAGCATGGCATGAACACAGCAATTCATCCTGTTCTGGCCCAAGTGACGCGCCGCATCCAGACCCGCAGTGTCAGCACACGTGGCGACTATCTGACGCAGCTGGATGCCATGGCCCAGCGCCCAGCGCGCGTGGCGAATATGGGCTGCGCCAATGTGGCCCATGCACTTGCGGCCTTGCCGGGCAGCGACAAAATCCGCATCGTGGAAGAGAAGGGGGCCAATGTAGGCATCGTCACCGCGTACAACGATGTGCTATCGGCGCATGCGCCTTTTCAGCATTACCCGGACATTCTCAAAGACGAAGCCCGCAAACACGGTGCCACTGCCCAGGTTGCAGGCGGCGTGCCAGCCATGTGTGATGGTGTCACGCAAGGCGCGCCCGGCATGGAACTGAGCCTGTTCAGCCGTGACGCCATTGCGATGAGCACGGCCATTGCTCTGAGCCACGATGTATTTGATGCCGCCATCATGCTGGGCGTTTGCGACAAGATCGTGCCTGGCCTGCTGATTGGTGCTTTGCAGTTTGGACATTTGCCCACCATTTTTGTACCCGCCGGGCCGATGACCTCAGGGCTGTCCAATAGCGACAAGGCCAAGGTACGTGAGCAGGCCGCGCAAGGGCTGGTGGGCCGCAGCGAGCTGCTGGCCGCTGAATCAGCTGCTTACCACAGTGAGGGCACTTGCACCTTCTACGGCACAGCCAATAGCAACCAGATGTTGCTGGAAGCCATGGGCCTGCACGTGCCTGGCACGGCTTTCATCAACCCAGGCCAATTTGCGCGTGAAGTGCTCACGCGAGAAGCGATGCGCACGCTGTTGTCCATCACACCTAAAGGCCGCTCCCACAGCTTCACGCCAATTGGGCGTGTGGTGGATGAACGTTGCATCGTCAATGCCATGGTGGCCTTGCTGGCGACTGGTGGCTCCACCAACCACCTGATCCACTGGGTGGCTGTAGCGCGCGCAGCAGGCATTTTGATTGACTGGAATGATTTCTCGGAGCTTTCTGGCGTTGTACCTTTGCTGGCACGTGTGTATCCGAATGGCAGCGCCGATGTGAATCATTTCCAAGCCGCGGGTGGCCCAGGCTATGTCATTGGTCAACTGTTGCAGGCAGGGCTGATGCATGCCGATGTGCTGACCGTCAAGCCCGAAGGTATTGGTGCTTTTGCGCGTATGCCAGAGGTGCGAGAGGGTGCTCTGTCCTGGCGTTCGGTGGAAACATCGGGGGATCTGGCCGTGTTGCGGCCGGTGAGTGATCCTTTCAGCCCCACAGGAGGGCTGAAGCTGTTGCAAGGCAACTTGGGCCGAAGCGTCATCAAGGTCAGTGCCGTGCCAGAAGACCGTCATGTGATTGAAGCTCCTGCACGCGTGTTTGATTCGCAAGAAGCGCTGCAACAGGCATTCAAGGCGGGAGAGCTGGACCGGGACGTGGTTTGCGTCGTGCGCTGGCAAGGTCCGCGTGCCAATGGCATGCCAGAGCTGCACAAGCTGACGCCGCCACTGGCGGTCCTGCAAGGTAGGGGCTTCAAAGTGGCCTTGGTGACGGATGGACGCATGAGTGGGGCTTCCGGCAAGGTGCCTGCTGCCATTCACCTGTCGCCCGAAGCCTTGGCAGGAGGCCCTTTGGCCAAATTGCGCGATGGTGATTTGGTGCGACTTGATGCCGTGAATGGCAGCTTGAGCGCCCTGGTGCCCGTCGCAGAATGGGAGGCACGCAGCAATGCCACCATGCCAGCTGATCTGACTGCAGCCAACGCGCAGGGCTTTGGCCGCAACCTGTTTACCGCATTTCGCAACAACGCCTTGACCGCGGAAGAAGGAGCATGCACATGGCTCAACCCTTGAACGCACTGACCATCATGCAGGATGCACCGGTCATTCCTGTGATTGTGCTCAACGATGTCGCCCACGCTGTTCCCATGGCTGAGGCATTGGTGGCGGGGGGTATTCGGGTGCTGGAAATCACCCTCCGTACACCGCAAGGGCTGGCCAGCATTGAGGCAATAGCCAAAGCCGTGCCAGAAGCCTGGGTAGGCGTAGGTACGGTGCGCAGTGCTCAGGACGTGCAAGATGCAGTGAACGCAGGCGCGCGCTTTGCAGTCAGCCCGGGATATACCTCAGCCTTGGGACAGAAGTGCCTTGACTTGCATCTGCCCTTGCTGCCCGGTGTTGCCACCAGCAGCGAAATCATGACAGCCCAGGCCGATGGTTTTAATCAGATGAAATTCTTCCCTGCCATGCAAGCTGGTGGCATTCCCATGCTCAAGGCCTGGCAGGGACCATTTGCTGATGTGCAGTTCTGCCCCACGGGCGGTATCAACATTGGCAATGCCGCAGAGTTTCTTGCATTGTCCAATGTGGTGTGCGTGGGGGGCTCATGGCTTTTGCCTGGGCAAACATTGCAAGAAGGCAACTGGCAGCTCATCACCAAGTTAGCTCTGCAGGCATGTGCAATGAAACAATCTCAATAGGCCCCTGCATGTTTAGACCCGCCAACACCACCATTGATACGTCGTTGCTTCGCCTTGTCGTACCCCAGTACTGCCTGCGGCTTCGCGCCTCGTCTCAATCACAAACCTTCGGTTTGCCGGGTAGTGTTAGTGGCTCTTAATATGCTGAGCAGTTACAAGCCTTCAGCTTTTCATCAGAAAGCTGAAGGCTTTTTTTCATATGCTTGGGCGCATTCAACCTCATAGACGTCATGCATTTCAGCACTCTCAAAGCAGCGCAGGCTTATTACGACCGTCAGTACAACGCACGTGCCAGCGTAAAAGATGCGGAGGCTTTGATAGCGCGCTACAGCCAGGCCAGCCAAGCTGCTTTTGCCTTGCCCGGTGCGGTGCGCAACCAGCGTTACAGCCCGAGAGAGAGCGATCTGCTCGACATCTATCTGCCTGCGTCGCACAGCGTGCAGACACACAAAGCGCCGGTTTTCATGTTTATTCATGGTGGCTACTGGCGCGCATTGGGCAAGGACGACTCCGCCTTCATGGCGCCAGCGCTCACCCAGGCAGGGGCGTTGGTGGTAGTTCCAGACTACGACCTGGCACCGGCAGTCACGTTGGATCACATCGTCGATCAAATGCGCCAGGCTTTCGCATGGGTGGTGCGCAACATTGCCATCTATGGTGGCGATGCCAGCAACATCTGCATCTGCGGAAGCTCCGCTGGCGGGCAACTGGTTGGCATGCTGCTGGCCAAAGACTGGCAGCAGAACTATGACTTGCCAGACAATGCCATCCCCGCGTCGGCTCTGGCTTTGAGTGGTCTGTTTGACCTGCAGCCGCTGCTGCACACCCACATCAATGCCTGGATGCAACTCGATGATGCTGCTGCAATGCGCAACAGCCCGCGCTTCTTGCTGCCGGACAGCAGCACCCACAGCCAATGCGAGTTGCGCGTGGCTTGCGGCGTGTTTGAAAGCCGTGAGTTCCACCGTCAATCGAATGAGTTTCTGGCTGCCTGGCAAGCACGCTGTTTACCAGGGCAATGGCTTGAAGCACCGGCTACCAATCATTTCGATCTACCGATGCAGCTGGCAGACATGCAATCGAGCGTGTACCAAAGTGCACTTGAACTCATGGGGCTCGTGCAAACTTGAGCTTGAGCAAGTGTTGCGTATGCGCCAACGCCCACATGGTGCGTCATCCCATTACTCCTCAAAAATGCTGCGCCTGTGTAGGCTTGCGCCCGCGCACGTGCAGCATTTCTGCACATTCAACGCGACTCTAATAAATGATTGAGACATGATCACTGTTGCCCGACGCCACTCTTTCCGAGCCATTGCCGTGGCTGCCGCCTGCGTGGCCACAGCGCCTTTTGCGCAAGCAGACGAACCCATCAAGGTTGGTGTTGCACTGGATATCTCCGGGCCATTTGCCGGCCCGGGAGCAGAAATCCGTGATGGCCTGAATCTGGCTGCCAAGTTGCTGAACAACAAGCTGGGCGGTGTGCCTGCCGAGTTCATTCAGGCCGACACGGCAGGCAATCCTGAAACCGCGCGCCAGGTGACAGACCGTTTTATCAAACGTGAAAAAGTGGACTTCTTCACAGGGCCCGTGGGCTCCAACGTGGTGTTGGCCGTTGGACCCACAGTATTTGGTGCGAAAGTACCTTTTCTCTCAGCCAATCCTGGCCCCAGCCAGTTGGCAGGCAAGCAGTGCAACCCGTACTTCTTTGGCACCAGCTACCAAAATGACGCCATGCACGAAGCCGCTGGCAAGCATGCGGCAGACAAAGGCTACAAGAAAGTGGCTGTGCTTGCGCCCAACTACCCGGCTGGCAAGGATGCGGTCAATGGATTCAAACGTGCCTATGGGCAAGCAGTAGCCGACGAGGTCTACACCAAGGTGGGTCAGCTCGATTTCGCCGCCGAACTGGCGCAACTGCGTTCGGCCAAGCCAGAAGCGGTTTACATCTTCCAGCCTGGTGGCATGGGGATCAACTTCATCAAGCAGTTCATGGGAGCGGGTCTGAACAAAGACATGGTGCTGATCTCTTCCCCATTCACTGCAGATCAGGACATCATCGCCGCAGTGGGTGAGCCCATGGTTGGCATCTACAACGCCTCCAGCTACGCGCACGATCTGGACAACGCTGCCAACAAGCAGTTTGTGGCTGAATTTCAAAAAGCCTATGGCCGCCTGCCGACGCTGTACGCAGCCTTTGCATACGACGTGGTCATGAATATGGATGCCGCAGTCAAAGCAACCGGCGGCAAGGTGACTGACAAAGCTGCCTTGGCCAAGGCCGTGAAGAGCGCCAAGTTCAACTCGGTACGTGGCAATGTCAGTTACGGCAGCAATCAGTTTTTGACTCAGGACTACTACCTGCGCCAGGTGGTGAAGACTGCAGACGGCAAGATCACCAATGCCTTGCAGAGCGGCAAGATCTACACCGCCCACCACGACAGCTACGCTGCCGAGTGCCGCATGCCATAAAGGCGAAACGCTGATGCAAACCATCTACCCCAAAGACTTTACCGGCAGCCGTGCCTGGGAGGCTTTGCCAATTGCCATGTTCACTGGTTCGACCACCGTACGCCTGCATTGGACAGATCAGCCTTACCGCTGGCATGTGAATGACGGCCATGAGGTCTTTGTCGTACTTGACGGTTTGGTGTACATGCACACACGCCAGAACGGGCAAGAGCAGGTGCATCGCCTGCAGGTGGGTGACATCTTTTATGCCCAACCCGGCGACGAGCATGTGGCGCACCCGCAAGGTGCCGCACGCGTGCTGGTCATCGAGCGTGAAGGCAGCGTTTGACGCCCTCTGGCAGCAGCACTTTTTTTGCTCCGTGGTTGTTTGTGCCTAGGCATACTGGGTTTAGGGCTATGGCTTGGTGTTTGGTTTTAAGCAGCGCTTTCGTTGAACTGGGTGCGGTGCCAGTTCTGAACCGTAGGAGGGCGTATGGAAATGATTGGATGGGATGACTTCACACGCGTTGAATTGCGTGTGGGTCAGATTGTGGCTGCAGAGGTGTTTGCGAAAGCCCGTAAACCGGCCTATTTTTTGCAAGTGGACTTTGGCCCTGAACTGGGCATCAAAAAGTCCAGCGCGCAAATCACCGCACATTACCAGCCGCAAGACTTGATTGGCAAACAGGTGGTGGCGGTAATCAACTTCCCCAAAAAGCAGATTGGCCCGGTCATGTCTGAATGTTTGGTCACAGGCTTTCACGACGCCAATGGGGCTGTGGTGCTCTGCGTGTCCGACAAGCCCGCGCCACTGGGCAGCAAGCTGCTCTGAATGTTGTCGGTTATGGATTTTTATGGATAGTGTTTTTTTATTCGAGCAACTGCTGAACGGCCTGGGCTATGGCCTTATGCTGTTTTTGCTCGCGGCGGGTCTCACCCTGGTATTCGGCATCATGGACACGCTCAATTTGGCCCATGGATCGCTATTCATGGCTGGCGGTTATGTCTCTGCCACAGTGCATACGCAAAGTGACTCGTTCCTGCTAGCAATTGCTGCAGGGATTGTGATCACCGTGCTGCTGGCTGTCGTGCTGGAGGCTGTGCTCATTCGCAAGCTCTATGTGCGCGACCACCTCTCTCAGGTGCTTGCCACTTTTGGTGTGGTCCTGATTGCGGACGATGTGGTCAAGGCCATCTGGGGCCCATCGCCCATCATGGCACCAACCCCCGAGGCACTATCCGGGCCGGTTGATCTGTTTGGTTTTCTGCCATATCCCTCTTACCGTCTGTTGATTCTGGCGGCTGGCTTGGGCGCTGCATTGGCACTGTATCTGCTGGTCAACCACACCAAACTGGGCATGTGGGTGCGTGCTGGAGCATCCAACCGCCAAATGGCCGAGTGGATGGGCATTCGTGTCAGCCGTGTATTTGCCGTGGTGTTTGCGGCAGGCGCTGCCTTGGCCGCTCTGGCCGGAGCACTCATGGCCCCCATCAGCGCTGTGCAGGTTGGGATGGGAGAGAGCATATTGATTCCTGCGCTGGTGGTCATTGTGATTGGCGGTATTGGCTCGGTGCGTGGTGCACTGCTTGCAAGCTTGTTGGTGGGCCTGCTGGATACTGCTGGCCGCGCCTTGCTGCCTGCCTTGCTGCGTGAGGTGCTCACCCCATCCTTGGCCGCAGACATTGGCCCCGCCGTGGCCAGCATTGCCATGTATGTCTTGATGGCCGCCGTGCTTTTATTCAAACCCTCGGGCCTGTTTCCGGCGCGTGCTTAAGTGGTGATTCCTGTGTCTGTTTCTTCTGTTTCCACCACCACCACGCCGCCGCCCATCACGCCCAATACCCATTCCCGCTGGGTGGGACATGGTGTGCTGCTGTTTATCACCGCGCTGCTGGCGGTGTTTGCCTGGCTGGCCCCCACGCTGGGGCTGGACTATTACGTAGATTTTGTGCGTCGCATTCTCATTGTCAGCATGGCAGCGCTCAGTTTGA
This sequence comes from Comamonas halotolerans, assembly GCF_030162935.1. Classification (GTDB taxonomy): domain Bacteria; phylum Pseudomonadota; class Gammaproteobacteria; order Burkholderiales; family Burkholderiaceae_C; genus Comamonas; species Comamonas halotolerans. The sequence goes on from NZ_JASAUZ010000008.1 coordinate 47,434, forward strand.
ACTTTCTCATTGGCCGTGCGGGTCTTGCTGCCTTGGGCCACGCTGGTTTTGTGGGTGTAGGGGCCTACGCTGTAGTCGCCATGATGGAGAGCGGTTTCAGCAATGCCTGGATTATCTGGCTGGTGGCTGCTGTGGCAGGCTCTGTCATTGCCGGTTTGATCGGTCTGGTGGCTGTGCGTACCAAGGGTGTGTACTTCATCATGATTACGCTGGCTTTTGCGCAAATGCTGTATTACGTGGCCGTGTCACTGCGTGCGTATGGTGGAGACGATGGCTACACCATGTACAGCCCGCTGGTGCTCTTCGAAACAGCAGCTGGCAGCATCAACGCCGAAGGCAACTGGCTATTTGCCATTGTCCTGATTGCACTGTTCACAGTCTTTTTAGCGCAGTCACGCATGGAGCGTTCCTACTTCGGTCGCGCACTGGAAGGCATTCGCGACAACGAAACGCGCATGCAGGCCATGGGTTACCCCACGTTCCGTCTCAAGCTCCTGGCCTTTGCATTGGCCGGTGGCGTTGCGAGTCTGGCCGGGGCCATGCTTGCCACGCAAAACCTGTTTGTCAGCCCATCACTCATGCACTGGAGCCAATCGGCGCTGCTGATTGTCATGGTCGTCATAGGCGGCATCGGCCTCAAGTGGGGAGCGCCATTGGGCGTGGCTGTATGGCTGACACTGGAAGAAGTACTCAAGCTGCATACCGAATACTGGCATGCACCCATGGGCTTGCTGCTGGTGGCTGTGGTGTTTCTTGCGCCGCGTGGATTGTCTGCGCTCTTTCACAAGAAGGAAGCCGCAGCATGAGCCTCTTGAACATTCAGGGACTGGTCAAGCGCTTTGGCGCGCTCACGGCAACCGATCATGTCGACCTGCAAGTAGAGCGTGGCCAAATCCATGCCCTGATTGGCCCCAATGGCGCAGGCAAATCCACGCTGGTGCATTTGATCTCTGGCTTGTTGCCTGCAGACGGCGGTTCTATCAAGCTGGGTGGCTCGGAGCTGATTCATCTTGCTCCGCACCAGCGGGTAGCTGCAGGCCTTTCGCGCTGCTTTCAAATCACCAGTATCTTTCCCAAGCTCAGCGTGGCAGAAAATCTGCTGCTTGCCGTGCAAGCCCACCACAGCAACAGCTTTCGCTGGTTCAAAGTGCGCGATAAGGATGCAGAACTGAAAGCCAAGGCCTGGGATTTGGCCCAACGCGTACAACTGCAGGCTGACTGGCAACGCAGCGCAGGCAGCTTGCCTCATGGCGCACAACGCAAACTGGACGTGGCCTTGGCATTGGCCGCAGCCCCCAAATTGCTATTGCTGGACGAGCCTCTCGCTGGCATGGGCCCTGAAGAGTCTGCGGAGATGACCGCGTTGATTGCCGAGCTACGCACACGCCACCCTGACATGGCGATTTTGCTCATCGAGCACGATATGGACGCGGTGTTTCAGCTGGCAGACCGCATCACCGTGCTGGTCTACGGCAAGGTGCTGTCCGCTGGTACTGCTGCAGAGATTCAGAATGATCCACGTGTGCAAGCCGTGTATCTGGGGCAGGAAGAAGAACACCAGAAACAGGAAGAGGGCATGGCATGAGCAGAAGTTCGGAAACTCCCCTGCTTGAAGTGTGTGGCGTTGAAGCTGGCTATGGTGCCAGTCAGGTGCTATTTGGCGTGGACTTGGTCATTGAGCAGCATCAAGTCGTCAGCTTGCTGGGCCGCAATGGCATGGGTAAATCCACCACCATCAAATGCATCACTGGCGCGCTGCCCGTGCGCAAAGGACAGATACTGTTTGAGGGAAAGGACATTACCAATTTGCCGGCTGACGCAATTGCCCGCCGTGGCATTGCGCTGGTGCCCGAAGGACGGCAATGCTTTCCCAATTTGACGGTGCGTGAGCATTTGGTTGCTTTTGCACGCAAGCCAGATGCAAGGCAGCAAGCGGCCTGGGATTTGCAGCGAATCTATGCGCTTTTTCCGCGCCTCAAAGAGCGAGAGCGTCATATGGGCAATCAGCTATCAGGCGGCGAGCAGCAAATGCTGGCAATTGGCCGGGCTTTATCGACCAATCCCAAACTGTTGATCCTGGACGAGGCAACTGAAGGATTGGCACCTGTGATTAGGGAAGAGATTTGGAAATGCCTAACAAAGCTGAAGACGCAAGGGCAGGCGACTTTGGTGGTGGATAAATACGTTGAAAAAATAATTAAGCTAGTCAATCAAATATGCATATTGGATCGTGGAGTGAGCACTTGGTGCGGCAAATCCAGGAATTTGGACAAGAAACTGATTAACTTCTGAATATGGTCGAAAACAAAACCGCCATCATTATTGCTGCTGGCTCAGGCATGGGCGCAGCCACTGCCCGCAAACTTGCCGCAGACGGCTACCGCATCGGCATTCTGTCTTCCTCCGGAAAAGGGGAAGCGCTGGCCCAAGAACTGGGCGGGGTTGGTGTAACAGGCAGCAATCAAAACCAGGCCGACATTCAAAAATTGATCGATCTGGTCATGGAGCGCTGGGAGCGGGTTGATGTGCTGGTCAATTCGGCAGGCAATGGCCCGCGTGCGCCAGTGCTGGAATTGACAGACGAAGACTGGCACAAGGGTCTGGAAGCTTACTTTTTGAATGTGGTGCGTGCCGCGCGCGTGGTTACGCCAATCATGGTGTCCCAAGGAGGCGGAGCTATCGTAAATATCTCCACCGCCTGGGCGTTTGAGCCTGCAGACTTGTTTCCCACCTCCGCAGTCTCACGTGCAGGGTTGGCCAGCTTTACAAAATTGTTTTGCGATGAATACGGCCCAAAAAATGTACGTATGAACAATGTGTTGCCCGGTTGGATTAATAGTAAACCCGAACAAGAGACGCGAAGAAATGCGGTGCCGATGCAGCGTTACGGTACGGTTGAAGAAGTAGCTGCCACGATTGCCTTTCTGGTGAGCGAAGGCGGTGCCTATATCAATGGCCAGAACATTCGTGTCGATGGTGGCCTGATGCGCTCGGTATTGTAATTGGCCTTCCTCAAATCAAGTTCACTCAGTTTTTCCCAATGCTGTCATGCACCAGCAATTGAGGGATGGCTATTGCAGTAACGGCAGCTTGTTTTGAAAGTTTGCGGCGGCAAAATTGTGCAAAAACACTTTTCCTTGCCAGGCGTTGCGGATGCATTCACGCCATATCTACAGATATGGTTTTTCACAGACCTCAGGCGCTCATACAAGCCTTCGTGATCTTGTGCAATGCACCAATCTTGCGCCTTTGTTGATTGAATAGCGCGTACGCCATGCGTTTGAGGCCCCGCCCATATTCCAACAAGCTGTTTTTTGCTTCGGTGCGCAAGTGGCTGGCAAGCGGCCGAGTTTTTTCCTTTGGGCTTTTGTGGGCGTGGCTGCTTTGTTGCTGCTGTGGTTCTCCCTGCACAGCGCAGAGGCTGACTGATCCTGGTTGGTCAAACGTATCATTTGCAGCGTGATGACGTCCATTTTGTAAAACCTTTCATCCTTTATCCTTTACTTTCAGGCTGGGGCACAGCACGTACATCAGCACCTTCTTCGGCCAGCTTCTGGACTGTTTCCGCCTTATCTTCTGCGTTCACTTCCAGACCTTCTTGCAGGTCGGCATTGGCGGGGTGATATTGCACTTCCAGCAACACAGGAAAGTGATCTGAACCGATAGAGGACAGGCGCGCCACATTCACCACCTGAAAATGGTCGCTGTGAAAGAAATGATCCAGCGGCCAGCGCGCAAAGAAATAGTGGGCGTGAAAGCTGTTGAACATCCCACGTCCCACGCGTGGATCTAGCAAACGACTGATTTTGCGAAACATGCGTGTGGTAGGCGACCATGCCACATCGTTCAAATCGCCGGTGACAATCACCGGGCCTTTCTCTTTCAGCAAGCTTTGTGCAACCAGCAACAGCTCCACATCGCGCTCGGTAGATTCGTCGTTTTCCGTAGGGCTGGGCGGCGCAGGGTGCAGAAAATGCATGCGCACCACCAGCGAGTCGTTTACATGAACGCTGGCGTGGATGCTGGGGACGTCAGGCTCCACCAGATAGCTGATGGTTTCATCGCTAAGCTTGAGGCGAGAGTACACATGCATGCCGTACAGGTTATCCAGTGGACAGGCGATGCGGTACGGATACTCAGCCTCCAGTGGCTGCAACTGCTGCTGCCACCAGGCATCAGTCTCGAGTGTGACCAGCACATCGGGGCGGTGCTTTTGCACCAGATCGATCAGGCCCTGGGCATTGCGGTTAGAGGTAAGCACATTGCTGGCCATGACGCGCAGATGAGGATCTGCAGTGCCGGTGGCTGCATCCATCACTTCGCATTTGTACAGCGGGGTATAAGGCAAGATCCACCAAACCTGATACAGCAAAGTAATCAAAAACACCAGTTGCAGGCTCCATTCCCAATGCCCGGAAAGTGCAGAGCCAGCTGTGACCATGCTGCCTAGCAAAGACAGCAACGCCAGTTGCAAGCGTGGAAAATCCCAGATTCGGATCCACCAAGCCGGATGTTTGAACCAAGGCAAGATGGTGACAGTAATCAGGAAAACAGCCAGAGCCGACAGGCTCCAATGCAAAAACTTCATGAGCAAACAGATGGCACAAAGCAAACATCCTAAATATTCATGAAGTCTTTGTACGTCAGCCAGCAGCCATAAAGCAGCGCCTGGAAACGAAGGCTATCCACTGAACGCAAATGCAACAATAAAGCACCCGCTCTATGCTTCATCCATCAAATGCGCAGCCTGGTTGTGTATGACAGATTCAGAGCGGAAATAGCCCAGCACTGTGGCCACACTCTGGTGACCCGTCAGAGCCATGGTTTCTGCCAAAGGCACGTTGCGTTTACCCGCCTCGGTGACAAAACCAGAACGCAGTGAGTGCGCAGAGAAATCACCTTGCACGCCAGCGAGTTCGCAGCGTTCCTTGACGATGGCACGAATTGCAGGTGCTTGCAAAGGCTCGCCCAGATGGCCGCCTTTACGTATGCGCCGAAAAATGGCTCCTTCGGTGATGCCACTGGCTTGCAGCCATGCCGTCAAAGCCTTGCCTGCAGGACCCAGCACAGGCTTTGTGTTTTCGGGCAGGTCAGCACCGCTTTGGTTGGTTTTGGAGAATGTCAGCTCGTACAGATATTGATCAGGACCAATGTGCCTGAGGTTTTGCATATCTGCACTGCTGACCTCTGATCTACGTCTTCCTCCGCTGCTCCAGGCGAACAAGAGCAGGGCGCGGTCGCGCAAACCTCGCAGGCTGTCATCGCAGGTGGCCAGCAACTGCTGCAGGACATCTTTGGTGATGGCATCCTTTTTTTGAGCACGTTCTCCACGCTTTGCATAAGCCTTGCGCGTGCGGGAAAGCAGCTCGCGCACTTTTTCATCATGACAGGGGTTGGGCAAAGCACGGTTTTGGTGGGCTTTGGACATGACTGCCACACGATGCACCAAGGTGTTATGGGCTGGTGCGCCCAGCTTGGTTTTGCAACCCGACTGCACCAACGCTGCATCTATGGAAGGTGGCAATTCACAACGTAAACCGTAGGGTGTACTGCGCTGGGCATGGTCGGCAATGAACAGCAACACGGTCTCAACGGGTAGCGGCAAGGCAATGGCTTGACCCATGCGGAACTGATGCCAACCAGCCCAGTAACGCATGGCAGTTTGGTAGCTGCGCACCGTATTTTCCGCTTCGCCTTCGCGCAAGAGCTCGCGCAGCGCATTCAGTGTGCTGACGCTCAGCGTGGAGAGATCTTGGGGCGTGATAGCGGTCAATTTCTGGTTTTCGTCTTCCATATCTTGCATTTTTTCTTCAAATAGTATTAAATACTACATGTTATGTATGTTGTTATACAGTTATATTTAATAACTCACGATAACAATCTCTTATCGATGGTAATCTAATTCCTATGCAAGTTACAGCACCAAAAACTCCACGTGGCGTCCAAGAAGCGGATGTCTGGGCCGCAGCAGATGCTTTGTTGGCACAAGGGCATAAGCCAACCATCGAAAAAGTGCGCATGCACATGGGAAGAGGGTCGCCCAACACAGTTGCCCCCATGCTGGACGCCTGGTTCAGCACTCTGGGCGCGCGCCTGGGCCTGAATCAGCAAACGCAGGAGTTGCGCAACTCTGTGCCCACAGAAGTACTTGAGGCTGCACAATCACTTTGGAGCCATGCGCTGCAGCACGCACAAGAAGTGGCTCAACAAACCCTGGAGACGCGAGAAAGAGCCGCAGCTGAGTCAGAAACCAAACTGGAGGCCCTAAAGAGTAGGCTGCAACAAAGAGAAGAGGGCTTGCAGCAGCAGAGAAATGCGATGGATGCAGCGCTAAAGCTGGCTCAAGCGCAGCGTGAGGACTTGTCGCGTCGGCTGGATGAAATGCAGCAACAGTTGACAGAACGAGATCAGTGGCTGGAAAAGCAGCGCGAGGAAATTCTTGAACAGCGCAAAGCCAATGAAGCACTGCGCGAACAACACTCACGTGAACTGGATGCTGCTGCGCAAGAACGCCAACGCTTGGCAGAGCAATTTGCTGGCAACGAACGCCGCATGCTGGCGGACTTGGATCGCAGCCGTCAGGAGGGAGAGAAAGCCAGGAAACAACAGTTGGAGTCCGAACGCGTTGCCGCTGCACGCTACGAAGAGTTGTACAACCGCCATCAAGGTTCCGAGGAAGAATTGTTGAACGCACGTGCAGCACAAATCAACCTGCAACAAGCACTGGACATGGCCAACGAGCGAGTGCAAGAGTTGAAGGGCTTGCTTCAACAAGCAAAAAGTCTTCAGACATTGGAGCTTCAGAGCAACGGAGCGGATACCACCGCAGACAAGTTGCGCAGCAGCCGTTCTTTGCAACGACGCGCTTTAACACAGCGGGCTTTACGTTTGCCGCGTAAATAGCAGAAACAAAGCTGTGACTGAAGATGCCTTGGCAGTGTCTTCAGCTTCCAGGCGTTGTTACACAAGATCCAGCGTGGTGTGTGCTGCCAAAAACACGGTCCACAGCTGTGAATCGATTCAATATAGTTGCCTGGATTCTCCGCTCATTAACTCTGTGCTCAAAGGTTGGAGGCATCGCTCTTTCGCACAGTCGCTTGACACATTTCCTCTTGGTTTTTGCCAAGCTTCATGGATGATTGCGACTTCACAGCTTTCAACTGCTTTGCCTCAAAAGTCTGCAGGCTTCAACCGATGCATTGAGATGTTTACAGACACCACACCCTTTGTGGTCTCGTGCAGTCTGAAGTGAAAATTGAGTGCTGACCACAAGACTGTTTTGTCAAAAAAAGAGAACCAAGCACAGAAAACAAGCCAACCAAGCCTGTGATCGGAGCTTTGTGGTTTTTTGGTGCTTGCTCATGGAGGCTTGGTCTACCTATGATCGCCACAACAAAAAAGGGAGTGGTGGTATGGGAATTCAAGATCCAGATCACTGGAGGGTGGATGAATTTGATCAACCTTATCAGCGTTCTTTCAGGCGCCGTCCTAGCTTCGCAATGAAGATCTTGGTGCGGTCTATTTGGACATTGGCATTGCTTGCAGTCATCTACTTCTTATATTTGGAACTAGGAAAACAGGCCATATCATTGGTGACGAACATTGTTCCGGTTCCAAGTAAACCAGTGGCAACGGCTACGCCTACCAATCACGACGAAGCAATCAAGCAATTCCAGCAACAGGAACAGACAGAACTTTTGCGACAACAAGCAAATAGGGAAATTGCCTGGCGAAAATTTTTCACGCCTGCACCAGAGTGTTTAGATGACGCCACAGTGGAATGTGCCAATGCTTATATCAAGGCTAAGCGCAAATTTGATGAGCAATACAACGGTTGAATGGAACGTTTCCTGTTTTGTCGACTGCCTTCAAGCTCAGAGACTGGGGCTTTCCCTTTTGCGCTGGAGGCTCTTGAAATGAAAGTTGTCCCCAGTTGATAGATCGATTGCGCCCTGAACAACAACATCGGCCTATGTGCATCGATGGAGGAACAGGGGAATGCTTGTCTCGGTGTCATGCTATCTGCAAAAGCGATTTAACATAATATACATGCTGTCACAGTTTTGAGAAATGCTTGCTACAGCAGCAGTAGCAGCACCACTTGCGCTTGCAAGTGCTCCGGCGAGGGCGGCTCCAGTGATGAACTTGCGCACCATGCGCGATTTGCACGCGCTTTCACGCTCACTTTCGAGCGCTGCAATCACGATCCATTTTTCTGCTGCTTCGCCCAATTCTTCGGCTAATGCACCAGCGATAGCGGGGCTTAAATTGCCTCGAAATTTTGCTGTGTGAAGCACTGTTCTCGTGAGCCCTAATTTCTTGTGCCAGTAGGGCGCTGGGTGCAACTCTAAAGCCTTGTCTAGCAGGTCCATCGTTGTTTGCATAGGTGTGCCTCCAAGTGTTGCTCAAATGTATTCATCATGAATTCATTTGTGTATTCAAAGTGAATTCATTTTAGGCTCCGTGGTGAATTCAATGTGAATTCATCATAGGAGCAAACATGATTCAAATCTCGGTGAAGTCGACCGAAGTCCGCAACCAGCGCGGCACTGGCAAAACCTCTGGCAAAGCCTACGACCTGAATTTTCAGACCGTCTGGGCGCATACCTCGGATCGCAATGGCAATCCGAATCCGTACCCTGAGAAAGTGGAAATCATCTTGGAGAAAAACGAGCAGGGCGCTGCATTGTTCTATCCAGTTGGTGAATACACATTGGCTCCAAATTCGGTCTACGTGGATCGAAGCGGCAATCTGAGCATAAGCCCCCGGCTGATTGCTTTGAAGCCTAAAGCTGCTGCGGCGGCTTAAGGGGCAATCATGGAACACGCAGCGCGTGAAGCCATTGCAGAAGGGGCCTTGCTGTCTCTTCTTGCTCAATTCAATGGTGCGCACGATATCAAGGCGGATCGTGTGACCGTATCTCTCACAACTGGCTCAGACGGTGGTTGCTTCACTGATGTGACCTATTGGGCCGGTGATGTGCCAGTAGGCGGGGAGGGCTTCTGATGATCGTATTGATCACGGCACGCCCCGGTGAAGGCATGACCCTATCGACCCTATTCGGTCGCCTTGCTCCCGTCCCAGACTCTTTGCGTTTTGGTCAATCCAACGGCGCAAAGCAGCTTGAAGCCCTGCGTGCTCGTGCGCAGTGGCTGGATTTTCCACCTCGTGGGCGTGAACTGCCTCCTGACTACGACCGTCAATGCTTTGACATCGCTTGTCGTCTGCGAGAGCAGGGCAATTACTTGATTCAAACAGGGGTTCGGTGATGTTTGAACTTGATTTCTGGATGGGCATTTCTTTTGCCATTGTTCTGGTTATTGGCTTGCGCATGGTGTTCGGTTTTATCTCCCAGCGGCCAATCAATTATTCGAGAACAAGTACTCCTCGCTCTGACACGCCAAAGCCTTCTGACTATCCGTTTGGTGGTGAGGGCTTCTGATGTACAAGCGCCAGCACCGTTTTGACCAAGACAAACACGCTATGCCATTTCAACCATGGCAGGTGTCGCGCCGCATGGGCTTCGCATTCGATGAAATGCGCGGTCGCATGGCGGTCGGCCAAGACGAAGAGCAGGGCGCTCGCATGGACTGTCTTCGCGGCGTAGCCGCGGGGCTTGTCTCAGTTTCAACAACTTGCAAGGAGGGGGAATTTAAGAATTTCTCTGAGTTGCTAGGTGAAGCTGAGACCGTAGAGATAGATAAAAACATTGCCCGAATTACACGCTTGCGCAAGTCATTGGGCGTTGCGGCCAAGTGCCTGCATAACTTGGGTGCCCGCAATCAGCGCATCTGGATGCAGACGCTGACGTATCGCGGTGATAACGACGCTTGGCGTGCAGAACACATCAGCCGGTATCTCGATGGCTTGCGAAAGTGGCATTACAGCCGCACGGGTAGCAAAAAAGTCCGCTATGTCTGGTGTGCAGAACTACAGAAGCGCGGCGTTATTCATTACCACGTGATTCTTTGGCTGGATCACGCGTTAACCCCTCCAATGGCTGATCGTCCTTGGAAAAACCGGGGGCGATGGGAGCCACCCATGTGGCGGCATGGCATGTCGAACCGTTTGGAGTCGTTCGCGCCAGTGGCTTACATCATGAATTACGCCAAAAAGATTGAACAAAAAAACATTGGCAATTTTCCACGGGGTGCACGCATTCATGGTTGTGGTGGCTTGGACGTTACTGGTCGCGGTATTCGCCGCTGGGTTATGTGGCCTGCGTATGTGCAGGGGAATGCTGAAGTCGGTGAGCGCTGGAGACCTGCGAAAGGCGGCGGATATGAAAACGCTTCAACTGGCGAAATCCTCCTTGCTGAATTTGCACCAACAGGCAGCAGTTTTACGCGCTTTGTCCGGGTGCGGCGGCATCCGAGAGCGATAGATGCAGCAGGGCCTTTTAACTGGTTTAACCCATTGGATGCAGACGCCTCTATGCGTCCAGTGATTCATTAATTGAGGCAGAGGAAAAAATTATGTTCTCTCAAACTTTGGGCGTTGCCCGTAAATATGGCAGCAAGCTGGCCGCTGCTGGTACTTCGCTGGCTGTGTCTGGTGCCGTCATGGCTCAAGAGGCTCCGTCTTGGCTGGATACAGCGAAAGAAAAAGCCACGGAAAACGGTACTGCTGTTGTCGCGGTGGTCGGTGCTATCGCTCTCGCTGGCCTCGCAATCTGGGGTGCAAAGTGGGGCGCTCGCAAACTCGGCTTCCTGTAATCGGGTAGCGCCATGGACGATCAGCAAACAACTGAGGCAACCACTCAGGCGGTGCTGGTCGTCCAGCCAGCGCCTCCCAGTGAGCAAGACAGGCAGGACATGGACACCCTTACGGGGATCATCCTCGCAATGTGCATCCCTGTTTATCTGCTCAAGCTCGCTATCCGACAACTGAGCCTAGACCATGACTAGTCATGTCAAATCCTCTCGATTACATGTACGCCGCTGGCTGTTGTTTCCTTATCTGGTGCTTGCTGCGGTAGGTGCGAATGCGGCTGATGTGCCGATCCCTAAACCTGCTAACGGGGCTGTCTCTCACCCCAATACGCTTGAGTACAAAAAGACAGGTAACACATACACGTGGAACCCTGTCGGTACAACAACACCTCCCGGCTCCGGTACTGTCTCTTTTCCAAGTACGACAACGGTTTCAGATGTAGAGCCAAAGGTAACGACAAAGGGTGACCTGCCTTACAAGCACAAAGGTGGCTCAGGGGCAAAAGTCGTTATCTCAAAAGGTATTGACAAGAAAAAAGTAGCTGCAGCTGCGGCGGCTGCACTTGCTGCCGCGGCTTCTGTAAAAGTTAAACCCGGCAATCCCTATGTGATGCTTGCTGCTGTTTCTTGCACATTGCTTTGTATGTATGCAATTGATGCGGTTGAGCATTGGGGTGAAACCCGTGTGCAGGTTAATGATGATGGAACTGTCGGTCTACCGATCACAGACCCTGCTGCAATTCTCTCGACTGGCTATGAGTACAAATCTGGTGGTGATTCATGGTTTCCTTCTCCTGAAATGGCATGTCAAGCAAGTGCTGGGCAGCGTGTTTCAGGCGGTTCAAGTCACTACAGGTACGAAAGTACCAATAATCCTTATTGCATTCTCTCTGTCATTAGTAAGGACGGGGAATATCTAGGTTCAAACTCGTTTTCCATTTCTGCGCAGAAATCCTTTTGCGCTAAAGGAAACTACGTCATTAACGGCGGCTGCGTCGTTGAAGCACCTACAACAGTTGACCCAATAGATGATTACTTTGAGCGTCAGTTGAATGACCGCCCTTGGTCTGAGGTTGCGGCTGTTGTAGCTGCTGCTGCAATAGCGGAAGGCGTCAACGTTTATACGGATGGTACGGGTACGACGATCACGGGGCCAGCCACTGTACCCATCGGGGTTACTGAGTCAAGCTGGCCCGTTAACGTGCTGCCCGGTACAACGACACCAGCTCCAGCGGGTCATACTGGCCCTACAGACTCGGGTACGCAGACAACAACAACAACGACAACTGCAACCAACACTTTTAGCCCCGGTTCATCCTCTGGTTCGTCTGGCTCTTCGGGCTCCTCCGGCTCTGGCCCGTCTATGACGACAACTCAAAAAACAGAGACTAAAACAAGCGTCACAAACAACATCACGAACAACACAAGCACAAGCGTTACAACAAACATCACAGAGACTGACGACACCCCAGACGAACCTGATTCCGACTTCTGCGAGAAGCATCCAGATTCACTGGCTTGTGCCGAAGCTGACACGCCAGATGACGAGGTGCCGACGGATCAGATTGTCCTGAGCTACGACTACGAAAGTCTGTTTGGTAATGGCTCTTGTCCCTCAGTCGATGCGGTCACATTCATGGGCAAACAAGTGCATGTTGTCGACATGCCAGCGCTGTGTAGCAACGTCCAAAACTATATGCAGCCCTTCTTGATTGCGTCTGCACTGCTCATTGCAATGATGATCTTTGCTGGTGGAGTTCGTGGCTCATGAAACTAGGTACTTTTCTGCTCTCTTTGGTTGAGCCGATTGCTGGCCGCATTCTCATGGCGCTCGGCATGACCGTTGTGTCATTCATCGGTTTCACTGCTGCGTTCGATCAGCTCAAGTCGCAAATGATCTCTAGCGTTAACCGCATTCCCGCGCCTGCGCTGGAACTGTTTCTGCTTGCTGGCGGTGGCGAAGCCATCAGCATCATCGTCGCGGCCATCGCGTTCAGGGTCGTTCTTTGGCAAGCAATGAATGCCAAGAAAATCATTGGAGCTAATCCGTCATGATCACTCTGATTACTGGAACGCCGGGGGCCGGTAAGACCCTCTACACAATCTCAGACATCATTAAAAAGCTTATCGGTACTCAGGTTGTTGAGCTTGATGACAACGAAAACGAGATCATCCATGACCGCGTTATTTTCACAAACATCAATGGCTTGAAGCTTGAGCATGAGCTGATTGATGGTCGTGCTGATGGCGGCTTGAATAACTGGCAAGAGTGGGCACAGCCGGGTGCACAAATCATTTTCGATGAGGTGCAAAAAGTCTGGCCGATTCGCCCTAATGGTTCAAAGGTTCCTGACTATATTCAGGCGCTGGATACGCACCGGCACATGGGCGTTGACTTTGTGTTGATGACGCAAACCATCAACAATATGGATCGGCATTTGCAGGGGTTGGTCGGTCGCCATCTGCATATTCGCCGTATCGGGAACTTGCCTTTTGCGATCATCTACGAATGGGATCACTGCTCACGGTCTTTGATGTATTCAAAGGCTTTTAGCAAGAAGGCTTGGTTCTACAACAAGCGCGATTTCAAGCTGTACAAGAGTGCCCGCGTTCACACGAAAGTCGAGCGCAAGCCTCCAACGCTTATCTATCTTTTCCTTGCGTCCTTGCTCGGCCTTTTCTGGCTGGCACCGCTGGCATGGTCGAAGTTCTCGGCGGTCTTCGATCCTGAGCAAGTTGAGATTGCGCAGGCTGCATCTTCAACGCCTACGGTAGCTTCATCTCCAGTCCAGGCAGAAAAGCGTGTTTCTACCTCACAGCCGAAAGCTACAGAGGCTCAACCTCCTGCACCGGTTCTGTCTGGCTGTATCTCTACTGCTGACCGCTGCCTTTGCTTCACTGACAAGGGCGAACAAGTGCAGCCTGAACCCGGTTATTGCCAGTCACATACGGCTCCGCCAAAAGTGCTGCTCTCGGGCGGTAGTGTTGATTGGTATCCCGACCCTGTGCCGCCAGTTGACCCGCCGCAGCCTGAATGGACGGGCACCGTCATAGGTACTCAAAAAGGATGGCTGTTTTGAGTGCGCGCATGCCTTATTTGGGGCCTGTAGTCAGCAGTTCGCCCTTTCTCGCACGCTTACCCGTCGATGTGCTCACAGCGTGTTTTGTGCGTCTGGCCATTGCTTCCAGCTTTCACTTGATGAAACTCTGCCTCTTCGTTGCTCTTGCTCTCGCGCAGGCTTTATCCGCGTGTCGCTACGTCTGTTCTAGCGATGCCTTTGCTACGTGCTGATAAACACGGTATTTGGCGCTTTAGCGCTTTGCTGCCGGTTGTGCCGAATGTGAACGGGATAAGCATAGCGGGCAGTGCGCTTAAATTCCCCCTGCGAAAGCGATCGTTAGTCGTTACACCGATTGGGACGGGGCGAACTGTGACGACATGATGTGGAGATGCTGTACGCAGACCTAGCAAGGGTGGGCAAGCTTGCGCCGCACGCCCGCTGCTAGGTCAAGTACAGCCGATGCACTTACAAGTGTCATTGGTTGCAATGGCTCAACAGCCACTGCTGCTAGAGCGCGGTTCTCGCTTGCGAGAATTCGTCCATTCAACCATGATCCTCCTATAAAGCGGGAGGAAGCATGGGAATACAGGATCGTGATTACTGGCATGAGAGACAGAGAGAGCAAGAAGGTTTGCCTCCACGTCGAGAACCGTCATTTGAGGAGCCCAAAAGACGTATTCGCATACTTGATGAAGTACGCGCTCCCGCAAGGCTTAAATCTCGCTCTCTAGATAATTTCTTCAAAGTAATACTTCTTTTTGCAGCGTTCTTTGTACTAGCTTTGCTTGGCTATCGTTGGTATGTGACGACATTAGTTAAAGATGCCATAGGTATTGCAACGGGCGCAGTAGAGCAAATGACTGCTAATCAGGCACAAATTAGCGCAAGAATTAACGCACAAGCTGCTGAGCAAAGGAAGAAACAAGAGGCAGAGAAATTGCTTCTTATTCAAAAAGCCAATGAAGAAAGGGCTTTGCAGCTTCGGCTTCAGGTAGAGCATGACGAACGTGTCAGAAAACGTGAAGCGGCTTTCAAGCGCTTCTACCAACCATCTCAGGCATGCATGAACGAAGCTAGCGTGGAATGTGCTAATGCTTTTATCAGAGCACAGCGTGCATTCAATGAGCAATACAAAGACTAGCGCACATCGTAAAACGGGCCGTTTGCTGCTTGATCGACTTCCGCTAGTGCTTTTTCTAGCGAGTGCATACGCTGTTTGAGCTTCAAGTTTTGGCGCTTGAGCATCTGGTTTTCCTGAAATTGCAGCCGTCCCCAATTGACTGCATCGCAATTTGCGGCTGATTGCCCCCAAACAGTCTCCCAAAACAGGGCCAACATAACCAAGCGCGGCGCTTGGCCTTTGAGCCTATATTTGCGCAATGTTTGGGGTGATATTTCCAAGAATTTGGCTATTTGTGCGTCGCTACTTGCGATGTTGTCGAGCATCGTTAGCAAGTGCGGAAACTGTGCCGGTCGGGGTGCTTTGAACATGCACAACACATGCCATGTTATGCAGCTTTAGACGTGCTGAAAAATAGGGCTTTGGGGAAGCTGTTTTTGCGGTTAAATCTGCTCCAAAAGCGATTTAACATAATATACATTGTATTTAAATAAGAAACGCATGCGTCTGCGTCGCCATGACCCGGATTCCCGCGCCCAGCTTGCTTTTAGGTTCAAGGCCATGTACCTGTCCTTGGGCATGGATCTGCCCGCTTGTGCGAAGTATCTGCACATCACCGAGCGCACTTTGCATAACTGGCTAAGCGGCAAGCACGACATTCCTTTTGCCACTTACAAGTTACTTCGATTGCTCAACTAC
>NZ_JASAUZ010000009.1 GCF_030162935.1 Comamonas halotolerans
TCCATTAATCGTATTAATGATGAGATAGCTCAATCCCAGGCAGGTTTGTGCAGCTGCTTGCATACAAAGATAAGCGCCCAATTCAGCCCACGGGAGCCCACTGGTTGCCTACGACGACAACCGAGTACAGAACTCTGTCTGCTATCAGGTAGGCGTCAACACCGCGCTTGACTGCTCTCCAGCAGGAAAACCAGGTAAACGCTGTTGCGCGGTTCACGTACCAAGGGGCACATGCAGCGGCACATGCAGTGCCACCCGCAATCCCCCGCCGGTTGCAGCCTCCAGACTAAGCTGCCCCCCTGCGCTGTAGAGGATGCGTTGAACAATGGTCAAGCCCAGTCCAGCGCCTTGGCCTAGAGGATTTTTTCGCCAGAAACGTTGCATGGCCTGCGCGCACTCTGCGTCTGTCATGCCCGGGCCATAGTCACGCACCAGGATGCATAAAGCCTGCAACCCGGGGTCCACCCGCCATTCAATTTCAACAGGTTGCATGCCGGAGTTATGCCGCAATGCGTTATCCAGCACATTGCTGATGGCAGAGATCAGCAATGACACAGGGAGAGGAAGAACAATCACTCGGTCTTGCCAACCAGAAGGATCGCTGGGGTGAATGATGGTGATCAGTGCTGCTTCATCACCTTTAGCACGTGCATTTTTTGTCGACTGTTCGCACGCTCGCTCAACAGCAGCCAAGATTTGTGCACCTGTATGTTGCTCGACCACAGGAGCACTCGTTCCTTCAATGCGAGCCAGTAGCAGCAGCTGCTCCAGCGTGTCCTGCATATGAGAAATACCTTGTTGTGTGTGCTCCAGCGCCTGCTTGATTTGCTCGCTGGCGGCGAAGCTATGCTCGCCAAGGCGTGCGCTTTCACGTTCACATAACAGTTGGGTCACCTGCATATGGGTTTTGATGGCCGTCAGCGGTGTACGCAGCTCATGCGCGGCATCCGCAGTCCAGCGCCTCTCATGCTCCAGTGCTGCATGCGTGCGCTCCAGCAAAGCATTGAGGCTTTTAACCATGGGTGCCAGTTCAGCTATATCCTGGCCGACTTCAATGGGCGTGTTGTCTTGCGGGGGGCGCTGAGCCAGGGCTTGTTGCAAGCGCCTCAGGGGCTCAAGTCCTTTTGTGCCTACCCACCAGGTGATTGCCAGCACTCCTATGAGTGCCATCACAAAGGGCAGCACCATCGCATAGGCAAACGACTGCATCAGGCTTTCGCGAATATCGATTCGGTCTGCCGTTGTGATGCGAATGCCGTTTTCCTCCAGTACATAGGTACGCCATGGTTTTCCGCCTTTGGTGATGCGCCCAAAGCCCAGCTCCGCCAGCTGACCGAAACCGGGGCTGTTGTCGGTGCTGGCAATGGGCAGCACTTCGACTTCACTGCGTACCAGGCTGACTTCACAGGCGACGCCATCACGCGCAATGACTGAGGTGAGGTCCACTTGTGGGCCAGGCTCACCAGCGGGTTCGACATGGGCATGTGAAAACTGTCCCACAATTCCTGCGACCATGCGTGTCGAGGCTACCAGACGATCATCCAGCACGTTCTGTAGCTCACTACGCATGCTGGTAAACATCCATGCAGCTACGGTGCTCCAAAGCACGCAGATGGAGATGCACAGCGTCACCACCAGCCGCAGACGCAAACTTTTCATGGCTGCGCCCTGCAGTAAGCGCTACCCAGACGGAAACCAATTCCGCGCACGGTTTCGATGATGTTGCCGCCCAGTTTTTTGCGCAGATTGTGTACGTGCACATTCACGGTGTTGCTGCCCACGTCTTGCTCAAAGCCATACAGGCTGTCATGTAGCTGAGAAAGCGTAAGCACGCGTCCATTGGCTTGCAGCAAGGCGTCCAGCAGGGCCCACTCTCGGCGTGCTAGCTCCACTGCTTGGCCCTGTACCCAGGCTTCATGGGCTGCCGGGTTAAGGCGCAGGCCCGGCCATTCCAGCCAATCACTGGCGCGGCCTGCTGCACGGCGATGCAAGGCTTGCAAACGCACCACCAACTCTTGCAGATCAAACGGTTTGGTCAGGTAGTCATCACTGCCTGTCTGGAAACCCTCCAGCTTGTCTTCCAAGGCACTGCGGGCCGTCAGGATCAGTACCGGCATCGTCAAGCCACGCGCTCGCCATTGGCGCAACAACTGCAGGCCATCACCGTCAGGCAAGCCCAAATCCAGCACGCACCCATCAAATCGGCTACCGGCTATCAAGAGTTGCGCAGCGGCAGCACTGTTGGCGACATCACAGGTAAAGCCATGCAGCTCCAAGCCAGTCTTAATACCTGAAGCTACCAGTGTGTTGTCTTCAACAATCAATGTATGCATAAGCGAGCATGCGCTTTCCAATAGAACAATGGGCGTGTACTTTGCCAAGTATGGACTGTGTATGGTCTGACAATTATGGACAGTGCAGTGGGCAGTGGCACGCTGGTGCGAGGCCAGACAAGGACTGCTCAAGTAGCAGCCAACGAAAATGCCCACCACCCAGGGTGGGCAAGCCTCCAGGCTGGCCGTAGCGATAAAGTACGTCACTAAACCTTTTTGACACGTACAGGCAAGCCTTGGCGAACAACGGCGCCTGAAACCCAGTCAATCCAGACGTTGTCTCTGGCTGGCCTGGTCGGGTCTGCAAAACCCAAGGTGTTCAGGTTGACACCGTTGCCGTGCTGCGGGTTGGCATAGGTGGCATTCCCGTCCACGGTATGAGGCACTGTACCCAACTGTTTGTGCCCATAACCATACTCGATGGCAATCGCACCCTGCGCAATGCCGCTGCGCACCAAGGCCACGCCTTGCAATTTGGCTCCTGGTGTCTCGACTTCAATGCGGTCGCCATTGGCAATGCCCAGGCTAGCCGCATCCTGTGCATTCAAGCTGATGGGATTGTGCGGATGCACCTGGCGCAAACGAGGCGCTGCTATCGACATGCTGCTCATCAGGTTGGACTTGTACGAGCTCATGCTCAGCGGCCATTGGGTTTGCGGGAAGTGCTCGCGCATGCTGCTGCCGTCTGCAAAACGCGCCGGATACCATGTGGGGCAGCCGCTATAGCGCTCGCCCGTCATCGAATGACGCATCTTGGCCAGACCTTCGTGCCAGATTTGCACAGGGAACTTGTGCGCCTGCTTGAGATGGTCGCCCTTCCAGGCGTTTTCCACCTTGTCAAAACGCCCGCCCCGGCTCATCACCATTGCCACACGGCGGACCTCCTCAGGCTTCAAGCGCTGCTGCAATGCTGGCATCCATTTGTTCAGACCGGTGAGGGCAATGTCGTCGTCGCTTGCTTCAGGCACAGGCTGACCCGCCTGGTAAGCAATGTTGCACATGCCGCGCAGATAAAAGTCTTCGGCACATTCCAGATCCAAAGGCTCGCCGTATTTGGTGGACATGGCGTTCTTGCCGAAACCAGGCAATTGCAGCTGTTTGGCAAGCGCAAATACAAAGGTTTCAAAACTCACGGGCCTGCCATCCGCAGTCTTGGTCGTCGCTGCATCCACCGTGGGCCAGCGCACGGTGCTGCTCTTTGCAACCACGTCTGCCCACGGCGCGCCAATGCCCCAGCTTTCATACGTCACCGTGTCCGGCACGATGTAGTCGGCCAAAGCAGAGGTTTCGTTGATGAACGGATCCACCGAGATGAACAAAGGCAGCTTCTTGGGGTCCTTGATGGCATCCACCAGCGTGTTTTCAAATCCACAGATCGCATACACCGGGTTGCTCATGTGGTTGATCCACGCTTTGACAGGGTATGGATAGCCCAGCAAACCCGCCGCCAACATTTCACTGCTTAGACCTCCTGGCGCGGGATACCAGGGAGCCTTGGCAGGATATGGATTCTGGCCCGCATCTTTCTTACGCTTGAACTCACTGGTTTTCTCATACGGGAAGCGGGTCCGCGACAAAGAGACGCCGCTGGCCTTCACCGCCCCTTTGAACTGTGCAAAGTTGTAGCGTGGCCCTGGACCAAATGGACCGAATGGACCCGCGTCCATCACCCAGCCACCCTTGACATTCAAGTTGCCAATCAGATTGTTCAGCATGGCAATGGCATAGGCGGTGTAAAAGCCTGCGCCGCTCATGGTTCCGCCATGCGAGTTGGCTACAGCTTGCTTGCCGTGGCTGGTGAATTCACGCGCCAGCGCCTGAATTTCTTCCACAGGCACGCCGCAGACTGCTGAATACGCCTCCAGCGTCATTTGCTGCGCTTCTTCCCGCAACTTGGAGATGGATGTGCTGACGGATACGCCAGCTTCAGATGCAGGAGCACCGCCTTGTGCGGGCAGCTGCAATTTCACTTGCAGATCTTTCACCCACATTTCAGCGGGCTGCGCCGTGGTGTGCGGTGCCAGACTGCCATCGTGCAACTGCACCACATACACATCTTCGACGGGAGTTTTCTCGTCTTCTGCCGCAGGCAAGGGCCACCCCATGTCCGCACCGCGAAGAAACTGGCCGTAGCGTGGGTGCTCCGGGTCATTGATCAAAAGGTGGGTGGCATTGCTCCACGATGCCTCTCCAGCGGCAGCCATGGCTGCGGGGCCGGGCTGACTCAGGAACTGGGCGTCATAGCGTTCGTTGTCCAGGATCCAACGAATCATACCCATCACCAAAGCCAGATCGGTGGCGGGTTTGATCGGTAGCCAGCGGTTGTTGTCACCTGAAGCATGGCTGGACGAAGTGGGCAGAACTGGCGAAACCACCACATAGGTATAAGTTTGCTCTTCACGCGAACGAGCCTCTGCCAGTTCGCGGCCCTGACGCTGAAAGGGATTGCCAGCCTGTGCGGGCGCTGTACCAATGAACAAGCCAAACCGCGAGTTTTTCCAGTCGGGCTTTCCATGAGGCATGCCGGGAATATTGCCCAACGCAGCCGCCGTGCCCACACGATAGCTTTGACCACAATAAGCCCCATGGTTGGCGACGTTGACCGTGCCAAATGCTTGCCGAGCAAAACGATTGATCAACGGGGTTCGCCCTTCATTGGAGGCATCGGTGACAAGTAGCTGGTTGGCCTTGGGGCCGTACTCGGGGTTGTCCGCATCAATCAGTGTTTGCAGATCACGGATACGGGCCAAGCCTTCCACATGGCCTTCACCAAACAGGTCTCCGCCTTCGCTGATTTCCTGCACCAGCTGTTCCAGGGAGATGCTTTTCCACTGACCTGAGCCTCGTGGCCCCACACGCTTGAGCGGGGTCAGCACGCGATGCTCTGCCTTCTGGTGCGCCAGCATGGCCGAACCGCGCGCGCAACTGGTAGCACGGCCTTCCAGGCCGTTGTCACCACCGAGCATGGCAAACACCTCACGCACCGGCATTTCCATGGGCGCAGGGTTGGTTGTGGCCAGTGGGTGGTAAGGATTGCCTGCAATGCGCAAGATGGTGTTGCTCTCGGTGTCAATGCGCACGCGCACACCGCATTGCGTCCAGCAGCCCAGGCAGCTCGAGGGGCTAACCACCTGGCCCGGTTGGGTGCTAAGTTGACCCGTCACAGGATCAATACGGAACTCTGGCTGTAGCGAATTGCCACGCGTTGCGCTAGCAGTGGAAACACCCGAGGTTCCATTCACTAACCCTTTGGCTCCACGTGCCACGGTTTGGCCATAGCCTGCGGCAAAGGCGGCCAAGCCACCTGCGACGGCACCACCGCGCAGCAGCATGCGCCGACGCGCGACATCTGTTTCTTTGGATTGTTCGGGGGTAAATTTCTTGTCAGTCATGCTTGCCCTTTCAGGGCAGGCGCATGCAGCTTTGAAGCGCTGCCTGCACCCGTCAATATTGCGTTAAAGGCTGTTTACGGTTTGTTGGCTTCAAGCCTTGCACTTAAGCGGGTTGGCTGAGTCGGCCTGGAAACGCTTCCAAAACCCAGGTGACCATGGCCACCAACGCCACGCACAGACCCGCCACACCAACCATGCCCATCAGGCCATCGCCACCCCATGGCATGTGGTACAGATACAAACCGGCGCCAAACTTGGGCACGCCCTGCACCCCCATGAACAACGCCCATCGGAATGCCCAGGCAGCAGCAGCCAAGCCCAGACCCAATACCAGCGTGAAGCCTCTGGCTTCCAGACGATGGCGCCCTCGCAACAAGGCCCCCACCACGACGGCACCAAAGATGGCGGAACCAATCATCGTCAGACGCCAGACCGGGAACTCCTGCATCAAACGCAGCGCCTCGTTAAACGATGGGCTCATCCCCAGCATGCCGCTCACAGCCCAGGCCACCGCTACCAGTACTAGTAACGCGGCCAGACACAAACCCATGCTGCGCAAGGCTTGCATCGCGGATGCGCCAGGACGCAGATTGGCAGGCAAGAACCGCCCAATCACCATGGCAACACCAACCGCTGCCAGCCATCCTGTCAGTGCGAGATTGATCGGTACCCACAACGTGTTCCACAGGGGGCGCGCGCGAATCACCATCATTTCCGCCCCTGTGTACACACAAATAGACAGAGCAGATAACACCAGCAAAGGTGCCAGCAAGCGCATCCAGCGCTGCAGACCCAACCACCACAAGGCACACATGGCAAGCGATAGCACCACAAACAAAGGCAATAACAGAGCGCCCCATGACATCCATGACCATGGCGTGAAATGCGCATAAAAGTGCCAGAAACGCGCAGGTTGGTGCAAGTCTGCCAACAGTGATACCGGTGCAGCCATGGCACTCACAGCCAGAGTCAGCACCGCTACAGGCAACATGCGCTGCAGCGCACTGCCTGCCTGCCCATACACGCACATGCTCACCAGCAGCGCGGCGCCTGTGGCCACGCCAACCAAGAAGAAATACTGCACTGCCCAAGGCAACCAGGCCACTTCGTAGTGCGGTGTCAGGAGTTCAATGATTTGCATAACGGTCTCCTGGGAGTTCAATGCTCAGCCAGCAGGCGCACGCTGGCTTGTCCATCAACGCCGTGCACAAAGGCATCCGGCAGACCGATGTAGAACACACGTGGTGACGTCTGCATGTCCGGCTTGAGCACCTTGATCTCATCCTGGTGCTGCGCCATGCGTTGATTTATTTCGCTGCCGGGATCGTTCAGATCTCCAATCACACGGGCACCTCCTACACAGCTTTCCACACAGGCTGGCAGCAAGCCAGCTTCCAATCGATGCTCACAGAAGGTGCATTTGTCTGCCGTTTGTGTTTCGTGGTTGATAAAACGTGCGTCATAAGGACAGGCCTGCACGCAGTAACCACACCCCACACAGCGTTCGTTGTCCACCAGCACAATGCCGTCAGTGCGCTGAAACGTGGCTTGAACAGGGCACACAGGTACACAGGGTGGGTTATCGCAGTGATTGCAAAGCCGCGGCAGGCTGACCATGGCTGGCTCACGCGCTCCCTCCTCATGGATCTCGTACTGCAGCACGGTGGTACGGAACTGACCGATAGGAGGCAGGTTTTCTACCGAGCAACTCACCGTACATGCCTGACAGCCAATGCATTTGCGCATATCAACCAGCATGCCAAACCGCTTGCCTTTCAGGCCTGGACGGCGGTTGGGTTGAAAATGCGCACTTTCAGGTTCTGCCTGCGCCGTATTAGCTAAACCCAAGCCTGTGGCCAAAGCCACCAATTCCTGCAAAAAACTACGTTTGCTGTCGGAAGTCGTGGGAATATGGCGGTTTTCATTCATATTGAAAATCCGTTTATTAATAAAACAAACTGATTCTCCAAGTATTAACACCCCACCAAATTGATATCAATCAATAGCACAAGCTATTGATTTTAAATACATTTTTAGAGAAAATTTTTAATTATATTTAATGAATATTAAGAAATAATTAAGTGGTTTTAATTATTTATTCGGTTCAACACTGAAAAATTACAAGATCAAAGTCAAAAAGAAAAACAGAAAACAGAAAACAGAAAATAGAAAATAGAAAATAGAAAATAGAAAATAGAAAATCAATGCAGGTTGTAATGAATTTTTTAAAAAATAAATAAACCTACTTCTTCGGCATGAAATATTTCCATCACCATGAAGCACGCTTAAATGGAGCACGTAGCGCAAGTCTTCCCCCCCCACGCATTGAGTAATGCCTCACCGCACACTGGTCACTGCCAGGCATAGGTCATAAGTCTGAAATGCGTCTGCGTACTTTGTGCTGGCGTTAACAAGGTCACCAGCTCAGGCCTGACATGGTTTGCCAACAAGCTTTCAACGTGTATCCCATGAGTTGGAACCTGCTTTGGGCCATCAGAACAAGCAATGCTCCACAGAGATAAAAGGAGCTGTGCCAAGAGTGCGCAATCACCTTGCGCCAGACATCCTGCTCCATACATGCTGCACCACGATGCCAGCCACCATGGCGGCAACAAACAGTACTACCTCTGTTTGCAGTGTTGCCAGATTCATGACCGCAGGCCCCGGGCAAAAGCCTGCAAGCCCCCAGCCCACACCAAACATGGCAGCGCCCACCAGCAGTTTGCAGTCAATCTTTGTTGATGTGGGCAGCTGCATTGGCTCACCCAGCAAGGAGGTTTGACGCTGCTTGGCCCATGTAAAAGCCACCAACCCTATCGCAATAGCACCGCCCATCACCAAGCCCAGTGATGGATCCCATGTGCCAAAAATATCCAGAAAATTTTGCACCTTGGCAGGGTTTCCCATGCCAGACAACAGCAGTCCCAGGCCAAATACCAGCCCGGCAAGTAAAGCGATCAAAACAATCATGGCTTTACCCCTCTCCCCCTCAAACCAGCACATGGCGCATGACAAACACAGTCAGCACACCTGTGCCCATAAACATCAGCGTCGCGGCCAAAGAACGCAGCGACAAACGCGAGAGACCGCATACACCGTGACCGCTGGTGCAACCCGAGCCCAAGCGAGTGCCAAAACCCACCAGCAAACCCGCAATCACAATCACAACGGGATTGGATGGCATCTCCATGGCTGGCAAGGGCGCAAACCACTGCCACAACAATGGAGCAGCCAGCATGCCGATCACAAACGCGAGACGCCAGCTCCATTGCCGCACAGACGTCCACGTCGTGCCTTGCAGCAGGTTGCCGAGAATGCCACTGATGCCTGCAATGCGTCCCAGCAATACCACCATCAAAGCCGCAGCGGCTCCAATGAGCACGCCGCCTGCCAGAGAGGACCAGGGTGTGAAACCGAGCCAGTCAATGCTCATGTTTGAGCTCCATGTGCGGCTGGGCCGCAAAAAAGTTGATGCACCACCTGCATCAGTTGCAAGGCTCGGGCATCAGCCAGCTGGTACCAGATGAATTTGCCCTCACGGCGCGTTGACACCAGTCCGTCGCGACGCAAAACCCCTAGCTGCTGAGACAGCGTGGGTTGGGTAATTCCGGTGAGCTGCTCCAGCTCACTGACCGTACGCTCCTGCACTGCAATCTGGCACAGCAGCATCAGCCTGTCTTCATTGCCCAAAAGTTTGAGCAATGACACCGCTTCCGCAGCATGCGCACGCATGCTGGCCAAGTCCATCTCCGCTGCTGCAGCAGCTGTCTGCTCACTCAATGATTCATGCGAAACCATGTTGTTGCCAGCGGGCGCTGATGCGCCCTTTTTCTTTCAAAAGTGCTGTTGATGGCTCATTGTCTGCGATGCAGCGGACAACTGCTGACACCCAGCAAGGTGTACAAAGGACAGAAACGCACAATCCCTGTCAGCAACGGCACGACTCCCAGCCACCCCCACCATCCCACCGTTCCAGTGGCAGCCAAGACAATCAATACCAAGCCCACCACGATGCGTAACCAACGATCCCAACCTCCAATATTTGCTTTCATTGCATTCTCCCTAGTTGATGGAACATAGATTGCGCTGACTGTTCTCGACGTCAGACCAAACGGTTTACACAATCTATGTTTTTATATTATATTATTTTTAATAATATTTCATGACCGTTGATAAGGAAGTCGCATGTGCACATCCATCGCTCCTCACATTGAGTCCTTTTTCGATGCAGTCACTGGCACAGTCAGTCATGTGCTGGCCGACACGGTAAGCAAACATGCCGCCGTCATTGATCCGGTACTCGACTTTGATGCCAAATCAGGCTCCCTGACCAGCGCCAGCAGTGACCGGATCATTGACTACATACGCCAGCAAGCCTGGCAGGTGCAGTGGATTTTGGAGACCCACGCTCATGCGGATCACATCTCTGGTGCCCAGCATATTCGCCACCACCTGGGGGGCAAGATCGCCATTGGTGCCAATATTCGCAAAGTGCAAAAGCTATTCCGCTCGGTGTTTCACTTTGAGCGCAGTTTTTTACCGGATGGCAGCCAGTTCGATCATCTTTTTGAAGATGGTGACGTGTTCCAAGTTGGTGACCTTGAAGTCACTGCCCTGCTGGTTCCCGGACATACACCCGCCGATATGGCATATCTGGTTGGCAAGGATGTGTTTGTGGGAGACACCTTGTTCATGCCCGATGTGGGAACGGCCCGTGCAGACTTTCCAGGCGGCGATGCCACAACGCTATACCGCTCCATCCAGCGGATCCTGAGCCTGACTGCTGACACCCGGATTCACGTCTGCCACGACTACCCGCCTGATGGACGAGGCCCCGCCTGGGTCAGCACGGTGGCTGAGCAAAAAGCGCAGAACATCCACGTGCATGACGGTATCAGCGAAGCGCAGTTTGTGGAGATGCGCAATCGACGCGATGCCACCTTGCCCATGCCGACCTTGATCCTGCCTTCGGTACAGGTGAATTTGCGTGCAGGCCGGATGCCACCTGCACTGGCCGATGGGCGCACCTATATCGAACTGCCTGTCAATGCCTTCCTGAAAGACCGCAGTCAGGCTCCTGACGGCATTTGGCAAGACATCTGCTAAATCTATCCACGATTCACCGCATCACAACCACCAAGGAGTTCAGCATGAGTTCGTTTGATCACAATAACCTGACCCGTGACATCAACAACGCGCTACGCCCATTCCGTCAATCGCAAAGCAGCGTCATGCAAGGCTTTGCACAGCTGGCACAAGCCTCCATGGCCGAAGGTGCCATCAGCGCCAAGCACAAAGAGCTGATTGCGCTGGCCATTGGCGTCACCCAGCGCTGCTCTGGCTGTATTGGCTTTCATACCAAGGCTTTGCAAAAACTGGGGGCTACCCGCCAGGAGCTGGAAGAGATGCTGGGCATCGCTGTATATATGGGCGGAGGCCCTGCGCTGATGTATGCTGCCGAAGCGCTCGACGCCTGGGACAAGCTGACCCCACCACTGCAAGCAGCCTGAGCGCCAGCAAGGCGCACACACAAACGCATAACGTTGCCATAAAAAAGCCCGGTAAATCCGGGCTTCATTGTTTCTGACTAAGGCTCAGAACCCCAGAGTGTGTGGCAGCCACACCGACAAAGCGGGCACAAAGGTCAGAAGCATCAACACGATCAGCTGCGCCACCAAGAAAATGGGGAGTTCCTTGTTAAGCTCGGAAAGCGAAGTTTTTGTAGCTACACAAGTCACAAACAGCAGCCCTCCCACAGGCGGAGTGATCATGCCCAAGGTCAGGTTAACCACAACCACCATGGCAAACTGAATGGGATCAATACCCAGTGCATTGGCAATAGGAGCCAGGATAGGCACGAGGATCATGATGCCTGGCAACGGCTCCATGAAAATGCCAAAAATCAGCAACAATACGTTCACTGCCAACAGGAACATGATGGGAGAAAGCTCCCAGTTGATGATCAACTCCGACAGGTACTGCGGAATACCTTCCACTGTCAAAATCCAGGCAAAAGGTTGCGATGCAGCCATCACCAGCAACACAGATGCTGTCAGCAGCCCCGAGCGGGCAGTGATACCGGGAATGGCATCCCAGCGCAGTGTGCGATAGATCCATTTTCCGCAGATAAAGGCATACACCACGGCCACAACCGACGCTTCTGTGGGCGTGAACACGCCAAAGCGGATACCGATGATGATCAAGGCGACCAGCAACAAGACAGGAATGGCTTTGAGCGTATTGATCAGCATCTCTTTGCCCGAAGGTCGTGCCTCGGTCGAACGATAGCCACGCTTTTTGCACACCCACCAGTTCACCACGCACAAAGCGGCAGCAATCAGCAAGCCAGGCACAAAGCCTGCAATGAACAAGGCCCCCACCGAGACGTTTTCATCCTGCAGTGAGTAGATGATCATGCTGATCGAGGGAGGAATGATGGGGCCGATGATGGCGGAGTTGGCCGATAGCGCGGCCGCATAAGGACGGTCGTAGCCAGCCTTGGCCATCATCTTGGTCATCATGGCACCGGGGCCAGCAGCATCGGCCAGCGCCGAGCCCGAAATACCGGCAAACAAGACTGAAGAGCCAACATTGGCGTAACCCAGCCCACCCCTCAGATGACCTACGAACTGCGCCGCAAAACGCAGCAAAACCTGCGTCAGCGCACCACCAGACATCAGCTCTGCCGCAAAGATGAAAAATGGCACGGCCATCAGGGGGAAACTGTCAATGCCGGTGAACATCTCCTTGAAAACCACCAGTTGCGGATAGCGCCCACCCACAAACACGGCAATTGCCGAGGCAATCGCCAAGGCAAATGCCACGGGAAAGCCCAACACCATCAGGACCACCAGACCCACAATCAGTGTCAACGTCATTTCTGTTCCTTGTTCTGACCCTGCTTACAGCGAGCCTGCTGTTTCACCATCGATTTCTTCGGAGCGCTCGAACTCCCCTTCCTGGATGTAGTTGCGAGCAATCAGCAGCAAATGCACCAGCATCAGCACAAAGCCCACGGGCATGGCTGCGTAGATGAAAGAGATCGGAATATCCGTTGCTGCCGTACTTTGAAAGCGTGTGCGCCACACGTAATCGCTGGAGGCCACTGTCATGAAGATAAAAAACAGCGACAGCCCCACCACCACCAAAGTCCGCAATACACGTGCCGTACGTGTGCTGACTGCGCGGTGCAGGTTGTCAATTGCGACATGACCACCAAAGCGCAACGCCAGACCGGCACCAAGAAATGCCACCCAGATCATCATGTGGCGCGCAACTTCTTCGGCCCAGATGATGGAGTCGCCTGTGCTGTAGCGCAGCACCACGTTGCAAAAAATGATGATGGCCATGGCCAGCAGCAAAACGATCAATAACCAGCGGTTGGCAAACACCAAGCCACGTTCAAAGCGATCCAGCATAGCTTTTGGTTGAAGTCTTGCACCGCATGCAAGCACTCCGATTCCCCGTTAGACAATCTATCGCCCTTGGCTTGCAAGCAAGCTTTTGGGCACCAGTGCACAACATTCCTGCACACGGCCAGAAAAGGCAAAGCCTGCGGGGCTTGAAGCACACGCAGGCCAGCTACCTTTTCTCGCGCAAGAAGAAGCTGTTGTGCTTACTTCACGTTGGCAATTGCGTCCAAGGCCTGTTGACCGAACTTCTTGGCGTACTGCTTGTAGGCGGGCTCCAGCGCCGCACGGAATGCAGCGGTATCCACCTTCTCGACCACCTGCATGCCGTTGCTCTTGGCCAATTCGACACCCTTGGTTTCCACGTCATCCACAAATGCACGCGAAGCGCTCGCACCCGCCTTGGCGCCTTCGGTAAAGGCTGCTTTTTGTGCATCGCTCAGGCTACCCCAGAATGTAGGCGACAAGATCAGCACCACAGGCGCGTAAACGTGTGCTGTCAGCGTCAGATGCTTTTGCACTTCCCACAGCTTGGAAGAAGTCAGCACAGAGATGGGGTTCTCCTGACCATCAATCGTGCCTTGCTGCAGTGCACTGATCACTTCGGGCCAGGACATGGGTGTAGGCGATGCGCCCAGCGTACGGAACGCTGTGATATGCACAGGATTTTCAGTCACTCGGATCTTCAGACCCTTCATATCCGGCACGCTCTTGACCGCAACCTTGTTGTTGGTCAGGTGGCGGAAACCTTGCTCGCCCCAGGCCAGCGCAACCAGACCACGTTGCTTGAATTTACCTAGCAGGTCTTGACCAAACTTGCCGTCCAGCACTGCACGAGCGTGCGCAGTGTCACGGAACAGGAAAGGAATATCGACAATACCGACATCACCCACGAAATTGCTCAAAGCACCCGTGGAAACGATGGCCGCTTCCACCGTGCCCAATTGCAGGCCTTCAATCAGCTCGCGCTCACCACCCAGCGCACTGGAAGGGAACTGCTTAACGGCAAATGCACCGCCCGTGGCTTTTTCTACAGACTCGGACCAAGCTTTGGCTGCAGCACCGTAGTGCGAGTTCACAGCCAGCGCGTAGCCCAGCTTGACTTCCTTAGGGGCAGCAACAGCATTACCTGCAGCCAGCGCCACGGCAGCAGTAGCGCAAGCGGCAATAAAAGTACGGCGAATCATGACCATGGGAATTCCTCGTTGTCTGTCAGCAAGCAATTTTTCGCATTTTGTGTTACTTGCCCATGGGCTCAGCAAACGCTGCAAAGTGCGACTTGTAAAAAAACTGCCATACATTGTAGAAAATTCAAGCAGTGAGAATATTGCTTCAAAGCGCCAGCAGAAAAGCAAAAAATCTTTTTAAAAACAAGCAGCTATTTGGACAAAGAAAATCAAAACTGCAAAAAACAACCACTACGTGTTTATACGCACATAGCGAAAAACGAAGGCAGACTCCTGGCACAAGAACCCCAGCCCCATGCTGTGAGAAACGTTACTTAGTGTTTCCCCTGGGTCTAGAATGAGTACTACCTCTATGAAAAGGCCAAACTGACCTCATGGCAGCACACAGACCCCCCTCTCCAGCAAGCAATGACTCCCGACTGATCATGATTTTGGTCAGTACTGCGTTGGTGCTGATTGCAGCATTGATGGTGGGTGGCTATTGGATGCAAAAGCAGCGCAGCCAGCAAACCCAGCGCATACAGGCTGCCGATGTGTATGAAAGCTATCTGCGCAATACCAGCCCAACGCCAATGCCAGTCGAGACAGACCCGTCGGTCATCAGTTCACAGGCTCAGGCGCAAGCAACCCGTAATTTTTTGCTCAACCATCCAGCTGTGACGCCTGGTCCAGGCTTTGACATGCCTGGAGTGCAATCCACAGGCAAAACCATTGTGGATGCCATGGACCATGCGCAAAGGCTCTAAGCGGACCGCGCCACATTTGAAATTAGAAAAGGAGCTGTAAATAGCTCCTTTTTGGTGGGCAGCACGAATGCACCACCCAAGTGCACACTGTCTATTTAGCGCTTGTGCTTGCCGATCCAGGCCACAAACTGATCGACAAACTTCTGTACAAACGCATTGCTGCGCTCACCGACAGCACCGTCTGCGCCAAAGAAATCTTCCTTGTATTGCAGGAACATCTCTGGCTGGCCCAGAGTCGGCATATTCAAAAATGCCAGCACATTGCGCAAATGTTGCTGCGCCATGGACGTTCCGGCCGCACCAGGGGACATGCCAATCACTGCAGCAGGCTTGCCATCCCAGACACTATGACCGTATGGACGCGAACCCTGGTCCAGTGCATTTTTGAGCACTCCCGGCATTGAGCGGTTGTACTCCGCAGTCACGAACAGCACCGCATCCACATCGCGCAAGGCATCGCGGAACTGCTTGACCACAGCCACTTCGTTGCCATCGTCGTCCTGGTTGTACAGAGGCAGTGCCCCAATTTCCACCTCTTTAAACACAACGCCTTCAGGAGCCATCTTCATGATGGCTTGTGCCAGCTGGCGGTTGAATGACGCTTTGCGCAGGCTGCCCACGATCACGGCAACTTGGATTTGGCTCATAAAAAACTCCTGGGTTGATCACATTGAACATTATGTGTCCGTGTCCGAGGCTTGCACGTGGGCACACGCCTACAACCACGGTTTGCAGGCAATCCATCAGGCACAATGCGGCCTGCTTTGCCTGCTAGTCGTTGAATGAATCCTTCCTCCGCCTCTGACTTCGGTTCCACACCTGATCTGGAAGTGCGCCACGTGCATTTGCAGCGTGGACGCACGCACGTTTTTACAGGCTTGAGCTTGCAGTTGCATGAGGCCCGCATTGGCCTGATTGGCGACAACGGCGTTGGCAAAACCAGCTTGCTGCGTCTATTGTGCGGACTGGAGGTACCCGACAGCGGTCATGTGCTCAGCCAGGGACAGGACTTGCATGGAGCAGGTGCGCAACGTGCTCGGTGGGTGGGCATGATGTTTCAAAACCCCGATGACCAGATCATCTTTCCAACGGTCGTGGAAGAGTTGGCCCTTGGCTTGCAGCCGCAAGGACTGAGCAAAAAGGCAGCCAAGGCCCAAGCCTTGGAGTTTTTGCAAGAGCGAGGTCTGCAGGACTGGGCCGATCGCGCAGTCACCAGCCTGAGCCAAGGGCAGCGCCAGCACGTGTGCTGGCTGGCATTGCTGCTGGCAGGCCCCCGCAGCCTGTTGCTTGACGAGCCTTACGCCAGTCTGGATTTACCCAGCCAGGCACGCCTGGCACAAGATATTGCCCTCGCGCGACAACAAGTCATTGTCTCCACCCATTTGCTGGATCACGTGCGCCACTTCCCTCGTGTGATCTGGCTGGACCAAGGGGCTGTTCGTGCCGATGGTGCAGGCCCTGAGGTATGCGCAGCTTATGAAGCCAATGTGCGTGAGCGCATTGCAGCCATGGCAGGCTAGAACATGGGGAGTCTCTACAGCGAACACCTGACGTGGCTGCACCGCCTGAGCCCTGCGCTTAAGCTGGTGCTGATGGCCGTGCTCAGCACCGCACTGTTCATGGTGCACGCCCCCACCATCATGCTGGGCTGCGCACTGGCTTGCTGCGTGCTGTGGCTGAGCCTGGGCAAGGCCACGCGGGTAGCGCGCCGACTGATTCTTTCGGTGCTGGTTGCAGCATTATTGATTGCCGCATTTCATGCCTATATGGGCAACTACGATTTAGCCATTGTCAGCGCGCTGCGTCTGGCCTGCGCTTCCACTTTGGGCGTGGCATTGACGGTAACCACCCACCCCACGCACATACTGCAGCTATTGGAAACACTGCTCGCCCCTTTGTCCAGATTAGGCTTTCCAGCGCAGCGCTTTGCATTGCAACTGGCGCTGATGATGCGTTTTATTGAGCATTTTTTTGTTCAATGGAAACGCCTGGACGAGGCCTACCGGCTGCGCACAGGCAAGGCAGGCGGATTTCGGCTGCTTGCACCGCTGAGCATTCAAATGCTGCAGACGGCCAAACGTGTGGCCGATGCACTCTTCGCCCGATTAGGACAATAAGCTTCGCGAGCACCACAAAAAAACGCTGCACGAATGCAGCGTTTCGAGTCTCATGAGGGAAAGCGCAATCAGTCGCGCACCACCAGTACCGGTACATGCGCCGTTTGCAGCACACGCTGAGCCACGCTACCCAGGACCAGCTTTTCCAGACCACGGCGACCATGCGAGCCCATCACGATCAGGTCAGCACCCACATGCTCACCCACACGTGCAATGCCTTCGTGTACAGCATGTCCCTCGCCCACCATTGTCTTCACAGTCACACCGGAGTTGGCCATCGCTTGGTTCACATCTTCCAGCGCCTTGTTGGCTTCAGCAGTCGCCGCGCTCAGATATTGCGCTTGACCATAAGCGAAGTCTGCACCCACGCCTGTGAAAGGATAAGGATCGAGCACGTAAACGGCTGTCACTTCGCTACCAAATGCCTTGGCAAGTTCTGCCGCCTTGGATACCGCTTTGAGCGAGGTTTCCGACCCATCGACAGGAACCAGAATGTGCTTGAACATGAATAACTCCTAGTTGTGTGAACAGGCAGTTGATGCATGCATCAACCGATGATTACAGTCTGCGCCTGTAGTAGAACGCCAACCTTGATTCGCGTCAAATCAGCCGGTGTTTTTATTGCTGTCACCCTGAAATCCATGGGCTCTGCATGTCACTACCAAGGTATCACGTGTGCCGTTACTGCCATTTTCCAGAGGCTGGATAGGAGTGGATTCATGAATCATGCGCGCATCATCAAGCAGCATCAATGACCATGGTTCGGTCAGCGTAAAACGCAGACCGCCAGGACCTGATGCTTCAAAGATACGTGTTTCCCCACCTTTGATATTTCTGCGACCGACCAGGAACACCGCCACCAAATCAACACCGTCTCGGTGCGCACCTTCCGGTGTGGGGCGTCCGATACCATTGGCGGTATCAATGCGAAACTGGTGGGCTTCCACATAGCATGTAGATAGTGCTTGTGATGCAAACAACTGCTGAGACAGATGCGCCAGCGCACTCACCAATTGCCTCCACACCACCTGCTCGGTGGTGGAGGCCAGCATGGGGGCAAACCAGCGCTCCATGCCTCCGTGCAATGCGTTGTATTTCACTGGCTGCCAGTGTGCGCGGTGCGGCACTTGCTGTACCTCTCCTCCAGCCACAGTAAAGCTGGAATGGCGCCGAAATCGGTAGCGGCCTCCATCCTTCAAAAACGCATCTTCAGGCAAATTCTCCCAGTCAGTGTTCAGTGCAAGCAAATCTTGCAGATCACAACCAAGCCACGCTGCCACGTCTTGCGGCTGCAACACCACATAACCATGGTCACGCAACTGCTCAGCCACCCGACTGGGGGAGTGATAAGGAGGAGAGAAAGTCATCGCAACAGCCATAGCCCTCAAGCTTACTCCTCGTTGGCTTGTTGTTGTCTGTCAATACGAATACGCAAGCCATAGCAGCTCGCCATAGCTATGGACTGATTACAGCTTCACACCTCCGCATGGCAGATGTAACAGCATCAGCGCCCCCTCAAGCCCATGGAAAAAAGCCTGTGCTTTACCAAAAGAAAAGCACAGGTTTAGCTTCACGTCAGCCGCACGTCACTAGGCAGTTTCTGCTTCTTGCAGCAAGCGCCACATCACCTTGCCGCTGCCGCTCTTGGGCAATGCATCCACAAACGACACCAGACGTGGGACTTTGTAAGCCGCCATGTTCTCACGACACCAGGCAATGATGTCTTCCTCGGACACCTGTCCCTTGTGGGTTTCGCGCAAAACCACCACCGCTTTGACCGTCTCTCCCCGATAGGCATCCTTGGCTGCAATCACACACGCTTCCTGAATGGCTGGGTGGCGGAACATCAGCGCCTCCACTTCAGCAGGCCAGACCTTGAAACCACTGGCATTGATCATGCGCTTGAGGCGGTCGGTGATGAAGAAATAGCCATCTTCATCCATGCGTCCCAGATCTCCTGTACGGAAAAAACGCTGGCCATCCAGTTCTACGAACACAGCCTGGGTGGCTGCTTCGTTACGCCAGTAGCCCTGAAACAGCTGCGGCCCGGCCACCACAATCTCGCCTTGCTCACCCACAGGCATTTCTTCCAGCGTTTCGGGGTCAACCACACGGCTTTCCGTACCAATAAATGGAATGCCCAGACACTGCTGCTTGGCGTTTTCCGGTGGATTGTTGTGCGAGGGGGCTGCCGTCTCGGTCAAGCCATAGCCTTCCTGGTAGCGCAATCCGTACGCCTCAAACAAGCGTTGCGCCACCGCTTGCGGCATGGCGGCACCGCCACCACCGATATAAGTCAGGCTTGTCAGGTCAAACTGTTTGAAGTTGGGGCTGCCAAACAGATCAATCACCATGGTCGGAATATTGGTCCAGTTCGTGACCTTGTACTGCGAGATCAGCCTACCCGCCAGTTCGCGGTCCCAACGCGGCATCAGCACCATGGTGGCACCCACATAAATGCTGGAATGCATCATGGACACCATGCCCGTGATATGGAACATGGGAATGACAGCCAGCGTCACGTTTTCGCTGGTGGCATTGCCCCACACGGCCGATGCAATCGCGTTGCTCATGATGCTCGAATGCGTGTGCATGCAGCCTTTGGGCAAACCTGTGGTGCCGCTGGTGTAGGGCAGCACACTCAAATCATTTGGACCAACCTCCAACGCCGGAACATCAGCCCTACACGCCAGAGCTTGCCGCCAAGTCACAACTTCACCGCCATTGAGCTGCAGCGCCGGGCGCTCCATGGTCAACCAGGCTTGCCAGGCGTCAGGAATGAATTCCCTTTGCCCTTGCTCGGGCAAGTATTCGCCCACCTGGCTCACGATGACCTGCTGCAGCCCTTGTCCGGCTGGCAAGGCATTGCTTGCCTTCACCAACTCTTGCCCCAGATCGGCTGTAGTGATTGCCAGCTTCACCTCACCATCAGTGATGTAGTGTTCCAGCTCCTGCGCCAGATTCATGGGGTTCACTGGCACTACCACGGCATTGGCCCGCAAGATGGCGAAGTGTGCCAACACCAGCTGCGGCAGGTTTTGCATCAGCAATATCACCCGATCGCCCTTGCGCACACCGCTGGCATGCAAATGCGCTGCCAGCCGCTGTGCACCATCGGCCAATTGACGGTAGGTGGTGCACTTGCCGAAAAACTGCAGTGCTGCTTTATCGGGATAGCGCCGCGCACTGGTCTCCAGGTTGTCCCACAAAGAAGTCGCCGGTGCTGTCAAGGACTGGGGAACACGACGTGGCCAATGATTGAAGTGCGCGCGCATAAAGGCAGATCCATTTCAGGTTGCGAAGACCTAAAACTAGCGCCTCCGATGCCAAACCGCATTCGGGAAGGTCCCCACGCAACGTCACGTTTGCGACCTTTTGTTGTGTTTCGCTATGCAGAACCGCCAAACGAAAAAATGTTTTAAGAAACTACTATTGCTCCCTTTTTCTTCAAATCGTCACAGTAGACAAGCACCATTTGCTACTCAAGTTGAAGCACGGAGCACACCATGGTGACAGACAGCGCACAAGCGAGCCGTTTCTGGATGGCTTCACTGCTTCATATTTCCAGTTTGACGTCTGCGCAAGCGCCCACGTTGCACTGCGATCGACAGCAAAGCATGGGAAGTCAATGGCTTCCCACCCACTACGGACTGTACGTAGTCTTGCCACATCTGGCCTTGCTGCTCCACATTTGCTAGCCAGAACTGGCGCAGCAGTGCTGTGGCACTGCTGCATTCTGTGTAGAGATAAGGATTCTCGCGCCGCACTAGCCAGCGCCACTGCAAGAGCAGCGCTTGCCGCGAAACCGCAACCCCTTGCCTGCGCTGCAAGGCATGCAGCAGCTCATGGGCAAACAAACCAGCCACCAGCGGATGCTCCAGGCGCAGCCCTTCCTTTGGATCACCACCTTCATACATGGGCTTTGGAAAAGATAAACGCCCTCCATTGAATGACAAGGCTCTGCGAGTGTCCCCCAATCTACGAAGACCAACACGCACGTTGGCGATCAGCCAACTGCCTTGCTGAAGGCCAAAAAAGGTCAACACAAAAGCACGCTCATCTGGCAACAGACCGCGCCATCCAAGTGCTTGGCAATGACTCCACACAGCAGAAAGAGAACGGACAAAAGCGGTAAACAAAGACATGGTGATAACACTGCATTGAACCGCAGCCCGGCTCACCTCTGTGAAAGCGCACGCAAAAACCATATACGCCTTCCGCCCACTGTTGAGGCATTAGAAGCCGACACTCTCCTACCCTGCCGATAAAGATTTGCCCCCAAACCATTAGGCCTGCCTTGGCAACACTGACTACGACTTTCATACGACTTTGAGCCCAGACCAAGGAGATCTCATGGCGACACGCACCGCTGCGTCCACCACAGCCCAAACCACTGCCCAGCGGCAACGACGTTTACAAAAAGCCCAAAACACCAAAGACGCACAGGCCAGCTCCAAAGCTGCGGCACCGGGTCCCGGCCATGCAATGCCAAGCACCCCCATGCCCAGACAGACGCTGGACAAGCCCGGTCACGAGCACCGCATGGAGTGCAAGCCGCTGTTTGCGGCACCTCACTACCGAGGCAGTGGCAAGTTGAAGGGAATGACTGCCCTGATCACCGGTGGAGACTCCGGCATAGGCCGTGCTGTCGCCATACTCTTTGCAAGAGAGGGGGCAAATGTGGCAATCGCCTATCTCAACGAGCAAAAGGACGCCAAAACCACTTCGCAATATGTCCGAGAGGAAGGTGCCCAATGCCTGCTGCTAGCAGGCGATGTGCGAGACCCTGCTTACTGCGAGCAGGCAGTGCGCAAAGTGGTCAAAAAATTCGGAGGTCTCAATATCTTGGTCAACAATGCTGCTTTCCAAGAGCATGCTGAAGACCTGGAAAGCCTGAGCGACGCGCGCATCGACGAAACCTTCAAGACCAATATCTACGGCTATATGCATATGGCCCGGGCTGCCCTGCCCCACATGCAGCGCGGCGACTGCATCATCAACACAGGCTCCGTCACCGGCTTGCGCGGAAGCGCCTATTTGCTGGACTACGCAGCCACCAAGGGTGCCATTCATGCCTGGACCAAATCATTGGCTGCCAATCTGGCTGAACGTGGCATTCGAGTGAACGCCGTTGCTCCAGGCCCGGTGTGGACGCCCCTGAATCCTGCCGACCGCACAGAAGACGATATTGCCAATTTTGGTGCGGACACTGATATGGGCCGCCCCGCACAACCAGAAGAAATATCCCCTGCCTATGTGTTTTTGGCTGCGCCTGCATGTGCCAGCTATATCACCGGCATGGTGCTGCCAATTACTGGTTCCGCAGGTGATGGGGCTTAATTTCCACAAAGCAATGCGCGCGTTCACATGACTGGAAATCAAGCCAGAAATGGCCCGTACAACCTAGCTGGGCTTCACATCCGGCGGCAGCTGAATCGGTGGAGTGCCCGTTGGTGGCTCCTGGATCGGCACGGGCTTGGGTGGCTTTGGCGGAGCAATCGGAGGCTTAGGCATTGGTGGCACCGGGCTGCTGGGCACCGACTCTCCCACCGCAGCGCTAGCCTCTTCCAAATGACAGCGATGCATGACATGTCCTTTCTGCTTAAATATTGTGCATCGCTTTGTGCGCAGCACACTGTCAGTCTAGGTCGCCTGTATCGATATATCCACCAGGACGCACAGCCTATAGATCAAAGCGCTGCCCCAGCTGCGGAATCCGCACTTCAAACCCCAGTTGACTCTGCAACTTGGCAGCCAGCGCCTGGGCAGCATGTTCTTCCCCATGCACGACATAGGTATGACGAGGCGGCTGCCTGAAAGCACCAGCCCATTCCAGCAATGCTTTTTGATCGGCGTGGGCGGAGAAGCCCCCCAGGGTGTGCACCGAAGCACGCACATCGATCTGCTCTCCAAACATACGTACCTGCTTGACGCCATCTACCAGGCGGCGTCCCAGCGAGCCTTTGGACTGGAAGCCACAAATCACAACCGCGCACTCGGAGCGACCAAGATTGTTGCGTAAATGGTGCAGCACACGGCCGGCATCGCACATGCCACTGGCCGAAATGATGACCGCGCCACTCTTGATGCGGTTGAGCTTGATCGAGTCCTCCACATCCGTGATGAAGTGAACGTGCTGGGCGTCTTGCAGCTGTTTGACAGCCCCCAGCAAACGATGCGCCTCCTCGTCAAACACCGAGAAATGCTTCATCGTGATCGCTGTGGCTGCCACGGCCATTGGTGAATCCACAAAAATCTCAACATGCGCCAAGCGCCCCTCTTGCTTGAGCTGCAAAAAGTGATAGAGCAACTCCTGCGTGCGTCCCACGGCAAAGGCTGGGATCACCACATTGCCACGCGGCGCAGTCGTGTTGACGATCTCGACCAGTTCATCCAGGGTGGAAGCGGAGTCTTTGTGCAAACGATCACCATAGGTGGACTCCAACAGCAGGACGTCAGCGTCTTCAATCGTTGTGGGGTCGCGTAATATCACTCGTCCAGGCTGCCCCAAATCGCCACTGGCCACCAATTTGCGAGTACCCCCCTCTCCGTCGTTGAGCCAGATTTCTACAATCGCAGAGCCCAGGATATGACCCGCATCACGGAAACACACTCTCACGGATGGGTGAGCATCAAACGTTTTTCCATAGGTTTTGGCATGGACCAGCTCCATCGTGCGCGCCACGTGACTGAGTGTGTATAACGGTTGCGGCACATCGCGGTCAGACTTTTTGCCCTCCCGTTTGCGACGTGCTGCACGCTCCGCATCCGTCAGCTGAATGTGCGCGCTGTCTTTGAGCAGCACATCAAGCAAATCTTGCGTTGCCAAAGTCGTGTAGATGGGCCCCTTGAATCCCTTGGCCACCAGCTTGGGCAATAAGCCGCTGTGATCGATATGGGCATGCGTGAGAATCACAAAGTCCACACGCGATGCATCAAAGGCGAAAGCCTCCGCGTTGTGGGTATCGGCTTCCTGCCCGCCCTGAGCCATGCCACAGTCGATCAAAAAACGGCAGCCATGGGCTTCAACCAAATAACAAGACCCCGTCACGGTCTGCGCCGCGCCATAAAAGGTGATATGCATGAAATTGCCGAACTGTGATGCGAATGCATGCAATTTAGCACTGATGGCCAGCTCCCTTTGACGGCGCTTCCGCGGGTCTTGATAAGCATCAAGCCGAGTTCTCAGCCAGAGCGCTCAAGCCCGCTTGCTCGCGCAAGCACATTACGCACACATTTTTGGCACGAACGGGATCTGCAGCCTTGCCCCGTCGGCAGCCCTGAGGCTGGCTCAAAACTCCAGATTGTCAATCAGCCGCGTACCTCCGAGCCGGGCTGCGCCCAAAGCTACCAAAGGGGACTGCGGAGCAACGCCGTCGACAGGCGGGAGCAAATCATCACGTTGACGCACGGTCAGATAGTCGGGCTGCCAGCCCAAGCCGGTCAAACGCTCCATGGCTTGAGTTTCCAACTCGGCCAGTGGCAGTTGCGAGTGACGAACCTGATGGGCCAGCCATTCCAGCTGCGCGTACAAGGCCCGGGCTTGTGCACGTTGTTCGACACTCAGATATGCATTGCGCGAACTCAAGGCCAGACCATCATCGGCACGCTCCGTATCGATGCCGACAATCTGGACTGGCAGCGCAAACTGCCGCACCATGTGGCGAATCACCAGCAACTGCTGGTAGTCCTTCTTGCCAAACACGGCCACTCCACCGCCTGATGCACCAAATACACAGGCAAACAGCTTCATCACCACAGTGCATACGCCCGTAAAGAAGCCGGGGCGGAAGTGGCCTTCCAGCATATCTGCGAGTTGAGGATCGGGCTGCAGCTTGAAAGTCTGAGGCTGGGGATAGAGATCATGCTCCTTGGGTGCAAACAGCACATCGCAGCCCTGCGCCTGCAGCTTGGCGCAGTCAGCGTCAAAGGTGCGCGGGTAGCTGTCAAAGTCTTCGTGCGGCAGAAACTGCAAGCGATTCACAAAAATACTGGCTACGGTGACATCCCCATGCCCGCGTGCATGGCGTACCAAAGACAGATGCCCCTCGTGCAAATTGCCCATGGTGGGCACAAACGCGGGACGACCACGGCCTGCCAGGGCCGCACGCAAGGAATCAATGGAATGAACTATC
This sequence comes from Comamonas halotolerans, assembly GCF_030162935.1. GTDB lineage: Bacteria > Pseudomonadota > Gammaproteobacteria > Burkholderiales > Burkholderiaceae_C > Comamonas > Comamonas halotolerans. Next base: position 25,320 of record NZ_JASAUZ010000009.1, read on the forward strand.
TGCATCTCAGACGTCCTCTCGAAATATATGGGCCAATAAGGTTTGCAACTGAGACAAGGCCCGAAGCTGCAGGGAGTACGCCGATACGTCAAGGCGATGCAACGACGTCCCAGGAGTGGTGTTAGCCGGTCTTACCAGGCATGTAGGCTGTTGTCGGGGAAAGTGCCAGCTTTCACGGCCTGCACATAGGCTTGCATGGCCCCTTTGATGCTGCCGGCATCCGCCATGAAGTTGTGCACAAACTTGGGCATCTTGCCCAGATTCATGCCCAGCATGTCATGCAGCACCAGCACCTGACCCGCAGTACCATGACCCGCGCCAATACCTATGGTGTGGCAGTGTTGCAGCTCTTGCGTGATGCTGGTCGCCAACGCAGCCGGCACCATCTCCAGCACCAGCATGGCAGCCCCTGCATTTTGCAACTCCAGAGATTGCTGACGCAGCAACTGCGCAGCAGCATCATCCCTGCCTTGCACACGGTAGCCACCCAGCGCATAAACAGTTTGCGGTGTCAGCCCCAGGTGCGCGCACACGGGTACGCCACGCGCCACCAGAAACTCCACGGTCTTGGCGGTCCACCCGCCTCCTTCTAGCTTGACCATGTGTGCCCCGGCCTGCATCAAGGCACAGGCATTGCGCATGGCTTGCTCAGCGCTTTCCGCATAGCTGCCATAAGGCATGTCAGCCACCAGCCAGGTCGTGCCCTGGCAACGGTGCAGCCCACGTGCCACGCTGGCTGTGTGGTAGATCATTTCGTCCATCGACACTCCGACGGTGCTGTGGCGCCCCTGGCAGACCATGCCCAGCGAATCTCCCACCAAGATGCAGTCCACGCCTGCCGCATCGGCCACTGCCGCAAAAGTGGCGTCATAAGCCGTCAGCATGGCAATTTTTTCCCCTTGCTCACGCATATGTGCCAGGCGCGGCAGGCTCACCGGCTTGCGCGCGGGCATGGGAGATGCTGGGGGTATGGTTCCGTAAGGTGTGCCTGAAGGCGCACCGCCATCTGTGTGCAAAGAAGTCATGTCTGTATTCACCGTGGTCACCGGCACGGGCTAGTCGCAGCCCTTTGGCAGTGGCAGGTCAAAACCAATGCTCCGGCAAGCCTTGCCAAAGCAGCTCAAAAGCAGCGCTTACAGCGTCTGCGTCGGCACCTTGTGGCGTAGCTCTGTCTGGCGGTTGTTGTCATCCACAAATACCAGCTGTGGCTGGTGTTCTGCCACATTGCTTTCATGCACCTGGGCAAAGCTGGCAATGATGAGCAAGTCGCCTACCGCTGCGCGGCGTGCTGCCGAGCCATTCACGGAAATCATGCCGCTGCCACGCTCGCCTTTGATGGCATAGGTGACAAAGCGCTCACCATTGTCGATATTCCAGATATGGATCTGTTCGTTCTCGACGATATTGGCAGCTTCCAGCAGATCTTCGTCAATGGCGCACGAGCCCTCGTAATGCAACTCGCATTGTGTGGTTTTGACCCGGTGGATCTTGGACTTCAAAAGTGTGCGGAACATGATTTCTCCCTATGTGTCTGTTTGTGGCGCACCGCTGCAAGCCGTTGACCTGCCCCCGTTTCGGTGCATCCTTTGTTGCGCCGCAGCATTGTGCATGCTGTGCGCAAATCGCTCAACCCCGAACACCCAAGCTATCACCGACAAGGCTTGACAACGCTGGCTTTCCGGGACGAAATGCAACATCAAAATCTCTCAGCACGTGTTGACGATCTCAAGGCTGGTCTTTATCTGTGCAGGCACGGTCATACAGCCCGGATAATCAGTCACCAAATATGCGCTTATATAGAAAGTTTGGACTGTGACGCTGGGCATTCGTGAACAAATCCTTCAGCAATTTGAAAGCTTGAGTCCCCAACTGCAAGCTGCCGCGCGCTTTGTGGTCGATCACCCCCATGAGGTGCTGATGCGCTCCATGCGTGGTCTGGCTGATCTAGCAGCTGTGCCCCCCACTACATTCGTGCGCTTGGCCCAGCAACTGGGCTATGAAGGCTGGCCCGCGCTCAAAGACGAGTTCGCCCATGCGTTGGGACTGGACCAGTCCAATGGATATGCCGGGCGTGCACAACGCCTGGCAGGTCACGCACACAAACCCTCACTAACCGATGAGCTGTTTGACGCCCACGTGACCAACCTGGAGCACACCCGGCAGCAATCAGCAGCCAAGCTGATGCCACTGGCCCAGTGTTTGCAATCCGCTCGTCAGGTCTATATTGCAGGCTTTCGTGCCAGCTACCCGCTGGCATTTGCCCTGCTGTATGGTTACCGGCTCTTCCGCGACAGCGTGCACTCGCTGGATTCACATGCACATAACCTGGAAATGCAGCTGCGCCCCTTGCGCGCAGAGGATGTGCTTGTAGCCATCAGCTTTGCGCCCTATTCGCGAGAATGCCTGGAATTGGCCCAAGCCGCCAAGGACCGGGGCGCCCGTGTGGTGACGCTGACAGACAGCGACACCTCGCCCCTGGCACGCATGGCAGACCACACGGCCTTGTTTGCGGTCGACAGCCCGTCCTTCTTCCCCTCTGTGGCTGCAGGCATGGCCTTGGTCGAAGCTTTGCTGGAGCAGCTGGTAGCCCAGGGCGATGCCCTGCTGCCCCAGCGCATTCAGAAAGCCGAGTCGGCCTTGGTCGAAAGCGGCGTCTACGTACAGGGCAAGCAAGCACTCAAAGCCTTTCGGCATCGATGAAGCTAGCGCTAATGCGGCTGAAAATGGATGACGAATATCCGCTGCGGCGCCCTTTCTGATCATTGCATGTTCTGATTTCGTCAGCACAAACCTGCTTTTCATTCATTTTTTGAGTTGTGCTGCACAGTCGCTGCAGCATTCATCGGCAGCGCGCACCATCCTGGAGCAAGAGTTGCACAACGGTGCAGCATGAAATGTCTCCGGCTCACACGCAGAGCGCACCAGAGGCCGCTTCGGCCATTTTTACGACACCATGCCCTGCCTGACAGCACACCCCTGCATACAGCACTGGCTGGAGGCGGGCTTCCCCCTATTGGCACAAATGTTGCAAAAGAATAAAACACGAATCGTTTGTTCCAAAACCAGGGCTTCTCACCTTGTCGGGGCCATCCCGGCTCATCGCCCGTCACCAGGAGTTCTCTATGCGCACTGCATTTTTCCCCGCTGCTCTGGCCTTGGCCGCCACCACATTGACGGCCCCTGCCACCATGGCTCAGCAATCCAAGTTCGTGACCATTGGCACCGGCGGTGTCACCGGTGTGTATTACGCCGCAGGCGGTGCCATCTGCCGGCTGGTCAACAAGGACCGCGCCAAACACGGTCTGCGCTGCTCGGTGGAATCCACAGGTGGTTCAGTCTTCAACGCCAATGCCATCCGCGCAGGCGAGCTGGATATGGGTGTGGTGCAGTCCGACGTGCAATACGGTGCCGTGAATGGTGAAGGCCAGTTCAAAGCAGCAGGCCCATCGACTGATCTGCGCGCCATGTTCTCCATGCATCCAGAGCCCATGACTGTGGTGGTGCGCAAAGAGTTGAATGCCCAGACACTGAACGACCTCAAAGGCAAACGCTTTAACGTGGGCAACCCTGGCTCGGGCCACCGTGCAGGCGCGGATGACATGCTGGCCGCCTTCGGCATGAAAACCAGCGACCTGAGCCTGGCGTCCGAACTCAAGGCTGATGAACACGGGCCTGCGCTTTGTGACGGCAAGATTGACGGTTTCGTGTTCGCCGTAGGGCACCCCTCGGCCAACATTCAGGATCCCACCACGGCTTGCGGTGCAAAGCTGCTGTCATTGCAGGGGAACAACATCGACAAGCTGGTGGCTGAGCGCAGCTATCTGGCCAAGGCCACCATTGCCGGTGGCACTTACCCCAACAACCCGCAAGCCACCGAGACCTACGGCGTGCTGGCGACATTTGTGACCAGCGCCCAGACACCTTCCGAGACGGTTTACGCCGTGGTCAAGCAAGTGTTTGACAACTTTGATGACTTCAAAAAGCTGCATCCAGCCTTGGCTCACCTCAAGGTGGAGGACATGGTCGCCAACGGCCTGACAGCCCCTTTGCATGAAGGCGCAGCACGTTACTACAAAGAAAAGGGCTGGCTCAAGTAAGCCTGGCACAGACATGTGCTTCAACACCTTGCCATGCCAAGCATACGAGCCATGCGAGGTGTTGGCCGCTCCTCCAAGCAGAAGCTGCCACACAGCAGATTCTCCTTGCTGCTGCACACAAGGTATGCAGCAAAACGTCTGAGACTGATTCACACGGGACGTGTACACCCCGCACGGCAAGCCTATGGCAACTGATATTGAAAAAGCCCCAGCGGCACTGCAGACCCTGGTCGCGGACAGCGACACAGGTGGACGCAGCGCGAAGGGCATTGCGGCAGGCGTGGTGTTTGCCATTTCCATTTTCTGGGCACTGTTTCAGCTATGGCAGGCATCGCCTTTGCCTTTTGCGCTGCGTTGGGGCGTACTCAACGATACAGAAGCGCGCTCCATCCACCTGGGGCTGGCGCTGTTTCTGGCCTTTTTGGCATTTCCCGCATGGCGCAGTGAGAGGGCACGCCAAAGCGTGCCGTGGTTTGACTGGGTACTGGCGGCAACGGCAGCCTTTGCAGGCAGCTTTTTGTTCACCTTCTATAACGAGCTGGCCTCCCGCCCCGGCCAGCCCAGCACGCTGGACATCGTGACCGGTACTGCCGGTTTGCTACTTTTGCTGGAAGCCACCCGCCGCGCTGTGGGTTGGCCCATGGCAGCGCTGGCCATTGTCTTTATTGCGTACTGCCTGCTCGGCCCCTGGATGCCGGATGTGCTGTCGCACAAAGGCGCATCGTTCAACCGCTTGCTTTCGCAGATGTGGCTGGGCACCGAAGGCGTATTCGGTGTGGCATTGGGCGTGTCATCGAGCACCATTTTTGTGTATGTGCTGTTTGGCGCCCTGCTTGACCGCGCGGGCGGCGGCAACTACATGATGCAAGTGAGCTTTGCTGCGCTGGGCCACCTGCGCGGCGGCCCGGCCAAAGTGGCCGTGGTCTCGTCCGGCTTGAACGGTTTGATCTCTGGCTCTTCCGTTTCCAATGTGGTGTCTGGCGGCATTTTCACCATCCCGCTGATGAAGAAAGCGGGCTATGGCGGCGTCAAAGCTGCAGCCATTGAAACCATGAGTTCGACCAACGGCCAGATCATGCCGCCTGTCATGGGCGCCGCAGCCTTCTTGATGGTGGAGTACGTGGGCATACCCTACTCCGAAGTCTGCAAGCACGCATTCTTGCCAGCAGTGTTGTCATATATCGGCCTGTTCTACATCGTGCACCTGGAGGCGCTCAAGCTGGGGATTGAGCCCATGGTCCAACCTCTGCAGCGCACGCTGCGTGAAAAAGCCTTGCGCACTGCCCTGGGCTGCAGCGGCACCTTGGTACTGGTGTGCTTCCTGTACTTTGTGCTGGAAGCCGCCAAGTCTTTGCTGGGTGACTATGCTGGCTGGGCCGTCGGCAGCGTGATGCTGGTGCTATACCTCACCTCCATTCGCATGTCTGCCCGAGAGCCTGACCTGCCCGAAGACATTGATGTCTCCAATCCCAAGCGTCTGGACACCTGGTCCACCGTCAAGGCTGGCACCCACTTCCTGCTGCCTATCGGCACCCTGATCTGGGCGCTGATGGTGGAAGAACTCTCCCCCGCACTGGCCGCCTTCTGGGCTGTCATGGTCATGCTGGTGCTGATGACCACCCAGCACGCTTTGCAGGCCTGGCTGCGCAAGTCCGGCGATGTCTTCGCCCAGTTACGCGTGGGTGTCAACGATGTGGTGCAGGGTCTGAACGCGGGTAGCCGCAACATGATTGGCGTGGCCATTGCGACAGGTACTGCGGGCATCATTGTGGGAGCCATTTCTCTGACCGGATTGGGCCTGCGCATGACGGAGTTTGTCGAATTCGTGGCCCAGGGCAATGTGCTGCTGATGCTGCTGTTCACCGCATTCGTCTGTTTGGTGCTGGGGCTGGGCGTCCCCACCACGGCCAACTATGTGCTGGTAGCGACACTGATGGCGCCTGTGGTGGTGGAACTGGGCGCGCAAAACGGCCTCATCATTCCCTTGATTGCCGTGCATCTGTTCGTGTTCTATTACGGACTGCTCGGTGATGTGACGCCCCCGGTAGGGCTGGCCACCTTTGCCGGGGCGGCCATTGCGCAAGAAAACGCCATCAGGGTGGGCATCCAGGGAGCTCTGTATGGTCTGCGCACCGTGATCCTGCCCTTTATCTGGATCTTCAACCCTGCCTTGCTGCTGTTTGGTGTGAACAGCTGGACAGAGATTGCGCTGGTTGCCTTCGCTTCTTTGCTGGCCATGCTCGCATTCACAGCCATCACCATGAACTGGATGCGCGTGCGCTGCAAGCCGTGGGAGCTGGTCATGCTTGCACTGGCCACCGTGCTGCTGTTCCGCCCTGACTTCTTCATGGACCGCATTGCCCCTGCCTACTCCAGCGCGCCAGCCACGCAGATTTATGAAATTGCCAAGCAGGCGCCTGCCGGTGCATCACTGGTAGCCGTCATCAGCGGCATGACGCTGGAAGGTGACGAGCGCACCAAAACTGTTTCTGTTCCGCTGGGTGAGCCCAATGACAGCGCCCACAAACGCATCGCAGACACCGGATTGCAGTTGATGGCGCTGGGCGACACAGTGCAAATTTCTGCTGTGCGCTTTGGCAGCGCAGCTCGCAAAGCAGGCTTTGAAGAAGGTTTTGACATCACTTCAATTCAACTGCCCACGCATCGCCCTTCGCCATACTGGTTTTATCTGCCTGGCGTGCTGCTGCTGATCGCAGTCTGGTGGCTGCAAGGTCGCCGCATGGAATCCGTTTCTCCGCCAAAAAGCACTTCAGCGCTTGCTGCCTAAGCACTGAAAGCGTGCCTTTCATTCCATATCCATCTTCAATACCATGACACACGTCATTCACCGCTCCTTGCTCTCAACCCCACGCGTTGCTCAAAGTGCCCAGGGGGTCTTCATCACTGACACCAGCGGCAAGCACTACATTGATGCCAGTGGCGGCGCCGCTGTCTCTTGCCTGGGCCACAGCCACCCTGATGTACTGGCAGCCATGCATACCCAGCTCAATCAACTGGCCTATGCGCACACCAGCTTCTTCACCAGTGCCGTAGCGGAAGAGTTGGCCGACCACCTGGCCTGCCATGCACCTGAAGGTTTGAACAACGTCTACTTCGTCTCGGGTGGCTCCGAGGCCGTGGAAGCTGCGCTGAAGATGGCGCGCCAGTACTTTGTGGAAATTGGCCAGCCCCAGCGTACCCGCTTTGTGGCACGCAGCCAGAGCTACCACGGCAATACCTTGGGTGCCCTGGCCGTCGGTGGGAATGAATGGCGCCGCAAACAGTTTGCGCCGCTTTTGATGGATGTGGGCCGCGTCAGCGCCGCCTACGCCTACCGTGACCAGCGCGAAGATGAAACACTGGAGCAATATGGCCAGCGGCTGGTGGCCGAGATTGACGCCAAATTCCAAGAAATGGGGCCCGATACCGTCATCGCCTTTGTTGCTGAGACCGTGGTCGGAGCTACCGCTGGCGCACTGACGGCACCCCCCGGCTACTTTGCCGGTGTGCGTGCACTGTGCGATCACTACGGCATTCTGTTCATCGCCGATGAGGTGATGTGTGGCATGGGCCGCACCGGCACGCTGCACGCCGTTGAACAGGAAGGCGTGGTGCCAGACCTGCTGACAATTGCCAAGGGTTTGGGCGGTGGCTATCAGCCCATTGGAGCCGTGCTGGCCAAAGACCATGTGGTGCAAGGCATGCGCCGAGGCAGCGGCCTGTTCCAGCACGGACATACCTATCTGGGCCACCCTATGGCCGCAGCCGCTGCATTGGCGGTGCAAAAGGTGATTCAGCGCGACCAGCTGTTGCCCCAGGTGCGTGCACGTGGTGACTATCTGCGCAATGCTCTGCAAGCCCGGCTTGGCGAGCATGCGCACGTAGGTGACATCCGTGGTCGTGGCCTGTTCATGGCAGTGGAACTTGTGCAGGACCGCGCCACCAAGGCCACGTTTGCCCCCTCCCGCAAGCTGCATGCGGCCATCAAGGCCCAAGCCATGGAACACGGCCTGCTTTGTTACCCCATGGGCGGGACCATCGATGGCCAGAATGGCGATCACGTGCTGCTGGCTCCGCCCTTCATCTGCAGCGAAGCAGACCTCGACCTTATTGTCGAGCGTCTGGCGCAATCGATTGACGCAGGCCTGCGCGTAACGGCCTGAATCCCGACAACCTCCTCAGACTTCACACCATGTACACCCTTGACGATGACCGCATGCCCCCCATCCCTCCCAGCGATTGGACGCCGGAACAACGCCGTCTCGCCCAGCCCATCATCGATGGGCCACGCGGCGCTTTGATCTCGCCTTTTGTCCCTCTGCTGCGCAGCCCTGAGCTGATGGACCATGCACAGCGCATGGGCGAGTACCTGCGCTATCGCAGCAGTATTGGTCTGCGCCTGTCCGAGCTGGCTATTTGCATCACGGCACGCCAGTGGTCACAGCAGGTGGAATGGGCGATCCACGCCCCCATCGCCCAGCGTGAAGGCATTGACCCTGCAGCGCTGGACGATATTGCCCATGGCCGCCGCCCCCAGGCATTGCAAGCCGATGAAGTCGTGCTGTATGAGTTTTGTCATGAATTGCATCACAACCGCGGTGTCAGCGACGCCACTTGGCAAGCAGCCAAAGACTTGTGGGGAGAGCAAGGGGTGATGGACCTCATCGGTGTGAACGGCTACTACAGCTTCCTGTCCATGGTGATGAACAGTGCCCGTACCGCCGTACCCCCATCCACGGCAAAGCCCCTGCCTGTACTGGCGGGGTAGGCCATGCCCCCAGCACCGCAGTCATGGAATACGCCTGCCCATTGCGCACGCCTGTTGCCCTGTTGCTGAAACAAAATACGCAGCGACGATAAAGGGATAGAGCTGTTGCGCTCACAGCCCCAATTCTTTGGCTGCGGCTTTCAGTTCAGCAAACTGGTACTCCTGCACCGTGTGCCTGGATGTCACCACACGACCGTCAGGACCGGGCACCAGCAACCATGCCGTAGCGCCCTCATCAACGGGGTGTGGCATGGCAAACATCAAAAATTCGCAGTCAACGCCCCACACATCATCCACCTGCATGGGCTGGCACTCAGCAGGAATGTGCATGTAGGTGACCTGCTCAGCCACGGCACGCAAAAAATCTTCATCCTGCGTGTCATTGGCATCTGCCGCACCTTGAACGGGGTTCACATGGCGAATCAGCGGCGTGCTGCTAAAAGATGCATGCGCCCATACATCCGCCTCACGCTGAAACATCAGTGTGGCCGATCCCGTGAAGGCAAAGCCTGCGGGATCATCGCCCATGCAATAGGCACGGGCAGCGGCCACGGCTTGGGCATAGCTGTCATTGTCAATAGCCACCACACACAGGTCTTGGGTGATATCGGTCATGAAAATTCCTTGAATAATGCCCGCACCACACATGGGTTAGGCTGCATGCCGCATGTAAGCCAGCAATGCCGGTTTTACTGCTGCAACTGCACCCAGACTTTGTCGAGGCGTTTGGCGCTCACCGGGTATGGTGTGCGCAGTTCTTGCGCAAAAAAACTCACTCGCAACTCTTCCAGCATCCAGCGGTACTCCTGCATGCGTGCATCAATCTGGCCTTTGCGCTCCGCCACAAGGCGCCAGTAGCGCTGCTCCAGCGGTTGCAGCTCTTTGTACTTGGCCGCATCGCGAGCGGGATCAGCGCGGTATTTGTCCAGCCGTGTGGTAATCGCCTTCAGATAGCGCGCATAGTGCCCAAGTTGGCTCCAGGGTGCCACGGCGATAAAGTTCTTGGGCATGAGCTTTTGCAATTGCTCGCCCGCATCCTTCGTGGCTTCAGGAGCGTTTTTGGTGTCCTTGATCTTGCGCGCAGCGGCTGCGTACTCGGTCAGGATCACGCCAGCCATACGCGCAACCTCATTGGCAATCAAGGTCAATCGACCCCGACCATCGTGCACGCGTTGCTTGAAGTCAGCCTCATTGGCAGGCAGCGGCTCTTGCAGAAAAGCTCGGTCAATGGCCACATCAATAATCTGGCTGCGCAACTCTTCCTGCGTACCCAGAGGCATATAGGACACGGCCATTTTTTGCAGGTCGGGAATATTTTTTTCCAGGTATTTGAGCGCATCCTTGATCTGCAAAGCGAATAGTCTGCGCAGACCCACGCGGTGTTTGGCCGCAGCTACTTCGGGCTCATCAAACACTTCAATGCCCACGTCCGTTCCGTGATCGATCAGCGCCGGGAAACCAATCAGCGTTGTGCTGCCCTTGCTGATTTCCATCAGCTCCGGCAGTTCTCCAAAGCTCCAAGCGGTGTAGCGCTGCTCTGCCTTTTGGGCAGGCGCAGACTTGGCCACTGGCTTTTCGTTTTGGCTCTGCGCCTTGCCAGGCTTGGGCGTTGCAGCGGGAGCTGCGGCCATCCGGGATTGCTCTACTGTGGCGGCCACCTTCAAGGATGCCAGTGCCTGGAAGGCCCCGCGTGCCTTGGCGCCCCACTCCGCTTTGAGGGCAGCCAGATTGCGCCCCTGGCCCAGCTGACGGCCATGCTCGTCAATCACCCGGAAGTTCATGAACAGGTGGGGGCTGAGCATGTCCAGCTTGAAGTCGGCGCGCTTGACGTCCAGAGAGGTCTCGTCCCGCACCTGTTTGAGCAGCACATCAATCAGCCCCCCCCTGGCCCAGCGCTCAGACTGCGTGAACAGCTCTGCCAGACGCGTGGCACTCTCGGGCAACGGGACAAAACGGCTGCGCGGGCGCTGCGGCAAACTCTTGAGCAGGGCCTGAATCTTGTCCTTGAGCATGCCAGGCACCAGCCATTCGGCGCGCTCTTCACTCACCTGGTTGAGCACAAACAGCGGCACCGTCACCGTCACGCCATCACGTGCGTCACCTGGGCTGTGCAAATAGGCTGCGCTGCAATCCACACCGCCTAGCTTGACCACCTTGGGAAAGTTGTCCGTTGTGATGCCAGCGGCTTCATGGCGCATCAGCTCGTCTCTGGACAGACGCAGCAACTCGGCCTGCCCCTTGCTGGCCGTGCGGAACCACCTGTCAAAGGTGGCACCACTGTAAATGCCTTTGGGAATGTGCTGCTCGTAAAAGGCGTAGATCAGCTCGTCGTCCACCAGTACGTCCTGGCGGCGCGACTTGTGCTCCAGGTCTTCAATCTTGCGCACCATTTTCTGGTTGGCGGGCAGGAAGTGCCACTGCGTATCCCACTGCCCTTCGACCAGTGCCTGACGGATAAACATGGTGCGCGCCGCATCGGGATCCACACGGCCATAGCTGACGCTGCGACCGTTGTAGACCACCAGTCCATAAAGCGTGGCACGCTCCTGCGCCACCACATCGGCCTGCTTCTTGGACCAGTGCGGATCGAGCAATTGCTTTTTGAGCAGATGTGCGCCCACCTCTTCCAGCCATTGCGGATCAATTGCAGCAATGCCACGGCCATACAGACGCGAGGTTTCGACCAGCTCGGCGGCAACAATCCAGCGCCCAGGCTTTTTGCTCAAATGCGCTCCGGGGTGGGGATGGAATTTGATGCCACGCGCGCCCAGGTAGGCGTCGCTTTCCTCGCCCTTGTAGCCGATATTGCCCAGCAACCCTGACAGCATGGACAGATGTACGGCGTCATAGCCCGCGGCTTCGTTATTGATCAGCCACTTTTGCTCTTTGACCACGGTGAGCAGCTGGCTGTGAATGTCACGCCACTCCCGCACGCGTCGGATGTTGATGAAGTTCTGGCGCAGCAGCTGCTCCCACTGGCGATTGCTAAGCTTGTGGGTATCTTCCTGCACCCCTTCAGCCGGGTTGAACAGCGCCAGACGTTCTTCCACCGAGCCGTCCAGTTGCGCCCCGCTGGCACGCTGGCTCACTGGCAAAAAAGCCTGATTGCGTGCGCTCGGCTTGGCCGCAGGCGCGTGCTGCGCGGCCATTTCCTTGCGGCTCTTGGCCACCGCCTTGCCTCCACGGGCATCCTGCAGCCATTTCCACAGACGCAGATAGCCGCTGAACTCGCTCTTCTCGTCATCAAACTTGGCATGCTGCTGGTCGGCTTGCTGCTGCGCCTCCAGAGGACGGTCACGGACATCCTGCACCGACAGCGCCGAGGCAATGATCAGCACCTCCGCCAGCGCCCCGCGCTCACGGGCTTCCACAATCATGCGACCCACACGCGGGTCCAGCGGCAGACGCGACAGCTCCTTGCCCATATGCAACAAGTTGCCGCGCTCGTCCACAGCACCCAGCTCGGCCAGCAACTGGTAACCGTCTGCAATCGCACGGCCCGAGGGAGCTTCCAGGAACGGGAAGTGCACCACATCGCCCAGCCCCAGCGACTTCATGCGCAAAATCACGCCCGCCAAAGAGCTGCGCAGGATTTCCGGGTCAGTGAACGGCGTGCGACTGATGAAATCTGCCTCGTCGTACAGGCGAATACAGATACCGTCGGCCACCCGGCCACAGCGGCCCGCACGCTGGTTGGCTGCGGCCTGGCTGATGGGCTCCACCAGCAACTGCTCCACTTTGCTGCGGAAGGAATAGCGTTTCACGCGCGCCGTACCTGCATCAATCACATAGCGAATACCAGGTACGGTCAGCGAAGTTTCGGCCACGTTGGTTGCCAGCACAATGCGGCGGCCTGTGTGCCCATCAAAAATTCGATCCTGCTCGGCCTGTGACAGGCGCGAGAACAAGGGCAGCACTTCCGCATTACGCAGCGCTGGCTGGTGCTGCAAGTGCTTGCGCAAGTGATCCGCTGCCTCGCGGATTTCACGTTCCCCGGGCAGGAACACCAGAATGTCGCCGCCCTTGCCACCACCATTCCACAGCTCATCCACGGCATCAGCCATCGCATCGTTGAGGTCGTAGTCCTTTTTTTCCTCAAATGGGCGATAGCGCACCTCCACCGGATAGGTACGCCCCGAAACCATGATGACAGGCGCCGGCCCCTTGGAGCCTTCAAAGTGCTTGGCAAAACGGTCGGCATCAATCGTGGCGGAAGTGACCACCACTTTCAGATCGGGGCGCCTGGGCAGAATCTGCTTGATGTAACCCAGCAAGAAGTCGATGTTCAGGCTGCGCTCGTGCGCTTCGTCAATGATCAGCGTGTCGTATTGCCTGAGCAGCGGATCAGTCTGCGTTTCGGCCAGCAAGATACCGTCGGTCATCAGCTTGACGGACGCACCCTTTTGCAACGTGTCCTGAAATCGTACCTTGTAGCCAACCACTTCCCCCAGCGGCGTGCCCAACTCTTCTGCAATGCGCTTGGCCACCGAAGATGCCGCAATGCGGCGCGGCTGGGTATGACCAATCAAGTGCCCACGCACCTGTCCATTGGCGTCTGGCTGCGCATTGATCTTGCCGCGCCCTAGCGCCAAGGCAATCTTGGGCAACTGCGTGGTTTTACCCGAGCCTGTCTCTCCACAGACAATGATGACCTGGTGCTTGTCCAGCGCCTCCATGATTTCTTCACGGCGGCTGGATACGGGGAGCGACTCGGGGAACGTGATCTTCAAAGACATAAGGGGCGCAATTATCCGCGCAGTGGCCGATCTGCGCCGTCAACAGGTTTAGTGAAGCACTCTGCTAAAGCTGCGCACGCGCAAAAACCTGCCAACGTTCCCCTCTCATGCGAACTTACGCCATGCAGGTGAGTCTTCACATGCATTTCCTTACGCTGTACAAGCCTAGCAAGAGTCTTTTCATAGGCATTGCTATGCTCAAGCGTTTACGTCCACTTTTTTCGCAGCCTATGGCTGCACCCTTGTTTGCTTCTGAGTGTTTATGGTTTCCTTACTTGCGCTGCTGGCACCTGTTTTTTCCCTGTGGATTTGGTATCCACTGTGGCGCTCACATCGCCGCTCTTTCTGGTGGTGCGTCGCACTCACAGCGCTGTTGGGCTTCGCTCCTGCCCTGCTGATCTGGCTTATGCGCCAGAACGTCCTGCCCTTCGGGCTGGTGTCCTTCCTGCAACTGGCAAGTGGCACATTGTTTGCCACCATCGGCATGGGACTGCTGTGGTCTTTGCTGCGTGATGGGGGGCACCTGATCTTGCGGCTTGCCCAACGCCCTGTTGCTGCCCGCAAATTGCTGACCCCAATCTGGACAGTGGCTGCCATCACCGGGTTGTCATTGCTCAACGTCTATGGTCTGACCCAAGGCACCAAACTACCCGAAGTGCGCGAGCATACGGTCACCCTGAGCAAACTGCCTGCTGCGCTGGATGGTTTGCGCATTGGCGTGCTGGCCGACATTCACGCCACGCCGGTGAATAACGCGGCTTATGTTCAAGGTTTGGTCGATCGCATGAATGCCGCAACCCCGGATATGGTGGTGCTGCCCGGAGACCTGATTGATGGCGATGCGCCCAGCCAGGCGGGCAATATTGCACCGTTGGCGCAGTTGCAAGCGCCCCTGGGGGTTTGGTCTGCCCCCGGCAACCACGAGTACTACAGCGGCTATGACGCCTGGGCCAAGGTTTTTCAGCGCCTGAACCTGAACTACCTGGCCAATGAGGCGCGTGTGCTTGAAGTGCGTGGCCACAAACTGGCCATCTCCGGCGTGGGAGACCCTGCTTATGGCCGACTGTCCGAGCAGAACGCCGACCCCAATGTTCCAGAAGGCGTCCCGCCGGATGTTCAGGCCGTCGCCGCGCAAGCGCAAGCCGGCGCAGCGCAAGTGCATATTCTGCTGGGCCACCAGCCCAAGATGGCACGCAGCTATGCGCCGCACGGTATTGACCTGCAGATAGCAGGCCACACACATGGCGGCCATATCCTGGGCTTGGACCGCTGGGTGGTGGCTCCCGCCAATGATGGTTTTGTGAGCGGGCTCTACGATGTGGGCAATATGCGTTTGTTTGTGAGCAATGGGGCCGGCCTGTGGCCCGGCTTTGCCGTACGCCTGGGCGTTCCTTCATCCATTGATATCCTGGTGCTGCGCAGTGCCGCCCCTTGAATAGCTCACCCAATGCCATCCCGCAAGAAAGGCCCGGCAAACAATTCCGGGCCTTTTCCTCTTTATTGGGTTACGTGTGCTTTCACGGAACCAATGTGCTGCGCGCCTCATCAAGCACCAGCAAATCTCGCTGGGCCACCCGTAAAGCCTGCCCGGCAAGAAAAGAAGGCAATGCCCCCTGAGTGGCCAGCACCTGCCATGCTGCCTGGGCCTTGCTGCATGCCTGCGGTTTGGCCGCAGATTCCCCCCAAGCTGCAGTACGCCGCAGTGCCAGTTCTGCCAGACGTTCGGTTCTGCGCAAGTCTGGAGTCGCCAAGATGGTGGTGTTTCTCCATTGCTGCACCTGCAGCATGATGGACTGCACCGCACGCAGCGACATGGCCATGCGTGGCAATTGCTGCCGCTGCGGCAACTGGGTCTTCTCCGCCCATCGCACCAGGCGTAACAAGCGATGGTGCAACTGTGCTTGCCAGACATTGCCTGTGGAGTTGGGCCACGCAGCCACTTGCACTGTTGCCCCATCCTGCAGCAAGCGACGAGCCATGGCAGGCACTTCCTGCAGCATCATGTGCGCCACGGTTTGCATTCTGCGTTGCGCGTTGGTCGGGTAAACCCAGCGGTACACCATCCAGGCCAGGACTGGCCCAGACACCACGGCCAATGCATAGCTCAGGTGCTTGCCAAAACCCGCTGTATCCGGAAACACTGGAGCCAACAAAATGAACATGGCCATATTGGTATCCATGGCTCCGGCGGCAGTGCGTTGGTGCGCAAACACCAAGCCTCCAATCAAGGCAAATGGCAAAGTCAACCAGACCATCTGCGCAGCGGAATCTGCCAAAGGCCAAACCAGGGTCTGGCACAGCAGCGCCAGGCCCGCGCCAATGAGCTGACCACGCACGACAAACGCCATGATCCGGCTGGGACTTTCAAAGGCCGAAAACACCAGCAGCATCGTCGCCAGACCCAGCATGCCAAAACCCACAATGCTCGCGCCCGTCCAGGCCCACACCACACCAAACAACAGCAAGGTGCCACCGGCGCGAACGGCGGCTTCCTTGGCTCCCACCCAATCGCGATGCAAAGGTAAGGGGGGCAGACGGTGATCTACACCGGCACGGGCAGAATCCATCTGCAAATCCATGGCCTCTGCCTTCAAGCCCCGTCGCATTTCCTGCAGCAAAAGATACAGCGCATGCATGCCAGGCTGAACAGATTGTTGCGCTTGCAGCACTGCTGCCACAGAGGTCTCACACGCAACAACTGCCTGTTTCAGCGCTACACGCAAAGCGGGCGTATTGGCTTGCTGCGCCTGTGGCGCAAGTTGAAGTGCTCCGGCCAAGGCATCCAGTGCTTGTGCCAAGGCCTCGGACTCTGGCTGCGCGTGCTCCAAGGCAGTGAATGTCCAGATCGCATCTAATGCACCGTGATGATGGGCATGTGTATCTGCCTGCGTTTGCCCGAGGTGATAAACCACCTCCATCGCATAGTGCTGCTGCCAGTGGATCACCTTGGCCGTGTGCCGCGCTGTTCGCGAGCCCTCTGGATACAGCTCCAACAACTCCTCCACCTGTGCCAGGCGGGCAATCAGGCTCACGTTGTCCAAGCCTTCAGGAATAGCTTGCTGGCGCAGCCGCGCCGCCGTCGCTTGCAGCACCCCAGCCAAAGCTGCACGGCTTTGCGCTATCAACACCGCGGCCTTGCGCCGAGGGGCAAAGCACCAGGAAATGCACAGCGCAGTCGCCACACCGGTGATGACAGTCAGCATTCGATCCCATGCAAACGGCCAGATGGTGTGCGCGGGGCCATGGTGCAGCAACACCACCATGGCAGCAGAATACCCCGCCAGCATGCAGCCATAAACCATGTAACCACGCTGCAAATTGCCCAAGAAAGCACATAGCGCTCCCCAAAAGGCCAGACCCAATGCAAGCACCCACTGCGAGTCTTGCGCCAGCAGCACCAGGGCCACAGCATAGGCCACACCTACTACAGAACCAGCAAAACGATAAATGCCACGCGAGAGAAGATGCTCGCGCATGGGCTGACTGGAAGCCCACACCGACATGGCTGCCCAATGCGGATGCTCCAACCCCATCGCATAGGCAATTGCCAGGGCTGCAAATGCCGCAACAGCGGTACGCAAGGCAAAAGCCAGCACGGGAACATGAAACCCCAATGCCCTGCCTGCGCGCTGCCACCCTACCAGCGTCATTTTCTCGGCACTGCTCATGCACCCGCCTTGTCTTGAGCCTGTATCGACAGCAAACGCTCATGCAACTTCTGCATGCCAAGACACAATGTCTCAGTTGTGGCGGCATCCATATCTTCGAGCAGCTGGCTTTCCACCTGATGCAGCTTGGCGTGCACATCGGCCACCATGTGCAGACCTTCTGCGGTCAGACTCAGCGACTTGCTGCGTCTGTCATGCGCATCGGTGACGCGCACGGCCCAGCCACGTGTTTCCAGCAAATCCACCACCCGCACCAGCGTGGAACTATCGAGGCCCACGCGTTGAGCCAATTGCTTGAGCGTGAGCGGCTGGCCCGCCGCATGCAGGTGAAACAGCGGTACCCATGTGGCATCGGTCAGCCCTAGTTGCCCCAGACGTACCTCCAGCACACTACGCCATGTTCGGCTGACCGCCATCAGCATATGCCCAAAAAATGGTGGTTGCGTTGGGCTGTCTGAATCAAAAAAAGGCTGCGCAGGCGCAGCCTCTGTCGACAAATTCGGCTTCATTATTCTGTGACACATCAATTAATTTGCAATAAAAATCATTTTATTTGCAAATCAATAACACAGCATTTACCAGTACCTTAGACATTCCATGTTTCTTCAGCGCTTTGCTACATCTTGGCTACAAGGATGGGAGTCCAGGCACACCACATCGACTCTGGCTGCAACATGTGGCAATGCCTCTGCAAACAGCACTGGCCAAAACAATCGGGGCACTGTCTGGCAACAATACCCACATTGGCACAGGCATTGCTGACTTTGCTTCGCAATTGGCTGCTAGCCGGCAGATGAGGAATAGGCAAAGACTCGACATCCATACGGTATAGCTAGACGCTAGACAGTATCTGCAGGAACATCAATGGCTTGCCCAGTCGCATAAAAATGCCCGCCTGCCACGTAATGCAGAGTGCGCAGTTCTGTCGGCGCACGCTCAAAGTGCCAGCGCCCATTGGAAAAAACGCGGGCATCTGCCCAGGCCCCTTCAACCTCTGCAATGAACAAGTCATAAGCCTGCTGATTGTGTGGCTCAGGAATCACGCGGCATTCCAGCCAGGCCGCGCAGCCCTGCACCATGGGCGCGCCGCGCAAAGGCGAAGCAAACAAGGGGACAGCCTGTGTCTGCAACTTGTCTGGCTGCTGGTATGCCGAGACTGTGCCCACTGCCACGGTCAGCGCCGCCTGTGTCACCGTGGGGAGCTGCAGCACCAAACGTCCACTGGCCTCCACCAGCCCACGCGTGAAAGCAGCTTTGTCCAGCACCACCGTCACCTTGGGTGGCTCAAAGTCCAAAGCACATGCCCATGCTGCAGCCATCACATTGGCTTGCCCTGCATGCTGTGCAGACACCAGTACCGTGGGGCCGTGGTTAAGTAGCCGGTAGCACTTGTCCAGCGGCACGCACGCCATATGCGCAGGCGCTGCTGTGCGCGCCCAATAAGAATCGTTTTGCTGCGTGCCATTGTTGCCCAAGACCTTGCCCGCATCGACTTGGGCAACTGGCCTCAAAATAGAGCACCATGCAGCATCCCTTACCTCCAGCCTACGAAGACGTAGACCAATTTGCCGACCTGGCAAACGGACTGCGCATTTGCTATCGCAGCTATGGTCAGCTGGAGCACCCCGCCATTGTCCTGATTGCCGGACTTGGCTTGCAGCTCATATCCTGGCCCATGGCGTTGATTGAAGGGCTGGTAAAGGCTGGTTTTTATGTGATCACGCCAGACAACCGCGATATCGGGCGCTCCACCCACTTGACCGTTCCGCCACCACCACGCTGGCGCATGATGCTGCGCTGGGTGCCTGAAGGGCACTACCGCATCCGTGACATGGCGGACGATGTGGCGCAGTTGCTAGACTGTCTGGGCATTGCCAAGGCCCATGTGCTGGGCATGTCCATGGGGGGCATGATCGCGCAAAACTTTGCGGCACAGCACCCGGACAGGGTGCGATCCCTCACCTCCATTTTCTCCACCACTGGCAACCCGCGCGTAGGCCAGGCTGCAGGCTCTACAGTGTTACGCATGTTGTTCAGCCGCCCGGCCACCACACTGGAAGCCGCGCAAAATAACTATGTGCGCATGATGCGCCACATAGGTAACCGCAAAGTGCCTGGGATCGAGTCGGTCTGGCGTGACTACATGGCCAGGGCCTGGCAACGCACCACGCCCGAGCAAGCCCAACAAGGGTATGAACGCCAGATCACCGCAATCCTGTCTTCCGGTGACCGCAGTGCCTACCTTTACCGCATCGATACGCCGACGCTCGTCATCCATGGCGACAAGGATCGTATCGTGCATCCCAGCGGGGGCGGCGCCACCGCCCGCTCGATTGCTGGCGCCCAACTGCACACCGTGGTGGGCATGCGCCACCAGCTGGATGCCTCGGTGACGCCAGAATTGCTGAGCGTCATCGTTCCACACCTGCGCAATGCTGATGCTGCGGATGCGACGCACACAGTGGAAGTAGCGACGGACAACGCCCCTGTTAACGCATAGCCCGACGCAGCCAGGCGCTGGTCTGATCCACCGCTATCGACAGCAGCAACATGGCGATAATGACCGTGCTGGCCTCTGCGTAGTGGAACAAAGACAGCTTGAAATACAGCAACTGCCCCAGGCCACCCGCGCCTACAAAGCCCAGAATGGCCGCCATGCGGATGTTCATTTCCCAGCGGTACAGCGTATAGGCCAGCAATTGCGGCGCTGCGCCCGGCAAGGTGCCGTAAAGAAATGCCAGCGCACGGCTGCTGCCCGCATGGCGCAAGGCTTGCGCTGGCGCTTTGGGTGCATTTTCCAGCGCCTCAGCATACAAGCGCCCCAGCACGCCAGCGGTGTGCAAGGCCAACGCCAGTGCGCCAGCAAATGGCCCCAGACCCACGGCCAGGGCTGTGATCGTGGCCCACACCAGTTCAGGCACCGAGCGCAACACATTCAGCAGCACATTCCACGGCGCTCGAAAAGTGGGCAATGCAAGCGCCATGCCCGCCATGGCAGCCAGCAGCGTGCCCACCACCGAGATAGCCAGCGTTTCCCATACACCTACCAGCACGGCCCACAACCATGCACGACTGGTATCCGGAGGGAAAAAGCCGGAGGCAAAGTCTCCCATGGCTGATGCGGCATCCCCTGTGAACAAGGCAGACAAGTCCATGTCCAGCAGCTGCCAGCTGGCCGCAATGCCTGCCAGCAGCACCACGCTCACCAGCACGCTGCGCCAGCCCCAGGCACAAGTACGCGCCGGAGGCACCACATCCAATGCACGGCGCAGCCAGCTGGACAGTGCATCTGCCAGCAGCACCAGCACCATGAACATCAGCAGGATGGAGCATGCCTCTCCCCCGTTGAGCATTTTCATGGCCTGGTCCATCAGCTGCCCCAGACCGCCCGCGCCTACAAAACCCATCACCACCGATGCACGAATCGCGCACTCCCAGCGGTACACCGTATAGGACACCAATTCCTTGGAGGCCAAAGGCAGCAAGCCATACAGCAGCGCCACAGCCCTGGGGCTGCCGGCGCGCAGCAAGGCGCGTGCGGCAGTGCCGTCTTCGCTTTCCAGAATTTCCGCGTAGACCTTGCCCAGCATGCCGCCATAAGTCAGGCCCAGCGCCAGCACACCGGCAGCAGGTCCCAGACCAAAGACACGCACAAACACCAAAGCCCAGACCAGCTCCGGAATACCGCGCAACACCGTGAGGATGATCCGCGCCAGCGGGTTTTGCGTGGCTTTCTCCCGCACAGCGCTGGTGGCCAGGTATGACAGCGGTACCGCCAGCATAAAAGCCAGCAACAAGCCAATCGTGGCAATGGCCAGGGTTTCCAGAGCCGCCTGCCACAAATAGCCTGCGAACTCGGCACTGGTGTCCGGTGGCAAGAACCCGGCAAGAAAACCACCAATCACCTGCAGATTGTCGGCATCAAACAATGCCCCAGGCTTCACGCCTGCGCCCTGCAACAACGGCCACAGCACCATGGCCGCAATCACCACGCTCCAAAGGCGGTGCGGTACAGCTGGATCACGCAATGCAGCGCCTGCCTCCTCAGAAGACGAACGCGCCATCAGAAGCACCCATGGGTTGGCACGGCAGCAATATCTGCTACCCGGGCGTTGCCCAGACCCGAGGTCCACTGCGGCAGTGCAGCCCCCACATCGGCAGCGTATAACGCTTGCAATTGCGCATCCGTCACCGCATGGGCTGGCAAGTCGAATGCGATACGCCCATCCCGAATGCCAATCAAGCGGTCAAAGCACTGGCGTGCCAGCTCCACCGCATGCAGGCTGGCCACCAAAGTCGCATTGCGCGCCTTGGCTTCACGCACAAGCAGTTCAACAGTGTCCAGCGCCAACGCGGGGTCCAGCGCCGAGACGGGTTCATCCGCCAAAATCAGTTGCGCCTCTTGGTACAACACACGAGCAATGCCCACGCGCTGCAATTGCCCGCCCGAAAGCTGGTCGCAGCGCACGAACAATTTATCGCCAAGATGCACACGCTCCAGCGCCTGCCTTGCACCTGCCACATCTTGGGGATAGACCAGCGAGAGCAACGACTTCCACGCTGGCCACTGCCCCAGCTTGCCAGCCAGCACAGCAGTCACCACCCGCTGACGTGCTGGAATGGGAGCAGACTGGTGCACTGTACCAATGCGCGCACGCAAGACCCGCAATGCACCGGGAGCCGCACTGACGGCCTGCCCCAGCACGCTGATGGCGCCAGCTGTGGGTATGTGCGCAGTCCCGATGGTGTTGAGCAGCGTGGTTTTGCCCGCACCCGAAGGCCCGATCAGCGCAATGCTTTCACCCTGCTGCGCTTGCAGGCTGACATCGGCCAGGGCTACGAAACCATTGGCGTGGGTCAAGCCCACGCCCTGTAGAGAAAAGCTCATAAAGATGCTCCGCCCAGCCAGGCGTGCACTGCGGGCGTCTGATCCATTTGCCTCACGAGGCGGTTGGTCATTGAACAAGAAAGACTGCAGCACCGGCGCGGCAAGCGTGCTCGAGCTTGCCGCACAAGCCCCGGTTGCGCCTGCCTCTGGCAGCTGCTATGCGCCCGAAGGCTGTTACTTCAGCAGGCCCGCAGCCTTGGCTGCATCTTCAATACCCTGGTAGTTTTCTGGCTTGCTGGGGATGAACTTGGAGGCGCGCTGCAAATCCATGATGGCCTTGTGCTCGGGGTTGGCGGGGTCCAGCTTCAGGAAAGCATCGGTCAGCTTCTGCGTCAAAGCGGGGCCCAGGTCACCGCGCACTGTCCAGTTGTAGTCAAAGTATTCAGGCGTGGTTGCAAACACGCGCACTTTGGCCGGGTCCACCTTCTTGGTTTCCACCAGCTTGTCCCACACCGATGCGTTGAGCACACCTGCGTCAGCCTTGCCCGCTGCAACGAAAGCCACGGTGGCGTCGTGCGCACCAGAGTACGCTACGTTTTTGAAATCTTTTTCAGGATTGATACCCGCCTTCTGGATGAAGTAGCGTGGCATCAGCGAGCCCGAAGTCGAAGAAGGTGCGCCAAAAGCAAACGTCTTGCCCTTCAGATCTTCGAGAGACTTGATGGAAGGATCGGCCGTCACAAAACGCGAAGTGAACACCGCATCTTCCGCACGCTGCACGATGGGGTTGGCAGTACCCTTGGTGCGAATCTTGGCCTGCACATAGGTAAAGCCGCCCAGCCATGCCATGTCCAGCTTGCCAGTGGCCAGAGACTCAACCACAGCAGCGTAGTCACTCACGGGAGTGAACACCACCTTCATGCCTGTTTCTTTGGACAGGTATTCCCCCAGAGGCTTGAACTTGCGCTGCAGCTCGGTGGGTGCTTCGTCAGGAATCGCAGAGACGCGCAGTACCTGTTCAGCAGCCGAAGCGGAGAAAGAAGCCAGTGCAGAGATTGCGGCAACAGCAAGCAACGCCTGCTTGATCACCAAGCGGCGGGCAAAAGAAGTAGTCATGAAGTTTCCGATTCAAAAATCCACCACCGGACGGACAACACGGTGGCTTAATAAGCAACCCACACGGGGCATGAAATAAGGGCGGTACGACTGACCGCTGGCGGAAATTCTCGCACCGTCCTGGCAAGTTCGGCGCCTGGTGTCCTATTAACCATAGCGATGACGACAGCCATCAACACGCCAGACTTCAGTCATCACGCTATTGATTTAGAAGTTTTGCCTTCTTCCAGCAGCGGCTTCAATCCTGCAGCACAACCGCATGTGCGCCATGCATCCAGCCTTCGTTGTTGGCGAGTTGCACATTGGCGCAAAAATCACCGCGACAGGCATTCACACCGCTACACTTGCGTTTGGCTTGCATTCCATGGGGAATGGCAGGCCTTTTGTCCCTTTGCAGCCTGCACCTCTCCATGTCCACTGTTTTCAACTTCACCTTTGTTCCCTGGTTCCGGTCCGTGGCCCCATACATCCACAAGTTCCGACATCAGACCTTCGTGGTGGGTATCACGGGAGAAGCGATTGCAGCGGGCAAGCTGCAAAGCATCGTGCAGGATCTGGCCTTGATTCAGGCCATGGGCGTCAAGATTGTGCTGGTGCACGGTTTTCGCCCTCAGGTCAACGAACAGTTGCGTCTCAAAGGCCAGGAGCCCGCGTACTACAACGGCGTGCGCATCACCGACAGCGTGGCCCTTGACTGCGCCCAGGAAGCCGCAGGTCAGCTGCGCTACGAAATTGAAGCGGCCTTCAGCCAAGGCCTGCCCAACACCCCCATGGCAGGCGCTCGGGTGCGTGTCATGTCAGGCAATTTCCTGACAGCTCGCCCTGTGGGCATCGTCAACGGGGTGGACCTGATGCACTCCGGATTGGTACGCAAGGTGGACGTGCAAGGCATAGAGCGCGCCCTGGATTCTGAAGCCATGGTGCTGCTCTCGCCATTTGGCTTTTCGCCTACCGGCGAGGCTTTCAACCTGAGCATGGAAGAGGTGGCCACCCGTGTCGCCTGTGAGCTCAAGGCCGACAAACTCATCTTCTTGACCGAAGTTCCCGGCATCCGCACGCGCCCGCAAGATCCTG
Source organism: Comamonas halotolerans (assembly GCF_030162935.1). Classification (GTDB taxonomy): domain Bacteria; phylum Pseudomonadota; class Gammaproteobacteria; order Burkholderiales; family Burkholderiaceae_C; genus Comamonas; species Comamonas halotolerans. The sequence goes on from NZ_JASAUZ010000009.1 coordinate 49,607, forward strand.
AAGGCGAAGACAACCCCATCGATACCGAACTGCCGCTGGCACAGGCCCGCAAGCTGCTGGCCCAATTGCCTCCTGCACAAGTTTCCACCGATACCGGCTTCTACCTGCAACACTGTGTGCGGGCTTGCGAGCATGGTGTGGAGCGCAGCCACATCCTGCCATTTGCTGTCGATGGCGCCTTGTTGCTGGAAATCTATGTGCACGATGGCATCGGCACCATGGTCATCGACGAGAAACTCGAAGAATTACGTGAGGCCACCATCGATGACGTAGGCGGCATCATCCAGCTGATCGAGCCTTTCGAAAACGATGGCACCCTGGTCAAACGTGACCGTACCGAGATCGAACGCGACATTCACAGCTATACCGTGATTGAGCACGACGGCGTGATCTTTGGCTGCGCCGCTCTGCACCCCTACCCTGAAGCCAGGACCGGCGAGATGGCTGCCGTGACGGTCTCCCCCAAGGCCCAGGGCACCGGCGATGGCGAGAAGCTTCTCAAGCGCATTGAGCAACGTGCACGCGACCAAGGTTTGGAGTCGCTGTTTGTGCTAACCACACGCACCATGCACTGGTTCATCAAACGCGGCTTCCAGCCCGTCAGCCCGGAATGGTTGCCAGAAGCCCGCAAGGCCAAATACAACTGGAACCGCAAGAGCCAGGTACTGGTCAAGCACTTGTAACAGCACACCTTTATGTAGCCCAGCCCCCCTTGCGGGCGCTTTTTCCAATTCCAGCACTCGCTGCAAAGACTTTTCACTCGAGTTGTTGCAATTCATCACACCGCAGCAAAAAAATCTTTGCTGCAAATTTTGCCAATTATTTCAATGCTCTGCATGGCTCAAAAACAGGGCTTTGCTCTCATTTTTGAGTCACCCCAAGGGCTAGAATACAAACCCAGCAACAAGCCCTTGAACTGCGGTCTGCGTTCCTACACTAGACTATTCAAGTTCGGTGTGATGACCTTGCAGTGAACACTACATATTGTGTGTTTAGCCGCGAAACCGGCTAAATTTAGGTACAACTAGGGCCTTCACCCAATTCATGGATAAGCCCTAGGGCGCTGACTTCCACCTCCCCGTCCGGGCGCGATAAACGCCCGGTTCTTCTTTTCTTGTAACGCGCTTGAGCACGCCTTTTGCTTGCACGATCGCTACGACAAATACCTCACAAAGACGTAATGACTTCTTTGAACACTCAACCCATCAGCCAAGATGTCTTGGCCGAGAAATACTTGGCTGCGGGCGAAAAAACCGCTGAAGATCTGTTCCGCCGCGTCTCTCAAGCCTTGGCTGATCAAGAAAAGCCTGAGCTGCGAGCCGAGTGGGCAGAGAAGTTTTTCCAGAACATGCAAGCAGGTGCCATCGGCGCAGGCCGCATCATGGCAGCCGCTGGTCTGGACACCAAAGCCACACTGATCAACTGTTTTGTCCAGCCTGTGGCCGATGCCACCAACGGCTTTGACGAAAACGGCAACCCTGGCATTTACACCGCCCTGTCGCAAGCTGCTGAAACCATGCGTCGTGGCGGTGGTGTGGGTTATGACTTCTCCAACCTGCGCCCCAAAGGCGCCAAGGTCAAGGGCACCAACTCCTTCGCCTCAGGCCCCTGCTCCTTCATTGACGTCTTTGACGCCTCCTGCACCACCGTGGAATCGGCGGGCGCCCGCCGCGGCGCCCAGATGGGTGTGATGCGCATCGACCACCCCGATGTGCTGGAGTTCATTACCGCCAAGCGCCAAAAAGGCCGCTGGAACAACTTCAACGTCTCCGTAGGCGTGACCAGCGACTTCATGCAGGCTGTAGAAGCTGACGGCCAGTGGGAACTGGTGCATGTAGCCACACCTTCGGATGTACAGATTGAAGGTGGCGCCTACCAGCGTGAAGACGGCAAGTGGGTGTACCGCACCACCACCGCACGCGAACTGTGGGACACCATCATGAAGTCGGCCTATGACTTCGCCGAACCCGGTATCTTGTTCATTGACAACATCAATACCGACAACAATCTGTACTACGCAGAAACCATTGCCGCCACCAACCCTTGCGGCGAGCAACCTCTGCCCCCCTACGGTTGCTGCGACCTGGGCCCCATCATTCTGACCAAGTTCGTGCGCGATGCCTTCACGCCCGAAGCACGCTTTGACTTCGACGCCTTCCGCGCTGCGGTTGCCATCCAGGTGCGCATGCTGGACAACGTGCTGGACGCCACCGTCTGGCCCCTGCCAGAGCAGCACAAAGAATCGCAGCAAAAACGCCGCATTGGCGTGGGTTTCACCGGATTGGGCGACGCCCTGATCATGCTGGGCCTGAAGTACAACAGCGACGCTGGCGTCAAGCAGGGTGAAGAGATTGCGCGCCACATGCGCGATGCCGCTTACCTGGCCTCTGTGGAACTGGCCAAGGAAAAAGGTGCTTTCCCACTGTTTGACGCAGACAAATACCTGCAAAGCGGCTTTACCAAGCGACTGCCGGAAGAAGTTCGCGCCAAGATCAAAAAGCACGGCATCCGCAACAGCCACCTGCTGTCGATTGCTCCTACAGGCACCGTATCGCTGGCCTTCGCGGACAACGCCTCCAACGGTATCGAACCACCTTTCTCGTGGACCTATAACCGCAAGAAGCGCACCGCCGATGGTGGCAATGCCTACTACACGGTAGAAGATCATGCCTACCGCCTGTTCAAGTCCATCCATGGTGAAGATGCGGCCTTGCCCGAGGCGTTCGTAAGCGCCCTGGAAATGACCGCCGCCGAGCACGTTGCCATGATGCGCGTGGTGCAACCCTACATCGACACCGCCATCTCCAAGACAGTCAACATCCCTGCCGACTACCCATTTGAGGACTTCAAAAACCTCTACATGGAAAGCTGGAAGGCTGGCCTCAAGGGCTGCGCGACCTACCGCCCCAACGATACATTGGGTGCCGTGCTTTCCGTAGATGCACCCAAGCCTGCAGAAGCCGCAAAGACTGCCGCTCCTGCCCACTCCAGCAATATCGCCGCCGTGGTGGAACGCCGCCCCGAAGGCCCGCTGAACGCAGTGGTCGACAAGATCGAGTACTTTACGCACGACGGCGCCCGCCGCCTGTACCTGGTGGTGAGCTTCATGCTGGTAGACGGCGTGGAACGCCCCATCGAGTTCTTCATGCCTGTGGGCCAGACTGGTGAAAGCCAGCAATGGATCACCGCCACCATGCGCTCGCTGTCGCTGGCAGCACGTGGTGGATTCCTGGAAAAAGCCCTGGAAGACCTGCGCAAGGTGGCGTGGGACCGTGGCCCCATCCGCTACGGCTGGATGGACAAGGCAGATGGCAGCCGCGTTCCACTGTGGCATGACAGCGAAGTGGCCCTGCTGGCCTACGCCATCCAGGCCATCATCGTCAACCGTGGTGAAGCACAGCCAGCTCCCTCCACTTCGGCGGCGCCTGCCCCTGCGCCAGTGTCCACTCAAATCATGAGCGGCACCAAATGCCCTGACTGCGGCGCACATGCCGTTATCAAGAAAGACGGCTGCAGCTTCTGCACCGCCTGCGGCTATATCGGTGCCTGCGGTTAATTCTGGTTACCAAGACCAGGCAGCGTCATGCTGCTAGGCCTTGGTACAGGAGAGAGAAAGGCCAGCTAGTTGCACTCTAGCTGGCTTTTTTAATACTTGTCCGACCGGATTTGGGAACAAATACCCGCCGTCCCTTGTCGCGAAGGCACCATGTGTTGCGCTCCCATACTGCAATCCGGCAACATCCAAAGCCAGCAGCCCTGCGCAGGACTTCTGACAGTCTGTGTCTTGCGGTCAAGCAATGTCAGCCTGACTTTTTTATAGCTGACAGCTTCAGGCTGGCTATAGCCGCTCAACCATGAAGCCAATGACTGCTGCAGACCCCAAAGCGGACATTGCCCTGATGCTTCTCAACTGTGTTAAGCCCAAAGCAGTCACCTGAGCCTGACAAATAGCGGGACCACCTTTGAATGCGTTAAGCTGGCGCCATAGACTCAGAGCAGACCTCCAAGCTGCCAATACCGGTGGTAAGCCATGCACTCAATAGCCTCGGGTTTGGCGAATTGATAGGCGCGAGCATAAGTGCTGCACCAAGCCAGAGCAGCGGGGCAACTCAAGCACGAGAGAAAACCTGCCACGCTTGCTAGATATGGGGCAGCGCAACTAAGCAACGCAAACAGGCCTAGCGCAAACTGCCCAAGCTGATCTACACCCATGCCCCCTGTTTACCGCAGTGGCCTGAAACCGGGATGAAAGCCATCTAGCCAGCAAACGCTCTATTACAGAGCCGATGAGCACCGTTTGAGCAAGTGGGAAGAGAAAGATCAGACCAAAGAGCGCTGAACCATCGCCAACAGCGATGAGTCTCCAGGTCGCACAGCGCAAAGGACACGGCTAGAGCGTTAGCTAAAAACTCAATAGCCAACGCAAAAAATACATGCGCCAACTTGGTGGCAGTAGAGCTGGCAAACGGGAGAGCGACCAAAGCTGCGGCAAGTACAGCGGCGATCAGACTCTTCATGCGGCAGACTAGATTTAGACGACATACAAAAAGTTGTCGCTCATATGAAGATGACTTTAGCCGTAAAGGTGAGAGTGAACAAAACGTCAAGATGCTTCCAGGCAAACCTAAACTTCAAAATCGCATTCTGGAATGAGCAAGGAGACAATGATTGACTGGCAGCTCCTACCCTATGGACGGCCGTCGCAAAGCGAGGCAAAGAAGAAGTTCTCCGCATGCAAATAGCGCCCTATATGACAACTTCTTCAAAGTAGGCCCATGGTGATACACAAAGCAATGGAAGCCTAGCTACAGGCAACCCCGAACTTTTCAGACTTGTTTCCCCAAGCTATAAATTCTCCACTCTTCTACTTATATACCCACAATTCCGTTAAAACCCGCAAAATAGCAGGCTTGACGGTGTCAGGCGTGCTTGCTGTATGACACCGCTTCGAAGCCACCCACGAATGGCCCTGAAGCTTTGCAGGTGCCAACGTATCACCCTCATGCATTCTGAAAGAAATCGTCAAGTGGTCTCCTCTACAACCAAGTTCAAGCTGACTCCCTCGAGCCACCTCCGCAGCGCTGAAGCACGCGCCAAAATTCTCGAAAAACCTGGTTTTGGCCGGTACTTCACGGACCATATGGTAGCGGTGCGCTGGGAAAAAGAAGCTGGTTGGCATGATGCAGAAGTGATGCCCTATGGCCCTATCTCGCTAGACCCGGCTGCTGCCGTTCTGCACTACGGACAAGAGATTTTCGAGGGAATCAAAGCCTACCGTCATGCTGATGGATCGATCTGGACCTTTCGCCCCACGGCAAATGCCGAGCGCATGCAGCGTTCTGCCAAGCGCTTAGCACTACCCGAATTGCCTGCCGATATATTTATCGAATCGCTCAAACAAATCATCGCCGTGGACAAGGACTGGGTGCCCAGCGGCGAAGAAGCCAGCCTGTATCTACGCCCATTCATCATCGGAGACGAGGTATTCCTGGGCGTGCGCAGTGCACACAAAGCTAGCTACTACGTAATTGCCAGCCCTGCAGGCCCCTATTTTGACAAGGGCGTTGGCCCGGTGGCGATCTGGCTGTCGACCGACTTTGCTCGCGCCGCCAAGGGTGGCACGGGTGCGGCCAAGTGTGGCGGCAACTATGCGGCCTCATTGCTCCCCCAAGAACAGGCATATGAAAACGGCTGCTCTCAGGTGCTTTTCCTAGACCCTGCGGAAGGCAAGTACCTGGAAGAGTTGGGTGGAATGAACTTGTTCCTGGTCTTCGGCAAAGAGAATAAGCTGGTCACTCCCGCGCTGTCGGGCAGCATCCTGGAAGGCATCACTCGCGACTCTATTTTGCAACTGGCTCGTGACCGAGGCATGGCGGTGGAAGAGCGCAGGGTTTCGGTAGATGAATGGAAGCAAGGTGTGGCATCTGGCGACATCACTGAAGTGTTTGCCTGCGGCACGGCTGCGGTCATCACCCCGATCGGCCAACTCAAAGGTACGGATTTCTCAGTGGGCGATTTGAGTGCACCAACTGGTACCGTAACTTTGTCTTTGCGCAAGGAACTTACAGACATCCAATATGGTCGCGCACCCGATCGACATGGCTGGATGGTTCGTCTGGACGCTTGATAAACCCCGAAGCTCGAACAAAGCCGCCATTGCAAATGCTATGGCGGCTTTTTTACTGGCAGCAGCTCACACATTCGCATTTCCACTCGCGGCCCTCCCAGGAACCTGATTCCCATCAAATTCACCACCAAGTGCAGCCCTGCTTGCTGAGGTGTGCAAGCACCTGATCACCCAGATCCAGTTGTCGCCTGCACAATATGCTGAAGCCTGGTGCTGACCATGTAAGGCCCATCC
>NZ_JASAUZ010000010.1 GCF_030162935.1 Comamonas halotolerans
GAGAGTTCCATGACTGGAAGCAAGATTGTGGACTTGGTGGCAAGAGGCTCCTTATTTGCTTTCCTCTGGTGCATGAATGGCATCTGCTCCGTGCTTCTCACCACCCAAATCGACTTGATCACCAAATTGCATAATCATGTAAAGCGAAATGACGGCGAAGATGACAAAGCCCACAGCAATCTTCCACATAAAAACGTCTCCTTTTTGTATTGATAAAAGTGGGCAGCAAGAAAAAAGCCCCAACTCTTGCGAGTTGAGGCTTAAACCTTGGAGCAAGCCCTGCTTGGATTACACCAAGCAGGTATTGCAGAGAACTTACGTTTTATGAGTATTAGAACAGGTGGCGCACGCCCACTGCAACGGAGCGGAAGTCATCACCGGCATTGCTAACACCATAAGATGCATCGTTGCCATTGTTGATCTTGGTGAAGTAGCCATACACCTTGGTGCGCTTGCTCAGGTTGTAGTTGTAGCCCAGAGTCCATTGGGTAGCAGAGGTTTTGCTGCCGTCCAGGTCACCCTTGTAGCTTTGTGCACGACCAACGTTGGCGTGGAACTCGGATGCGCCAACGGTGTACATCGCAGCCAGGCGGTAAGCATGACGCTTGGTGTCGAAGGAGTTGGCATCAACCTTGTAGTACTGGTAGTAGGCACCCAAAGTCAGGTTTTGAATAGCGTAGCTGGCGCGCAGGCCCAGTTGCTGTTCTTTCACATCCAAAGCAGACTCGGTCTTGGCTTGGGTATAGCCCAGACCCAAACCCAGGGGACCATTGTTATAGTTCAGCGCTGCATCGAAAGCGCCCTTGTGTTCGCCCGTAGCGCTCAAGGCAGTTGTGCCAGGCATGCTGGTAGAGCGATCAGCTTTTTCGCCAAAACCGTAGTTGAATTCAGCAGTCAAACCTCCGAAATCAGGCGAACGGTAGGCAAGTTGATTGCCTTCAGGGAACACGTAGGCATACAGAGCATCAGCAGAAGTGCCGGTGTCATGGTTATGCATGCTGATGTAGTCAGCGGTGGCCAGGTAAGAACCCACGTTGAATTTACCCATGCGGATGGCACCGAAGCTACCGGACAGGTTGATTTCGCTGTGACGCTTGAAGTCGAAGCCAGAACCATCGTCAGAGCCAAAGTTACCTTCCAGTTGGAAGCCCGCCTTCAGACCATTTCCCAGATCTTCCACGCCGCGGAAGCCGAGGTAGGAGCTGTTGCTTTCCATTGCAGCGCGGGTATCACCACCGATTTTCTGGTGTTCTACAGTTGTGTTCACGCGGCCATACAGGGTCACGCTGCTTTGTGCCAATGCAGCAGAAGTACCGCAAACAGCCAGAACAGCCAGCATCAGGCGAGTTGTCTTTGTCATGTTTATTCCTAGGTGGGTTTGAGGGTAGCCAGAAACTTTGGCGTTCGACACATTTAAAGAGGTGTTTGACACTTTAAAGATCTCGACCAATTCTAGTTTTACCCAATAGGAAGAAGGCGGTTTTTATGAATATTTGGTGCCATATGATGTGTGGTAGCAACATTGAGTCGCCATAGGCACTAATAGTGAGCAGCACCGATCAATAAAAACCCCCGCCATGAAGCGGGGGCACCAAAAAGAGGCAGCTGTAATTTGCTATCGATTAATCGTCTGCGTAAATATCGACATTCTTGGTTTCTGGCAAGAACAGGGTGCCAATGACTGCCGTGACACCTGCAATGATGATGGGATACCACAAACCGTTATACATATTGCCGGTCTGCGCAACGATGGCAAAAGACATGGTAGGTAACAAGCCTCCGAACCAGCCATTTCCGATGTGATAAGGCATGCTCATCGATGTATAGCGGATGCGTGTGGGGAACAACTCGACCAGCATGGCGGCGATAGGGCCGTAGACCATGGTGACCAGCAGAACCAGATAGAACAGGATGAGAATCATCATCGGTTTGTTCATCTTGGCAGGGTCTGCTTTTTCAGGATATCCATCGTTTTTCAGTGTCTCAGACAAGGTTTTGCTGAATTCTGCGGACTTGGCCTTCAGCTCTTCGGCGCTAAGACCAACTTGTGAATAGCTTGGAATGCTATGTTCACCAATCTTGATGACGGCAGGGGTGCCTGCAGGTGCATTCTCCGTGTCATAGCTGACAGAGCGGCTGGCCAGTGCTTGCTTGGCAACGTCGCAAGAGCTGGTGAACTTGGCTGTACCGGTGGGGTTGAACTGGAAGGAGCACTCTGCAGGATCAGCAACGATGACGACCTTTGCGTTGGCTTGTGCAGCTGCCAAGTCAGGGTTGGCAGCACTGGTCAGTGCCTTGAATACAGGGAAGTAGGTCAATACAGCAAGTGCGCAGCCCAACATGATGATGGGCTTGCGACCGATCTTGTCGGACAGGGAACCAAAGATTACAAAGAAGGGTGTTCCCAGCAGCAAAGCTGCAGCAATCATGAGGTTGGCGGTGACCGCGTCTACCTTGAGTTGCTGCGTGAGGAAGAACAGCGAATAGAACTGGCCGGTGTACCAAACCACGGCTTGTCCAGCGGTAAGACCAATAAGGGCCAACAGCACAATCTTCAGGTTTTTCCATTGGCCGAAGGATTCGGTCAAAGGTGCCTTGGATGTCTTGCCTTCGGCCTTCATTTTCTGGAATGCCGGCGACTCATGCAGGGTCATGCGAATCCATACAGAAACTGCCAGCAGCAGGATGGAGACCAGGAATGGAATGCGCCAGCCCCAGTCCACAAACTTTTCTTCACCCAAGGTGGTACGTACCCCCAGAATCACCAGCAGGGACAGGAACAGCCCCAAGGTGGCTGTGGTTTGAATCCATGAAGTGTACGCACCGCGTTTGCCGTGGGGAGCGTGCTCAGCCACGTAGGTTGCTGCGCCACCGTACTCGCCACCGAGAGCCAAGCCTTGCAGCATGCGCAGAGCAATCAAGATGATTGGAGCAGCAACACCAATGCTGGCGTAGGTCGGCAGGATACCCACGATGAACGTGGAGATACCCATGATCAAGATCGTGACCAAGAAGGTGTACTTGCGGCCAATCATGTCGCCCAAGCGGCCGAACACTAGCGCCCCGAATGGGCGCACGATGAAGCCTGCTGCAAATGCCAGCAACGCAAAGATGAAGGCAGAGCCTGCATCCAAGCCACTGAAGAACTGTTTGGCAATAATGGCTGCGAGTGAGCCATACAGATAGAAGTCGTACCACTCGAACACGGTTCCGAGGGATGACGCAAAGATGACTTTGCGTTCTTCTGGCGTCATGGGGCGGGCAGCTACGCCTTTCGCTCCTACGCCTTTTGCAGCGTTGATGGCCATGTGTTGTCTCCTGAATATGTTTTTGAGCCGCTTGATGCGGGCAATCACATTTTTGGAGTCGGTACTGACCCGCTTCTGACGTCAATCCAACTATAACTTGCGTCAAACTGACGCATCTCTGACAAATTCAGGTCAAACCCGCGCTTGTGATTTCACCTTGTGACAAGGCTTCGATTTCCTAAATGCTGCCGAGTAATCTGGAATCAGGCTAAACCCGAGGAAATGCCCCTGGCGTTTTCCCAGGTCTTGGATTGGAACCAAGCGTTGCCATCCAGAAAATCACGCAGCATGGGAAGGCTGTCCATGCCCCAAAAAACCTCCCCTCTAACTTCAAACGCAGGAACTCCAAAGACACCTGCTGCGGATGCCTGCTCGCTGTTGTTGCGCAGCATGTGCTTGGATTGCTCTGCGACGTCTGCATGTGTGCGAATGCGTGGCTGCAAGGTGCTCTGCAAGGCTTGCAGTCGCTCGGGGGCCAATGGATCAAGGCCTCCTTCCCAGACATGCCGAAATACAGTCTCGGTGACATAGCGATTGATGCTGCCGTCAGTACTGGTTTGCAGTGCCAGGCGTAACAACTCAACAGGGTTGAATGGATGTACAGCGGGCATCTCCAACGAAAGTCCGTTGTGCTGAGCTAGCCAAAGTGCATGGTGATAGATCCATATGCGCTTTTTGGGAATGGTTGCTGGCCCCGGATTGCTGTTCTCGCGCAGCAACGCACCAAGTAAAACGGGGCGGTATTCCACATGCACGCTGAGCCCTTGCAGGGTCTGGGGCAACTGCTGGAAAGCCAACCATGCGTAGGGTGACACAAAATCCAGATGCATGATGATGTGGTGCATGGAGGCTTCCTTGGTGTTATGTGGGGGGCGTGCAGCGAGCACGAATGCGCAACCAGATCTCGCGCTGGGTTAAGGCATCTGCGCTGCCCCATGCGCGCAATTCGTCCAGTGTACGCAAGCATCCGACGCAGTACTGCCGCGCATCATCCATGCGGCATACGGATATGCACGGAGATGGCAGGGGCTGCGCGACTGGCTGAGCAGAAAGGTCAATACTGCGAAGTTTGTGTAGCAGTGCGTCTGGCGCTGGAGGTGGTGTTGTCACAGTGCTAGATCGCATTGCTGCTGTGTTCTTGGGCTACATCAACTACGGGAGCCTGGGCCAGACTTTGTAATTCGGTCAGTGTCATGGGAAAGACCGCATTGGGGTGCCCTGCTGCTGCCCAAAGCACTTCAAAGCGTGCCAAGCTGCTATCAATCAAGGTGACGGGTGGGTGCAGGTGCGCAACAGGGCTGACGCCACCAATGCTGAAGCCGGTTTGCACTTTGACAAATTCCGCATCGGCGCGGCCGATTTTTCCGACCAGAGCGGCGACCTTTTTCTCATCGACACGCCGATCTCCAGCTGCAACCACAAGTATGTGGCGCCCATCCTCTTTGCGCTTGAAAATCACACTTTTGGCGACCTGCCCAACCAAAATGCCGAGCTGATCTGCCGCTTCCTGCGAGGTGCGCGCTGCAGCCTGCAGCATCTGTGGGGCGTGGGTATGGCCAGCATGCTGCAAAAAGCGTGCGACACGTTGCACGCCTTCTGGCAAGGGAAAGACTTCAGCACCGCACATTCACACAGCCTCACACACGCTGTCGTTGGCGCGTTTGGCCAAAATGGCCTTGGCAACGCGCGACTGGGTGGTGCGGCCCAGCGCTGCGCTGATAAAGGCACCGGTGTCTACCAGCTGATCCAGATCCAGGCCGGTTTCAATTCCCATGCCGTGGAGCATGTAGACCACGTCTTCGGTCGCCACATTGCCTGTGGCACCCTTGGCATAGGGGCAGCCACCCAGGCCAGCCACAGCCGTGTCAAACTGCCACACACCCATGCTCAAGGCAGCCAGTGTATTGGCCACCGCTTGGCCGTAGGTGTCGTGGAAGTGCCCGGAAACGTCGTTGATGTCAAAGTGCTGCAGTGTGGCCTCGATGGCTTTGCGGATCTTGATTGGCGTGCCAACGCCAATCGTGTCTGCCACACCAATGTGCTGCACACCGATGTCTTTCATCAGCTTAGCCAGATACCCGACCTGCTGTGCGGAAACATCGCCTTCGTAGGGGCAGCCCACAGTGCAGCTCATTGCGCCACGCACATAAATGCCAGCAGCGCGAGCCGCTTGCACCACCGGGGCAAAGCGCTCGATGCTTTCAGCGATCGAGCAGTTGATGTTCTTTTGGCTAAAGGCTTCGCTGGCGGCACCAAAAACCACGATTTCATCAGGTCTGGTCAAGGCTGCGGCTTCGTAGCCCTTCATGTTGGGCGTAAGTACCGAATAACGCACTCCGGGCAGGCGCGTGATGCCGTTCATCACCTCAGCGTTATCTGCCATCTGGGGCACCCACTTGGGGCTGACAAAGCTGGTCACTTCAATTTCTTTGCAGCCTGCGGCTTGCAGGCGGTGAATCAGTTCGATTTTGGTGGCAGCTGGTACGGGCTGTTTTTCATTTTGCAGGCCGTCGCGCGGACCAACTTCAACCAGTTTGACGCGGGTGGGGTAAGACATGGCGGGCTCCTTGTAATACGAGTGGGCTTTCATTGAACGGCCGCAGGGTGCAGTTTTTTGACCTGAGGGAACCAGTCTCCACACAGGCTGTTGTCTGCGGGGGGAGGATAAGCGCCTGCCGCAGTGGTTGTGAATGCAGGTAGCTCGGCTTCATAGCCCAGCAGCTGACTGATGGCCTGGGCCGGCATCAGTGTGTTGTAGCGTGGTATGCCATTTTCTGAGACGGCATGCTGGCCGAGTGCCACCCATTGCTGCCACCAGTTGCCAGCTTGCTGGCGCACGGCCTCGTTGGTCCACAGCAGGAAGGGTACCTCATAGGTGCTACGTGTCACACCATGCACATAACTGCCTCCGCACACGGGGAAGTCTTGGCCATGGTCGGAGACATAGACCAAGGCAGTGCGCAATCCCTGGAGTGCATCGAGCTGGGCGATCCACTGTGACAGCAATTGGCTGGTGTAGTGCATGCTGTTGTCGTATGGGTCATCCCAGATGGCCGAGGCTTCAGGCGTGCGCTTTTCCACGCGCGGGTGACTGCCGTAGGTGTGCAAGGTGACAAGCAAGGGCTGTGAGGTCTTCTGTGCGGCTTGCAGCGCGGCTTCCAGATGCGGAGTGAATGCCTCATCGAGTTGACCATCTTGCAACTGCATATAGCTGTCAGAGCGCATACGCAGTGCCACATTGGCGAATCCGGGCGCTTGCTGGTTGGCATACACCGCATTTTTGAAGCCCGCCGCCTTGCCTTGATCCAGATAGGAAGACAGCGAGGTGGTGGGCAGAGGTGTCAGTGACTTGCCTGCAATGATCACGGGCAGTGTTTTGCCCGTATTGTTGCCGTTGGTGGTCAAAGGCATGCTGACCAAGCCCTGTTTCCAGGGGGCCAAGGCCGCATTGGTGTCATTGCCGGTGTAACCGAGCAAAGACCAGCGATGGGCGCTGGCGCTTTCTCCCAGAACGACCACCAGCACGTCGACCATGGGCGCGTTGGTTGGGGGCATGACATCGCTTTTCAATGCGGCCAGTTGCGCATTGCGTTCATAGCGCTCCCAGGACTTCACCATCATGAGTGGGTAGACACGGTCAACGCGGCTGAAGATGCGGTAGATGTCGTAGCCTTTGAACAGACTGACTGCGACCCAGAGTAGCCAGATGGCTAAAGTCAGCCACGCTAGGGCGCGCAGCTTGGTATTGCGCAGTGGTTGGGGCAGGCGCCAAAGGTGGATGCAGGCCCACAGTGCGGGTAGCGCCCACGCCAGCATCAGTGCGGCATCGGCAAGTCGAAAGGACAAGGCGTATTCCAGCGCTTCCGTCGCATTGGAGCCCAGGATGGATTGCCAGAAGAACTCGTCAGGCAGGCTGTGCACCGCGAAAAAATAGCCCAAAAAACACATGCCCACCACCCACAGCAGCACCACGGCAATGCGCGTGGTGACCTGTGAAAGCAAGATGCCCATCAGCAGCAGCGCAGAAAGCAAAACCTCGGTGGCACTGCGTGCGTTGGGCCACATCCACACCAAAGGGATGAACAGCCACAACCAAGCCAGCAAGGTCAACAGTTTGGAGGACAGGCCAGGAGTGGGTGCGGCAGGGGCGGAGGCGTTCATTGCAAACAAGGCGAGGCGGGCAAAAGGCGCATTCTGAAGGAGGTGTAAACCTTGGTTGATGCTGCGCGTCAATAACCGCGCTGCGGATTCACCATGCCTTGTACGGCCTCGCCGCGACTCATGGCAGCCACTTTGCCCACAATTTGCGCAATGCTTTCGTCACGCAGGGTGCGGGCAGAGGTGTGCGGTGTCATGGTGATTTGTGGCACCTGCCAGAACGGATGGTCTGCAGGCAGTGGCTCTTCACGGAAGACGTCGAGCATCGCGCCTGCCACATGCCCAGTTTGGATCATGGCAATCAGGTCCTCGTCCACCAGGTGTGCGCCTCGTGCCACATTGATGACGTAGGCGCCGGGGAGCAACTGCTGCAGCAAGCTGCGGTTGATGAGGTTCTCGGTATCTGGCGTCAGCGGGAGCAGGTTCACCAGAATACGGGTGCCACGCAGGAACTCGGACAATCCTTCTGCACCACTGAAGGTCTGAACACCTTCGACGTGCTTGGCACTGCGGCTCCAGCCGCGCACGGGAAATTCAAACACAGTCAGTGACTTGGCCACGCGTTCGCCCAGCACGCCAAGGCCCATTACGCCCACCGGGAAGTCGGCGCGCATCTGTGGTTTTCGGAACTTCCACTGACCTTGGCGCATATCGGCTTCGTAGCCATCGAGCTCGCGGAAATGGCGAATCACGGCCTGCGTCACATACTCGGCCATCTGTACAGACATACCCGCGTCATCCAGACGTACCACTTGTGCTTGAGGGGGGAGCTTCAGTTTGAGCAATGCATCGACACCAGCGCCAATATTGAACAGGCCTTTGAGCGCCGGTTGCTCATCCATGAACTGTTGAGGGGGGGCCCAGACCACAGCGTAATCCGCCTGAGGAGCGCCTGGCTCCCAGACACTGATCTCTGCGTCAGGCAAGGCCGCGCGCAAACCATCCAACCAAGGTTCGGGCTTGGTGCCCGTGCAGCAAAAAGTGACTCTCATGACTCGCAGATTACAGGGGGTAGAGGATGAAGTCAGTCACTTGCATGTACAGACTTCATAAAAATGAGCGTCAAACGCAGATATTGTCAGTATTTCAAAAGCTTTTCTATCTGAAGTACCCAATCATCGTGCGCTGGCAGCGCGCAGTATCATGCTGCAACCGCAGCCTCAATGCGAATCAGCTCTGCACCTTCTGTGACTTGATCTCCAGGCGCATACAGCACCTCAAGCACCACGCCATCAGCGGGGGCAGCAATGGTGTGTTCCATCTTCATGGCCTCCATCACCGCCAGAGGTTGGCCCTTGGTGACGCTATCTCCCGCCTTGACGGCAAAAGACACCACCTTGCCCGGCATGGGGGCGGTCAGGCGGCCACCTTCGCTGTGGCCTTCGCCAGCATGAGCCAGCGGGTCTTGTAACTCCAGCACGGCAGCGCCGCGTGGGGTGAAGATATGGCGCTCATCACCGACGGTGTGAACTTGCGCAGTGCTGCGGTTTTCTGCAAACGCCACGTCCAGGCCATTGCCTTGCACGCGCCATTGCAGTTCGCCTTGTGTATCACCCTCTTGCAGCAGCATTCCGCTGCGGCCATAGCTCAGTGTGGCGTTGACGGTGGCGCTGCCTTGCATGAAGGTGAAGTTACGGCGTACCACGCCATGGCTGTGCCAGCCATCGCGTTGGCTGAACGGGTCATTGCCCTGCAAGGCTTGTTCTGCCTGCAGTTGCTGGGCGATGGCAATGGCGACAGCCAGCGGTATGGGCACGGAGGTTTGCTCAAACAGCACGGCTTTTTCGCGCTCAATCAAGGCGGTGTCCAGCTTTGCGGAGGCAAAGGCATCACTGTGGACCACATGGCGCAGGAATTGCACATTGGTGGACAACCCCACAATCTGTGTCTGTGCCAGGGCTGTATCCAGGCGGGCCAGAGCCTGCTCACGTGTGTCACCGCGCACGATGAGCTTGGCGATCATGCTGTCATAGAACGGGCTGATGGCATCGCCCTCGCGCACGCCATCGTCCACGCGCACATCGCTGATGGTGAAGCTGCTGCAGGCTGGTTTGCGGTAGATGTGGAGCGTGCCGGTAGCCGGCAAAAAGCCGTTGTCTGGGTTTTCGGCGCAGATGCGCGCCTCAATGGCGTGGCCGAGAATCTGCAATTCGTTTTGCTGTTTGGGCAGCGGCTGGCCGGCAGCCACACGCAATTGCCACTCCACCAAATCTTCACCGGTGATGGCTTCAGTTACCGGGTGCTCTACCTGCAGGCGGGTGTTCATTTCCATGAAATAGAACTGCATGGCCTCAGGCTGCCCGTAGCCGCCAGGCTGCTCCACGATGAATTCCACCGTGCCAGCACCAACATACCCGACGGCTTTGGCTGCTGCCACTGCTGCCTCACCCATTTGCTTGCGCAGTGCCTCGGTCATGCCCGGGGCAGGCGCTTCTTCGAGCACTTTCTGGTGGCGGCGCTGCACGGAGCAGTCGCGTTCAAACAGATAGACCACATTGCCCTGGGTGTCGCCAAACACCTGAATTTCGATATGGCGTGGGCGCAGCACGTATTTTTCAATCAGTACAGCATCGTTGCCAAAACTGTTGATGGCCTCGCGTTGGCAACTGGCCAGCGCGGCTGCGAAGTCTTCGTGTTTTTCGACCAAACGCATGCCTTTGCCCCCGCCACCGGCACTGGCTTTGATGAGCACGGGGTAGCCAATCCGGTCCGCCTCACGCTGCAGCAGCTCCGGGTTCTGGTCGGTGCCGTGGTAGCCGGGCACCAGAGGCACGCCCGCTTTTTCCATCAACTGTTTGGATTCGGCCTTCAGACCCATGGCACGAATGGCACTGGCTGGTGGGCCAATGAAGACCAGGCCTGCCGCTTGGCAAGCTTGTGCAAAGTCTTCGTTTTCACTCAAAAAGCCGTAGCCAGGATGAATGGCTTGCGCACCGGTTTGCTTGGCAGCTTCCAGGATGCGCTCCCAGCGCAGATAGCTATCTCTGGGGGCGCTGCCGCCAATGTGCACGGCCTCATCGCAGGCTGCTACATGTTTGGCCTGGGCGTCGGCATCCGAATACACCGCAACGGTCCGGATACCGAGACGTTGCGCGGTTGCAGCAACGCGGCAGGCGATTTCACCTCGATTTGCGATCAATATTTTTTGAAACATGCCTTGTCTCCAATTTTTAAGTCTTTATGGCATTGAGCACTGGCGTAGCAAGCGCCAGCAGCTATGTTTTGGGTAATTGCAAAGGGTCTGGTTCCGAGGTCCCCAACCAGCTTTTGAGCTTGCGAATAGCCGCCTTGAGAAAGCGCCACAGCATCCAGGTCACGATCCACATCAAAATCACGGCCACCACCAGCACGCCCGCAAAGACGGCTGGGTTGGCCAGCGCCAGCCAGACAGCGCCTACGGCAGCGGTGTCTTCGGCGAGGCTGGCCCCCACATTGCTGAAGGGCTCGGGGCTGGTGTTGATGAGTGCGCGTGTGGTGGTCTTGGCAGCTTGACTGGTGGCAGCCAGCGTGCCGCCCATCAGCGCGGCTACGGTGGCCATGGTGGCGTTGTCAGCACCGAAAACCCCTGCCGCCAAAGCCGCGCCTGCTGGCACGCGCAGCACGCTCTGTAGAAGATCCCACAGCGAATCCACGCCGGGAATCTTGTCTGCGAAGAACTCCACAAACAGCAGTCCACCACTGGCAAAAAGCATGGCTGGATGTTCCAGCACATGCAGACCGCCGGGAAGCTCCATCAAGCCGAACGCGCCCAGGGCACCGACAATGAACACCACGATATACAGGCGAAAGCCGCTGGCCCACCCCAGCGCAGCAGCCAGCGCCAGCAGACTGGCCATGTCCATGCCGCTGGTGGCCTGGCCTACGGTGCTTGCCATTTCGCTGGCGCTGTCCAGCACGGCAGTGCCCGCACGCTCGATCACCTCGCGGTCGGGGTGCAGGCCCACGCTGTGCAGCCATTCAAGCAGGGTGTTCCAAAGTTCAGTCATGGTGGAGTGCTTTCGCTGAAATCAACACCCCATCACGATAACCAGGCTGGCTTGCGCTTGCTGAGAAAGGCTTGCACACCCTCTTTGCCTTCATTGCTGGCGCGGATATCGGCAATGGCCTCGACGGTATCGCGGGTCAGCTGGGCATTGATTTCCCGCTCTGCCGTGTCCAGTACCAGCTTCTTGCAGGCTTTGAGGGCCGTAGGGCTGGCTTGCAGCAGGTGCTTGAGCAGGCCATCCACGGCAGCATCCAGATCGTCCGCCGCAGCCACCTGGTGCACAAAACCTATGCGCAGCGCCTCTGCGGCATCAAAGCGCTCCGCTGTCAGAAAATAGCGATGCCCGGCACGTGGCCCCATGGCACGCAGCACATAGGGGGCAATAGTGGCTGGAATCAGACCGATCTTGACCTCGCTCAGGCAGAAGTTGGCGCTGTCTGCGGCCACCGCCATGTCGCAAGCCGCAACCAGTCCCATGCCTCCTGCATAGACATCGCCCTGAATGCGCGCAATGGTGGGCTGTGGGCAGGTGTAGATGGTGTGCAGCATGGCGGCCAACTTGCTGGCATCGGCCACATTTTCTTCGCGGCTGTAGTCGGCCATGCGGCGCATCCAGTTGAGGTTGGCGCCAGCACAAAAAGCAGGGCCTTCAGCAGCCAGTACCACGGCGCGCACATTGCTGTGCTGGGCCACGGTTTCAAAGGCGGCGGTGATTTCGGCAATCACTTCGTCGCTGAAGGCGTTGCGGATTTCGGGCTGCGTCAGGGCGACGGTGGCAACGCCAGCATTCATGGTGAGAGTAACAGGGCGGGACATGTGTGCTCCTTGTTTATGCAGTGGTCTGTGCCGCAGGCACAAAGGCTTGTTGCAGGTAATAGATCAAATCCAGCGCTGGAGATTCCACGCCCAGTTGCGTCAGCGCCGCAGTGATCTGGCCTCGGTGGTGTGTAGCGTGGTTGAACACATGGGCCACTGTTGCGGCCAGGGGTAGGCGCACTGCAGTGCCGTGCATGGTGGTGTAGTGGAGATCTCCGGCCCAACGCTCGGTATCCAGGGTGGGGATCCAGCTTTGCCAGCGTGCACTCAGGCTGCGTAGCTGCACATCCACCATGCCGCGATCTTCGTGCACGATGGCGTTGAGCTGAGCCTGAGGGGACTGGCCCATGGTGAGGCGTTGCCACCATATCTGATGCTCGGCCACCAGCAGGTGGTTCAGCGTGCCGTGGACGCTGCCAAAGAACAGGCCCACATCACGGCGGTAGTCTGCATCACTCAGCATTTGTACTGCATCGAGCAGGCGCCCAGTGGCCCACAAGTGGTAGCGTGCCAGAGTGACAAAGTGGTCTGCGGCGTGCATGGCAATCATTTACATGCGGAACACACCAAATCGGGTGTCCTCAATCGGCGCATTGCGGCTGGCTGACAAGCCCAGTGCCAGCACGCGGCGTGTATCGGCGGGGTCGATCACGCCGTCATCCCACAAGCGAGCGGTGGCGTAATAAGGGTGGCCCTGTTCCTCATATTGTTGACGGATTGGCGCTTTGAAGATTTCTTCGTCCTCAGTGCTCCAGCAGCCCCCCTTGGCTTCGATGCCATCTCGCTTGACGGTAGCCAGCACGCTGGCGGCTTGCTCGCCGCCCATGACCGAGATGCGGGCGTTAGGCCACATCCACAAAAAACGGGGGCTGAAGGCTCGGCCACACATGCCGTAGTTGCCTGCGCCAAAACTGCCGCCAATAACGATGGTGAATTTGGGCACACTCGCGGTAGCCACTGCGGTGACCAGCTTGGCTCCGTGACGGGCAATACCTTCGTTTTCGTATTTGCGGCCCACCATGAAGCCGGTGATGTTCTGCAGGAACACCAGTGGAATCTTGCGCTGGCAGCACAATTCAATAAAGTGTGCGCCTTTGACGGCTGACTCGCTGAACAAAATCCCGTTGTTGGCAATGATGCCTACCTGCATGCCTTCAATCCGGGCAAAGCCGCAGACCAGCGTGCTGCCAAAGCGGGCCTTGAATTCATCCAACACGCTGCCATCGACAATGCGGGCAATGATTTCGCGCACATCGAAGGGCTTGCGGGTGTCGGTGGGAATCACGCCATACAGCTCCTGGGCATTGAACAGCGGTGCCAAGGGGGCTGTGTCTGCAGGGATTGCGGCTTTGGCTTTGTTCAGATTTTTTACGGCTGTGCGGGCAAGCGCCAGCGCGTGGATGTCGTTCTCAGCCAGGTGGTCAGCCACCCCGGACAGGCGCGTGTGCACATCGCCACCACCTAAATCTTCGGCACTCACCACTTCACCCGTCGCAGCCTTGACCAGGGGCGGTCCACCCAAAAAGATGGTGCCCTGGTTTTTGACAATGATGGATTCGTCGCTCATGGCCGGTACGTAAGCACCGCCCGCCGTGCAACTGCCCATGACCACGGCAATCTGGGCAATCCCTTGCGCGCTCATATTGGCCTGGTTGTAGAAGATGCGGCCAAAGTGTTCACGGTCGGGGAAAACATCGTCCTGGTTGGGCAGGTTGGCTCCCCCTGAGTCCACCAGATAAATACAGGGCAGGCGGTTTTGCTGCGCAATCTCTTGTGCACGCAAATGCTTTTTGACCGTTAAGGGGTAGTAGGTGCCACCTTTGACGGTGGCATCATTGCAAACCACCATGCAGTCCACTCCGCTGACGCGACCAATGCCCGCGATCAGGCCTGCGCCCGGGGCATCGTTGTTGTACATATTGAGCGCGGCCAGCGGTGCCAACTCCAGGAAAGGTGTGCCAGGGTCCAGCAGTTGCTGGACGCGATCCCGAGGTAATAATTTGCCACGTGCCAGATGTTTGGCTCGGGCGGCTTCGCCACCGCCTTGGGCGATTTGTTCGCAGCGTGCGCGCAAATCGTCAACCAAAGCTTGCATGGCACTCGTATTCGCTTGGAACTCCGCCGATCGCGGATTCAGTTGACTGGAAAGGGTGCTCATCGTGTCTCCTTGCTTAATCTAGGGTTTTTACTTAGATATCCTTGAGGCTTTGAATCTGTCTGACAGCCGTGCGCCCTGGCGCGCAAAGAAAATGCCGCATGCATACCGTTGAAACCGTCTTGCTCGTGCTGATGTTGGGGGCCCTTACGGGCATTGCCGCACGTTATGTCCGAGCCATCCCGCTCCCACTGATTCAAATCGCCATTGGTGCCTTGATCGCATGGCCGCAAAAAGGCCTGCACATCGCATTCGATCCAGAGTTGTTTCTGCTGCTCTTCATTCCGCCGCTGTTGTTTGCGGACGGCTGGCGCATTCCCAAGCGCGAGTTTTTCGCACTGGCACGTCCCATCTTGCTGCTGGCCTTTGGTTTGGTATTGATTACGGTGTTGGGTCTGGGTTATCTCATCCATTGGATGATTCCAAGCATGCCGCTGACGGTGGCATTCACTTTGGCAGCCGTGGTTTCGCCTACCGATGCGGTGGCTGTCTCGGCCATCACGCGCAATCTGGGCATGCCGCACAAGACCATGCATATGCTGGAGGGCGAGTCGCTGCTGAACGATGCCTCGGGTCTGGTGGCCGTGAAGTTTGCCGTGGCTGCAACCTTGACGGGTTTGTTCTCCTGGAGCAATGTCGCCAAAGATTTCACCTGGATGGCCGTGGGTGGCCTGGCTGTTGGCGCCGCCTTGGGTTGGGGTTTCAGCTATGCGCGCGATGCGATCACCCGCCGTGTGGGCGATGTGGCGGCCACTCAGATGGTGCTGTTGCTGGTGCTGCTGCCTTTTGCCGCTTACATCGTGGGCGAAAAGATTGGTGTCTCGGGTATTTTGGCTGCCGTGGCTGCCGGTATTGCCACCAACTTCGCTGATCTTGATCGCTCCAACTTCATCTCCGAGCGTCTGCAAACCGAAGGTACCTGGAGCATGGTGGAAGCGGCATTCAACGGCGCCATCTTCTTGCTGCTGGGTCTGCAGCTGCCATCCATCATGGGAACCACCATCTTGCACTCGGGCTATGCCTGGTGGGAGCTGCTGGGCTATGTGGCGGCTATTTCCTTTGGACTGCTGTTTGTGCGCTGGGTCTGGATTGAGCTGGGCGTGCACCGCGCGCTGCGTACAGCCCACCAGCAGGGCAAGATGGAAGAAAAACCCTCGCACCTGCTGAATCTGGCCACTACCATGGCTGGTATCCGTGGTGCGGTGACCCTGGCTGCCGCACTGTCCATTCCCGTGAGTCTGAACAATGGCCGTCCGTTCCCTGAGCGTGACCTGGTGATCTTTCTGGCCACTGGCGTGATCTTGTTCACCCTGGTGCTGGGCGCTATTGCGCTGCCTTTGATCTTGCGCCGGATGCCTGCGCATGAAGATACCGAGACCCAGCAAGAAGAGCGTGCAGCCCGCACAGCGGCTTGCAAGGCAGCGATTGCCAGCCTGACCATGACCGACAGCGATGCGCAAAAGCACGACGAACAATGGGTGGCGCAGTACCAGGAGGTGGTGGGACGCATCACGCAGGAGTACCGTAACCGCATCCATTTGCTGGACGATAGCGGCATTGCGACGTCGACGGAGGCCCAGCGGGATGCACCCGAGATGGTGCAGGAGCGCCGTGAGCGTTACGTCAAGGAAATGGAACTGCGCCTGCACTGCATTCAGGTGGAGCGTGACACGCTGTACGTGGAGCGTCAGGCCCATCGGATCAACGATGAGACCCTGCGCGCCATGGTCAGCGAGCTGGACATGTCGGAGATTTCGCTGCGCAAGCGTCTGGTGGTGGCGCGCAAAGCTGCTGGCATGCCGATTACGGGCGATGCGCATTGAGCGAGCCGACACGGACAGAGGGCCACAGCGCATAGGCGAAAACGTCTCCTGAAGGGTTTTTCTGCAAGATGGGCTGCAAGTTGCTTTGGGCACTTGCAGCCATTTTTATATATCTATCCTAGGGTGGTCGCCGATACAGAAACAGTCACATAGGTTGCAATAATTGCCATATGAGTACACCTTTGTTGCTGGATGCCGTTACCGACCAACACCCTGCGCACACGCCAATGGCCTTTGTGCGTTGCGTGGTGCATGCCTACGCGCTGCGTGGCTTGGCAGCAGATGAAGCTTTGAAAGTGGCACAAATTGCGCCAAGTGCCCTGGATGATGACAAGCAGCGTATCACTGCCTTGCAAATGGAGCTGCTGTGTGACCACGCCATGCGCGAGCTGGACGATGAAGGGCTGGGCTGGTTCAGCCGGCGTCTGCCCTGGGGCAGTTATGGTCTGCTGGCAAGGGGCAGCATTGGCAGCTCCTCACTGGGTTTGGCAGTGGCGCGTTGGTGCCGACATCATGGGCTGCTCACGGATGACATTGTCTTGACCTTGCACGTGGACGGCACACAGGCCACGCTGCGATTGCAAGCACAGCGCGAATTGGGCGCGATGCAAGAGTTCTGCATGGTTTCGGTACTGCGCAATCTGTATGGGTTTGCCAGCTGGCTGGTGGATGCACGCTTGCCGCTTCGCCAGGCCAGCTTTCCGTTTGCGGCGCCTGCGCACCATGCGGTGTATTCCGTGCTGTTTGATGCTCCGGTGCGTTTTGGTGCGGCTGCGGCCAGCCTTGAGCTGGATGCCCATTGGCTGCAACTGCCAGTGCTGCGCGATGAGCAAGCATTGAGCACCATGCTGCAGCGCGCCTTGCCGTTGCAGATTCGTCCTTATAAGCCGGTGCAGCCATTGGTGCAGCGTGTGCGCCAGGCGCTGGCTGCGCACCCACAGTGCGGGCACACTGCAGCCAGCCTTGCACAGGTGCTGCACATGGCTCCACGTAGCCTGCACCGCCAACTGCAGCAGCAAGGCAGTAGCGTGCAGCAACTCAAAGATGATGTACGGCGGCATCGTGCACTGCATTTGTTGCATCGCAGCGATCTGCCCATCAAACGCGTGGCGCTGGCCTGTGGCTTTGCCAGTGAGAAAAGCTTTATGCGAGCCTTTCTTGCATGGACAGGACAAGCGCCAGGCGCATATCGACAGTCTTTGCGTGACCGCTGATCCCGCATGGCTTGGGTGTGCCACACTCAAGGTCATAAATCGGTGCAGCGGGTTTGCCGTGCTTGCGCCCTTCAGATGAAAGTTTTTCAGCCCCACATTCATGCCGCGCTCCGAAATCGAAACACCGTCGTCGTCCTGGCTTACTCCCAGCAGCCTGCTGCGTATTTCCATCGTGGTAGCGGTATTCACCATCGTGCTCAAAATGTTGGCGTGGTGGGTAACTGGCTCGGTGGGTTTGCTCTCCGATGC
The DNA here is from genome assembly GCF_030162935.1 of Comamonas halotolerans. GTDB lineage: Bacteria > Pseudomonadota > Gammaproteobacteria > Burkholderiales > Burkholderiaceae_C > Comamonas > Comamonas halotolerans. Next base: position 17,709 of record NZ_JASAUZ010000010.1, read on the forward strand.
GCTCGAATCATTTGTGAATCTTGCCGGAGCTACCTTTGCGCTGGCCATGGTCACTATCGCTCAGCGACCACCGGATGAGGATCATCCCTATGGGCACCACAAGGCGGAATACTTTTCCGCAGGATTTGAGGGGCTGCTCATCATTGGTGCCAGCCTGGCCATCCTGTGGGTCAGCGTGGATCGCTGGTTTCATCCCCAGCCGCTGGAGCGCCTGGATTGGGGTTTGGGGCTTTCCCTGCTCAGCACGGTACTCAACGGTGCGCTGGCATGGGTGATGTTCCGCAGCGCACGCAATTACCGCTCCATGGCGCTGGAGGGCGACGCGCGTCACCTGATGACAGACGTGTACACCTCGGTGGGGGTGGTGATCGGCTTGGGTCTGGCCCATATGACGGGCTGGTGGTGGCTGGACCCCCTGGCAGGCGTGGTTGTGGCGCTGAATATTTTGTGGCACGGAGGCGTCATGCTCTGGCGTGCGTCACAAGGCTTGATGGACATCGCCATGGACCCGGAGCAGCTTGAGAAAATTCACGCAGTGCTGGCACAGCAAACACAGGCAGTGAAGGTGCAAACGGGAGAGCAGGTGGTGTTTGACAGTGTGCACACCCGTCAGGCGGGAGGACATGGTTTTCTCGATGTGCACATGCATGTGCCGGGTACATGGACGCTGGCACAAGCGGCTACATGGCGTTTGCAGGCAGAGTCTGCCTTGATGGTAGCCATTCCGACGCTCCAGGCGCGCATCGAACTGCTGCCTCAAGGCACGGATACGGTGCTAGAGCAAAAGAATGGCCAGAGCGCTTGAAGCGTGAAGGTCCCCACTCAACGATTCGAAAATTGAATTATTGATGCATTAAAAAGAATTGGACGCGAATGATCTGCGTCTCCAACATGGCGTCAGTGCTGGGCACACAGCACTGCCAAGTCACAAGGAGACAGAAATGAAATCATTGCGCGTGATAGCTGGGGCCATCTCATTGGCGGCGGCAACGGCTTCTTTTGCTCAGGACTATCCCAGCGCCCCCATCACCATGGTGGTGCCATTTGCTGCGGGTAGTGGAACTGATGCAGTCGCTCGGGTGGTGGCGACGAAGTTGGGTGAACGGTTAAAGCAGCCGGTGATTGTTGAAAACAAAGCGGGTGCCAGTGCACAGATTGGGGCCGGCCTGGTTGCCAAGGCAAAGCCCGATGGCTACACCTTGTTCATGACAACCAACACTTCGCATTCTGCCAACCCTTGGCTGATCAAGAACCTGAAGTACGACCCCATCAAGGACTTCACACCAGTGGCGCGGATCGGCGAGCTGCCTTTTGCGCTGGCGGTGCACCCGTCAGTGCCTGCGCAAACCTTGCAAGAGTTGATTGCCTATGCACAGGCCAACCCAGACAAGCTGTCTTATGGCACACCGAACAGCACCTCTTTGGTGGCCTCGGAAACCTTTAAGTTTTTGACAAAGACGCGCATCACCGCAGTGCCTTACAAGTCGAGTCCACAGGCATTGACAGATTTGGTGGGCAACCAGATCCAAATCTATGTGGCCGACTTGGGCTCAAGCTGGAGCATGCTGAAGACGGACCGCGTGCGTACATTGGCCGTGACGGCAGCCAAAGGCTCCACCTTGCTGCCGAATGTACCTGCCATGGCCACGGCATTGCCTGGGTTTGACATCACGTCGTGGAACGGAATTTTTGGCCCTGCAGGCATGCCCAAAGAGGTCGTTGAACGCTTGAATGCAGCGCTGCAGGACTTGCTCAAACAGCAGGAGGTGAAAGATCAGCTGGCACAAGTTGGTTTTGAGGTGTGGCCGACGGCAACCCCCGAGGAATTTGCCAGGTACGTGCAGGACCAACTGAACAATTGGGGAAGGTTGATCCAGCAGTCCAAGATTGAGGCGCAGTGAGGTTGGCATGGATCAGAGCAGCTCCCCGATGGGACCTTTAGCGGGCGTCAAGGTGGTGGATATGACAAGCGTCATTCTGGGACCTTTTGCTACGCAAATTCTGGCCTCCCTGGGGGCCGAAGTGATCAAGGTAGAGCCACCGGATGGCGACAATATGCGCCATGTCGGACCCATGAAAAATGCAGGCATGGGGTACATATTTTTGCAGGCCAACCAGGGCAAGCAATCGGTTGTGCTCGATCTCAAGCAAGCCAGTGCTCGTGAGGCATTGCTGCGACTGGTGCGTGACAGCGATGTGCTCATCAGCAATGTTCGCCCACAAGCCATGGCACGGCTGGGCCTGTCTTATGAAGACTTGAAAATGCACAACCCTCGGCTCATTCACGTGAGCTGTTGCGGTTTTGATCAATCAGGCCCTTATGCAGCCAAGCCTGCCTATGACGACTTGATCCAGGGCGCAACAGGGGTGCCCTGGCTTGCGCAGCAGTATGCAGGTGGAGCGCCGACTTATGCGCCCATGACGCTGGGAGATCGGGTTACGGGACTGCATGCGGTGTACGCCGTCACTGCTGCCTTGTATGCCCGTGAGCGCACGGGCGTGGGACAAGCGGTTGTGGTGCCCATGTTTGAGGCCATGACCCAGTTCATTCTGGGAGATCACCTGGCTGGTCTGAGTTTTGAACCTGCACAGGGGGAGCCAGGATATGCCCGCTTGCTGACCAGCCACCGCAGACCCTACCAGACCGCTGACGGTTATTTGTGCGTGCTGATCTACAACGACAAGCACTGGAACAGTTTTTTTGCAGCGATTGGGCAGCCAGAGCGCATGCAGGAAACGATGTTTGCAACCCATACCCAGCGCGCCGCCCATATTGATGCGGTGTATGCCGAGGTAGGGCGTCTGATGCTGCAGCGTACGACAGCGCAGTGGCAGCAATTGCTGGACGCGGTGGACATTCCCAATATGCCGATGGCATCGCCGGCGGATTTGCTGGTTGACCCGCACCACCAAGCAACAGGCTTTGTGCGCACGGTCGAGCATCCAACCGAAGGCACGCTGAAAATCACCGGCGCGCCGACGCAATGGTCGGGAACCCCTTTGACGCAAACCGTCAGTCCTGCGCCGCTGCAAGGCGAACACACCGCAGCCGTGCTGCAGGCGCTGGGCTTTTCGCAAGAAGAAATTGCGGCCATGCAAGCAACAGGCGCTTGTCGCCAGGCTGCATGCCGAGCAGCTTGAAGGAGATGCACATGTCTCGCTATTTGATTCGAGAGCAAGATATTGAAGGCTACAGCCCTGCCAACCACCACGGTACGGTGAACAAGCGCCTGATCAGTCAAGCGAATGTCGGTGCAAGGCATATGGAAGTCGTGCTGGGTACTTTGGAAAAAGGGGGCGGCGCCTTGCCACATGCACACCCGGGCATGGAGCAAGCCTGCTATTTGCTTGCTGGCACTGCAGAAGTGGAGATGGAGGGAGAGTGCTTTTCCATGCAGCCTGGCGACACATGCTTTTTCCCGGAAGACGTCATGCACATCTTTCGTGTCACCAGCGAAACGCCTGTGCGTTTGCTTGTGATCTACAGCCCGCCATATGGCGAAAACCCTGCACGCGTGCGCCGACCCTGAGGGCAGTGGAACGCAAGCATCAAGCTATCACAACGCAATGAAGGGAGACAGACATGGATTTCCTCTGGAGTGCAGAGCAGGAACAGATTCGTGATGCGATTGATCGCGTATGTAAGCCGTTTGACGCGGATTACTGGCTCGAGAAGGACAACGAGGGAGGTTTTCCCCACGACTTCCACAAGGCACTGGCCGATGCCGGCTGGCTAGGCATTGCGATGCCTGAAGAGTTTGGCGGTGCTGGCCTGGGCATCAGCGAAGCGGCTTTGATGATGCACACCATCGCGGCGACAGGGGCGGGTCTGTCGGGTGCATCAGCGGTGCATATGAATATTTTTGGCTTGCACCCTGCAGTGGTCTTTGGCTCTAATGCACAGAAAAAACGCTGGTTGCCGCCGCTGATTGCTGGCCAAGACAAAGCATGCTTTGGGGTGACAGAGCCCAATTCAGGACTGAATACCCTGAAACTTCAGACACTGGCAGTGCGTGACGGTGATCACTATGTCGTCACTGGACAAAAAGTGTTTATCTCGACAGCGCAGGTGGCCAACAAGATCTTGCTGCTGGTTCGTACCAAGCCGGTGCATGAGTGCAAAGGCACCGAAGGGTTGAGCCTGTTTTATACCGATCTGGATCGCAGCAAGATTGAGGTGCGGGAGATTCCGAAATTGGGACGCAAATGCGTGGATACCAATCAGTTGTTCATTGATGGGCTGCGCATCCCCGTGGAGGATCGAATCGGAGAAGAGGACAAAGGTTTTTCCTACATCTTGCATGGCCTGAACCCCGAGCGTATTTTGATTGCTGCGGAAGCGGTTGGCTTGGGGCGTGCAGCGCTGGAGCGTGCAGCACAGTATGCGAAAGAGCGTGTGGTGTTTGATCGTCCTATTGGTCAGAACCAGGGCATCCAGCATCCCTTGGCATTGGCGTGGATGCAGTTGGAGGCTGCGCATCTGATGGTGCAAAAGGCAGCCTTTTTATATGACAAGGGTTTGCCGTGCGCAGCCGAAGCCAATGCCGCCAAATACCTGGCTGCAGAGGCCTGCGGCAAAGCCTGCGAAGCTGCTATTTACACGCATGGCGGCATGGGCTACGCCAAGGAGTTCCATGTCGAGCGCTATATGCGGGAGTCATGGATTCCAAGGCTGGCCCCTGTCAGTCCGCAGATGATCATGAACTTCATCGCAGAGAAAGTGCTGGGCTTGCCCAAGTCCTATTGATCATCGTGATGCTCGGGAGCGCTGGCGCTTGAGGGTAAATGCTAGGCCAGCCAAGGCCTTGCAAGCCAATGTGTGGATGCAAGATAGCGTCTACATGAAAACCCATCTATTGCGTTACTTTGTTGCTTTGGCTGAAGAGCAGCACTTCGGCAAGGCGGCACAGCGACTGTCCATCACGCAGCCACCCTTGAGCATGGCGCTGAAGACGCTGGAAAGTGAGTTGGGCGTTGCTCTGATGGAGCGCAATGCCAAGCATGTGCACCTGACGCCTGCAGGGGAGGCATTGTTGGTGGAAGCCCGAAAAGTGCTCAGCCAGATTCAACGTGCTTCAGAGGTGGTACGCAGTGTGGCGCAGGGTGCGCAAGGCAGGCTGAATGTGGGGATCACCGGCTCGATGATCTATCGGCAAGTACCAGACTTTTGTCGTACCTTTCAGCAAGGGCGTCCCTTGGTGGAAGTATGTCTGCATGAAATTTCAACCCGCGAGCAAATTGGCGCACTCATTTCTGGTGAGCTGGATGTTGGTTTTTTGAATTTGCGCCAAGATGCGCAGCGCTTGGAAACATTGCCCATCGGCTCGGAGCCTCTGGTGTGCTGCATGCCTGCAGCACATCCGCTGGCCGAGAATGACAGCATCGATTTGCATCAACTGGAGGATGAAGTCTTTGTCATGTTTGCGCGAGAAGTTGCTCCCGCCAATTACGACAATGTCATCGCCTGTCTGCAGCAAGCCAATATCCATCCGCATACCACCCATGCTGCGCGGCAGTGGTTGACGGTGGTGGCGCTGGTATCCACGGGCCAAGGCGTTGCTTTGGTGCCGCAGTGTCTGGCGCGTGCCGGTATTTCTGGCGTGCGGTTTCTGCCTTTGAATGGCGTGCAGTTTTTCACGCCTGCGTATCTGGCCTGGCGGCGTGACCAGATGAGCCCTTTGGTCGATGCCTTTGTTCAAAGCGTGCAGCAGCAGGTCTCTGAAGATGCAGTGTTGAGGTAGAAGTACGGTTCTCGGTGGCCGATTGTCCTCAGAGCTTCATCTGAGATGCAGGCGCAGGATAATTTGGTTCTATGACTACCTCCATCAGCGCCGCAGGCGCCCCCGCTTCTACGGCGTTTTCTTCGCTCACGCTCCACCCGGCCACCTTGCAAAACCTGCAGGCCCTGGGCTACGAGCAAATGACGCCTATTCAAGCTGCCAGTCTGCCACTGACGCTGCGTGGTCGCGACCTGATTGCCCAGGCCAGCACGGGCAGTGGCAAGACCGCCGCCTTTGGCCTGCCTTTGCTGGAGCGCCTGAACCAGCGCTGGTTTGCTGTGCAGGGGCTGGTGCTGTGCCCAACGCGCGAGTTGGCAGATCAGGTGGCCACCGAAATTCGCCGCCTGGCGAGGGCACAGGAGAACATCAAGGTGGTCACTGTTTACGGCGGTGTTCCGACGCGCAATCAGATTGCCAGCCTGGAAAACGGTGCCCACATCGTGGTGGGTACACCTGGTCGGGTGATGGATCTGATAGACCGTGGCGCACTGGATATCAGCAAGCTGCAAACCCTGGTGCTGGACGAAGCCGATCGCATGCTGGATATGGGCTTTTATGCCGACATTGCCACCGTGGTGGAGCAGTGCCCGGAGCAACGCCAGACCCTGCTGTTTTCAGCCACCTATCCTGAGGGGATCGCCGACCTGGCCAAGCGTTTTATGCGAGAGCCTGAAATGGTCAAAGTGGCTGCACAGCACAGCACGCAAAAGATTGAGCAGCGTTGGTACGAAGTGCCCGCCAAGCAAAAGGTGGATGCGGTGGTGCAACTGCTGGCGCATTTCCGCCCGGAGTCGACCATTGCCTTTTGCAACACCAAGCAGCAATGCCGTGATGTGGTGACACAGCTGCAGGCACAGGGCATCAGTGCCCTGGCCTTGTTTGGCGAGCTGGAACAACGTGAGCGCGATGAGGTGCTGGTGCAGTTTGCCAACCGTAGTTGTTCCGTTCTGGTGGCGACCGATGTTGCTGCACGTGGTCTGGATATTTCCAATCTGTCTGCCGTCATCAACGTGGATGTGACGCCCGATGCCGAAGTGCATATCCATCGCATCGGTCGTACCGGGCGGGGTGATGCCGAAGGCTTGGCCTTGAATCTGGTTGCCATGGATGAGATGCTCCATGTGTCGAAAATCGAGCAGTTGCAGGAGCGTGCCTCCGAATGGTTCGAGCTGAGCGAGTTGACGCCTGCTCCTGGTGGCGCATTGCTGCCACCCATGATGACCATTCAGATCATCGGTGGGCGCAAGGAAAAGATTCGTGCGGGCGATGTCATGGGCGCCATGTGTGCGGATTTTGGGTATGCCAGGGACCAGATTGGCAAGATCAGCGTGAATGACTTTTCGACGTATGTGGCGGTGGATCGGCGCATTGCTGCAGAAGCCTGTGCCAAGCTCAATAACGGACGCGTCAAGGGCAAGAGTGTGCGAGCACGGGTGCTGTAAATAACTTTTCTTGGTTGTTCTCAAACTGGCTGCTAGCGATTACTGGGTAAGAGCTAGCAGCTATTTTTTGCTTGTTGTTTCTAGCTTCTGCAGTGTATTTTTTCCAGATGCCGGCTCGTCGCACAGGCGGGACACGGGTGCAGGGCGCGCTTCTTTTGCTTGCTTTGCTTGCGCGAGCAAGAAAAGTGAGTCTCCTGCCGCGCGACAGGCGGCCAGCGAAACTTGGAGCTACAACAAGAGAAAAAAGACCTGTAACTTTTCTTTGTCAAGCGTAAGAAGCTATCAATTTCAATCAAAAAAAGGTTGCCAAAGGGCAACCCTTTTCAACACACCGTAAACCTCAAATCTTCGTAATTTCCAAAGCACCCAAAACCTGAGAGGGGGAGCGCTCCAGCTCCAGGCGATTCAGGCGCGCATAAGCGGCTTCGGCGCGTTCGGTGGTGATACCGGTAAAGGCCAGGCAGTCGATAAACTTGCTGCGCATTTCGCTAGGACTCATGGGGTTGCTGGGTTCGCCCTTGGCACGCTCGACACGGGATTCGAGATGTTGTCCGTTCTTCAGTTGCACCATGATGTGGGCTGCGCTCGGGCCGCCCTTGGTTGGCACCAATGATGGGTCGGGCTTTCCTTGTACCAGCTGTGCCCATGCGCGCACTTCGGGGTCTTGCATGGCTTGGGGGGTGAAGTGCTGCAATTGAATGTCGCCGTAGGCTGCGGCGACCCCCACCACCCATGGATTGCTGAACTGCGCATCCACAGTGGTGTGCGGGCGGCGCTTTTTCTCGATGGGATCGAGCAGCAGCTTGTAATCGTCGGGGCCATTGGTCACGATGATGGTGTCCACATCGCTGCGCTGAATGCGGTGTTGCTGGAACAGGTTAAGCGCGGCCTCGGCGGCAGTATGGCTGCCGCGGCACGAGGGCCAGGGTTTGAAGGAGGTGGCGTCAATGGCGAAGCGCTGCCCCAAGTCTGCCAAGATGATGTCCCGGTCGTAGTTGCCGTGGTGGTACTGCTGATAGAAGCCTTTCACGCCTTCAAACACGCGGTGCGGGCCACGCACATTCAGGCTGGCCAGGCGGGCGGCATAAATGCCGTCATAGGCCGCAAAACCGGGGCCCATGCGCTTGGTCAGCGCGCCATCGACATGCGACTGCGCATTGCCTGCAGCCTGGTGCAAAGCGATGCCCAGTGCGGAAATGGTTTGCTCACGACTCAAGCCCATGAGCATGGAGGCCACTAGGGCGGCAGAAAAATAGCCGTAGACCGTCGTGTTGTGCCAACCCACCTTGAATGCATTGACACCAGGTTGCGCGGCCAGGGCCAGGCGACATGAGATGTCGGTGCCAGCTGCAATGGCGGTAATGATTTGCGAACCGCTCAGCTGTGGGTACATATCGGCCATGGCCAGTGCAGTGGGGACGCAGACAACGCCCGGATGCATAAAAGAGGGCTCATGGGTGTCGTCGTAGTCAAGTGCATGCGCCATGGTGGCATTAATGCGTGCAGCATCATGAGAGGGTAAATAGACCTTGCTGCCCCATACCCTTGATTCAGCGGATCCACCGATTTTCTGGGCGAGTGAAAATATCTCGGAAACACCTGGTTCGTGGTGACCCGCCAATGCCACGCCGAGGGTGTCGATAATCTGTCTCTTGGTATTTTCGATCACACTGGCAGGCAGCTGCTCGAATCGTAAATTCAAAGCGAAATCAACAATCTCACTGGCAGCATCGGGTCGTTGTTGTACCTGTGCGTGGGCACCAGGCACACCCAAGGCGAGGGCGGTGGCAGAGAATATTTTGTGAAACTGTCGTCTTTGCATATCGGAATTCAAAATCATGAGCCGTGTTTATCGCGACAAGGCATGAAATGTAAAAACGGGGAAACCCTTTTTTTGGGGAAATCCTTATGAATAATCAAATATTTGAATATCTGATATTTATTTTTGTGTGAGATTTTTAAGAGACTACGGCATGACAGCCCGCAGGTGACAACGTGGTCAGTCATTGCACAGAGACCCAAGCAAGCCGTTTTTTTGCATGATATGAGGTCATCTGATGACAAGTGGCAAGACACGGCATCGTTACCCTGGCGTCTTCTCTCACTGTCTGAAAGGCCAACCATGCACTTCCCAACCATGCATCGCCGTACCGCCTTGCTGCGCGTTGCCATTGCAGCCTCAGCCGCCACTCTGCTTGCTGCGGGCTGCGCGGTCAAAGTGCCTGCCAATGTGCAGCCGGTGCAGAACTTTGATGCGGCCAAGTACATGGGCCAGTGGCATGAAATTGCGCGCATTGACCATCGGTTTCAGAAAGGGCTGACCAAGGCCACGGCCAATTACACGCTCAACCCCGATGGCACGGTCAAGGTTGTCAACCGGGGCTTTAATGCGGCCAAGAATGAGTGGAAAGAGGTGGAGGGAGAGGCGAAGTTCTTGGGAGATCCCAGAACCGCTGCGCTGAAGGTGTCGTTCTTTGGGCCGTTTTATGGTGGCTATAACGTGGTGCACCTTGATCCGGACTATCAGACCTCGCTGGTAATTGGCGAGAACACGGACTACTTCTGGCTGCTCTCACGCAATCCGGATTTGCCCCAGAATCAGGTACAAGCCCTGCTGCAAAAAGCGCAGAGCATGGGCGTGGATCTGAACAAGGTGATGCTGTCACGCTAAACCGCTGCAGAGCCTCACAAAGGGCCAGTGCGCTGCATGCACAGGCCCTTTTCTAGTTGGCGCAAATTTTGATAAATGCCTGCCCTGGACCGCACTACGCTGAAGGCCGGTTGCGTTTCACGTCCTCTGAGTGTCTAACCCTTCATAAAAAACAGCGCCGCCATCACCAGTCCGGTCAGCACAATGCCCCAGCGAAGTACGTTGGCAGGGATTTTGCGGGCTACTCGGGCACCGCCATAGCCACCCAAGGTTGCAGCGACCGCCATTAAGATGGCATGCTTCCATTCCACGATACCGCCTACTGCATAGACAGCCACGGCAATAGCAGTCAGCAGGGCGGATATCAGGTTTTTCATGCCATTCATGGCATTGAGCTGGGTTTGTCCCAGCAGACTGAACAGCGCCAGGCACAGAATGCCCAGGCCTCCGTTGAAATAGCCACCATAAAAGGCCACAGCAAACATGCCCAGCACGGCTTTGGTGGTGTTGGCCGACGCGCTGGCATCGTTGCTGCGAGAGGCCCAGGCTCGAATCTGGGGGCCAAAAGCAAACAGCGCCGTGGCCCCAAGCAGCAGCCAGGGTACAACTTTGTTGAAAGTATCGTTGGGGGTGAATAGCAGTAGTGCAGCCCCACCAGCGCCGCCTATCAGCGCCAGGGCAATGGATTTGCCCATGGTCAGACCAGGAGGCGGCTCCATATCTTCTCTGAAGCCCCAGGCGCTGGCTGCATAGCCGGGCAGCAAAGCGACGGTTCCGGTGGCGTTGGCTGTGACAGGAGGAATGCCGGTAAACACCAGCGCAGGCAAAGTCAAAAAGCTGCCGCCGCCAGCGACTGCGTTAAGCGCACCCGCCACAAATGCGGCAGACAGAAGAAGGGCAACGTGTGCCCAGCTGGCAATGCCTAAAGTGCCTAAAAAGTCCATGTGTTTGTCTCCCTGTCCTTGGTGTTGTGTATGGGCGGACTTCCCGCAGCTATATGGTGCGGACGGGTGATCTTAGTGGTTACATGGACCTTGGCATTGCGCATTCAGGACAAAGCACTTTGGACTGCAACGCAGGTAGTGCGTGTGCTCGGCTCAGGAGCGGATGTAGGCCCAGCCGTAAGCTTGCAAGCGTGCCAGTGCCAGTACTGCAGGTTCGCTCAGTACTTGCAAAGGAGTGCGGCATTCGCGTTGGAGTTGCGCCAGCGTGTTGGGGCAGAGGTAGGTGAGCGTGTCAGCCTGCTCGTGCGGAGTGTCCAGCGCAGCAGCGACCGCAGCTGCGTTGACCAGAATACGTACTTGCGTTTGTGGTGCAGCGCGCAGTGCGTTGACGGCATTCATGCGCGCGCGTTGCAGGCCTTCGGCATCCGGAGCATGCAAGATGATGTGCAAAGGAGTGGTGTTCATAGTCAGGAAACAGGGTTGTTGCGTTGACGCCAGGCGTTCAGGGCCAGCAGCACAAGGACGGCAGCGACCAGCGGAAGCATACCTGCGTTGATGGCATCCCAGCCTGCGGTATGCAGCAAACGGCCTGAGCCAAATGAAGCGATGGCCACGCTGCCGAACACCATGAAGTCATTCACCGCTTGCACCTTGGCGCGCTCGGCAGGGCGGTAGCATGCGGTCAGCATGGCGGTGGCTCCGATAAACCCGAAATTCCAGCCGATGCCCAGCACAATCAGTGCGCCCCAGAAGTGCATCAGCTCCAGCCCCAGCAGGGCAATTCCACCAGAGATGCCTATCAGCACCAGTCCGAGTGCGGTGATGGCGACTTTGCCAAACCGCGCAATCAAGCGTCCGGTGAAGAAACTGGGTGCGAACATGGCCAGCACATGCCATTGCACGCCAAGTGCAGCCTCACCGACACTGAAGCCGCAGCCGACCATGGCCATGGGTGTGGCCGTCATCAGAAATGCCATTAACCCGTAACTGACCACGCCAGCCGCGCAGGCAACGATGAACGCAGGGGTGCGAACGATCTCTCCCAGTGGACGGGCCGGGCCGCTGATATTGGTTTTGACGGGCGGCGGCAAGCGCAGGCGGGCAAGCAAAGGTAAGGCCAGCAGTGCCAAAGCGGCTTGACCATAGAAGCTGCCAGCAAACGGCGTCATGGGCAGTGCGTCGCGGGTCCAGATCACCAGTTGCGGGCCAATCACAGCTGCGATCAAACCGCCGACCATAACTCGAGAAATTGCGCGGGCCTGCAATCCCGGCTCGACAATGGCATCCACAGCGGCAAAGCGGTAGCTTTGTACGCAAGCTCCATATAAACCGGCCAATGCTGTGCCAAGGCAAAACAGCACAAAGTGTTCCTGGGCAATGCCTTGCGCAGCAATCAGCCCCGCCAGAACAGCCATCATTGCCCCAAGAACGTAAGTCGTGCGCCGCCCACTGCGTTGCATCAGCCATGCCACTGGCAGCGTGGATAGAGCCAGTCCCAACTGGTAGAGGCTGACCGGCAAGGTGGCCAGGCCAGGGTTGCTTGAGAGTTGCTGCCCTACCAGCCCACCCAGTGAAATGATGATGGGAGGGGATGCCCCGCCAAGTGCCTGTGCGGCGAACAGAAGATTCAGATTTCTTGAACTCTCGGTGGTAGAGGCTGACATGACAACAGGCAAACAGGTGATGGGGTGACGCGATGGGGGCATTGCCCACATGGGCAATGCGTAGCGCGCTGATTGTGGGTGTTGTAGCTTGTCAGCGGTAGTACCAGTGGTCTCGCAGGTGCTTGATTGTTCGCTGTTTCGGTATCTGCTGCAGGTTAAATGATCCCAGGCTGGTTGTACCGCTAGAAGCAGCTTCTGCGCAGATCAACTATTTTGGGGTTCTAGGGTTGTGGAGCTATCAGGGCTATGTGACACAAGTGTCAACAAGAGCTGCCTAGAATGTCTTTTTCCCCTGAATGAGAAAGCAATCATGACTGCTGCCTTGCAAGCGCGCTATGGAGATCAAGCGCCTGACCTGAATCTGCCTGCATTGCCTGTATTGGATGCCATGCTTGGCCATCGCTCTGTACGCCACTTTCTGCGCGATCCATTGCCTGCTCACACCATAGAAACACTGGTGGCAGCGGCGCAGTCGGCGCCCACATCGTCCAATCTGCAAACGTGGAGTGTGATTGCTGTCGAGTCGCAGGAACGCCGTGAACAGCTTGCCAGCTTGGTGGGGCCGCAAAAGCATTTGGGTGTTGCGCCACTGGTGCTGGTGTGGCTGGCTGACTTGTCGCGCATTGAGCGCTTGGGCCAGGCACAAGGCCGCGATCCGGTGGGCCTGCATTACCTGGATACCTTCTTGATGGGGGTGATTGATGCTGCCCTTGCTGCGCAAAACGCCGTGGTCGCAGCCGAGTCCATGGGTCTTGGGACTGTCTATGTCGGTGGCATGCGCAACCAGCCCGAAGCTGTGGCCAAGGTGCTGGGCACCCCTAAGAATGTCTTTCCGGTATTTGGTCTGGTGGTGGGGCATCCAGACCCGCAGCGTCCTGCAGGCGTCAAACCACGTTTGCCGCAAAGTTCGGTGCTGCATCGTGAGCAATACCAGGTCCCTGCCGATCAAGCAGAGGAAATTGGCGACTACAACGCTGTTTTACGCACGTTTATGCAAACCCATGGCATGAAGGAAATCGACTGGAGCACCCAGGTCGTGGAGCGACTGGGCTCGCCCGAAGCGTTGACAGGCCGCCATCGCCTGTATGAGGCTCTGCGCAATGCAGGCTTTGAATACAGGGATATTTCGGGTTAAGTTGTTGCAAGAAGCCGCCGCTGGTGTGCGGGAAACATCACACCAGCAACGAAGGCATGAAGCTTTGTGAAAGCGGTAGGCAAAGAAAAACCCCAGGTCATTGCTGATCTGGGGTTGGGATACTTGGTGGCTTGGGACGGGATCGAACCGCCGACACGCGGATTTTCAATCCGCTGCTCTACCAACTGAGCTACCGAGCCATCTGCTTTTGCAGTAAGACTCGAATTCTAGCGCATATTTCAGCGTATTTTTTGAAATTTGGAAAAAACGGTTTTTTGTCTTATCCAGTAATTAGGGCGCAGCTGCAAATCCTGCATCCAGCGCGGGCTCGCGCAGCAGGTCTTGGTCAATGCCCATGCATTCACTGGCACGCTCCAAAGCTTGCCATAGCGCTGCAGGCATTTTCAAAATGTCATCCGCAGAGGTGGACTGCGCAATCCAGTCGCTGATATGCATGTGTTGCTCGGCCGTGAGCAGGTCGAGGTGCAGCATTTCGTCAATGGTCTTCATCGTGGGCTCTCTCGCAGGTGGTGCTATGGGTTTAGGGAATCAAGACCAGACAGGGTGTGTGTTGCTGCTGTACATGGTGCCAGAGCCAGCAGGTACAAGAGGCTGGCCAAGCATGGCATGCAAAAAAAAGACGCGGTAAGCAGTGCCAGGCTTGTGCCGGGTGAAATGAGATGTTCAGTCTTTGGCGTAGGGGTCTGCGAAGCCTAGCTCGGCCATGATGTCGGTTTCGTAGGCTTCCATCTCATCTGCGTCCTCTTCGCTGGTTTCATGGTCCCAGCCCTGGGCATGCAATGTGCCGTGCACCAGCATGTGGGCATAGTGCTCTTCCAGGGTTTTGTTTTGTTCCTGGGCTTCACGCTCAATCACGGGGCCGCAAATCACCAGATCAGCCTGAACGGTCGGCTCTTGCTGGTAATCGAAGGTCAGCACATTGGTTGCGTAGTCTTTTTGGCGGTACTGCAAATTCAGTGCGCGGCCTTCTTCGATGCCGACGATGCGTACCGCCATTTCGGCATCGACGGCCAGGGCGTGCTTGATCCACTTGGTGACCGTGGCGCGCGTGAGCAAAGCGCGGTGGGCGTCCACATTGTCAAACTTGCCAAATTGCAAGGAAAGATCGAGATTGTTGAGTGCCATTGGGTTTTCTAGTGCCGATCAGATCAGCGCTTTTAGTGATCAAAAAACTGGCTTTTTAAACGCGGCTACGGCCACCGTTGCTGGCGTCATAAGCGTCCACAATGCGCGCAACCAGAGGGTGGCGTACCACGTCGGCGCTGGTAAAACGGTTCATGGAGATACCTTTGACGCGTTTGAGCACACGTTCAGCGTCAATCAGGCCGCTCATCGCGCCTTTGGGCAGGTCAATCTGGCTGACGTCACCTGTTACCACCGCCTTGGCGCCAAAGCCGATGCGGGTGAGGAACATTTTCATCTGCTCAGGAGTGGTGTTTTGCGCCTCATCCAAGATCACAAACGCGTTGTTGAGCGTGCGGCCTCGCATGAAAGCCAGCGGCGCAATCTCCAGCGCATTGCGTTCGAACGCTTTTTGCACTTTCTCGTAGCCCATCAGGTCATACAGCGCGTCGTACAACGGGCGCAGATAGGGATCTACCTTTTGCGTCAGATCTCCAGGAAGAAAGCCCAGGCGTTCACCCGCTTCTACCGCAGGGCGGGTCAGCACAATGCGCTGCACGGCGCTGCGCTCCAGCGCATCCACAGCGCAGGCCACGGCCAGATAGGTCTTGCCAGTGCCGGCAGGGCCAATGCCAAAAGTGATGTCGTGGTCGGCAATGTTCTGCAGATACAGGGCCTGGTTGGGGGTGCGGGCACGCAGATCAGCGCGACGCGTGGCAAGCTGGATCGCATCGGGTTTGGCCTCGATCATCTCTGCGTCACCGGCCAGCATCAGCTGCAGCGTATCTTCAGGGATGGGATCATCGGCCATTTCGTACAGCGCTTGCAGCAACTCCATGGCATCCGTAGCCTTGGCTTTGGGGCCATCTACCTTGAATTGTTCGTGGCGATGTGCAATCTTGACCTGCAGGCCGGTTTCGATAGTGCGCAGATGCACGTCGGATGGCCCGCACAGATTGGCCAAACGGGTGTTGTTGTGCGGTGTAAAGGTGTGGCGCAAGATCACGCTGATAATTCCTTGCTAGGAAAGTCGCAGCCAATCGGGCTGCACAAAAAGGATCGCAATGATAGGCAAACTGACTGGAACCCTGCTTGAGAAGAACCCGCCCGAAGTCCTGGTGGACTGTCATGGCGTGGGCTATGAAGTGCAGGTGCCCATGAGCACGTTCTACAACCTGCCCAGTTTGGGTGAGAAGATCGGCTTGCTCACGCACTTTATCGTGCGTGAGGATGCCCAGTTGTTGTATGGGTTTGCGACCGCGCAAGAACGTCAGACATTCCGGGCATTGATCAAGATTACCGGTGTGGGCCCGCGCATGGCGCTGTCGCTGCTGTCAGGTCTGAGCATTGATGAATTGGCTCAGGCCGTGGCCTTGCAGGAAGTTGGCCGTTTGGTCAAAGTGCCAGGCATAGGCAAGAAAACCGCCGAACGCTTGTTGCTGGAGCTCAAGGGCAAGTTGGGCGATGCAGTGGTCAGTGGCGCGGCGACCCAGGTTAAAAGCGATGCGCAGTCTGATATTTTGCAGGCTTTGCTGGCATTGGGCTATAACGACAAGGAAGCCGCTGTAGGTCTCAAGGCCCTGCCTGCCGATGTAGAGGTTTCCGACGGCATCAAGCTGGCCATCAAAGCTTTGACGAAGTAAGCGTTCATGAGCATTCACACTGAAGATTTTGGCGAAGGCTTTGCCCCCACTCCTGCGCGCAAGCCTCGCACCAAGGCGCAGGAGCAGGAGTTGCCACAGAGTCATGTGCGCAGCACGGCCATTTCGCCTGCGCCCGTGAACAAAAATGAAGAAGCGCTGGAGCGCGCTTTGCGGCCCAAGTTGCTTGATGAGTACGTGGGCCAAGAAAAGGCGCGTGAGCAGCTGGAGATTTTTATCGGGGCAGCCAAAAAACGTGGCGAGGCGCTGGACCATGTGCTGCTGTTTGGTCCTCCTGGTCTGGGCAAGACCACGCTCAGTCACATCATTGCGGCAGAGCTGGGCGTGAATCTGCGCCAGACCTCGGGCCCGGTGCTGGAAAAACCCAAGGACCTGGCGGCGCTGCTGACCAACCTGGAAGCCAATGATGTGCTGTTCATTGACGAGATTCATCGCCTGAGCCCGGTGGTGGAAGAAATCCTCTACCCTGCGCTGGAAGATTTTCAGATCGACATCATGATTGGCGAGGGGCCTGCAGCACGCTCCATCAAGCTCGATTTGCAGCCCTTCACCCTGGTTGGGGCCACCACGCGTGCAGGCATGCTGACTAATCCGCTGCGAGACCGCTTTGGCATCGTGGCACGTCTGGAGTTCTACAACGCGCAAGAGCTGGCGCGGATTGTCACGCGCAGTGCTGGTCTGCTGGGTGCGCCGATTGATGCAGAGGGTGCCCAAGAAGTGGCCAATCGCTCCCGCGGCACGCCACGTATTGCCAACCGCCTGCTGCGTCGTGTGCGGGACTACGCCGAAGTCAAGGGCGATGGCACCATCACCCAGGAGATGGCGCGCAAGGCGCTGGCCATGCTGGATGTGGATCCGCGCGGTTTTGATGTGATGGACCGCAAGCTGCTTGAAGCCGTGGTGCACCGCTTTGATGGCGGGCCGGTTGGGGTGGACAACATCGCCGCCAGCATTGGCGAGGATGCGGGCACGATTGAGGATGTGATCGAGCCTTACCTGATCCAGCAGGGCTATTTGCAGCGCACGCCGAGGGGGCGCATTGCCACCAAGGCCGCGTACCAGCACCTGGGTCTGGTGGCTCCGCAGACAGCGGGCTCACTGTTTAACGAATAACGCTCTTGGAATAACGCTCTTGTCTGGCGTGAAAAGCATGGCAGATGTGCCATGCTGCGCGCAGTCTTGGGAGATATCTTGAACCTACCTACCCCCAGTCAGTCTGCGGCATCAGCTCCCCGCAGCGTGCGTACATCCAGCCAGCGCGTGTGGCTGGCGCTGGCTTTGCTCGTGTTGTTGGCGGCTGCTTATGTGGGCGTGCAGAAGTGGCGAGGTCCGCAGGTGCCCGCAGCGCAGGTGCAGATTCAGCCGCTGGTGCGTACGCTGCAGTTTTCAGCGCGTGTGGAAACCCGCTCGCGTGTGGGGGTGGGCGCAACCATTGTCGGGCGCGTGGAGCAGGTGAATGTGCGCGAAGGTGACGTTGTGCAGGCGGGGCAAGTGCTGGTGCTGCTGGAGCAGGCCGAGTTGCAAGCTGCGGAGCAACAGGCGCAAGCCAGTCTGGCGCAGGCCCAGGCGCAACTGGCCAATGTGCGCAGCAACAGCCGTATTGCCAACCAGGCACAAGTGGCGCAGTCCCAAGCATCCGTGCGGCAGGCGCAGTCGGATTGGGTACGCAATCAGCAATTGGTAGAGCAAGGTTTTCTCAGCCAGGCGGCCTTGGATGAAAAGCGCAAAGCTCTGGACGTGGCGCAGGCACAGTTGCAGGCAGCGCAGGCCCAAGCCGCGGCCTCTGCAGATGGTGGAGCAGAATTGAAAGCAGCGCAGGCGCAGGTGCTGCAAGCGGAGGCCGCATGGAAGGCTGCGCAAGCCAAGCTGGAGCAGACGCGCATCCTGGCGCCGAGCGCAGGCAAGGTGCTGTTGCGTGATGTGGAGCCCGGTCAGATTGTGCAAACCGGCACGGCATTGTTGCAGCTGGCGCTGGATGGTCCCACGCAGATCGTGGCCCAAGTGGATGAGCGCTTTCTGGACCAGCTGCGCGAGGGCCAGGCCGCAACCGTTGTGGCAGATGCGTTTGCTGCGCAGCGTTTGCCCGCCAAGCTGGTGTCGATTGCCCCTGGCGTGGATGCCCAGCGTGGCTCGGTGGAGGTGAAGCTGGCGCTGGATGAGGCAGCACCAGCTTTTCTGCGTGAAGACATGACTTTGTCCGTGCTGGTGGAAACAGGGCATGAAACGCAGGCACTGGTGGTGCCGCTGGAGGCGCTGCAGGACGCCACAGAAGGCAGCTTGCATGCCAAGGTATTGGTGTTACAGGATGGCAAAGCTGCGGCCAAAGACGTGCAGCTGGGTCTGCGCACTTTGCAGTCCGCCCAAATTACCCAAGGTCTGCAAACGGGCGATACGGTGTTGCTGCCTCCAGCCAAAGCAGGGCAGCGAGTGCGTGCGCAACTGCAGAAAGCACCCTGATGTCCATTCGCTTGCCCTGGGGATTTGAGTGGGTGGTGGCGCTGCGCTTCTTGCGTGAAGGGCGCATGCAAAGCCTGCTCATTGTTGCGGGCGTGGCGGGCGGGGTTGCCGTGATCACCTATATCGGGGCCCTGATTCAGGGTTTGCAGGCCAACACGGTCAACAAAACATTGGGCACGCAAGCCCACATCACACTGCGCGCACCTGAGGATGTGGTCACACCGATTCCTGCTCGTGCCAATGATGCCGTGGTCATGAGCGATACGCAGCCCCGGGCGCAACGGTTGCGGTCCGTGGCCAACTGGCAGCAGCTGTTGCCAGTTTTGGAGGCGGTGCCGGGCATGGTGGCGGTTTCGCCCATGGTGTCTGGCTCAGGTTTGGCACTGCGTGGCGAGGCTACGCAATCGATTGCCATCATGGGTGTGGAGCTGTCGCGCTACCAGCGCATCGTCAATCTGCGTGAAAAAATCGTTGCAGGTGTCTGGGGTTTGCAACCTGGAGACGCCATGATCGGCGTGGAGCTGGCTGCCGATCTGGGCGTGCGTGCGGGGGATCGCTTCACCATCGATACAGGCAGCATTACCGAATCCGTGCGCGTGACCGCGCTGCTGGATATGGGTGTCAAAGATCTGAACCGCCGCACTGTCATCATCCCTTTGCGCAGTGCGCAAAGCCTGCTCGGCGTACCGGGTGGCGCAACAGTACTGGACATGCAGATCGATGATGTGTGGCAGGCCGATGCGGTGGCCCAGCAGCTGCGGGCACGCTATCCGTATGAGGTGGAAAGCTGGCAGGACTCGAATGCACAACTGCTGTCTGCACTGAATGCGCAAAGCATCAGCACGCTGGTGATCCGTGTTGTGGTGCTGATTGTGGTGGTGCTGGGTATCGCCAGTGTGCTGGTGGTCAGCGTGGTGCAAAAGCGCAAGGAAATCGGCATTTTGCGTGCCATGGGAGTCACGCGTGGGCAGGTGTTGCGGGTGTTTTTGCTGCAGGGCGCGGTGGTGGGAGCGCTTGGCTCTGTCCTCGGTGTTGCGCTGTCCTGGACTTTGATTGCCCTGTTTACAGCGTTTGTGCTTGGGGAAAATGGAGGTCCATTGTTTCCCATCGCTTTGGGTTGGGGGGATGTGTTGTCTGCCACATTCACTGCGACGTTAAGTGGGGTGCTGGCGGCTGTGATGCCTGCGCGCAGCGCGGCTCGCATGGATCCTGCTCAGGCAATCCGGGTGTAAGGCCATGGCTGAAAAAAACCTTTCAACATCGCCCCTGTTGCTGTTGCAAGACGTGCGCAAGTCGTACAACGTGGACCAGCCTACAGAGGTGGAAATTCTGCATGGCGTGAATCTGCAGGTAAATCCTGGAGAGTTCATCGCACTGGTGGGGCCTTCTGGCTCGGGTAAAAGTACCTTGCTCAATATTCTGGGTTTGCTGGAGCGCATGAGCAGCGGCAGCTACCGCTTGCAGGGCCAGGAAACCAGCGCCCTGGACGACCTGGGGCTGACCTTGCTGCGCCGACAGGCGATGGGCTTTGTGTTTCAGTTTCACCATCTGCTGCCGGCGTTTACCGCGCTTGAAAACGTCACGCTACCTGCCCTCATGACCAATGGGCACGTCACTGCGCAAGATAATGCAAGAGCCAGCGCCTTGCTGGAGGCCGTAGGGCTGGCGCATGCACTGCACAAAAAGCCATCCGAGCTTTCCGGTGGTATGCAGCAGCGCGTGGCAATTGCACGGGCCCTGGTACACCAGCCGCCACTGGTGCTGGCGGATGAGCCGACAGGCAATCTGGATACACAGTCTTCTCAGGAAGTGTTTGAGCTGCTGCGCCAGATACACCAGACCCAGGGTACTGCGTTTTTGATCGTCACCCACGATCCACGGTTAGCGCAGCAATGCGACCGGCTGGTGGAAATTGTGGATGGAAAAATTGCCAGGGACACCCCAACGTCACAACTTTAGGCAGCTCATATCCAAGCGTCCAAGCGCAGCAGACTCGCCCCCGCCAGCGCTACTGGCGCACAGGCTGGCGCAGCACGTGCAGCATGCCGTGCACGATCAACCACTGTGCCAGGTAATAACTGGACAGTACCCATAGTTCAACGGCAGGCACTGGCTGTGCAAATTTGTTGATCGCCAAGATGGTGTCGCTGACCATAAAACTCACAGCGCCCAAAGCAACGCAACACGCCCCTGTGTTGCGCAAGATGGTGGCTCGCCCCAGGGCTTGGGCGGACATCCAGGCAATTACCAGCACGTAGGTTGCGACCGGAATGCGCAAGTCATCAGGCAGACCATGTTGCAGCAAACAGGCATAGACCGCGATACCAGCCAGCGCACTGAAGACCAATGCGGGCTTGCTGGGCAGCCAGGGCGCATCACGCGTGAAAACGGCGATATAGCAAACATGTGCCAGCAAAAAAGCCAGCAGACCGAGGATGAAGCCTTCGGGGATGAGTAAAAACACATCTCCGGCCAAGCTGCAGCCCAGGGCTGCCATCAGCCAGTACACCCAGGGTGCATGTGCCATACGGTCGGATAGTTGCCACACACAGGCCATGGCCAGGCACATGCTCAAGGGTTTGAGCACCGCGTAAGCCGTGAAATAGCCGAAGTGGCTGCTCAGCATGGCCAGCAAGGCGCACAAGGCAAAGGCCCATTGCAGCGGGTCTACAGCTAAAGATGAACGTATAGGCGTGGTGGTGTTCATGCAGACCAAGTCTGCCCTCACTACGTGGGCAGCGCATCGGGACAGTCCCGCCTGCCTGGTATCGGCCTGACCGAGCATTGGGCGCGTGACCATGCATTCACGGGACTCGGTAGAGATTCAGGCTTTCCTTTAAAATCGCCCCTCTTTACCTTTTGCGGTCTGCGGTGCACCTGTGCTTGCGGCCCTTTGTCTGCAACGCGTGGCAGCAGCCGCGCCTGAATAGCTCCCATCCAGTGTCATACGCTTCAGAAACACGGCGTCGCCGCACCTTTGCCATCATCTCCCACCCGGACGCGGGTAAGACCACACTGACCGAAAAGCTGTTGCTGTTTTCGGGTGCGATTCAGATTGCGGGTGCTGTCAAGGGGCGCAAGGCTTCGCGCCATGCCACCTCGGACTGGATGGAAATTGAAAAGCAGCGCGGTATCTCTGTAGCGTCCTCGGTGATGCAGATGAGCTATCGCGATCACGTGATCAATCTGCTCGACACGCCCGGCCACAAGGACTTCTCGGAAGACACCTACCGTGTGCTGACCGCCGTGGACTCGGCGCTGATGGTGATTGACGCGGCCAACGGCGTGGAGTCGCAGACCCGTCGCCTGATCGAGGTGTGCCGCCAGCGCAATACGCCCATCATCTCTTTCGTCAACAAGTTTGACCGTGAAGTGCGTGATCCGCTGGACATCATGGACGAAGTTGAACGCGAGCTGGGCATGCCCTGCTGCCCCATCACCTGGCCTGTCGGGCAGGGCAAGCTGTTCGGCGGCATCATCAACTTGCAGACACAGACCATGACGGTGTTTGCAGCAGGTAGTGAAAAGCGTCCTGAAGACTTTGAAGTGATTCCGCTGACGGAAACTGACAAGCTGCGTGCCCGCTTTGGTCAAGCCTTTGATGACGCCATCGAAAGCATGGAACTGGCGCAAGGCGCATCCGCGGAGTGGGACCACCAAGCTTTCCTGGAAGGCAAGCTGACACCGGTGTTCTTTGGCTCCGGTGTGAACAACTTTGGTGTGATGGAAGTATTGAACGCGGTGGTGGACATGTCGCCACCGCCCGGTTCGCGTGTGGCCTTCACCGAAGTGAATCGTCAGCGAGAAGAAAAAATCATTCATCCTGAGGACAAAGGCTTCTCGGGCGTGGTATTCAAGGTGCAGGCCAATATGGATGCCAACCACCGTGACCGTATTGCGTTCGTGCGCGTGGCTTCGGGCAAGTACACCCCCGGCATGAAGATGAAGGTGCAGCGCACCGGCAAGGAATTGCGGCCTACCTCGGTGGTGACATTCATGTCGCAACGGCGTGAGGCTGTGGATGAAGCCTATGCAGGCGACATCATCGGCTTCACCATTCACGGTGGTGTGCAGCTGGGTGACTCGATCACTGATGGCCCCAATCTGCAGTTCACGGGCCTGCCCTTCTTTGCGCCTGAAATGTTCATGACCGTGGTGCTGAAGAACCCGCTGCGCACCAAGCAGTTGCAGCAAGGTCTGATGCAGCTGGGCGAAGAGGGGGCAATTCAGGTGTTCAAGCCCGATGTCGGCGGCAATATGCTGCTGGGTGCTGTCGGCCAGTTGCAGTTTGAAGTGGTGCAGCACCGCTTGAAGACCGAGTATGACTGTGATGTGCGCCTGGAAGGCTGCCAGTACACCGGCGCACGCTGGATCACGGCAGACACACCTGCCGAACTGCGTGAATTTGAAAACGCCTACCCCATGCGCCTGGCGCACGATGCAGCGGATACCCTGGCCTTTCTGTGTACCAGCCCCTACGATGTGCGATTGGCACAGGAACGTTTCCCCAAAATTCATTTCCATCCGCTGCGCGAACACGCCGGTTTGGCGCTGGGCTCTGCCCATTAAGCATTGGTCATATCGGCCTGCAGACTTTGTTGCACTGGCTTGTCGTGGCGCTGCTACTGCCTACGCCGGTGCGGTGCGTCTGTACCGCTTTGCTGAATGATCTGCCCAATGGGGCAAGGATGCATTTCTCCCGTGCTCGGCACGGGTTTGTTGTTGAGAGTTTGCTGTGAGCCAAGAATTTCTGCGTCCTCTGTCTGAGTTGCCCGTGCCTGCCAACATTCTGGGCGTGCTGACCGACATTGATGACACGTTGACCACGGATGGCGTGGTGCCCGAGCATGTGGTGGCGGCCATTGGCCGCCTCAAAGAGGCTGGCCTGAAGGTGGTGCCGATTACGGGGCGCCCTGTGGGCTGGAGCGTGCCGTTTGCGCGTGCATGGCCGGTGGACGCCATCGTGGCAGAAAACGGTGCGGTGGCACTGCGGCGCAATGCCGAAGGCGGGCTGGACAAGCTGTACCAGCAAGACGACGACACCCGCGTGCGCAATTTCGCCAAGATGCAGGAGGTGCTGGCCCAGATCGAGCAGCAAGTGCCAGGTGCGCAGCGCGCCACCGACTCGCATGGGCGCGAGTGCGACATTGCCGTGGATCACAGCGAGTTCACCCACATGCCGCAGGCGCAAATTGATGAGTGTGTGGCCATCATGCGCGAGGCGGGCATGAATGCGACGGTGAGTTCCATCCACATCAACGGCTGGTTTGGCGATCACAACAAGCTCGAAGGTGCGCGCTGGATCGTGCGTGAGCTGTTCGATCTCGACCTGGATGCGACCTTGGGTCAGTGGATCTACATCGGCGATTCGACCAATGATCAACTGATGTTCCAGAACGTTCCCTTGAGTGTGGGCGTGGCCAATATCGCGCGCTTCGTGCCGCAATTGCAGCATCTGCCCCGCTACGTGACCGAAGCGGAACGTGGCGATGGGTTTGTGCAGCTGTCGCAGCGGTTGCTTGGCAGGTAAGCGCAGCGCACGGCTGTGTGTGGGGGCGCAGGCCAGCGTTCAGGTCTGTTCGCGAACCAAGTCGCGCAAACGGAATTTCTGAATCTTCCCGGATGGCGTGCTGGGCATGCTGTCCAGCACGATCAGCTTTTCAGGGACGTATTGCTGTGCCACTTTCTGCGCTTTCATAAAGCTTTGCAGGGCGGGCAAGTCTATCGTTTGTCCGGCTTTGGGGACGACGACCGCGCAGGCTCGCTCCCCAAGGCGTTCATCGGGATAGGCCACGATGGCGGCTTGGGCCACGGCAGGGTGGCGGTAGAGCAGGGCCTCAATCTCAACCACCGGGATGTTTTCACCGCCGCGAATGATCACATCTTTGCTGCGCCCCGTGATGCGGACATAGCCTTGCGCATCAATGCGCGCCAGATCGCCGGTGTCAAACCAGTCTTCGTCATCGGTACCGTTCAGATGGGCGCGTTTGAGGTAGCCGCCAAAGTTGGAGCACGAGCGCAGCATCAGCTTGCCAATCTCTCCAGTGGGTAGCGCCTTGCCATCAATATCGATGACCTTGACTTCCACGCCGGGCAGAGGGATGCCATCCGTATTGACTGCGCGTTCATCGTCATCGTCGAGCTGCGTCAGCGTGACCGCCCCGTTCTCGCTCATACCCCAGGCCGAAACAATTTTTGCACCCAGTGCAGCACGTGCTTGCTCAACCAGGGGGCCGGGAATGGGCGCACCAGCACACAGGAAGGTGCGCAGGCTGGAAAGGTCCGGTTTATCGGCAGGCTCACTGCTCATTACCGTGCGAGCCAGATCGGACAGAAATGGCGTGGAGGCCATGGTGAAGCTGACCTGCTCGGACTGGATCAGTGCAATGGCTTGCTTGGGGTCCCATATGTCCTGCAGAACAGCGCTGGCTTGCAGCATGATGGGCATCATCAAGCCGTACATGAACCCGGTCTGATGCGCCATGGGAGACGCCATCAGCACAACGTCATCCGCGCCCAGGTTCAAGCGCTGGGCGTAGGGGATGATGTTGGACATCAAGGTGTTGGCCGAGTGCATCACGCCCTTGGGCTCGCCGGTGGTGCCGGATGTGTAGATCAGCTGGGTGATGTCATCGGGCGTGGGCCGTGATTGCTGTAGCACGCTGTGAGCAGCGCCACCGTTTTCCCAGTCGGTGCCGCTGAGCAGGACTTCAAAGCTGTTATCGCCTTGACCGTCCACAATCACCACATGTTCAAGCTGTGGCAGAGCCTCTTTGAGACCATGGGCCATGGTCTCAAAATCAAAGCCACGGAAATTGCGCGGGGCTATCAGCACCCTGGCTTCGCCGTGTTGCAGCATGAAAGACAGCTCACGCTCACGGAAAATATGCATCAGCGGGTTCATCACGGCTCCGATACGCGAGCAGGCCAGATAGGTGAGCGTGAATTGCCACCAGTTAGGCAGCTGGCAAGCGACCACATCATTGCGATGTACGCCGAGGCGATGCAGGCCAAGCGCAATACGGTCGGCCATCTGTGCCATTTCTCTATAGGTGAAGCGCTGGATATGACCTGTTTCGACCTGTAGGGCGGTCAACGCCAATTTATCCGGGCAACGCGCCACGCAGGCATCCAGTGCCTCGTTGATCGTGCGGTCATGCCATAAGCCCAGGGCTTGCATGCGTGCACGGCGGCCTGGTAATAGTACTGCGTCGAATTCCATGGTTTGTCTCCGGTGGTTTTCAATGGGCGTGCTCAGGTTCGCTTCTTGAGCAAGGGCTTTCCTTGTGTCGCAGCCTGGCTTGTGCTGCTTTGGCGCTCTTTGGGCTGGTGTGGATGGTCTTCTAGGCTGCTGGCACAAACTTTCTGCCAGCACGTGTCCTGGCGATGATGGTTTTCATGATCTGCGCGGTGCCATCGCCAATCTGGAAACCCAGCACATCGCGCAAGCGTTGTTCCATGGGGCCTCGGTCATAGCCGCCATGACCAAAGCACAGCAGGCATTGATGAATCGTGTCATAAGCCAGCTTGGGTCCCCACCACTTGGCCATGCCTGCCTGCGCAGAGTGGGGCAGACCCTGGTCTTTGAGCCACAGGCCTTGCAGGCACAGCAGGCGGGCTCCCTCCACCTCGGTGTCGTACTGCGCCAAAGGGTGGGTCACGCCTTGAAAAGCCGACAATGGCTTGCCAAAGGCTTCACGCTGGGTGGTGTAAGCCCAGGCTTCATCCAGCGACACGCGGGCCACTGCCAGGCATTGCAAGCCAATCAGCGATCGTGAAAAGTCAAAGCCCTGCATGACTTGCACAAAGCCTTTGTTTTCATCGCCCAGGCGGTGGTTGAGCGGCACGCGCACATTCTCAAAAAAGATGGAGCCACGGCCAATGGCACGCTGTCCATGGCAGTCAAAGCGGCTGGTGGTGACGCCGGACGTGTTCATGGGCACCAGCAAGGCAGTCACCCCGTGAGCACCAGACTCGGCACTGCCTGTACGGCCAAACACCACGCTGATGTCGGCCTGATCTGCGGCAGAGATGGAGGTTTTTTCTCCGTTGATCACATAGTGCTCGCCCACGCGTTCCACACGTAAGCGCAGGTTGGCGGCATCCGAGCCTCCGCTGGGCTCAGTCAGGGCAATCGCGCAAATGGCTTTGCCGGCCACCAGCTTCTCCAGCCACGGTCCAACCACCTCGGATTGTCCGTAGTTGGAAAGGATTTGACTGTTGAGTGAGGCCAGCAAATTCAGGTAGGAAAAGCTCAAATCAGCACGCGCCATTTCTTCATGGATGACGCCGGCAGCCATGCAGCCCATGTCCAGGCCTCCAAAGCGTTCGGGCAGCTCGGGTGCGATAAAGCCCAGTTTTCCCATTTCTTGCAGTAAATCACGGTCCAGGGTGCGGCTGCGGTCGCGCTCCAGAAAGCCTGGTGCCACGCGCTCTTGTGCAAAGCGGCGCACCGTGTCTGCCAGTGCCTGCAAGTCTTCGGTGATGTAGGGGTTGGGGGTGATTGCCATGTCATCCTCTGAGCGCGAATGTGCTTACTTCACGTATTTGCGGAACTCGGGCTTGCGCTTTTCTTTGAGTGCATTCACACCTTCGCGTGATTCGTCGGTGTCGTAATACAGCTTCAAGGCGTACATGCCCAATCCGGCAATTCCGGCCTGATGGGCGGTATCCATGTTGAAGCTGCGCTTGGCAATGGCCAAAGCCGTGGGGCTGCGTTCGCACAGCTCTTCACCAATCTTCTGAACTTCTTCGTCAAGCTGATCATGGGGGACGCAGAAGTTGGCCAGCCCCATGGCAACGGCTTGCTCGCCGGTGTAGCGACGATTCAAATACCAGATCTCACGTGCTTTTTTCTCGCCTACAACGCGGGCCAAAAAAGCAGTGCCGTAGCCGGGATCCACAGAACCCATCTTGGGTCCTACCTGACCGAACTGCGCTTTGTCGGAGCAAATGGTCAGGTCGCAAATCGTGGCCAACACATTGCCACCGCCAATGGCAAAACCTTGTACGCGCGCAATCACGGGCTTGGGTACATCGCGGATGGCGGTATGCAGTTCTTCCATGGGCAGTCCAATGGTGCCGCGCCCGTCGTAATTGCCGTTATGGGCCGACTGGTCGCCGCCGGTGCAAAACGCACGGTCTCCAGCGCCAGCCAGCACAATGGCTCCCACCTCGCGGTCGTAACCGGCCTTGTTCAGGGCGCGGATGATTTCATCGCAGGTCTGGCCGCGAAAGGCGTTCATCTTTTCGGGGCGGTTGATGGTGATCCATGCCACACCGTTTTTGACTTCATACAGGATGTCTTCAAAGTTCATGGTCTGCTTTCTGTGAGGAAGAGGGATGTGCTGGCGTGATCAACCGTGCATGGTCAGTCCACCGGAGATGCTGAGCACTTGGCCTGTGATGAAGCTGGCGTCATCACTGGCGAAAAAGGCAATGGCTGCTGCCAGATCAGTGCCCTGACCCAAGCGACCCATGGGAATGGCGCTTTTGAAGGCTTCAATGAGCTTGGCAGGATCGCGTGCGCCTTCAGCCACACCGGCCAGCAAGGCAGTATCGGTCGGGCCGGGGCACACTGCATTGACGGTGATGCCATGGCGTGCATGCTCGCGCGCCAGGGTTTTGGACAGGGACACCAAACCACCCTTGCAGGCGGAGTACACAGCTTCGCCCGAAGAGCCTCCGCGTGCAGCGTCAGACGCCACGTTCACAATGCGCCCATAGCCCCTTTCCACCATGCCTGGAAGTACGGCGTGCAGCATGTGCAGATTGCCCGTCAGATTGATGGCAATCAGGCGCTCCCACTCTGCAGGCTCAGACTTCACAAAGGGCTTGAACACGTCCCAGCCAGCGTTGTTGATCAAGCTGGCGATGGGTCCCAGTTGCACTTGCGCAGCGGCCACGGCGGCATCCACCTGATCGCGCTGGGTGATGTCGCACTCAAAGGCCGCGGCCCGCCCGCCTGATGCCGTGATCTCGTGTGCAACCTGTGTGGCAGATGCTAGATTCCTGTCGAACACAGCCACAGCGGCACCTTCGGACGCCAGGCGTTGACAGGTGGCGCTTCCGATGCCGCCGCCGCCGCCTGTCACTATGACTGTTTTGTTGTCAAATCTTTGCATGCTCTGGCTCCATAAAGGCTTGTGTGAACAAGCTGTTCTGTGGGGTTGAATACGTAAATAGGTAAATATGTTGTCAAATATTAGGCGCAACGAGACAATGCACGCAAGCAGTCAAAAGCATTAAAAATCTATGGATAACCCTAAAGAATCAAACAATACGGCCAGAGCTGAGCTGGCAAATCGCATGTTCTTTCGTCTCTATCAATGTGCAAATATGTTGCATAAAACTGGAACGAGAGCGGTCGAGGCAGAGGGTTTGACGACCCAGCAGTGGGCGGTGCTGGGGGCGCTGTCTCGCGACGAGGTGCAAGATGGAATGAGCGTGGGAGATTTGGCGCGCTATCTCATGGTGAGCAGGCAAAATCTATCAGGCCTGGTCAGTCGCATGGAGCGCGATGGTCACGTGCAAAGTGCGCCAGATGGCAAGGATCGGCGCTCACGGCTGGTCAGCATGACGCCCTCTGGGCGCAAGGTCTGGCAGCATCAGGCGCTGCCGAAAATTCATGCGTACTACCAGCAAGCGCTGGAAGATTTCTCCACAGACGATGTGGCGCACGCCTTGCACTACCTGCTCAAACTGCTAGGCAATATGCAGCGACTGGATGTCGGGGGTGAAGAGGCTTAGCACCACGTAGTTGATACGGCGAGCGTGGCAGGACTGTGCTGCAGTTTGGGCAACATGGGTGAGTGGCGGCCTTGAAGATGAGTGTGAGCGTTGATAGCGGCGGACGGTGCAGTTGAACCACTGTGTTGATGCTGAGAAGTCAGCACAGTGCTGGTCACTTTGCGTCTATTTCAACTTTGTTTGTCTATGTCGGCTATGCAGCGGTTGCCGTCAGTGATGTAGGCAGCCTGAACTACTGCTTTCAGCCAGATAGAAGTCCTTCCCAGTACATCGTTATCAAATCCTCACAGGCTGCTTTCTGGTGAGTAGCCTGTTAAGCCTCAGCGGGGGGAGCATCACATAGGATTTCTTGTGCATTGCCGTACTGTCCCTGGGTGTCTGATACTTGCCGCCAGTCGGCGAGCCTGACAGAGAAACCCTTCCCAGCGATTTCCTTACCGACTAACCGCAGGTACTCTATGTCAGGCTCAAATGTACCTAGTCCGAGTACCTGCCTACCGATAGCCGTAAGCGTATAAATCTCGAAATTAAGCTCTTTCGCGGGATCTACGTGCTCTACGATTAGCGCTTTGCTGTGTGAGACGAGCGCCCGAAAGAATTTGTTTTCTACTAATGACTTATAGGTTTTAGTAAGTCCGAAAGAATCAATGCCAGAGACAACCCCTAACTCTTGCATTTGTAGCAGCGTCGAGAATGCCAAGCCTTTGGATTCTAGGTATTTCGCCTGACTAATAGCGATGTCCCCGTGGATAACATAGCGCGCTAACTTGCTAATCTTCTCGGCTTCCTCCTTGGAAAGCATCTTCAGAAACTCTAGTGTTCGAATTGAATAACTACCAGGTGCCTTTACTTCGCCTGCCAAGACACTGCCCCATAACCTTTGTAGATCCTCAGTAGATACCTTGCCGGCATGCTCACGCCACGCGAATAGCCAGTCTTCGTCCACATTCCGATCGGATGGAATCTGCGAGTCAGTTGCAAGTTGCTCTTCTGCAAATAGGATAGCTTTCGTTGCGTTAATTTCTGAGCGAGCTGCTGCTGCTACTGCAGCTCTGCTGCCGTACTCCACTGCTGCGGAAATCGATAGCGTTGGTTCAATGCGCTCGTCAGTGGCAGGCCGGATACCCGCTGCGCTTGTGAGCAGCAAAGTGCCATCTGGAAGAAGTTGCTTCTTGCCGGATCGAATATCAGCAGCGTCTGTTTCTGCCTGCGCCAGCATGAGGATTTCATGTCGGCGAACCTCGTTTCTTACCCTGCCTTCTCGGGCAGCTTGCCACGGCGAAAGCAATGCCCCGATTCCCTTCTCGGTCAGCGTTTCCCAGAGTTTGATCACTAACTTTTCACCGGGGAAATCCATGTCATCTCCTGAGACTTAACTGAATCTAGACGACAAGCAAAAAGTGTTCGTCGTTCTCATAAAAATGAATTTAGCAAGAAGTTTCAGAGTGAGCAATTGCAATCATGCTTGTTAGGCAAACCTGAAAATTCTGAAATTAAGGTCCGTTGCTTGTAGCCACGAGCATGTAATGGAGTGGCTGCTTCTGGCAGAGAACGCCATTTCGGTTAAGCCACCGAAAGCAGACGTCTAAATCTAGTTACGCTTCTTGAATCAGTGCAATGACTATTTTTGGCAACAGGAGTCATTCGTCTTGTGGTGTTGAAAGACATCAATCAGCCTGAAGCAGCCAGCTATCTAATGCTGTTGGCTAGTAACTCCGGCGGTCAGAAATCCAACCAGAATAACCAATTCGCATCGATAGAGTGCCGATGACAACGTTTGAGACAACCGTCCGCCAGAGCGATGCTGGAGATGGTCTACAAGTTGCTTGACCTAGAGACCAGCGCCCGAGCGTGTCGTGGGAACAAGGGCAGCTTTGTCATTCAGTTCGCTAAGCAGTTCCGACATCTTCCACTTTCAGCAGTTCAACTGGAGTTTGTCACTGTAGTATTGCTGGCACTGCGCCAAATCGCTTAAGAAAGATCCTTGCGCTGGTAACACGTCAAGCAATATGTGCGGAAGGCTACTGCTCTAAGTGGTGCCCTAAAGCTATCAATTGGGCGGAGCATCCTCCAAGAATTCAATGCTCTCTATAACTTTAAAAGCATAGGATGTGATATCGATATTTTTTTTATTGTTTATAAAATGAATATATCCAATATTGCTGCTGCCACAAATAGCGCTTTCTTGGGCTTTTATGCAATACCTCAAATACCTAGATCGAAAGCGTTCTTCTCCAGTTGTATCATCAAATGTGAGAACCCATCCTTCTGCATTCACCGATTTAACCGGAATAAATGTACTCCCTTCCTCATTCTTAAACTTCTTTCTACCATCTTCAATTACAAAATTAACATGCTCCTTTGGGGAACGATTTTTCCAAGACACTTTAAATTGTTCTTCTTCGGTGCTGTAGCATTCGAAATCAAATGACCATTCTCCATCGTTGGAAAAATTTTCAAACTTACCAGTTGAAAAGCCTGCCATTCCTCTGTATTGTTTGTTTTGATACCCTTGGCCAAGCTTGGCCTCTTTAGGAATATCCAATTTTATTCTGCAACCTGGACCAAGATTTGCAATTTGTTCTTCAAATTCACCTGTCCTTAAAAATTCTGAATGATCTTTGGCTACTTGAGCTGTTGAAACCAAATGATAGAAGAGAAGGAGGGGGGTAATATAATTTTTCATCAAGGATATCTATCAATTTGGCGGCGCATCTTCTAAGAATTCAATGCTCTCTAAAATTCTAAAAGCATAAGATGGGATATCAATATTTTTTTTATTATTTGTAAAATCAATATATCCAATTTTGCTGTTGCCACAGATAGCGCTTTTGATGGTTTTGATGCAATACATCAAATTCCTTAATCGAAAGCGCTCTTCTCCTACAGTACCATCATAAGTGATAGCCCAGCCCTGCGCATTCACTGAATCAACAGCAAAAAATGTAGTATTATCTACATCTATAAATTTCTTTTTGCCATTTGAAATTATAAAATCAACATCATTTTTGGGTGTTATATCTGTCCATATCTCTTGAAATTGCTTTTCCTTAGTGGTAAAGCACTCGAAATCAAAACCCCACTCACCATTATGGGAAAAATTTGAGCCTATTTCTATCGAAAAACCTGCCATTCCTCTGTAATGTTCATTCTGGCAGCCTTGCGCGAGTTTTGCACCTTTGGGAATATCAATTTTTATTCTGCAACCAGGGCCAAGATTGGCAATTTGTGCATCTAATGCGCCTGTACGTAAAAATTCCGAAGGATTTTGGGTTGCTTGAGCAGTGGAAGCTAAATGATAGAAGAGGAATACGGGGATAAGATATTTTTTCATCAATGATATTTATTAATTCGGCGGTACATCTTCTAAGAACTCAATGCTCTCCAAAACTCTAAAAGCATAGGATGCAATATCGATATTTTTTTTATTGTTGATAAAATCAATATATCCAATATCGCTACTACCACAAATAGCACTCTCTTTGGCCTTAACGCAATACCATAGATGTCTTAAACGCAAACGTTCCTCACCTGTTGTGTCGTCATAAGTGAGGGCCCAGCCTTCGGCATTCACTGACTGAACTGAAAAATAAGTAGCGCCTTCATCATCTGTGAACTTTTTTCTCCCTTTTTCAATTATAAACTTGACTCCATTTTTCGGAGATCTATCTTTCCAAACCTCTTGAAAATTCTTTTCATAAGTGTGATAGCAGTTAAAGGAGAAACTCCAATCCCCATTGTGTGAGAAATATTTTGGCATTTTTATTGAAAAGCCTGCCATTCCTCTGTATTGTTTGTTTTGGTACCCTTGACCAAGCTTTGCCCCTTTAGGGATATCCAGTTTTATTCTGCAACCTGGGCCAATATTTACAATTTGTGCCTCAAGGTTTCCAGTTCGTATAAATTCTGTATGGATTTCTCGTCCTTGAGTTGTAGTAATCAAATTAAAAAGCAAAATGAGGACGAGGGAATATTTCATCATAACGGGTTCCTTTTTGTATAACCTTCAGGAAAATCAATAACTAGCTCTCCTTGTGCATCGGGGAGTTTTGCTTCTGTGAGTATTGCCATGGCGTAGCCATACACACAACATCTAGAGTCGAACCCATTAAGACTTGAGCTATAGGTGCTGTTGATTTTTGCTGGCAGATTGACCGCTGCAGAAGCCTTCCAGAATGATGGGCTTCTGTAATAGATCTTAGAACCTTGTCTGTTCACAGTACTGACAACAACACGCTCAATGGTATGCGATTGATCAGCATATTTAGCCATTTGAAGGGATACCCAGTAAAATCCTGCACTATCGGAAGGAGCTAAAAATCTCTCCGGAGATTGCGCTAGTTCTTGATGAGCTTCTACAGAAATTCTCCAATTTATAATTTCTTGAGTTATTCCATGAAAATTACTGTCATTCATCACAGTTTTATTGCGCAATGCAGGGGTTTTGTTTTGTTCCGCACGCTGCGTAGACTCTAAACGTTCTTTTAATGAAGAAGATATGGTTCGACCACGCCATATCCAATACGCAATATAGTTGCCTGCATGTGTCAATTGCAAAAAACCACGACCATGCCATGGAGTATACCAATATGTTTCTCCACCAAACTCAGCCAGAGTAGCTAACCATGATGTTTCTTGAATGGCGTTTCCAAAGAATGCTGCTTGCCTTAGTGGGGTGTTGATGCAGTATTTACGCATCATTTTATTTAAAGGTACTAAGTGACCTTCAATGATCTCGTTGGTCTTTCTTGCACTGGTAGGAGGGACTTGTTCCCACAATGAACCTTTGGCTTTGGTTCTACTGTCTTGACCAATGCGCAATGCATGTGAAGGAATTAACTGGATGAACTCATTCACATTCAGCCATCCACACTTTCTAAAATGCGCAATAAATTCGCGTGGATGAAAATGCCAGTGTGTAAAAGTCAGCCTGTCCTTGTCTTCCTGGGGCAACTCTTCCCAAAAGCATAGTTTTTCCCCAAATGTGACCACTTTCTCGAACTCTTCGTCGTCCAGCGGAAACGGCATGTAAGGGTTGCCCTTGGCTTTGATCCATGCCCATCTGCTTCTGAGTTCGTTTTTGGCCCATTCGGTGGGGAACTTGCAAATTGTTTTGGCCAGTTTTTCTTGCACGGCAGGCTTGCACAGGTTTTGCAATCGGTTGGCCGCTCTTTGCTCGGGCGTGGTTTGTGCGGTTTCCGGTGCCTGTGGCGGGGGAGTTGATGGGCCGATGAGGCTGGGTGGCCCAGCAGGCGCTGCCTTGGGCTGGGCGGATGGCGAGAGCATGGCATCAATCAGTGCCGAGTTGCACTGGCTGTTGTTGTCCTCGGTATCGTCGTCAATGAGCTTCCAGCCCATCCAGTGCGGGAAATCCGCATCACTGAATTTGTAGGTGCCTGCTGCGTTGAGGTTGACCCACGCACCTTGGGGATGGCTGGGTAAAACGACCTTGCGCCAATGCGCTGCCTGGGCTGGCAATGGATCGGGGCCCAGGTTGCGGCCAAAGCGCAGCAGCTCATACCAGCCGCTGGGGCTGCTGTTGGCTCGCTCATTGGGGCTGAGCGCAGAGTGGCGTTTATTGGCTTCGGCGTAGAGCTGGTATTCGGCATCGGTTTCGACCGGAGCACTGCCAACAATCTCTCCCGTGAGTTGATAGGTGGTGAGCGTGGCGTGGCCTTGCTCGTATTGAATGCCGATAATCAGGTCTGTATTTCCACTGTCCCCGCTGGGCGCTGGCAGTGGCGCATTGCCGGGTTGTGTTGCGTGACATGCGCTTTTGGCGGGCAACAGAACATAGAGCTGTCCGTACACCGTGTTAGAGCGTCCGTCTTTGTTGAGAGGTAGCTCCGCTGTCTTGCGGCCCACCAGCTTTTGCGTGTCTGCATCGCCCGCAATGATTTCCAGGTGAATGCGGTTGGGTTGCCCGTGAATATCACCTGCCAGACCCAGTTTGTCTTTGCGGTAGATGGGCTGGTTAAGGGCTGGCAAGGCAGCATCCAGCTTTCTCAGGTGCTGGTAAATGGAGTAATAGGTGACTTCAACCGCTGTTGTGCCGTTGGTTCCTGGGTCAGCACCGATTTCTGTGGTGTGGCGAATGACGACGCAGCCGGTGGAGTGCGGTTGATTGTTGTATTCGGCAGTACCGCCTTCACGCCGGAAGATCACGATGCCATCTGCAATAGCGCGCACAGGCTCATTGGCGTTGGGGGCTGTGATGTGAAGGCCACCATGCCAGACCATGGCTTGGCTGACAGGAAATGCCCCGCTTCCCACAACACCACCGGGCATCACGCTGCGAACACACTGCTCGTCGTAGACGGGAATATCGGGTCTCGACAGGAATGGTGGGCTGATGATCATTGCTTGCCAGGGACTAAGCCGCAAAAGTGGATGGATGGCGGGACTGGGTTCGCTGTGGTGGCTCAATTTCACGCTGCCACGTCTGCAACCATGAAGTAATTGCCTTTTGTAGCAGCCGCTACCAATTCGCTTGTGAGTTAGCGCAATGGGTGGAGCATTGGCTGGCAATATCCGCCAGAACTTGCTGCGTATGCGCTACTTGCCTGGAAATACGCTCTACCAAAGGTCATGTGGTTGGCCCGGGCGTCGCAGAA
>NZ_JASAUZ010000011.1 GCF_030162935.1 Comamonas halotolerans
TCCACCACACCGGCATCGGCCACCGTCAGCACCGGCACGTCGGCGCCTGGGCCGGTTTGGTCGATGATGACACCTGTACCCGTATCTGTAATGCCAGAAGGCAAAGCTTCCCCAGTCAAGGTTGCCGTTAGAACAATGCTTTCTTCGCCCTCAAAAACATTGTCATCCGCAGTTACAACCCGCACTTCAATACCGCTGCTTATTCCTGGTGGCAATTGGAAGGAATAACTTCCATCAGGATTACGTACTACTGCAACAGTATTGCCCTGAACAAGGACAACGGGAATCCCTTGAAGATCATCGGCTTCAATATCGCCACCCAGCGTAAAAGTCACCGTGCTGGCAAAAGGAACAGGATTGGTGAGTTTGATCTCAAATACCGCACTTTGACCTTCTTCAATTCGTCCGGCATCGGAAACAGACAGGTTGGGTACCAGCAGCGATGGCTCTTCTTCTGTGACGATCGCCCCGCCCAAACGCGTATTGTCAGCCACCCCAGGCAAAGAGCGCGAATAGGCCATGCTCAGCGGTGAGGTCGTCTCGATCACATTGGCCAGACGCACATAGGTACTGCCAGCCCCCTCTCCACCAGAAAGAGTGGCCTCAGTAGGATCGAGCTCTTCCAATGGATCCTGACCTGCATTGAGTGCCGTGATCAAGGCATTGACATCTGCCACTGCAGGTTGGGCAATTGCAGCTTCACTGGGATCGGCTACTTGGAACAATTCTCCCGTGATGGTCGCATTCTGATTTTCAGCAACTTGCAACACACCTTCTTCATTCCCCTGCAGCGACAGCTTCGCACCAGCTGCAGTGACAATCTCCGCATCCAAAGGAACTCTCATCCCCACACGGAGCACTTGCAAATTCCCATCCTTGCCACGTATCCACGCCTGACCTTCCAACTGGGTCACGACTGCATAAGTATTTGCCATAGCGATCTCTCCGGTGAGCAATGGTTCGGCAATACGCCAACCTTGAAGAAGATATTAAAAAAATATCTCTTGTGTATCTATTGGCTACGCCGCCAATATGACTGAGGCTGATCACAGCCACCACCGCCAAGTCAC
Source organism: Comamonas halotolerans (assembly GCF_030162935.1). Lineage (GTDB taxonomy): Bacteria > Pseudomonadota > Gammaproteobacteria > Burkholderiales > Burkholderiaceae_C > Comamonas > Comamonas halotolerans. The sequence continues at coordinate 1,071 of NZ_JASAUZ010000011.1, forward strand.
GAATCAGCTACAACGAAAAGCAAACCTAAGAAAGCAAAGACGCCCCTTAAAAAGGGGCGTCTTCCTACATCAGCACATCAACCTCAGCGCAACTGAACCCTTCGCCTAAGCACCACGAATCCCATGCACTTTCAAAGCCAGCTGCAAACGGTCCTGCACCCCTAGTTTTTCGAATACTGCAGACAAATGCGCACGCACGGTGCGCTCAGTAATCGACAAAGCATCTGCAATATTCGGGTTGCTTTTTCCGATAGCCGCCAACTGGGCGACTTCAGCTTCTCTTGGCGAAAGCGTACGCCTCCACTCTTGAACAGATTCGGACACGGGCAACCGCTCATCAATGTCTTGCAAAAGTTTTTGCAGCAAACTGCGCCCCATCCAGATAGAGCCGTCTTGAATACTGCGAAGAATTCTGGACAACGCATCAACAGGCAAGTGCGTGTGCGCATAGCCACTCGCTCCTTGCGCCAAAACCTTCTGCCCCTCTGCATCGCTGGGATTGGCACTGAGCACCAGTACGCGCAAAGGGCCAAAATGGGAAGCCCAGTCGGCATCGCTCCACGATGAAGCGCTCTTCACGGCATTGTCGAGCACCACCAACTGACGATTCGAATAATGCCATTTTTTAATATCGTCGCCTCCCAACCCTCGCAATGGCATCCAGCCATCTTCCGAAAGCTTTTGCCAGGATTGCCATAGCACTGGGTCTTGCGTCACGATCAATACAGGGGTTCCTTGCATACGTGCCTCCCTAACTCCTAGCGCTCAGTGAAAGCATTCGATTTCGCTCGCAAAATCGGCTTCAACAAGTACTGCATTACCGTACGGCGCCCGGTCAAAATATGCACCTCTGCTTGCATACCTGGAATGATCGGACGTGAGTCATCTCCCACATGCACACGATCAGTACGCACTTTGACAACGTAAAAAGAATTCCCTCTCTCATCGGTGATCGTGTTTGCACCGATCTGCTCAACCTTGCCAGAGAGTCCGCCATAGATCGCGAAGTCGTACGCTGTGAACTTGACCTCAGCCTTCTGGTCAAAGTGCAAAAAACCAATGTCTTTGGGATTGATCTGCACTTCAAGCAACAAGGTATCGTCCATCGGAACAATGTCCAGAATGTCTTTGCCTGGTTGCACCACCCCACCTACCGTGTGTGCCATCAATGTGTTGACCGTGCCGCGCACGGGTGATCGCACTTCGGCCAGCTTGACGCGGTCTGCCAGCGCCAGCTGACTTTGCTCCAGCGTGGATAGTTTGGCCCTGACTTCTGAAAGCTCGACCCGCGCCAGATTGCGAGCATTCAATTCCGACTCCTGCACCTTGCGCTGTGCCTCTTGAATCGCAGCCTGGATACGACCAATTTGCGCCCCTGCAGCCTTGGCTTCGCCACAGAACCGGGCCACATCTCTTTGCAACCTCAAGAGATCCACTTCCGACACTGCTCCACTTTTGAGCAATGGTCGTGTAACCGACAGTTCCTCGGACGTCAGACTGCAACTGGATGCAGCCTGGTCGCGATTCGCAGTGGTCTCTCTTAACTCCTGCTGACGTTGGCTCAGTTGGTCTCTTGCAATGCTGAGGGTCGTGTTGAGTTCCTGCGTTTTGGTCTCCCAAAAGCGTCGCTCCATCTCCACGAGCTGAGGCGCATCTTTCGTCACGTCGGCAGGTGCATTGAACACATCACCCGTTGCCAGTGCTTCCAGACGTGCCGCTTTGGCTTTGAGCGCCAAAACCTCCGCTTTGCTCTCCCCCAAAGATGCCGTGAACCGGGTGGGATCAATGCGCAACAGCACTTGCCCCACCTCTACACGCTCACCAGGGCGCACCAATATTTCCTCGACGATGCCCCCATCAAGGCTCTGCACAACTTGCACTTGTCGAGAAGGAACCACCTTGCCCTGGCCTCGTACGACTTCGTCGATATGTCCCAGGCAAGCCCACACGAGCAGCACCAGCACCGTCGCCAGAGAAGCCCAGAGTAAAAGGCGCGATCCTTTAGCATCTTGCTGTCCGGCGGCCCATTGGGCATCTGCAATCAAGTCCTCATCGCGCACACCTGTGGACTCGCTGTGCCCTTGCAGCAACCAGTTTTTCCAGCGTTGGCTCAAAGTCTTTTTAGAAGCAGGGGAGATTGGCATCATGTTCGCCCTCCCGCACGCGCAATACGCCCCGTCTTCAGCGCCTCTATCACTTGCTCCTTGGCGCCATCAGCAACGATCTTGCCCGCATCAATCACAATCAAACGATCAACCAGTTCCAGCAAGGCTGTACGGTGGGTGACCAGCACCATCGTTTTGTCAGCCGTGCTCTCCTTGAGCCTCGACTTGAGCTGCGCTTCGCTTTGGTTGTCCAAATTGCTGCTAGGCTCATCCAGCAACAATATGGGAGGGTCCTGAATCAACGCACGTGCTACAGCAATGGATTGACGCTGTCCTCCAGACAAGGACTCACCACGCTCACCAATCGGCATCTCATAGCCTTTTGGGTGCAGGGCCGCGAATTCATCCACACCCGCCACACGTGCAACATGCAGCATGTCCGCCTCTGTGGCATAGGGCGCCCCGACCAGAAGGTTGTGCTTCAAGCTGCCGTAGAACAACATCGGGTCTTGCGGTACATGCCCAATAGAGCGTCGCAGATCTATCGGATCGATCTGCCGAGCATCCACACCATCAATCAAGATCGCACCCTGGGTTGGCTGATACAAACCGAGGATGAGCTTTTCAAGGGTCGTCTTTCCGGAGCCTATCCGCCCGATGATGCCGACTTTTTCTCCAGGCTTGATCACCAAACTGACGTCACTGAGCGAGAGCTGATCAGAGCCGGGGTAATGAAAACTGACATTGCGAAACTCGATGCCGCCTTGCACGATGGGTCGAGACACAAAGTCCCGGTCTGACGCATGCTCAACAGGCATCTTCATGTAGCTGTCTATGGATGCCAAAGACGTTTTTGCATTGTGATACTGCATCATGAGGCCGGCTACCTGCCCCAATGGGGCAATACAACGTCCCGCAATCATGGATGCGGCAATGATGCCCCCCATGGACAGCTCCGCTGCCTGCACCAAATACACACCAATAATGACCACGGCCACGGTCACCAATTGCTGCATGGTCTGCACAAAATTCACGCTGGCAGCAGAAATGAGTTTGATCTTTCCACCGACAAAGGCTATGTACTGATTAGCGCTTTCCCACAAGCGCTGCACACCGCCTTGGGCATTCAGGGTCTTGACGGCATCCAAATTGGTCAACGCTTCCACTAGCAAGGCATTGCGCTGCGAAGATGCTTGAAAGGTTTTGATCGTCAGGGTCTCCAGCCCGGCTTGTGCATAAAAGGAAACCAAGAGGACCAGCAAAATTGCGACAACAGGTGGAATCAGCATCCACGGCGAAATCCATGCCAACACCAGCAAAAACAGCAGTACAAAAGGCAAATCTACCAATGTCGTCAAACTGGCCGAGGCAATAAAGTCGCGCACCGACTCAAACGAACGCAAATTCGCAGAGAATGATCCCACCGATGCTGGCCTGCTCTCCATACGCAAATCCAGCACCTGCTGCAGAATGCGCGCGGACAGGCTCACATCAATGCGCTTGCTGGCGGTATCCACCACATAAGCACGCGCAGTGGTCAGCACAAAATTGAAGATCAGTATCAGACTCACCCCAATGGCAAGCACCCACAGTGTCTCAACGGCGTTGTTAGGCACCACTCTGTCGTAGACATTCATGCTGAACAGAGGTATGGCAAGCGCAAAGAGGTTGATCAGTACTGCTGCCAAAATGGCATCACGGTACAGCCGTTTGTTTCCTAATATCGCAGACCAAAACCAGTGCTCCGAACTGGTTTTAAGCCCCTGGTCGGCACGTGCCTCAAATCTGAATTGAGGACGCACAAAACACAGAAAGCCGGAGTACATATCCTGCAAATCTGTGGCGTCCAGCTCAATCGGGCTGGCCGACTCCGGAAATTGCAGTACAAAACGCTCTCCCTCCAACTGCTGCAACAGCAGAGCTGCACGCCCGTCGTTCAGCAAAACAATGGCTGGTAAAAGTCCTGGAGGGATACCATGCAATTCACGCCGGACAATGCGCGTCGTGAAATGCGCGCGCGCAGCAGCACGCTCGAGCAACGAAGGTGTAAGCCGGTTGTTGACCAGCGGTAAGCCGGTACTCAATGCCTGCGCACTGTAGGGCGTGCCATGGACACGGGAAATTTCCACCAAGCACATCAACAATGGGTCGTCGAGTGTGCTGTGTGAGGGAGAACGAAAGCCATGTTGCTGTGGTTCAGCTGACTGGCTTGCTTCATGCACTTTTTCCGCTGCAACCTTGCCGGGCAACGCATCTTTTGGACTTTCCATAGATACCTCTGCCCATCAAATCAAGGCATCGTCGTCAGCGATCAAGTCCAGCGAGTTACGCAGCCGATCACGCTCTCTCTTGCGCTGATTGAGCTTATCGATCGCATGCGGTGGCAAATCTGTCAGCCGCAAAGCACCGTTGCTCAATAGCGCATCGATCAAATCCTCCAGTACCCGGATGAAATCCTCATCGAGGGCCGAGAAGTCTTTGCTGTTAGCGTCATCATTGTTTTTTGTATCTTTTGTAACCATGCCATCTCCCCCCCCCAAGGAATAAGCGAGTCCCTTGTCAGAGGTTAATTATTTGAACGCTGCGGATGTAGCGTACTAGGTGTAGCTGATTGCTTCAGAGCTACTGGCATCAAGTTACTTGTGTCAGGGAGTGTATCCATGCAAGCACGCAGCGGCTCATCAGGTAAGACCAGAGCTTGGTTTTCATCAGGCTGCGCATCACTGTGCGGTTGCGCCAAGCCCAAGTTGGGCAACACCTTATCGGAAAGGGACAACCAGTAGTACTCGGCTTTCTTCAAGTCGTAGTCAGCATTGATCATGGCTCGGCGAGCATCGAACAATTCGTTTTCTGTATCCAGCAAATCCAACAAAGAGCGCTGACCAATACGGAACTGCTGCAGATACGCTACCCGCACCTTGGAAGTGGAAAGCTCATGCTCTCTCAAGAATGGCAGTTGCTGACGCAGGCGAACGATATTGTTCCAAGCTACAGAAAGCTCTTGCTGCACATTTCGGCAGGTGTAGTCACGCACATCCTGTGCAGCGTATCCCTGAGCCGCAGTTTGACGAATGCGTGCGGAATCTGCTCCACCACGATAAAGCGGATACGTCAGCATCAGCTGAATACGGGAGCTTTGCACGTCTCGGTAATTAGCCCCTGGCTGCTCTCTATCCCGTCCAGTGGATGCACGCAGATCCAAAGTGGGAGCATGTGCCGCCTGGGCAGCTTTTTCGCCCGCCTGCGCGGCCTGAACCAACGCCTGCTTGGAGAGGATTGTCGGATTCACGCGCAGTGCATCCTCGAAATTTTTCGTTTCACCTATGACAGGAAGCTCTCCAACAACCTCTGGCACAGGAGGCATTTGTGCTGGCGGATATTCACCAACCACACGGCGAAAACGTTGTGTTACATCGTTGAGATTGTTACTCTCTGTCATCAAATTGGTTTGCGCCAAAGACAGACGCCCGCTGGCTTGCTCCATGTCAACACCCCGGCCTACACCAGACTCTTGGCGCTCTCGCAACTGTGAGAGTGTTGTTTCATGCATGGAAAAGTTTTCCTGCGCGAGGCTCTGCATGGCGCGGTATCGCTGCACATCCAGGTAAGCCGCCACCGCTTCGTTGGCCAAGCTATTGGTGGTGGAATGCAAGTCGTAGTATTTGGCGAGCTTCTCGAAACCGAACTGGCGAATACGATTGGACGTTGCTCCCCCATCAAAAATGAGCTGGCGCAGCTCTAGACTCCAACCTGGCCGGCTCCAGTCATAAGAAGATTGACGCTCTGGCAAATTTCCTCGCCACTCTTTGCCAACCCACCCTTGCGCCGTAACCTGAGGACGCCAGCCCGCACGAGCAATGTTTTGATCTTCAAGCGAAGAGACAAAATCATGATAGCGAGCATTGATTTCTGGGTGGGAAGTAATGGCGCGCTCCACTACTTGATTGAGCACTGAAGGCACAAACGGCTGAGCAGGAGCAGAAGGCTGGGCAGTCTGGGCCAACGCACTGAATGCCAAGGAGGTAAGACCCCACGAAGCCAGCACTTTGGAGAGGTATCGCATTTTCATAGTGCACCTGCACGAGATTTGCGCCACATATCGATTAATAAAATTAATCAATATTCAGCAAGGATTGATAATTACATGTGCACAAATCTTATTACAAAATTGACAGCTCGACATAGTCATCCTGCCGGTCGCGGATGGCGATTTTTTTACCCATACTTGTAGGACAAACTCTCAACATCCAGTCTGCACAAGCAGATTCAGCAACTTTTGTTCAAGCAAAATTTCAGCAAAATATTTCTTGCCTTTGCATAAAGGTAATTTCAGACGCAAAAAATCCTGCCGAAGAACGCCTTGCACAATCTGTGCAAGAGCGGCTCTTGGGCAGGCACTTGAATTGGGGAGTGAATCTTTAAGAAGCAGCCGCTAACTTAAAGCGTTGCTCGGCCAATGCGTCCAAGCCGAACTCCGACAGCAGCTGCTGCAATCGTTCTGCTGCGCTGCGTTTCTTATGGCCTGTGTATCGAGCCACGATGAGCTCATTTTTCATGCTGTGTTCCCAACCGACCAACTCGGTCACCGTGACTTGATAGCCGCTGGCTTCAAGGTAGAGACAGCGCAGAACATTGGTAATCTGACTGCCCATCTCTCGCGTGTGAATGGGATGACGCCACAGTTCGGCCAAGGGCGTGCGGGACAGACTCGCGGCCTTGTTTTGACGCAGGCAGGCCGCAACTTCCGCTTGGCAGCAAGGAACCAGAACCATGGCTTGTGCTTTTTTTTCCAGCCCAAAGGCAATGGCATCATCAGTTGCTGTATCACAAGCATGCAGCGCAGTGACGACATCGAAGCACTCTGGCATGAAGTCTGCACGCGTGGACTCGGCTACAGACATATTCAAAAAGTGCATGCGCTCAAAGCCCAGTTCAGTTGCCAGCTTTTGAGAAGCTTCCACCAAGGGTGCACGCGTTTCAATACCGTAAATACGACCTTGCCCTTGTGCCTTGAAATACAGGTCGTAGAGGATAAAACCCAGGTAAGACTTGCCTGCCCCATGGTCCGCCAAGGTAACAGGCTTACCTCCCTCTCCCAGCTCTTTGAGAATAGGCTCAATGAATTGGTAGAGGTGATAGACCTGTTTGAGCTTGCGGCGAGAGTCTTGGTTCAGCTTGCCATCGCGCGTAAGGATGTGCAGAGCCTTGAGCAAGTCAATGCTTTGCCCTGGCTTAAGCTCCAACTGAGCGGCAATATCTTGTGCTACTGGTCTGTTGTTAGGCTGTTGGCTCTGCGTAGCCTTGATTTTCTTACTCATCACTTCTTTTTTTCGCTGACCATATCTCTATCTGTTACGGGACAACGTGCAGCCACATCCAGATCCAGCCAGCCTTCAATGCCCATCTCTTCCAGCACTTGCATATTGCGTTCGTAAATCGTTTCAGCTTCCGGAAATGCCTCAACTGCTTTGTCAATACTGTCTTCACGCAGCAAATGCAGGATGGGATATGGAGCCCTGTTAGTGCAGTTGGTGACATCGTCCACGTCCGTGCCTTCAAATTGGAACAGAGGGTGAAACGAAGCTACCTGCAAAATTCCACCTAGCTCCAACTCTTCCACCAAGTCATCGGCCAGTTCGGTGAAGTCATTGAAATCCAGAAAATCTTGCAATGCTTGCGGCAAGATAAGCAGCGTGGTGTCGCGCTTTTCGGGTGAACTCTCAGCCAATGCTTCAAGTTCCCGATGCAAATCCATGACAACCCCCTCAACGTCTGTCGCTTGGCTGACCACATAGTGAATCTGGCCTTTGACGTGCACGCTTTTGGCGAAAGGGCAGAGGTTGAGGCCGATCACGGCCTTTTCCAGCCAGCGCACCGTATCTGCAATCACTATGTCTTCAGGAAAGGAGTGTTCTGTTGTGGTGTCGGTCATGTGTAGGCCTCAAAAACAAATGGGGGCACCATGCCCCCTTGTGTTATGGCGCAAATTCTAGCCATGCACCAGCTTTGTTGCAGACCGCATGGCGATTAGCTGTTGCCCAAACGCAATTTTTTGTATCGAGGCCTACACCAGCAGCTGCTGACCAGTGAGTCGTTCATGCTCTTTGGCAGCATAACGATCTGTCATCCCCGCAACAAAGTCAGCCACTGTTCTTGCCAAATCGGCAGCATTTTCAGCGCGCTGCGCACGCCAGGCAAAACGCGGCTTCATCATGGATGGCTGAACCATATAAGCAGCAAATAAATCTCGCACCACTTGCCGCGCAGCATCCATGGTTTGCATGACTTTTCCATGACGGTAAAGCTGATGAAACAAAAAATGCTTGAGTGCCTGGGACTGCTCATGCATGTCGTCACTAAAGCTGACCAAGCGCTGCCCACAGGCTCGAACTTCGTCCACATGTTGCACGCCCACTTTTTCTATGCGCTGGCGCGTAGTGTGGATCACGTCGTAGACCTGCTCCGTCAACATGCGCCGTATGGTCTCGTACAACAAGCGCCGCTGGGATTCAGGCCGCGCCAATTGTGGAAACTCCGCAAGTGCCTGTGCATAAAACTGCGCAAACAACGGCACGGACTGCAGTTGCTCTACCGTGATCAGCCCCGAGCGAACACCATCGTCAACATCATGAGCGTTGTAGGCAATAGCATCCGCCAAGTTCGCAAGCTGCCCTTCTAAAGAAGTTTGTTGCCCAGTCAAAAATCTGGCAGCGACCCCTCCTGGTTCTTGCGCTTCAAGCTTGAGCGCATTACTGCGTGAGCAATGCTTCAAAATACCTTCGCGGGTTTCGAAGGTGAGATTGATTCCGTCGTAATGGGGATAGCGCTCTTCCAGATAATCCACCACACGCAGACTTTGTAAGTTGTGCTCGAATCCACCGAAGTTCTGCATGCAAGCATTCAGCTCATCTTGGCCTGCATGTCCAAATGGCGTGTGTCCCAGATCGTGCGCCAGACAAATGGCTTCAACCAGATCCTCATTCAGCCCCAGAGGACGCGCCACCGAGCGCCCCAACTGCGCCACCTCCAAAGAATGGGTTAAACGGGTGCGAAACAAATCTCCCTCATGGTTCAAGAAAACCTGGGTTTTGTAGACCAATCGACGAAAGGCACTGGAATGCACGATGCGGTCTCTGTCCCTCTGGTGCTCTGAACGCGTTGGTGCAGGCGTTTCAGGGTGCAGGCGGCCACGCGTTGTCTCTGGATGGCAGGCCCATGGGGATAAAAACGCTTGCACCGATGCTCTCTCCTTTTCGACATCCATCTTACAGCTCACGCTTGCACTACCAGCGTGAGCCGCACAGACTACTGGCCTTGTACCCCAGCCCCCTGAGCACAGCAGGTATCGATCACCTCCCGAACCAGATCATCAGGAGCGGAGCGCATGATGGCCCGACCTGGGCCATCAATCAGAACAAACCGAATTTCGCCGGCTTCCGCCTTTTTGTCCACACGCATGTGATTCAAATAAGCGCCCGCGTTATCTTTGGCATCCAGCACAGCTGCGCGCGTGGGCAACCCGGCACGTTCAATCAAGCTGGTCAGGCGCGCGACGAAGGCCGCATCAACCAAGCCCAGTTTCTGCGACAAATGTGCCGCCATCACCATGCCTGCACCGACGCCCTCACCATGCAACCAGTTTCCGTAACCCATTCCTGCTTCGATTGCATGTCCAAAGGTATGACCAAAATTCAAAATAGCGCGCAAGCCCGCTTCTTTTTCGTCTTGTCCCACCACCCAGGCCTTGACTTCAACGCTGCGCTTGACTGCATGCACCAATGCCTCACGGTCAAGCTGACGCAGTGCATCAATATGAGACTCCAGCCAGTCGAAAAATTCCATATCCGCAATCGGCCCGTACTTGATGATTTCCGCCAAACCAGCAGATACTTCGCGCGCGGGCAAGGTGTTTAGCGTAGCGAGATCACACACCACCAACTGTGGCTGGTAGAACGCACCAATCATATTCTTGCCAAGTGGATGATTGATGGCCGTCTTCCCCCCGACGCTGGAATCCACCTGCGACAACAAAGTGGTAGGGACTTGAATAAAGGGCACACCACGCATGTAACTAGCGGCAGCAAACCCCGTCATATCGCCGACGACGCCACCGCCCAGGGCAAACAGCACAGTTTTTCGATCACAACCGTTTGCAAGCAAACCATCAAAAATCAAGTTCAGCGTCTGCCAGTCCTTGTAGGCTTCCCCATCAGGCAGTACTACCGAATGAACTTTCCGATACTTGCCTTGCAAAGCCGCTTTGAGTCGTGCTTCATACAAAGGCTGTACCGTGCTATTGCTCACAATCACTGCCTGCGCAGCACTTGGGCAGCCTTCAAACGTGGATGCCTGTCCCAATAAGTCGGCGGCAATGACGATGGGGTAGGAACGATCCCCCAAATCAATATGAACGGTCTGGCTCTGAGATTTCACAACAAACTTCTAGAAAAACAAGCTAGCCCACAAGGGTCTAGGCAGTCAGGTGGGCGCCGTACTTGGCAAGCAACTTGGGCGTGTATTCTCAATCCTGCATCTCATCGCAGCAAGCAGAACCCGCTATCAAACCCGCAAGTTCTGCCTGCATGCAGATTTTTCGACTCACTTGTGCCGCGTTCTGACGTGCTGCATCAATCACATAGTGGGCCGTCTGCAAATACAGCGGCCCTCGTACTCGCAGCAAGTCTCGCAGTCGCTTGAGCGCATCTTCGCCTTGCATCAGCGGACGTGTAGTGTCGTTACGCAGACGACGCGCAATATCCTCTGGTAACGACTGCAGATAAAACACCGTACTTTGCGCTTTCAATACTGCTCTATTCTCTTCCCTCAAAATGGCGCCTCCTCCAGTGGAAAGGACGCAAGGGTCACTATCACTGAGCAATTCGGCAAGAACCTGTGACTCCACATCTCTGAATGCAGCCTCTCCATGCGCCTCAAAGAACACCTTGATGCTGCAACCGATGCGCTGCTCGATGACCGCATCCGAGTCCACAAAACGCAGTTTCCACATACGCGCCAAACTGCGTCCAATGGTGGATTTGCCCGAACCGGGCAGGCCAATGAGTGAAAAATGCACAACAATTTCCCTGTTTACAGATGCACAAAGACCGCCCGAAGGCGGCCCTTGATTGTCACCGACTTAGCCTCTCTAATTGCGTGCAATTGCGTCCGTCACCATACGAGGCGTAATAAATACCAGCATTTCACGTTTGGTTGATTCCCTTGTGCGGCTCTTGAACAAATTGCCCATCACAGGAATATCACCCAGCAATGGCACTTTGTTCACTTGGTTGATCTCTTCCATTTCAAAAATACCACCAATCACTACAGTACCGCCGTTTTCCACCAAAACCTGTGTCTTGATGTGCTTGGTATCGATCGCGACCCCCTGATCCGTAATCTCCCCTCGGGAGTCTTTGTTCACATCCAAGTCCAGAATAATATTGCCTTCAGGGGTAATTTGCGGTACGACTTCCAACTTCAATACTGCCTTCTTAAAGGAGATGGTCGTTGCCCCATTGGGCGCAGTTTCAGTATAGGGATACTCGGTACCTTGCTCAATCACCGCCTGCGTCTGATCTGCTGTCAGCAAACGCGGACTCGATATGACCTTACCCACTCCCTCAGCCTCCATGGCTGACAATTCAAGCGATAAAAAACGTGTCAACCCAGAATTGAAAATACTCAATGCTAATGAGCCGCCACCCCCACCAGTCGAAAGCCCTGCTGGTAAATTGACGAAAGGTGAGTCGCTTTTAGTGCCATAGCTGTCATAGCCACTGCCAATGCTCCCACGCTTATCGGTGAATCCTCCACCGAACTTCACCCCCAAGGAGCGGCCAAAAGTATCTCTAGCTTCAACAATCCGTGCCTCAATCAATACTTGTCGCACTGGAACATCTAGCGTCTTCAACAGATTGGCAACCTCTTCCAGCTTGCTGGAAGTATCTGTCACAAACAGCTGATTGGTGCGAGGCTCTGCGATGGCAGAACCTCTTGGGGATAGAAAACGCGTGGATGCTTCACCACCACTACTATTATCTGCAAGCTGTTTTTTCAAATCCTCGGCTTTGGCGTAGTTGATCTGAAATCCTTGTGTACGCAAAGGCTCGAGATTCTCGATCTTTCGCGCAGCTTCAAAATCACGTCGCGTCCGTTCGTCAATTTCATCTCTGGGCGCAATCCACAATACATTGCCGCTTTTCTTCATCCCAAGACCTTTAGCCTCCATGATGATATTCAGCGCTTGGTCCCAAGGTACATCTTTCAAACGCAATGTCAAAGAGCCGCCTACGGTATCTGATGTAACAATATTAAAGTTGGTGAAATCTGCAATCACTTGCAAAAGCGAACGCACTTCAATATTTTGGAAATTCAAGGACAAGCGTTCCCCTGTAAAGCCAGGGCCTTTGGTGAGCTTTGATGCATCCACCTTTTTCTGCCGCACTTCTAAAACGAACTGACTGTCACTTTGATAAGCAGAGTGCTCCCAATCACCAATAGCTTCAACACTTAAGCGCACACGATCACCCTGCTGGATTGCCGTGATGTTTTGCACCGGTGTCGCAAAATCCGTCACATCCAGGCGACGTTGCAGACCTTGAGGCAAACTGGCTTTGAGCAAGTCGACCGTCAACCCCTTTCCTTCCGGTCGCACATCGGCACTCACCATAGAAGAACCCAGGTCGACGATTAGCCGACCAGCCCCATCACTGCCGCGACGGAAATCAACATCCTTCAATGCCACGCTCCCCGTGGCTTGTACAGCAGTTGACAATGCTTTCCGAGTGGGAGAAGTCTGGGGCTGAATAGCAGCAGCGCCTTGCACGGGGTCTAAAAAAACCAACACGGTATTGCCTCTGACCTCGGTGCGATACGTTGTCGCAGCTTTCAGATTCAAGACCAAGCGCGTTCGACCAGCCCCCTCGACCACATTTGCCGTATTCAAATTGCCTTGCTGAATATTGACAAGAGATTGCTCCAGTGCATTGCTCGTGTCGGAGAAATCAAGGGCAATGCGGGCTGGAGACTGAATAGCAAACCCCGTAATAGGTGCCTTCAAAGGCTCTGAAAGCTCAACCCTGACAACTTCACCGCCACCTTGCAACGAGGCTGTGACAGATTGCACACTACCCGCCCACGCAAGAGAGGATGTCAGAGCAACCACAGCTATTGTGAACCAATGAACAGGCACGCAGCCTTTCTTATATCGCATTCTTTACTCCCCCTCTTGCAGATCCAGCGTAGTCACTCTTTCCACCCAATCTCCGGTTGGATCTTGAACAACTTCTCTTAGCTTGAGGCTGTGCTCACCGACTTCCAAAATACGGCCGTAGTTTTGACCCAGATAATTTCCAACTTGAACCTGATAAATTAGCTGATTGACGCGTAATAATGCCGTATTCCCCCCATCTTTTCGCATACTACCCACCATCTTCATATTATCCAGTGGATAGCTTTCCAACTCTTCTTTATGTCGATTCTGCTCTACTTTTAAGAGTTCCAGGTTAGATTTGCTCCCCTCCGATTCACGGTTTAAAACCTGCGTCAACTTCAGCATATTAAACGGATCCATGCCATTAGATGCTGAATATCCTTGTGGAGCAAAAACAGAAGGCTCTTTTAAAGGCCGAATCATCGGTTTGGTCACTGACTTCCGCTCAGCTATCCAGCTCCGCAAATCGTCATGCTCACCGCCCCAACAACCTGTTAATAAGGTTAATGCCATACTCATTAATAAGAGAATCTTTCTATGCATCATAGTTTCGCAGCTCCTCTACTTTTTCCGTTTAGAGGCATCACTCCTCTTTGCATTAACCTCTTCCGCATCCAAGTAACGATAGGTGTGAGCCGTTGCATCAAGCGTCAACGCTCCCCCTCCTTTAGGAGCAACTGATATATTATTAAGATTCACAATACGTGATAAATGAGCAATATCTGAGGCAAACATCCCCACATCATGAAAACCCCCAGATATCTTCACCGCAATAGGAAGCTCTGCATAATAATCCTTGACAGACTCATTACCAGGCTTGAAAAGCTCAAACTGTAAACTACGGCCTAATCCGGCCTGATTTATATCCGATAACAACGCTGCCATTTCTGACTTACTTGGCAACTGCTTCTCAAGCTGAATCACATATTGCTGGACCTGCTCTCTTTGCTTTTTCAGCCCTTCAATACTCACTGCTTTAACGAGTTTTTTCTCATAGTCGGATCGCAAACTAACTTCGGTAGCACGCTCACGTTCCAAATCTTCCTCAAAACTCTTCAAATAAAAATACCAAGCCACGCCAACAGTTAGCAGAGCTATACCACAGCATAGAAACAATCTTGGGAATGCAGGCCATAAAGATGGGTCTTTAGGATCCAAAGCATAAAACTGTGACTTTATCGCTTGAGCATGCGCTGAAAAATTGATCGACATGCTATTTTTTGTGCTTTTCATTATTTAGCTCCTTCGCTGCCTGCATCAGGTAGCACCAAAGAAAACGTCATAATAAAATTCACCACCTTGCGCTGATCCTTTGGCGATAAAGCCACGCTACCAGCCACAATCTCCTTGAGATTGGGCTTGGCAATCCATGGTGTTCCACTGGAGAAATTTCTCAAAACCTCCGACACTCGCTCGTTAGACTGCGCCACCCCTTTCACCTCAACCAGTAAACCTGTCTGCTTCATTGAAGTAAGGTATACACCTTCGGGCAACTGATTGACCAGTTCAATCAGTAAATGCACCGGTAAATTGCGATTGGCTTGCAGATCTTCCACAGCCTTTTGCCTCGCTCTCAGCGCATTAATCTCTCCTTCCAGCCCCTCTATTTCTTTAATCTGCTGGTTCAATAAAGAAATTTCAGACTGCAAATAAGCGTTTCGACCTTGCTGATTATCAATTCTAATTTGAATCCACGAATATATTAAAGCTCCAATCAATATCCCCAAAAGCACCGACATGAACATCTTTACTTGAAAAGCTTCTCGACGTTTTTTTCTGGATGCTTCTCGATGAGGCAGAAGGTTAATCAAGATCATGATAAGAACCTCCGCATCGCCAAGCCACATGCTGTGAGATACATCGGCGCATCATTTTTCAGCCTACTCTTATTCACAGATGGTGCGTACACCATATTCTCAAATGGATTGAGCAGATGAACAGGAACGTTGACTTGTTCTCGAACAGCCTGTGTCAAATTTTGAATACCAGCACTACCACCAAACATCGCCATATGGTGCACACTGTGATATCGTGTACTTGTGAAGAAAAACTGTAATGCGCGTGCAATATCTTTTGCCAGACTATCTACAAAAGGTTTAAGCACTGCTTCAAAATATTCTTCTGGTAAATCGCCTGTTCTTTTCTTTAGTTCGGCCTCCTCCGCACTAATACCATAATGGCGTGCGATCAATTGAGTAAGATGCCCCCCCCCAATTCCTTGCTCGCTGTCATGCAATACTTCGTCATTACACACAATCTGCAATCTAAAATTTCGTGCGCCGACTTTAACCAGCGCAATTAATTCATCTTCCCCAGCATTAGGCAGCTGTGCTATCCAGCGCCCTGCCGCCAATCGAGATGCGTAAGACTCGACATCCACTATTACCGGCTTCAGGCCCACCAACACTGCCAGATTATTGATCTCTTCAACTTTTTCCTTGCGCGTGGCGGCCAACAAAATATCAATATCTGATGAGTTTGTCGCATTAACCCCCATGGTGCAAAAATCCAAACTCACTTCATCCAAAGGGAATGGAATATATTGGCTCGCCTCTGACTCCACCTGCACTTCAAGCTCTTGTTCGCTCAAATTACCTGGCAGAATAATTTTCTTGGTAATTACAGAAGAATGGGGCAATGCCAGAGCCACATTCTTTGCGCGCGTTCCACTCTTTTTTAGTAGACGCCTCAGAGCATCACTGACTTCATCGAACTTTTCGATATTTCCGTCCACCACCCAATCTGCTTCCAAGGGCTCTGAAGCACATCGCTCCAAAATCCAAGCCCCCCGCGCATCTTGACTCAACTCAACCAACTTAATGGATGAGGAGCTGATATCCAAACCAATAAGCGGCGCAGGCTGTCGCTTAAAAAGGGAACTAATCGAGGCCACACCCCCCCCTCCCCGTTTCATTTTGATATAGAAAGTCACAATTCGAATGCATGCTAGCAGCAAGGGTATAACTCGACCAAGTGCCCTTCTACCTCTTCTCACGCATCATCAGCAGCAATTGCACCAGCTTTGATCCTGGTCATCCTCCATACTTGCGTGGTGGGTTTTGCACGACACACTTTTGCAAACATCTGCCCTCAAGCCGTTTCCTATAATGCCTTTCCTCATTTGTGTGGAGCGACATGCCTACCTCTCCCGAATCCAGCGAAAAGCCTTCCTCTAGACAGAAAAGCATCCCTCAACCTCGCAAGCATTGGTTTTTGCGCGCGTTTTTGTGGCTGATCGGCTTGGCTGTCGCAGGAACACTCGCAGTTGTACTGGTCGTTGCTGTGGCTCTGTCCATGGCCTACCCCAACTTGCCAGATGTATCCGAGCTGGCCGACTACCGACCCAAGCTCCCTTTGCGCGTTTATTCCTCAGAAGGCGCTTTGATTGGCGAGTTTGGGGAAGAACGACGCACGCTCACGCCCATTGAGGAAATTCCCAAAGTGATGGTTGATGCTGTGCTCGCGATTGAAGACACGCGCTTCTTCGAGCACGGAGGCGTCGACTACAAGGGTATGCTCCGTGCTGCCTTGGCCAATCTGGGCAAGGTGAAAAGCCAGGGTGCTTCGACCATCACCATGCAGGTCGCACGCAACGTTTATCTCTCTTCAGAGAAGACCTATACGCGCAAAATTTATGAAGTGCTGCTCACCTTCAAGTTAGAGCACCTTTTGAGCAAGGAGAAGATTCTGGAAATTTATATGAACCAGATCTTCTTGGGCCACCGTGCCTACGGTTTCGCCGCGGCTAGCGAGGTCTACTTTGGCAAGTCGCTCAAAGATGTCACTGTGGCTGAAGCAGCCATGTTGGCTGGGCTGCCCAAAGCACCTTCGGCCTACAACCCCATCAGCAACCCGAAGCGTGCACGAATCCGCCAGCTCTACATCATTGAGCGGATGGAGGAAAACGGGTTCATCACAGCCGAACAAGCACGCATGGCACGCGATGAACCATTGCAACTACGTAATGCCAGTCGCAACAGCACAAGCGTTAATGCGGACTATGTTGCCGAAATGGCTCGCCAACTGGTATACGCTCAATATGGTGATGAAGCGTATACACGTGGTTTAAACGTCTACACCACGCTGAATGCGGGCGAGCAAGAAGTTGCCTATTCAGCCTTGCGCAAGGGAATCATGGACTATGAACGCCGCCAGCGCTATCGTGGCCCTGAAAAGTTCATCGCACTCCCTAGCGACAAAGTGGCGCTTGAGGATGTAATCGATGACACTTTGGCCCAGCACCCTGACAATGGCGATGTGCTGGCGGCAGTGGTTCTAGAAGCCTCTAGAAAGTCTTTGACCGTACAACGCCCGGATGGCCAAACATTGATCATCACAGGAGATGGTCTCAAACCCGTGGAATCTGGTCTCAGCGATAAAGCTTCTCCCAATATCAAGATTCGCCCTGGCGCTGTGATTCGGGTGATTGAGACTTCGCAGGGCAAATGGTCTGCCACACAGTTGCCGGAAGTTGAAGGCGCCTTTGTTGCTGTTGATCCCCGTACAGGTGCAATCCGGGCCTTAGTAGGCGGCTTTGACTTCCAGAAGAACAAGTTCAACCACGTCACTCAAGCTTGGCGCCAACCTGGCTCTGCCTTCAAGCCATTTATCTTTTCCGCTGCTCTGGAGAAGGGGTTGAGTCCTGCCAGCATGATCAATGATGCGCCGTTGTTCTACGGTTCCAGTGTGACTGGTGGGCAACCCTGGGAGCCCAGAAACTACGACCATCGATTTGAAGGTCCAATGACTATGCGTACGGCATTGGCCAAATCCAGAAACATTCCTTCGATTCGCATACTCGACTTCACCACCCCGAAGTTCACACAGGAATGGATCACTCGCTTTGGATTTGAAGCCAACCGTCATCCTGCCTATCTCACCATGGCACTGGGTGCGGGCTCGGTGACACCCATGCAAATGGCCACGGCCTTCTCGGTATTTGCCAATGGCGGTTACCGTGTCAATCCCTGGCTGATCGCAAAGATCACAGACCATAA
Source organism: Comamonas halotolerans (assembly GCF_030162935.1). GTDB lineage: Bacteria > Pseudomonadota > Gammaproteobacteria > Burkholderiales > Burkholderiaceae_C > Comamonas > Comamonas halotolerans. The sequence goes on from NZ_JASAUZ010000011.1 coordinate 19,385, forward strand.
AGGTCGTGTTCTCTCCGAGTTCATTCCCAAGCCTCTGGAGCAGCAGCAGCGCGCTATCGATGCTCGCAATGCTTTTGTGATGAATTCCATGCTGCAAACCGTTGCCAAGTCTGGTACTGCTGCACGTGCGCAAGCCACGCTGAAGCGCCCTGACATCTATGGAAAAACGGGCACAACGAATGATGCGGTGGACGCTTGGTTTGCAGGCTTTCAGCCTACGCTGGCAGCTATTACCTGGATAGGCTACGACAACCCACGCAACCTGGGCTCACGAGAAACCGGTGGTGGCCTGAGCCTTCCGATCTGGATCAGCTTTATGCAACATGCACTCAAAGGGGTGCCCGTTGCCAGCTACCCCGTACCTGAAGGTGTCACCAATGCAGGAGGTGAATGGTATTTCGATGAGTTCACGGGCTCAGCCGGCGTGACAGGCCTGGGCATGAGCGCAGGCTATTTCAATTCCGACGAACCTACGGAAGCGCCTCCAGCCGAGGAGCGCAGCCGTATCCTTGATTTGTTCCGCAACTAAAGCGGTCACAAAAAAGCCCAGTATTGACACTGGGCTTTTTAATTTGAGAACGTCACGCTGGCTCAGGCCACATCGGAAGAGAACGTCAATGACAACCCTGATTGCTCACTGGCAAAGCGGCTTAAATTGGCAAAGAACTCTCCGCTGCCCTTGGTGTCTTTCCACTGTTGACCGTCAAATTTATAGTGGAATCCACCAGCCTTGGCCGCCAGCCAAATTTCATGCAGCGGCTTTTGCTGGTTGATCACAATCTGTGAACGGTTCGCAAACACCAAAGTCACCATGCCACCAACGCGTTGTGCATCGATATCAGCATCCACATCATCGTTGAGGCGGTCGCACGACTGCTCAACTGCCATCAGCAGTTGCTCTGCTTTATCCAAATATTCAAGGTCGGTCATTACAATCCACTCATGTTGAATGCAAACCAAATTCTAGTCCGGTGCATTGCCCTTGCCGTTTGTACGGTGGCCCTTGGTGCCTGCGGCCAACGTGGTGACCTCTATCTGCCCACCGGACCGCAGGCCCAAGACCGCGCGTCTTTGCCTGACACAGTACTTCCCATACGATCTGGCCCCGCACAGCCAGCCACCCAGCAATAAGAACATGCGCACCCTGACTGAGGGAGGGGACGTATTGCTTGTGCTGTATCAACTGCCATGGCGTCGAGCTCACCTACAGTGAGGATTTTCATCTACGACACCTGACTCCATGGCCATAGAACTCTATCGCGACAAAAATCATGCTTGCTTGATGTTCACGGACTTGATGGAGGAAGATGGCCAAGCCGTGCAATGCAACCAGTTCCTGATTGTCGACAGCGGCACCGGGGCCATCATCGACCCAGGCGGAAATCTGGCTTTCAACGAGCTGTTCATGGGAATGACGAGGCACTTTCCTCCCCAGAAGCTCTCCTATGTAATTGCCTCGCACGCTGACCCTGACATCATTGCCTCTCTGGATCGCTGGATGACCAGCACCAAGGCTTCGCTGGTGATTTCTCGAATATGGGAACGTTTTGCACCGCATTTCACCAAGGTCGGAAAAACCGAAAATCGGGTCATTGGTGTTCCAGATTCAGGGGCTCGACTGCCACTCGGATCCAGTGAGCTTGTCTTGCTGCCCGCGCACTTCATGCATTCCGAGGGCAACTTTCACTTCTATGACCCCATCAGCCGCATTCTGTTTACGGGAGACTTGGCCGTCTCCATGACCTCCGGTGCAGAAGCACGCAAACCTGTGGTGAATATTCAGGCACATATTCCCCGTATGGAAGCCTTTCACCGCAGATACATGGTCTCCAACAAGATTTTGCGATTGTGGACAAGCATGGCACGGCAACTCGATGTGCAAATGCTCGTACCCCAGCATGGTGCTCCAATCATGGGCAAACAGGCAGTGGAAGATTTTTACTGCTGGATAGAAAACTTGGAGTGCGGCATTGATGTCTTCCAGCAAAGCCATTACCAAGTCCCCACAGCGCTGATTGACCCAGCTACGCGCCAAATCCGCGCCACGACATGACCTGCCAGTGAACCGCTAGCATCACTATGCCAAACGAATGTTGGCGGCTGAGACAAGACATGAATTTGTCGAGGATACGAAGAAACGACACGGTGAAGCAACGGCGTTGTACCAGGGGTGTTGTGTCAGCGTGTCTAAACCATCTTGGTGTGGCGCAGCCAAAACCATATGCGCCATGCTTGCATTAGCAGCAGCACGGCTGCATAGATCCACACCTCTTGGACATCATTCTTTGCCACGCGCATCCAGTAGAAATGCAGCATTGCCAACCAAGCTGCCAGATGCAGAAGGTGGTGCAAGCGTTTCCAGCGCTGACGCCCAAGCATTTCAATGACTCGGCTGGATGAAGAGGCCGCCATCGCCAACAAAATGCCAAGCGCAGCAACGCCCACCGCTATGAACGGACGCTGTCCCATGTCGTGCACCACAGCAGACCAGCTCCACCCAATCTCCAGCCATGCATAAATCAGCGCATGCAGCATGGCGTAAAAGCAGGCAAACAGCCCCACAGTGCGGCGCATCGGTCCAAGGCAAATCCTCCCACTGATCTGCTGTAACGGTGCCATCGCCAACACCGCGAACACAGCTCTCAAAGCCCAGTCTCCTGTGCCGCGTAGCAGTGCCTCTCCAGGATTAACGCCCAGTCCGTGCGCGCCCAGTGGTATTGCCAACAATAGCAGCGGCGACAGGCAGAACGTGAGCACCAGCAGCTTGAACACCCTGTGCTGTGCCCCTTGTTTGCCTGCTGGTTGATACGCCATCAAAAATTACGTTGCAAGTCCATGCCTTGGTACAAGTGCGCAACCTGCTCTGCATAGCCATTGAACAAAACAGTTCGGCGTTTTGGCGCAAAGGCGCTGCTGCCATCCAAACGCCGCTCTGTTGCCTGGCTCCAGCGGCGGTGAGGCACATCTGGATTCACATTGGCATAAAAACCATATTCATGGGGAGCTGATTCCATCCAGGCGCTAATGGGCTGCTGCTCCACAAAGCGAAGCTTCACAATGCTTTTGGCACTCTTGAACCCGTACTTCCATGGCACAACCAAACGCAGTGGTGCCCCGCTTTGCTTGGGAAGCACTCGTCCATACATGCCAAAGCATAACAAGCACAATGGGTGCACAGCCTCATCCAAACGCAATCCTTCCCGGTAAGGCCACTGCAGCACACGCGACTTCAGTCCGCGCATATGCTGCGAATCCGCCAGTGTTTCAAATTCAACAAACTTGGCTGAACCCATAGGCTCCACACGGCGAATCAATTCAGACAGCGAGTAGCCAATCCACGGTATCACCATGCTCCAGCCCTCCACACAGCGCAATCTGTACACCCGCTCCTGCATGGGGCTGAGTTTGAGCAATTCCTCCAAATCCCAGCGTCCTGGCTTGTGTACCAAGCCTTCGACTTCCACCACCCAAGGATCAATCGGCATCTGCTGCGCATAGCGCTGAGGATCAGCTTTACCTACGCCGAACTCGTAGAAATTGTTATAGCCGCTGGCATGCTCAAATGGTGTTTGCTGCTCTTGTGTGTACGCGCCCGCCAGCCTGGATGCCACGGATGGTAGAGCTGCCAGCATGCTTGCTGAGGCAGTATCACTGCACCAAGCACTTCGCTGCGCCCAAGCAGCCAGCCCTACGCCAGCCACTCCGCTGGTCATCCATTTCAAAGCGCGTCGGCGTTGTTCATAGATTGTTTCAGGGGTGATTTCACTGCCGGGTATCTTCATCACGACCATTGCTCCATGAGTTTGTGCCATTGTCTAGCGAAGCAGTCAACGAGTTGCAGCTTCTTGAAACTGGCAACAAACGATAATGCCTCGCATGGCATTGTTGGCAGAAGGCATTCTCAAGCTGCACTGGGACCAGACCGTACCCGTCAATGTGGCACATATCGTCAAAGAAATGGGCGTGCACTTGCAATTGCAAACAGCCCTTTCTTGCAGCGCCAAACTTTCCATTACCGCCGACAATCAAGCCTGCATCACGCTCCAGCAACAGCTACCGTATGCGCATCAGCGCTATATCGTCGCACATGCCTTGGCACATGTGGCCCTGCACCATCTGCGCCCTGGCATGTCCAGGCAGCTGCATATAGGCGAAGATTTTCGACTTGACTTTAGCCAGCGTCACATGGTCGAGGCCAATGACTTCGCTTTACGCCTGCTCATCCCGGAAGCCGCTTTGCGCTACGCTGTGCAAACCATGCAAGCGCGTAGTTTGGATGAGCTGGCACATGTGTTTGCAGTGCCATCACTGTTTGTCAGGCAGCGCATGGCGGAACTGGGTTGCGTATTACCGAAAGCCGTGCCGCGCCATCTTCACGGCTTCACGATTGACCAGGGCTGATCAGCTACGACGCTCCATGCAGGAATGCTTGCATGGCCTGATTGAATGACCGTGAATGCACCAAATTCGCTGCATGACCTGTACCGTCAGCTTCCGCCCATTGCGACCAGGACAGATGAGGAGCGATAGCTTAGGCACACGCTGGTGTGCATTGACAATACCAATCCTTGGAAAAAGCACCACCACATGTCAGCAGGAAAAACCGTTGCCGCTGTCACATGGGAATCTACGCCAGGGCGCGCTGAATCAGAATTTTCTGCACGTCGCTGGTGCCTTCATAAATTTGGCACACGCGCACATCGCGGTAAATACGCTCAACAGGAAAGTCACTGACCACGCCGTAGCCACCCAGGGTCTGGATCGCCGCGCTGCATACACGCTCCGCCATTTCGCTGGCGAACAACTTGGCCATGGCTGCCTCTTTGAGGCAAGGCAGCCCCGCATCGCGCAGGCTTGCTGCATGCCAGACCAACTGCCGTGCAGCTTCTATTTGCGTCGCGCAATCTGCCAGCCTGAAACCTACGGCCTGATGATTGAAAATGGCCTGCCCAAAGCTCTCGCGTTCCTTGCTGTATTGCAGTGCGCACTCAAAAGCCGCACGCGCCATGCCAACGCTTTGCGCAGCAATGCCTATGCGCCCACCTTCCAGTGCACTCAAGGCAATTTTGTAACCCTCGCCTTCCGCACCAATCAGGTACGCAGCGGGAATTCGACAGTTGTCAAAATTGATCTGAGCGGTATCGCTGCTGTGCTGTCCCAATTTATCTTCCAGGCGCGCCACCACATAGCCAGCGTTGGAGGTGGGAACCAGAAAAGCACTCATGCCACGCTTGCCTGCCACTTTGTCCGTCACGGCAATCACAATCGCTACATCGGCATTTTTGCCGCTTGTGATGAACTGCTTGACGCCGTTGATGACATAGTCCTCACCGTCCTTGACTGCCGTGGTGCGCAGTGCCGATGCATCCGAGCCCACATGAGGCTCTGTCAGGCAAAAAGCGCCCAGCATCTCGCCCTTGGCCAAGGGCGTGAGCCACTGCTGCTTTTGCACCTCACTGCCATAGCGCATAAGGATGGCATTCACTGGGCAGTTGGTCACGCTGATGACCGTGCTGGTGCCGCCGTCTCCTGCTGCAATTTCCTCCAGCACCAGCGCCAGACTCACATAATCCATCCCCGCGCCGCCATAGGACTCGGGCACGCAAATGCCATAACAGCCCAGCGCTGCCAAGCCTTGGTGCACATCTTTGGGGAAGTGATGCTCTTTGTCCCAGCGTGCTGCGTGGGGAGTGATTTGCGTCTGCACAAAATCACGCAGTGCATCTCTAATCATGGTTTGCTCATCGTTTAGCAACATGTCTGTCTCCTACCTTTAGTGTTTTTCCCATATGCCTTGAGCACAGTATTCATTACCAGTTGCTCCAACGCTGCCCGTCATAGCGCAGCAAGCCACTGGTGTCGGCTTCACGGCATTGCGCCACAGCCTGCAACATACCCTGCACGCAGGTAGACACCGAAATCAAAGCGCCATCGCCCCCCATATCGGTTCGCACCCAACCGGGATCCATGGCAATTACCGGCACATTTGGCCATTCATCCTGCGCGCATGCCACCACCATATTCAACGCAGCCTTGCTCGTTCGATACAGCCATGCATTGCTTTGCGCCTGCGTCAGACGAGACATTTCGCTGCTGATGCAGACCATGGTGCCGCGTGCAGCTTGAACGGACGGCATGATTTGTGGCAGCACCTGCATCGCTCCCAGCACATTGGTGTGCATGACGCGATCAAAATCCTGCTGCGTCGGAGGTGTGTGAGCGCAGCCACCATCCCAGGCTCCTGCCACATACCAAGCCTGATCCAGCTCAACCCCATCCAGCTGCCACGCCAAGCCGCTAACGCTGGCAGGCTGCGCCACATCCACCACCAGAGCCTGCGCACCTTCGTCACGCAATGCCGCCACATCTTCGCGCTGGCGCACCGTAGCCATCACTTGATCGCCACGCGCCACACACGCTCGCACCAAACCACGACCAATTCCTCGCGAAGCCCCGATTACCAACACCACCGCCATGCTGTTCTCCTCGACTTCCTGATTCCGCCGCAGCAGGCGTGAAGCCTGCGCTTGCAGTACTAGGCTTTACCAACTTCCAGCGCAATCTGCTGCTGATAACGTTGTTCCATGGCGGACTGGGGCTCAGGCACTGCATCCAGCCCAAGCTGCGCATGAATCATCTGGTTCATGCTGGGCAACACCGAACGTTCACACTGCGCATCAGCCTGCCATAGCCGCGATCGCATCAATGCTTTGGCGCAGTGCAGATAAGCCTCTTGCACATGCACCTCAATCACCAGTTTGGGCACAAAATGGTCACTGGCAAATTTTTGCGTAAACGGCTGCTCATCACGCAGCTGCGCACGGCCATTGATACGCAAGGTTTCATTCACACCGGGGATCAGAAACAGCAGACCGATGCGAGGATCGCTCAACAGATTGCTCAGGCTGTCCAGACGATTGTTGCCACCCGCATCAGGAATCCACAGCGTATGGGCATCGTGAACATGCACAAAACCCGGCACACCGCCTCTGGGCGAGGCATCCATCAGGCAGTCCTCAGCGCCGCCTGTTGCGAGCACGCACAAGGGAGACAAGGCGATGAACTGCCGGCAATAACCATCCAGCGCAGATAGCTGCTTGCGCCGCGCGCGCTCCGCCGGTTCTGGATACAGCGTACGAAGCTGTGCTTGTGAAGTAATCATCGCCAACCTCCCTCCTGCTGCAAGCCTCTTGCTGAGGCACTGCAGGTTTGTTTACAACAACTCGATCGCCATGGCAGTGCCTTCACCACCACCAATGCATAGCGTTGCCATGCCCTTGGTTTTTCCACGAGCCTTCAAAGCGTGAATCAGCGTGACAATGATGCGTGCACCGCTGGCACCGATAGGGTGACCCAATGCACAGGCGCCACCATTCACATTGACCTTGTCGTGCGGCACTTTCAGTTCGGCCATCAGCGCCATGGGAACCACGGCAAAAGCCTCATTCACCTCCCACAGATCCACGTCTTCCACGCTCCAGCCCGCTTTTTTCAAGGCTTTTTCTGTGGCGCCCACAGGAGCGGTGGTAAACCACTCGGGGGCTTGCGCATGCGTGCCATGCGCAACAATCTTGGCCAGAGGCTTGCAACCCAGCGCCTGTGCTGTCGAAGCACGCATCAGCACCATGGCTGCGGCACCGTCGTTGATGCTGGAGCTGGATGCGGCGGTGATGGTCCCGTCTTTCTTGAACGCTGGCTTGAGGCTGCTGATCTTGTCCAGCTTGGCCTTGGCCGGCCCCTCATCCACGCTGACCGTCACTTCCCCCTTGCGGGTCTTGACAGTCACAGGCGTGATTTCTGCATCAAACGCCCCACTTTGTGCGGCTGCTTGGGCACGCTGCACGCTGGCAATGGCAAAAGCATCCTGCTGCTCCCGCGTGAAGCTGTATTTGGCTGCGCAGTCTTCGCCAAACGTACCCATGGAACGGCCTGCTTCATAGGCATCCTCCAGGCCGTCAAGCATCATGTGGTCATACACCTTGTCGTGGCCCATGCGATAGCCGGCACGGCCCTTCTTGAGCAGGTAAGGCGCATTGGTCATGCTCTCCATGCCGCCAGCAATCATCACTTCGCGGCTGCCTGCAATCAGCTGATCATGAGCCAGGATGGTGGCCTCCATGCCTGCACCGCACATCTTGGACAGTGTGACAGCCCCTGTGCTTTGCGGGAGCCCGCCTTTGAAGCCAGCCTGCCGTGCCGGTGCCTGACCTTGGCCCGCCATCAGGCAATTGCCAAACAGCACTTCTTCAACTTTCTCCGGCGCAATGCCTGCGCGCTCCACAGCGGCCTTGATGGCGGCACCACCCAGATCATGTGCGGCAAGTTCAGCAAAGTCACCTTGAAATGCCCCCATGGGTGTGCGCACTGCGCTGACGATGACGACGGGGTCCTGGTGTTGTGGCATGAAAGTCTCCTTATAAATGTGGTGTGCCAATTCAAGAAAAAACTAATGCACCACATCCGGCAGCAAGCGCCGGCTGCGGTCATAGGGAAATACATCGTGCACGTGGCCTTGCGCAATGCGCGCCTGGTGTGCCTTCCAAAAATCAGGGTTGAGCAAATCAGCGTGGTAGCGCATGAACACTTCACGTACCGCCGGATGCGCCAGCAAAAAGGGCTCCAGCGTTTCGGGAAAGACATCCTTGGGGCCCACGCGCCACCAGACCTCACCACTCATTTCCTCTTCGGCATTGCGCGGCGCAGGCACTGCGCGGAAATTGCAATCGCTCAGATACTCAATTTCGTCGTAGTCGTAGAACACCACTTTGCCGCCTCTTGTAACACCAAAGTTTTTCCATAACATGTCACCCGGAAAGATATTGGCTGCCACCAAGTCCTTGATGGCGTTGCCATACTCAAGCACCGCTCGCTCCAGAGCTGCACGGGGCTTGGGCTGATCCAGTCCCGCATCCATGCATTCCTTCAAAAACATATTCAACGGCAACAAACGGCGCTCGATATACAGGTGGTCAATGATGACCTCCATATGTCCATCGCCATCGCGGTCACTGATCTCCACATGCTCTGCCGCATCCGTCTGCAGCGCTTGCAGCAATTCAGGGCTGAACCGCTCCAAAGGCAGCGCCACCAAGCTGTACTCCATGGTGTCAGCCATGCGCCCCACGCGGTCGTGTTCCTTGACCAAACGGTATTTGGCCTGCACCTCCTGCCGTGAAGTCTCCTTGGGTGCGGGGAACTTGTCCCTGATGAGCTTGAACACATAGGGGAAGCTGGGCAAATCAAACACCAGCATGACCAGCCCCTGAATGCCCGGGGCAATGCGGAACTGATCGCTGCTGTGTTTCAGGTGGTGCAGCAAATCCCGGTAAAACAGCGTCTTGCCCTGCTTGGCCAAACCCAGAGCTGTGTAGATTTCCCCGCGTGGTTTCCGTGGCATCAAGCTGTGCAAGAACTCCACGTAGGCACTGGGAACGGCCATATCCACCATGAAATACGCACGTGCAAAGCTGAACAGCCCATGCAGGTCTTCCTCATCAAACAGCACTGCATGCAACACCAGGCCACGGCCCTGGCTGGTGTGCAAGATGGGAATGGCCAGCGGAATTTCGGTATACCCGGTGATGATCTTGCCCACCACATAGGCACCTTTGTTGCGAAAGAACAAGCTGCTGAGCACCTGAATTTGCAAATTGGCCCGCAAGGTCAGCCCTTGCAAGCGCTGGCGTATGCGTGTCGCCAGCAAGGCCACATCACGCCCCAAATTCTCAAAACCGGCTTGTAGCTGAAAGTGGCTGATCACGCCATACAAAGTTGGAACCAACGCGTCCATGCTGGATGGGTAAAACGCCCGAAAAGCCGGAGCACCAGGTGCCTCCAGGTACTCGGTACTGACCACCGGCCTCACAAAAATGAAGTCGTTGTGAAAGTGTGTGCGGTGCAGGATTTTGGTGGTAACAGAATTGAAGAACGTTTCCGCCAGTTCTGGCTGCAAATGCCCAACCATCAGAACTATGTAGTGCAGTTTGACCTGTTGCCACACGCTCATGGGCAGACTGCCTGCTGCATACGTCAGGGTGAGATGCTGCACGCACTCTTGTACCCGCTGGTCATAGAAAGCAATACGCTCGCGCTGCCCACTTTGCTGGGCGGCCCAATCGGCCTGCTCGAAATGCTGCTTGGCCGCTTGAGTAGCCGCTCGAAACAGTTGATAGTGGCGATTCACGCCATCCATCATGGCCTGGGCAATGTCATACGCTTGAGGAGCATCGAGTTTCTGCGGGAACATGGCGAAAATTCTCGCTCCTCAAGAAGGGTCTGTCAGTCGCGCTGACGCTCAGCCACCAGTTGCACTGCACGCTGATGGATTTCATGCAGACCACCGATACCTGGCACGGTCATTTCCAGGTTGGTGATATGCCCGTTTTGCAAGCTGTAGCACCAGCCGTGCAATGACACTTGCTGACCGCGCGCCCATGCATCCTGCATGACCGTGCTTTGTGCCACATTCCTCACCTGTTCGATAGCGTTCAGCTCACACAGCACATCATGGCGGTGCTGCACAGGCGTGGACTTGAGCAGCTCATAGTGTTTGTCACGAACATCACGCACATGACGTGTCCAGTTGTCAGCCAAGCCCAGGCGCATGCCTTCCAGTGCCGCCAGCACACCACCGCAGCCGTAGTGCCCCACCACCATCAGATGTTCGACCTTCAGGTGATCCACCGCGTACTGAATGGTGCTGAGCGCATTCAAGTCACTGGGCACCACGACATTGGCCACATTGCGGTGCACAAACACTTCACCAGGCTCCAGACCTGTAATCTGGTTGGCTGGTACACGGCTGTCCGAGCAGCCAATCCACATGTATCTCGGTTTTTGCTGCGCCATCAACCCTGTGAAGAATCCAGGGCGATCTCGCTCCATCTGTGCCGCCCATTCTTTGTTATGGACAAACAGGTCTTCGATGGATGTACTAGTGGTCATGTGGCCTTCCTTTCTCGTTCATGAAACGGCGCCAGACAGCGATCCTGCCTCAGCAGGTTTCCGCGAATAATTCGCGGCCAATGAGCATACGGCGAATCTCGCTGGTGCCCGCGCCAATTTCGTAGAGTTTCGCATCTCGCCACAAACGACCCAATGGATATTCGTTGATATACCCATTGCCACCATAGATTTGCACGCCTTCGCCTGCCATCCACGTGGCCTTCTCAGCGCACCACAGGATCACGCTGGCGCAGTCTTTGCGCACCTGACGCACATGCTCCGTGCCCAGCATGTCCAGATTCTTGGCCACGGTATAGGCAAACGAACGACCTGCCTGCAGCACGGTGTACATATCAGCCACCTTGCCTTGAATGAGCTGAAACTCGCCAATGCTTTGACCAAATTGCTTGCGGTCATGGATGTATGGCACCACGTTGTCCATGACGGACTGCATGATGCCCAGTGGCCCTCCTGTCAGTACGGCACGTTCATAGTCCAGACCACTCATCAACACCTTGGCACCATTGTTCAGGCCCCCCAGAATGTTTTCGGCAGGCACTTCCACGTTGTGGAAGACCAGCTCGCCCGTGTGACTTCCACGCATGCCCAGCTTGTCGAGCTTTTGCGCAATGCTGAAGCCAGGCATGCCTTTTTCAATCAGGAATGCCGTGACACCGCGCGCGCCCATCTCCGGCTCACTTTTGGCGTACACCACCAAGGTATCGGCGTCGGGGCCGTTCGTAATCCACATCTTGCTGCCATTGAGCAGGTAGTAGCCGCCCTTGTCTTCGGCCTTGAGTTTCATGCTGATCACGTCCGAGCCTGCACCGGGCTCACTCATGGCCAGCGCCCCCACATGTTCGCCGCTGATCAGCTTGGGCAGGTATTTTTGCTTTTGTGCTTCGCTGCCATTGCGGTTGATCTGGTTCACGCACAGATTCGAATGCGCGCCATAACTCAGGCCCACCGAAGCACTGGCGCGCGAGATTTCCTCCATGGCAACCATATGCGCCAGATAGCCCATGTTGGCACCGCCATACTGCTCAGGCACAGTGATGCCCAGTACCCCCAGCTCTCCAAACTTTTGCCATACATCCATGGGGAACTGGTCAGTGCGATCAATTTCTGCAGCGCGTGGCGCGATTTCGGATTGCGCAAATTCACGCACCGCATCGCGCAATGCATCAATGTCTTCCCCGAGTTGGAAGTTCAGGCCGGGCAGATTGCTCATGGTGTTGTCTCCTAAGATGAATGGTGGTGGGGTCGACCGTCTGATTGCGGCTTCTTATTTCTCTTTGAGGCCTTCGCGCCCCTGCAACGCCATCAACGTGCATTGCATGGTTGCACAGAGTTTTTCTTTTCCGTTGTCGATGGCATAAGCGCGACCTTCTGTCACCACAATGGTGCGACCGGGTTTGAGCACTCGGCCTTCGCAACGAAAGTGCTGGCCCTTGGCGGGCGCCAGCAAGTTGGACTTGAATTCAATGGTCAGCACCTCCGCATCGGCGGGCATCAGGCTGAATCCGGCATAGCCACACGCTGAATCCAGCGCCGCAGACAACATGCCTGCATGGATAAAGCCATGCTGCTGGGTCAACCCCGGAGCCCAGTCAAAGCTGATGTCCACTTCACCCGCAGCCAGATGCGTGATCGCAGCGCCCAGCGTGTTCATGGCACCTTGCAGCAAAAAATTCTCTCTCACTCGCTGCAGTGCATCGTGATCGACCATGTTGTCTCCATGATTGGCTGGAATTTTCTTTGAAATTCCTTTTACGTTAACGTCAATTATGCAGCTTTTGCTTTTCCAATTTTGCGTAGCAGGGTGCGTGCTTCCTTCTCCTGCGCCCTGACCTCTTCCAGGGTCGCCTGCAAGTCTTCCATGCGCTCTTCCATTTGCTGGCGGTGCTTGCCAAGCACTTCCAGAAATCGGGTCAGTTGCACATGCGTGTCACGTGGACTGTCGTAGAGATCGATCACCTCCTTGGCCTCCACCAGTGACAACCCCAGCCGTTTGCCACGCAAAATCAAACGCAGTCTCGTACGGTCACGCGCACTGTAGACACGCGTGCGACCTCCCGTCCCTTTTCTGGTGGGTTGCAGCAGCCCCATGTCTTCATAAAAGCGGATGGCGCGCGTGGTGAGGTCAAATTCCCGAGCCAAATCACTAATGGAATAGCTCACAGGGGCCGATGTAGTTTTACTCATGCCCTGCATTATTGACGTTAACGTCAACGAAGCACATCCCCCGCCTGACACATCTTCTTCATTTGACTGAGAATCAAGGCTCTGTGCTTACCCGATCACCCCATGAACTTGCCTCCCAGTGCCGCCTGCCCTTGCGGGCGCACCAACACCAAGGGCAAAGCTTTGGCTTATGCCGACTGTTGTGCCCGTTTTGTCGAACACTACGAGACTGTGCCCGCCCCGGATGCTGAACATCTGATGCGCTCGCGCTACAGCGCGTTTGTGGTTGAAAATGCTGCCTACTTGCTGGCAACATGGCACAGCAGCCAACGACCAGCCTCATTGGACTTTGAAGCTGGCGCAAAATGGCTAGGTCTTCAAGTCAAGGATTTCCAACCCACGGACAGCGACAAGGCCGAAGTTGAGTTTGTTGCGCGCTTTCGCGTCGCTGGACGAGCCATACGTCTGCATGAGCGCAGCCGCTTTTTGCGCGAAGAGGGGCGCTGGTATTACGTGGACGGCAAACAGTTTTAGGAACCTATCGACATTTGGCGCAGCGCGAGTCTGCGCCACTCCTAGCTATGCAATTTGATGCCATTTTGTTCGACTGTGACGGCGTCCTGGTCGACAGCGAACTCATCACCAACCGCGTGCTGCACACCATGCTCAATGAAACGGGCTGGGTACTGTCAAAAGCAGAGTGCATGCGCATCTTCATCGGCAAAACCGTGCGCAGCGAAACCGCACGCATTGAAGCCGAAACCCGCCGCCCATTGACCGATGCATGGATGGCGGAGTTTTACGAGCGTCGCAATGCACGGCTTCGTGCAGAACTGGTGGCAATCGATGGTGCCTTGCCCGCGGTGCAGGCAGTCCATCAGCAACTGCAAGGAAAAATTGCTGTGGCTTCCGGAGCCGACAAGCCCAAGGTACTCATGCAATTGGAGAAAGTCGGCATGCTCCCGTTTTTCGGCGAGCATGTATTCAGCGGGCACGACCTGCCCCGCACCAAACCCTGGCCCGATGTATATCTGGCAGCCGCGGCGGCGGTGGCGACCCCGACACAGCGCTGCCTGGTGATTGAAGACTCCGTGCCCGGTTTGACTGCGGGTGTGCGTGCCAATGCCACCGTATGGGGCTACTGCCCCAAGGTAAATGCTCACTCCACTCCGGAGCAGCTCTTGCAAGCTGGCGCATCCTTCGTTTTTGACGACATGGCCGACCTGCCACGTTTGCTCGCACAGGCAAATGCAGGGCAATAGCCTTGATTGAGACATAGGCTCCTTGAGCGCAATTCTTTCAGGCATTTCTGACACTTCTGACATCTAAGTGCTTGTTTCACCAAGCCGCCAGCTCATTTTTCGGGGCAAGCCCATATAGAGCAATGCCAGCTTTCGCACGCTCGCCTGCAAAGCACAGTCACGAAATATAAAATCTGCGCCAGATCAAGGTTTTGCCCAATAGGCACTCCACAAGTGCCGTGCAAATCTGTAGCCCGTACCGGCTGAATGATCGCCCCGGACATCTGTAACAGACATGGGGCTTTTGCCCGCATTCGGGCCATTTGGATATCCCTCTCTGACAGGCCTGTGTGCATGGGCCTGTCAGATCTGTGTCGGACACATGTTTCAGCCATTGTTTGAGGAGTGCTGATGGGCGAACAGCCTCTTTACGATTTAGCGCCACTGCTAGAACTGATGGCCCTGGGCGCGGTGATTGCCCTTGCCCCATTGCTGTGGGTGTGGCACCGCAACCGCGGCGCTGGCTCTGCGCGCCGCTTGCAGGCACTGGGCCTGCTGACCCTGTTTCTGACCTTTGATCTGGTCATGTTTGGCGCCTTCACGCGCCTGACGGACTCTGGATTGGGTTGTCCAGATTGGCCCGGGTGCTACGGCAATGCCAGTCCACTCGGCGCAACGCATGAAATCGCCATGGCCGAAGCTGCCATGCCCACGGGCCCCGTGACCCAGAGCAAGGCATGGGTGGAAATGATTCACCGCTACCTTGCCACCATGGTGGGCGTGCTCATCATTGCCTTGATGGTGCTGGCCTGGCGTGAACACCGAAAAACTCCTCTGCATGGTGCACGCCACCCGGCCTGGGCCACATTCACCTTGGTATGGGTATTGATTCAGGGAGCTTTTGGTGCACTGACAGTGACCATGAAGCTCTTCCCTGCCATCGTTACCCTGCACCTGCTGGGTGGCTTGTTCTTGCTGGTGCTGTTGTGCATTCAGGCCGTAGGCCACCAGCAAGCCGTGTTGCACAAGTCACCTACCGCTATTTCAGCAAGACTGCGTGCAGCACTGTGGGGCGTGTTCGCATTACTTTTCGCGCAGGTAGCGCTTGGCGGATGGGTGAGCACCAACTACGCAGTACTGGCTTGCTCCAGTTTCCCAAGCTGTCAGGGCAGCTACTGGCCCGAGATGAACTTTACTCAGGGCTTTGAGATCTGGCGTCCGCTGGGTCTGCTGTCCGATGGCAGCCACATCAGTTTTGCTGCATTGACGGCCATTCACTACGTCCACCGGCTGGCCGCGTACGCAGTGATTGCCGCCGTGCTCATGCTGGTTTGGGCTTTGCGCAAGCAGCCCGCCTTGGCAAGCCAGCGCAAATGGCTGCTCGCCCTGATTGCCCTGCAATTTGTCACCGGCTTGTCCAACGTGGTGCTGGATTGGCCCATGGTCGCCGCCGTACTGCATACCGCTGGCGCTGCCGCCTTGGTCACCGTGATGACCTGGGCGCTGGCCGCCACCCGCACCGACAGCGCTTTGGCGCTGCACAAAGATACACAAGCGCCCCACGGCGCACGGAGCGTTGCTGCATGAATGCACAAACCTTGAGTGATACCCAAGGCTCTCGCTGGAGCCAGTTCTACGCCCTGACCAAGCCACGCGTAGTTCAATTGATTGTTTTCTGCGCCCTTATTGGCATGGTGCTGGCCATTCCTGGCGTGCCAACGCTGGCGCAGCTTGGCGATATGGCCATTGCCTGCGTGGGCATCTGGTTCGTATCAGCCGCTGCAGCGGCATTCAACTGCCTGGTCGAACGCCACATTGACGCGCGCATGAAGCGCACCAGCTGGCGCCCCACCGCCAAGGGTGAGCTGTCGCCGCAGCAGGCCCTGGCCTTCTCGGCCATTCTGTGCCTGACAGGTGCGGCCATCCTGCTGGCCTTCACCAACCCACTGACCATGTGGCTGACGCTGGCCACCTTCATTGGCTACGCTGTCATCTACACCGTGGTGCTCAAGCCAGCCACGCCACAAAACATCGTGATTGGCGGCGCTTCCGGCGCCATGCCTCCCGTATTGGGCTGGGCTGCCATGACCGGCAATGTCGGCCCCGAGGCACTGATCCTGTTCCTGATCATCTTTCTGTGGACTCCACCCCACTTCTGGGCGCTGGCGCTGTACCGCGTGGAAGACTACAAAAAGTCTGGCTTGCCCATGCTGCCCGTCACCCACGGCCCCAAATACACCCAGCTGCAAATCCTGCTCTACACCCTGGTGCTGTTTGCAGGCTGCCTGCTGCCCGTCATTTTCGGCATGAGTGGCTGGTTCTATCTGATTGTGTCCTCGGTGCTTTGCCTGGGCTTTAGCTGGTATGCACTGCGCTTGTGGCTGAATTATTCAGACGCTTTGGCGCGCAAGACATTCCGCTTCTCGCTGATCCACCTCAGTGGCGTCTTCGCTGCGCTGCTGATCGACCACTACATTGCCTTCTGAAACCATCTGTGACTGACTAGCCCCCACCTGTTTACCCTGCTAGACACGCATGAAAAAGGCCGCATTTGCGGCCTTTTTCCATTGCGCTGTAATCTCCCCTTGGCATGCGCCTGAAAACCTCTCACAGGCTCTGCTTGCGCCTCTCATAGCGCACCACCAGCCAGGCAGCGCCCACAACCATCAGCGCCAGGCCATACCAGGTCAGCGCATAGACAGCATGTGTATTGGTGAACTGGATCACCGTCAGCCCTGGACGTGGCCATGTCTGAACCACTGCCGACTGTCCAGGCAGTCCTTGGTCCACAAAGAAGGGGGCCACTGGTTGCAAGGATTTGGCTTGGGCAATCGCCTGCACATCACGCGAATGCCAGCGATCTTCCTCGGGCGCGTTGTCACGCATGAAGCCACCTTTAGGCTCCGTAAAACGCAGCAAACCCACGACAGAGACTTCCTCGCCCGCGGGCTCCTGGGGTGCTGCCGCAATTCGCTCCACAAAGGCCTTGCGTTGCTCGGTCGGCACAAAGCCCCGATTGACCAGCAACTGCGAGCCATCGGCTTGTTGCAGCGGTGTCAGCAACCAGAAACCGGCACCAAGCTCAGTAACCGCCTGTGTGAGCACGCTACGCCCCTCTATCCACTGGCCTTGTGCCTTTACGGCCAGATATTCATGGGTGGAAGGCTGCACCTGAGGCCATTGCGCTTGCGTGGGTACGGCCACAGGCTGGCTGTGCACGCGCTCGTTCACACGCTCAATCAGGTCCAGTTTCCAGGCACGACGCTGCACCTGCCATGTCCCCAGGCTGATGAACGCAAAAAAAAGGGCGATGCCCGCTACTGCGAGCACCGCCTTCGTGAAGGTGATGCGGGAAGGCTTGCGCCCTCCCGAAGTGGACGCCGTCATCAGTTGCTGCTGTGGCCGGCTGTGTGACCGGCTTCAGCGGCAGGAGACACCACTGGCGCTGCAGGTGCAGTTTCAGCAGCTTGGGTCAAGGCTGGAATCGCCTTGTGCTCGGGCATCATGTTGGTGTTCATGTGGAACATGACCCAAAGCGTACCCGCCAAAGTAATGATCACAAAGACCACAGCGAAGATGGTGGACATCATGGTCCAGCCGCCTTGCATCTTGCCGTTCATGTGCAGGAAGTACACCATGTGCACCACCACTTGAACTGCAGCGAAAAGGCCCAGAACCATCACTGCGGTGGAACGGTCTTGAATCACATCGCCCATCACCAGCCAGAAGGGGATGACGGTCAGAATGACGGCCAGGATAAAGCCTTTGATGTACTCACCGGAAGTGACGTGCAAGTCGTCATGTTCTTCGTGGTGGTCACCGTGGGCAACGTGGATATCGTGTGCGCTCATTTACAGCACCCCCATCAGATACACAAAGGTGAACACGCCGATCCAAACCACGTCCAAGAAGTGCCAGAACATCGACAGGCAGTTGATGCGGCGCACGTTGGCATGAATCAGGCCCTTTTTCTTGATCTGCACCATCAGCACCACCAGCCAGATCAGACCAAAGGACACGTGCAGGCCGTGAGTCCCCACCAAGGTGAAGAACGACGACAGGAACGCGCTGGTCTGGATGGTGGCACCTGTGTGGTAAATGTGAGCGAACTCATACAGTTCCACTGCCACGAAGGCCACGCCCAGCAAGCCTGTGACAGCCAGCCAGGTCAAAGTACCGTTCACATTCTTCTTTTGCTTGTTGAGCATCGCAAAACCGAAGGTCAGCGAAGACAGCAGCAAGAAAGCAGTATTGATCGCCACCAGCGGCAAGCTGAACAGCTCGGCACCAGTGGGTCCACCCGCATAGCTGCGGCCCAGCACACCCCAGGTTGCAAACAGCGCCGCAAAGATGAGGCAGTCGCTCATCAGATACAGCCAGAAGCCCAGCGAGGTGCCGTTTTCTGGGTGGGGTTCGTGCGCGGGATGGTACTCGCGCTGGCCCACCGCGCCGGCGGCGCCGGCGGAGATAGTGTGATTAGACATGGCGTGCAAGCTGTTGTGTACGAGCGTCTTCCGTCGCCTGCACTTCAGATGCAGGGATGTAGTAGTCGCGGTTGTAGTTGAACGTATGAACGATCGAGGCAATGATCACACCAGCGAAAGAAACAATCGCCAGCCACCAGATGTGCCAGATCAGCGCAAATCCCAGCACCATGGCAATCATCGAGATCACAAAGCCTGCGCCTGTGTTCTTGGGCATGTGCAGATCCTCAAAGCCGGACAGCGGACGCTGATAGCCGTGCTTCTTCATATCCCACCATGCGTCCACGTCGTACACCACGGGAGTCTTGGCAAAGTTGTACTGAGGAGGTGGCGAGGAAGTTGCCCATTCCAGAGTACGGCCCGAGCCCCAGGTATCGCCGTTGTTGTCGCGCAGCTTGTCGCGCTGGAAGTAAGACACCACCAGTTGCAACACGAAGGCACCAATACCGGCAGCAATGATGGCCACACCCACGGCAGCAATCACAAACCAGATTTGCAGCGAGTGGTCATCGAAGTGGTTGGCACGACGTGTAACGCCCATCAGACCCAGGATGTACAAGGGAGTGAACGCAACCCAGAAACCCACCAGCCAGCACCAGAAGGACACCTTGCCCCAGAACTCGTTGAGCTTGTAGCCAAATGCCTTGGGGAACCAGAAGTTGATACCCGCCAGCAGGCCGAACACCACACCACCAATGATCACATTGTGGAAGTGCGCAATCAGGAACAGCGAGTTGTGCAGCACGAAGTCGGCAGGAGGAACGGCCAGCAACACACCAGTCATACCGCCGATGGCGAAGGTGCACATAAAGCCCACCGTCCACATCATGGGAGGCTTGAACTCGATGCGGCCCTTGTACATGGTGAACAGCCAGTTGAAGATCTTCGCGCCCGTAGGAATCGAGATGATCATCGTGGTGATACCGAAGAAGGTATTGACTGCTGCGCCCGATCCCATGGTGAAGAAGTGGTGCAACCACACCAGCCAGGACAGCACAGTGATACACACGGTCGCATACACCATGGAGGTGTAACCGAACAGACGCTTCTTGGAGAAGGTCGCAACGATTTCCGAGAAGATGCCGAACACAGGCAGGATCAGGATGTAGACCTCAGGGTGGCCCCAGATCCAGATCAGATTCACGTACAGCATGGGGTTGCCGCCCAGCTCGTTCGTGAAGAACTGTGTACCGAAGTAACGGTCCATGGTCATCAGAGCCAGTGCAGCTGTCAGGATCGGGAACGAAGCCACGATCAGGGCGTTGGTACACAGCGATGTCCACACGAACACAGGCATCTTCATCAGGTTCATGCCGGGAGCGCGCATCTTGATGATGGTCACGATCAGGTTGATACCCGACAGCGTCGTACCCACCCCTGATAACTGCAGCGCCCAGATGTAGTAATCCAGACCCACGCCTGGATTCTGGTTGCCCAAGTTGGACAGCGCCAGCCAGCCGGAAGTCGAGAACTCACCCAGGAACAGGGACACCATCACCAGGATCGCACCAGTGGCAGTCATCCAGAACGAGAAGTTGTTCAGGAAGGGAAAGGAAACGTCACGGGCACCGATCTGCAGCGGGATCAGGTAGTTCATGAAACCTGTGACCAAAGGCATGGCCACAAAGAAAATCATGATCACACCGTGCGCAGTGAAGATCTGGTCGTAGTGGTGGGGAGGCAGATAACCGAGGTTGTCGCCAAACGCCATGGCCTGCTGGATACGCATCATCACCGCGTCAGCAAAGCCACGCAGCAGCATGACAATACCGAGGATGATGTACATGATGCCGATCTTCTTGTGGTCGATCGAGCAGATCCAGTCACGCCACAAAGGGCCCCAAAGCTTGAATTTGGTCAGTGCAGCGAACACCACCAGACCGCCAAGCAGCACGGCAATAAAGGTCCACAACACGATGGGCTCATGCGCCATCGGTATGGAGTCCCAAGAAATCCGCCCAATGAGCGGATCGTGGGGCAACGTTGTTGGTTCAGACATATTGAGTCTCTTGCTAAATGGCCGGAAAGCTAGCAGCAGCCGACTTTCCGCCCGTCAACTGCTTATTGCTGTACCGAAGTGCGTTGGTCCAGCAGGGCCACGATTCGGTCAGCGTTTTCGACAGAACACACATCGTCGGGCAGGTTCAAACCAGCCGCCTTCATGTAGGCCGCGCCGCCAGCAGCGTCGATAGCCATCATGTGGTGCATGCACATCTTTCCTTCTTCCACGCACATGTTCAGCACGCGGTCGTACAAGCCTTCTTGTACCGAGGAGAAACGGGTCACGGGGTGACGTTCGCTAGGCTTGACCAGGTTCAGGTAGCTTTCACGATCCAGCACACTGCCTTCACTCTTGGCCTTTTGTACCCAAGCGTCAAAACCTTCGTTGCTCAGTCCATGGAACTTGAAAGTCATGCCCGAGAAACCAGCGCCGCTGTAGTGCGAGTTCAAGCCCTTGAAAACGCCTTCCTTGTTGATCACGGCGTTCAGCTGCGTTTCCATGCCAGGCATGGCATAGATCATGCCGGCCAGATCAGGCACGTAAAACGCGCTCATGGTGTGGCTGGCAGTCAGCTTGAAGCGGATGGGGCGGTCCACGGGCGCTGCCAGTTCATTGACTGTGGCAATCCCTTGCTCGGGATAGATGAACATCCACTTCCAGTCCAGCGATACCACCTGCACTTCCAGCGGCTTGACGTTGGGATCCAACGGCTTGGTCTCTGAAATGCGGTCCAGCGGACGATAGGGATCCAGCTTGTGGGTGCTGATCCATGTCAATGCGCCCAGCGCAATGATGATGATCAGAGGCACGCTCCAGATGACCAGCTCAAGAGCGGTCGAGTGGTGCCACTCAGGGTCATACTCGGCTTCGGTATTCGACTGGCGATACTTCCAGGCGAACAACAGAGTCAGCAGAATCACGGGAACAATGATGACCAGCATCAACAAGGTGGCTGTAACCACCAGGTCGCCTTGCTGAGCAGCAATGTCCCCTGCGGGATTGAGTACGACTGCATTGCTGCAACCCGTAAGGGTTGCAAGCAAGGCAGCCGCAGCGAGCCAGGATGGCCCGCGGGTTTCCGTGGATGTAGGCATGCTGTAAACGCGAAAAAACGCGCGTTGTTAGGTGTAAACGCGGATTACTAGAGGCGCCGAATTTACTCTTCTCCCCTATCTTTTTCTTGTCTCACACAGGGCAACGCAGTGGCGTGTGCTGTCTTTATGTAGGAAAGATAGGGGGCAACCTGTCAATAGATCTCTGTCAAAGAATGGCTAAATCCTTGATTTTTCAGGACATACTGAAATAAGAGAAACCTCTTGATAAATGTCAAGAGCACCCCCATATTGGCGCGATAGTGCCACAGTCGAACACCCCGCTTCACCAGGGGTCTTTGCGCCTTTTATGTAGCTTCGCCATCCCAACAAACCCTTTTCCTACATCGTGGGCGGCGAAATCTCGCTTGTTGACTTCCATCAAGCCGCGTACAAGAGGTGCATTGTTATCGAGGAGCTGCACTATGACCGGTTTTGCACACATCACTCCCTCAATGGGCAAAGGCTCGATGGACCAGCACCTCGCTGAAGCCAATCACAGCGATGACATCACCCCTGGAGAAATTGCGGCCGGTGTCATCATCGGCAGAGCCTCCGAGTACTTTGACTTCTTCGTTTTCGGAATCGCCTGCGTACTCGTCTTTCCGTACGTGTATTTTCCCTTCCTTTCCCCCCTGGAAGGCATGCTTGCGGCTTTCGGTGTCTTTGCGCTGGCGTTCATTGCACGCCCCATTGGCACCTTCATCGGCATGGAGGTACAGCGCCGCTGGAGCATCAGTGCCAAGCTAACCATCGCATTGTTCATGCTGGGCAGCGCCACCGTAGGCATCGCGCTGCTTCCGGGTTACGGCAGCATCGGCGTGTCTGCCATCTGGTGGTTGATCGCCTTGCGCATCGCCCAGGGATTGGCGGTGGGCGGATCGTGGGAAGGGTTGCCATCCTTGCTGGCCATGCACGCCCCTCAGGAAAAGCGCGGCTGGTTCGCCATGATCGGCCAGCTTGGAGCCCCCATCGGTTTCGTGGTGGCAGCCAGTGTCTTTGCCTACATCTACCAGGCTTTGCCGCACGAGGAGTTTCTCGCCTGGGGTTGGCGCTATCCTTTCTGCGTGGCCTTTGCCATCAACGTCGTGGCCTTGTTTGCGCGCCTGCGCTTGGTGGCTGATGAGTCTTATACCAACCGTTTTCAGCGCATGGAACTGGCACCCTCTGCACCATTTGAGATGACACGCAGTGGCGAAGGCCGCAATGTCTTCCTGGGTGCGCTGGCCGCGCTGGCCAGCTTTGCACTGTTCCACCTGGTGACTGTCTTTCCGCTGTCCTGGATGACGCTGTATGGCGAAGCCTCCGTGCCGCAGATTCTGTGGATGCAGGTGCTCGGCGCACTGCTTGCCTGTGCTGCGATTGTGCTTTCAGGCTGGATGGCCGATAGATTTGGCCGTCGCAATACGCTGGGATCCATGGCGGTACTCATCGGGCTGTTCAGTTTCGCCACCCCCATGCTGCTGAATGGTGGCACTGCCGGGCAGAACGTCTTCATTTTGGTGGGCTTTGTTTTGCTGGGGCTGTCTTATGGTCAGGCATCAGGCACGGTCACGGCCAACTTCTCGCGCAAATTCCGGTTTGTAGGCGCAGCCTATTCCACCGACGTTGCCTGGCTGCTGGGCGCAGCATTTGCTCCGCTGGTTGCCCTGTACCTCTCCTCCCAATTCGGTCCTGTGGCGGTGAGTGCCTATTTGCTCTCCGGCGTTATCTGTACCCTGGTAGCCCTGGGGTTGAATCGCGCACTGGAATCCAAGCGCAAATAAGTAAGCACGAAATAAGCACACTCCCTCCTCTCAAAGGCTTGTTCTTCGGAGCAAGCCTTTTTTGTTTTTTTGCGCTTACCAGCAGAAACTACATGCGCTTTCATCCATCGCTCCGACAAACGCAGTGCCACTGCCTAGAATGATTGGTCGCTTTGTTTTTCAAGCTTCTTCTACGCGCAGCACACCATGACCCAAGGCCAGATTCGCATCCGTGGCGCCCGCCAGCACAACCTGCAAAACGTGGACCTCGACATTCGCACGGGCGAATTGACTGTTGTGACCGGCCCCAGCGGCTCGGGAAAATCCAGCCTGGTGTTTGACACCTTGTTTGCTGAAGGTCAACGTCGCTACGTGGAAACCTTCAGCGCCTATGCGCGCCAGTTTCTTGACCGCATGGATAAGCCTGCCGTCGATCGCGTGGAAGGTGTACCTCCCGCGATTGCCATTGACCAGACCAACCCCGTGCGCAACTCCCGCTCCACCGTGGGCACGATGACGGAGCTCAACGACCACCTCAAACTGCTGTTTGCACGTGCAGCCCATTTGTTCGACAGCCAGACTGCCTTACCGGTGCAGCACGACACCAATGAAACCATTCTTGCCGCCTTGCAGCAGCGCTGCGAAGCGGCCGGTGACCCGCGCATTGCCCTGACTTTCCCGGTCGAACTGCCCGCCAACACCACTCAGGAAGAGGTGGAGCAATGGCTCTCCGCCAGTGGCTTTACCAAAGTGCAGGCTGAGCGCGAAATAGAACGCATCGCGCCTGCTGAAGTGGCAGACAAGGGCAAAAAGACCAAAGCCGCACCGCCCGAAAAAGTCAAAGTCCTGGATGTCGTCGCCGACCGTTTCCGCTTCAGCCGCGTGGAGCGCAGCCGTGCCATGGAGGCCATCGACGTTGCGCTCAAACGTGGTAACGGACACGTGACGGTGTATGTCATGCCTGACGAAGGGGAAACACTCACCTGGAAGTTCTCGCAAGGCCTGCATTGCCCCGAAAGCAATCTGAGCTACACAGCGCCCATGCCCTCGCTGTTCTCGTTCAATTCCGCCGTTGGCGCCTGCGAAGCCTGCCGGGGTTTTGGCCGCGTGATTGGTGTGGACTGGGGGCTGGTCATTCCCAATGAAAAACTCACACTGCGCACCGGCGCGATCAAGCCCATCCAGACACCGGGCTGGAAAGAAATTCAAGATGATTTGCTGCGCCACGCAGAAGCCGAAGCCATTCCGCGCGACATCGCGTGGAACAAGCTGACCGCCGAGCAAAAGCACTGGGTCATTGAAGGCTCGCCGCTGTGGAAAGGCCAGTGGAACAAACAGTGGTACGGCATCCGCCGCTTTTTCGAGTACCTGGAAACCAAGACCTACAAGATGCACATCCGTGTGCTGCTGTCCAAGTACCGCAGCTACACGGAATGCCCCACCTGCGCCGGTGCGCGCCTGAAGACCGAAAGTCTGCTATGGCGCATTGGCAGCAAGGCACAGGCCGATGCCGTGCTGCCGCCCGAACAGCGCTTCATGCCCAATGGCGTAGCGTGGAGCCGTGCCCAGCTTGAAGCCATGCCCGGCCTGTGCCTGCATGACTTGATGCGCCTGCCCATCACGCGATTGCGCAGCTTTTTTGACAGCCTGAACCTGGGCAATGCCACAGGCTTGGCCGAGGGCGAATACCAAGCGCTCAAATTGCTGAACGAAGAGATTGGCAACCGCTTGAAGTATCTGGTGGACGTGGGCATTGGCTACCTCACGCTGGACCGGCAAAGCCGCACGCTCAGCGGCGGTGAGGTCCAGCGCATCAACCTGACCACAGCCCTGGGCACCTCGCTGGTCAATACCTTGTTTGTGCTGGACGAACCCAGCATCGGCCTGCACCCGCGCGATATGGAGCGCATCACCCAGGCCATGCACCGTCTGCGCGATGCAGGCAACACGCTGGTAGTGGTGGAGCACGACCCCGCCGTGATGTTTGCCGCCGACCGCATGATCGACATGGGGCCCGGCCCCGGCGCACGCGGCGGCCAGATTGTGTTTGACGGCACGCCCGAAGAACTCAAGCAGGCTGACACCTTGACCGGCGCCTATCTGGGTGGCCGCAAACAGGTGGGCTTCGGCATCAAGCGCATGGTGACCGAGTCCACTCCGCGCCTGATTCTGGAAGGCGCACGCCAGCACAATCTGCAGAACCTGAATGTGGACTTTCCACTCCAACGTCTGGTCACCATCACTGGCGTTTCGGGTTCGGGCAAGTCCTCGCTCGTTCAAGACATTCTGGCTCCTGCACTGCTGCGACATTTTGGCAAGCCCACCGACAGCCCCGGCCTGCATGACCGTCTGCTGGGTGCCGACCACCTGGCCGATGTGGTGTTTGTCGATCAATCGCCCATTGGCAAGACGGCGCGTTCCAACCCGGTGAGCTATGTGGGTGCCTGGGACAGTATCCGCGAGCTGTTTGCGCTGGCGCCCCTGTCCGCGCAGCGTGGCTATTCCGCCAGCAAGTTCAGTTTCAACAGCGGTGATGGCCGCTGCCCTACTTGCGGCGGCTCAGGCTTTGAGCATGTGGAAATGCAGTTCCTCTCGGATGTGTACCTGCGTTGCCCAGATTGCAACGGCAGCCGCTACCGCGACGAAATTCTGGAAGTCACTATCGAGCGCAAGGGCCGCAATCTCAGCGTGGCCGATGTACTGGAGCTGACGGTGGCCGAAGCCGCGCTGCTGTTTGCGCAAGATGCCGACGTGATCCGCGCGCTGCAGCCCATCGTGGATGTGGGGCTGGAGTACGTCAAGCTGGGCCAACCGGTCCCGACGCTGTCCGGTGGCGAAGCCCAGCGTTTGAAGCTGGCGGGCTTCCTGGCCGAGGCGGCCAAGACTGCTTCCAAGTCCAGGCAAAAGATTGCACGCAAGGGCACACTGTTTCTGTTTGATGAGCCCACCACCGGCCTGCACTTTGAAGACATCGCCAAGCTGATGCGTGCGCTACGCAAGCTGCTGGAGGCAGGGCACAGCCTGATCGTGATCGAGCACAATCTGGACGTGATTCGCGCCAGCGACTGGTTGATTGATCTGGGTCCAGAGGGGGGTGACGGCGGCGGTCAGATCGTGGCCCAGGGCACCCCGGAAGAAGTGCGCCAAGTCAAAGGCTCACACACCGCACAAGCCTTGCGCGAATACGACCTGGCCATGGGTGTGGGCGGGCAGCTGGTTGAAGAAGTGGCGCCCATGCTCTACAAGAAAGAGCTTTCCGCACCAGCCCGCAAAACGCCAGATGCAAAGAACTCCATTGAAATCGTCAACGCTCGCGAGCACAATCTCAAGGGCTTGAGCGTGGACATTCCTCGCGGCAAGTTCAATGTGGTGACCGGTGTATCCGGCTCCGGCAAATCCACGCTGGCCTTCGACATTCTCTTCAACGAAGGCCAGCGCCGTTACCTCGAATCACTGAACGCCTATGCGCGCTCCATCGTGCAGCCAGCCGGCCGCCCGGAAGTGGATGCAGTCTGGGGCATTCCGCCCACGGTAGCCATCGAACAACGCCTGTCGCGTGGCGGGCGCAAATCCACCGTAGGTACAACCACCGAAGTCTGGCACTTCCTGCGCCTGCTGTACGTCAAGCTGGGTACCCAGCACTGCGTGCACGACGGTGCTGCCGTCGAACCCCAGACCCCTGAGCGCATTGCGGCGCAATTGCTCAGTCAGTTCAAAGGCCAGCACATTGGCCTGTTGGCTCCGCTGGTCGTACACCGCAAAGGCGTTTACACCGAGCTGGCTGACTGGGCACGCCCCAAGGGCTATACACATTTGCGCGTGGATGGAGCTTTTTTGCCCACCACAGGCTTCCCGCGCCTGGATCGTTTCAAGGAGCACACCATCGAACTTCCGGTGGCCAGTGTCAAAGTCACCGCCGCCAACGAGTCAGAGCTACGCGCCCAGCTCGCCAAAACGCTGGAAATTGGCAAGGGTGTGGTGCATGTGCTGTCAGGCATCGAGAATCTTGAAGCCGCCATTGCCGCACCTGACCAGGGCGCCAGCGTGGGCATGCTGCAGGTGTTCTCTACCCAGCGCGCCTGCCCCGTCTGCGCCACCAGTTACAGCGAACTGGAACCCAGTCTGTTCAGCTACAACAGCAAACACGGCTGGTGCCCCGACTGTGTGGGCACGGGCGTGAAACTGAACAAGGACCAACGCAAGGTCTACGACGACAGCACGCTGGCCGAGGACAACCGTGGCCGCGAACTGACGCTGACCGCCAACGAAGTGGAAGACCTTGAAGAGTGCATCTGCCCCAGCTGCCAGGGCACGCGCCTGAACGCCCGCGCCCGGGCTGTGCGTTTCCACGGCAAGGGCATCACCGAGCTGGCGCAAATGTCGGTCACGGCACTGCGTGAATGGTTTCAGCAGCTGCAAACCACAGGCCGCGAAACCGATATCGCGCGCGACCTGATTCCCGAAATTCTGGGCCGCCTGGAGTTCCTGGAAGAAGTCGGCCTGAACTACCTGACGCTGGATCGCGGAGCCCCCACACTATCCGGAGGCGAAGCCCAGCGCATTCGCCTGGCCGCGCAACTGGGCAGCAATCTGCAAGGCGTGTGCTACGTGCTGGACGAGCCCACCATCGGACTGCACGCACGCGACAACCACATCCTGCTCAACGCGCTGCACAAGCTGGGCGACAAAGGCAACACACTGGTGGTGGTGGAGCACGACGAAGACACCATCCGACGCGCCGATCACGTGATCGACATCGGCCCCAGCGCTGGCAAGCGCGGTGGCATGCTGGTGGCTCAAGGCAAGCCTGAGGACATCATGGCTGCCGAAGACTCGCAAACTGGCCGCTACCTGCTGCACGCCATGCGCCACCCCTACCAGGCGCGTCGCCCCGTCCACGGCGTGGCCGATGCGGCCGATGTGCCCACTGAAGCTGCGCCCCAACCCAAAAAGCGCACCAAAAAGCAAATGGCTGCCGATGCCGCCGCCGCTTTGGCCGCTGACAGCGCACAGGCCAATGCCGAGCTGCAAAATCGCGGCAAAACCAGCGGCCCGCTGCACTGGCTGGTGGTCAATGGTGCCAACTTGCACAATCTGCAGGACATTGAAGCCAGCGTGCCACTCAAACGTCTGGTCGCCATCACCGGTGTGTCCGGCTCCGGCAAATCCACACTGGCGCGTGATGTGCTACTGAGCAATGTGGCCGCCCTCGTCGGCCAGCGCAGCACGAAGGCGGGGCGCGAAGCCATGGAAGCAGGCAACACACCAGCACTGCTCGGTTGTGAGGCTGTCTGGGGCACAGAAGTGATTGACCGTGTACTGGAAGTGGACCAGACACCCATCGGCAAAACACCTCGCAGCTGTCCTGCCACCTATATCGGCTTTTGGGACACCATCCGCAAGCTGTTTGCCGATACGCTGGAAGCCAAGGCCCGTGGCTATGGCGCAGGGCGCTTTAGCTTCAACACCGGTGAAGGACGTTGCCCCGCCTGCGAAGGCCAAGGCATGCGCACCATCGAAATGAGCTTTCTGCCCGATGTGAAAGTGCCCTGCGAAACCTGCCATGGCGCACGCTTCAACCCCGAAACCCTTGCCGTGACCTGGCGTGGCAAGAGCATTGGTGATGTGCTGCAAATGGAAGTGGATGAAGCCGCTGAGTTCTTCGCCTCCATGCCTTCCATTGCGCACCCGCTGCAGCTTCTGAAAGACGTGGGGCTGGGCTATCTGACCTTGGGTCAGCCCTCTCCCACCTTGTCTGGCGGTGAAGCCCAGCGCATCAAGCTGGTGACGGAGCTGACCAAGGTGCGCGACGATGTCACCAAACGCGGCAACAAGACACCACACACCCTGTACGTGCTGGATGAACCCACGGTGGGCCTGCACATGGCCGACGTGGACAAGCTCATCCGCGTGCTGCATCGCCTGGTCGATGCAGGGCACAGCGTGATCGTGATCGAGCACGACCTGGATGTGATTGCCGAAGCCGACTGGATCATCGACCTTGGCCCAGAAGGCGGTACCGGCGGTGGCCGCATTGTGGCCGCTGGCACACCCGAAGAAGTCGTTGCACTGTCCACTCACACCGGTCAGGCCATCGCGCCAGTACTCAACCGCTAGACCCAAGCCTCGATTCTGAAAGCCTGCTGCAACAAAGCCGAGCCTCACAAGGCTCGGCTTTTTCTTTTCCTCTGCACCGCCTTTTCCTTCGCACGCAAGGTGAACTCGCGTCTTGCATGCCTCAGTCGCCACGCCATGCGGTGCGACTAAACCCTGCGCAGATTACGATAATATTTTAATTATTGAATAAAAACTATTCTCATTTAATATTTCAACTATTTCCACACCCATTCGCTACAGCCATGGCATCACCTGCGCGCTATGACTCCGCGAAAAGCCCAACACTGGAGGTTCACCTACCGTGTTACAGACTTCAGAGATCACCAACCTCGCAGTGCATGAGCACTGTGCGCTGATTAGCCTTTATGCGGAAACGCAAACACGTTGCAGTGCGCACATCAGTGAGCAGCACCGGCACATCCAGCAATTGCAGGCAACGATTTTTAGACTGCGTGCGCAAGCAATCATCCGCGAAACTGCCTTGAGCTGGGAGCGCGAAACACGGCTCGCGCTGCAAGCACAACTGGCTACCTGGTACGCAGCACAGGCAACGCACCTGCTTGCCAACACTCCCGACGAGCATGCCCTTGCCACAGATGCCTTTAGCCAGCGCGCTGCCGATCTGGTGATTTGCCAGACAGGTTGCGTGTCGGATAGTGACCATTGGCGCGACAACGACCAATGCAAGCGCACCGGCAAACCCTGCGTTCTAGCGTCACAGCCCCAGGCCCTGGACTTGTTGCAAGCACCTCGCAGCCTGAGCAAAACAGCCGTTTCCAACCACGAATAACCAGTGGCCCGAGCATCCGCTCATCCACCACATCCTTGACCGCAACAGGAGTTCATCCATGGCTTATTCCCTGCCTGCCTTGCCTTATGCCTATACCGCGCTGGAACCCCATATCGATGCCCAGACCATGGAGATTCACCATGCCAAACACCACCAAACCTACGTCAACAATTTGAATGCTGCGCTGGAAGGCACGCAATGGATGGACATGCCTTTGCAAGCCTTGCTGGGTCATCTGGAGTCACTGCCCGAAAAAATCCGCACCGCCGTGCGCAACAACGGTGGTGGTCATGCCAACCACAGCCTGTTCTGGAGCGTGATGTCGCCAACCGGGGGCGGCTTGCCAACAGGCGATCTGGCCACTGCCATAGACAACGATCTGGGTGGCTTTGAGGCCTTCAAAGCTGCGTTCACACAAGCTGCTGTCAGTCGCTTTGGCAGCGGCTGGGCCTGGCTCACCGTAGATGCCCAAGGCAAGCTGCATGTGGAAAGCAGCGCCAACCAGGACAACCCATGGATGTCAGGCATTGCATCGGGCAACACCGCCATCCTGGGTCTGGATGTCTGGGAGCACGCTTACTACCTGAAGTACCAGAATCGACGCCCCGAATACATCAACGCGTTCTACAACGTCATCGACTGGACCGAAGTTGCCCGCCGCTTTGGCGCAGCCCAAAGCCGCTGACGCAAAGGTGACATACGTCAAGGGATTGCCCCAGTGGTATTCCCTGTCTTCGTTTCTACATTCCAAATGTCGCCCATAACACTTTGTGAGCGACATTTAGGGAGCGGCAGCACAACTGCCAGCACAACAAAGAAACTGGAGACATACGCCCCATGGCAAAGTTCATTCCCTCAAGCCTGACCACCATTTTGGCGGTATCCACCTTGTTCGCAGCAAGCCATACCTTGGCCCAGGAGAGCACGGCCAACTGGCCCACCAAAGCCATCAAAGTGACGGTTCCTTACACCCCGGGTGGCTCCACAGACATCGTGAGCCGCACCGTGTTTGATGCCGTCAGCAAGCGCCTGGGCCAGCCCGTCATCATCGAGAACAAACCCGGAGCCAACAGCACCATTGGTGTGACACAAACCTCGCGTGCGCCAGCCGATGGCTATAACTTTGTCAGCGTATTGGCGGCCTACACGGTCAATATGTCGCTGTACAAAAAGCTGCCTTACAAGCCCAGTGACTTTGTCGCTGTGAGCCATGTGGCCGACCTGCCCATGTTCCTGTTTGTTGCTAACAAGCTGCCGGTCAAAAACGCCAAGGAACTGGCTGAATATGGCAAGAAAAAGCCTCTGAACTATGCTTCCAGCGGCACCGGTGCCAGCGCCCACATGATTGGGGCGCGCTTCGCTCAGGAGAACAGCCTGAATGCGCAACACGTGCCCTATAACGGCAGTGCTCCCATCCTGGCAGATTTGATGAACGGGCAGGTCGATATGCTGTTTGACCCTGCCCTGGTACCCATGCCACACGCCAAGAGCGGCAAGATCAAGGTGCTGGCCGTCGCCTCCAGGCAGCGCTGGCCTGGCGAGCCCGATGTACCCACCATGGAAGAAGCAGGCTTTCCCGGCTTCATCATGAACTCCTGGGTGGGCGTTCTGGCCCCCAAAGGCACTCCCCAGCCCATCGTCGACAAACTCTCCAAAACCATTGCCGAGGCTGTGCAATCTCCCGAAGTCAAGGACAAGCTCACCCAGCTGGGTTTTGGCGCGATAGGCAGCACACCTGCCGAGTTCCAGAAGCTGATTGATCAGGACTCTGCCATGTACAAAGGCGTGATCGAAAAAGCCAACGTCAGCATCGACTGAGCCAGTCTGCTCACGCCAAAGCCCAAGGCCCGCGCCTTGGGCTTTTTTATGAGATCTTCATGCTCAGTTCCATGCTTGGCTGTTCATGACCTGAAATGCAGGATTGGCGCGTTCGAAGCAACTCAAGTACTCAGTTCAACTGAAATGCGCAACAAATGACAGCAT
>NZ_JASAUZ010000012.1 GCF_030162935.1 Comamonas halotolerans
CTGCAGCCAAAGGTGGTGTGCGCAAGTAATGCTTGAGCGAGAGACTGCTCTCCATGGAATCTTGTATGCGCTGCAAACAGTCATTGCGTGGAAGAGTTAGCTTCAAGCGTTGGTCTACGACAGTGGCATGGCATGCTTGCGACGTCTACGCAACTGGAGTGCTGCAAAAGTTTGGGCGCAACTATAGCAAGCCATGCTTGTGCGCCTTCGTGAGCATGACCAGATTGGTTGGAGCTTAGCCTGCATTGATGGCTCATTGTTAACAAGGCACCGGGGAGCTAGGAAGCAGGCTCCAACCTCACTGACAAAGGCAAGCTAGGCTCTCCAGCGCCAACTCATCGGAGATGCATTCGAGCGGTGCTGAGAACATGCAGGGTGCTACAGCCAACTTGGCAATGCAAGTTTGGCTTTATCCAGATTGGCTGCAGCAATCATCTGCGCACGCTTCTTTGATAAGCCGTGTCAGCGACTCTTAGTGGCCGTGACCATGTGCAGCGGGCATGACATGCCCTGGCTGCACTGCGGCGGGAGCCACGCGCTTGACAGGAACTTGCAAGTGCAGGCGCGATATTTCACCTTTGGCATCTTTGAACACCAAGGTCACAGGAACTTGCGTTCCGTCTTGCAGCGGAGCTTTCAACTGCTGAAACATCAGGTGGTAGCCACCGGGTTTGAGTTCCACTTTCTGGCCTTCAGGCAGATCCAGACCGTCGATCTGGCGCATGCGCATCACATCGCCTTCCATCTTCATTTCATGGATCTCGCCGGACTCGGCAACCGGTGTTTCCACCCCAACCAAACGCAGTGGCTCCTTGGCTGTCAAGTTCATGAAAGCGCCCGAAGCTTGCTGCCCTTGCACGCTGGCACGTGCCCACACGTTGTCTGCCTGCACATGAGCGGCATCAGGATGCGCCCATGCAGGCACAGCAAAACAAGCGCTCAGCAGCGCACACGACAGCCAGTTTGTTGTCTTCAACATCACAAAATTCTTTCAACAGGAAGCATGAACAGCAGACCCACATGCACTGTTGCAGGTGTTTCTGCCCTTGTTTCAAAAAAGATGTGATGTGACCGGAGGCCCCCGTGCGGGTGGCCAATGCTGCGCATGGCTTGCCTGGGCCAGCACTACCTGCGCAGGGGGAGGCTGAGGCGGCAATGCTTGCACAGCTACCGAGCCTTCCGCAGGCGGAGGAGCCAGCAATGGCAGGCACAACGGACAGTCGATCAGATGATGCAGGCCTTCACCATCATCGGATGAGCCCTCTGCAACAGGGCTGGGCACCCATTGCTCAACGCCATGCACGGAGCACAGGCGCTCCATACTTTGCGCCTGCATATGCGCACGGGCCATCGGCGCCCAGATCCCTGCAGCCACCACGCACAGCCACAGCACCAGAACGCCAGTAATGGCGCGGCGCGAAAGCGATGAGGTGGACGCGTTTAACTGCATGGCAGACATTCTAGGCAGGCACATGTCAAACCGTGTAGCTGTGTCCAATTTTTTTAGGCAAACATGCGTAAGAGCCCATGCTGCTGACGCTAGAGGATCCTATTTCAGGAATGCAATTGCCCTTCGAGAAAACGCATCAAACCACTCGCCCGTTTGGTTGGGCTGGCAATGGCTGCGGACAGCAAGCCCGGGCGTTCAGCCATCAAGGTGAAGTGTGAGCGTGCCCGCGTAATACCGGTGTAGACCAACTCTCTGCCGAGCACACCTCCTGCCTGTGCAGATAGCACCAAGGCCGTGTGCTCAAACTCCGAACCCTGGCTTTTATGCACCGTCATGGCAAACGCCGTTTCCACATGGGCCAGGCGTGCAACACTCACCGAACGCATCTCGTCACCTTGCAAGAAGTACACGCGTAAAGGATGACCTGCCGCAGCGCTGGGCAAAGCCATGCCGATGTCTCCATTGAACACCCCCAGAGCAGCGTCATTGCGCATCACCATCACGGGCCGGCCGGCATACCATTCGCCATCCGGTGCAAGCACGCCTTGGGCACGCAAGGCTGCCACCACGGCCTGGTTGAGACCGGAAACGCCCCAAGCGCCTTCACGCACAGCGCACAGCAAACGAAAGCGGTCAAAAGCATGCAATACCTCACGCACCCAGGCATCGTGTGCCTCAGACAGATCGTCGCGAGTCTTGATCTGGCTCCAGCGCTGTAAAGCCTGAACATAAGCGCCATAACCAGGCGCAGTGCCACGTCCATAGAGCGCCAACCCGTGCAGTGCAGGCAAGCGTCCATCCTGGCGCAAGGCAATACGGGCGTGTTCACCATGCTGCGCCACATCCACCTGCAGCACATCCAGGCTTTGCGCAACATCACCAACATTGACAGCGGTGGCCAAGGCCGCAATCGGTCCATCAAAACGACGACTGGCGCGTAGCATCACAGTGTGCTGCGCCAAGGCAGGCACATTACCTGATGCGTGAAATCCCACGGGTATGCGCTCACCCGACACGCGCTCCACAAACGCCACGGTTTCCTTGGAATAACGCCCGGCCTGCGCATCGCGACACAGGTCACCCAACACGGCCCCCGCCTCGACCGAGGCCAACTGGTCCTTGTCCCCTAGCAAAATCAAGCGTGCATGCGGTGGCAAGGCTTCCAGCAAGGCCGACATCATTTCGAGGTGCACCATGGAGGCCTCATCGACAATCAGCACATCCACGTCGAGTGGACGTCCTGCGTGATAGCCCCAGTGCCGCGTTCCAGGTCGTGCTCCCAGCAAGGAATGCAGGGTGCGTGCAGCTCCCACACGTTGCACCAGTGCAGGCAGATCCAAGGCGTCTCCCACACTGGCTTGCAGGTCTTGCAAGGCAGTTTCGATGGATTGTTTCAGCCGAGCGGCAGCCTTTCCTGTGGGGGCAGCGAGCGCCACGCGCAGCTGTTCGGCGTCCGGCGTCGTGGCAAACAACAAGGCCAGCAAACGTGCGGCGGTATAGGTTTTACCGGTTCCAGGGCCACCCGTAATCACGGAGAAGCGTCCTCGCAAAGCCAGTGCGCACGCCACTTTTTGCCAGTTGCATGCTTCAGATGCGGAAGGGAAGAATCGATCCAGCCATTGGCGTGCACCAGATTCATCCAGCGATACGCTTTGTGCGGCGCTACGCTGCAGAATATGCGCAGCCACCGTGCGCTCATGGTCCCAGTAGCGCCGAAGATACAGCAAGGGTTGCGTGCCCTTTGCCGCAGCCAGCACCAGCGGTTGAGCATGATCGGCCTGCTGCCCCACCACTCTGACCAGGGTGCTGGCTTGCAGCGCCTGCAACCAGTCCAGCATACCCTCCGGCAGTTGTGCCCACAAAGTGCGCAATGCTGGCTGCTCCTGTGCTTCCCAGCCCAGCACCGCATTGGGGTCGAGTACCAGATCAGCCAGTGGCAGACAACTGTGCCCACGCCCTTCCATGTGAGCCAGCATGGCGGCAGCTACCAAGACGCATGGAGCCAAGCACTCATCCTGCTCATGCAACCAGACAGCCAGCGCCACATCCAGTCGGCGCAACATGCCCACATCGGCCCACTGCCGCAACAGCTCCAGCACGGCTTGCGCAGTCGTTCCTTGCGGCTGCTGCGCCGCAGCAGCAAACAAATCCATGGTGGCGGTATCCACACTGCGTTTGCGAATCATGCGCCCACCTCTTCCAACAACGCTTCCAACGCTTCGAGCATGGGCAACACCGGGGGCACCACATGCACGGCTTGCGCCGGCCCATCCAGCCCTCGCAAAAAGTAATACAACGCGCCACCCAGTTGCTGCGCAGGGTGGTAATCCATGCCCAAACGTGTTTTCAGCAAACGATGCAAAGCCAACATATACAGCGCAGCCTGCACGTCATAGCGGTGCTGCAGCATGGCTTGAGTCAAGGCCGCATCGGTATAGGCTGCCGCTTCAAACCCCAGGTGGTTGGTTTTGTAGTCCATCACCCAGTAGCGCCCTTCATGCAGGAACACCAGGTCGGCAAAGCCCATCAACATGCCATGCAGACTGCGCTGGGGCAAGGCAGGGCGAGACTGCCCGGGCAGGATGAATTCGTGGCACACCGCATCCACGCGCTCGGCGGACAATTTCGCCAGCGGTAGCCAGAACTCCATCTCTGGAAGGCGTGTGGCAATCTGGCTCAAGTTGCAGCCCAATACAGGCAAGCGGTGTTGCACCACGGCCGTCATCCAAGTCAGCACATCCTGGGCTTCCGCCCCCCTGCCTGCGCGCTCACAGCGGCGGATCAAACGCTGCGCCAGCAGGCTCTCTCCACCCGACTCCAAGGCAAAATCTTCCCCTTCCAGCCATTCAAGTTGGTCGTGAATAAAGTTGCCCACCAACTCGCCACGCTTGAAGCGGTGCCACACCGCAGCGTCCGGGGCTGCTTTCACCAGGCTGGGTTTGGCCGGCAATGCTTCTTCCGCCAAGCGCTCATCATCGGCCGGGCGCATGGCAGCCACCGGAAGCACTGCTGCCGTGCGGCTACCCGCTCCTCGCACCAGTGCCGTAAAGCTGCCAATGCCCCAGCTGCGATCAAACACGCCGTCATAGGTGGGCAAGGCATGCAAAGGTGTGGTCTGCTCACTGCTTTGCAGCCAGGTGCTGGCTACTGGCAATGCCAGACGCTGCACCACCATGTCGCCACTGCGCTGCGCCAAGTTTTGCAATGCATCCCACCAAGCACGGGCATCTCCGGGCTCACCACCATTGAGCAAATAGCCACTGGCACCTTGGTGATTCACGCAGTTTTTGCTATTGCCTTTGCGCAACGCGCCAAGGCCCAGCCAGAGGCAATGGCGCGGGCGCGTCAATGCCACATAAAAAAGCCGCAAATCCTCGCGAAGGCGTTCCGTATCAGCCTGTGCCAACTGCTCCGCACTGGGAGCCAGTTCGAGGCGCTTGCAACCATCGTCTTGCGGCACGCGCACCAGCGCATCGTTGTAGGTACGGAAGTCGGCTGCAAAAGGCAGAAACACCACCGGGTATTCCAGGCCTTTGCTTTTGTGCACCGTCACAATCTTGACCAGATCCGCATCGCTTTCCAGTCGTACCACCTGCTCTTCCGCCCCTTTACCGGGTTCTTCGATCTGTGTGGTCAACCAGCGAATCAGGGCCTGCTCACCTTCCAGGGTGGCGCTGGCGTTTTGCAGTAGCTCGGCCAGATGCAGGTAATTGGTCAGCCGCCGCTCGCCGCCCACTTGCGCCAGCCAGCGCGCTGGCAGTTGCATGCGGTGCAGGGTCTGGCGGAGCATGGCCAGCACGCCCTGGCGCTGCCACACGCCATGCAATTGCCGCATTTGTTCGCCATAGGCATCAAAGGCTTCGTCATTGCTCGCCAGCCATGCCAGCTCGTCCAGGCTCAAACCAATCAAACGTGTGGCCAGCCCCGCACGCACCGCGCGCACATCCAGAGGTGCTGCCACAGCGCACAGCCATAACAGCAGGTCTTGTGCCTCATCGCTGCTGAACACCGACTCCTGGTCTGACAGATACACCGAAGCCACGCCCCGGCGCTGCAACTGCTGGCGCACCGCCGCCGCTTCACGCCCCGTGCGCACCAGCACCGCCATATCGCTGGGCCGGATGCGCTGCAGCGGCTGCCCGGGCTGGGCAAAGCCCACTTGCGCATCGTTGAGCCACTGCACGATCTGCTGTGCGCACGCAGCCGCCATGTGCCGACGCAGCTCTTCACTGCTCACCGGCTCCCCTTTGTCGTCGTGCCACAGCACCTGCATGGCAGGCACAGCAACTCCATGGCTATGCAATTGCTCTTTGCGCCCGTTGGCGCTGACCGGGTCAAATGGCAGGGGGTTGTAAGGTTCACCATCCGCCCATGTGCGGAACATGAACGCAGCCTGCCCCGAGCGCTCTTCGGCCTGCGCAAACCACTGATTCACGGCCTGCACCACACTCTGCGTGGAGCGAAAGTTCACGTCCAGCACATAGTGGCGCCCCTCGGTTGCCTGACGGGCGCGCAGATAGCTGTAGATGTCGGCACCGCGAAAGCCGTAAATGGACTGTTTGGGATCGCCAATCAACAGCAGGGCACTGTTGGGGTTGTTGTCCACCGTGCGGTAAATGCGGTCAAACAGGCGGTATTGCAGCGGCGAAGTGTCCTGAAACTCATCAATCAGTGCCACCGGATATTGCGCCAGGATACTGCTGCGCAAATTGGCGCCGTTTTCACCAGCCAAGGCGGCATCCAGACGCTGCAGCATATCGGCGAAGCCGAAGGTGCCCGCCTGGCGCTTGAGCCATTGCAAGCGTGCCTGCACCTGCGCTGCGGCATGCAGGCGGATGGCCACTGCGGGTTCTGGCAATTGCGCCATATCCACCAACAACTGCTGCAATTGCGTAAATGTTTCCGGCAACAGCACATCCAAGGTGGAGCCTTTGCAAGCCTCGGCCATGCCTTCAGGGCTCAGGCGCTTGCGCGCCGCATCGGTCAGCGCCAAAGGCGTGTGCAAGGGATCCTGGGCCCAGGCTTTCAGCGTGGACAGCCATCCGGTATAGCGCGCTGGTTGCAGCTTTCGCTTGTCCCACAGATAGGCCTGACCATCCAACTGCGCATCCAGCCAATGCTGCAGATGCTCGGCTTTTTCCGACCAGCCCTGTGCCAATTCTTGCAAGGCCTGTGCATGGGCTTGCTGGGCACGCTCCACGCATTGCGCCAGTGTGCCGGTTGCGTGCACGGCATCCACAGCGTCCTGGCTGAGCGCCTGCATATCGCCCACCAGTTCCTGCACGCTGCGCCACACATTCAGCACCACCTCCAGCTGTGAACCATTCAAGGGATAGCACTGCTGGCGCCAGTAGTCATGCGCGGCATCCATCAGCCGCTGGCTTTCATCGCTCTCCAGCTCCTCCTCAAAAAGATTGCCGCTATCGAACGCGTGTTCACGCAGCATACGCTGGCACCAGGCATCAATGGTGAAGATGGCCGCGTCGTCCATGCTTTCCGCGGCCATAGCCAGCCGCCATGCGGCTTGCTCGCGCTGTTCGCCCTCGGGGTAACTGTCGATGAGCGCCTGCAAAAACGCATCGTGCGTTGCGACAGGCTGCTGACCGCGAAAACACGCCACGGCATCTACCAGCCGTGCGCGAATGCGATCCGACAACTCGCGCGTGGCCGCGCGCGTGAACGTCATCACCAAAATATCAGGTGGCAGCAGCGGCTGGGTAAAGCCCTGCTCCCCGCCATGCCCCAGCACCAAACGCAGATACAGCGCGGCAATCGTCCAGGTCTTGCCCGTGCCCGCACTGGCCTCAATCAAGCGGCTGCCGTGCAAGGGAAAGCTTGCTGCATCCAGAATGTGGCGTGCGCTCATGCTGCACCTCTCTGGTCTTGGTGCACATGCCACTCCACCACGGCCACACTGCTGCCACACCAGGCATGCATGGGTAAGTAGACCTGCTGAGCCAGAGCCTCCAACTGACCATCTGCGGCCAGCGAGTCATAGTCCGGAAACAGGCGCTGCCAACTCATGTCTTCACACTCTCCGCGGTGCTTGTAACCGCCTTCGTAAGCCGCAGCGGCGCCCAGCGCATCGCCCATCGCCAAAGCCAGTCCTGTTTTGAACGGCAAGGGCAAAGGCTGTTGCAGGCCTTGCAGCCACAGTGCCAGCAACGCCTGCAATGCCGCGCGCGCCTCGTCGGCATCCATTGCCTGCACATGCAGGCAGGCATCACGCCCCACCACCATACCTTGCACTTCCACACCGCAGGCGGCAGCCACCAGACTGCGCACATACACTGGCAGCAAGCGATCTCGCCGGGGCTGGCGTTTGGCATCCAGCACATCGCGCGGATCCATCAATACCCAGACTGGCAACACGGCAGGCGCCTGCTGTGCAGGCAGCCACAAGGGCTCCAGCCAGTCTTCCAAGACAACACCCGCGTGCGAGAAGTGCAAACGCTCACGCGCTGCTGGCTCGGGGTAATCTGCCCGCAATTGCATCCATGCCCGCAATCCTGGCAGCAAAGTGGCTTGCAACTGTTGCGCCTCGCGTTGACCCAACCCCGCCAGAGGCAGGCGTCCAGCACGCTGCAGGCTGTGAATACGTCTTTGCAGCAGTTGCGCCATCGCATCACCATCGTGCTGCAGCCCCTGTGCCGTCTGCTGCTCCCAGTCTGCCGCGCATTGCTGCTGTAGTGTCTGCACCAGCCCATAGGCTTGAAGACCATCAAGCTGGAACACCTCGTCGTCTTCCACTACACTTTCTTCAACTTCAAAGTGCACATTCAAACGCTGGCGAAAAAATGCCTTCACCGGATGACGCACAAACGCCGTCAGCTGCGCCACATTCAGTGGCACCTGGGCATCGGGCACAAAAGTGCCCATTTCCGGCACTGCTGCTTTGCTGTCAGCCTGTTGAGCATGTGCAGCACGCCATTCGCTGGCATAGGTGGTGAGTACGGCGCCCTCTTCAAAATAGCTTCGGCTGAAAGGCTGCAAAGGATGGTGCCAAGTGCGCTCTTGCAACAGGTCTTGCGTTCCACGCCAGCCGTCGGCCAGATATTCGCGCAATTGCGAAACCAATACCGACGCAGGCTGCGTGCTGTTATCGCGCACATGGTGACCGGCCCAACTGATGTAGAGCGTGCGCCTTGCCGACAACACAGCCTCCAGCATGAGCTGGCGATCATGATCACGCCGCGCGCGGTCACCGGGGCGGTACTGGCCGCTTTGCTGCATCAGGTCAAAATCATTGCGCGTGGCTCGGCGCGGGTAGTCCCCATCGTTCATGCCCAGCAGACAAACCACTTCAAACGGAATCGCACGCATGGGCATGGGCGTGGCGAAAGTCACACCCCCGGCTCGAAACCGCTGCTCCAGTGAAGGCTGTTCCAGCGCCTGTAGCCAAGCCTCCTGGGCAACCGCCAAAGGAATGGGCAAAGTGTACGCAGCCTGGTCGCAGGCCTCCTGCCAGCGTGACAAAGACTGCTCCAGGCCATCCAGCAACGCTTGCTCCACATCATCCTGCGGATCAAACATATCCTGCGCGAGCTGG
Source organism: Comamonas halotolerans (assembly GCF_030162935.1). Lineage (GTDB taxonomy): Bacteria > Pseudomonadota > Gammaproteobacteria > Burkholderiales > Burkholderiaceae_C > Comamonas > Comamonas halotolerans. Next base: position 9,000 of record NZ_JASAUZ010000012.1, read on the forward strand.
CGCAAGCGCTGAGCCCAGACATCAGGGGCTGCATCCTGCAAGGCCTCGTTCCACCAGCGCATCAAGCGCTCCAGCACTGCGGCCAGCACACCGGCCAGCTCGGCATCCAGGCCTCCCACCTCGTCATAAGGCTCTATCTCGCCCCATGCTGCGGGCTGCTGCACACCATCGGTACTTTGCATGCTGCGAGCACCGTTGGCATAACCCAGCAGCATGCGGCGCAGACCAAACCAGGCACTGTTGTGCTCCCCACAGGCTTGCAACCCCAAACTTCCGCGTTGCGCAGCATTCAATCCCCACCGAATTCCCGCCCCTGCCATCCACTGCGTCAGCTGTGGCACGTCTTCAGCGGCCAGGCCAAAGCGTGCAGCCACAGCGGGCACATCAAACAGATCGCACAGCTCGCTCAACCGGCAACGCTGCTGAGGCAGACGCAACAGCCATTGCAACGCCACCACCATGGGACTGGAGGCACGGGCGCTCAGATCTGCTATGTCAAAAGGAATGAAGCGCGCATCCGTGCGGCCATACTGGCCAAAAACCGCACGAATCGATGGCGCAGCCTTCTGGATATCGGGCAGCATGACAATCACATCACGCGGCTGCAAAGGCGCTTGCCCATCCACAGGCGGCTGCGCCAGCATGTCCAGCAACTGGTCATGCAGCACCTCCAGTTCACGCACCAGGCTGTGGGCGCTGTGAAACACGATGGAGCGGTCTGACGCAGGAATGCTGTGCCCGGCCTGGCTAGCCTTGGGGTGCTCGCTCAGCGGCAGCAGATCGCGCATGCTGCGCTGCACCTGCTGCAGCAGGCTGCCGGCATCCGCTGGCGCATCGTCAAACAAATCCACGCGCGGCCAGACCGTTGGATTAGCGGTTTCCACCGTGGTATCGAACTCATCGAGCAGCCGCACATAGTCACGGCTTTGACGGCCCCAGGCCGCCAGCAACGGGTGCGCATGGGCGTGCATGGACGCAAGCGGAACAGCCGCCAGATCCTGCCCATTTTTCAGCGGCTGGCGACGGCGCTGCATTCGCAGCAGATCACGGCCATCAATCGCGTCCGCCCAGTGGTAACGGCAGGGGTTGGGCACTGCCAGCACCACCTGGGTATGGCGCGCCAACGCATCCATGAAGCTCAGCATGGCCAGTGGCACATGGCTCAGGCCAAACAGCACCACCCGCCGCGGCACACTGATGGCGCCCGGCTCCAACTCGCGCAGGCGCTGCATGACCAGATCGCGTAATGCAGTGCGTGTGGCAGCTTTTTCAACTGCCGTCAGATCGGCAATCACCGCTCGCCACAACAAGGGCTGCCAGGCTTGACCCGCAGGGATCGGCTGATCGGGCTTGCCGGGCTGCGTCAGCACATCGCGCCCCTGCTCCCATGCGTGCAGCCAGTCACCTCGGTAGATCTGGTACTGGTCAAACAAATCTGCCAAGCGCTCGGCCAGTTGCAGCAAGCGCTCAGGCTCACCCGGGCGCAGAAAATTGCTAATCGGGGCAAAAGCAGCTTCGTGCAGGCAGCCGGGTAACAAACGCATCAAGCGCCATGTCAGTGGAATTTTCTCCAGCGGCGAGGACGGTGGCACTTCGTGCTTGCCCAGCACCTGACGGTATGTGCGCCAGATAAAACGTGCAGGCAACTCCACCTTGGCCGCAGCACTGACACCCAACTGCTCCGCCATGCGCATCTTGAACCACTCCGCCGTGCCATTGCTTTGCACCAGCACGATTTCTTGCTCCAAAGGAGCCAAGGGATGGGCTTGCATCCACGCCATCAGCGTGTCGGCCAGCGTTTCCGTACAGTTGCCATGCAAGGCCACCAGACCCGGTGCGATTGAGCTTGCCAAGAAGGCTCTCCCTCAGAATGTCTTTACGTATGTCGAGTCTGCCAGAGTGGCACGCTCTTGTGCGCCCATCAAGACCATGCCCTGCAGCGCAGGCCCATAAAAACGGCTGGCGCATGCATTACAGCCGCGCCAGCCGACTTGACAGAACTGTGTTTTATATCCGCAGACCAATACCCAGCAAAGCAATGCCAAGACTAAGCAGGGCTCCCCCCCGCAGACAGTGCGCGGCATAGGTCAGCACCAGCCCCACGGTCAATGCCGCCAAGGTCAGCACGCCCAGCCACGCAGCAACCGCCACCGACGTCCCCCAGGCCTGCAGGCAAACGACAAGCGTACCCAGCAGCAATGCGGCGCCAACGACACGGCAACTCCAAGCAATACGCGGCGAAGGCTCATTTCCGCAGACCTGGGCATGGTGGCGCTCCATGGCCTGGCTCAAGGCCGCAAACGCAGGTATTGCCAGCAACAAAGCAATCCAGGTATTCATAGATGCTCCTTCGGAGCCTGTAGCGCTGTTCTGGATGCAGCCACGCCTTGCCGCACCCTGGCTGCAGGCACTGCAGGTTGACGCAACCGCTGCCACAGCTTGTAGGCCACGCTGCCATGCACTACTGCCAGCGCCAACATCATCCCATCAAATCCGGCAACGCTCCACTGGCTGTGTGTCATGGTCTGCAACAGACCTGCCCCCCCAGTCCACACATTAAGCAGTGGCAAGCAAACAAAGGCCATAGCAGCCACCACCATCTGCTCCAGCCATGCTCTGGCATGCGGACGCACAAGGGCATGCAGCAAGCTCAGCAGCCACAGCGTGAAAAAGACATGGATTTCTGCAGCGCTACGGTCACTAAGGCCCACCGGCAACAAGCGATTGGCCCAGAAATACCCCACCACAGCCACTGACAGGCCAGCAATGGCAGCCACATTCAATACTTCGACCAGACGATGCCCCTTGGGGATGAAGCCCAGCTTGTTGCGCTCTGGCAGACGCTTGACGACCCACAACACCATGCCTGTGGCCACCATGACCGTACCCACCACACCCGAAAGAAACAGCAGCCAGCGCACCGCTGGATCGGCAAAACGCCCCAGGTGGACACTGACCAGGCTGTTCATCACCGCAACCGTGCTGGATGGCTCTCGCACTGAAGGAGCCTCTTTCATGGCCCCGGTGATGCCATCAAATTGCACGCGTTGTCCTGCACCCCGTCCACTGGTCAATGAGTCCGCCCCCTCCGCTCGCAGCTCCACCATCGCACGTCGTGTATTCGGGTTCTGCACGATGATGCTGCCAACTGCCGCCCCCTTGAGCTGCGCCTGAGCCTGCGCGAACATGGGTGCAATCTCTGCCATGGGTGCAGCATCTTCATAGCCTGCTCGCTCACCACGCCCTTCGCGCGGTGCACGTGCTGCGGCCTGCGGCGCAGAAACCATCTGCATGCCCCTGCGCTCTGCATTGAAGCGCTGCGGCTGCCCCTCATACACAGCATTTGCGCCCCATGGCATGAGCATGGTCATCAGCAGCAGCAAGCCACTGAATGTAATCACGATATGAAACGGCAGCGCCAGTACAGCGGTTGCGTTGTGCGCATCAAGCCAGGAGCGCTGACCTTTGCGCGGACGGAAAGTGAAAAAATCCTTGAAGATTTTCTTGTGCGTGATGATGCCGCTGAGAATCGCGACAAACATCACCAACGTGGCAATCCCCACAATCCAGCGCCCCCATACCCGTGGCATGGCGTACAGCTCAAAGTGAAAACGGTACAGAAAACTGCCACCACGCGTTTCACGCACAGGAAGCACCTCGCCCGTGGCTGCATCCAGATATGCTCGCTGCATGCCTTCACGCCCTGGTGGTGCACCTTGGGGGCGCCAGGTAGCCTCCACAGCGGTCTGCCGCTCGTTAGGCAAGTGCAAGCTCCAACTACTGGCGTCTGGCGCCAGCTTCTGCATCCCTGCCATGGCTTTTTCCGCCGTATCAGCCTGCGGCACCGATACATGCAGCTCAGGGCGCATCCAGTCACTGACCTCATCCACAAAGTAGCTCAACGTGCCGGTAAAAAACACGGCATACAGCAGCCACCCCAGCAACAGTCCACTCCAGGTATGCAGCCATGACATGGACTGACGCAGCCCTTCCGGCTTCCCATCCACTCTCATGCATGCCTCCCGTACAGCGCCCCGACCAACGCCAGCATCATCAAGGCTGGCAAAGCAATGCCAAGCCACGCTCTCCAGGCACTTCGACAAGCAAAAGCCCACAACACGGCCACCGCAAACACCACAAAAGACAACATGGTGGACAGCGTGACAGCATCGGCTTTACCCATTCCACACCAGTGCGCGCACGCCAGCCCAAAGGCTGCGGCAAATGCTGCACTCAGCCCATATCCCCCGGCAACAGCCGCCAAAGCTCGCGAAACGACAGCCCAACGATAGCGCGCCATACCCAGCGCCTTGGTCTTGTGCATCGAAGTATTCATTGCCCGCCCCCCGATTGCCGGGCACAAAAAAACCAGCCTTCATCTTCGCAAGATGTGCTGGATGGCTGTGTAGGCCGCATAACTGCGATCTCCAAGAGTGTTGTAAATAATAATTATTCTTATTCTATCCACGAGATTTGAGTTGCATAGAAGGCGCAGATCCGAGCATCTAATCTTTACCAAAGATTTACGCAACATCCATGTTCGGTGCAGAAACGCAAAAAATCCCTTGATCATTACTAATCAAGGGATTTGAATTTGGTGGCTGGGACGCTCTCGAAAAACACTCCCAAGCTGTTGATTTAAATACAAAAGCAATTTTTCAATTTTCTGAGTTGCCCCCAAAGTTGCCCCCAGACTTTCCGGGCTTGCAACGCTTTCCTCAGGCTCCTCGGCGGCACTTCGCCCCTGTCAAGCGCTGATTCGTAAGCTCCAGCAATCACACGTTGTCGACTCAGCCCCCACAACGTGCAAAAAGAGACTAAAGGCGACCCCAGGCGCACCATGGAGACACATTAACTCCCATGGAAAAAGCCATGACTGAAGCCCAAGCCCGCCAAGCCTTCGCTGCCGCGAAAGCTAACATCAAAACCGCTGCCATCGCCGCCACTGCGCAGGTGGAAGAAGCCACCCGTGAATTTGATCGCGCCAAGCAGGCCCTACAAGCCTTTGAAAACCATCGCGCCAGCAATGGCGGTGTAGTCACACATACAGCAACTGGCCATGCCCCAGACGTCCTGCTTGCCGACTTCTAAAAACCGCCCCTCACCGCAGCCCAAACATCACCATGCCAACCATGTCCATCGACACAGCACAAGCCGAGTTTGATACCGCCCTGCAACGCTTTCGCGCAGCGCAGAATGCATACCACCAAGCACAAGAAACCTTGCAGCGCCTGCAAGAGCGCAAAGCCGATTTGCAAGCAAAGGGGCAGCAATACGAGGCTGATGCTGAAGCCGCAGAACAAGAATTCAAAGCGCTGTTTGCAAAACATGGGTTCACGACGACGCCTGAAGTCAAATCTGCCATGCACCAAAAAATGGCCAACAAAGACATGGCCACCGAGACTGCTTCAGCTCTTACCGAGTGCCAGCGTGCCATTGACGATTTGCCATTTCAGGACGATATCGCCAGCCTCGTGAACACCTACGCAGCAACACGTGCGGCTGTGCGTGAGAAATATGCAGCGTTGATGCTGGCACGTGCCTTGAGCGAAGTGCCCGAGAGCCTACTCAAAGCAATTGCTTTGCATCAGTACCTGGCAGGACTGAACGACATCGACTTCAAGGGTGCTGTTTTGCTACCGAGTGATCGCCAAACCACCATGGCCACAGCATTGCGCCCAATTTTTGAGGCAATGGAAGGAATGGCCCAGCGCGTGAATATCCACGGTGAATTGGAGGCCGCAGGCATCACCACCAGCACCGTCGATGTGCTTCCTGCCATTGCGCACAAAACACCCGCCCAGCGCCTCATGCATCAACAAAAGAACCTCTCTCCCCTGCACAGCCAGCGCTAAATCAAGACTGATTAACTCCCCACTCTAAAACCGCGTGGTGGCATTACAGCCAGAGCTGCTGCATTGCCACCCAACAGCCATCATTAATTCGTGAACACACCAACTCCCCCCATTAGCATTCACTGCGATGAGCAACTTTTGCGCATTGGTGCTGTTTCTCAAAAGATTGGAATGGCACGCAGCACTATTTACAAAAGAATCCATAAAAACCAGTTTCCTCGCCCTTTGGTAATTAGCAAAAAATTAGTGGCGTGGAAAAAATCAGACATTGAAAATTGGATTAAATCCCTAGACCACCATGACAAAGAAGGTACAAGGCGTGTATAAATTTGACTGTCCACATTGCGGGGAGCGGTGCAATATCCGCACAAGCCGCGCTCAATCAAAAATTACCCGAGAGCTGCACTTGCAGTGCCGAAATTTGGAGTGTGGACACACCTTTATTTGCCACTTAGTGGCCGTGAGAACCATTTCACCATCTGCCAAGCCCAATCCAGATATATATCTGCCTATTCTTGGCACCAAAAAAATCAAAGAACAGGTCTCTTTGAATAAAACGGATAGCCAGGCTTACTGCACCGCTGTAGAAATAACGGCGAAGGATCGCCGCCAGGCCAACACTCCAACGCCTCCCAAGGTGGCCAACTTTGACATCCCTCAGCAAGACCCTATCTTGCAAGCTTTGCACAACCCTACAGCAAGCTCGTAAGGTTCTGTAAGCCCAATCCGTTACATTAAGTAACATTCGGAAGCCTTAGTTAAGCCCGGAAACAGAATAACGGGAGCCATTGCCTGCTGGGGAACTTTGTTTTCAGTAATTAGCACAGCAGGGCGTGCATGGAGAACATGAATTTTCTAAGACAGTTTTAGTTCGTCATCAACCAATAAAAAACAGAGGGAATATCAGACTATGGGCTTTTCATTTAAAAACCATTCAGAAAGAATATTCTTTTTTTTGAAGATGGGTTAGAAAATTTAGAAATTGACTCTTTATTAGACAAAGAGATATTCATAAAATTCATTAAAACCAAAAAATCTCCCAAAGATTTTTGTAAGACATTAGACAAATTAATTTCAGAATTAAAAAAACTCATTCCAACTGACAATGTGCAGTTGCTACTAAGAGTATTATTTTTATTGATCGAAATTCATTCTTTCAAGCAAAATTCAAGAAATATTGTAGATTTACTTGACAATTTGGCATCTGATATTTTCACATCTCACATTGCAATCACAAAACGCACTGGCTCCAACCATTCCATTGCAAAAAAAGGAGCCATTGCCAGACACAAAGAAAACCACAAAATCAAAGCTGAAGTTTTCGAGTGGCTAGACAAAAACATGCACACCTACAAGAGCATGGATGCCGCTGCAACCGCAATTGCAGGCAAAGAAGTTCCTATGGCATTCCGAACCGTGCGCCAATGGATCACGGAGTGGAAAAAACTACGCGCTGCCAGCAAAGCGTAACGTCTGCCAGCACACAGGCTGGGCAGCGCGGCAACCGCCAACGACCATCGCTTCATTGTTCATTCAAAGAGGCTCACATGGCACCACACCCATCCATAACACAGCCAATGGTCAGCACACTCAGTGCTGCACAAGCGTTTGAAACACTCGCGGATAGCGCATACATCCGCGAACGTGATTTAGTCACCCAACCACACCGCAAAGGCACCGTGGGGCTATTGCCGTTCAGTGCCTCCACGTTGCGGCGCAAGGTCAGTGCTGGAGAGTTCCCCAAACCTCAGAAGCTGGGGGTCAGAATTTCAGCCTGGAAGGTGGCTGATATTCGCGCCTGGATGGCGCAGCAGAAGGCTTGAGGGGGATACGTCAATGACACCCAAGAAAAACGCCCCAGCCATCCCATCGGACAGCCAGAGCGCGGTAGCAGCGCCCATTTTAGTGACACCGCCGCAAGAGGCAAAAAGCCACCATCTGCCAGATCGTTTGTTGCGCATCAGGGATGTGTGCTTTCTCACCGGGCTGGCACGCAGCACGGTATATGCCAAGGTCAAAAGCGACAGCTTTCCAGCCGCTGTGCAGCTGCATGGCAGCTGCGTAGCCTGGCGGCTCTCCGAGGTGCAAGCATGGATTGCCGCACGCCCTCTGGCCACTGAGAAAGAAGTCTATGCATAGCCCTCTCCAATCCCTCACAAAAGCCCAGAGTAAAAGCGCTCGTGTCCAATCTGGCCCCATTCCCTATTGCTTTGCAACGTGGCACAATTGCGGCAAGCCGAGAGGCCCGGTGCGTAGAAACACCACGTCTAAAGCGTTTGCAACCCCCATCGAAAAGCGGGGTTTTGTCATGTCCAATTTCTGGCGGCTGGTGCATTTGAATGCATCTATCCGATGGTTACGGGGCATGGTGGGGGCTATCCGTAAGGACGTCCGCACGGCTTTGGACGTGTTTCTAACCACCATGCTCCACCTTCTGCGCGTAGAAACGCAAACGGTGGTTTTCTTGAATCCCAAAGGAGCCAAGACCATGACCGCTATCACCCAGCAGGCCAGCCGCGCCGCTGCATCTCAGCCCACCACGGGCACCCTTGCTTCTACCCAAATCAGCGCTGTATTGGCCGCATTTAATGCCGCCAACCTAGCCAGCAGCTACATCGAGCGCGGCAACTTTGCCGCTGCCCGCCGCAAGCTGGTGCAAGCACTGGCATCCGTCAACCAACTGGCGGAGGGTTAAACCATGACTAACCATCACAACACTGCCCACACGGCAGTGCAGGCGGAGCATTGCCCACAGCCAGCTCAAACAAGAGATAACCCTCTGCGCCATTGTTTGTTTGAGGCCAGCGACATGGCTGCGCGGGTGCGTTGCGGCAATCAGGCCATCTTTGCTTTGGCCCATTTTGTTGAGGTGGCCGCAAGCCTTAATGCAGCCCCAGAGCAAGAGTTGGCAGAGCTGATTTTGCTGCTGGGCGAAGCGATGGACAGGCGTGCCACGGTGCTGGCCGAAACCATTGATGCAGGGCTACAGATTTGGCGCGAGAAAGGCGGTGCGGCATGACTGAGCTACTGCATGAAATCTCCCAGCGCTTGCAAGCCGACTATGCGTTTCAACTCACCACGGACGGTAAGTATTTGCGCAAAGGTTGCTGCCCCAATTGCAGCAGCAAGAGCCTGTGGACGTATGCCGCATCACCGTGGGTGGTGCGCTGTGAACGGCTCAACCATTGCGGCTATGAGGCCCATGCCAAGGACTTGTACAGCGACTTGTTTGAAAGCTGGAGCGACCGCGCTCGTGCGGTGGAAGAGTGCAAGCCCGAGTCAGAGCGCAACCCGAATGCGGCTGCAGATGCCTATTTGCAGCAGGCCCGGGGCTTTGAGTTGGCGCGTATTCGTGGCCTGTACACCCAGGAGCAATACTTTGACCCACGCGCCGACCGCGGGCATGGTGCGGCCACAGCCACGGTGCGCTTTGCGGTGGCGGATACCTGGTGGGAGCGGCTGATTGATCGACCTGCACGCTTTGGCAAAAAGAAGGCCAATTTCAAATACGGTGGCAGCTATGGTGGCCACTGGTGGTGCATGCCTGGTCTGAGCTTTGCCGCCCCCAACCCCGCGCAACCAGATGCCCCGCAGCCCCCCGATGAGCTGTGGCTGGTAGAGGGCATTTTTGATGCCATCGCCTTGGCACACCATGGCATTGCAGCGGTGGCCTTGATGAGCTGCAACAACTATCCGGCCCTGGCGCTGGAGGCCGTGCGGGCGCAGATCCAGCGTGAGGGTAAGCAGGTCAAAGAGCCACGCTTGGTTTTTGCGCTGGACAGCGATAAAGCGGGCCGAGCGTACACGCAACGGCATGTGCGCCGGGCACAGGCCGATGGCTGGCGGTGCAGCGCTGCGCAAATTCCGCAGCCAAGCGGTGCAGGCAAGCTGGACTGGAACGATCTGCACTTGCGAGACCGGCTCACCGACAAGGATCTCAAAGAGTACCGCCACCAAGGTGCCTTGCTGGTGGCTGAATCGGCCATGGATAAGGCACTGCTGATCTACCACCACACTGCAAGTACAGAGTTCCATTTAGACCATGGGAGCCGGTTGTATTGGTTCAAGCTGGACTTGACCGCATACAGCAAAGCCAAAGACGATTTGGAAAAAGGGCAAGAGGAAGGCGACAAATATTTGTCAGAGCGTGAGCTGCGCGATAAAGCCATTCAGCAATCCGCCGTGCTGCAACCCATTGCCAACTGCCTGCCAAAGGCGCTGTACTACCTGCGCAATGAAATCACGAAAGAAGCCTGGTATTACTTCAGCATTGCCTTGCCGCACGAAAGCGCCCCCGTCAAAGGCACGTTCATGGCTGGCCAGCTGACATCTGCCAGTGAGTTCAAAAAGCAATTGCTGCACCTGGTGCCCGGAGCCATGTACAGCGGCTCCAGCTTTCAACTGGAGCGCATGCTGCAACGGCAGTTAGAGCAAATCAAGGTGGTGCAAACGGTGGATTTTCTGGGCTACAGCGCCGAGCATCAAACCTATTTGCTGGGGGACTATGCGGTGCATGACGGCCATGTGCTGCAAGCCAATGAGGAGGATTATTTTGAGCGGGGCAAACTCAGCATCAAAAGCTTGCAGCGCTCTATCGTGCTGCACATCAACCCAGATGCTCAAGCCCAAGACAAAAGCTGGCCACAGCACCTGTGGACTGCGTTTGGCGCACCGGGTTATGTGGCCCTGGCCTACTGGTTTGCCAGCCTGTTTGCCGAGCAGGTTCGCAGTGAACAAAGCTCTTTTCCATTCCTGGAGATTGTGGGTGAACCTGGTAGCGGCAAGACCACGCTGATTCAGTTTTTATGGAAGCTGTTTGGGCGTGACTATGAGGGTTTTGACCCGAGCAAATCCACCGCCGCCGGGCGCATGCGCACCTTCACACAGGTGAGCAACTTGCCGATTGTGTTGATTGAAAGCGACCGCGAGATCAAGACAGGCAACAGCGCCCATGTGCGCAGCTTTGATTGGGATGAACTCAAGGACGCCTACAACGGAGGCAGCGTGCGCACCACCGGCGTGCGCACGGGTGGCAATGAAACCTATGAACCACCGTTCAGGGCCACCATCGTCATCAGCCAGAACAACCCCGTGCAGGCCAGCCAGGCCATCATGGAGCGCATCTGCCACATGACATTCACCACCCATGGCCACACGCCGCAAAGCTTTGCCAGCGCCCGCAAACTGGAGACCTATGAGATGGAACATCTCAGCGGTTTCCTGCTGGCCTGCCTGCGCGTGGAGGCAGAGGTGGTAAACACGTTCAACACCCAGACAGACCAGGTCATGGCCTGGTTGCTGGAGCAAGATGAAATCCAAAAACCGCGCATCGCCAAGAACCATGCACAGCTGCTGGTGGCGGTGATGGCCTTGAGCAAATTGGTACCTATGAGCGATGCACAGTTCAATGCAGTGCGCGCACAGATTGTGGCCATGGCCCAAGAGCGTCAACGTGCCATCAGTGCTGACCATCCATTGGTACAGGAGTTCTGGGAGGCATTTGATTTTCTGGACAGCATGCCCAAGCCCACAGCACACGGCCCGGTCAGCGCTCCACGGCTCAATCACAGCCGCGACAAGAGCCTGATTGCCGTGAACCTGAATGAGTTTGTGGAGATGGCTAGCGAACACCGCCAGCAGGTGCCGCCTTTGATAGAGCTAAAGAAGGTGCTGCGCACCAGCAAAACACGCCGCTTTGTGGATGCCGCCCGTGTGGTCAAAAGCGCTATCAAGACCAACAGTGCAGGCGACGAGGTGGGCAAGTCGGTGCGCTGCTGGGTGTTTGAGGTGGGAGGCTAACTAGCGCCCTTGTCCAGCACTTTGCCCCCAACAGAGCCCCGGAAACGGGGCTTTTTTCATGTCGCCCCACTTTGATGAATAAATAAGCATTCCAATGAAAACCAAGGGATTACCCTTATCAAAATTCGCCGTCGCCAAAATTCCGGTGGGGGGTCGGGAAAAGCGTAACTTCCGTAACCTTAGTAATCACTTACCTTGTAAGCCTTATGCAGCAATGCTTTCAAGAAATGAGTTTTGTAACCTTTTCTGTAACCTGAGCGTAACCTGGATACAAAAAATAAAGTAACCTTCTCAAAATAAGAAATTCAATAAAAACAATGGGTTATGAGAGTGGTGTAACCCAGGTTACGCTGGGTTACAGAAACTTGTAACCTGTGAAACCCAATATCCATGCGGGTTTGCGGGCGGTTTAGAGGGCAGGTTACGGAGGTTACACTTTTCCCAGCCCCCCTACCTATTTTTTCCCCCAAGCGGTTGGTGAGCCTGAGTGTGGCGTGGTCCCAGCTGGACGCTTGCGGGTAGCCCAATCAAGCACCGGACTTCATTGCTAACCCCCAACATGCCGCCATGCTCACTACCACCAACATCATTATTTTTTGCATTGCGCTTTTCCTGGCGCTTGGCATATGCGGGCTGATTTACTCAATGATCTGGACGGTTTGCAGAGCAATTTTTAAGTAAGCGAGGGTAGGCACACTTGCGGAGATCTGTGTAACGTGTTTAACCGGTCTAAAGGCAGGGCAGAAAAAATCCTACCGTTTGTGTTTCTTCCATTGGTGACTTCTTTTCAGCGAATGCTGCCGTCTACCTTTTCGACACCGAACTACCACAATCGATAGAAGTAGTCCGCCGCTAGCGTCTGCTGGTATCCAGGCTAACCCTCATGACATCGTCATGAAAATCTTTTTGCAGAGTTAAAAGAAAGGCAGGAGGGAATGCGAATAATTCAAAAAATAGCAGCGTGGGCAGCCGAGCAGCCCGCGTGGATTGATGATGCTGTACGACGGCTGACAATGGGTGCCCTAACGCCGCAGGATATTCGGGATCTGGCTTCCCTAGCAGAGGCCGAACATGGTTTGCCTGATCCAGAAAACCGTGTTCCCGAGAGACTGGATCCAAGGACGCTTCCGGAACTTGGTAAGAATGACGTAGACGTTAGCTTGCTGGCACTCCGTGAGCCAACGCAACTGAACGCAATCGATACCAAACAGACGCTGGCATTCCAAGCGGATGGTTTGACCGTTGTGTACGGGCACAACGGCGCGGGCAAGTCCGGCTACGCGCGAGCCTTGAAGATGGCTTGCAGGGCACGTAATGTCGAAAACATCCTCCCAGACGTGTATGACGCGTCAAAGACCTTCCTTACACCTAGTGCGGTCTTCGACTGGCGAGAAGGCACGACCTCACAGTCGCAACAATGGAGCGCTGGCAGCATTGCACCAGCACCTCTTTCGCGAATCTCTGTCTTCGACGCCCACTGCGCCCGCATCTTTGTAGATAGCCAGGCGAAGGTACTCTTTGTTCCAGATGGAATGGAGGTTATCCACGGTCTGTCCGAACTCTTGGGTGCCGTGCAGCGACAGATTGAAGCCGACAAAAAGGGGAACGCGTTCGACGTCGGTCAGTTATCTTCGCTAGCTGGAGCTACTGTTGTCGGGCGTGCCATAGCCCAACTCAATCGCAAAAGCGACGGGGAGGTGTTCAAGAGACTGGCAGTACTTTCCAAAGACGAGGAGACGGAACGGCAAGTGCTGACCAAGCTCTTCAGGGAAGAAGACCCAGCGAAATTGGCGGCCACAATCCGTCGATATGCGACTCGACTAGCAACGTTGCGTAATGAACTGGTGACCCTCGAAGCGCCTCTCTTGGACAAGATTACCAGCCAATTGCGCGAAGCTTTCGTTGTTATGGTCGCCGCTGAGGAGGCTTCGAAGCTTGCTGCGAATTCGCTTAAGGCCGAGGGAGTCACGATTGCCGGCACAGGTACGGAGCCCTGGGAAATTTTGCTTCGTAGTGCGATGAAATATGCGGCCGAGGTCGCGTATCCTGGCTATGCCTTTCCTGGTCCTGACCAGGGCAGTCATTGTGTCGTCTGTCAGCAACCGCTGAGTGAGGAGGCTGAAGGCCGGTTGAAGTCATTTGTCCAGTTTCTCGAAGCCGATACGCAAAAGAAGGCCAGTCAGGCTAGGGAGACCGCCAAGAAACTGTTCGTGGGAATTAAGTCGATTAAGTTTGACGCGTTCCCAACCGACCAAGCACTCATCGAAGAAATCAACGAAAGTGAGCCAACCTTTGTCACAGCCATTCGCGAATACTTAATGTCGCTCCAAGAGCGTCAGAAAAGCATTATTGCCATGGCGCCAAACAAGAAGCTTGACCCTTTAGACCCGTTGCCAGAATCTCCGGTCACTAAATTGGGGGAGCTGATAGACAAACAACTCGCGGAGGCAGCCCGCATTGAGAAGACGCTGACGCCAGAAGAGCGTGAACACAAGACCAAGGTACTCGCAGACTTAGAGGCAAGGGTCAAGCTCAGTGAATTGCTACCCAAAGTGCTGGAAGCCATCGAATGGTACAAGCGTGATTACGCGTTCGGAGAAGCCATCAAGGCGTGTAATACACGGGCTGTCACTAGTAAGACAAGCGAACTTTACGAAGCGCATGTGACTGAGGAGCTGCGAACGACGTTTGTACGGGAGCTCTCCAGTCTTGGCCTCAGTAAGTTGGACGTCATACTTGAGATGTCCGGGCAAAAGGGCGCTCGTATGCAGCAACTTAAGCTTCGGACAATGCCCCAGTACGCTCGTGCGAAGGTGTCGGACATCCTAAGTGAGGGCGAGCAGCGAGTCATCGCTATGGCGCTGTTCTTGGCAGAGGTCAGCATAGAGCCGGGACAGTCGGGGCTCATTTTTGATGACCCAGTGTCCTCGTTGGATCACGTACGTCGCGAGAAGATTGCAAAGCGTCTTGTTTTGGAAGCAAAGAAGCGCCAGATCATCGTATTCACGCACGATCTAGCCTTTGCGTGGGCACTCAAAGACATTGCCAAAGATTGTGGCGTCGCTGCGGAGGATCGTCACATATTCTCCGCAGCCGAGAGGAAGGGAATTTGCAGCAATGAGCTTCCATTTGAAGGTAAAAAACTGAACGCACGAATAAACGACCTTCGAACCCTCGCTCAACGTGCGCGGAAAGTCCTAGAAGATGAGCACAATCATGAGGAATACAACGACATCGTACGCAACGGCTATCGGAGAATGCGTGATACGTGGGAGCTCCTCATCGAGGAGCACCTGTTCGCGGGCACCGTCAAACGCTTTAGGCGTGGCATCGAAACATCCAAACTTCGATACGTTTCCGTCAACGACGCTGAGGCAAGTTCCGTCTACAACGGAATGACACGCTGCTCCAACTTCACGCACGAAGGAGGCGCAGAGGCTCCACCAACGCTACCTGAACCAGATGAATTCCTCGCTGATATTGAAGCTTTAGCAACTGCCTTGACGATGATTGATGGCAATAAGAAGGTGACGGAGAAGAGGCGAATGGATGCTGGTTTAGCAACCCAGGCATAGATCTTCGCCAGCGCTACGCGCTTACAGACTTAAGGTTGCCGCAAAGTGCTGCCGATGAGGAGCCAAGCGACTTCGAGTTCAGGTGTGGCAGTGAACGCTTGCAGGTTCAACCAAAAGGCATTTCAAGGTCTGCATGAAGTCGAACGCTTTTTATTGTTGGTTAGACCGCATTCAGCCTGAATGCACAAGACCAGAAGTTGAGCCTGAACGCTCCACGCCCTACCTGCAAAATATCTCGTAATTTCCCGTAATTTTGTTGGAGACTGAATCTGACAGCTGCGTCAAGCCTAGAGCCATTCTCACGTCGCCGACCTGTACGTAATTTTCGCCCTATGAAGCGGGCAGGCGCGGTGGGGGCGATGTGGCGCGCTGAGGGGTCTAGGCAAGGTGCTCTGACAAGGGGTTGATCGAGGCAACTCAGGGGCAATCACACCCCCACAACAGCGGTAGGTATGCCGATCAGATTTGCTTGAAGCGACCTGATGTGCTCCATGGCACCTCTAAGGCCACACGCTCAGTCTCTAAGGCTTGGTCGACGATACGTGGCCACCAATGCACTAGCTGGGCTGACATGGCCCAATACTGCTGACTGGCCCAAGATTTCTGAAGCACAAATACGGATAGGCCATATTGCCGCTGCACTTGCCGTTCCGCACCGTTTTGCTTGCGGAAACCGTCTTTAGAAATGATGGCCCAGCGAGTACCACGCTCATTCCCAAGCGCCTCCATCCATTCAAGATCAGGCGTGTTTGCAGAGAACTTGCTTGTGAGGTGAACGATCTGCCCAACCTGGGCAGCCGTGTATCTTGGGAGAGTAAGTGCAGCTACAGCAGCCGCCAAGGCAGGCGGCATGTTTGCATCAAACAGAAAGTTCAATGGAAAGGCCGCTTGAGGCTTTCCTCAAAGCGGATTGCAGCCTCAACATGCTTTGCCGAGGCGTCATAAAGCCGGGCTGTAAACGCAAGTGCTTGCGGATCAGCACCCTCGGCCAGATAAGTCTGGTAAAGCGCCTTGGTGGGCGTACCTGTTGCCTCAAGAATAGGTGCCCCAAACTGCCGCGCAGGGTCAATCACTACAGGAGATTTCTTGCTTCCCGCAGGGTACCAACGGCTGGCCTGGAGCTCTTGGTCATCGTAAACAATGCCTTCGTAGAGTGAAGGCTTGATGATCTCTTTAAACACGGCTTGGCGGTTCTTAAGATCCACCAGCGAGTTTTCTTGCGCCGCCTCATGCAACGCTTCACCATAGATCGTTCGCCCATCCGTTTTAAATCTAGGTAAAGACATAGGGTGCGTTACCCCATACAGTTCTGAAGCTGTGTTTAGGCACCGGCGGATGACCTGCAATGGCACACCATGCTTGATGAATTCTCGGATAAAGCGCAACTCAATCAAGTCACGAAAGCCGATCACGTCCTCGTCGAAACCACCCTGTGCCAACTCATGCTCCCACAAAGGAGGAACATCAACGCGTGACTCAGCATCGCCAGGCGTCTTGCGGTAGTGATAACCCAAGAGCCAGCGACGAATATCCTTGCCGGGCACGCAGATGAGCCGCGATGCCTCGGGGATAGAGTAAATGCCGGTTCCGCTGTAGTTGTACATGGTGATGCACAGTGTACTAAACCCGTCCGAAAGCAGCTAAACGCCGCATCAATTTGCAGACGTAGCAGCTACTTGCCAGGGGCATTGCGTAGCGTATCCAAATAGTCCGCCCACTGCTGCATCATCTGCACACGCTCTTCCATGAATTCCGTGCGGTTGTACGCCCTGCCCAAGCTGTCACGTACTGAATGCGCAAGCTGGGCTTCCACCACCGATTCAGCGATCCCCAGGCGCTCCACAATCATCGTGCGTGCCGTGGCTCTGAACCCATGCGCAGTGACCTCATCTGCCGCAAAGCCCAGCACCCGCAATGCAGCATTGATGGCGGCATCACTCATTGGCCGCTGTGCGCTACGTTCACCGCGAAACACAAACGGGCTGTGCACGGTCAAAGGCTTGAGCTCCTCGAAGATGGCCACGGCCTGCGTGGCCAGCGGCACGATGTGCGGCTTGCCATAAACTTTGCCCACCTTCTCACGCTTCATGCGGGCGGCTGGAACCGTCCAAGTGGCGGCAGACAGATCCAGCTCATCCCATTGCGCCTGCCGCAACTCACCGGGTCGCAAAAGCATCATTGGCATCAACCGCAGCGCAGCACACACAACCGGCGTGCCCCGATAGCCATCAATCGCACGAAGCAACTCTCCAAGCCGCTTTGGGTCTGTAATGGCCGCGAAATGCTGCACCAATGGTCTGCGCAAAGCATCTTTCAAATCCCGCGCTGGATTGCTCTCAATGCGTCCCGTGGCCACCGCAAAGCGAAACACCTGGCCACACGTTTCCAACACACGATGCGCCGTTTCTACTGCCCCACGGTTTTCGGCCCGCCGCAGCACATCCAGCACCATCGGCGGCGTAATTTGCTCTACAGGCAGCTTGCCCAGCCATGGAAAAACATCGACCTCCAAGCGGCGAAAAATCTTGTTCGCATAGCTCAGTGCCCACTCATCCTTGCGAGTGTCAAACCATTCACGCGCCACCAACTCAAAGCTGCCCTGTGTAGGCAACCCTTGGGCTTCACGCTGGGCTTGCTCATCCTGATAAGCAGCCTCCTGCTTGGATGCCTTGCGTGCTTCGCTGGGGTCTATGCCCTGGGCAATAAGAGCCCTCGCCTCTTCAGTTTTCTCCCTGGCCGCTTTCAATGAGGTTTCAGGGTAGGTGCCCAAAGAGATGCGCTTTTCAACGCCAGCAATACGGTACTTCAACCGCCACCATCGCCCTCCAGCTGGCGACAACTCCAAATACAAGCCTTTCCCATCGGAAAGCTTGCGGGCTTTTGGGCCAGGTACGGCCTTGCGAATTGCGGTGTCTGTCAGAGGCATTGGGGGCAACTTTTCCTATCAGTTGCCCCTAATTTAGCAGTTGCCCCCAAAGTTGCCCCCACAAGTGCGTGGCTTGAGGTGGACACCTATAGACACCACGGACAACAAAAAAGCCCCAAGTCGTTGATTTACTTGGGGCTTTTGTTTCGTCTTAGACGCCTGTGGACGTCTGCGGACAGTATCTTGGTGGCCTGGGACGGGATCGAACCGCCGACACGCGGATTTTCAATCCGCTGCTCTACCAACTGAGCTACCGGGCCAGTAGCGACGTCAAGCAATGAAGTTTGACACCTTTGGAATCTTTAATTGTATCGTTATTTTGGGTCCATCAAAGAAAAACTGAAATATTTCTATGAAACTGCATCAGCCACGGCGGCTGCGCCCCAAATCAACACCCAGCTGCCGCAACTTGCGATAGAGGTGGGTGCGCTCCAGGCCCGTCTTCTCTGCCACGCGTGTCATAGATCCGCCTTCGCGGGCCAAGTGAAATTCGAAATACGCTTTTTCGAAGCCATCGCGAGCTTCACGCAGTGGCCGGTCCAGGTCGAAATCCTGATTTGCGCTAGGCATGTTATCGATGGGGCTACGCAGACCAGGCACAGGGCGAGTATTGGTGTCCACCTTGTTGCTGCCAGGCATTTCGCTCACATGCATCGCATTGCTCATTGGTACGCCTGTAGCTACTGCGGGTTTGGCGGCAGGGGTGCTGGCATTCTTTGCCAAGCCCTGCTCGACAGCCTTCAACAGCTTTTGCATGGTGATTGGCTTTTCCAGGAAGGACAATGCGCCAATACGTGTCGCTTCCACGGCTGTGTCAATGGTGGCATGACCACTCATCATGATCACAGGCATGGTTAGTTGACCTGAAGAGGCCCACTCTTTGAGCAAAGAAACGCCATCTGTATCGGGCATCCAGATATCCAGCAGCACCAGATCAAACGTGCTGCTATTGCGTGCTGCACGCGCCTCCGTGGCATTGGCAGCCATTTCTACGCTGTGCCCCTCATCATTCAGGATCTCAGACAAGAGATCTCGAATGCCCAATTCATCATCCACCACCAGTATGTTTGCCATGAGTTTCGAAAAGCCTATGTACTACAGGTTTTAGGTCCACCGCCCCTCACGGTGCCTCGGTGCTTACAGGGACAAATGATAGCGACACTTGTGCACCTTGCACCATGCCGTTATCTATACGATTGACCAAATCGATGCGAGCGCCGTGCTCATCCGCAATTTTCTTTACCACCGCCAACCCCAAACCTGTTCCTCCGACCTTGGTTGTTACATAAGGCTCAAAAGCACGTTGCAAGATGTGCTGTGCAAAGCCAGTACCACCATCGCTGATGCTGAGCCTCACGCGCTTGGTGCTTTCTATCCACTGGGTTGAAATTTCAACCGTAGACGGCTCTACACCCAAAGACTCTGCTTGCTGAAGTGTCGCATCTTGCGCGTTTTGGACCAAATT
This sequence comes from Comamonas halotolerans, assembly GCF_030162935.1. GTDB lineage: Bacteria > Pseudomonadota > Gammaproteobacteria > Burkholderiales > Burkholderiaceae_C > Comamonas > Comamonas halotolerans. The sequence continues at coordinate 28,620 of NZ_JASAUZ010000012.1, forward strand.
GTGGATGACTTGGCGCAATTGCTGTGCATCTCCTGCAATCCAGGGCGCATGAGGATCGAGTTTGACGCGAACTGGCACTTTGACATTTTCTTCGCCGTACAGTTGCATCAGATCACTGACCAAGGCGTTCAAATCCAGAGGTTGTAGCTCAGCAGCCGGCAAGCGCGCGTAATCACGGAATTCGTTCACCAAACGCAGCATCGCTGCCACTTGATCCACGATGGTTTTCACAGACCGTGCCAGCAACGCTTGATCATTAGGCTCTAGCTTATCTGTAAGTTTTATGGCCAATCGCTCTGCCGAGAGCTGAATTGGTGTCAAAGGGTTTTTGATCTCATGCGCAACGCGTCGCGCCACCTCTGCCCAAGCCTTGGAGCGCTGCGCGGAAACGATTTCCGAAATATCGTCAAACACAATCAAGCGCTGCGCCTGAGGCAATTCGGCACCACGAACCACCAATGTGGTCTTGTCCTGCACTACTTCTCCATCGGCTTCTTTGGCTGCATGGTCCAGCGACAGCTCGAGCACTTGCTGCCAGCGGTCTCTGCCAGCATTGGCGCCTTGCTCTCCCAAGAAAATGTCAAACTGCTCTTCTACCAGACTCGCCATGGCAGACAGCCCCGGCACTTCACCGAGTTTGCGGCCGATGTAGATGGCCATCGGAGCACGCAAGATGCGTGTTGCGCCTGGGTTGATAGACAGCACATGCCATTGATCATCAAGCACCAGCACCCCGGCGGTGAGGTTGTCCAAAATCGTCTGCAGGTTGGTACGCGCCGCCTTGACTTCGCCCATGCTCTTGTCCACTGCCGTGCGTGCATCCAGCAGTTGTTGGGTCATCAATGCAAATGAGCGTGTCAGCCCGCCAAGTTCATCCTGGGTTTGCAGGGCAATCTTTGGCGTCAGATCCCCACGTGCCACATCTCGCACACCTTGCGCCAGGACCAGCAATGGACGTGCCAGCTGATTGCCCAGCAACACTGCAAGCAACACTGCACCAAAAACAGCCAGAAACAAGCTCAGCGTCAGCGTACCAATGTACATGCGCTGCAAGCCTTCGCGTGCCAAAGCACGCTCCTGGTACTCGCGGTTGGCATCTTGCACCGCCAGAGCGTTGACCACCAAGGCGCTGGGCAGTGGAATTGATGCTTGCAAAAACCGCTGCTCAGTCACCAACTCCCAGCGGGGGTTGCTAACCAGCACCAATGCCTTGACGTGAACACCATCCACCGTTTCACGGTCAGAGCTGGCATCAACATCATCCAGGCCTTCAATGCTTGCCACAGGCCGTTGCCCTGAGCGCAAACTGCGCAACTGCTGGCTGCTAGGTCGTGCGGGCGCAATTTCAAACAATGATCGTCCGGCACTGGCCACGGCCACACCGGCATCGTTCCACAGCACGACATCGGTTGCCCCCAATTGCTCACGAATGCGCTCAAGCACCAAGCCGGCCCCCGCATCGGAGACCTGCGCCAGTTGTTGGCTCGCTGTGCGTGTGTTATTGGCCATGTCATTGGCCACGGTTTCCAGGGTGACGCTGGCCAGATTCACGCCAGCGCTGAGCGCCCCCTCTACTTTGACGTCAAACCAACTTTCGATGGAGCGTGAAACAAACTGGTAAGACACCACATAAATCAGCAAGCCGGGAACCACTCCCACCAAACCAAAAATGGCAGCGAGCTTGAACAACAAGCGACTGCCAAATTTACGCTGCTTCCAGCGCAATGCCAGACGAAGCGCCATCCACAGCAGCACCAGCGACAAAGCGACCGCAACCATGACATTCAAACCGAACAACCATGCGTAATGGCGCTCGTACAGCTCACGGTTATTGGTGGCCTGCATCAGCAAAAACAGCAGCACCAACCCGATGGCACACATCACCGCCCCGGCCACGCCCAGTGCCCAACGGGTAGATTTACGCGAGGTAGAAGAGGTCTCCACGTGCACAGTGTCTCTTAAAGTTGGCCCAACTCTACCCGTTCACGCTGCGTCACCAACAGGTTCCAGTCTGTTCGCCCCAAAGCACCAATCTGCAAAGGCCTGGGGAAGTGCGAGAGATCAATCCGAAACCGCAATTGCAAGACTGCGGTGCCACTGCCTGGAAGCGCTGACATCTCTCCGATACGCCACCGCACAATACGCTGCATGGACTGAACCGCTTCTTCCAGTGTCTCAAACGTACTGGACAGCGCCACCCCCAAACCCTGGCCTTCAAAAGGCCGATTTCCGTTGTACAAGCGCCAGCGACGAGTCAGAGGCTGATAGCTCAAACGCATATAGCGACTCGCACTGAGCAACTGCTGATCACTCCACCACCAGCGCTCCTGCAGCATGTCTGCTTCCGCTATGAAATGCACAGGAATGCCTTTGAGCAAGGCGTCTTGCACCAAATCAGGCAACGCCCAGTTCAAAGTGGCGGTCAGCATCAATGCATCACCATCACGATGCAACTGCACACCGGCAGGCATCTCAGGCGACAGATGCTCCGTATAAGGCTGTGACAGTTCCTGGCTTTGCGCCCCAAGCGGCTGAACAGCCACACTGGCCAGTGCGGCCAACATCATCAAGGAAAGCGCACGACGCCGCATTCCTTGAGCGGACAAGGAATCAGGCGTTTTTTTGGAGCAAAGCGTAGAAGAAGCCGTCATGGTCACCTGCACCATTGTCCGGGAGTGCATCGCCTTGCGCCCAAATTCCCGGAATTAAATGGCCCGGAGAGGGTAATAACTGAGCCTGGGTGTTGCGTGCAAGAAACGCTTGCACCTGTTCATCGCCTTCTGCCTTGAACACCGAACATGTGCAGTACAACATACGCCCTCCGCTTTTGAGCAAGGGCCACAGAGCATCCAAAATCTGCGCCTGGATAACCGCCAACTGTGCCACATCACTTTCACGGCGCAACCAGCGCACATCAGGATGCCTGCGCACAATCCCGGAAGCTGTACAGGGTGCATCCAGCAAGATGGCATCAAACTGCAGGCCACCATTGGCTTGCTGCCACCACTGCGAGGGCTGCCCCGCATCAGCCACCAGCACTTTGGCATGGTCTTGCAGTCCCGTACGCTGCAGGGTGTCATGGATGCGCTCGCTGCGCTGGGCATCCACTTCCAGTGCCGTGACCTGGATGGGAGATGCCGCACCGGCAAATTCCAGCAAATGCGCGGTCTTGCCTCCTGGTGCAGCGCAAGCATCAAGCACCTGCAAAGGCTGCCTCAAGTCCAGGCCTTGCAAGAGCAAGGGTGCTGCAAGCTGTGCCGCACCGTCTTGCACCGACACAACGCCATCCGCAAAACCCGGCAAGGCTTGCACAGGCTGCGCTTTGTGCAACAGCACGCCGCAGGCACCAAACAGCGTACTCTGCACACCTATTGCTGCCAGCGCTTGCTGGTACTGCGCTGGGGTACTTTTTTGCTGATTGACCCGCAAGCTCATCGGAGCCTGCGCGTTGTTGGCCTCCAAGATTCGCTGCCAATCTTGGGGATGATCCTTTTTCAAACGCTCCAACCACCACTGGGGGTGATTCCAGCGCGCCAGACTATCTTTGTCGGTAGCTGCCACCAAGGCATCGCGCTCCCGCAGGAAGCGACGCAAGCATGCGTTCATGAATCCGGACTGGCGCTCCAGCCCTCCCCGCTTGGCAGCTTCTACCGTCTGGTTCACCAGCGTAAATGGCTCATACGGCGCTTGCTCCGCGTCCCAGGCCAGTGCCAATGCGATACACAGCAATGCGTCCACCTTTGCTGGCGGTGCTTTCGGAGCCAGTTGCTTGCGCAGTGCCTGCGCACGCCCCAGCTGACGCAGCACTTGAAACAGCAACGCCTGCACGCCAGGGCGCAGCCTTAGCGGAACGGCAGCCAAAGCCGCCGTTCCGGACTGGCCAGCCAGAATCATTTGCAAGCCTTGCGCCACAGCGGCCAACTGTTGCCACAAAGGGATGGGCGCAGATGCGCTGGAAGCGGCAGAACCAGCGTGGTCAAAAATCTTTCGTGTCATGCACTTGGCTGCATCAGCAATGCAGCATCTTTCTGAAAAGTGCGGCCTGCCTTGAGGCCGCTGAGTCGCGCCACTATGCACGCGGGAAACTGGGCGATGGCCCGGTTGTAATCCTTCACAGCTGCGTTGAACCGCTCAGTGCTGTGACTTTGCAATGTGGTCAACTGCAACCAACGCTGCGACCACTCTTGAACATGCTCTTCCAATACGTCTGAGTGCCCTTTGGACAACTGCACATAGGCTTGCCACGCCACTTGCGCCCCTTGCCATGCGCTGTCCAAAGCTGCAATCGTCTCGGGACGCAAAGGATGGTGTTTGGCTTGCAACAACGCAGCTTCCAGCAAATCGGCACTGGGCACCAGAGCATGGTGTGCATGCTGTACAGAAACACTGGCCACCTTCTCTTTGAGCGCCTGCACACGCGCACAGTCACGCAATAACTCCACCAACTGTGTGAACTGCACCTCCAAAGACGCAAACGCCTGCTTGCTAGCTGCGCGCATACGCTTGAGGCGCTTGAACGCCCCAATCACCCAGAACATGAGCACTACAAGCAACAGCCATTCCAGCGACAAGATCCACATCGTCTTAGTTTTACCTTTGTCCCAATAAAAACGCTCCCTACCCACCGTCAGGCAAGTAGGGAGCGCGATGCTTTGCCTAGTCAGGCAACACTGCGATTAAGCTGCGCTGTCTTCAGAAGCATCCACTTCACCAGCCATCTCGGCTGCTTCAGCTTCGGCAATGGCGCGGCGCTCTGCGTCGTCCATGGCATCCTTGGCCTTGCGGGCCTGGTGGTAAGCCAGACCAGTACCGGCAGGGATCAGACGACCCACGATCACGTTTTCCTTCAGGCCGCGCAACTCGTCGCGCTTGCCCATGATCGCAGCTTCGGTCAGCACGCGGGTGGTTTCCTGGAAGGAAGCCGCCGAGATGAACGAATCGGTCGACAGCGAAGCCTTGGTGATACCCAGCAGCACGTTGGAGTATGTTGCAGGGATCTTGCCTTGGGCTTGCAGCGCTTCGTTGGTGTTCAGGATCTCCGAACGCTCCACCTGCTCACCAGCGATGTAGGTGGACTCACCTGGGTTCTCCACCACCACACGGCGCAGCATCTGGCGAACAATCACTTCAATGTGCTTGTCGTTGATCTTCACGCCTTGCAAGCGGTACACGTCCTGCACTTCGTCGACGATGTAGCGCGACAGCTCTTCGATACCCAGCAGACGCAGGATGTCTTGAGGATCGGCAGGACCGTCAACGATGGACTCGCCCTTGTTCACCACCTGGCCTTCGTGGACCAGAATGTTGCGCTCCTTGGGCACCAGCTCTTCCCAGACCTTGCCTTCCAGATCGGTGATCTGCAGGCGGATCTTGCCCTTGGTTTCCTTACCGAAGGACACGGTACCGGTCATCTCTGCCAGTGTGCCCTTGTCCTTGGGCGTACGGGCTTCGAACAACTCGGCCACACGAGGCAGACCACCGGTAATGTCTCGGGTCTTCTGGCCTTCCACAGGGATACGTGCCAGCACTTCGCCTGGGCCCACATCCTGACCGTCACGCACTTGAATCAGCGCGCCGACCTGGAAGCCAATAGTCACCGAGTGATCGGTACCAGGGATCTTGACTTCTTGCCCGTTGGCATCGATCAGCTTGACCTGAGGACGCACCACCTTGGCAGAGCCACGGCGCTTGGGGTCGATCACAACCAGGGTCGACAGACCGGTCACATCGTCCACCTGCTTGGCAACGGTCAGACCTTCTTCCACGTTCTCGAACTTCACCTGACCGGCGTATTCGGTAATGATGGGGCGAGTCAGCGGGTCCCAGTTCGCCAGGATCTTGCCGGCCTTGATCTGCTCATCGGGCTTGATGGTCAGGATCGCGCCATAAGGCACCTTGTGACGCTCGCGCTCACGACCGTTTTCGCTGATCACGATTTCGCCGGAACGGGAAATCACAACCAGCTCACCCTTGGTGTTGGTCACATAGCGCATGGTGGCGTTGAAGCTCACCGAGCCGTTGGACTTGGCTTCCACGCTCGAAGCGATGGCCGCACGCGAAGCCGCACCACCAATGTGGAAGGTACGCATGGTCAGCTGAGTACCGGGTTCACCGATGGACTGCGCAGCAATCACACCCACGGCTTCTCCCAGGTTCACCATGCCGCCGCGGCCCAGGTCACGGCCATAGCACTTGGCGCACAGACCGTAACGGGTCTCGCAGTTCAGCGCAGTGCGAACCTTGATCTCGTCCACGCCCTGAGCTTCCAGCTCTTCGATGATGTCTTCGTTCAGCAATGTGCCTGCAGCCAAGAGCACCGAGCGGTTTTCGGGGTGCAGCACGTCTTCAGCAGTGGTGCGGCCCAGCACGCGATCACGCAGGGACTCAATCACTTCACCACCTTCAACGATGGCACGCATCAACGCGCCGTTGGAAGTGCCGCAATCGTTCTCGGTCACGACCAAGTCTTGCGTCACGTCCACCAGACGACGTGTCAGGTAGCCCGAGTTCGCAGTCTTCAAGGCCGTGTCGGCCAGACCCTTACGAGCACCGTGGGTCGAGATGAAGTACTGCAGAACGTTCAGACCTTCGCGGAAGTTCGCGGTAATAGGCGTCTCGATAATCGAGCCATCTGGCTTGGCCATCAGGCCACGCATACCAGCCAACTGACGAATCTGAGCAGCCGAGCCACGAGCGCCCGAGTCGGCCATCATGTAGATCGCGTTGAAAGACTCCTGGTCCACTTCGTTGCCGTGACGATCGATGGTCTTCTGGACTTTCAATTGGTCCATCATCACCTTCGAAACGTCGTCACCCGCCTTGCCCCAGATATCCACCACCTTGTTGTAGCGCTCACCTGCGGTCACCAGACCGGATACGTACTGCTGTTCGATTTCCTTCACTTCGGCTTCGGCGTTCGCCAAGATGCCAGCCTTTTGTGGAGGCACCAGCATGTCGTCGATAGACACCGAGAAACCAGCGTGGGTCGACAGACGGAAACCGTTTTGCAGCAGCTTGTCCGCAAACACCACGGTCGCCTTCAGGCCACACTTGCGGAAAGAAGAGTTGATCAGCTTGGAGATCTCTTTCTTCTTCAGCGCCTTGTTCATGTGGCTGAAAGGCAGGCCCTTGGGCAGAATTTCCGACAGCAGCGCACGGCCCACGGTGGTTTCCACCAGGCTCACGCTCTTTTCGAATTCGCCAGTTTCCTTGTTCTTGGTCCACTCAGGCAGACGCACGCTGATCTTGGCGTGCAGTTCCACTTCGCCAGCATCCAGAGCGCGTTGCACTTCGTTGGTGTCCACGAACACCATGCCTTCGCCCTTGCCATTGATCTTGTCACGCGTGGCGTGATACAGACCCAGCACCACGTCCTGAGAAGGAACGATGGAAGGCTCACCGGAAGCAGGGAACAACACGTTGTTCGAAGCCAGCATCAGGGTACGGGCTTCCATCTGCGCTTCCACAGACAAAGGCACGTGAACAGCCATCTGGTCACCGTCAAAGTCAGCGTTGAACGCCGCACAGACCAGAGGGTGCAGTTGCAGGGCCTTGCCTTCGATCAGGATAGGTTCGAACGCCTGGATACCCAAACGGTGCAGCGTAGGCGCACGGTTGAGCATGATGGGGTGTTCTTTGATGACCTCTTCCAGGATGTCCCAAACCACGGGCGTACCGGATTCGACTTCCTTCTTGGCAGCCTTGATGGTGGTGGCAATGCCACGCTGCTCCAACTGGGCAAAGATGAAAGGCTTGAACAGCTCCAGCGCCATCAGCTTGGGCAGACCGCACTGGTGCAGCTTGAGGTAAGGACCCACGGTAATCACGGAACGACCGGAGTAGTCCACGCGTTTACCCAGCAAGTTCTGACGGAAGCGACCGCTCTTACCCTTGATCATGTCGGCCAGGGACTTCAGCGCACGCTTGTTCGCGCCCGTCATGGCCTTGCCGCGACGGCCGTTATCCAGCAGCGAGTCCACCGCTTCTTGCAGCATGCGCTTTTCATTGCGAGCAATGATTTCGGGAGCCTTCAGCTCCAGCAGGCGACGCAGACGCGAGTTACGGTTGATAACACGGCGGTACAGGTCGTTCAGGTCGGACGTAGCGAAACGGCCACCGTCCAGAGGCACCAGAGGACGCAGGTCTGGAGGCAACACAGGCAGCACTTCCAGCACCATCCACTCGGGCTTGATACCGGACTTCTTGAACGCTTCCAGCAGCTTCAAGCGCTTGGCGTTCTTCTTGACCTTGACTTCTGAGCCGGTCAAGTCACCACGCAGGCGCTCGATTTCGCTGTCGATGTCGATGGATTCCAGCAGGTCCTTGATACCTTCTGCGCCCATCTTGGCTGTGAATTCGTCGTAGCCGAATTCAGCTTGCTTCGCATCGTAGTCGTCTTCGGACATGATGCTGAACTTCTTCAGCGGGGTCATGCCAGGGTCGGTCACCACATATGCTTCAAAGTACAGAACGCGTTCAATGTCGCGCAGTGTCATGTCCAGCACCAGGCCCAGACGCGATGGCAGCGACTTCAGGAACCAGATGTGGGCGCAAGGTGCAGCCAGGTCAATGTGGCCCATGCGTTCACGACGCACCTTGGTCTGAGTGACTTCAACGCCGCACTTTTCGCAGATCACACCACGGTGCTTCAGGCGCTTGTACTTGCCGCACAAGCACTCATAGTCCTTGATAGGACCAAAGATCTTGGCGCAGAACAGGCCGTCGCGCTCGGGCTTGAACGTACGGTAGTTGATGGTCTCGGGCTTTTTCACCTCACCGAAAGACCAGGAACGAATTTTCTCGGGCGAAGCCATGCCGATCTTGATGGCATCGAAATGCTCATCCGGCGTGAATTGCTTGAACAGGTCGAGTAGCGATTTCATGTAACTCTTTCCCTTTTCACAAAATTTATAGCTGCCAGCGCTTGGCATGCAAGGCTTCCAATTTTGAAAGTCTTGCATGTTTTGTTCTACAAGCGCCAGCCGCTCTCTTTCTTTAAGGCCTTAGGTACGTTCCAGTTCAATGTCCAGACCCAAGGAACGAATTTCCTTGACCAGAACGTTGAACGATTCGGGCATACCGGCTTCGATCGCGTGCTCGCCCTTAACGATAGATTCGTACACCTTGGTACGGCCCACCACGTCGTCAGACTTCACCGTCAGCATTTCCTGCAGCACGTAAGCGGCGCCATAAGCTTCCAGCGCCCACACTTCCATCTCACCGAAACGCTGACCACCGAACTGGGCCTTACCGCCCAGAGGTTGCTGTGTCACCAGCGAGTATGGGCCTGTGGAACGCGCGTGCATCTTGTCGTCGACCAAGTGGTGCAGCTTCAGGTAGTGCATGTAACCCACAGTGGTTGGACGCTCGAACTGCTCGCCAGTGCGGCCATCGAACAGGTACGCTTGCGTACGTGTCTCGGTCAGGCCCTTGCGCTCCTTCAGATCATCAGGGTATGCCAGCTTCAGCATGTCCTTGATTTCCTGTTCGGAAGCACCGTCAAACACAGGCGTCGCGAAAGGCACGCCGGTCTTCAGGTTGTCAGCCATACGCATGATTTCTGCATCGCTGAGCAACGACAGGTCTTCCTTGCGGCCACGGCTGTTGTAAACCTCTTCCAGGAAGGCGCGCACTTCAGCCACAGCGGCTTCGTCACGCAGCATGTCGCCAATGCGCTGACCCAGACCCTTACCGGCCCAGCCCAAGTGCACTTCCAACACCTGACCGATGTTCATACGCGAAGGCACGCCCAGAGGGTTCAGCACGATGTCGGCAGTGGTGCCGTCGGCCATGAAAGGCATGTCTTCCACAGGCACGATACGCGAGACCACACCCTTGTTACCGTGGCGACCGGCCATCTTGTCACCAGGCTGCAAGCGACGCTTCACTGCCAGATACACCTTGACCATCTTCAGCACGCCAGCAGGCAACTCGTCGCCTTGTGTCAACTTCTTGCGCTTTTCTTCGAAGGCCAGATCGAACTCGTGGCGTGTTTGCTCCAGCGAATTCTTGATGGACTCCAACTGGGCAGCCACCTCATCCTCTGCAGGACGGATGTCAAACCAGTGGAACTTCTCGACGCTGTCCATGTAAGCCTTGTCCAGCTTGGCTCCCTTGGCCAGCTTGTTAGGGCCACCGTTGGCGGTGCGACCGATCAAGAGCTTCTCGATACGGTCAAACGCGTCGGCTTCCACGATACGCAGCTGGTCGTTCAGGTCCAGACGGAAGCGCTTGAGCTCATCATCAATAATTTGCTGAGCACGCTTGTCACGCTGGATACCTTCACGGGTGAATACCTGCACGTCGATCACGGTGCCAGACGAACCCTGGTCTACGCGCAGCGAAGTGTCCTTCACGTCGGAAGCCTTCTCGCCGAAGATGGCGCGCAGCAGCTTCTCTTCAGGCGTCAGCGTGGTTTCACCCTTTGGTGTCACCTTGCCAACCAGTGTGTCGCCTGGTTGAACTTCAGCGCCCACGTAGATAATGCCGGACTCGTCCAGACGGTTCAGTTGCTGCTCGGACAGGTTGGGGATGTCGCGGGTGATTTCTTCCGCGCCCAACTTGGTGTCACGTGCCATCACCACGAGTTCTTCGATGTGGATCGAGGTGTAGCGGTCTTCAGCCACCACGCGCTCAGAAATCAGGATCGAGTCTTCGAAGTTGTAGCCGTTCCAGGGCATGAAAGCGATCAGCATGTTCTGACCAATGGCGATTTCGCCCAGGTCAGTCGATGCGCCATCCGCAATCACGTCACCCTTGGCCAGCACGTCGCCGCGCTTGACCACGGGGCGCTGGTGGATGTTGGTGTTCTGGTTCGAACGCTGATACTTGATCAGGTTGTAGATGTCCACACCGACTTCGCCAGCCACCGCTTCCTGGTCGTTCACGCGGATCACGATGCGGGTTGCATCGACATAGTCCACGATACCGCCGCGACGGGCAGTCACGACGGTGCCAGAGTCCACCGCAGCAACGCGCTCGATGCCCGTACCCACCATGGGCTTCTCGGGACGCAGCACAGGCACGGCCTGACGCGACATGTTGGCACCCATCAACGCGCGGTTCGCATCGTCGTGTTCCAGGAAAGGAATCAGGGAAGCCGCCACCGACACAATCTGCGCTGGCGACACGTCCATGTACTGCACGCGCTCAGGCGACAGCAAGGTGGACTCACCCTTTTCGCGGGCCGACACCAGATCACCCACCAGGCGGCCTTCTGCATCCAGCTCGGCGTTGGCCTGAGCGATCACATACTTGCCTTCTTCAATGGCGGACAGGTAGTCGATTTCCATTGTCACCTTCCCATCGACCACGCGACGGTAAGGGGTCTCGATGAAGCCATACTCGTTCAAACGAGCGTACAGCGCCAGCGAGTTGATCAGACCAATGTTTGGACCTTCAGGCGTTTCGATAGGGCAAACGCGACCGTAGTGGGTCACGTGCACGTCACGCACTTCAAAGCCTGCACGTTCGCGTGTCAAACCACCTGGGCCAAGGGCCGAAACACGACGCTTGTGCGTGATTTCGGCCAGCGGGTTGGTCTGGTCCATGAACTGCGACAGCTGCGATGCACCGAAGAATTCCTTCAGCGCTGCAGAGATAGGCTTGGAATTGATCAGGTCGTGAGGCATCAGCGGGTCTTGCTCAGCCTGACCCAGACGCTCCTTCACAGCTTTTTCAATACGTGCCAAACCGGTACGGTATTGGTTTTCGGCCAGTTCGCCCACGCAACGCACGCGGCGGTTGCCCAGGTGGTCGATATCGTCCACTTCGCCACGACCATTGCGCAGATCCACCAACAGCTTGACCACGGCCAAGATGTCTTCATTGGACAACACCATGGGACCTTCTGCCGATTCGCGGCCCACGCGGGCATTGAACTTCATGCGGCCCACACGCGACAGATCGTATGTGTCTGCGTTGTAGAACAGGCGATGGAACAGCGCTTGCACAGCGTCCTCGGTAGGAGGCTCACCAGGACGCATCATGCGGTAAATGGCAACACGGGCAGCGAACTCGTCCACGGTTTCGTCGGTGCGCAGAGTTTGCGAAATGTACGCACCTTGGTCCAGCTCGTTCGTGTAGATGCACTGGATGTCCTGCACACCAGCGCTGCGCAGCTTCTTCAGTACCGCTTCAGTCAACTCTTCATTGGCCTTGGCGATGATTTCACCGGTGTCAGGGTCAATGATGTTCTTGGCCAGCACGCGTCCAATCAGGAAGTCTTCTGGCACGCTGACAAACTTGGTACCCGACTGCTCCAGCTCACGAGTGTGGCGCGCAGTGATACGCTTGTCCTTGGCAACCACGACCTTGCCCGACTTGTCGGTAATGTCAAAACGTGCCACTTCACCACGCAGACGGTCGGCCACAAATTCCATTTGTGCGCCGCTGTCCATCAGGCGGAAGTTGTCGTTCACAAAGAAGTGTGCCAGGATCTGTTCTGGCGACATGCCGATGGCCTTCAGCAGGATCGACACAGGCATCTTGCGGCGACGGTCCACGCGGAAGTACAGCAAATCCTTGGGGTCGAACTCGAAGTCCAGCCAAGAGCCGCGGTAAGGAATGATGCGTGCCGAGAAAAGCAACTTGCCCGAGCTGTGGGTCTTGCCCTTGTCGTGCTCAAAGAACACGCCTGGCGAGCGGTGCAGCTGAGATACGATCACGCGCTCTGTACCGTTGATGATGAAAGAGCCCTTTTCGGTCATCAGGGGCACTTCGCCCATGTAGACCTCTTGCTCCTTCACTTCCTTGACCACCTTGGATTGGTTGGTCGAGGACTCGCGGTCATAGATGATCAGTTGCACCTTGGCACGCACAGCCGACGCGAACGTCAGACCACGTGTCTGACATTCGCGCACGTCGAATGCAGGCTTGGCCAAGTTGTACTCAACAAACTTCATCTCCACAAAACCATTGTGGGAGACGATAGGGAATGCCGACTCAAAGGCCGCTTGCAGGCCTTCCATCGTACGTTTTTTGGGGGCTACATCTGCTTGCAGGAATGCGGTATAGGCATCTTTTTGCATCTGCAGCAGGTAAGGCACTTCGAGCACGCTGTCGCGGCTGCCGAAACTCTTGCGAATTCGCTTGCGTTCGGTGTAAGAATAGGCCATGAGATCTCCGGGCAAAGACATGAGTCCTGGGTCTGCGACGACACTGTCCGGCAAATACAGCGAGCGCTTTTTTTGCCGGCTTGGCGGTTGGCCACTACCAACCATGGCTGACGGCAATGCATTGCACACTGCCCGAACCAAGGCGTCTTCTGCTGTCGGGTTGTCAGAAGACACTAGAAAAACTGTTCAAAACAGGCTTTCTGGTGTGCTCTGTAAAAACCATATCCACAAGCACCAAAGGCTGGAGTGCCTTTTCAGACACTCCAGCCTCAGGATTGGACTGAATTACTTCAGTTCAGCCTTAGCACCAGCTTCGGTCAGCTTCTTCACAGCAGCTTCAGCGTCAGCCTTAGGAGCGGCTTCCTTAACAACCTTAGGAGCGCCGTCCACCAGGTCCTTGGCTTCCTTCAGACCCAGGCCAGTGATTTCACGCACAGCCTTAATCACGGCAACCTTGTTGGCACCAGCTTCAGCCAGAACGACGTTGAAGTCGGTCTTTTCTTCAGCAGCAGCAGCACCAGCAGCAGCGCCGCCAGCAGCAGGAGCGGCCATAGCAGCAGCGCTCACGCCAAACTTCTCTTCAATTGCCTTAACCAGGTCGTTCAGTTCCAGAACAGTCATGCTGTCCAGGGCGGTCAAGAATGCGTCTTTATCGAATGCCATTTTGATTTCCTAACAAATTTGTTGGTTTTGCCGAGCGCTTAGGCTGCGGCTGTTTCGGCTGCCACTTCGGCAGAGCCTTCGCTCTTCTTTGCCGCCAGAGCGCCCAGCACAACGGCCGTACGCGAGACTGGGGACATAAGCAAGCCGCACAGTTGTGCCAGCAGAACTTCCTTGGAAGGAATGTTTGCCAGTTGCTTCACACCGTCCACGTCCAGGGCCTTGCCTGCAAACGCGCCACCGCGAATCACCAACTTGTCGTTGGTCTTCGCGAAGTCGGCCACCACCTTGGCGGCAGCCACTGCGTCTTCAGAGAAGCCATAGATCAGGGGACCAGTCATCTGGTCAGCCACAACTTCAAACGCGCTGCCGGCGACAGCACGGCGGGCCAGGGTGTTCTTCAACACGCTCAGGCTCACACCCTTGCTGCGAGCATCAGCACGCAGTTTGGTCATGTCGGCGACCGTGATGCCACGGTATTCCGCGATCACAAGCGTTTGAGCTTTAGCGGCGAGGCTGGTCACTTCATTGATGACCGCTTCTTTCTCACTGCGATTCAGACTCAAGGTCTACTCCTTAAAATGCATATACAAGGCAGGCCCTGCATACGCGCTCTTATTGCAGCGACCAACTGTTAGAAGGACATTCATCCATCTGCAGCGGGATCGCCATCTGCGCTGGAAGTATTAAGTGGCTAGCCACACCAGCGGTCTTGGATGACCTAAACGGCTTTGCAAGCAAAGCCATTTAGCCCACCACATTGGCTCCATCATTTCTGACGGAACCAAAGATTTTAGCAATTAAGCTGCGATGGATTGTGTCTCAACGCGAACACCCACACCCATGGTGGAGGATACTGCCACCTTGCGCAGGTACAAGCCCTTGCTGGAGACAGGCTTCGCCTTGTTCAGAGCATCAATCAAAGCTGCCAAATTGGCTTGCAGCTTGTCGTTGTCGAATGAACGACGGCCGATGGTCGAGTGGATGATACCGGCCTTGTCCACGCGGAACTGCACTTGACCGGCCTTGGCGTTCTTCACCGCTGTAGCAACGTCAGGAGTCACAGTGCCAACCTTGGGGTTAGGCATCAGACCACGTGGACCCAGGATTTGACCCAGCTGACCCACGATGCGCATTGCATCAGGAGCAGCGATCACGATGTCGAAAGGCATGTCGCCAGCCTTCACCATCGCAGCCAGGTCGTCCATACCCACGATGTCTGCACCAGCAGCCTTGGCTTCTTCAGCCTTGGCACCTTGGGCAAACACAGCAACGCGGGTAGTTTTACCTGTACCGTGAGGCAGCACAACAGCGCCACGCACCACTTGGTCAGACTTCTTGGCATCCACACCCAGTTGCACAGCCACGTCGATGGATTCATCGAACTTGGCAGTTGCAGCATCCTTCACCAGAGCCACAGCTTCAGCAAATGTGTACAGCTTGGTGGAGTCCACCTTACCCTGCAGGGCTTTTTGCTTCTTGGTCAACTTGGCCATTTTACAAACCCTCCACAATCACGCCCATCGAACGAGCAGAACCTGCCAATGTACGCACAGCGGCGTCCACGTCAGCAGCATTCATGTCCTTCAACTTGGTCTTGGCGATTTCTTCCAGCTGTTCGCGGGTGATCTTGCCGACCTTGGCCTTCAGAGGATTCGAAGAGCCCTTGTCCAGCTTGATGGCCTTCTTGATCAGAACGGTCGCTGGAGGAGTCTTGATAACAAAAGTGAAGCTCTTGTCAGCAAATGCCGTGATCACCACAGGCAAAGGCAGACCTGGCTCAACACCTTGAGTCTGCGCATTAAATGCCTTGCAGAACTCCATGATGTTCAGACCGCGCTGACCCAGCGCAGGACCGATTGGAGGGGATGGATTGGCCTTACCAGCTGGCACTTGCAGCTTGATGAAGCCGACGATTTTCTTCGCCATTTTTAGCTCCTTACGGGTGATAACGCTGGGTCTCCAAAAAGACGCAGCTCCCCGGGGTTAAAGCCCCAATATTTCAATACGCGGGGCCAGAAACGTACCTCAAGTTTTTTCGACTTGAGAGAACTCGAGTTCGACAGGTGTCGAACGACCAAAAATTGCCACAGAAACACGCAGACGATTTTTCTCGTAGTTCACTTCTTCGACACTGCCGTTGAAGTCTGTGAAAGGACCTTCCTTCACACGAACCAATTCGCCCACCATGAACTCAATCTTGTGGCGAGGCTTGTCAGAGCCTTCTTGCATCTGGCTCACAATCTTCTGGACTTCAGCCTCAGAGATGGGAGCAGGACGATTCTTGGCGCCACCTACAAAGCCAGTGACCTTGCTGGTGTGCTTGACCAGGTGCCAAGTATCGTCTTCCATGACCATTTCAACAAAGACATAACCTGGAAACAGGCGACGCTCTGTGGTCTTGCGTTGACCGCCCTTCATTTCCACCACTTCTTCGGTGGGAACCAAGATTCGACCAAACTTATCTTGCATACCAGCGCGATTAATGCGCTCAGTAATGTTGCGCTCTACCGCTTTTTCCATGCCTGAATAAGCATGCACGATATACCAGCGCAGATCGGGATTCACAGGAGCAGACGCACCGGCCTCACCCGACACAGGTTCGATCGCATCAGTCATTAGCTTCTCCAGCCCAAGATGAGATCATAAAGAGCCCACTCAAGCGTTTTATCCGTCAGCCACAGAAACAGAGCCATGACCACCACAAACGCAAAAACGTAGAGGGTCATCTGCAAGGTTTCCTTGCGAGTTGGCCACACTACCTTTTTGACTTCTTTCCAGGAATCTTTACCAAAGCCAAGCAATTGCTTGCCTTGTTCAGAAACCAGGAACGTCGCGGCAGCAGCAATCAAGCCGACTACCAGGACACCCCATTGAGCAACAGCACCGTGCTTGGACAACAGATAAAAGCCTGCAACAGAGGCGATTACCAAAAGCAATGCACCAGCCAACTTAGCTTTGTCGGCACCTGTGCTAACTGTTTCTACTTGCGACGTGGCCATAACTCTCTTTTTCTCACTGCAACATTGCTGCAGCACAAGACACTTAAGCCCGCCAGTTCCTGGCGGGCTTGGTGTTACCACTACATGGTGGCAGGGGCAGTAGGAATCGAACCTACAACCTTCGGTTTTGGAGACCGACGCTCTGCCAATTGAGCTATACCCCTAAACCCGAAATAAATTAGGCAATAACCTTAGCAACCACACCGGCGCCAACAGTACGGCCACCTTCGCGGATAGCGAAACGCAGACCTTCTTCCATAGCGATAGGAGCGATCAGCTTCACAGTGATGGAGACGTTGTCGCCAGGCATCACCATTTCCTTGCCTTCTGGCAGCTCGATGGAACCGGTCACGTCAGTTGTACGGAAGTAGAACTGAGGGCGGTAGTTGTTGAAGAAAGGAGTGTGGCGGCCGCCTTCGTCCTTGGACAGCACATACACTTCGGAAGTGAAGTGTGTGTGTGGCTTGATGGAGCCGGGCTTGCACAGCACTTGGCCGCGTTCCACGTCTTCACGCTTGGTGCCGCGCAGCAGCAGACCCACGTTGTCGCCAGCTTGACCTTGGTCCAGCAGCTTGCGGAACATTTCCACGCCTGTGCAGGTGGTCTTCTGTGTGTCCTTGATACCGACGATTTCGATTTCTTCGCCAACCTTGATCACACCGCGCTCGATACGGCCTGTCACCACGGTACCACGACCGGAGATCGAGAACACGTCTTCCACAGGCATCACGAATGCGCCGTCCACAGCACGCTCAGGTGTGGGGATGTAGGAGTCCAGAGCTTCAGCCAGACGCAGGATTGCTGGCTCACCCTTGTCGGATTGGTCGCCTTCCAGAGCCAGCTTGGCAGAGCCGCGGATGATAGGTGTGTCGTCACCAGGGAAATCGTACTTGTCCAGCAGTTCGCGGACTTCCATTTCCACCAGCTCCAGCAGTTCTTCGTCATCCACCATGTCGCACTTGTTCAGGAACACGATGATGTAAGGAACGCCAACCTGACGAGCCAGCAGGATGTGCTCGCGTGTCTGGGGCATTGGGCCGTCAGCAGCGGAGCAAACCAAGATAGCGCCGTCCATCTGAGCAGCACCGGTAATCATGTTCTTCACATAGTCAGCGTGACCGGGGCAGTCAACGTGAGCGTAGTGACGAGTAGCGGTTTCGTACTCAACGTGCGAAGTGTTGATGGTGATACCACGAGCCTTTTCTTCAGGCGCATTGTCGATCTGCGAGTAGTCGCGAGCTTCGCCGCCGAAGTGCTTGGACAGCACTGTAGCGATAGCAGCTGTCAGGGTGGTCTTACCGTGGTCAACGTGACCAATGGTACCCACGTTCACGTGGGGCTTGGTGCGCTCGAACTTTTCTTTTGCCATTTTTTCGACTCCGAAAAAAACCAAATGCTAACGAGGTATCGGCGCAACCATCTGACACAGAAGCACCATGAAATTGGTGCCCATGGGCAGGATCGAACTGCCGACCTCTCCCTTACCAAGGGAGTGCTCTACCACTGAGCCACATGGGCATAAGTTTGCGCTTACAAACTTATGAATCTTGGAGCGGGAGACGGGAATCGAACCCGCGTCATTAGCTTGGAAGGCTAGGGTTCTACCATTGAACTACTCCCGCAAACCTTAGGTTTGCGCGCATTGCCCTGCAATGCTTATCTCTTCTCATCTTTCAAAAAGATGGTGGAGGGGACTGGATTCGAACCAGTGTAGGCGTAAGCCAACAGATTTACAGTCTGCCCCCTTTAGCCACTCGGGCACCCCTCCGAAGAGATTTCAATTGTAGCAGACTTTTTGCTCTCAAAAATATTTTTTAATATTTCCTCAATTTAGTCTGGCGCGGCTGGCGGGGATCGAACCCACGACCCTTGGCTTCGGAGGCCAATACTCTATCCACTGAGCTACAGCCGCAGACGCCCGCTGCACGCGAACTACCAAAAAATCTACAGCCGCAATTCTAACCTGCACAAATCATCAGTTTTGAGAGATTTGTGCAATTTCTTTAGAAACATTCAAACCTAGGGCTTGGAGGTAACAAGTTACCGCTGTCATTCCCTCTTTCTCCAAATCAAAAGGCCGCGCATTGTGCAACAGCCAAGCGTGCAGCACGCCATCAAAAATTGCATGCAAACCAATTGCCGCGCTGGCGGTTGGAATGGTTAACTGAACATCTTGCTGCTTAGCGGCCAAGGACAAGGCTGCTTCAACCTGTTTGGTAAAACGCATCAAACCCATCAAACGCCGCTCTCTAACTGCCAGCATTTCACCAACGCACTCCACTTTGTAAAGTGCAATGTCAAATACTCGCTGGACGCCTGCATGAGCACTTACAGAATGCAAAATCATTCGATAAACGCTCAGGATTCTCGGTAAAGCTGGCCCTTGCAACCCTTCTCCGTCATCTCCCTCCCATGCCTGCTCAAATGGCAAGGTGACGCGCTTTAGCATGGCATCGAACAAATCCGCTTTGTCTTTGAAGTGCCAGTAAATCGCTCCGCGGGTCATGGAAGCGGCCTGCGCCACCTCACTCAACGAGGCCCCACTGACACCCTTTGCATGAAACACTTGCTCCGCGGCATCCAGCAGCCGGTTTCGAGTCATTTCTGCATCTTCTTTTGTTCTTCGTACCATTGGACCCCATCACTTGCATTGATACCCACACATCGGCAGCATGTGCACTACTACAATCGTACGCTCACATACATTCACCATTGTATGTATATCCATTTTCTGAATGAACGCAGATGCTTTGACTGACTTCTGCGTTCCTGCTGCGCTTGTAGCTTTAGGACATCTTCCCCGAAGGACAACCATGAACCGCATTTGCTCTGGCCATACCAATGCATGGGCCCGACTATTCAGCCCCGTCCCTGTTGCACTGGCATGTGCTCTTGTTTTGACTGCATGTGGCAAAGGAAAAGAAGATCCTGCCAAAGCCGCAGCTGGCAGCGCTCCCCAGGTTCCCGTTGGCGTGGTCACAGCAACACCCGGCGAAGTGGGCCTGATCACCGAGTTGCCAGGTCGCGTAGAGGCATCTCGCGTTGCACAAGTACGCGCAAGAAGTGCGGGAATTTTGCAAAAACGCTTGTTCACCGAAGGCTCGGACGTCAAAGCAGGACAGACTTTGTTTCGCATTGATGCCGCTCCCTACGAAGCTTCCGCACAAAGTGCACGGGCTACCCTGGCACGTGCAGAAGCCAGCCTGGTACAAACTACCGCGCAACTTGAACGTTTCCGACCTCTGGTCGCAGCCAACGCGATCAGCAAGCAGGATTTCGTGAACGCCGAAGCAGCACAAAAGCAAGCACAAGCCGAAGTGGCAGCAGCCAAGGCTGCCGTCCGCACAGCAGACATCAACCTGGGTTACGCCAGTGTCACAGCGCCCATTTCGGGGCGTATTGGACAAGCATTGGTTACGGAAGGCGCCCTGGTTGGGCAGGGAGAAGCCACACCACTGGCCGTGATTCAGCAAATCAATCCGGTATATGTGAATTTCACCCAGTCGGCGACCGAAGCCTTCAAGCTGCGAAAGGCCATGGATGAGGGCAAGCTCAAGTCGGCCGGTCAACAAGCTGCCGAAGTGCGCGTAGTTCTGGATGATGGTTCTGAGTACGAAACACCCGGCAAGCTGCTCTTCAGTGATCTGGCAGTCGATGCAGGTACCGGCCAGGTTACTTTACGCGCTGAGATCCCCAACCCCAAGGGATTGCTGCTGCCTGGTTTGTATGTCCGCATTCGCATGGAGCAGGCCCAAGCGACCAACGCGATCACCGTGCCGCAGCAGGCGGTCACACGCACAGAGCAAGGCGACACTGTCAGCGTCGTATCAGCAGAAGGCCAGGTCAGCGTGCGCCCTGTCAAGGTCAGCATGGCCAGTGGCAACCGCTGGGTCATTCAAGAGGGCCTGGAAGCGGGTGAGCAGGTCATGGTCGACGGCTTCCAGAAACTGCAGATGCTGCCTCCTGGAACGCCCGTGAAAGCTGTGCCCTGGACTGCTCCTGGCACTGCAGGGGACAAGGCCAGTGATGCAGCGCCTGCCACTGCTGCACCTGCTGCACCTGCTGCACAAGGCACCGAAGCCAAGTAAATGAGGACCTTGTCACATGGCTAAATTCTTTATCGAGCGCCCCATCTTTGCCTGGGTGGTTGCGCTTTTCATCATGGTGCTGGGCGCTGTCTCCATCACGCAACTGCCCATTGCGCAATATCCCCCTGTGGCTCCCCCTGCGATTGTGGTGAGTGCCGTCTACCCTGGCGCTTCCGCACAAACGCTTGAAGACAGTGTGCTTTCGGTCATTGAGCGCGAAATGAACGGCGCCACTGGCCTGCTCTATATGGAGTCCGTGGCCCAGTCCAACGGCACGGGTTCGGTGACCGTCAGTTTCGAGCAAGGCATCGACCCTGAGATGGCCCAGGTGGACGTGCAAAACCGCTTGTCGCGTGCGACGCCTCGTCTGCCGGCGGCAGTGACTCAGCAAGGTGTGAAGGTAGATAAATCTGCCTCCAACTTCTTGCTGTTCTCCATGCTGTCGTCATCCAACCCGGACTGGGATGTGGTGCGTATCGGTGACTATGCATCCCGAAATGTGGTGCCCGAAATCCAGCGCCTGGAAGGCATTGGTCAGGTGCAACTGTTTGGCTCCGAGCAAGCCATGCGCGTGTGGATCGACCCTACAAAACTCGAAGGCTTCAAGCTCTCCAGTGCAGAAGTAATTGCAGCCATTCGAGCACAGAACGCGCAGGTCGCGTCGGGTGCTATTGGCGACCTGCCTGGTATTGCAGGCCAGGGCATCACAGCCACTGTGACAGTGCGTGGCCAGTTGTCCACTCCTGAGGAGTTCGGCAACATTGTTTTGCGCGCGGATACATCAGGCGCTGCGGTTCGGCTCAAGGACGTTGCCCGCATTGAAATTGGCGGCCAAAGCTACGCGACCACCGCACGCTTGAACGGCAAGCCCGCTGCTGGTATCGGCGTGCAGCTGTCCCCAACGGGCAATGCACTGGCTGCAGCCCAGGCAGTGCGCGCCAAGATGGACGAGCTATCCCAGTACTTCCCTGAAGGTCTGAGCTACTCCATCCCTTATGACAGCTCGAACTTTGTGAGCATCTCCATCACCAAGGTTGCACACACCTTGCTGGAAGCCGTGGGCCTGGTGTTCCTGGTGATGTTCCTGTTCCTGCAGAACTGGCGCTACACCATCATTCCGACCATTGTTGTGCCTGTCGCACTGCTTGGTACGTTTGCCACCTTGCTGGCCTTGGGCTTCTCGATCAACGTGCTGACCATGTTTGGCATGGTGCTGGTGATCGGTATCGTGGTGGACGACGCCATCGTGGTGGTGGAAAACGTTGAACGCATCATGAGTGAGGAAGGTCTTCCTCCCAAAGAGGCAACGCACAAAGCCATGGGCCAGATT
The DNA here is from genome assembly GCF_030162935.1 of Comamonas halotolerans. Taxonomy (GTDB): domain Bacteria; phylum Pseudomonadota; class Gammaproteobacteria; order Burkholderiales; family Burkholderiaceae_C; genus Comamonas; species Comamonas halotolerans. The sequence goes on from NZ_JASAUZ010000012.1 coordinate 50,815, forward strand.
TCTGGCGCCATCATCGGTGTGACCGTGGTGCTGATCTCGGTATTTGTCCCCTTGGCGTTCTTCGCTGGCTCCACTGGCAATATCTACCGCCAGTTTGCAACGGTGATGGTGGCATCCATTGGCTTCTCTGCGTTCATGGCGCTGTCACTCACGCCTGCGCTGTGCGGCACTTTGCTCAAGCCCGTAGAAGCTGGCCACCACCTGGAAGGCAAAGGTTTCTTTGCCTGGTTCAACCGCACGTTCTCCAAGGGCGCAAAGCGCTATGAAAGCGTGGTGGCGCGCATGCTCAACAAGGCTGCGCGCTATCTCATCATCTACGCAGCCATCATTGCTGCAGTGGTGGTGATGTACACGCGCTTGCCCACCTCTTTCCTGCCCGGTGAAGACCAGGGCAACGTGCTGGTGAACGTACAGCTCCCTGCTGGCGCAACGGCTGAGCGCACCGAAGAGGTCATGAAGCAAGTCGAAGGCTTTGTGCTCCAACAGCCTGAGGTCAGCGACATGGTGAGCGTGATTGGCTTCAGCTTCTCCGGCCAGGGCCAAAACGCAGCCATTGGCTTCATCACCCTCAAGAACTGGGATGACCGCAAAGCGGCCAGCCAGCATGCCGACGCCTTGGCCGCACGTATCATGCAAGGCACAGGTGGCATCCGTGACGCCTTTATCTACGCACTCAGCCCACCTCCCATTCCAGAGCTGGGTGTGTCCTCTGGCTTTACCGTGCGCTTACAAGACCGCGGCAGTTTGGGACATGACGCTTTGGTCAACGCGCGCAACATGTTCCTGGGTATGGCCGCTCAAAGCCCTATCCTGACGCAGGTTCGCCCCGATGGTTTGGAAGATGCGCCACAGCTGCGCATCGACATTGACCGCGACAAGGCCAATGCATTGGGTGTCGGGTTTGACAGCATCAATACTGCCCTGTCGACGGCCATGGGCTCCGCCTATGTAAATGACTTCCCGAATCGAGGCCGTCTGCAGCGCGTGGTGGTGCAAGCCGATGCGCCTGCTCGCATGCAGCCTGATGATCTACTCAAAATCAACGCATCCAACACGCGTGGCGAGCCAGTTCCCTTGTCGGCATTCGCGACCGTGAACTGGGTCAAGGGCGCTCAGCAGACCGTGCGCTACAACGGTTACCCTGCGATGAAGCTCTCCGGCGCGCCTGCAGAAGGCTACAGCACTGGTGATGCAATGGCTGAAGTTGAGCGCATCGTTTCGCAACTGCCACAAGGCTTTGGTTTTGAATGGACCGGACAGTCTTATGAGGAAAAGCTGGCCGGCTCGCAATCGCTGGTGCTGTACAGCTTCGCCATCCTGGCGGTGTTCTTGTGCCTGGCGGCTTTGTATGAGAGCTGGACCATCCCCATGGCCGTGATCTTGGTTGTGCCTTTGGGTGTGCTTGGCGTCTTGCTGGCCATCCTGTTGCGCGGCTATTCCAACGACGTGTACTTCCAGGTTGGGCTGATCACGGTGATTGGCTTGTCTGCCAAGAATGCCATTTTGATTATTGAATTTGCCAAGGACCTGCAGGCTTCTGGCAAGGGCATCATTGAATCTGCACTCGAGGCAGCCCACCTGCGATTCCGCCCCATCATCATGACGTCGCTGGCGTTCGGTTTGGGTGTGGTTCCCTTGGTCGTTGCTTCGGGCGCCAGCTCAGCCAGCCAGCGTGCCATCGGTACCGGCGTTCTGGGCGGGATGATCACTGGTACTGTTTTGGCAGTGTTCTTTGTGCCCGTCTTCTTCGTGGTGGTGCGCACCCTGTTCAAGGGCAAAGCTCAGCCGCCTGCCGCCAATACAACCGCCGCCCCCGCTGGCACAGCAGGAGTGGATCAACATGCCTAAACATCTTTCTTTGATCGCATTGGCCGCTGCGGCTGCCTTGTCAGGCTGCTCGCTGATTCCCGAGTACGAGCGCCCACAAGCGCCCGTTCCTGCCACCTATTCACAAGCTGCAGCCCAGGGTGAGAACACCGCCATTGCCTGGCGCGACTACTTCACGGATCCACGCTTGCAGCAGCTTGTGGAATTGGCGCTGGACAACAACCGCGACATGCGCATTGCTGTCCTGAATCTGGAGCAGGCTCGTGCCCAATTCCAAATCCAGCGCTCGGCACTGTTCCCCAGCGTTGGGGGGGTAGCCTCCGCCAATCGCGGCAACAGCCAAGTCACTGGCGACCTTGGCAACACCTTTTCTGTTGGATTGGCCTTATCTGCATGGGAAATTGACTTTTTTGGTCGCGTCAACAGCCTGAAGGAAGCAGCCTTGGCGCAGTATTTGGCCAGCGACGAAGGGCGCAAAGCTTTTGAGCTGACCTTGGTCACCAGCGTGGCACAAGGCTGGCTGGCACTGATTGCAGATGAAGAGCTGTTGGACATTTCTCGCCGCACGTTGATCACGCGAGAAGAGTCCATCAAACTTGCCAAGCTGCGTTTTGATGCAGGCTTCTCCTCCGAACTGGATTACCGTCAAGCCGAATCCCTGACCGAGGCTGCGCGTGCGACCTTTGCGCAACAGCAGCGCCAGCGCGCGCTGGATGAAAACGCCCTGGCGCTACTGATTGGCCAGCAGGTGCCCAGCGAATTACTCACCAGCATCCAGGGCACCAAGCTGTCAGACACCCCTGCCATGATGGATATTCCTGCGGGCTTGCCATCTGACTTGCTGGTGCGTCGCCCCGATATTCGGGCCGCAGAGCAAAGATTGATTTCTGCCAATGCCAATATTGGCGCAGCACGGGCGGCCTTCTTCCCCAGCATTTCGCTGACGGCACAGTACGGCAGTGTCAGCGATGAGCTTTCCGGACTGTTCAAAGGTGGCACCTGGGGCTTCAACATCGGACCAACCATTAATCTGCCCATCTTTACTGCAGGACGTCTGAGCGCGAACCTTGACTCTGCCAAGGCAGCACGTGAAATCGCCGTTGCTGAATATGAAAAAAGCATTCAGACAGGTTTCAAGGAGGTCTCCGATGCTCTCGCAAGCCGCACCACCCTGGCTGAGCAGGCACGCGCCCAAACCGCACAGGCTGAAGCAGAGCGCAAACGCTTTTACCTTTCAGATCTGCGCTATCGCAACGGTGTCGCCAGCTATCTGGACTTGCTGGATGCCCAACGATCGCTGTTTGCTCTGGAGCAAGCAGATGTCCAAGTGCGCCTTGCACAGTTGATCAATCAAATCAATCTGTACAAAGCCCTAGGCGGAGGCTGGTCTGAAGCCAGTCTTGGCAAGCAGGAAGTGAACAATCATTGAGATGCGTCAACTCTGCGCCACAGTGACCGCTTACCGCTCACTGTGGCCAGGGTAAAAAAAGAGTCGGTCGATATAATTTTCTGTTGGTTTTTCCCGCCCCCGATAAGCAGAGGACGCCATGAGCGATACGCACCACGAAGAAGGCCACACCGGCCCCATCAAGAACTCCAAGCAACTGCTGATCACTGTATTGCTTGCCTTCATCCTGCCAGTAATTTTGATCATCGGTCTAGTGACGTTTGTGGGCTCAGCGCCAAAAACTGGCGCAGGCGTTGGAATGCATGAGCTGGCCCAGGCTCAGCGCATCCAAAAAATAGGTTCTATTGAAATTCGCGAGGCCGATGGAGATCGTCCGCTGCGCTCTGGTGAAGACGTCTACAAAGTGCAGTGTGTGGCCTGTCACGGCACTGGTGTTTCGGGCGCCCCCAAGTTTTCTGATGCTGCGGAATGGGGCCCTCGCCTGAGCCAGAGCTTCGACGCCTTGGTTCAATCTTCCTTGAAAGGCAAAGGCGCCATGGCACCTCAGGGTGGCGGCGAGTTCAATGACCTGGAAATAGCTCGCGCGGTTGCCTTCATGGCCAACGCCGCAGGTGGCAGCTTTGAAGAGCCTCAGCCCGAAGCCAAAGAAGAGGTGCCTGCCAACTGAGCGATACGCAGGCCCAGGTCTATTTTGAAAAAGGATCCTTTACCGGATCCTTTTTTATTTACGCCTGACCAAGCTGTCGCTGCTGAGGACTGCGCACAAAACCAAACCGCGCAGCAAGGGTGTGCGCCTGCACATCCTCAACCTGCCATTGCCCTGACTCAATGGCAGCTGCTGCGTGCAACACATCCAGAGAATGCACCAGGCCCAAGACTCCTTCACTCAGCAAATACACATGGCCGTGCTCGTCCAGCAAACACTGCTGCACTTGCTGCGCAACCAGGCCTGTGTGCGAAACCACACGCCCGTCTGCATGCACACGCCAAATCATGGGCGTGCTTTCCAACTCTACGAACACGCGCTGCGGGCCATTCTGAAAAAACCACTGCCCCTGCTGATCTGCCTCGTAATTGCGGCCAATAAAAGACAGCAGCTTCTCATGCGCCAACAATGTTCCCTTGCTGGCAGGAAATGCTCCTAGCGCTTGAGCATCACTGTCACGCAGCCACCAATTGCCGCGCATGTCCAGCCCCAGCCAGCCCCAACAGTCAGGCACATTGGGCCATTTCTCCAGCGCTTGTTTTACGATGTCATCCATATCTGCCAACCTGTTTTTTTGCCGCATGTAGTTGCCAAAGATAACCGCAATGCAGCATGCTTTGCACGCGGTTGCCCTACACATTGCAGCCTCATGGGTCACGCACAATACGCTCCATAGTTCATACCAAGAAAAGGGATACGCCATGAAACGCCTTCTTGCGATTTTGTTGATGGCCACTGCACTGACCGGCTGCGGCTACAACGATTTCCAGAGACTGGATGAAGACACCAAGTCCAAGTGGAGCGAGGTGCTCAACCAGTACCAACGACGTGCAGACTTAGTGCCTAACATCGTTGCCTCCGTCAAAGGTGAAGCCAACTTTGAGCAGGAGACGCTGACCAAAGTGATTGAAGCGCGCTCCAAGGCCACATCCATTCAGGCCACACCCGAGTTGATCAACGATCCCGCTGCATTCGAGAAATTTCAACAAGCCCAAGGTGAGTTGAGCAGCGCGCTATCACGGCTGATGGTGGTTGCCGAACAATACCCGCAACTGCAAGCCAATCAGGCGTTCCGTGATTTGCGCGTCACCCTGGAGGGCACCGAGAACCGCATCACAGTCGCACGCAATGCCTACATCCAGTCGGTTCAGGAGTACAACGTACTTGCGCGGAGCTTCCCCACCAATCTCACAGGCATGGTCTTTGGCTATAAGGCCAAACCCAACTTCACCGTGCAGAACGAAGCTGAAATCTCTCGTCCACCCACTGTGGACTTTGGCACGAAGTAAGTAAATCCAGCAATCCTTAATGGCTGCTGGCCCTTGTAGGAAGATTTATGGCTGTTGCTTCCCTGTGGCGCATGCTGCTGGCGCTGTGTTTTGCCATGCTGCTCCCGTGGCAGTTTGCCGCGGCACAGCAGCTGCAGCCTGTACCGACCCTGACCGCCCGCGTGATGGACCAGTCCGGCACGCTCAACGCACAACAAACTGCAGCCATTGAGGCTCGCCTGCGCGACATTGAAGAGAAGTCAGGATCGCAAGTGGTGGTCCTCATGGTCTCCACCACTTCCCCGGAAGACATCGCCCCCTTTGCCCACCGCGTGGCCAGCACCTGGAAGATCGGGCGCAAGGAAGTAGGCGACGGCTTGCTGATTGTGGTGGCCAAGGATGACCGCCGCATGCGCATTGAAGTTGCGCGTGCCCTGGAAGGAGCCATCCCCGACCTGGCAGCATCCCGCATCATTGAGCAGCACATGGTGCCCCACTTCCGGCAAAACGACTATGCAGGAGGAATTCTGGCGGCACTGGATCAGGTTGGTGCACGTATTGCCGGCGAGCAGTTGCCAGCTCCAGGCACCCCCTCGCGCAATTCTTCCCAAGGCATAGACCTGGAAAGTTTGGCCATCTTTTTATTCTTCGGAGTGATGGTCGTTGGCCCCATCATTCGTCGCATTTTCGGTAACAAGCTGGGCTCGGCGATTGTGGGAGGCGGTGCTGGCTTGCTGGCTTTCTTGCTGACCTCCAGCCTGCTGCTGGCGCTGGCCGCCGGTGTGATTGCCCTGCTGGTGACACTGTTCGCCAATATCTCTGGTGGCGGGGGGGGCCCCTATATTGGTGGCGGGGGTTTTGGCGGTGGTCGCGGAGGAGGTTTCGGTGGTGGCGGATTTGGTGGAGGCTTCAGCTCTGGCGGAGGCGGCAGTTTTGGAGGCGGCGGAGCCTCCGGGAGCTGGTAGACCATGACAACATTGATTGAAAAAATCACACGCCTGTGGCGCCACCGTTGGACAGAGAGCCAAGTGCAAAAAGCTTTTCCTGCCGATGTGCTATTGCGCCTCGAACAGGCTGTCTCCAAGAGTGAGTCGCAACACACGGGCCAGATCCGGCTGTGCATTGAAGGCGGCTTACCCTACAGCTACATTTGGCGCGGCGCTACGGCCCGAGACCGGGCAGTGGGACTGTTCGGCAAACTGCGCACCTGGGATACCGAGCACAACAACGGAGTCCTGATTTATCTGCTTTTGGCCGACCACGCCATTGAAATCGTTGCCGACCGCGCCGCAGCCCGGGCCGTACCGCAGGCAACGTGGAATGCCGTGGTCAAAGACATGCAGCAGGCCTTTCAGCACAACGCCTACGCCCAAGGTATGGAAAGTGCTCTGCAACACGTCTCGGATCTGATGGTGTTGCATTTTCCCCGCACTGCGCATACTGCCAGTGAAACGACAGAAGGGCTACCCGATGCCCCAGTGGTGCAAGGCCGCTTCTTCAAGGATCGTTAAGTTCGTTTCAGCATCAAGGCACAAGCCCCCGATGTCTTCCCGGAGTGCATAGGCGCGGTCGCTTTGATGCAACAGACTTTTCAACTGATTCAGTGCCGCACCACCGGCACCCATTCGCGGCCCCATGGTGAATGTGCGTAGAGCAGCAGTGCAACATTGGCCAGCACGGTCAGCCAGAATACCCACCTGAATGACCTTTTGCTTGTTTTGTGCCGCAGCCACTGCTGCGCCAGCATGGCTCCAGGCCAGCCACCCAACAACGCCAAAGCGTGCAATGTAGACTCCGGCGTGCGCCAGCGCCCTGCCCGGGCGGCCGCCTTGTCTTTCCAGTATGCAAAAAAGGTGATCAGACTCATGACGGCATACAGTGAAAACACCCAGCATGCCATGCTCCCCAGCCACGCAAGCGTAAGCAACAGCAGCACAAATACGGCCAGCAGCGTGTGCCGCGCGAATCCATGGCCCCATGGCTTGCTGCTAGAGAATGACTCTTCGGGACAGGCTCCCCACTGCCGCGCAGCGGTCTCAGCTGTCCATCGAACTTTTTGTGCACACTTTAGGCCTTTTGCTATTCCTACTTCAAGCTGTATCCGCTGACCAATGCGTGGACGCGCCTGCGCCGAAGGCCGAGGTTGAAAAGCACTGATATGCACAAACACATGCGCTTGCTCTCCATCGATGGCAATAAAGCCAAAGCTGCGAAGATCGTTCCACTCCACCAGAGTGCCCCAATACGCCATGCCATATTCCTGTCTGAGCTGCCACCTGCAGCACGGGTTTGAAGATGTGCCGCCATTGCTCAAGCCAGCCTTGCATGCGATGCACAAGAACGAGAGCACGAAGCATAAAAAAAGCCACCTTGAAGGTGGCTTTTGATCGGCGAAGCGCTATTAGTGCTTGCCGCGGTATTTGCGCAGTGCGGCCATCTGGGCAGCCAGCACAGCAAGTTCCGACTGGGCTTTAGCCAGATCAACGTCACTGCTGGCATTTTTCATAGCTTCTTCAGCTGCTGCCTTGGCTTCTTGCGCCTTTTGCTCGTCCAGATCCTTGCCACGAATGGCGGTATCGGACAGCACAGTCACGCAGTTGGGTTGCACTTCCAAAATGCCACCGGCCACGAAGATGAACTCTTCGCTGCCATCGGGCAATTCGATGCGCACGGAACCGGGCTTGATGCGAGAGATCAGCGGAGTGTGCTTGGGCAAGATACCCAGCTCGCCTGCTTCACCGGGCAACGCAACAAAGCGTGCTTCACCCGAGAAGAGGGATTCTTCTGCGCTGACCACATCAACGTGGATGGTGTTCATCTTTGCTCCTAGGAAAAGGTGGGACTGGGCTTGTTTGCTTCAATCACCGAGGCTCACACCCCGGTGAATCTAGCAAATTAAGCTGCCAGCTTCTTGGCCTTTTCAAAGGCTTCGTCGATGGTACCAACCATGTAGAAAGCCTGTTCGGGCAAATGATCGCACTCACCAGCACAGATCATCTTGAAACCACGAATGGTTTCTGCCAGAGGCACGTACTTACCAGGGGCACCGGTAAACACTTCAGCCACGTGGAAAGGCTGCGACAGGAAACGCTGGATCTTACGGGCACGAGCCACGGTCATCTTGTCTTCGGGAGCCAGTTCGTCCATGCCCAGAATCGCAATGATGTCACGCAATTCCTTGTAGCGCTGCAGCGTACCTTGGACTTGGCGAGCCACGTTGTAGTGCTCTTCGCCAACCACTTGAGGGTCCAGCTGACGGCTGGTGGAGTCCAGTGGATCCACAGCGGGGTAGATACCCAGCGATGCGATGTCACGCGACAACACAACGGTCGAGTCCAAGTGGGCGAACGTTGTCGCAGGCGAAGGGTCAGTCAAGTCGTCAGCAGGCACGTACACGGCCTGGATCGAAGTGATCGAACCAACCTTGGTCGAAGTAATACGCTCTTGCAGACGGCCCATCTCTTCGGCCAGTGTCGGCTGGTAGCCCACCGCGGAAGGCATACGACCCAGCAGCGCGGACACTTCGGTACCGGCCAGTGTGTAGCGATAGATGTTGTCTACGAAGAACAGCACGTCCTTGCCTTCGTCACGGAAAGACTCAGCCATGGTCAGGCCGGTCAGCGCAACACGCAGACGGTTTCCTGGAGGCTCATTCATCTGACCGTAAACCATGGCAACCTTGGACTCGCCCAGGTTCTCTTGGTTCACAACGCCAGCGTCAGACATTTCGTGATAGAAGTCGTTACCTTCACGGGTACGCTCACCAACACCTGCAAACACGGACAGACCCGAGTGTGCCTTGGCGATGTTGTTGATCAACTCCATCATGTTCACGGTCTTGCCCACACCGGCACCACCGAACAGGCCCACCTTACCGCCCTTGGCGAAGGGGCAGACCAAGTCAATCACCTTGATACCGGTTTCCAGCAGTTCTTGCGAAGGCGACAGTTCGTCGTACGCAGGAGCCTTGCGGTGGATAACGGCAGTTTGTGCCTGATCCACAGGACCACGTTCGTCGATGGGGTTACCCAACACGTCCATGATACGGCCCAGAGTGGCCTTGCCCACGGGCACAGTGATAGCTGCACCAGTGTTGGTCACCATCAGACCACGCTTCAAACCGTCGGAAGAACCCAGGGCAATGGTACGAACGATGCCGTCACCCAGTTGCTGCTGCACTTCCAGGGTCAGGGCCGAGCCTTCCAGCTTCAGGGCGTCGTACACCTTGGGCATCTGGTCGCGAGGGAACTCAACGTCCACCACAGCGCCGATACATTGAACAATCTTGCCTTGTACTTGAGCCATTCTTTGCTCCAATCTGTATATCTGTTAAAGCCGATTACACAGCGGCAGCGCCGGCCACGATTTCCGACAACTCGGTCGTAATCGCTGCTTGACGCGTCTTGTTGTAGACCAGCTTCAACTCGCTGATGACGTTGCCCGCATTGTCGGTAGCAGCCTTCATGGCCACCATGCGCGCCGATTGCTCGGACGCCATGTTTTCCGCAACGGCTTGGTACACGAGAGACTCTACGTAACGCACCAGCAGATCGTCGATCACACTCTGTGCGTCAGGTTCGTAGATGTATTCCCACGATGCACCCGTCTTTTCGGCTTGCATTTGCTCGTTCGACAGTGGAAGCAACTGCTCCACCACCGACTCTTGCTTCATGGTGTTGATGAACTTGGTGTAGCTCAGGTACACCGCGCTCAGCTTGCCTTCAGCGTATTGGTCCAACAGCACCTTGACAGGCCCTATGAGCTTGTCCAGGTGGGGCTGATCGCCCAGTGCTGTGGCTTGAGAGACCACCTTGGCACCAATACGGTTCAGGAACGCCAGTCCCTTGCTGCCAATGGCCACGGTCTCAGCGGAGACGCCTGCATCTTGCAGTTCGCGCAACTTGTTCGTAACGGCACGCAACACGTTGGTGTTCATACCGCCGCACAACCCCTTGTCGGTCGTCACAGTGATGACGCCGGCCTTCTTTGCATCCGCATTCACTTTCATGAAGGGATGCACGTACTCGGGGTTGGCTTCGCCAAGATGGGCTGCAATGTTGCGGACTTTCTCGCTGTATGGACGGGCAGCCAGCATCCGTTCCTGCGCCTTGCGCATTTTGGATGCAGCTACCATTTCCATGGCTTTAGTGATCTTCTTGGTGTTTTCCACCGATTTGATCTTGCCGCGTATTTCCTTGCCTGCTGCCATGATGGCTCCTCGTCCGGATTAAGCGAAGGACTTCTTGAACGCAGCAACAGCAGCGGTCAATTCAGCTTCGTCCTTGCCTTCCTTGTCGAAAGCACGCTTTTCGTTCAGACGATCGAGCAAAGCACCATGGCTGGTCTTCAGGAACTGGTGCAGACCAGCTTCGAAAGGCAGCACTTGCTTGACTTCGATATCGTCCATGAAGCCCTTGTTCACGGCAAACAGCGAAGCAGCCATCAGCGCAGTGCTCAGAGGCGAGTACTGGGGCTGCTTGAGCAGCTCGGTCACACGTGCACCACGGTCCAGTTGCTTGCGGGTTGCGTCATCCAGGTCGGAAGCGAACTGCGCGAAGGCCGCCAGTTCACGGTACTGCGCCAGGTCGGTACGGATACCGCCGGACAGGCCCTTGACCACCTTGGTCTGCGCTGCACCACCCACGCGGGACACCGAGATACCAGCGTTAATCGCAGGACGGATACCGGCGTTGAACAGGTTGGTTTCCAGGAAGATCTGGCCGTCAGTAATCGAAATCACGTTCGTAGGAACGAAAGCGGACACGTCGCCAGCTTGTGTTTCGATGATAGGCAGAGCTGTCAAAGAACCGGTCTTGCCCTTGACTTCACCCTTGGTGAAAGCTTCCACGTAATCAGCGTTCACACGAGCGGCACGCTCCAGCAGACGCGAGTGGAGATAGAACACGTCGCCAGGGAAGGCTTCACGTCCTGGTGGGCGACGCAGCAGCAGCGAAACTTGACGGTAAGCCACAGCTTGCTTGGACAGATCGTCATAAACAATCAGGGCATCTTCACCGCGGTCGCGGAAGTATTCGCCCATCGTGCAGCCTGAGTAGGCAGACACGTACTGCATTGCTGCAGATTCAGAAGCGGTTGCAGCCACGACGATGGTGTATTCCATCGCGCCAGCCTGCTCCAAAGCGCGCACTACGTTCTTGACAGAAGAGGCCTTCTGACCAATAGCCACGTAGACACAAGTTACGCCCTGGCCCTTTTGGTTGATGATGGCATCGATCGCAACAGCGGTCTTACCAGTCTGGCGGTCACCAATGATCAGCTCGCGCTGACCACGACCCACGGGAACCATGGAGTCGATAGACTTGATACCGGTTTGCAGCGGCTGGTCCACGGATTGACGTGCGATCACACCAGGTGCAACCTTTTCGATCACGTCGGTCATCTTGGCGTTGATAGGACCCTTGCCGTCGATAGGCTGGCCCAGTGCGTTCACCACACGGCCGACCAGTTCGGGGCCCACGGGAACTTCCAAGATGCGGCCGGTGCACTTCACAGTGTCACCTTCAGCGATGTGGGTGTACTCACCCAAGATCACTGCACCGACGGAATCACGCTCCAGGTTCAAAGCCAGGCCGTAAGAAGGCTGACCATCCGCTGTAGCGGGGAATTCCAACATTTCGCCAGCCATCACATCCGACAGGCCGTGCACGCGCACGATACCGTCCGTTACCGACACCACAGTGCCTTGGTTACGAATATCGGCGTTCGCTTCCAGCCCTTCGATGCGGCTCTTAATCAGTTCAGAAATTTCTGCGGGATTGAGTTGCATGACTCTTTCCTTCTTTCTTTTGGTTAGCCGAGACCTCAGCGCTTACGCGGTGAGGGCCGCTTTCATTTGTTCCAGACGAGCCTTGACGGAGGTATCCAGCACCTCATCGCCCACCACCACACGAACGCCGCCAATCAAAGATTCATCGATCTGGACAGACAGGTTCAGCTTGCGACCGAAACGCTTTTGCAGCGCATCGCTAATGTCATTCAAAGCGGCTTCCTCTACGGGGAAAGCGCTGTAGACAGTAGCGTCGGACGAGCCATTGAGGCGGTTGACGATGCCGCGGAACTGCACAGCCACTTCAGGCAGGGCGTCCAGACGACCGTTTTCAATGATGACGCGCAGGAAGTTGCGAGCGGCATCGGGCAAAGCCGAACGGGCCACACCGGTGATGACATCGAGCACTTGCTCGACTGTCACCTTGGGGCTGTCGGCCAGTTGACGCAATTGCGGATCAGCGGCAATCGCCGCCAGTTCCTCCACCCAAGCGACAGTGCTGTTCAGCTCAGCCTGAGGGCTGGCCTTGAACAAGGCTTCAGCATAAGGGCGGGCAATGGTGGCGAGTTCTGCCATTTTGCTTTCCTTACAGCTCTGTCTTCAGGCGGTTCAGCAGATCAGCATGAACGCCAGCATTCACTTCCTTGCGGAGGATCTGCTCAGCGCCCTTCACAGCCAATGCAGCCACTTGCTCACGCAGGGCTTCACGGGCAGCGATAGCTTGCTGTTCAGCTTCGGCGCGGGCAGCAGCAACAATCTTGTTGCCTTCTTCTGTCGCGCGGGCCTTGGCTTCTTCAACGATGGCCTGGGCGCGGCGATCGGCGTCCGCAAGCCGCGATGCTGTCTCGTTGCGTGTCTGGGCCAATTCCTGCTCGACGCGCTTGTTAGCAGCGCTCAGCTCGGTCTTGGCCTTGTCAGCAGCAGCGAGGCCATCGGCGATTTTCTGGGCTCGCTCGTCCAACGCCTTCGCGATCGGGGGCCACACGAACTTCATCGTGAACAGCACCAAGATCAGGAAAACGATGCACTGAACGAACAGGGTCGCGTTGATACTCACGGCAACACCTTTCTTTCTAGGGCGTTGATCGGAGCTTAGGCCAGGACGAAGGGGTTGGCGAAAGCGAACAGCAGAGCGATAGCCACGCCGATCAGGAAAGCCGCGTCGATCAGACCAGCCAAGATGAACATCTTGGTTTGCAGTTCGTTGATCAGCTCAGGCTGACGAGCCGAGGATTCCAGGAACTTACCGCCCATCAGTGCGATACCGATCGAAGCGCCGATAGCGCCCAAACCAACGATCAGACCACAAGCCAGAGCGACGAGACCGAGAATGTTTTCCATGATGACTCCTAGGGATTAAAGGAAAGTTGAAGTTGAAAGGGAAAGGTCAGTGGGCTTCATGCGCCTGGCCGAGATAAATCAGCGTCAGCATCATGAAAATGAAGGCCTGCAGGGTAATGATCAGAATGTGGAAGATCGCCCAGATAGAGCCTGCAATGATGTGCCCCACGGGGAGCAACACACCAGAGAGCGACATGGCAGCCGCACCACCCATCAGGGCAATCAGGCAGAACACCAACTCACCAGCGTACATATTGCCGAACAGTCGCATACCGTGCGAAACCGTCTTGGCAACATATTCAATGATCTGCATCAGCAGATTCACTACGCCCAGAACCAGGGCGAAGATAGGATTCTTGGAGGTACCGAATGGTGCTGTCACCAATTCGTGCGCCCAGCCACCTGCACCCTTGATCTTCAGGCTATAGAAGAAGCACAGCAGCAGCACGCCAGTCGACAGACCCAGCGTGGTCGACAGGTCAGCGGTGGGCACCACACGCAGATAGGCATGCGAGTCACCTTGCGCGGTTTGCCACAACACGGGCAGCAAATCAACGGGCAACAAGTCCATGGCGTTCATCAGGAAGATCCAGACGAACACTGTCAGAGCCAGAGGCGCGATGAACTTACGCGATTCGGCATTGTGAATATTGGCCTTGGCCTGGTTGTCCACCATCTCGACGAGCATCTCCACGGCAGCCTGGAAACGGCCAGGAACGCCAGAAGTTGCCTTGCGGGCTGCCAGCCACAGCACGAACAGGCCGAGCACGCCGCAGATCACACTCACTGCAACGGAGTCGAGGTTCACCACCGAAAAGTCGATGATGGAGTTCTGCTTGATATTTTGCAGGTGCTGCAAGTGGTGAACAATGTATTCACTTGCGGTTGGAGCGTGCGCGTCGGCTGCCATCGGTGAACTCTTCTCTCAATATCAATCGGTTTTTCGGACACTGGCTCGACCTGTCACCAGGACCAGCCAGTACGTTTTCATTGTTACGACCATTCCTGCAAGCAACGCCAGCCAATGCAGGTTTGGCACCAAGAAGGGCGCTGCAGCCAACATGGCAATGCAAAGCACCAACTTGACAAATTCCCAGGCGAAAAGCCTTGCAATCGCACCCGGCGCATTCGCCGCTCTACCACTGTTGCGCGCCACACCTCGGGCAAACAACGCAGCAGGCACCACAATGGCCAGCGCACCATAAGCGGCAGACCATCCGGCAGCACGACCCGCAATCCACCACGCCAGCAGCGCAACCACGGCACCAATCAGTACCTGCACAGCCAAAATGCGCCACATGGACATCTTGGGCTGCTGCTTGCGCCACACTGCTGCCTCTTCAGGCGTCAGGGGCTTGATTTGCGGCTCTTCGTCCTCAAATTCCGATTCAGGGGCTTGATGTTTCATGTGTTCAGCGAGCCAAAACTCAAACCGGAATTTTTACAAAGCCTCTGATTATACGTAGAAACCCGTTTTGAACTGATGACCTCCGACATCCTTCGGGGGTTTTCACGGACAATCCCTAATTTCTGCGTGTCTTACTACCCACACGACTCTGGGTTTTCCCGCTTGCACAGCGTAGCTTTCTTGGCAAGTCAGCTTCTTTAACCCGCCCTTCACCCAGCGGCGCAACCATAGCGCACAATGCACTTCAAACCAAGCAAAAACCTTTGCTTTCAACTCCATCATGAACATGTCCGACACATCCGCTAGTACTGATCCCCGCAAGGACTCGCTGATTGAGTATCCAAGCCTGTTCCCCATCAAGGTTATGGGCCTTCACTCGGACGATTTCGTACACAGCATCACCAAGGTTGCCAAAGATTTCGACCCTTTCTTTGATGCCAGCACGGTGGAGTTGCGCCCGAGCAGCAGCGGCAAATACCTCGGTGTAACGATCACTGTGACAGCCACCAGCCGCGAACAGCTCGATAACCTTTATCGTGCTTTGACTGGTCACCCCATGGTCAAGGTAGTACTTTGAGCGCCTCCCATGTGCCAACACCTTGACGCCCGCTGGCTAGGGCGCGTGGACTACGCAGCCTGCAATACAGCTATGCAGGAATTCACCGCTAAACGCGATGCATCTACTGCCGACGTACTGTGGCTGTGTGAACACAATCCTACGTTCACTCAGGGGTTGGCAGGCAAGGCCGAGCATGTGCTCGCTGCCGGAGACATTCCTGTGATTGCCACCAATCGCGGTGGTCAGGTGACCTACCACGGCCCTGGTCAAGTCGTTGCCTATCCTTTGCTGGATCTGCAACGCAGAGGATATTTCGTCAAGGAATATGTTTACCGCCTCGAAGAGGCAGTGATTCGCACCTTGGCCTACTACGGCGTGACTGGTCACCGGGTAGCCGGCGCACCGGGTATCTACGTGCGTTTGGATGATCCCTTCAGCCACGCCATACTGGAGCAGCGCCCGCAACACCGCGAGCCTGGAAGCCCGCCCCCCCAACCTGATTTTGCAGGCCTGGGAAAGATTGCCGCACTGGGTATCAAAGTAAGCCGCCACTGCACTTACCACGGCGTAGCCTTGAATGTCGGCATGGATCTTGAACCCTTTCACCGGATCAACCCATGCGGTTATGCAGGAATGGCAACGGTTGATCTTTCTACAATCGGCATCCAGACAACCTGGAGTGAGGCGGCACAAGTGTTTGGTCATCAGCTGATCACACGCCTTACTCTCTGAGACATACACCATGAGCAGCAACGAAGTCGTGCGCGAAGCGCAGTCCGCCGAAACTTACAACCCCTTGGCCAAGCAAAAAGCAGCTGCCAAGCTCTCGCGCATCCCGATCAAGGTAGAACAAGCCGAAGTGCTGAAAAAGCCGGAGTGGATCCGCGTCAAGGCTGGCAGCCCTACCACGCGCTTCTACGAAATTAAAGACATTCTTCGCGAACAGAAACTGCATACCGTCTGCGAAGAAGCTTCGTGCCCCAATATTGGTGAATGCTTTGGCAAGGGCACGGCCACTTTCATGATCATGGGTGACAAGTGCACCCGCCGTTGTCCCTTCTGCGATGTGGGCCATGGCCGCCCTGATCCTCTGGATGTGGATGAGCCCCGCAAGCTGGCGGAAACCATTGCTCGTCTGCGCCTGAAGTATGTGGTCATCACCAGCGTGGACCGTGACGACTTGCGTGATGGTGGCTCTGGGCACTTTGTCGAATGCATCAGACAAACCCGTGCACTATCGCCAAATACACAAATTGAAATTCTGGTTCCGGACTTCCGTGGCCGTGACGATCGCGCTCTGGAAATTTTGAAGGCAGCCCCCCCAGATGTGATGAACCACAACCTGGAAACGATTCCACGTCTGTACAAAGAAGCACGCCCCGGCTCCGACTACCAGTTCTCCCTGAATTTGCTGAAAAAATTCAAGGCCCTGCACCCTGATGTTCCCACCAAGAGTGGTTTGATGGTAGGTTTGGGCGAAACCGACGAGGAGATTTTGCAAGTGATGCGCGATATGCGTGCGCACGACATCGAGATGCTGACCATTGGTCAGTATCTTGCACCCACCAACAGTCACTTGCCAGTGCGCCGTTATGTGCATCCCGACACCTTCAAGATGTTCGAGGAAGAAGCGTACAAAATGGGCTTCAGTCATGCGGCTGTTGGCGCCATGGTGCGCTCCAGCTACCATGCCGACCAACAGGCCCATGCCGCTGGCGTCTGAGAGGCGCTCGACAGCCAACAAAAAAGCAACCCTCGGGTTGCTTTTTTGTTGGCTTGCAGAAATCAGCACGCCTAAAAATCCTAATACCGCTGCCAAAGCTCGTATCTGTGATTATTTCTATCTCATCGGAAAAAAGTGCGTGGCTAACCGGGCATTCCGCTGGCTGGCAAAAAACGACTCACAGGCTTTACAGGCCTGCTTGTCGCCCCACGATGAAACCAAAACCACTGCAGTCCCTTGGAGTTCCCCCACCAGAGCAATTCTTCGGGACTCAGTGCTGCCAACTATAACACTGAATGAGAATTAATCGCAAATAGTTTTCATCTCGATGAAAATTACTGACGAACGGTTACTTCGCTGCCTCCATGGCCTGCGCCGGCGCATCGGACGCCAACACCGCTTGCGCCCATGGCTGCAGCTTGCGGGTATCCGCGCGTAGCACCTCCTGCTTGACGCTCAGGATTTGCGCGGGATGCATGGAGAAGCTGCGCAGGCCCAGCCCCAGCAACAACCTTGTCATGCTGGTATCTCCTGCCATTTCACCGCAAACACAGACTTGCTTCCCCATGTCGTTGGCCGCTTGAATGACTTGCGCCACCAATCCCAGTACAGCCGGATGCAAAGGGTCATAGAGATGTGCAACCGCCTCATCTGCGCGGTCAATAGCAAGCGTGTACTGAATCAGGTCGTTGGTGCCAATCGAGACAAAGTCAAAGTTCTTGAGCAAGCTGCGCACCATGATGGCTGCCGCAGGAATTTCAATCATTGCCCCCAGCTGCACCACGCCATATGCAACACCTCGCGCATCCAGCTCCGCTTGTGCCTGCTTCACCTGCGCCAGGATGCTGTGGACCTCGTGCTGATGCGAGACCATAGGAAACAGCAGGTGGACTTTGCCAAATGCGGCTGCTCGCAATATAGCGCGCAATTGCGTACGAAACATGGCGGGCTCGGCCAAACTCCAGCGAATGGCTCTCAGTCCCAGAGCGGGGTTCAGCGAGGCATCTTTGCTACTTTTATCCAGTGGTTTGTCAGCACCCACGTCAATGGTGCGGATCGTCACGGGCAAGCCTTGCATGCCTTCAAGGGCCGCCTTGTAAGCTTCAAACTGCTCATCTTCACCCGGCAACTGGCCTTCGCGACCCATGAATAAAAACTCGCTGCGAAACAGTCCCACGCCCACAGCACCCGCATGCACTGCTGCCGCCGCATCGCCAGGCTGTTCAATATTGGCCAACAACTCGACTTTTTGTCCATCCAAGGTCACCGATGGCGTGTGTCGCAAACGAGCCAAGCGCTCACGCTCCAGCGCATCCTGACGCTGACGAAAGCGGTACTCCTCCAAAATGATGGGAGATGGATCCACGAGAACAATACCGGCATTGCCATCAATGATGATCCAATCGTCCTGGCGAATCAGCTGACCTGCGGCACGCGCACCTACAACCGCAGGGATATCCATGCTGCGCGCGACAATGGCGGTGTGACTTGTCCTGCCTCCGACTGCCGTCACAAACCCCGCAAACACGCTGCGCTTGAACTGCAACATGTCCGCCGGTGACAGATCCTGAGCCACCAACACCAGCGGCGCCTCTGCCATCCCGTCCAAAGCGGGCTGCAGTCCTTCCGCAACCTGCCCTGCTGGAGGCGGCGCAATGGGACTCGCCGCAATACCGCGCATATAGCGCAGGATACGCTCGGCCACCTGTTCCAGATCCGCCTTGCGCTCGCGCAGATAGGGATCCTCCATCTCATCAAACTGCCGCGATATCTGCTCCAACTGGGTCATCAATGCCCATTCAGCGTTGTACAAACGGTCTGAAATCCAATGACGCACGCCAGATGCCAGCACCTCGTCTTGCAAGAGCATGAGATGCACTTCCAGCAGCGCAGCCAGTTCCCCCGGAGCATCTGCAGGCAAATCACTGACCAAGCGCTGCAACTCGTCGACCACGGCGTCGCGCGCTTTACGCGCTCGATCAATCTCCGCACCAATTTGCGAAGACTCGATAAAGTAGTGGCGCACTTCCACTCGGCTTGATGCCACCACAACGGCACGCCCAATGGCAATTCCACGCGAAACCGCCAAACCATGGATGGCAAAAGTCATGCCTAGTCCTTTTCAACTGTGCGCTACGCAGCACAATGCGAGGTATTCATGGCAACTTGCTCTCAGGCAAGCTGCAAAGCAGAAATTACTGGCCTTCGCCAAATTTGTCGTTGATCAAGGTAACCAAAGCATCCAACGCTTCCTGCTCCTGCGGGCCATCGGTTTCCAGCTCAACCACAGAGCCCATTCCGGCAGCCAGCATCATCACTCCCATAATGCTTTTCGCATTGATACGTCGCTCACCCTTGCTCATATAGACATCGCAAGGAAAGCTCCCTGCGAGCTTGGTCAGTTTGGCCGAAGCGCGTGCATGCAACCCCAATTTATTGCTGATGGTGATCTCTGTCTTGACCATGTTCTTTCCGGGAATTCTGGTTTTGGGGCGCACTACCTCCCCCCACTTGCAACATGCCTTGTTGCCCACCTACCAATGCACGCTCGGTTTGCTGCTCCAGCGGCTCATTCCGATAGCACAGTGCGCGCAGCAGCATGGGCAGATTTACCCCTACCAGCAAACGAGCGGGAGTGCCTTCCACCAGACGGTGCGCCACATTGCTGGGCGTTGCACCGAATACATCCGTCAGCACCAAAGTGCGCTGTGCACCACTTTGCGACAACAGTATTTCTGCCTCTCGCAGCGTCGCTTCAGGGCTTTGACTGGATGGCACATCCAGCACACTGATGTCATCACCGCAATCGGCAAAGACATGCAATGCACATTCCCGTAAAGCTTGAGCCAAGGGAGCATGAGCAATCAATAAAATGTGGTTGGCGATGGTTGTCATGAAGCTTTCTTTTGCATACCTATTATGGCTTGAGCCTGCTTCTCAAGCTGTCGGCATAAGCCTGCATCCCAGTCGCCCAAGTAGATCGCTTGAGTTATTTCAAACTAATGCTGTTGAAAAAAGTACGGGCCGTCCTGTGATAAGCCTTCGGGCTATAGACCACCGCATGAAAAATACGCGCCTTATCCCCCTCCTTGCG
The DNA here is from genome assembly GCF_030162935.1 of Comamonas halotolerans. Taxonomy (GTDB): domain Bacteria; phylum Pseudomonadota; class Gammaproteobacteria; order Burkholderiales; family Burkholderiaceae_C; genus Comamonas; species Comamonas halotolerans. The sequence goes on from NZ_JASAUZ010000012.1 coordinate 70,936, forward strand.
CGCGAACCAGACCCCATGTGTGGTCACGGTCCAACCTGCACGGCCGACGCCCTCAACCGTTGCCTGAATGGATCGCGGCAAATCCAGTGCACCCGCAGGCACAAAGCGTGCCCCGCTTTTCGCACCATCGCCATCTACAGCATTGAAGCGAGAAAGTACCGCCACCTGCCAAAACGCCAATGCATCATCGGCTTGCGCAGCATCGTCAAGCAGCCAGTGCGACATGGCAAAGGTTGAGTCCACAGCATCGCACCCCATCATTGTCACGGGCACACTACCAATTTCCATCCCAAAATCCACCTGTGAGCTGGCAAACTGGGGGACGCAAGGAAATTCCATATCCAAACCTGCGTCTTCCAACGACACATGCTGCCATGACAGTTCTGGCTCCTTGTCCGTGCAGGCACTCAACAGCGCTAGCGCAGCCACAGCACCCACCGCATAATGCTTCAGCGTTTGGTTCTTGTTCATGCACGCATTATCGGCAGCCATTAACAGAACTGGATAGCGAACTTTTACCTGTCTCTGATTTCCAAATATCAGTACCGCAATAGGTTTTGTCCTGCAGCCAACAGCGCAAATTGGCAAAATGGCGAACTATGGCAATTAAACATATCGTGGCAGGTGTAGCGCTAGCCGCATTCGCTGGCTTGGCTGCTTACGTCTATCTGGGAGAGGGTGCCCAGCCTGCGCCGCATTCACAATTTGTTCTGCTGGACGGTTCAAGCAAAACGACACAGGACATGCGAGGCAAGGTCACACTGGTGAACTTCTGGGCAACCAGTTGTGTGACCTGTGTGGCAGAAATGCCCGAGATCATTGCCACTCATAACAAGTTCAAAGAAAAAGGCTTTGATACTCTGGCTGTGGCAATGAGTTACGACCCACCCAGCTATGTCGTGAATTTTGCGCAATCTCGCCAGTTGCCCTTCAACGTCGCTTTGGACAACACCGGTGCTGTAGCCAAGGCATGGGGCGATGTAAAACTCACCCCCACCACTTACATCGTCAACAAACGCGGTGAAATCGTGAAAACCTATATTGGTCAGCCTAATTTTTCCGAATTGCATCAGCTGATTGAAAAGTTGTTAGCAGAGGCCTGATAGTCCGGCTTCTGCATAAAAAAAGAGCGGCTAGCACCAGTGCTAGCCGCTCTTTTTTATGTTTGCATCAAGTGTTTCCATCGTGCGGAAACACCCACGCTATCAGCGGTTGCGGAATGCGTCGTGGCAAGCCTTGCAAGTTTGGGCAGCAGGCCCAAATGCTGCCTTCAGTTGCGCCAGATCACCTGTTTTGGCAGCCGCAGCCAACTTGCCAGCTTCAGCCACAAACTTGTCTGCATGCTCATCAAACTTGGCTTTCTCAGACCATGCTTCAGATTTGGTCTTGCCACCCTCTGTCCCAGCACCAAACGCCTGCCATGGCAATGCAGCAATACTCTCCAGCACCGCACCATTTTGCTTGGCCAGATCCGCGTTGAATGCTGCACGACCGTTGGCCATGGCGCCCAAGGAGCCAAAGTGCTGTCCAATGACAAACAGCGAACTCTGACGATATTTGATAGCGTCTTCAGACTTGCCGAACTTCAACGTATCTGCCGAAGCTGACACACTGACCAATGCCGCGGACACAGCCAAAGCAGCAGCTGACAGAGTTTTCAATCGCATGGGGAACTTCCTTTCTTGCTATAGAACTGACAAAAAATAAACACACTCTCAGTAGGGAGTATCCCGATAAAAACTAGGTTCCCAAAACTTAAGCCCATCTTCTTGATGCACAACAGTCATTCCGACTCCCCAGCCCGTACATTCAAAATATGAGATCTTCCGAAACTTCCCGCCTGCGTATCTGGGACCTTCCCACCCGCCTCTTCCACTGGCTGCTGGCCGCAAGCACGATTGCTTTGGTTGTCACCTCCAAAATGGGAGGCAATGCCATGGAGTGGCATTTGCGCCTGGGTCATGTGGTATTGGGGCTGCTTCTGTTTCGCCTTCTTTGGGGTTTTGCGGGAGGGCATTGGTCACGCTTTTCCACCTTTATCCCTGGTCCTGCGCGCTTGCTGCGCTATTTGAAGGGCCAAGGAAGCGCTGCGGACAAAGCTGGGCACAACCCGCTGGGAGCCCTCTCCGTCATTGCCATGTTACTGATATTGGCAGCACAAGTGGGCACAGGCCTGATCAGCGATGATGAAATAGCCTTTGCCGGGTCATTGGTGCGATTTGTATCCGGCGACACCATTGCCTGGGCAACGGTCTGGCACAAAGGCTGGGGCCAGTGGCTGGTGTATGCCATCGTGGCGCTTCACCTGATCGCGATTGCGGGCTACAGCATCTTCAAACGTGAAAAGCTGGTGCTAGCCATGCTGCATGGCGACAAGCCTGGACAACCACAAACCCTGCCTGCTAGCCGGGATGGCTGGCGCGCCATCGTTCCTGCACTGTTCTTTGCAGCCGCGTGCGCCGTGATGACGTATTGGGTGTGGACGCGAGCCACATCGTTTTAACCCTATGTCCCTGTTGTCCTTGTGTGGCTACACTGAGAACCTGTCTTTTTTTACTCCAGCACACTCGTTTTGACCGTGGATCAGCCCTGTGTGGTGATTGATATCGCCACCACCGCCCAAGACATGGCCTGTGCAGCCCAGTTGTTTCGCGAATACGCAGAGACTCTGGACTGGGATCTGGCCTTTCAGAACTTCGAGCATGAGCTTGCCCATTTGCCGGGCGACTATGCACTGCCGCGCGGCGCTTTGCTGTTGGCCTATGTCGACGGTGCCTTGGCAGGTTGCTGTGCGTTAAGGCCTCTCGACAGTGCAGACACCGCCAACGCTGCAGAAATGAAGCGTCTGTATGTGCGCAAGGCTTTCCGCGGCTTCGGTCTGGGCAGGCAGCTCACAGAGGCCACGTTGGACGCTGCCCGCCGAGTGGGCTACTCCAGTGTGCTTCTCGATACGCTGGACGATATGGAAGCTGCGCGCAACCTCTACACCGACCTGGGCTTCCAAAGCATCGATCCTTATTATCACAACCCCATCCCAGGGGCGCACTATCTCAAGGTCGACATTTTTTGACACGTATCACTCATAAAAAAGCGCTGCCGAAGCAGCGCTTTTTTTGTGCAGCTTCTAGAGCTGTTTAAGCCTTGGCTTGTGCCAGCAATGTTGCCGCGTCCGAGACTTCAAACTTGCCTGGACCTTCTACATTCAAAGTGGCGACCTTGCCATCCTTGATCAACATCGAGTAGCGGTTGCTGCGCAAGCCCAGGCCCTTGCCATTCAAATCCAGCGTCAGACCCAATGCCTTGGCCAGAGCAGCATCGCCATCGGCAATCATGCGCACCTTGCCAGCAGCCTTTTGCTCACGCCCCCAGGCGCCCATCACAAAGGCGTCATTGACAGCCACACACCAGATTTCATCCACACCTGCAGCCTTGAATGCATCTGCCTGTGCAATATAGCCAGGCAAGTGCTGCACCGAGCAAGTGGGGGTGAATGCACCAGGAACCGCAAACAAAGCGATGGTCTTGCCTGCCAAGGCCTGTGGCAGCTCGACAGGGTTAGGGCCAATGCTGCAGCCGTTGCCTTCAACTTCCACGTATTCCATCAACTTCACTGCGGGCAGTGCGTCTCCAACCTTAATCATGTGTGTCCTCCAATGGTTTAAATAAGCCTTCGCTTCTCCGTGGTTTGCACTTAAAAGCAAAGCCTGAAAACAAAAAAGCGACCCACATTGTGGGTCGCTTTTTAAGACTGTGCAGTCAAAGCGGTTGAACGCTTAGACCAAGGCAGCCTTTTGCACCAAGCGGGTCGCAACCCAGTTCTTGGTCTTCGACAGCGGACGGCTTTCGGTGATTTCGATGGTGTCACCCATCTTGAATTCACCTTGCTCGTCGTGGGCATGGTACTTCGAGGACTTCACCACGATCTTGCCGTAGATGGGGTGCATCACGCGACGCTCCACCAATACGGTCACTGTCTTAGCGCGCTTGTCGCTAACCACCTTGCCAACCAAGGTGCGCTTGAGGGATGTTTTAGCTTCCGTCATGTCGGCTCCTTACTTGGCGGCTTGCTTTTCAGCAAGGATGGTCTTGGCACGAGCGATATCGCGGCGAGTCGCCTTCAAAGTCGCAGTGTTACCCAGTTGTTGCGTGGCCTTTTGCATACGCAGACCAAAGTGGGCCTTTTGCAAGGACTTCACTTCAGTTTCCAGTGCGGCCACGTCTTTTTGGCGGAGTTCAGCAGCTTTAGTCATGTTGATTCTCCTTATTCACCAATGTGACGGGCAACGAAGGTCGTACGCAGAGGCAGCTTTGCAGCAGCCAAGCGGAACGCTTCACGAGCCAGCTCTTCAGGAACACCCACGATTTCGTAGATGATCTTGCCGGGCTGGATTTCGGCAACGTAGTACTCGGGGTTACCCTTACCATTACCCATACGCACTTCAGCAGGCTTGGTGGAAATTGGCTTGTCAGGGAACACACGAATCCAGATACGGCCGCCACGCTTGACGTGACGCGAAATCGCACGACGTGCGGCTTCGATCTGACGTGCTGTCAGACGACCACGGTCGGTAGACTTCAGACCGAAATCGCCGAAAGCAACAGCGTTGCCACGGGTAGCGATACCGGTATTGCGGCCTTTGTGTTCCTTACGGAACTTGCGGCGTGCAGGTTGCAGCATGTTTATTCTCCTTTACCGTCCGCTGCTGTAGCGGGCGCGTCAGTCTTGCGAACGCGCTTAACGGAGTCAGCGCCAGCGCCAGCAGGCTTGTCGCTGCCGTCTACAGGAGCTGCGTTACCGCCTGTGGGGCGGCGGGCACCACGGCCTGCACCGTCACGGCGGCCATCGCGGCGGGGGCCACGTGGACGACGCTCGTCTTCAGGACGGGGAGTTTCGACGGCGGGCAGGTCGTTGCGGCCCAAGGTATCACCCTTGTAGACCCACACCTTCACGCCGATGATGCCGTAGGTGGTCTGAGCTTCGGAGAAGCCGTAGTCGATATCTGCACGCAGAGTGTGCAGTGGCACGCGGCCTTCGCGGTACCACTCAGTACGTGCGATTTCGATACCGTTCAGACGACCGGACGACATGATCTTGATGCCTTGGGCACCCAGACGCATGGCGTTCTGCATCGCACGCTTCATGGCGCGACGGAACATGATGCGCTTTTCCAGCTGCTGGCAGATGGAGTCAGCGATCAGCTTGGCATCGATTTCAGGCTTGCGCACTTCCTCGATGTTCACTGCGACTGGCACGCCCAGGCGAGTAGCGAGTTCCTTCTTCAAGGCCTCGATGTCTTCACCCTTCTTGCCGATCACAACACCAGGACGGGCCGAGAAGATTGTGATGCGGGCATTCTTTGCAGGACGCTCGATCAGCACGCGTGCAACAGCAGCGTTCTTCAACTTAGCCTTCAGGTACTCGCGAACCTTGATGTCTTCCGCCAGCATGCCGGCGAAGTCACGGTTGCTAGCGTACCAACGGCTAGCCCAGTTACGGCTTACAGCAAGGCGGAAGCCGGTAGGATGGATTTTCTGTCCCATATTCTTCCTTTAGGCCTCAGTTACCAACTGTCACGTAAATGTGACATGTAGGCTTGCTGATGCGGTTGCCGCGACCCTTAGCGCGCGCTGTGAAGCGCTTGAGCGTAGTGCCTTGTTCGACGTAGATGGTCTTGACCTTCAATTCGTCGATATCGGCGCCGTCGTTGTGCTCGGCGTTAGCGATAGCGGATTCCAGAACCTTCTTCACGATCACAGCAGCTTTTTTCTGTGTGAAAGTCAAGATGTTCAGAGCTTGATCCACCTTCTTGCCGCGGATCAGATCCGCGACCAGACGACCCTTGTCAACCGACAAGCGGACGCCACGGAGGACTGCACGTGTTTCAGACATGGTCGTTCCTTACTTCTTGGCCTTCTTGTCGGCGGGGTGACCCTTGAAGGTACGAGTCAGAGCGAATTCGCCCAACTTGTGACCTACCATTTGGTCGGTGATGTAGACAGGCACGTGCTGCTTGCCGTTGTGCACAGCGATGGTCAGACCGATGAATTCGGGCAAAACCATGGAGCGACGCGACCATGTCTTGACTGGCTTCTTGTCCTTGGTGGCAACGGCCTTTTCAACCTTGGCTACCAAGTGATGGTCAACAAACGGACCCTTTTTGAGAGAACGAGTCATTTGCTACCCCTTACTTCTTGCGACGCGACACAATCATGTTTTGTGTGCGTTTGTTGTTACGGGTGCGGTAGCCCTTCGTCAGGTTGCCCCATGGGTCAACTGCGTGACGGCCTTCGCCTGTCTTACCTTCACCACCACCATGTGGGTGATCGATTGGGTTCATGGCAGTACCGCGGACGGTAGGACGAATACCCATCCAACGCTTCACACCGGCCTTGCCGTAGCGGCGCAGGCTGTGTTCTTCGTTGGCAACTTCACCGATGGTGGCGCGGCATTCGATGTGAATCTTGCGCACTTCGCCAGAACGCATACGCACCTGGGCGTAAACGCTTTCACGGGCCAGCAGCGTAGCGGATGCACCAGCGGAACGAGCGATTTGAGCGCCGCCAGCAGGTTGCAATTCGATACAGTGGATGGTCGAACCCACAGGGATGTTGCGGATAGGCAGAGTGTTACCAACGCGGATAGGGGCTTCGGAGCCGCTCACGATGGTTGCACCAACAGCCAGGTTGCGAGGAGCAATGATGTAACGACGCTCGCCGTCTGCATAGCACACCAGAGCGATGTGAGCGGAACGGTTAGGGTCGTATTCAATGCGCTCAACCTTGGCGGGGATACCGTCCTTGTTGCGCTTGAAGTCCACCACGCGGTAGTGGTGCTTGTGACCACCGCCCTTGTGACGTGTTGTGATGTGACCGTTGTTGTTGCGACCGGCCTTTTCGGATTGCGCTTCCAGCAGAGGAGCGAAACCAGCACCCTTGTGCAGGTGGTCACGAGTCACCTTCACCGCGCCGCGACGGCCAGGCGAAGTTGGTTTGAGTTTGATAACAGCCATGATTAAGCAGCCTCCCCGGACAGGTTCAGCTCTTGACCGGGCTTCAGACGCACATAAGCCTTGCGAACGTTGTCACGACGGCCAATGGTCTTGCCAAAGCGCTTGGTCTTGCCCTTGGTGTTCACCACAGAAACGCCCAATACTTCAACCTTGAACATCAACTCCACAGCGGCCTTGATTTCAAACTTGGTAGCGTTTTGCAGTACCTTAAAAGTCACAGCGTTGGAATTCTCAGCAACCATGGTGGCCTTCTCGGACACGATGGGAGCAACCAACACTTGCATCAGACGACCTTCGTCAAACTTGGTAGTGCTCATGCGAACATCTCCTTGAGTTTGTCGATTGCACCCTTGGTGATGAGCACTTTCTTGTAATGCACCAGAGAAACGGGGTCAGCGTAGCGGGGTTCCACCACGAACACGTTCTTCAGGTTGCGGGAAGCCAGGTACAGGTTCTCGTCAATCTCTTCGGCGATCACCATCACCGACGACTGCAGATTCATGGACTTGAACTTGTCAGCCAGAACCTTGGTCTTTGGAGTGTCAACAGTCAGCGAATCCACCACTGCCAGACGGCCTTCGCGGGCCAGCTGAGACAGGATCGAAGCCATACCAGCGCGGTACATCTTCTTGTTGATCTTCTGCGTGAAGTTTTCTTCAGGCAGATTGGGGAATGTGCGACCGCCCCCACGCCACAGAGGCGAGGAAGACATACCAGCACGTGCACGGCCTGTACCCTTTTGTTTGAAAGGCTTGGCTGTGGTGTGGCGAACTTGTTCGCGATCCTTTTGAGCGCGAGTGCCTTGACGACCGTTGGCACGGTAGGCAGTCACGATCTGGTGGATCAGATCTTCGTTGTATGCACGACCGAACACGGTTTCAGGTGCGTCAAATGTCGACGCAGCTTGACCTTGTTCATTCAGGAGTTCGAGCTGCATTAGTTCGCTCCTTTGGAAGCTTTAGCCTTGATCGCGGGACGGACGGACACAAAGCCACCCTTGGCGCCAGGAATAGCACCCTTGATCAACAGCAGTTGGCGTGCTTCGTCAATGCGAACCACATCCAGGTTTTGGGTAGTCACGGTGTCAACGCCCATGTGACCTGTCATACGCTTGCCGGGGAACACGCGACCGGGGTCTTGTGCCATACCGATAGAGCCAGGTACGCGGTGCGAACGGCTGTTACCGTGCGAGTTGCGTTGTGCGCCGAAGTTGTGACGCTTGATCGTGCCTGCGAAGCCCTTACCAATAGTCGTGCCTTGCACGTCTACCTTCTGGCCCACGCTGAACAGATCAGCCACGGGCAGAGCTGCGCCAGCTGCATACTTGGCAGCGGTTTCGTCTGTCACGCGGAATTCTTGTGTAACTTCACCGGCTTCAACGCCCGCCTTAGCGAGGTGGCCAGCTTCAGGCTTGGTCACGCGAGATGCCTTGCGTGTACCGAATGTGACTTGCAAAGCCACATAGCCATCGTTCTCTTGGGTTTTAACCTGAGTCACGCGGTTGTTAGAAACATCCACCACTGTGACAGGCACTGCGTCCCCATCATCAGTGAACAGACGCATCATGCCCACCTTGCGACCCAGCAACCCCAGGGAGTTGCTCAGACTCATTTGTTTCTCCAAAACTCTCGCCGCTGTAACTGCAATTGGCCCAGCGTTGCACCCAATTCAGAAGCCTGAAAGTGCACGAAAGAAGGTTAATAAAACTCCGCCATTTTGGCGAAGCTCCAAATTTTAACGCGAACTGCTTTTTCAAGCAAGTTCGCGTTAAAAGAAGACCTTACAAGGCGCTGCAAGCAGCGCCCGTACGTTCTTATTGCAGTTTGATTTCGACGTCCACGCCAGCAGGCAGGTCCAGCTTCATCAAAGCGTCAACGGTCTTGTCGGTAGGATCGACGATGTCCATCAGGCGTTGGTGAGTGCGGATTTCCAGCTGGTCACGCGAAGTCTTGTTCACGTGGGGCGAACGCAGGATGTCGAAGCGCTTCATGCGTGTAGGCAGTGGCACTGGACCCTTAACGATCGCGCCAGTACGCTTGGCGGTATCAACGATTTCAGCTGCAGACTGATCGATCAACTTGTAATCGAAAGCCTTCAGGCGGATGCGGATTTTTTGCTTGGACATTGTTAATTCCTAGTTTTTCTAAGAATTAACCCAGAACCTTAGCAACCACACCGGCGCCAACAGTACGGCCACCTTCGCGGATAGCGAAACGCAGACCTTCTTCCATAGCGATAGGAGCGATCAGCTTCACAGTGATGGAGACGTTGTCGCCAGGCATCACCATTTCCTTGCCTTCTGGCAGCTCGATGGAACCGGTCACGTCAGTTGTACGGAAGTAGAACTGAGGGCGGTAGTTGTTGAAGAAAGGAGTGTGGCGGCCGCCTTCGTCCTTGGACAGCACATACACTTCGGAAGTGAAGTGTGTGTGTGGCTTGATGGAGCCGGGCTTGCACAGCACTTGGCCGCGTTCCACGTCTTCACGCTTGGTGCCGCGCAGCAGCAGACCCACGTTGTCGCCAGCTTGACCTTGGTCCAGCAGCTTGCGGAACATTTCCACGCCTGTGCAGGTGGTCTTCTGTGTGTCCTTGATACCGACGATTTCGATTTCTTCGCCAACCTTGATCACACCGCGCTCGATACGGCCTGTCACCACGGTACCACGACCGGAGATCGAGAACACGTCTTCCACAGGCATCACGAATGCGCCGTCCACAGCACGCTCAGGTGTGGGGATGTAGGAGTCCAGAGCTTCAGCCAGACGCAGGATTGCTGGCTCACCCTTGTCGGATTGGTCGCCTTCCAGAGCCAGCTTGGCAGAGCCGCGGATGATAGGTGTGTCGTCACCAGGGAAATCGTACTTGTCCAGCAGTTCGCGGACTTCCATTTCCACCAGCTCCAGCAGTTCTTCGTCATCCACCATGTCGCACTTGTTCAGGAACACGATGATGTAAGGAACGCCAACCTGACGAGCCAGCAGGATGTGCTCGCGTGTCTGGGGCATTGGGCCGTCAGCAGCGGAGCAAACCAAGATAGCGCCGTCCATCTGAGCAGCACCGGTAATCATGTTCTTCACATAGTCAGCGTGACCGGGGCAGTCAACGTGAGCGTAGTGACGAGTAGCGGTTTCGTACTCAACGTGCGAAGTGTTGATGGTGATACCACGAGCCTTTTCTTCGGGCGCGTTGTCGATCTGCGAGTAGTCGCGAGCTTCGCCGCCGAAGTGCTTGGACAGCACTGTAGCGATAGCAGCTGTCAGGGTGGTCTTACCGTGGTCAACGTGACCAATGGTACCCACGTTCACGTGGGGCTTGGTACGTTCGAATTTTTCCTTTGCCATTGCAAATTCTCCGAATAAAAAGAGCAAACCTGTGTGGGGTTTTAAGGTCTGCACCGCATTGCTGATTCACTTCGCACAGGGAACAAAGTGGCATGCGATCGCAGACCGGCAATCCAACTGCGGCAAACTCAGGGCTTGCCGCAACCAAACAGTCAATTATGACTGATCTGGCAATTACTTGGCACGTGCAGCAACAATGGCTTCAGCCACGTTGCGAGGAGCTTCAGCGTAGTGCTTGAATTCCATGGTGTAAGTCGCACGGCCTTGCGTCTGCGAACGCAGCGAAGTGGCGTAGCCGAACATTTCCGACAGAGGCACTTCTGCCTTGATGGCCTTGCCGCCACCAACCATGTCTTCCATGCCCTGCACCATACCGCGGCGGGACGACAAGTCACCCATCACGGTACCAGCGTAGTCCTCAGGTGTTTCCACTTCCACAGCCATCATGGGTTCCAGAATGACGGGATTGGCCTTCTTGGCAGCTTCCTTGAAACCAAAGATAGCAGCCATCTTGAACGCCTGTTCGGACGAGTCCACATCGTGGTACGAGCCGAATGTCAGACGCACCTTCACGTCCACGACGGGGTAGCCAGCCAAAACGCCGGTTGTCAGCGCTTCGATCACACCCTTTTCAACCGCAGGGATGTATTCGCGAGGAACCACACCACCCTTGATTTCGTCCACGAACTCAAAGCCCTTACCGGCTTCCTGTGGCTCCAGCGTGAACACCACGTGACCGTACTGACCCTTACCACCAGACTGACGAACGAACTTGCCGTCCACGTCCTTGACGGTGCTGCGCACGGTTTCGCGGTATGCAACCTGGGGCTTGCCCACATTGGCTTCCACGTTGAACTCGCGCTTCATGCGGTCAACAATAATTTCCAGGTGCAACTCACCCATACCAGCAATGATGGTCTGGCCGGATTCTTCGTCGGTACGCACGCGGAAAGATGGATCTTCAGCAGCCAGACGAGACAGGGCAATACCCATCTTTTCCTGGTCAGCCTTGGACTTGGGCTCCACAGCCTGTGCAATCACGGGCTCAGGGAACACCATGCGCTCCAGCACGATAGGTGCTGCGATGTCGCACAGGGTTTCACCAGTGGTCACATCCTTCAGGCCCACGCATGCAGCGATGTCACCAGCGCGGATTTCTTCCACTTCCTGGCGCTCATTGGCGTGCATCTGAACGATACGGCCGATACGCTCTTTCTTGCCCTTCACAGCATTCAGAACGGTTTCACCCTTGGTCAGAACACCGGAGTACACGCGCACGAAAGTCAGCTGACCAACGAATGGGTCGGTCATCAGCTTGAATGCCAGCGCAGAGAACTTCTCGTCGTCGTCAGCCTTACGCGACAGCTTCTTCTCTTCGTCATCAGGATCAGTACCAGTGACGTCAGGAATGTCGGTAGGAGCAGGCAGCAGATCCAGCACCGCGTCCAGCATACGCTGCACGCCCTTGTTCTTGAAAGCCGAGCCGCACAGCATTGGCTGGATTTCGGTAGCGATGGTGCGCTGACGCAGAGCGGAGATGATTTCCTCTTCGGACAAGTCACCTTCTTCCAGGTACTTGTTCATCAGCTCTTCGTTGGCTTCAGCAGCAGCTTCCACCATGTTTTCGCGCCACTTCTGTGCCACCTCAACCAGTTCTGCAGGAATGTCGCGGTATTCGAACTTCATGCCCTGGGAAGCTTCATCCCAGTAGATGGCCTTCATCTTGATCAGGTCCACCACGCCTTGGAAGTTGTCTTCCGCGCCGATTGGCACCACGATTGGCACTGGATTGGCCTTCAGGCGCAGCTTCATCTGGTCCACGACCTTGAAGAAGTTGGCACCAGTACGGTCCATCTTGTTCACAAAGGCCAGACGAGGCACTTTGTGCTTGTTAGCTTGACGCCACACAGTTTCCGACTGTGGCTGCACGCCACCCACGGCGCAATACACCATCACAGCGCCGTCCAGCACGCGCATGGAGCGCTCAACTTCAATAGTGAAGTCCACGTGGCCGGGGGTGTCGATGATATTGATGCGGTGCTCGGGGCGGGACAGGTCCATACCCTTCCAGAAGCAGGTCACAGCAGACGAGGTGATCGTGATACCGCGTTCTTGCTCTTGCTCCATCCAGTCGGTGGTCGCAGCGCCGTCGTGCACTTCACCCAGCTTGTGGGTTACACCTGTATAAAACAGGATACGCTCAGAAGTCGTGGTCTTACCTGCGTCAATGTGGGCCGAGATACCGATGTTGCGATAACGGCCAATGGGGGTCTTGCGAGCCATGATTGATCCTTGATTGATCGGGGGGAGAGTCTGCCTTTACCCGGCCTTGTGCGCTGGGGCCAGCAGTACTATATGGGGGTGCCTTGAATCGAGACAAGGCCGCAGGCAAGATTTGCGAGCGGCCCGTCTTGTTTCAACCTGCAATAAGCAGATTAGAAGCGGAAGTGGCTGAATGCCTTGTTGGCTTCGGCCATACGGTGCACTTCGTCACGCTTCTTCATGGCGCCGCCACGGCCTTCGGTGGCTTCCATCAGTTCGTTGGCCAGACGTTGGGCCATCGACTTCTCACCACGCTTACGGGCAGCTTCCTTGATCCAACGCATGGACAGAGCCAAGCGACGAACAGGACGCACTTCAACGGGCACCTGGTAGTTAGCACCACCCACGCGGCGGGACTTCACTTCCACCATGGGCTTCACGTTGTTGATAGCAGTAACGAAAACTTCCAGAGCTTCCTTCTCAGGTTGCTTCTTGGCGATCAGATCCAGAGCACCGTAAATGATGCGCTCTGCAACTGCCTTCTTGCCGCCTTCCATGATCACGTTCATGAATTTGGACAGCTCTACATTGCCAAACTTAGGATCTGGCAGGATTTCACGTTTGGGGACTTCGCGACGACGTGGCATTTTTACCTCTATCTTTGCTTCAGTTGGTGACTTTTCAGGCACCGCGAGAGCCATTCAAAAAAACTCTCACTTACTCGACCCACGCAAAACATTTGCGCTTCGGGCCACTACGTTTGACCGCGCCAGTCAGGCGAATCAAACACCGATGTGTTCTAGAACCGAAAAGCTAATTACTTAGCCTTAGGCTTCTTAGCACCGTACTTGGAACGGGCTTGCTTACGATCCTTCACACCTTGCAGGTCCAGAGAACCGCGAACGATGTGGTAACGCACACCTGGCAAGTCCTTTACACGACCGCCACGCACCAGCACAACGCTGTGCTCTTGCAGGTTGTGGCCTTCACCGCCGATATACGAAATCACTTCGAAACCGTTGGTCAGACGCACCTTAGCCACCTTACGCAAAGCCGAGTTAGGCTTCTTAGGTGTGGTGGTGTACACACGGGTGCACACGCCACGGCGTTGGGGGCAGTTTTCCATAGCAGGGCTCTTGGATTTAACAACTTCGACCGTGCGGCCCTGGCGCACGAGTTGATTAATGGTTGGCATATATACGTCCCTAAACGTAAAAAACGAAAACGTGAAACCCTTCGGAAATTCCGAAAAGCCCTCAAATGTACCAGCTTGGCAAACTTGGGGCAAGTCATGTGTGATTAAACGATAAGCACCCGCAAATTCCGGATGCTGCGTCTGTCATCGACTTCGCCTAACGAATCCACAGTCGGATGGTGTCCCACAGGCGGCTGAAGAAACCGCCCTCATCCACGCTTTCCAGCGCAAAGATAGGCAGCTCCGCAGCCACCTGCTCCGCCACCAGCACCTTCAAGGTACCTACTTGCTGCCCCTTGGTCACTGGCGCCATCAAGGGGTCCGTGCGCACCACCTGGGTCGTGATCTTGCCGGCACTGCCTGATGGCACGGTCACCACGGTTGCGCCTTCACGGCCAATCTTGATGGTGCCTTGCGAGCCCTTCCAGATCTGCGCCTCTTCCATGGCCTTGCCTGCATCAAACAGCTTGACTGCGTCGTATGCGGTGTAGCCCCAATTCAACAGCTTCTGGCTTTCATTGGCACGTGCGTTATCGCTGGCAGCACCCAGCAAAATCGAAAGCAGGCGACGCCCCCCCACATTGGGAATTTCTCGATTGGCAGTAGACACCAGACAGTAGCCCGCAGCATTCGTATGCCCGGTCTTCAGGCCATCCACCGATGGGTCACGGAACAGCAAGGTGTTGCGATTACGGCTGTTCGCTGCGGGCGTGCCTTCGTAGCGATACTCCTTGATGGAGTAATAGTGGGTGTACTCGGGGAAGTCTCGCATCAGGCGCATGGCCAAGATGGACAGGTCACGGGCTGTGGTGACATGGCCTGGCTCGGTCAAACCTTCAGGGTTCTTGTAGGTGGTACCGGTCATGCCCAGCGCTTTGGCCTGCTCGTTCATCAAGCGAACAAAGTTCTCTTTGCTGCCACCAACGCCTTCAGCCAACGCCATGGTCGCATCGTTGCCCGACTGCACGATCATGCCTTTGAGCAAGTCCTCCACAGGCACTTGCATCTTGGGATCAATGAACATGCGCGAACCTGGCATCTTCCAGGCCAGCTCGCTCACAGGCAGACGTTGCTCCAGCGTCACCTTCTTGGCGCGCAGGGCATCAAACACCATGTACGCGGTCATCAGCTTGGTCAGTGATGCAGGCTCAACCGGTGCATCCACATCCTTGGAGGCCAGCACCTGGTTAGCCGTTACATCCACGAGCATATAGGTGTGCGCCGCAATCTCTGGTGGCTGCAACTGTGCAATCTGGGCATTGGCCCACAAGGGAGCCAAGGCCGCGGTCAGCGCCAACGTGCGCAAGGTCGAAAAAACAGGCTTCATGAACAACTCGAGTTAATCAGGATCACAAGGAAAGTGTTTCACGGGTGTGAAGCACTCAGGTGGCGAGCCACCAGCCCTTTGAGCAAGGGCAATTGTCCGTGGAAGAAATGACCTCCAGCGGGCACAACTGTTACAGGCAGTGTCTGTGGACGAGCCCAGTCCATCACGGACTGCAGTGGAACCGTATCGTCAGCCTCGCCGTGCAACACCAAGGTGCGCTCGTGGGCCGCTACAGGCAACTGTGCTGGCTCAAAGCGGCTGGCGGCAGTGCCAACCAGCACCACCTTCTCAACGCGCCCCTCGTCCCAAAGCGCCGCCACGGCATGGGTGGCTACAAACGCACCAAACGAGAAGCCCGCCAACGCCAACGCTCCTTGCGGAGCCACTTGGCGCACCACCTCAATCAAGTCCTGGGCCTCACCACGTCCGCCATCGTGCACTCCCTCGCTGGCACCTACGCCTCGAAAATTGAAACGGACTGCCTCCCACCCAGACTGTACGAAGGCTCGAGCCAGTGTCTGCACCACCTTGTTGTCCATGGTGCCAGCAAACAACGGATGGGGATGGGCAATTACAGCAACCCCCTTTGGCATGCCTGCGGGGCGGTCCCGCAAAGCCTCAATCAAACCGGCAGCGCCGGTGAGAGAAAAACGTTCAGTTTGGGCGTTCAAAGCGGTCCTCGTCAAAATACTACTCTATTCATAGCAATCTGCTTTTACCAGACAAGCGTGTTGCCAGAAATCTCACATTGCCACCTGGGAGTCTGTTTTATCGACCAAGTTCCGGTGGTACCAACAGTCGCTCAACAATTTCACCGTTTTTGAGATGCGACTCCACAATTTCATCGATGTCCGCATCGTCCACAAAGGTGTACCACGTACCTTCCGGGTAAACCACGGCCACCGGACCTGCCGCACAGCGATCCAGGCAGCCAGCCTTGTTCACACGCACTTGCCCCTTGCCAGCTAAACCCGCGTCCTTGACCGCTTTCTTGCAGCGATCAAAGCCCGCTTTAGCTCCATGCAAGGCACAGCAGTCTTCCCCGTTGGGGCGCTCATTCAGACAAAAGAAAATATGGCGGCTGTAGTAGCCGCTGGGTGTGTTTTCACTCATGATTTACTCATTCTAGGATTGCGCTGGCCGCTGAGTCAGGCGAAGTGCCACATAAGCAAGCACGGCATAGGGCCAGACCCAACCCAGCCACTGCCCCAGACCATAAAACCGCATGAACCGCCCTTGCTCCCACGATTGCAGGCTGTCTGCAAAATAGGGATTGAGTGGCGCCTGATTGAGCCAGTTAAGCTGCCACATCAGCACCAGAATCAGCAGCACTGCACACCAGCGGCGCGGGACAGGCAACGCACATGCGGCCAAAAAAACCATCACGACCATGCCCGCCTGCGTGGGCAAGGTGAGCCACTCCCACGCATGATTGGGGCCATAGGCCATGGCTGAAGACAAACCTGTCGCCGCCAGACCTGCCACCAAAGTCACCAGCGCAAAAATGGCACGGCGCCCTTTGTGATCAATCAGCATATAACCCAGCAAGCACGGCGCCAGCAGACCGAGCATGACGCACAGCATCTCTGCGCTGGGCATCAACGGCACCAAAGGTTCTTCACGCAGAGGCAGCCAATCCATAAAGGGTGTGCCCTCCAGCCATGCATCGAGTGTTTTATCGAGCCGCTCCAGCACCTGGCCCAGCCCGAAAGGCAGGACCTGCGGAAAAAGCAGTGCCAGCGGCCACAGGCCGATGAGCACAAGACCGCCATGAGGCTGCTGACCAAACCAGCGTTCGCGAAATACACTCCAGCGATCCAGGGCGCCCAGCCATTCCAGCGCACCAGCCACCAATGCACCCAGCAGTACACCTGCAGCATTGAGCACAAAGTCCAAATTCGAAGGTACTCGACGCGGCAAATAGATCTGCAAGAACTCCATGCACAGCGACAACCCTGCGCCAACTACCAGGGCTATGGGCAGTGACCAGCCACGCAAGCCGCTACGCAGACCTCCTAGCGCCAATAAAAAGCCCAGCGGGGCGTACCCGATCACATTGATGTTGACGTCAAACCACGTCCAGTATGGAGGTGGCAACGGTGCCGAGACAAACACCCACGGTGAAATGCCCTGCGCCCGCCAGCCTTCGAAAGGGAACAGGCTGGCAAAGACAATCATGGCGGTGTACAGCATGGCCAGTGGCCACGCCGAAGTTTTGAACACAGTCAGCCCCCCTCAACTTGAGGCGTACGCGATTTAGAAAGGTTTGACGACCACCAAAATCACGATGGCCATCAACAGCAAAACGGGCAACTCGTTATACCAACGGAACCAGCTGTGGCTACGCTGACAGGTTTCGGCCACCAGTTGACGCAGCATCACGGCACAGCTGTAGTGGTAGGCCATGACCGCCAACACCAATAACAGCTTGGCGTGCAGCCATCCGCCCGCAAAGCCGTATCCCAGCCACAGCCACAAGCCCAGCGCCACTGCGGGTACAGCCAGGATCGTGGTAAAGCGCAACAAGCGCTGCGACATGCCGATCAAGCGCTCACGCTCCGCCACTGAGCCAGGCGTCACCATGGCCAGATTCACAAAAATGCGCGGCAGATAAAACAGACCAGCAAACCAGCTGGTCACGAAGACGATATGAAAAGCTTTGACCCACAACATGCACACAGTGTAAAGGGCAGGACGGAACATAAAAAAAGCCCGGCACTGCCGGGCTTTGAAAATCCTCTTGGAAGAGGCCTGCTCAGGGAGGTGAAGCAGGGAATGCGGCGAACCGCGCTCAGCAGCAAATCTAGCAATCGCACCCGAACACGTACACAGGGACAATCCCCAAGGTGCTTGCAGCCAATGCTTTACCTGCGTCAAGCGCACCACCTCGCAAGGATGAGCGGACAAGCGCACAATGGCGGACATGCATCTGTCTAGCCCTACCCCTTTCCCGCAAAGCCGTCCACGCCGTCTGCGCCGCGACGCCTTCACCCGTAACCTGGTGCGCGAAAGCCGCTTGTCGGCGCACGACTTCATTTATCCCGTGTTTGTGCACGAAGGCAACAACCGCCGCGAAGCTATCGCCTCCATGCCCGGTGTGGAACGCCTGAGCCTTGATCTGTTGCTTCCCATCGCAGAGGAATGCGCCAAACTGGAAATTCCCGTGCTTGCGCTTTTTCCTGCCATTGATGCCAGTCTGAAAACACCCGATGGCAAAGAAGCGCTGAACCCCGATGGTCTCATCCCTCGTGTGGTTCGAGCCCTGAAAAAAGAATTCCCCCAGTTGGGCGTGATGACCGACGTGGCCCTGGATCCGTATACCAGCCATGGCCAGGACGGTATCCTGGACGACACCGGTTACATCCTCAATGAAGAGACTGTGGAAGTTCTGGTCGGTCAAGCGCTGGCCCATGCTGAAGCCGGCGTGGACATGGTCGCCCCCAGCGACATGATGGATGGCCGCATTGGCGCCATACGTGAAGCGTTAGAGCTGCAAGGCCATATCTACACCAAGATCATGGCATATAGCGCCAAGTACGCCAGCAGCTTTTACGGGCCTTTCCGTGATGCCGTGGGTACGCGCGGTGCTTTGGGCAAAGCCGACAAGAACGTTTACCAGATGGACCCCGCCAACACCGACGAGGCCCTGCGTGAAGTCGCCATGGACATTGCCGAAGGTGCAGACATGGTTATGGTCAAGCCAGGCATGCCTTATCTGGACATCGTGCGTCGCGTCAAGGACGAGTTCAAGGTTCCGACCTTTGCCTATCAGGTCAGCGGCGAGTACGCCATGATCAAGGCTGCCTCGGCCAACGGCTGGCTCGACCACGACGCCGTCATGATGGAAGCGCTGCTGGCCTTCAAACGCGCAGGTGCTGATGGCATCCTGACTTACTTCGCCATTGATGCTGCGAAAAAACTGCGTGGTCTGTAAGCTGTAGGCCTCCCATGCACAGGCAGCCTCTGGGCTGCCTTTTTTGTTTTTGTGCACTGCCTGTGCCTGATGTCTTCACGCCCGCAGTCATTTTCTTGACCCACCATGCGCCTGCTGCTGATAGAGCCCGCCACCAAACGCATTCAAGACCTTGGCCCATGGCCTGTCGCAGATGCACCGCATTTGGTCCAGCCTGAAGGCGACAGCTTCTATTGGCTGTCCGGAGAACGCGACGAGTTCGAAGCCCATTTGCCTGCCGTACAGGCCCTGCTGCACCAGCTATGCGGTGCGACTTTGGTGGATTTGCACATTTCAGACTTGCTCAATGCGCAAATCCCCTCCACGTTCGACTACACATCTGACTATGACGTCATGCTTTTCCGACGTTTGGAGATGCCTGCCAATGCATCGGGAAAAACCGCGCTCCAGGCCATTACCACCATACCCGTGGGCTACGCTGTCTTTGATGCGCTGCTATTGAGCGTGCATTCCAGCGCATGCCAAGTGCGGGCACAGAGCCTGCAACGCTTGCTGACACCCAGCACAGCACCCGAAAAACGCGGCATTGCCAACCGTCTGCCAGCCAGCAGCGCTGACTTGATGCTGCGCCAGATCAATCTGATGGTGGACGATTTTCTGAACTTGCGGCGAGAGATGGCCAAGCAAATCGATGTCTGGCAAATGCAGCTGCTCAACCCCAAGTCTCGCTTCAACGAATGGGGCAAGGTCTTGCAGGCACGCATGGCGCTGCACCAGCTCGATGAAATCTGTGAAGACCAGCGATCAGCCATCCAGGACTGGTTGGACGCACTGCAAACCTGGCAAGACGAGCACAGCAGCAAGTCCGAACGCCGTGCGCTAGAGCTGCTGCGTGTGCGTTCGCGCGATGTACTGGAACATATTGAACGGGTGATTCACCATGTGCACCGCATGGAGCAAAGCGCTGAAGCAGCGGTGCAGATGCATTTTTCTGCCCAGAGCAACCGCGCCAACGACATCATGCGCACATTGACCACACTCACAGCCATTTTTTTGCCATTGAACCTGATCGCCGCCGTGTTCGGCATGAACTTTGATGTTCTGCCCCTGGTACACAAAGAAGACGGTTTCTGGTGGGCAATGGGCTCCATGGCCCTGATTGGCATCGTGCTGCTGGTGTTCTTCTGGCGCCGCCGCTACATCGAGAAAGCCAGCTTGCTCGGCGAACAAGACTGAGTCGATGCTCAGCCCTTCCTGACAGCCCATTGCTGATTCTCTGTGCCTCAGCGCTTTTCAGCGCCAACACTTCGCCCCGCATCGCAGCTCAAATGCTGCTCAAAGAAAGTCAAGGTCCGATCTTTGGCCTGCACTGCACTGACTTCATCGTAGCCGCCCCGGTGGTCACAATTGAAACCGTGGTCCGCGTCGTACAAATGCACTTGCACCTCAGGGTGTGCTGCACTAAAAGCCTGAACGCTGTCCAGCGAAATATAGGCATCGCGACGACCGAAGTGCGCCATCACCGGAATACGAGGTGTTCGCGCAATTTCAGGTGGCACGGTCATCCCGCCACCGTAGTAGCACACGGCTGCAGCAATCTCATCAATCAAGCTTGCCGCGCGCCATGTCAGCAGGCCTCCCCAGCAAAAACCCACCATCCCCACATTACAGCCGCTGCGCTCCTTCGCCCAGCGTGCAGCAGCACGGATATCCTGCATCACGCCCTGCCCTGGCAGAGCCTCTGCGGCTGCTTTGAACTGCTTGCCCTCTGCCACGCCCTCCTGGTCATAGCCCAGTTCCACATCTGGTGCCAAGCGTGCAAATAGCGCAGGTGCGATGGCAATGAAGCCCTGCTCTGCCAGGCGATCCGTGACCTCCCGAATATGGGCATTCACGCCAAAAATTTCCTGCGCCACAACCACCGCGCCGCGTACTTGGCCTTGCGGCTCAGCCACCCAGGCGGGAATTTGCTTACCATCTTCTGCCACCAACTGTACAAAATGACCCATGCTTGAATCCCCTTATGGTTGTTGTGTGTGGCCCGAGTGCACACAAACGCCTTATTGACTTCGGCCACCACAATGGCGACTTTAAGCAATCTGCGTTCCACTTACACCCATCCTTTGCCTCAGGCTTGAGCACCCATGGATTTAAAACCGCTGATTACCCTCGTCGCCATCATCAATCCTTTGGCGATTGTCCCGTTTTTCATCCACTACACAGAGGGCTTTGATGCGGCGCAGCGTGCACAAACCATTCGCACTGCGGCGTTCAGTGCTTTTGTGGTGATTGCCGCCTGTGCCTTGATTGGCCTTCAGGTGCTGGACTTCTTCAACATCTCGCTTCAAAGCTTTCAGGTGGGGGGTGGCTTGCTGCTGCTGATCAGCGCCATGAACATGCTCAACGCCCGGCCAGCCGAAGACCGACGCCATGAGGACACACTGGAAGCCGGAGCTGAAAAAGCGGCCATGGGCAACAGTATTGCCGTAGTGCCACTAACCATCCCCCTGCTGACCGGCCCGGCAGCCATGTCCACAGTGGTGATCTATGCGGACAAGGCTGCCACGTTCTGGCAACACTTGGCGCTGGTAGGTTATGGGGTTGTCGTGGCTGCTGCCGTCTGGGCCAGCTTTTCCATGGCGGAGCCGATCGCACGGGTCCTGGGCAAGACAGGCATCAATGTCATGACGCGCCTGATGGGGCTGATTCTGGCGGCGCTGGCCGTAGAGGTGATGGCAGGCGGATTGATAAAAATTTTCCCGGTTTTGGCTGCTGGCTAAGCTCGCTCTGCCCCAGCGTTTGCCGCCGCCAGCGCAGAACGAAAACCACTCAAAATGCAGCCTGCGCCACTTTCTCCGCCTGTGCCTCATGCTTGGCATGGTCTTCGGGTTGAGAGCAGGCACCACCGCAGCCACTGATGAGCTCCTCCGGCAATGCCTGCGCATTGGTCATCACCCCTGTTTCCGGGTCAAAGCCCAGGCTTTGCATGTGCTGCGCCAATGCCGCATCCATAGTCTGTGCGTGGTAACTGAACCAGGAGGCCAGCTCCGGCGTCATGCCGCGAATCATGGTGTAGTCGCCAGATTCGGCTTTCTGGGCGCCTTCACGCATAATCTCCAGCACCACCTTGTGCTGGCTCGCATGGCAATTGCCCACTGCAAACCCGGTAGCCTCCATCCAGCGGTCTTCTTGACCGAAGTGCTCTACAGTGTGCTCAATCAACGCTTGCCACAAGGGCACTAGCTGAGCATCTGCCGCGCTCTCAACACCGGCTAGCAGATCCACAAACTCCTTGTGCGTTTCATCCATGACAGGAATGTCCAGCACCAAATCTGGGGACCATTCAAGTGTGGCCATAGCGCAACTCCTTTTTATATGTGTTGTTACAACGAGCGCCAGCTTATGGTTGACATTGATTAAGGATTTGCGGCACATCAAAGCAGAGCCAGCACAAGGCTTTGACTTACAGTTTTATTTCATCAGCGCAAAAAAGCCCCGTCGAGCGGGGCATCAGTTTCACAAAAGGGCCTGCGTAGATACCAGGCCAATTACTGCGCGAACATACGTTTGGCGTCGTTTTCACACTTGTCCTTGGCATCTCCAGACAAGGAGTCACAGCGCTCTTTCGCAGCCTTGTATTCTGCTTCGCGTACGTTCTGTGCCGCATCCTTGCGCACTTCAGAGACATTGGCCGCCTTGGCTTGCCCGTCTTTGCTGGAATCTGCCCGGGCATCCGCTACCTTGGCTGCTTCCAGCGCCTTCACATGCTCGGCCTTGGCATCTTTCTCGCACACGTCTTGAGCGTTGCCCTTGAGGTCATCGCACTTTTCCTTGGCGACCTCGTAGGCAGTATCCGCCTTGGTTTTTGCAAGTTCATAGCGATTCTTTTCACTGGGGTCCTTGCGCAGTTCCAGTTCAGCCTTGGCGATTTTCTCGCGCCCCTCGGCTTCTTCTTCACACACATCCTTGGCGTTGCCGCTCAGAGCATGGCACTGCGTTTTCGCAGTCTTGTACTCCGCAGCGATACGCTCTTTCTCAGCTTTGAACTCGTCGCTGCTCAAGGCAAAAGCAGAACTGGCGAACATGGCGGTTGCCGCTAAGGCCAAACAACGTGTACTCAATGACATTGATGACTCCTTCGATGGTCTATCGCAAAAAAAAATGGACACACTGTCCATGCTTGACAGCAAGCAGAAATTACTCGTCCCAGCGGAAGTCCGGGTTGCGTTTTTGCCAGTCACCCAGCTGCTTTTCTGCTTCGTCCTTTGCGATGCCCTGGCGTTCTTGCAGCTTGCCCAGGAATTGATCGCGCTTGCCCGCAACCACATCTATATCATCATCTGTGAGCTTGCCCCACTGTTCACGAATCTTGCCCTTGAATTGCTTCCAGTTGCCTGCAATACGGTCTTCGTTCATAGCGCCTCCTCAATGAAAAAAAAACAGGATGCATGCACGTACATCTCGCCGCCGAAACAGTCGAAAACTTTCGTGCAAATCGAAGCTTTAATCTAAAAAGATACTGCGCTGCAGGGCGTAGTCGATGCAGGAACCAGACGGTCAGACCATTCCGCCCATCGCTGCCAGAAGTGCCTCAACGTCCGTAGGTCTGCAGCCAACGACTCAGCTGCCCGGCCACTTCATCCACTGCCGCAGCCATCGCCTGGGCTCCGCCGGCTGCATCCGCTGAAGTAGCGGGAACTTGCGCTGTAAGAATGCGCTGGCCTTGCAGCATATTCCCTCCGCTTTGAGCATCCCGCGCAATCAAACTGGCACGTACATGCACGAGTGCATAGCTGCTGCTCACACTTTCAAAAACGTGGCTGAACTCATTCAGCTCTATTTTCAGAACTGCCAGCATGCGATTGTCCGGGGTACGGAAACTGATCTCATCACGCTCGGAGAGCAGCGGGCGCTCCAGCCCCAGCCGCATACGCAGGCGTTGCTCCAGCATCTGGGCAGGCGGTTGGCTCCAGCGAGCATTTTGGTAGGCACGCAATTGCTGCCCATCCGCATAATTCAGGCGGTACAGCATTGCCGTCATACCTTCCGGCATGTTCAGTGCCTGTACAGGTGCCATGACCAAAGGCACGGGAGCCACCATAGGAGCCGAGGCAGTGGCGGCAGGAGGGTTCACATCTGCCAGCCCCAGGTCATAACGCACACTGGCCGCAGGTCTAGAAGGCAGGGCCGAACAGCCTGCCAGCCACACCACAGCCAGCGCACACCCCAAGCGCATCATCCAGGAATCCATTCGTACATGCATGGTGAAAAATCCTTTTCTAACGGGCTGCAGGAGCTACAAAACCAGCTTCACCAGGCCCTGGCAGGTCATTGCCCAAGCCATAGATCAAAGACTGTGGGTTATCGCCAATGCCTGAAGCAGCATTACCCAAGTTGCGCGCAGCGGATGACACATCGTCAGCGGCCCGGTTGATGCTCGGCAAGGTACGGCTGTCAAAGCGTTCTGCCGCACGTGCCATCGTTTGCGCCCCTTGCGTGACCTGGTCCAGCGCGCCACCCTGTTTTTGCATCGATGCCGCCATACCGCGCACTTCCTGTGCCAGATTTCCTGCTTCATTGCCCGCGCGCTCCATGGCCTGCATCGCTTTGCGAGCATCCTGGGCCATGCCCGGGAATTCTTTGACAGCCGGCGCTATCTCTTCACGCAAGGCGGTGTCCATGGCGCGGGTGACATCGCTGACATTGCCTGCTGCCTCCGACAGATTGCTCAACAAGCTGCTGAAACGCGCCTGGTTTTCATCGCCCAGCAATTGGTTGATGCGCTTGGTGGCCTCATCGACCTTGCTCAAAATCGTCATGCCCTGATCGGCCAGGACGCTCAGTGGCGACGACTTCATGGGCAGCCGTGCAATACCGCTCTCACCAGGCTCCAAAGCTTGCATCGGCTCTGTCACATCATCGAGCTGAATGTGTGCAATCCCCGTCACACCTTGATAACCGAGCATGCCGTAAGTACCGGTGGTAGATACCGGAGCCTTGCTGTCCACAGCAATGCGAATCAGCACATTCCCTTTCTGCACATCATCAAACGTGATGTCTGTCACCTTGCCAACGGCCACGCCCTTGTAGCGCACAGTGGCCTGGTTTTGCAGTCCGCTGATAGCGTCAGAAGTCGACAGCTCATAGAGCATGTACTCGTGGCGATCTCGGGTCAGCCATAAAGTCAGCCCGGCCAGCATGAACGCCAAAATCAGCACAAAAGTGCCGGCAGCCATGGCATGTGATTTGTTTTCCATACTTAATTGCCTCCCACGGGTGCGGGCGCCATGGCACGACGACCGCGCTCACCCTGAAAGAAAGTCTCAATAAAAGGATGCTGAAATTGCGCCACTTCACGCGGCGCGCCCGTAACGATGACTTTTTTATCGGCCAGCACGGCAACACGGCTGGACAGTGCAAACAAAGTGTCCAGATCGTGCGTAACCATGATCATGGTCAGCCCCAGTTCTGCGTGAAGATCTCTCAGCAAAGTGCAGAACTCATCAGAGCTGGTGGGATCCAGCCCTGCTGTTGGCTCGTCGAGCAGCAACAGGGGCGGGTCCATGATCAAGGCGCGTGCCAACGCCACACGCTTGACCATGCCACCCGACAAGTCAGCTGGCATGCGCGTGGCATGCTCAGGCTTCAACCCCACCATTTGCAGCTTGATCATGGCGGCCTCGTTCACCATGGCGTCTGGCAACGTGCCTTGCTCCCTCAAGGCAAAGCCGATGTTCTCCAGCACATTGAAGGCCGAGTACAAGGCGCCGTGTTGAAACAGCATGCCAACCCGCGCCGCAGCTCCTTCCTGGCACAGCTCCAAAGCAGGCCGCCCCAGCGTCGTCACACTGCCTTTACCCGGCTGCAGCAGGCCCAGAATTTGTCGCAACAGCACCGTTTTACCCGTGCCAGAGCCTCCCACAATCGACAGCATTTCACCGCGATACACCGTCAGGTCCAGATCCTGGTGCACGGCAAATGCTTTGTCACCTTCGCCGAAAATGCTCCACAGCTTGTCGACGATGACAACGGGTTCGGTGCCTGGTGTCTGTGCATGCATAGTTTAGAACCCCACATCCTTGAAAGCGATCGCAAAAATCGCATCCACGATGATGACCATGGTGATGGATGAAACCACCGACGCTGTGGTCCCCTGCCCCAGGCTCTGCGTGTTTGGTTCCACGCTCAAGCCCCAGTGGCAACCGATCAAGGCGATAAAAATACCGAACACCACGGATTTGGCCATCGCCAGCACCAGGTTGCCAATCTGCACGGCATCCGGCAATGCTTCCCAGAAGAAAGCGGCAGAGATTCCCATGGTCAAGTCTGCGGCCAGCATGCCCCCGCCCAATGCGGCCAAAGTGGTCCACAAACAAATCAGCGGCATGGCCAGCGCCAGTGCCATCGCTCGTGGCATCACCAGTCTGAAGCCATGTCGAATACCCATGACCTGCATGGCATCGAGCTCTTCGGTCACCCGCATCACACCGATTTGCGCCGTAATGGAAGAGCCCGATCGGCCTGCCACCAAAATGGCTGCAAGCAGTGGACCCAGCTCACGGATCAATGAGATACCCAAAATATCGACAATAAAAGCTTCAGCACCAAATTGCCGCAACTGCAACGCCATCAAATACGCCAGCACCACGCCAATCAAAAAACCCACCAAGGCCGTAATCGGCAAGGCTGTGGCACCCATGCTGTAGAGGTGCCCCGAAAAGTCTCGCCACGGCCCTTTGCGCGGATGACGCAGCAGATACACCAGGTCAATCGCCAACTGACCAATCAGCTGTACCAGATGCTGAAAGTGTCCCAGCGCACGCAGCACCAGCAAACCCAGTTGGTTCACACGTCCCATCAAGCCCAGAGGCTTGGCCACTGGCGGCTCTGCCAGCTGCAAGGAAGCAATGCGTGACAGCATGGCCCGCTGCGAATCTGTGGCCTTGAGGTGCTGCGGCCATTGACGTTGCCAATGGCTCCATAAGAGCTGCGCGCCAATATGGTCCAGCCATTGCAGCTGCTGCAAGTCCCACCCCTGTGCCGCTTTCACATCCCTGGCTTGCAAGGCAAGCTGCACCGCCTCCCAATGCGCACGCTGTCCCAGCTCTGCCGCCCCCCAGCGCCCTTGCAGTTGCACCCAGGCCCCCTCGTTGTCCGAGGCAAGGTGTAAGCGAGGAGCAATGTCATTCATAGTGCGATCTAAAGCCAAACTGGCACAAGCTTACAAGCTTTCTGCCCGGATACCGAAGGCGCAAGCCCAGCCACCCTGTCAGCGCTGGCTGCACGACGGCGACACAGCCAGCATTGGACTACACGCTTTCCCTATCGACAGACAGCGGCTTCTACCCAAAATGACGCAAGCGGCCTCCATCTCGGACGGCTTGATTCTGGGCCGTTCTTGGACGGCGCCCACCATGAGTGAAACCACTTTCGACTACATCATCATTGGGGGCGGCACTGCTGGCGCCTTGCTTTGCAACCGCCTGAGCGCTGACCGAAATGTGCGCGTAATTCTGCTCGAAGCCGGGCGCAAAGACGACTACCACTGGATCCATATCCCTGTTGGTTATTTGCACTGCATCGGCAATCCACGCACCGACTGGCTCTACCAGACAGAAGCTGATGCTGGACTCAATGGACGCAGCCTGCGTTACCCGCGCGGCAAGACGTTGGGCGGCTGCTCCAGCATCAACGGCATGATCTATATGCGCGGCCAGGCGCGCGATTACAACCAGTGGGCACAGCTCACGGGCGATGACGCCTGGCGCTGGGACAATGTATTGCCCGCCTTCAAGCGCCACGAGAGTCACTGGCGCCTGGACGAAGGCCAGCCCCAGGACGCAGGCTTTGCCGCACTGCATGGCGACAAGGGGGAATGGCGCGTCGAAAAACAACGCCTGCGCTGGGATATCCTGGACGCGTTTGCTCAGGCTGCGCAGCAATCCGGCATTCCTGCCACGCAAGACTTCAATGCCGGCAACAATGAAGGCGTCGGTTACTTTGAGGTCAACCAAAAAGATGGCTTCCGCTGGAATACTGCCAAGGCTTTTTTGCGCCCCAAATGCTACGCCCGGCCTAACTTCGAGATGTGGACCATGGCCCAGGCCACGCGACTCATCACCGAGCGGCAAGCAGACGGCAGCTTGCGCTGCACCGGTGTGCAGGTCTGGTCTGGCGACGGGCTGGAGCAGGTGACCGCCACCGAAGAAGTCATTGTCTGCGCCGGAGCCATCAATTCGCCACAGCTGCTGCAGCTCTCAGGCATTGGCCCTGGTCATTTGCTGCATGACAAAAGCATTGCCGTGGTACACGACTTACCCGGTGTAGGCAGCAATTTGCAAGACCACCTTCAAATCCGTTCGGTTTACAAAATCAGCGATGCACTCACGCTCAATACCTTGGCTGCCACCAACCTGGGCAAGCTGCGCATTGGCTGGGAATACTTGCTGCGCCGCTCAGGACCAATGAGCATGGCACCGTCCCAACTGGGTGCTTTCACGCGCAGCCGCCCTGAGCTTGAGCACCCTAATTTGCAATACCACGTGCAGCCCCTTTCTCTCGATGCATTTGGAGAGCCGCTGCACAACTTCCCCGCATTCACTGCCAGCGTCTGCAACCTCAACCCCAGCAGCCGTGGCACTGTGCGCATCAAGAGTCCCAACTTCGAAGATGCCCCAGCCATTGCACCCAACTACCTGAGCACCGAGGAAGACCGACGAGTGGCCGCGGAAAGCTTGCGCGTGACACGCCGTATCGTCAGCCAACCCGCCCTGGCTCGCTATCAGCCGCAGGAGTGGAAACCCGGTGTGCAATATCAAAGCGACGATGATTTGGTGCGCCTGGCAGGTGATATTGCAACCACCATTTTTCACCCTGTCGGCACCACCAAAATGGGGAGTGACAGTGACAAAATGGCGGTGCTGGACAGCCGCTTGCGCGTACGCGGCGTACAAGCATTGCGCGTGGTGGATGCTGGCGCCATGCCCACCATCACCAGTGGCAACACCAACAGCCCAACACTGATGCTGGCCGAAAAAGCTGCAGAATGGATTCGTGCGGATCGAAAGGCACGCCTGAGCCAGATTGCATTGCCCACTGTCGCGGACACACCAGAGACCGAAGTGCTGCAGTCACTCACTGCTTAAGCTGCTGCTTGCCGCGCTCGCTTTTGGTGGAGAACGCGAGGGATTACTTTCTGGGTCAACCCCTTGTGCACAAGGCGTGCTGTCAGACAATGCACGCCATATTTGCGGGAAATCCCCGATGCACCAAGATCATGCAGCGCTTACAGTCCATTCACTCTAGCTCGCACCAAGGTGCAGCAAGGAGGGCCCGAGGAGACAACTCGATCCACAAGCAAGACCAATATTCAAAAAGCATCCGCCAATGAGATGCCTTTCCAAAGCGCCGGCAACCCCGGCGCTTTTTGTTTGTGCGGGTGACACCTTTTTGCTGCCCACCGGGCGCACAATGCACGGCTATGGAATGGATTTTTGTCTCTCTGGCATCAGCACTTGCGGGTTTTGTGGATGCCATCGTCGGCGGCGGTGGCCTCATCTTGGTCCCCGCCATGTTCGCCGCTTTCCCCAACGCCGCACCTGCCACGCTATTTGGCACCAATAAAAGCGCCGCAGTCTGGGGCACTGCCATGTCCACCTGGCAATATAGCCGCCGGATCCATATCACCTGGCGCACCATCGTTCCAGGTATTGCTGCAGCAGGCGTTGGTGCTTTTCTTGGCGCTTGGGCCGTCACTCTGGTCAACCCCGATTTTCTGCGCAAGCTGCTGCCCTTTATCTTGCTGGGTGTGCTGATTTATACCCTGGCAAAGAAAGAACTGGGTCGAGAGCACAAGCCGCAGCACAACGAGCGCACCACCCAGTGGCTCACCGCAGCCATCGGTTTGGTCATTGGCTTTTATGACGGTTTTTTTGGCCCAGGCACCGGCAGTTTCTTTGTGTTCTTGCTGGTACGTCTGCTGGGCTACGACTTCTTGAATGCATCCATCAATGCCAAGCTCATGAATGTCACCACCAATTTGGCGGCCATCCTGCTGTTTGCCATGAAGGGCCATGTCTGGTGGCACTTTGCAGTGCCACTGGCCATTGCCAATGTGCTGGGCAGCATATTGGGTACCTGGATGGCACTGCGCCACGGCGCTGGCTTTGTCCGCGTGATTTTTATTGTCGTGGTAGGGCTGCTGATTCTTAAAACCGGATGGGATGCCTTTGCGCCGTGAGCAACTTTGCACACAGTGGGCCTGAATCCCTCAAGGCTGCTCAGACACCCGTCTGCAACAAAGAGGGGCGGCTTCTATAATCGAGAGTTGCTTTCGCCCTCAGGCCGCCCGGCAATCAGTGCATCAACACTGATTGCCGGGCGGTACAGCCCTGGCCTTGCTAGCCGGCTGTGGCCCCTATGTTTCCGCGCCGCGTGGTGCGTGCGGAGGCTCCAAGCGCTTGGAGCCGGGGGCCGGACCCTGCGACTGTCTCCAGGAACCTCTCATGAAACGCATTTCCGTGATCGCCGCTGCCACCTTGGCAGTACTGGCTGCTACTGGTGCCCACGCCCGTAGCTTGGATGCCATCCAAAAAGATGGCACCCTCCGCCTCGCAACCGAAGGCTACTACGCGCCTTTTGCCTACTTTGAAGGCAAAAAGCTGGTGGGCTTTGAAGTGGATTTGGCCGAACTGATGGCCCAAAAAATGGGGTTGAAGTTCGAGTGGAAAACCATCTCGTTCGATGCTTTGCTCACCGGCCTCAAGCAAGACCGTTGGGACTTGGTCATTTCCTCACACGGCATCACGCCCGAACGTGAAAAGGCCGTGAACTTCACTGCGCCTCATTACTGCTCGGGTGCGCAGGTCATCTCCACCGACGCAGCCATCAAGGCAGGCAAGGATCTGGATGGCAAAACCGTATCCGCCCAGACCGGAACCACCTATCTGGACTACGTGCAAAAAAGCGTTCCCGGCGTCAAGCGTGTGGTGAACTTCCCCACCAACGAAGCTGCCATGAACGCCCTGATGACCAAGCGCTCCGATGCCTGGGTAACCGAACGCTTCCTGGCCAAGGAAATGCTGCAGAAAAACCCCAAGATCAAGTTCCACCAAGGCGAGTTGCTGTTTGTGGAAAAGATCGCTGCAGCCGTTGCCAAAGACAACCAGCCTTTGGCTGACGCGTGGAACAAGGCATTTGCCGAATCCTTGAAGGACGGCAGCTACGCCAAGATTTCGCAAAAATGGTTCCAGGAAGACATTCGTTGCCCTGAGTAAAGCCGCGAAAGGGCAGCCGCTGCACGCGCCATGACGATGGCCGGCGCAGCGTGCTCCCAGCGCCCTGACCCACTTGTCAGGGCGTTTTTTGTTTCACCAACCTCATTTTTCTTATGCTTACCGCCCTCTGGCCCTCCCATTGGAGCCGTCCACAGCGCAGCAATGCCACCCTGGTCACCGCACTGGTGCTGATGGTGGTGGTCGTGTCTTTGCTGGGTGAATTGCTCGCCCTCATGCCCGAGCCTATTGGCGACCACGCAGCCGAATTTGCCGAGGGTGCCCGCACCACCCTGTATCTCACTCTTATCAGTGGCGCTGCAGGCCTGCTGCTTGGAGTGATCGCAGCGCTGGCACGCACCTCGGGCAATGCTGTGCTGCGCACCATCGCCAGCACCTACATCTGGATCATCCGAGGCACGCCGCTGCTGGTACAAATTCTGTTCATGTACTTTGCGCTGCCCGTACTGGTGCCCGGGTTGAATTTGCCCGATTTTGCCGCAGCCTGCCTGGCCTTGTCGCTCAACGTCGGGGCCTACAACGCTGAAGCAGTACGCGCTGGCCTGAATGCCGTGCCGCGTGGCCAGGCCGAAGCCGCACGCGCACTGGGTCTCCCCAAAACCCGCGTGTTTTCGGATGTGGTCTTCCCCCAGGCGTTCAAGATTTCGCTACCACCGCTGGTGAGCAACTTTGTGGCTTTGCTCAAAGACTCATCGCTGGCGTATGCCATTGGCGTGGTGGAACTGACCAATGTGGGCAACCGCATCCAGTCTTCCACATTTCAGCCCGTCGAAACCCTGATCACCGTGGGTGTGACCTATCTGGTGCTGACCACGCTGGTGACCCAGGTGACGGCAGCCGTCGAGTACCGCTTTGATGTGGAGGGTCGCCAGAAATGATCAGTGCCACCAAAGACCGCACACCGTACATCGTCTGCGAACACGTCACCAAATCCTTTGGCAACCACCAGGTGCTCAAGGGTGTGTCCACTGCGTTCAGCAAGGGCGAAGTGACCGTCATCATTGGCGCTTCGGGCTCCGGGAAATCGACCCTGCTTCGTGCCTTGAACCGCCTGGAGCCCCATGACGGAGGCCGCATCACCATCGGTGGCGTGCCTGTCACCGATCATGAGGCCACGCTGCAAAAGCAGCGCTGCGAAGTCGGCATGGTGTTCCAGCAGTTCAACCTGTTTGGTCATATGACGGTGCTGGACAACATCACCCTGGCACCTCGTCGCATCCACAAGATGGCGCGTGCCGCTGCCAATGCCAAAGCCATGCAACTGCTGGAACGCGTAGGCATGCAGGCACATGCACACAAGTATCCTTGGCAACTGTCCGGCGGACAGCAGCAGCGTGTAGCAATCGCCCGTGCGCTGGCCATGGAGCCACAGGTGATGCTGTTTGACGAGCCGACCTCCGCACTTGACCCCGAAATGGTGCAGGAGGTGCTGGAAGTCATGCGCGAACTGGCCAAAAGCGGCATGACCATGATTGTAGTCACCCATGAAATGGGCTTTGCTCGCGAAGTGGCTGATCGCGTGATGTTCTTTGACCAGGGCTGCATTGCCCACGAAGCACCTCCCGCTGAGTTCTTTGCACATCCTGCCAACGAACGCATCGCCGCATTTATTGGCCGCGTGGCACACTAAGCACTGCGACCCTGCCGCATTCCCAGCGGCAGCCCTCTATTTTCAAGAGCTGCTAGCGCCGTGCTGGCAGCTTTTTTTGCGTCTTCTCCGATTTCTCATGCGTACCGAACGTCTGGGCCTGCTGGCTCTGCTGACCGTGACCATGGTCTGGGGCACAACCTTCCCCGCCATGAAGCAACTCACTGCGGATCTGACCGCACTGCAAATCATCTGGTTGCGTTTTGGCATGGCCGCAGTGCTGCTGCTGCCTCTGTGGCGGGGCATGCGCAGCGCCGAGTGGCGCTGGGGCCTGGGTCTGGGTGTGCTGAACTTTGTGGCTTTCTGGCTGCAAATCGAAGGTCTGCACTACACCAGCAGCAACCGCAATGCCTTTGTCACCGGATTGAATGTCTTGATCGTCCCGCTGATCGCCTGGCTGCTGATGCGTCGAGCAATTGGCTGGCAGGTCTGGGGCGCCTGCGCCATGGCCGTGGGCGGCATGTGCCTGATGTTTTTTGAAGATGCTCCATGGAACTGGGGCGACACGCTCACGCTATGCAGCGCCCTGGTCTATGCCTGCTTCATTTTGAGCATGGAAGCAGCCGCGCTGCGCAACGTGCGGACACCGTTGCGCGCAGGCCGAATGGCCGCTGCCCTGGCTGGTTCCATGTGGCTGTGCACCACGCTGATTCTGCTGGTGCAACCCCAGGGCATGCACCAGCTCCATACCCAGGCCTCATCACTGTCGACCAATGCATGGGTTGCCTTGTTTTATCTGGGCTTGATTGCCAGCGCCATGGTGGTTGTTTTTCAAGCCTGGGGGCAGCAACGCGTGGATGCCATGCGCAGCGCCATTGTGTTTGGTCTGGAGCCCGTGTTTGCTTCACTCACCGCATGGTGGCTGATCGATGAGCGCATGGGTCTGGTGGCCATCGCAGGCGCGGCCTTGATTGTGGCAGCCTTGATCTTCAGCCAATGGCAACCAGCACCGTGGCTGAAAAAAAGCAAGCCAACAGCACCCGACCATACAGCCCGCGTCTGAACTGTGTCCTGGAGGCTCAATCCTCGGCTTCAGCTTCAGGCTCTTCTTGCGCAGATGTGGATTCCTGCGCGCGCTGCTCGGCCATATCCCCACCGCTGAAATCCTGAATCACACGCGGTGCACCCACACCGGGTAGCTCCATACGCTCATACTGCGCCATCATTTCGTAGCCACGGCGAGGTGTGCCAATGGGGCGTGTGGCCTTGCCTTTGCGCATGGCCGCCATGTCTTCCTCACTGGGATAGCGATCCAGCAACCAGTAATCGAATACACGCCGCGCAATGGGCGCAGCCGCTGCCGCACCAAAACCCGCGTTCTCCACAATCAGCGCCAAAGCAATCTTGGGGTTTTCTGCCGGAGCATAAGCAATATAGAGCGAGTGGTCGCGTTGGTGTTCAGCCAGCTTGGCGGCGTTGTACTTTTCCTTCTGTCCCACCGTCACGGCCTGTGCCGTACCCGTTTTGCCTGCCGAGGTATAAGGTGCCCCCGCAAACACACCGCGCGAAGTGCCTTCCACGGTCACCGCAGCCACTGCACTGCGCACCGCTTCCACATGTGCAGGCTTGTAGCCCATGTTCTTGCCGGGCTCACGGTACAGCGAGGTGAACTCTCGCGTCACTGCATTGACAGTCCCCTTGCCCAGGTGCGGCGTGTGCTGGATACCGTGATTGGCCAGCATGGACGTGGCGTATGCCAGCTGCAACATGGTGAAGTGGTTATAGCCCTGGCCGATTCCCAACGAGATGGTCTCACCCGCATACCACTTCTTCTGTTCGGGCCGTTTGTAGGTATTTCGCTTCCACTCCGTGCTGGGCAACACACCCTTGCCCTCGCCCAGCAAGTCGATCCCCGTCTGGCGTCCGAATCCCATAGGCAACAGATGCTCGTGGATCATGTCCACGCCCATGTCGTTGGCCAGCATGTAGTAATACACATTGGAGGACTTGATGATGGAGCGGCGCAGATTGGTCGGGCCGTTGGGGTGGCCTGAGCGAAAGGTATGCCCTGCAAAAGTCCAGCTACCGTTGTCCTGGATGGTTGTCTCGATCTTGCGCTTGCCCGACTCAAGGCCCGCGATCGCCATAAAGGGCTTGTAAGTTGATCCAGGAGGGTAGGTACCGCGCAGCGCACGATTGAGAAGTGGCCGGTCCAGCGAGTTATTAAGTAAGTCCCAACTTTCCTGATCAATCCCATCCACAAAAAGGTTCAGGTCATAACCAGGTTTGCTCACCATGGCCAGCACCTCCCCGTTTTGTGGATCCATGGCAACCAAGGCACCACGGCGCTCACCGTAGAGCTCCTCTACCAGTTTTTGCAGGCCAACATCCAGCGTCAGCACCACCGTATCACCAGGAGTGGCCGGGCGACTGTTCAGGCGCCGCACGGCAAACCCCCCTGCTGTAGTCTCCAACTGCTCCCAGCCCGTGAGCCCGTGCAACTGCTTTTCATAGCTTTGTTCGATGCCCAGCTTGCCGATCACCTCCGTGCCGCGGTAGTTGGCGTAGTCGTCGCTGTCTTCCAGAGCCTCTTGCTCCCTCTGATTGATACGCCCGATGTAGCCCACCACATGGCCTGCCACATCTTCCAAAGGGTAGTTGCGAAAGAAACGCGCCTTGATGTCCACCCCGGGAAAGCGCCAGCGCTGGGCCGTAAATCGCGCCACTTCTTCATCGGTCAGACGGCTGCGCAGAGGAATCGACTCGAAACGTTTGGAATCCTCCATCAAACGTTTGAATTTGCGGCGGTCACGCGGCGTGATCTCCACCAGGGTGGAAAGCTCATCGATGGTGGCCTCCAGATCTTTGATCTTGGAGCGGGTGACCTCTAATGTATAGGCCGAGTAATTGGTGGCCAGCACAATACCGTTTCGATCCAGAATCTGCCCCCGATTGGGCACCACGGGCACTACTGCGGTACGGTTGCTCTCGGCACGTTCAGCGAACGCATCGTGCCGCACCACCTGCAGCACAAACAGGCGGTAGACCAGCACGCCAAACATGAGCAGCACCACCAGCGCCACCACCCAGATGCGCAGGCGGAACTTCATCAGCTCCGTTTCGCTGTTTCTGACCTCAAAGCCACTCATGCCGGCTCCTGAGGGTGGGCGTTGACTGCCTGCGCTGCATCACACCAGCCTTACAAGGGACGGTTGCTGTCCGCATCGGGTGCACGGCGTTGCGGGGCCAGCAAAATTGCCCCCAAAATGGGCCACAGCAGCATCTCCAGCACAGGAGCAAGAGCAATCGAAATCCCAGGAAACATCCCTCCAGCCAGCATGCGAATCAGCATCTGCAGCAAATGGGCCATGGCAAACACAGGCAGCCATTGAACTGCCTGGATCAGTGGCGAAAACCACATCATGCGACGGCTCAAGTGCTGTGCCACAAAAACAACAAGCACATAAGTAAGCGCATGCTGACCCAGCAAGGCTGTTTGCTGCACATCCACACCCAGGCCCAGCAAAAAGGCCACACTCATGGGCATGCGATTGGGGTGGTGCATGGCCCAGAAAATCAGCACCAGCATCAGCACATCAGGCATCCAGACAAAGCCGCCCAAAGGCAACAGGCTCAGCACAAAAGCCACTGCCACACTGAATGCAATAAAAGCCGGACTCACCGGCATCAGCAATTGCTGACCACGCGGCATGATCATCGTTGGCCTCCCGGTCCAGGCAAGTTGTCAACGCCCGAGGAGCGGCGCTGGGCCGATTTGTCTTCGCGCTGCTGCTGAGCCTGAGCCTCGGTCGGCACAATAGGCTGCGCATCTGGTGCGTGCTCGGCTTTGATGGTATTGAGTGGTGTCAGCACCATGACGTGACGAGCGCCATCCAAACGGGCAATCGGCTCACAGTAAATGCGCATGAAGGGCGACTGGGCGCGGCGTTCCACCTGCACCACACGAGCTACCGGCAGACCGGCCATGTACACGCCATCGACACCGCTGGTGACCAATTCGTCACCTTCCTGAACATCTGCGTCATTGGACATAAAGCGCAGTTCCATACCATCAGTGCGCAGGTTGGATGCATCCCCGTAGGCCACGCTGCGAACGCCTGTGCGCGCCACCATGACTGGGATGGCCTGATCGCGGTCCGACAACAGTGTCACTTCACTCGAAAACGGTTGCACACGTGTGACCTGGCCCAGAACACCCAGCTCGTCCATGACAGGGCTTCCTGCCTCCACGCCTGCAACCTTGCCCTTGTCCAGTACCACGCGACGCGTGTAGCTGTCTGGCGTTTCGTACATCACCTCAGCAGCCACCGTGCTCACGGTCAAACGATCACGCAGTTGCAGCAAGGCACGCAACTGCTGGTTTTCCTTATCCAGGCGTTCGGCATCTTGTGCCTTGAGCACCATGGCCGTCATCTGACGACGCGCCTCGGCAGCTTCGTTTTGTGCAGCTCTCAGATCCTGGAAATAGCCTTTGCCGCTGGACAACCATTCAACAGGCTGCATCACCGTCCACTGCAAAGGGTAAAGCACCACTGAAACCGCTTGCCGCAATGGCTCGGTCAACCTGAAGCGGGCATCTGCCAGCATCAGCACCACTGCCAGCACACTCAGCACCAGCACGCGCGTACCAGCTGAAACGCTATGTTTGAATGAAGATGGAGCATCGCGCTCCAGCGTTCTCAAGCTCATGGTGTGCACCTGCGCGTATACCCAGCGCCATCGCCGGTTGAACCGTACGACTCGCTGGACAGCCGAGCTTTCTCAGAGACCATGGGAAACCATTCAATCCAAAAGCTTGCCGCCTACGCCAAGGGTACAGGTCGGCAAGCTGTGTGCCTGCATTAGTCGCTGGTAAAGATGCTGCCTTGACGATCCAGGCTGTCCAGCGCCATGCCACAACCTCGCACCACGCAGGTCAGTGGCTCTTCGGCCACCAGCACAGGCAGGCCGGTTTCTTCGGCCAGCAAACGATCCAGGTCTCGCAGCAGCGCACCGCCACCGGTCAGCATCATGCCGCGCTCGGCAATGTCTGCGCCCAGTTCGGGAGGTGTCTGCTCCAGCGCATTCTTCACAGCGGAGACGATCTGGTTCAAGGG
The DNA here is from genome assembly GCF_030162935.1 of Comamonas halotolerans. Classification (GTDB taxonomy): domain Bacteria; phylum Pseudomonadota; class Gammaproteobacteria; order Burkholderiales; family Burkholderiaceae_C; genus Comamonas; species Comamonas halotolerans. The sequence continues at coordinate 108,982 of NZ_JASAUZ010000012.1, forward strand.
CTCGGTCAGCGCTTCCAGCACTTCGTTGGAAGAGATGGTGAAGCTGCGCGGCACGCCTTCGGACAGATTGCGGCCCTTGACTTCCAGTTCCTTGACTTCAGAGCCTGGGAAAGCCGAACCAATTTCCTTTTTGATCAATTCCGCCGTGGGCTCACCGATCAGCATGCCGTAGTTGCGGCGGATGTAGCTGATGATGGCTTCGTCGAACTTGTCACCACCTACGCGCACAGAGCCTTTGTAGACCATGCCGCCCAGCGAGATCACACCCACCTCAGTGGTGCCGCCGCCGATATCAACCACCATGGAACCAGAGGCTTCCGACACAGGCAATCCAGCGCCGATACCGGCGGCCATGGGTTCTTCAATCAGGTATACCGAGGTGGCTCCAGCGGCTTCCGCAGCATCCTTGATGGCGCGGCGCTCGACCTGGGTCGAACCGCAAGGCACGCAGATGATGATGCGGGGGCTGGGCGTCATCAGGTTGCGCGGGTGCACCATCTTGATGAACTGCTTGATCATCTGCTCGGTGATCACAAAGTCCGCAATCACGCCATCCTTCATCGGGCGGATGGCTTCTATATTCCCGGGCACCTTGCCGAGCATGGCCTTGGCTTCACGGCCAACGGCTTGAATCACCTTCTTGCCGTGGGGGCCGCCTTCGTGGCGAATAGCCACCACCGAAGGCTCATCCAAAACAATACCTTTGTCACGAGCAAAGATCAGGGTATTGGCTGTGCCAAGGTCAATGGCCAAATCGGTGGAAAAGTACCGACGGAAAGCACCGAACATTCAATTTTCCTCTCAGGCACAGCACGCGCTTCGACTTGCTATCGCCAAGGTATAGATCAACAGGAATCAGGGGGGAGTCAAGTTTAGGCTTTTCTGCACAATCCCAACCATTCAGAGATGGTCAAAGATGGTAATCGCGCAAAGACCAGATAATACCGTATCCCCTGTGAATAACTCATGGCGGTACACACCGCCGGACAGCTTTACATCCGGTTTCCCACCGAAGAAAACATATGGCACTCACCTCGAACGACATTGACCGCATCGCCAACTTGGCGCGGCTCGAACTCTCAACCGCAGAAAGTGAGCGCATGCTCTCTCAACTTAACGGCTTTTTCGGCATTGTCGAGAAGATGCAGGCTGTGGACACTTCGGGCATCCAGCCCCTGGCACACCCCGTTGCCGCCATCCAGGACGTGGTTCTACGCCTGCGTGAGGACGAGGCTTGGGAAGCCAACCAGCGCGAAGCCAATATGCAAAATGCGCCCGCCCAAAGCGAAGGCCTGTTCCTCGTCCCCAAGGTCATCGAATAAGTGCAAGGCAAATCACACGACATGAGCAATACTGAACTGCATAACCTGGGTGTGGCCGAGCTGGCAGCCCGATTGAAGAACAAAGAAATTTCTGCGGTCGAAGCCGCCCAGCACTTTCTAGCCCGCGCCAAACAGCACCAAAACCTTGGTGCCTTTGTGTCTATCAACGAAGACGTGACCCTGGCCCAGGCCAAGGCTGCAGACGCCCTGATTGCCGAAGGCAAGGGTGGCAAGCTGGCTGGTGTGCCGATTGCCCACAAAGACATCTTTGTCACCAAAGACTTTCCCACGACCGCAGCGTCCAAAATGCTCGAGGGCTACCAGTCGCCCTTTGACGCCACCGTGGTGACCAAGCTGGCCAACGCCGGTGTGGTGAACCTGGGCAAGCTCAATTGCGATGAATTCGCCATGGGCGGCGCGAACGAAAACTCTGCCATCGCACCTGTGGGCTTTGATGCCGCACAGCCCGTGCGCAACCCCTGGAACACCGAGCGCGTGCCTGGAGGTTCTTCCGGCGGCTCTGCCGCAGCCGTGGCTGCCCGCCTGGCACCCGCAGTGACCGGCACCGATACCGGTGGCTCCATCCGTCAGCCCGCGTCGTTTTGCGGCATTACTGGTATCAAACCCACTTATGGCCGTGCCAGCCGCTACGGAATGATCGCTTTTGCCTCCTCGCTGGACCAGGCCGGCCCCATGGGGCGCAGCGCCGAAGACTGCGCACTGCTGCTCAGCGAGATGTGCGGCTCTGATCTGGACCGCGATTCCACCAGCCTGGACATGCCGGCCGAGGACTTCACCACGAAGCTCAACGACAGCATTGAAGGCCTGCGCATTGGCATTCCTGCCGAATTCTTTGGTGAAGGTCTGAGCGCCGATGTACGCTCTGCCATCGATGCCGCTTTGAAGGAGTACGAAAAGCTGGGGGCCAAGCTGGTTCCCATCAGCCTGCCACGCACCGAGCTGTCTGTGCCGGTGTACTACATCCTGGCCCCTGCGGAAGCATCGTCCAATCTGTCACGCTTTGACGGTGTGAAGTTCGGCCACCGCGCGGCCAACTACAGCGACCTCAACGACATGTACAAAAAGACTCGCGCTGAAGGCTTTGGCGACGAGGTCAAGCGCCGCATCATGATTGGCGCCTATGTGCTGTCCGAAGGCTATTACGACGCCTACTACCTGCAAGCGCAAAAGATCCGCCGCATGATTGCCGACGACTTCCAGACCGCGTTCAAGGAATGCGACGTGATCGCCGGTGCCGCAGCGCCCACCACGGCTTGGGCCATTGGAGGCAAGGCAGACCCTGTGTCGAATTACTTGGCCGACGTGTTCACCCTGCCCGCATCGCTGGCTGGGTTGCCCGGTTTGAGCCTGCCCGCAGGCTTTGGTGATGGTGGCATGCCCGTGGGCCTGCAGCTGATTGGCAACTACTTTGCCGAAGGCAAGTTGCTCAACGCTGCGCACCGCTTCCAGCAAGCCACGGACTTCCACCTGCAACGCCCCGCAGGCATCTAAAGCACCCCTGCCAGTGCATGCAGCCGCAAAGCCGCAGATCTGCCACGGCAGCACTCTCGGGAGCCTTTGCACTGGCACCACGTATTGATTGCAGCAAGGACACACACAGCACATGACTGCGAAACTGATTCAGGGCTACGAAGTCGTCATCGGCTTTGAAACCCACGCCCAACTGGCGACCAACTCGAAAATCTTCAGCCGTGCCAGCACCGCTTTTGGTGCCGAGCCCAACACCCAGGCTTGCGCCGTGGACCTGGCCCTGCCCGGCACGCTGCCGGTGATGAACAAAAAAGCGGTGGAATGCGCCATCAAGCTTGGCCTAGCGCTGGGCTCGCACATTGCGCCGCGCAGCATTTTTGCGCGCAAGAACTACTTCTACCCTGACTTGCCCAAGGGCTACCAAATCTCGCAATTCGAGATTCCCGTGGTGCAAGGCGGTGAGGTGAGCTTCTACGTGGGTGACAAACAACACACCGTGCGTCTGGTGCGTGCTCATCTGGAAGAAGATGCAGGCAAGTCCGTGCACGACCAATTCCCCACCGAGTCGGGCATTGACCTGAACCGCGCAGGCACGCCGCTGCTGGAAATCGTGACCGAGCCCGACATCCGCAGTACCGAAGAGGCCGTGGCCTACGCCAAGGAACTGCACAAGATCGTCACCTGGATCGGCATTTGCGACGGCAATATGCAGGAAGGCTCGTTTCGCTGCGATGCCAACGTGTCGGTGCGCAAACCCGGCGCGCCCCTGGGCACCCGCCGCGAGATCAAAAACCTGAACTCGTTTCGCAACATGCAGATTGCCATCGACTACGAAATTCGCTGGCAGATCGAGCAAATTGAAGACGGCTACGATATCCAGCAAGCCACGGTGCTGTTCAACCCCGACACGGGTGAAACCCGCGCCATGCGCACCAAGGAAGATGCTGCCGATTACCGCTACTTCCCCGATCCCGACCTGCCACCGCTGGTAGTGGCCGACAGCTGGGTACAGGCCGTGAAGGCCGATATGCCCGAACTGCCCCGTCACATGGCTGCCCGCTTTGTCGAGCAATACGCACTGCCCGAGTACGACGCCACCACACTGACGCAGTCGCAAGAAATGGCCGCCTACTTCGAGCGCACCGCCAAGGGCTGCGAACAGCCCAAGCTGGCCTCCAACTGGGTGATGGGTGAAATTTCGCGCCGCCTGAACACCGAAGAAATTGGTATGGATGCGGTCAAGGTGAGCAGCGACCAATTGGCTGCCATGATCCGCCGCATTGCCGATGGAACCATCTCCAACAACGCGGCCAAGCAAGTGTTCGAAGTCCTGTGGAGCGGTGAAGGCAGCGACGTTGACGCCGTGATTGAAGCCAAGGGCCTCAAGCAGATGAACGACACCGGTGCGCTGGAGAAGATCATTGACGAGGTGATCGCCGCCAACCCCGGCAATGTGGAGCAATACCGCGCTGGCAAGGACAAGGCGTTCAATGCACTGGTCGGACAGGTGATGAAAGCCTCCAAGGGCAAGGCAAACCCTGGCCAGGTGAACGAGTTGCTCAAGGCCAAGCTGGCCTGACACTGCTACAGGCGCGTCGCGCAAGACGTGCCTGTAGCGCCAGATAATTCTCAAAGCCGCAGGCAGCATTTCCCTGCGGCTTTGTTGTTCTTACCCTTTGCGCGTGATGCTGGTTTGCAGTCTGCGCCTCTGTGCACTGAGATTTGCTATGAAAATTTCTGCACTCTTCGCGAATGCTCCCCCCATCGAATCCGAAAGAGAGCGCAACCTCTTCATCAAATTTTTTGCCGGCTACTTCTTTAACGAAATTCACACCAGGCGACTCCAAGCGCATTGCCCTGTTTAACTGCTATGTCCAAAAGGCCTCGGGTCACAATGAAGAAGCTGCAGAGCCACCGGAGGCCAAGGGGGCCAGCGCCGCCAAGCGCTGCCTTCACCAGCTTGCCGTATCGGCAGGATCTTGCTGTCATGTGTGATTGATCATAAGTGCGCCATTACATGGAATCACGGTTGATGTTGTGTGAGCAGCTCTCGCAATCGCGCATAAGTCAGCATACTTTTTGCCTTCTGCTTAAGAAGGAAAATTTTGTTGGTATCAGCCCTTATGCTGGACTAGAAAAATATTTCTATTAACTTTCTAACGACTGCTGCGAAGCGTCAGAAAAAATTGGACAAATAGCCAACCTGCCATCCCCCCCAAAAGCCCAATTCCTTATTTCAAAAAACCAGACAGCAGAGTCTCTGCCTCTCTTCCATTTTTAATTATCAAATTCAGACCAACTCAATGTAGCGACCAAGTGCAGTAAAAATTCAAACAAAAAAACTCATAACAATACAGAACTTATACGAAAATTATAAAACCACATACCGAAGAATTGATTTTTTATATTCTACATATCAAATAACAGCTTTTCATTTTTCGATTGAAAAAAAGCTTTGAAACTCGTAAAAACGCTAAGAAACAAACTGTGTGCCGCCTACCTATGATACGAAAAACATTCTGAGGATGCTGCAGTGATGCAAACGAAATGGTTGTACATAGTTCATTGGGTGCGTGTTTATTACGGTATTTATTTACTGTATTCTGGAGTGCGTTATGCATTGACGGGTTTTGTGCCAGAGATTCCTGGGGTAGGCGGCCAGTGGGTGCAGGCGAATGCGGATATTTATATTTACCAGTTCGTTAAATACCTAGAAATTGTGGCGGGCGTCATGATTTTGACCAACCGCTTTCCACTGCTGGGTTTGATTTTGGAGATGCCCACCACGGTCAATGTGTTCTGGCTCAATACCTTCATTGTGGCCACGCCGCGCCAGTTGTTTACGGGGCCGCATGAGTTGGTGATGAATGGCTTTTTGCTGCTGGCGTATTCCGGCTGGATTTACGCTGCCGTCAAGCCCAAGCTGCAACCGCTGTGGTTGTGGGATCACCGTTATGCCTACCAAGCACAGGGTGCATCGCCCCCGGAGCAAAAAACCACTGGCGGCAACAAGAAGTTTGCTGTGATGGTGTGCGTGGCACTGACCGCAGTGCTGTTCATTGGCTCCACAGGCTTGTTCTATGCCGAGTACCGCCCCATCCGCAACCGCGATTTGACGGCATATGTGGGCGCTTGGATATGGATGCTGTACCTGATCTGGAAAGATAAAACCACCAAGGTTTAAAGCTTCGGCAGCAGGCTGTCATCCGAGGGGCTCGAGGCAATCTTGAGCCCCTTTGCTGTTTGTTCCAGCGGGCGACGCATGATGTTTGGCGTCAAGGAGGAGAAGAGCCTTTCGTGCCAAAGGCTGTGTGCAGGTCCTTTGCAAATGCGGCAGCAGTGCTGAGGTGCACAACTTTGTCTCCACAATGCATCAGAAAAACCTTGCAGCGTGCCCATGCTGCACACTCCTGCGCATGGATTCTCTGACACAAGCTGTGCTGGGTGCCTGCGTGACGGTCGCTGTCATGGGCAGGCGTACTTCCTTTGCCAAAGCTGCACTGATTGGTGCCGCGGCAGGCACGTTGCCAGATCTTGATGTGGTGATCGACCATGGCGACGATTTGCTCAACATGGTGCGCCACCGGGCGGAGTCGCATTCGCTGCTGTTTCTGGCACTGCTCTCACCGCTGTTCGGCTGGCTGACAAACTGGTGGCTGCAACGCAAAGCCCCATCCGGAGAGTCCAGCCATACACGGTGGTGGACGCTGGCATGGTTGCTGACCTTGATCACGCATGTGGGCATTGATGCCATGACCAGCTATGGCACGCAGTTCATGCAGCCGTTCACCGACGATGCTTATGCGGTGGGCAGCATGTTCATCATTGATCCGCTGTACACACTGCCGCTGATCGTGGGGCTGGTGTGGTCAGGACTGCGTGCGCGCAAGGGGCATGCGTGGCAGGCACCAAATGCGTTGGCGTTGACCTTCAGTTGCATGTATTTGCTGTGGAGCGTGGGCGCACAGCACCAGGTGCGCAACGTGGCCCGGCTGGCACTTGCCGCACAGGGAGTACAGCACGTGCCAGACGACCAGTTGTTCGTTTATGCCACGCCATTCAACACCGTGCTGTGGCGGGTGCTGGCGATCACGCCCACGCACAGCTACGAGGGCTTTTACAGCCTGTTGAACCAGAGCCGGTACCTCTCCCTGACCGCCACAGAACGCGGTAGCGAGCACCTGCAGCGCTGGGGCAATATACCTGCGGTACAGGCCATGCAGCGCTTCACCCAGGGCCCCATCCGCATGGAACTTCGCGACGGCCGCGTGCTGCTGACGGACCTACGCATGGGTCAGGAGCCGCACTACAGCTTTGTCTTCGACCTGGGCACGCCCGCGCAGCTGGATGCCGGCCAGACACAACCGCACAAGGTCAGCGACGTGCTGTCGTCAAGCTTCAGCCTGCCCTCTCTGATAGACGGCATCCTCGGCCGCGATCTGCATGTACCTGCCGCGGCGGCAGCACCCTGAGCGCAAGCCTCCGGCATGCCAAAAGTTTTCTAAAAGAGAGCGCCTAGCATTTGCTGCGCAAGCGCTACCAGCCCATTTCATTAGAAACCTTCAATTACCCGGCGAACACTCCACATCCGCCATCCTGTGTAGTGTGCCTTCGCGCCCCAACACGTGCACGGGCCATGGCACGCACGCCGTCTGCTTTCCTTCGCACTTTCAGCTACCTGTTTGACCGCAGCGACACAGAAACCAAGGGAGTTCAACCTGACAGCCCGTCGCAAGCGGCGTCTTTTCTTTGCACGGTTTCTTGTGAAAAAGCAAAAGAAATCGGATTGCCACCGGTCGACTACCGTCCCTTGCCAATAATTTCCGGACAGTGCCAATAAATCAAAAGCCCAAGCTACCAGTCCCCCACTCCAGCAGGCAACAAACCTAATTGCATCCCTTCACCGCACCAGCCCTGCCACAAGGCGCAAGGCATACTTCCTCATCCCAACGCCATCCACAGCCTCCCTCTCGCATGTCCGCCGCCTCTGCCGACCGCCCACCTGTCAGCGCCAGCACACTGGCATCTTTCAACGCGCTGGACCATTTCCTCATGTACCCACCCTGTCACTGGCAACCGCGCGGTCTACAACGGGCAGGGCTAGAGTTTCTGTGGTTCGGCATCAAGGAGGCGCGCAGCTGCCTGTTCGTGGGCCTGTTCTTCCTGGCCGTTTTTGTCGTACCGCGCACTGGTGTGCTGGGACTACCGCGCTACGACGTACTGCTGCTGGCGGCCCTGACCATCCAGATCGCCATGGTGGCAGCCAAGCTGGAGACCTGGGATGAACTCAAGGCCATCTCCCTGTTCCACCTGGTGGGCTTTGCAGCTGTGGGGCGTCCCGCTGTTTTCAGGCTTCATGTACGCGGCAGTGGGCAGCTACATCATTCAGGCCTGGCGTTTGTTTGACCTGCGCATCCGTCACCATCCACCACACTGGATGGCGGCGCTGATTGCAATGCTGATCTACGCCAACTTTTTCGCTCACCATTTCATCGGTGATTACCGCTGGTACCTGGCTGCCTGCGCCCTCGGCCTTTACGCACGCACTAGCGTAGTCTTCCGTCCTCTGGACCGTGATCGCCAGATGCCGCTGCTGCTGGCCTTTGTGCTTATCGGCTTCTTTATCTGGCTGGCCGAGAACATCTCCACTTTCGCCGGGGTCTGGAGCTACCCCAACCAGCTCGGTGCCTGGTCGGCCGTGCACGTGGGCAAGTGGAGTTCATGGTCCATGCTTGTGATCATGACTTTCACCATCGTGGCCAACCTTAAGCACATCAAAGCAAAGATCCATGTACCTAGTTAAAGTAAGCCTCTAACCACCCACCTCCCCGAACATCTACACTGTCCACCACAAGCATAGAAATCCCCGAATATGTTCAAAAAAGCGTGGGAAGAGATTCATCTGCTGGAGCTGATCGCCGTCTTTTTGCTGGTGTGTACCGTCTGGTTCTACGGCAAGGCCTATTTGAACTTTGAAGCCAACTACAGCACCTGGCTGAGCGCTGCCAACAACGGCGAAGGCATGAGCCGTGCCGAAGCGCTGGGTCTTTCAGGTGACTTTTTGGGCGGTGTGCTCAACCCGATCCTGAGCTTTTTCTCGTTTCTGGCCTTGCTGTTCACCTTGCGCCTGCAGCGGCGTGAACTGAATGCCACCATGGATGAATTGAAAAAGTCCACTCTGGCCGCCGAGGCCAACGTGCGCCTGTTTACCGAGCAGATTCGTTCGCAGCGGCTGGACGCTTTCGAGAACACGTTTTTCTCCCTGCTCAAGCTGCACAACAGCACATTCGAGACCATCAACGAGCCATTGTCTGCCGAAGGCGATCTGCCTGCGGGCAGCATCTTGCAACGTCTGATGGCTCAGGCGCGCAGCGAGGACTCTCTGGTTGCCGCACGCGGCGTGCTGATGGCCGACCACAGCGAGATTGATCACTTCATCTCCATCTTGTTCGAGATGCTGAAGTTCATCGACCAGAAATACCCGGAAGACTCGCACAGTGACCGCATGTTCTACGCGAACATCCTCAAAGCCATCATCAATCAGGATGCATTTGAGGCGGTAGCCATGTACGCCGCAACACACGATGCACGAGACCCGTTTTTCGAGTTCAAGCAGTTGATCGAGAAGTACGAGCTGCTGCAAGAGCTGGATCTGGGCGCAGCCAAGCATAAAAAGTTTGTGGCGGGTTATGCGCAGTTTTTCCCGCAGTTGCACCCCGCATCGAGTTGACTGCAAAAAAATCAGTTTTTTGCACGCGCTTCCATGCGGCTCTTGCGCAACCTCGTCGCTTGCCACATGCGCGAGTGTTGACGCGAGAAAACTTCATACAAGCACCACGCCAGATGCTGGCGCCGCATTGCAGCAATGGTGACTGCAAATACATGTGGTGAGGCGCCCCTTTTTTGTCACAGCAAGCGTGTTCGCTTTTGCGCACAGCAATGCGCAGCCTGTGGCACAGCGCTACCATCGCTGACTTCGCGTTTGATCGCCATCACGCAATGGCCTGCAGCTATGAACATTCTCTCCATCCAGTCCCACGTCTCTTACGGCCACGTCGGTAACTCTGCGGCGGTGTTCCCGCTGCAACGACTGGGACATGAGGTCTGGCCTGTGTACACCGTCAATTACTCCAACCACACGGGATACGGCCAGTGGGGCGGATCGCCCATTCCTGCCGGTGAGGTGGCTGCCATCATTGATGCCATGGAGCAGCGCGGCGCACTGGCACAGGTGGATGTAGTGCTCAGCGGATACCAGGGTGGGGCAGACATTGCCGATGCCATCCTGTCCACCGTGGCCCGTGTGAAAGCGCTGAACCCTCAGGCCACTTACACCTGCGATCCAGTCATGGGCAACGCCAAGTCTGGTTGTTTCGTGAATCCGGCCATTCCGGTGCTGCTGCGCGAGCGTGTGGTGCCTGCGGCCGACCTGGTGACCCCCAACCAGTTCGAGCTGGGCTATCTGGCAGGTATGACGGTCAACACCCTGCACGAAACACTGGCAGCAGTGGATGCCGTGATGCACATGGGCCCACGTGCCGTGCTGGTGACCAGCGTGCACCGCCCGGATGCGACACCAGGCACCATTGAAATGCTGGCTGCCGACGCCACTGGCGCATGGCTGGTAGCCACACCTCATCTGCCCTTCAAGGCGAATGGCTCGGGCGACGTGACAGCGGCGCTGTTTACCGCCCACTACAGTCAGCACTTCGGTGCCGGCGGCTCTGCCCGGCTGGCGCTGGAGCGCGCCACCGCCAGCATGTTCGAACTGCTGCAGCGCACCCACACTTCAGGGCAACGCGAGTTGCAACTGGTACAGGCCCAGGAAAGCTATGTGCAGCCAGTGGTGCAGTTTGTGGCCCAGCAGATCCGGTGATTGGCCTACACACCGCGAGCTGGTTGCTGCAAATGCCCTCGCACTGAAAACATTTTCTAAGCGGCGTTGCCGTTGAATGGATGCGTTTGCGTGCACTTCCTGCCAACAGCAGTCTGTACACCTCTTGCATGGCAAACGTATCAAATCATCTGCAGATGTAAATAAGTACGACAGTCACATTGGCTTCCTAGAATCCTGCGCGTTGCCCGGACCTTAGTCCAAGATTCGGGCCTGTTAAACGGTTCACGCAAGGAGACACATGCCGTTGTTACGCAAAATCGAAGACGTCTTTGTTCAACTGGTTCGCATCGTATTGCTGGCTTTTTCAGTATTGGTACTGGTGGCAATGGGCTCCTACCTCTGGGACAAGACCATTGGTAAAAAGGAGGATGGAACTTCCAGCTCTGTCTCCTGGGCAGACCTGAAGCCTGACATGAAGTACGTGGTTGAAGAGACGGGCCGGGACATGGGCATGAGCACGCCTGATATGGCACTGCAAGACAGCCTCACCAACCCTCAATTGCGTCCCGCCTTCAAGCAAGCCGACGCCCTGGTGCGCAGCTTTGTGGCACTCAAGCCTGAGCACCACGCTGAAATTGAGAAAAATAATGAGTCCAAAGGACTGGCCGACCTGAATCCCCTGCTGGTAGGCGACAGCATTCCCAGCAAGGAACAGATTGAGGCGTATGTCAAAGAGCAAGAAGCCAAGGCAAAGGCTGAGGAAGAACGCCTGGAGCGCCTGCTGGGCATAAGCGACAGTGAAGAAGCTGCCGTTGAGGCCGGCACTGAAGCCGCTGTGGCCGCTGCAGAAGCCGCTGTGGCCGCTGCAGAAGCTGCCGCCTGCTGCAGCAGCGATGAAGCATATTGGACCGAGCCGGTGGACGTTGCCAAGGTGCTGCACGAGCGCGCCTCACAAGTGCAGTCTGAATATGACGCCAAGGCCTATGAAACATTTGTGTTGGGCGCTCCCAAAGCCATTGAGTTGGTGCTCAGTGATGCCAAACTGGCTCCGAAGTTGCATGACCAAACCATTTCTCGCCTGGTAGACATGGTGCTGACCAACTACTCCATCAGCTTCTCGCGTGCCGTGAGCGAGCAAGATGACTCCGAAAGCCTCTGGGACAGATTCTTCAACTCTCTGGAGTTGACATTGTGGAGCCTGATCATGAGCTTCTTGGTGATGGTGGTGTTCGTGGTGATGACCATTCGCATGGAACGCCATCTGCGCCGCATCAGCGAGCAAGGCAAGTCCTCGTAAACCGCTCATGGTCGCCCGACGCAGCAATGCTCGGGTCATCCAGGCACCACGGCCGATGACCGCTTGCGGCGCTTCGGCCTTCTTTCTTTTCCTTAGCGTTGCTCGCCTACACACTGGTCACTTGACGAGCCTGTTCAATCGAAACTGCCAGCGCCACAATCACGTACATCATCCAGATTGAAAGCTGCCATGGAACTCACGCTGCTACGCGAACGGGACGCAACCCAACTGTGGACTTTTGAAAACCAGCATCGCGCCTACTTTGAAAATTGGATCAATGCGCGACCTGGTAGTTTCTATACACCAGAAGGCTTTGACCAAGCGCTGCAAACCGCTCTGCTTGAGCAAGCTGCTGGCCACGCTTTTCATTATTTGATCTGGATGGGCGGAGAGTTGGTGGGCCGTATCAACCTGACTCAGGTGCGCCGCGACCATTTCTATAGTGCAACCCTTGGATACCGTATTGCTCCTACCCATAGTGGCCAGGGGCTGGCTTCTGAAGCTGTGCGCCAGATCATGCAAAAGGCTTTTCAGATTCACGGCTTGCAACGCCTGGAGGCCACTGCGCGCCCGGAAAATCCGGCATCGATCCGCGTGTTGCTGAAAAATGGTTTTCACCAGTTCGGTCATTCACGCTGCAGTTTGCAACTGCATCGCCAATGGTTTGACTTGTTGTACTTTGAAGTACATGCGCAACCCAGCAGCCCGGAAAAGGCAGTAACAAACCGTCCATGAAAAAGGAGCATCTTGCAGCTAACGCTGCAAGATGCTCCTCAAATAGGCTAGCAGGCATCCTACCTGCCAAAGCAGGTACTTATTTTCGCAGTACGCGACGGTAGAAGAATGCAAACAGGGCTGCAAAGCACACCAGCCCCAGCCACATGGCAGGAGCAAAACCACTTCCAACCAGAGCCAGCGGCGCATCGCTGCCACTGAAACCAATGACGGCGGCAATCAGCAAGCCCATCAGGCTTTCGCCAACGATGAGCCCGGAGGCCAGCAGCAAACCACGCTCTTCTGCAGCAACTACCCAGTCTTTGCCATTACGTTCACCATAGCTGCGGATGGCGCGCTGGATCAGCCAGCCCAGTACCGCCCCCAAAGTGAGCGTCATGCCAATCGTGGGAGGCAAGTAAATGCCCAAACCTACAGCCAGAGGCGGCAAAGCACCTTTCCCGAATTTGCGCAGAAACACATCTGCAATGATCGCCACCACACCCAACGCCACACCCAGGCCCAGCATGGTCCAGTCAAGATTGCCGGTAAAGATGCCGTTGGCGATCTGGGTCATCAAGGTGGCCTGAGGGGCAGCCAGAGCCTGTGCAGGGTCCATGCCTTCACGCGGCAGAGCACCTGCAAAGCCATAAGCGTTGTAGAGCAGCTCCAGCACAGGAGGAATGACGGCTGCCCCCACCAGGCAACCAATGATCAGCACCAACTGCTGGCGCCACGGTGTGGCCCCCACAAGGTAGCCGGTTTTCAGGTCTTGCAGGTTGTCATTCGAGATCGCCGCCATGGCCAGCACGGCAGAAACCATGAACAACACCAGCGCAACACCAAGCTGGCCGGAAACGCTATCCGCAAATGAAGGCACCATCGCATGCAATGCCAGCAATGACAGGCCCATCAAAATCGTGGCAATGATGCCGATGCCCGAAATGGGGCTGGCCGATGACCCCACCAATCCAGCCATATAACCGCAAGCCGCTGCTACCAGAAAGCCGAACACGGCAGCAAACAGCACACACAACGCACTCAACCCATAACGCGCAGCCGCTGACAACTCTGGCATGTGCTGACCGATGAAGTAGTCGACCACGCCAAACAGCACGGCCAGCGCCGCCGCGCCGATCAGCAGCATCCAGCTGCGTGGCATATCACGATCGGTTTCGTCAACCTCGGCAGAGATGGTCGAGGCATGAGCTGGCTGCTTGCGGATGGCTTGAATAATCGGCTTGAGCAAGGTGCACACCGTCCACAGCGCCGAAATACCAATCACACCAGCCCCCAGAAAGCGAGCCTTGCTGGCCCACAGCTGGTTAGCCATATCTGTGAGCGCCATGCCATCCGCGGGTGTGGAGACGGCCATCAACCATGGCACTGCAATCACCCAGCACAGCACCAGCCCCAACAACACGGCGGCCCCAGCGGCAGCGCCCATCAGATAGCCCGCTGCAAGCAAAGCGGGCGAAAAACCTGCCGCAAAGCGAAACACCACTGATCCCGCAGGCACCCAGACATTGACTGCATCACCCAGCACGCGGAATCCACTGCTGAACAGACCAAACAATGCAGCCAATCCTGCGCCCCAACCCAACTCGCGCAAACCATTGCTTGGAGCAGCCCCTTCAACACGATGGCGCTGCGCCTCACCGACACGCAACACCTCCGCCGCGGCCACACCTTCGGGGTAAGGTAGATGGGGCGACTGCACAACCATCACACGACGCAATGGCACGGTGTAGAGCACACCGAGCGTTCCACCTGCAGCACAGATCAGTGCGGTCTGCCAGAAAGGAAACCCCGTCCACAGGCCCAACATGAGCAGTCCGGGCAGCACAAAGATCACGGATGACAGCGTGCCCGCTGCCGAAGCTTGTGTCTGCACCAAGTTGTTTTCCAGGATGTTGGAGTCTTTGAAACGATACAGCAGCGCCATGGAAATGACGGCAGCAGGGATGGCTGAAGCAAAGGTCAGGCCGACTTTCAGCCCCAAATAGACGTTAGCTGCCGTGAACGCCAAGGTGATCAATGCACCCAGCAATACCCCGCGCAGCGTGAACTCTCTCACTGGTTTTATGGTTTTCATGGCTGGCAATAGTAGGTGCTTACGCATATGCAGCATGCGTGTGTACCAAGAATCCCAGATGCTTGTCAGTACAACTGAATAATTTTCTTGTTTTATTGCTCAAAAAATGAGAAAGCCAGCCCAGTGCGCTTGGATGCCACCACAAGGTGGTACTCAGCAATGGCCGCCAGATACAAACAACATACAAGCTAGCCTCACCGCACTGTGCTTGTGCCTGCATTTTTTGGCTTTAGATCTGCAGTTTGCGCATCACAGAACAACGTCTGTGCCCTTCATACAGAAAAAAGCCCTCTGTCTGTTACCAGACAGAGGGTGGCAGGCGCAGCATGCATTCAGCGGCGATGTCCTTGGCGACCTGGACCACCATGGCGGCCGTGATGTCCCTTGTGTCCATGACCACTGGCCCCCGGCCCCTTGTGTCCATAGGCACTATGTCCGCGATCACCATGATGGTGGCCATGCCCATGAGGCGGCAGCACACAAGCTGTCAGCAAAGTCGTCGCCGCAATCAACGCCAATATATTTTTCATCGTTGTTCCTTTCACATACAGCGAAAGTTTAGAGGCAGCTCAAGCTGTGCATTGTGAGCGGCGGTAAGCAATGTGAAGACGCTTGCTGCAAGCACTGCCGACTATGCGCGAGGCCATATGCGCCATTTAGAGTCGCTGACATAACCCAGCAAAGCGAAGATTTCCGATTTGAGACGGGGCGAGAAACTGCAGGCTGTACGAGCGTTCGACAAGGCGAAGCAAGGACGTATCAAGCGTTGTGTTAGCGAGTCTTAGCACGCTCCTGACAGCTCTCCAATGTGTGTGCTTTCTTCTTTTGTCTGATACAGGGCCACATCTGCACGGTGCAGCACCATATCCAGCGTGTCTGTTTCATACACCTGAGCCACACCAAAGCTTGCACTGCAAGAGGCCAACGCAGAGGACCCCAGCAAGGCTGCTTGAATACGCACCAGCAAGGCTTGCGCTTGCGCTATATCCATTCCCCGTAAAACCATCACAAATTCTTCAGCAGCAACACGTGCTACAAGATCACCGTCACGCACCGAACCTTTCAGCACCATCGCAAATTCCTGGGCTACAGACTTGTGCGTGCCATTAATACTTCTTTGCAGCCGCGCAATGTGCTTGAGTTCACACAAGATGAAAACCGTGGACTCTCGCTTTTCCTGCACACTGGAAAAAGCAGCATCCAGGCCCGCACGGTTGAGCAGCAAAGTAGATGCATCTCGGTATTGCGCGGTGCGAGGTTTGGAAGCTCCATCACGCAATACGCATATCATCATCATGCAGCTGACCAGCACACCCATCAACTGCATGCTCAGCACCAGCATGGATTGCGTCAAAACCCATGGCATGAGCAAAACAAAAGCGGCAGAAAAACTATAAACACCGCGTAACAGCTGGTCTGCACGGTGTCGACCTGCAGCGCGCCACACCTCGGGCAGCACGTAAGTCAGCACAAAACCAATGGCCAATGCACCAAGAACGAAACGTGTTTGCGCACTCCAATGAGCCTCTGCGCTAAGCCAAGATGCGAGCAACATGAGCACGGAGAGCAGTATCGCCACATGGGCTTTCGCGGATTGACCAAAGCGCATGGACATAGCCTGTGCCACAGCCCAGGCAGAGCACCAGAACGCCCAAACGCCCACCGCACCTGGCCCCCATGGCAACCCGGGCATTGCGTCCATGGAGCCGCCCCAGCCAAGCAACCCCATTGCCGCAGCCTGCCACAGCAGGTACAGGTGTCCCCGCCGCTGGCTCCACAGCAGCGTCAAACTCACTGCGGCAAGCGCAATGAACAAAGGAATTCCAACTAGGAGGTGCGTGATTTCGAGCGAACCCATGTAGCTAACCGGACGAATCCAAACATACAAGAACTTGTATTTCAAATCTTTAGTTACAAGAAGGTAGCGCCAAGATGCAAAAAAAAATGCAAGACAAATACCTCAACTGCTCAAAACGTACAAATCTTGACAATCAAACCCCGCTTTCCTACACAAAACATACGAAGCCACACACATAAATCGCAATAAATCAAGCAACAGGCTTTGGCAAAACGAAAGAAACTGCGACAGTCCTCAATGGCGCTTTTACATAAAGCCGTCCCAGACTCTTCAGCTTGAGGCACGATGCAACATGCCGTATCAACGGTCTTCACCCGCAAGTTCGCACTTGCGCTGCTTTCTGTTTTGCCAAGGATGTGCCTTATGACCACTATCTGTGCCACTTATTCGCAACTCAATCGGCTGTATCTCAACGGTCAGTGGGTTGAAGGCCAGTCTGCCCTCCTCAACACAGACACCAATCCCTTTAACGGGGAGATGCTGGTCCAAATACAGCAAGCCACACCAGCGCAGTTGCATGCAGCGTACGAGGCTGCACACCGCGCTCAAAAAGCCTGGGCGCAATGTGCCCACCAAGAACGCTCAAGCCTGCTGCTGCGCGTGGCGCAAGTGCTGGACACACGCGCCGAAGAAATTATTGGGTGGATCATTCGGGAGTCAGGCAGTACACGCCTGAAAGCCCATATCGAGCTGATAAGCGCAAAGGGCATGGTGCTGGAAGCGGCCAGCTATCCCTCTCGCATGCATGGTGACATTCTGGCGCCGCTCTTTCCAGGTCAGTCCAGCCGCGTCTATCGTGAACCTTTGGGCGTGATAGGCGTGATCAGCCCTTGGAACTTCCCTTTTCACCTCAGCATGCGTTCTGTTGCGCCAGCACTGGCAACCGGCAATACCGTGGTTCTGAAACCAGCCAGTGATACACCTGTCAGCGGCGGCACCTTGCTGGCCGCCATTTTTGAAGAGGCGGGTGCGCCCGCAGGCACCATCAATGTTGTGGTTGGCGCGGGTAGCGAAATTGGTGATGCATTTGTAGAGCATCCTATTCCACGCCTTATCTCCTTCACTGGCTCCACGCCCGTTGGCAAAGGGATCGGTGCCAAAGCCACAGGCGGGCATTACCTGAAGCGTGTGGCACTGGAGCTAGGAGGCAATGCGCCGATTGTGGTGCTGGACGATGCTGACATCGAAGATGCAGCAGCAGGCGCGGTGGCGGGCCGCTTTCTGCACCAGGGCCAGATTTGTATGAGCACCAACCGGGCAATTGTAGATGCCAGGGTGTACGAGCAGTTTGTGGCTGCTGTGGAGCGGCGCGTCAAAACCCTCAAATTTGGTGACCCTGATCTGATCGAAAACGTCATTGGGCCCATCATCAACGACAAACAGTTGGCCGATGTGCAAGCCAAGATTGCACGCGCACTGCAAGACGGAGCCCGACTGGTTGTAGGCGGTGAAGCTCAGAGCAATGTTCTGCCACCGCATGTGCTGGCCGATGTTGATCCTGCATGGAGCATCGCCAAAGATGAGACTTTCGGCCCTGTACTGCCCATCATTTGTGCACGCGGTGAAGCACACGCCCTCGAACTCGCCAATGCCACCGAGTTTGGCTTGTCCAGCTGCGTCTATACCAGGGACCTGGAGCGCGGCGTACGCTTTGCGCGCGGCATTGAGGCGGGCATGACCCATGTGAACAATATGTCCGTAGGTGACCAGCCCAATGCCCCGTTTGGCGGGGAGAAGAACTCGGGCTTGGGGCGCTTTAACGGCCACTGGATATTGGAGGAATTCACACGCACGCACTGGATCACTGTGCAAGAGCAAGGCAAAGCCCAATATCCGCTGTAAACAGCGTGCTTCGCGGCACAACACCTCTTGTGCGGCAGTCCAAGCCATGCCACATTGGTGTGAAACGCTTTGAATCCGTCTTTTTTGTGGAGAGATGCCATGACGACACCCGCCCCCATCAATTTGGACAAACTGCGCAATGCTGTACAGAAGTTTGGCGCCATGAGCTTCACCACCTCGCAGTTAGCCTCTGACTACCATCAGGACGAAAGCAAGGTAACAGAACAGGATGTACAGCGCTTTGAAGCCCTGCTGCATCGCCATGCGGCTTTGCTGGGCATCGCCCCTAAACCATCCAGCGCAGGTGGAGATACTGTCTGGCAGGCTCTTTGAACTGCTTGAACCTTGGCAAAAAACACGCTTTCAGCGTGTTTTTTTTACGCCATCACTTTTCAAAAAGACTTTGATGCCTCATTGTCAGCAGTCTGTGCCTGTGATTCCCACAGTGGCAACAAGCGCTGCAAGTCGCTATCAAAACGCCGATGAATGCGCCGCACCTCCTCGGTTTGAGCATCCAATAGCGCACGCTGGGCGAGCAGCGATTTTTGAATTTCTTCCTGGGAAGCACGCAGGCGTGCTGGGGCTTTGGCAATGTCTTGCTGGTAGAAAAGCAATTCTTCATCCAGTTGCCGCTTTTCTTTCTCCAGCGCCTCTAAACGCTCTCGCGCCAAGCCCTGCAACTCCTCCACCTGCATTAAAGCATTGCTGCGTGCCGCATCGTGCAATGCGCGTTTCGGATAGCGTGCCAGCAAAGCAGCATCACGGCGGCGTTGCTCCTGCGCACGCTGCACCACCAGCTGTTCCTGGCGCCGTTGCTCCAGACGTTGTGCCATCTCCAACTCGGTCAGCGCGGGGCCAAGACGCTTTCGCTCAGCCCCAGAAGGGCTGAGCACACGCTGCTCTCGATCCGCACACTGGGGAATAGGTCGATCCGCCGTAATACGGTGCCCGGAAGCATCGATACAGCTGTAAATATTCAGTCTGGAAGTCGGTTGAGCCATCACCGTTGCGGTGAATGCCATGCTGCAAAAAACACAAAGTCCTAAATGTGCTGCCAACCGCATACTGAATAATTGATTTAGTCGTTCACTCCATAGCGTTGGCGATAAGACAGCACACGTTCGTGGTGTTGAGCCATTTCGCCCTCGCCCCCCCTTGATCCCAAATACGCAAGCAAATCAGACAGCGTCGCAATCGCACTGACCTGCAAGCCCAGCTGATTGCGCACATATTGCACAGCGCTGTGATCTACGTCTTGCCCATTCTCGGTGGCTTTCTCCTGACGGTCCAGCGCAATCGCCACCGCGTGTGGCGTAGCCCCCGCAGCCTGGATCAAGGCAATGGACTCACGCGCAGCCGTACCAGCGCTCATCACGTCGTCAATGATGAGCACGCGCCCCTGAAGGGGCGCCCCTACCAAAGTACCACCTTCACCATGATCCTTGGCCTCTTTACGGTTGTACGCGAATGGCACATTCTTGCCCATACGTGCCAATTCCACCGCCACAGTGGCTGCCAGGGGGATGCCCTTGTAAGCGGGGCCAAAGACCATATCAAACTCCATACCGCTGGCAACAATTGCTTTTGCATAGAATTCGGCCAAGCGGGCCATCTTGGCACCGTCATCGAACAAGCCAGCGTTGAAGAAATAAGGGCTCATACGCCCCGCCTTGGTCTTGAATTCGCCAAAGCGCAGCACCCCTGCGTCTACGGCAAACTGCACAAAATCTTGCGCCAGACGATTGTTTTGTTCCTGTTGCGCGCCACTGATAGCCATGGATTCTTCCCTTTTTAAATTGACCAGCCTCAACCTCAACGGCATCCGCTCTGCCGCGTCCAAAGGTGTGGAGGACTGGATCGCGGCAACCGGCCCGGATTGTATTTGCGTGCAAGAGGTCAAGGCCCAAGCTGCGGATATTGAAGGCAAATTCGATTCGCTTGCCGGCATGCGCGGCGTGTTCCATTTTGCGCAAAAGAAGGGCTACTCAGGTGTGGGCATCTACAGTCGCCACGAACCCAGCGATGTGATCGTGGGCTTTGACCCGGAAGAATTCGATGCTGAAGGCCGGTATGTGGAAGCACGCTTTGATACACCTTCGCGCAAGCTGTCCATCATCAGCAGCTATTTCCCCAGCGGCTCGTCGGGCGATGAGCGCCAGGCCGCAAAGTTCCGCTTTCTGGCAAAAATGCACGCCCACTTGATGCAGATGAAAGGTGAGCGCGAATTTATCTTGTGCGGCGATATCAACATTGCCCACCGCAAAGAAGATTTGAAAAACTGGCGTGGCAATCAAAAAAACAGTGGCTTCACACCCGAAGAGCGGGCATGGATGGACATGTTGCTGGCAGAAAATGCGAGCGGAGGTATCAAGGATGTGTACCGCTGCCTGCAGCCAGACACCACCGATGAATGCTACACCTGGTGGAGCAATCGCGGCCAGGCCTATGCCAACAATGTAGGGTGGCGTCTGGACTATCACCTGGCCACACCGGCCATGGCTGCCTTGGCACGCGCTGAAGCCATCTACAAGGGCGAAAAATTCTCTGACCACGCGCCAATGACGGTGGGCTATGAGATGAAGCTGTAAACAGGACTTTCGATGCTCCACATCATTACCGACACACGCAACACGCTGGCAGGCTTCATCCTGCAAGGCCTGCGCCCAGAAGACCCAGTGAACATCATCGAGTTCCCCAAAGACAAGCGCACGCCATGGCAAAAAACGCTGCGTTATGTCGAGGCCAAATTTGGCATCATGGGCTCTGGCTGCTATCTGCCCACAATCACCAAGCAGCAGTTGCAACGCATCCAGCCCGAAGACAGCGTATTGATTTTTGACATCGACTACCACCGCGATCTGCTGATTCTCAAGCAGCACATACCACGCTGCAAAAAGCTCAGCCTCTTCCTCTGGAACCCGGTGCAAAACCATGATGCACCGAGCCAGAAAGCCTTGCGCAATATTCGCCTTCTGCGCAAAAACTTCGAGCATCTCTACACCTTCGACCCCGAAGATGCCAAGCAACACCAGTTGCAGTTCATCCCGCAGCCCTACCGTGACTTGAATGCATCTTCGCACCCTACGGTGGAAGATATCGACCTTTATTTCATCGGCTCAGACAAGGGCCGCTTGCAGCAGCTCATCCAGATCAAGCAAACCGCAGAGCGCCTGGGCTTGAACTGCCTGTTCCACATCACGCCCAGCAAACGCTACAGCTATACGGCCGAGCAAGAAAAGCATTTGACACGCCAACATCTGTCCTATGCCGAGAACATTGCCTTGGCACGTCGCTCCAAATGCCTGGTGGAAGTTGTCCAAGCCAATCAAACCGGGCCCACCATCCGAGCACTGGAAGCTGCTTTCCTGGGCAAAAAACTGATCACCAACCGCCAGCATGCAAAGAATGCTGCCACCTACACACCGCAGAGCGTGTGGATCACATCGCAGGTCACTGCCGAGGGACTGGAGAACTTTCTAGCCAGCCCTTGCTCCGCACACTCCGCAGAAGTACTGGCAACCCACGAAATCCGGAGCTGGGTAAAGAACTTCGAATAAAAAAAGGGCTGCGATGCAGCCCTTTTTCAATAGTGAATCCCCAGCTTCTGCTTGGTCCGCGCTTCCACCTTGCGTACATAACGGGCATTGATGCGCTGACTCATCGCGCGCAAGGGAATGAATAGCTTCTCACCCATGCCATCCACCAGCACAAATTCCGGAACGCCTCGTCGGCTTTCCGTATACATGATTCCAGCGGGGTTCACTTCTCCAAAAACAATATGCATCTCACAGCAGTCATTAAAAAACTGCTGCAATGCTTTGGCATGCTTTTGTGTAAAGCTGCCAGATTTACACAAATCACTGACAGTTTCTCCGCGCCCTGAAGGGGCTATGATCTTTTCCACCACCAGACCCAGCCCTTGGTCGGTGTGAACAAAACCATACGGCGTCTCCATGGGAAAGACAAAAATGTTTTTCTTATAGGAACTTTTACAAAGCTGCATGTACTGCAGAACTTCCCGGCGGAATTGCCGATAAATTCCCTGGAACATTTTCCTCTTGAGAAGTCCGTGTTTTGCGAAGCCTCCATCATCGCTGACATTCTCTGGATTCATCAGTTTGATAAGCTTGCTCTCATCCCCCGGGAATTGATAGACGTTTTTAGATGCACCCCGCCCAATCATTTCCAAGTCTTTAACAAAAATCATGGCTCAACTTTCAACTTATCGAAACGACATATTGCGTACAGCAAGCACATCATCAAGATAAAGAAATGATACTCTCTGGAGCTCCAGAGCGATACATTAAAAACACTGTTAATGGCCAGTACAGCGATGAAACCAGCCATCAAAGGCCTCATTTGTCTGTCACCCCATGCGGCCCAGAACAAAACACCCATCAACACCAGAAAACCAAGCAGCCCCAAAATACCCAGCTCTACCCAGAAAGACAGATACTGGTTGTGCGGGTGGCGATCACCCAGCTCGCACCATGCCTCTTCAGGCATTTTGTCACAGAACTTGATGCCGTAACTTCCCAGCCCCCAGCCCAGCAACGGGCGCTCCTGAATCAATTCCCAAGTGGTTGCCCACATCTGCCAACGACCGCCCGTACTCGTAACATCAGGAATCTCCCCTTGGGCTTTCTGCTCAAAAATCAGCTTTGTTTCCTGCACCGCAAGATCGATTCTCTGCATGGCCACATCGGAATTCAAAACAGCCACTGCCGTGATGCCACCAACCGCCAAGGCCCCCAGTGCCCCCCAATATTTGGGCAGCAAGAAAAACAAATACGCCATCAAGCCGCCAATCAGCATCAAATATCCGGTCCGTCCGGGAGACAGTGTTGTAACGGCCACGCAAGCTGCAAGAAAAATCAAAATACCAAAAATCTTCCTGGACTTATCTTTTGCATGAATACCAAAATGCAGGCACAGGACAGCAAAGAAGGACATCATGATATTTTGGGTTATATAGTCACCCACAACTGTATGATCCTTGAACCAGCCTTGATTGCTTGTTGCTGACCATGGTATCTCAAACCAGACATTGAGGTACGTGCAGAGCAAAAGAAAAAACATGGACAATGAAAATGCTGCAAGACATGCATGCCGTACAAATCTATAGCTGAGCAAAGCCAAGATTGGAATAACAAATAAAAACTTGGAATATTTATTAAAAGTTCTCCAAACCCCAGTATCCCAGTCAGCCGCACTGTAAGAAATACTCAAAACTGCCAATATAAACAGGAAAAGAAATATCCAGACCAAGGGCTCTTTGGAAAGCATTCCCCTAAACCTGAAAATAGTGCCACCTACCAATGCCAAAATAACTGCGAGCAGTATTCCTACATTACCTACACCCAGCGCAACAGGGAAACCCAGAAAACCAATAATCAAGAAAAAAGCGGCAAAGACATCTGCCTTTGATTGGCTTTTAAATTGACCATAGTCTTCAAATATTTTTTTGCTAAAATCAACCATATATCTTTTATAGATTACAAATTTTCCAATCTTCGACTTCCCAATGAGCAATCCATACCCGCTTCGCTATATCAATCTTGCGAAAGATACGGTACGCCATGACCGCATGGAAGCACAGCTGCAAAAAGCCCATGTCGACGGAGTACGTCTAGATGCGGTCTGGTGGAAAACCTTGGCCGATTCCGAACAAGCACAGTACTACTCCGAGGAAAAAAACCGGCAGCAGTACTACCAGGCTTTGGTGAATGGGGAAAAGGGCTGCTATGCCAGCCACATCTGCGCATGGCGAGCTTTGCTGGACAGTGATGCGCCGGGGATGATCGTGTTGGAAGATGACGTGACACTGCACACCGATTTCAGCACCGTGATCGACACCATTGCACGGCTGCCCGACAACTGGGACATGATCAAGCTCATGGGCCGCCCGGGCAAAGAGAAAGTTCTCAGCGCCAAGCCATTGGCGCAGGGCCATGATCTGATTCGCTACCGCCGTGTCCCCAGTTTCACGGCTGCGTATGTTATCAGCCGTGCAGGCGCGGAAAAAATGTTGCAAACACGCGTTCCTTTTGGTCGGCCGATCGACATCGACTTGCGATTCTGGTGGGAAAACGGGATGCGCATTTATGGCGTCTATCCCGCCATCGTTGAACTGGATGAGACCAGCCAAGACACCAGCATTGCTGGAAGATCCTCTCGCAAAAGCCTGGGAACCCGCTGGAAAAAACTGTGCATGAAGCTGGCTCTAAGCTGGGGCAACTGGCGCCACTTGCATGCGCACTCGCGCCCCGGTCAATGAGCGGAGCCTGCCCGTCTTAGTGTCCAACGGACACTGCTTCGCCAGCCTTGAGCTTGTACGTGGTGCCACAGTATGGGCACTTGCCCTCGCCATGGTGGGCCACATCGATGTAGACCTTGGGGTGGCTGTTCCACAGTTTCATATCGGCCTTGGGGCTGGGGCAGTAAACACCGCCTTGCTGGTTCAGGTCTTTGGCAGCCAGTTCGACGACGGCAGAAGTGCTCATGGTGGGTGTCTCTCTCACAGGTGGAAGCAGCCTGTACATGCAGGCTGCACAAACATTCAATCCGTCGTCCGCAGCAAATGCGGCCACAGACCACGTTAGCCTCTGATTTTAGGCTTATGCAGCGCCTGCGTCGCTGTCCGCAGCCACGGCCTCTGGTTTTGGAGGACGCTGCAGCGTCCATTTCACCAAACGCCCATTCACAAACTCACAGGTCACATGCGAGTTTGTGCCGTCGGTCCAACGATAAATCTCTGGATCCTGCCCCTCCTCTGACTGGCGAATGCCCAGCGACCGGGTCAAGGCCACCACATGCATCAGATTCACTTTGGGCTTGAGCTTGGCATTGAGCATGACTGCGCTGCCCACATAGCCCATGGGCCGCTGCGCAGCGCGACGCATCACCGTCATCAAGCGGGTGAAATGCAGCAGCAGCCACATCAAGATACCACCCGCGACAGCCGCCACGCCCTTCCAGCCCAACGAATCGTAGGCGACGTACAGCAGGATCGCCAGCCCCAGAGGAACAACAATATTGCGCATATTCATAGGCTGATTGTCTTATGGAGTGATGCAGATGCCCCTGCGGGCAGTGCGTATACCAGAGGGTTAATCCAGTCCGCGCACGATCTGCATGGCTTGATCCACGCGCTCCACTGCATGGATCTTGAGCCCAGCAATGGCCTTTTTCGGGATGTTGGCCTTGGGTACCACCGCCACGGTGAAGCCCAGCTTGGCAGCTTCCTTGAGTCTGTCCTGACCGCGCGGCGCAGGGCGCACCTCTCCAGCCAACCCCACTTCACCAAAAGCAAAAAAGCCTTTGGGCAATGGCTTCCCCCGCAGACTGGAGGTGATGGACAGCATCACTGCCAGGTCCGCAGCAGGCTCGTTGATGCGCACTCCGCCTACCGCATTGACAAAGACATCCTGGTCCGCACAGGCCACACCAGCATGGCGGTTGAGCACGGCCAGCAGCATCGCCAGGCGGTCTTTGTCCAAACCGACCGACAAGCGCCGTGGAGAAGGTCCAGAGCTGTCAACCAAGGCCTGAATCTCGACCAGCAATGGACGTGTTCCTTCCAGCGTCACCATCACGCAGCTGCCTGGCACTGGCTCGCTGTGCTGGCTCAAGAAAATGGCGCTGGGGTTGCTCACCCCTTTGAGGCCTTTCTCCGTCATGGCGAACACGCCAATTTCGTTGACCGCACCAAAGCGGTTCTTGATGGCGCGAATCAACCGATGCGGGCTGTGGGTATCCCCTTCGAAGTACAGCACCGTGTCCACCATGTGCTCCAGCACTCTGGGGCCAGCCAGCGCCCCTTCCTTGGTCACATGCCCCACCAGAATCACCGTCACACCGGTGCTTTTAGCCATGCGCGTCAAATGGGCCGCACATTCACGCACTTGAGCGACCGATCCGGGCGCGCTGGTGAGTTGGTCCGAATACATCGTCTGGATGGAGTCAATCACCACCACCGCGGGCTGCGTGGCCTCTACCGTGGCCAGAATTTTTTCCAACTGAATTTCGGCCAGCAAATTCACCTGGCTGCCATCAATGCCCAGGCGGCGCGAGCGCAGCGCCACTTGCGATCCGCTTTCTTCGCCGGTCACATACAAGGTGGGCAAGCCCGCACGGTGCAAGGCATCCATGGCTTGCAGCAGCAGCGTGGATTTGCCGATACCTGGGTCTCCGCCGATCAGCACCACACCGCCTTCCACCACCCCACCGCCCAGCACGCGGTCAAGCTCCTCAATCCCGCTGGGCGTGCGTGCCACGTCTTGCGCTTCGATGGCAGACAAGGGAGTCACCGGCTGCGCATTGGCCAAGCCCGCGTATCCCTGGGGTGCACTCAAGCGGTTTTTACCGCCTGACGCAGCCTCGGGCACGCTTTCAATCAGGCTGTTCCATGCGCCGCAGCTTGGGCATTTTCCCAACCAGCGCGGCGTGGTGCCGCCACAGGCATTGCAGGTGTAGATTGTTTTGTCTTTGGCCATGCTGCGACTATATCGGCGCTGGCATTGCAGCCAGCCAATGCCACGGGGATTTCACTAAAAGAGGAGCTGCTGATGCAATAACAGTCGAGGTTCTTCTACGCTTTCTGATGCTCGGAGCAATACACCGCTCGCACCCCTCTCTTGAAGAATGCTTACTTTTTAGGCACTGCCTCATCATTGACGACTGGCACTCGCTGAGCCACCGCGCACATCAACTCATAGCCAACGGTGCCTGCTGCTGCAGCGACTTCATCGATTGGCAGCACAACCCCTGTCTTGGGTGACTTGCCCCACAAAACCACTTCGCTGCCGAATCCTGCACCGGGCACGGGCGTCAGGTCCACGCACAGCATGTCCATGCTCACACGACCCAGCAACTGTGTACGCACACCATCCACCAGAACCGGTGTGCCAGAACCGCACAAGCGTGGATAACCATCTGCATAACCACATGACACCACGCCCACATGCATTGGATCCGTAGCTGTAAATGTAGAGCCATATCCCACGGTATCACCGGCCTGTATGCGCTGGGTGCCAATGATTTGCGCACTGAGCGTCATGGCTGGTTGCAGACCCCAATCCTGGATGGTGTGTGTTGGAAAGTCCGGCGAACTACCAAACAGCACGATACCTGGCCGCACCCAGTCACCACGCAACGCTTCGTCTGAGCCTTGTAACAAGGAAGCAGCGCTGTTGCATAGCGTACGCTCACCCTGCAAGTCTGCCGTGGCTCTTTCAAATACCACTTGCTGGTGCTGCGTCCCGCGCGGCCCATCCGCGTCGCTGAAGTGGGTGATGAAAGAGATTTCATCCACCTGCGGCAAAGCGTTCAAACGCGCATAAGCAGCGCGGTAGCGCTCTGGCGTGAAGCCCAGCCGGTTCATGCCGCTGTTCATTTTCAGGAATACCCGATGCGGCAACTGCGTCTTGTGGGCAGCCAACCAGTCAATCTGCGCATCACAGTGCACGGTATGCCACAGTCCAAGGCGCGAACACATTTCCAGATCGCGCGCCTCAAACACCCCCTCAATCAACAAGATGGGGCCACGCCAGTCCATGGCCCTCAGACGTTGCGCCTCGGAAATTTCCAGCACCGCAAAACCATCGGTGGCACGCAAGCCTTCAAAGGCATGCTCCAGCCCGTGGCCATAGGCATTGGCCTTCACCATGCTCATCAGCTTGGCATCAGGTGCCGCCTTGCGCACACGCTCTAGGTTATGACGAATTGCTTGAGGATGAATGGTGGCAAGAATGGGGCGCGGCATGACAATGCAAAATTAGGCGAGAACAAACATCGTCCATTCTGGCACTTGTGGCTAAGCCCTGCGTGATATAACCGCCAGTCGTTTGCCACCGGGACAACCTTTCCGTGCGCTTGCCCCTGTGGGCAGGGGCACGCCAGCATTTCATGAAGCGCGGTTTCTATACCATCATGTCAGCGCAGTTTTTTAGCTCGCTGGCCGATAACGCCCTGTTCGTAGCAGCTGTTGAGCTGTTGCGCACCGGCGGAGCCCCAGAGTGGCAAAGTGCCGCCCTGGTCCCTATGTTCGCGCTGTTCTACGTCGTGCTGGCACCATTTGTAGGTGCTTTTGCCGATGCCCTTCCAAAAGGGCGCGTGATGTTCATCAGCAATGCCATCAAGGTGGTGGGCTGCTTGCTCATGCTGTTTGGCCACCACCCCTTGCTCGCTTATGCGGTCGTGGGCCTGGGCGCAGCCGCCTACTCTCCGGCGAAATACGGCATCCTGACAGAGCTGCTACCTGCCTCCCAGCTTGTGAAGGCCAACGGCTGGATCGAGGGGCTGACCATCACCTCCATCATCTTGGGTGTGCTGCTTGGCGGCCAGCTGGTTGGCCCTGTGATTTCATCGCACCTCCTGGCGCTGGGCATACCTGGCGTCGAGACTGCCGCTGAATCGGCCATTGGCGTACTGGTATTTGTGTATGCAATTGCCGCTGTCTTCAATCTGCGCATTCCACGCACCAACGCGGCGCTGGTGCCTCTGCGTCAGGACCACTCCAAAGGGCTTGCTGCCAACACGCTGGCCCTGCTCCCCGACTTCTGGGATTGCAACCGTCGGTTGTGGAGCGACAAGCTGGGACAAATTTCGCTGTCCACCACCACCTTGTTCTGGGGTGTATCCGGCAATCTGCGCTACATCGTACTGGCCTGGGCCGCAGTAGCGCTGGGCTATGGCACCACCCATGCGTCTGCACTGGTGGGCGTGGTAGCCATTGGCACCGCTGCTGGCGCCGTACTGGCTTCCGTGCGCATGAGCCTGCAGCACGCTACACGTGTCATACCCATGGGCATTGCCATGGGCTTGCTGGTGATCTGCATGAACTTTATCAACCACCTCTGGGTGGCTGTGCCGTTCCTGATTGTCCTGGGCGGTTTGGGCGGTTATCTGGTGGTTCCCATGAATGCCTTGCTGCAGCATCGTGGTCACAACCTCATGGGCGCTGGGCGCTCCATTGCGGTACAGAATTTCAATGAGCAAGCCTGTATCCTGGGGCTGGGTGCGCTGTACAGCCTGTCCACCATGTGGGGGCTGTCTGCCTATGGCGCCATTACTGGTTTCGGCCTGATCGTGGCATTCACCATGTGGATGATCCGACGCTGGTATCTGTACAACTGCCGCAACCATGGCGGCGAAGTGCGGCGCCTGCTCAATATTGCACGTAAAGACCATCACTGATCTCCCCTCTACCCCCAGCATCCGGCGCAGTCTCCCCTGCGCCGGAGCTTTTTTTGACATGCCTGCTTCGCTGCCCTATCTATGCCTTCTTTTCAACGCCATGGTCTGGGGACTGGCGTGGTGGCCCTTTCAGACCATGTATGCCCACGGACTGGTCGCGCCCTGGGCTACCAGCATGATTTACGGTTTGCTCACAGTACTGACCGTGCTGTGGTCACGCGGCACCCTGCAAGCTTTCTTCCAGAACCGCGTACTGTGGCTGCTGGCGTTATCGTCAGGACTGACGAATGTGTCCTTCAACATGGCCGCATCCACCGGTGATGTGGTGCGCGTCATCTTGCTGTTCTATCTCATGCCCGCCTGGACTGTACTGCTGGCCTGGCGATTTCTGGGTGAACGGCCCACAGGCGCTGGGCTGCTGCGTTTGGTCCTGGCCTTCAGCGGAATGGCCTTGGTGATCTGGCCCCAAGGCAGCACCCTGGAGCGCCTGACCGCTGGTATCGGATTGCCCGAGTACCTGGCTTTGTTTGGGGGCTTCTGTTTTGCCTGCACCAATGTCATATTGCGCCGCAGCTTCCACGCCCCCAGCATGGCGCGCGTGCTGGCCATGTTCATGGGTTGCGTGACCGTGGGTCTGCTCACCGCCAGCCTTGGACAAGTCATGGACTACTTTCCCCGCATTCCTGCGCCTGATGCCATCTGGATCGCCTGCCTGCTGGGCATGGCAGTCCTTGTGGCAATTGGTTCCTGGGCGCTGCAATACGGCGCAGCTCGTGTACCGACCAGTACCACATCACTGATCATGCTCTCCGAGGTACTGTTTGCCAGCGGGTCTGCCTGGTTGCTGGGCGCTACAGAACTCACGCCACGCATGCTGCTGGGTGGCGTACTGATCGTTGGCGGCGCCTTGCTGGCGGTGCTTCAAGGCAACAAACGCTAGGCCATTTCGGGGCTAAGAGAAAAGATCCGACCTTTTGTAGCCCGAATTTTGGCAAACGTGCAAAAGTCACTGCTTCGGCGTAGCAGCCGCTGTATCTGACAATGGTGTCGTAACGGCTGCAGGCTCTGGTGCCTGATGACGCATGTATGCACCATATCCAATGCCTGCACCCAGCACCAATACGGCCAGCACCAGTGTGGTGGTGGCATTCTCTAAAAGTGACAAAAGACCTCGGTTCATTGTCTACCGCCTTCCTTGTTGCTCTCACACAAGATGCTAAATATTTAACGCAGATAGGCAAGCCATTCGGATACAGCCATGATGGTGACTGTGTTGCACGCGCAATGCTGGCAAGATAGTGATTCTCTTTTTCGGCTGGAAATCCACCATGCGCAGCTTGTACGATTTTTCTGCGACCCACATTGATGGGTACACACAAGCACTCGAGACCTACCGTGGCAAAGTGGTGCTGGTGGTCAACACTGCAAGCGAGTGCGGCTTCACGCCACAACTCCAAGGCTTGCAACAACTACACCAGCAGTATGCAGATCAAGGGCTGGTGGTCCTCGGATTCCCCTGCAATCAGTTCGGCCATCAAGACAAAGGCAGCAATGCGCAGATTGCTGATTTTTGCCAGCGCAACTATGGGGTGCAGTTCCCCATGATGGCCAAGGTCGATGTCAACGGCGCACAGGCACATCCGCTGTTTGTCTGGCTCAAGGCTCAAGCTCCAGGCCTGCTGGGCACCCAGATGATCAAATGGAACTTCACCAAGTTTTTGGTGGGCCGTGAAGGGCAGGTGCTGCGGCGCTACGCTCCCAAGGTCACACCCAGTGAGTTGGTGCACGACATTGAAAAAGCGCTGCAAGCATCGGCACCCTGCGCATGAAAAAGGGCCTGGAGGCCCTTTTTTGAATGCTGCCAGCGCTTAGGCTGTTTGATTGGCTTGGAGCTGTTTGGCGCGGTGTAGCTGACGCATCACCGTATGGGCATTCATGCCGTACATGTCTGCAAATGCACGCACATCGCCAGATCCACTGGCCACATAGGCACGTTCCACTGCCTCGGCCTTTGCATCCTGCTCGGCCACTTCGGTCAGTGCCGCATCCAGCAGCGCCTGTGTCGCTTCATCGCGCACCTGCACCACTTCCAGATAGGCTTCGCGGCGCATGCCCGAGGCCATGAAAGCAATCGCCATGCGGCGGCGCAGCTTGGCTTGCAGGTCTTCGCCATCACGCGGTTTCTTACGCTTGAACACCTCCACCAAAGCGTGGAACACGTGTTCAGGGGCCATCGCTTCAACAACGTTACCCTGCAGATCATGGCGGGCAGCACCGGAGGCGACTGCGTTCAGATAGCGCGTCGAGCGTGTGTGAATGGACAACGCAACCTTCAGACCTGCCTTGTCCAGCGCATCGCCATGGGCAGCCAGCAGGTCTTGAAAAATACCGCGCTTGAGCGGCAGCACCGTTTCACCAAACAGCACCGGGTGCAACTGTGCCAGCTGCGCAAGCACTGGGTGCACTTCGCGCGCAGGACGTGCTGCAGGCTTGCCCGATTGTTCAGCGCGACCACGCCCGCCACGGTGGCTGGGGCGACGCTCCGTACGCACAGATTCAGCTGCGGCAGGTGCCGCGTTTTCAACAGGGGTGGACACAGGTTCAGTCATGGGCTTGAGGCCAGTACAAGAAAAATCAAAGCCGCGATGATGCCAGCAATGTGCGCACTGTGTGCAGCAAGCCCCCTATGCCTGCATCGGGCTTATCCCTGCAATGCCTCATCCAGCACTTCCACCCAATGGCGCACGGGAACGCTGGAGCCGCTTTGCAAGTGTGCAATACAGCCAATATTGGCAGAAAGAATGGTGGTGGCCTGTGGTTCGGCCTCATCCAGTGCTTTCAGCTTGCGATCACGCAAGGTTTTCGACAATACAGGCTGCAACACCGAATACGTGCCCGCCGAGCCACAGCACAAATGCGATTCAGTGCGCGAGGTACGCAATTGGAAGCCCAGCCGTTGCAGATTGGCCTCAACCACACCTTTGAGCTTTTGCGCATGCTGCAAGGTGCAAGGTGGGTGATAGGCCATGGGTTGCTGCGTCACTTGCACCTTGCCTTGGAGCTTGTCAGCCAGCTCGGGCAACATGGCAGGCAGCAGCTCGCTCACGTCCTGGGTCAAGGCGCTGATACGTGCTGCCTTGTCTGCATACGCGGGCTCATGGCGCAGGATATGCCCCCAATCTTTGAGCATGGCGCCGCAACCGGAGGCATTGCTGACAATCGCCTCGACTTCACCGGCCTCGACCGCAGGCCACCATGCATCGATATTGGCACGCATCTGGGCTTTGCCGCCATCATGGTCGTTGAGATGGTACTTCACCGCACCACAGCACTGGCTGCTTTTCACAACCACGCTTTGTATGCCCACCGCATCCAGCACTCGCGCCGTGGCGTAATTGATGTTGGGCAACATGGCCGGTTGCACGCATCCCAGATGCAGCAGCACTTTGCGGGCATGCTGGCGTGTGGGCCAGACGCCATGCTCGCTCCTGGCTGGCACCTTGGCACGAATGCTTTCTGGCAGCAGGCTGCGCACGGATTGCCCCAGTTTCATGGCTGGGGAAAAAAGCGGTGAACTCAGCCCTTCTTTGAGCGCCCAGCGCTGCACGCGCTCGCCCAGGGGTCGCTGCACCTTCTCGTCCACCACCTTGCGGCCAATATCCACCAGATGACCATATTGCACGCCGCTGGGGCATGTGCTCTCACAATTGCGACAGGTCAGGCAGCGATCCAGGTGTTCCTGCGTCGCACGTGTGGGGGCATGCCCTTCCAGCACCTGCTTGATCAGATAAATGCGCCCCCGCGGACCATCCAGCTCATCGCCTAATGTCTGGTAAGTGGGACATGTGGCCGTGCAAAATCCACAGTGCACACATTTGCGCAAGATGGCTTCCGCTTCCTGCCCTGCGAGCGTGCCCTGATACTCGGGTGCCAAATTAGTTTGCATGGGGTTTGTCTCTTTTTTAGTAATCTGAATCCGAGGGGTTCCAGAATTTCTGCCAATGCCGCATGTCCGCCCATAGCGGCGGCAAGGACACAGCCATCAACAGCAAGGCCAGTGGTATGACGCAGACAAAGCCCCAGCGTTGAAAGCCCGAAGCGCCTGCGACACCGCCCAACAAGAACATAGCCAACAGGCCCGCAAACAGCCGTACCCGCGACCAGTTGCTCTGTACGCGCTGCTCGGCATGGATGCCTGCATGGTTCCAGTACAGCATCTTGCCCAGCTCAATACCCAGATCGGTCACTACCCCAGTCATATGAGTAGTGCGGATTGTTGCCTGCGACATCTTGGTCAGCGTGGCGTTTTGTACGCCCATGGTGAAAGACAGGAGAAGCACTGTCAGCGGCACCGCAAAAAAAGTGGTCCAGCGCGTGGTCACCGCACCCACCAGCCCGAATATCAGCACCAACAGCGCCACCAGCAACAGCGGCAAGGCATAGGTGCTGCGCAAATGCATGTGGCGCGCCCAATTCACCAAAATTGCCGAGACCGCAGCGCCTGCCATAAAGGCCAGCAAGGCGCCCAGCGCGGCCAGCACCTGCGCGGTCTGCCCCAACACCAGGCTGTCGGCGAGCATGGACATAAAGCCCGTCATGTGCGAGGTATAGAGCTGCAGCACCAAAAAACCACCCGCATTGATGGCCCCGGCATTGAAAGCCATCAGATACCCCAACGCACGATTGGTAGAACCTGTGCGGTGGGAATCCGTGAGATGGCGCAGTCTGCGCATGCCGCTTTAAGCCGTTGTCCGGCCAGGATTCCAAATACCTGCCGGATCAAAAGCCTGCTTGAGCTGGTTTTGGATGCGCAGCATGGCTGGCAACTGCATATCAAAAAGGGGAGCGCCGCTTATCTGATCTGCGCGCTCAGCGCGCCACAATACCGCGCTGCCGCCCACTTGCTGGGCCAGGGCCTTCAGCTGGTGCTCCATGGCTCTCGGAGCCTGCACCCAACGCACACCGCCGTGCCACTCCACCAGAGGCGCCTGCACACCGGCAGGCAACGTCAGCGCCGGTGTGGTTTGTGGCACCGACAAACGCCACAGGCAATGCTCTGCCGAGCGCCCAGCAAACCAGGGCAGGGTCTGCTCACCACATGCTCGCCAGTCTGCTGCGGCAAGCATGCTGTCCATGCGCTCTCCACCCATGGTTTGGCACGCAGCTTCCACGGCAGCCACCGCACCACGCAAACGCACATACAAGGTGCCCGCACCAGCGTCTTCCACCCAGCAACTGGCATTCAGCGGCAAAGGCTGCGCGCCCCATTGATTCAATTGCTGCAAGGCCTGGTCCTGGCTCACTGCGCTAAACCGTAATGTCGCTTCTGCCGGGGCCACTGGCAGCACCTTGAGACTGACTTCGGTGATCAGGCCCAGCGTGCCCCAGCTGCCCGCCATCAGGCGCGAAACGTCGTAACCTGCCACGTTTTTCATCACCGTGCCACCAAAACGCAGCAGTTCCGCTTTACCGTTGATCATTTCAATCCCCAGCACAAAATCGCGCACAGCACCAACGCTGGCACGTGCTGGCCCGCTCCAGCCGGCGGCCACCATGCCACCCACTGTAGCGACATCGCCCTCAGCGCCTGCAAAGTGTGGAGGCTCAAAAGCCAGGCACTGCCCCTGGGCCGCCAGTGCGGCTTCCAGCTCCACCAGCAGGGTCCCTGCGCGCACCGTCACCACGAGCTCACTGGGCTCATAGCTCACAATCCCGCTCAGGCTGCGGGTGTCCAGAACCTCGCCTTGCAACTGCAAGGCATGAAAGTCTTTGCTGCCCCCACCTCGAATGCGTAGTGGAGTTGGGTCAGCAAGGGCAGCGCGTACACGCTCGTGCGTCTGATGAAGGGCAGTATCCATAAAGCGCAATCGTAGCCGCGCTACAGCTTTTTTGCCTGTCACAGCTGCGTGAATTTTTTGAATGCTTCCCGTGAAGTGTGCCGCTGTGCGCATAAAAAAACCGCCCCGTGGGGCGGTTGAGACAAACCACTCAGGCAACGCAAGCCGCCTGATCGCTCTGCTTAGCGGTTGTAGGCAGACTCACCGTGCGAGGTGATGTCCAGA
This sequence comes from Comamonas halotolerans, assembly GCF_030162935.1. Taxonomy (GTDB): domain Bacteria; phylum Pseudomonadota; class Gammaproteobacteria; order Burkholderiales; family Burkholderiaceae_C; genus Comamonas; species Comamonas halotolerans. The sequence goes on from NZ_JASAUZ010000012.1 coordinate 144,696, forward strand.
CCTTCGCGCTCAGCATCTTCAGCCACACGCAGACCCACCAGGATATCTGCGATCTTGAAGCAGATGAAGGAGACCACGCCACACCACACGATGGTGACGATCACGCTCTTGAACTGTACCCACACTTGGTGTGCCATGTTGAAGCCTTCTGGCTCCACGCCACCCAGACCCGCTGCGCAGAAGACGCCCGTCAAGATGGCCCCCAGGATACCGCCCACACCGTGCACACCGAACACATCGCACACATCGTCCACCTTCAGCATACGCTTCAGGCCAGACACACCCCACAGGCACAGAGGGCCAGCAATCAGACCCATCACGATGGAGCCCATGGGGCCCACAAAACCCGCAGCAGGAGTGATAGTCACCAGACCGGCCACCGCGCCGGAGGCAGCACCCAGCATGGAAGCCTTCCCCTTGTGCATGCTTTCTGCCACGATCCAGGCCACCGCTGCAGCGCCCGTTGCCAAAATGGTGTTGATGAAAGCCAGGCCCGCGGTACCGTTGGCTGCACCTGCAGAGCCTGCGTTGAAGCCAAACCAGCCCACCCACAGTAGCGACGCACCCACCATGGTCAAGGTCAGGCTGTGCGGAGGCAGCGCTTCCTTGCCGAATCCAATGCGCTTGCCCACCATGTAGGCGCCCACCAGGCCTGCCACAGCGGCGTTGATGTGCACCACAGTGCCGCCTGCAAAGTCCAGCGCGCCATCTTCAGCCAGCAGGCCACCGCCCCAGACCATATGCGCCATGGGGATGTAGCTGAAGGTGAACCACAGCACGGAGAAGATCATCACGGCAGAGAACTTGATGCGCTCGGCAAAAGCACCCACGATCAGCGCAACAGTGATGGCCGCAAAGGTGGACTGGAAGGCCGCGAACACATACTCGGGGATGGTGCTCAGCGCCGAGGAAATAGTGTCCGGCGTGATACCAGCCAGGAACAGTTTGCTGAAGTTGCCATAGAACTTGCCTTCACCGCCGAAAGTCAGCGAAAAACCGTAGATGGCCCACAGCACGGTAATCAGCGAGAAGATGGTGAACACCTGCGCCAGCACGGACAGCATGTTCTTGGAGCGCACCAAACCGCCATAGAACAGAGCCAGGCCAGGAATGATCATCAGGATCACCAGCATGGTGGAGGTCAGCATCCAGGCTGTATCACCAGAATCAAGTGCTGGCGCCGCCTCCACAGCGGCTTCAGCCACCGCAGCTACAGCAGGCGCAGCCTCTTGAGCGAAAGCACCGGTCGCAGCGGCCATCAGGCCCAGCCCCAGTGAGATTGCAGGAAGCGATTTTTTCATGTCAGTCTCTTGCGTAATGGGTTGCGTTACAGGGCTTCCTTGCCGGTTTCACCGGTGCGGATGCGCACGACCTGCTCCAAGTCGTAAACAAAAATCTTGCCGTCCCCGATCTTTCCGGTACGCGCAGCGCCTTCAATGGCCTCGATGACCTGCTCCAGCACGGCATCATCCACGGCGGCTTCCAGCTTCACCTTGGGCAGGAAGTCCACGACATACTCCGCCCCTCTATACAGCTCTGTATGTCCTTTTTGACGACCGAAGCCCTTTACTTCAGTCACTGTGATGCCCTGTACGCCAAGCTGCGAGAGGGCTTCACGCACCTCGTCGAGCTTGAAGGGCTTGATGATGGCTGACACCATTTTCATGAGACGGTCCTCCGGAAAGCTGGAAGTTGTAAAAACTGTTGTGACAAGCCCTTTAAGCATGGAGCGTGCCAACCAGCGGCCTTGAAGCGCAGAACATCCCACCTCACCATTGTTTCAAAACAAAACAATGCAACAGCACCAAATTGGTGCAAACCAAAGCCGGATTTGCTGCTTTTTTACGCACCTTTTTAGGGAGAAAAACTGTATGAGCCTGGCTTGCGTGCAAAGTCGTGCACTTTTGGGACTGCAAGCACTGTCTGTCACCGTTGAGGTGCACTTGGCCAACGGCCTGCCCAGTTTCTCTCTGGTGGGGTTGGCGGAGGTAGAAGTCAAAGAAGCCCGCGAGAGGGTGCGCTGCGCCATTGCCAACAGCGGTCTGGAATTTCCCAGCAACAAGCGCATCACCGTCAACCTTGCTCCCGCAGACCTGCCCAAGGATTCCGGCAGATTCGACTTACCGATTGCGTTAGGCATCCTGGCAGCCAGCAAGCAAATTGACGCTGCACGCCTGCAAGGCTGGGAATTTGCGGGCGAACTTTCGCTCTCTGGTGATCTGCGTGCGGTACGTGGTGCCCTGGCCACCAGCTTGGCATTGCACCTGCAGGGCGAACTCGCCCGCCTGGTGCTGCCCATGGACAGCGCCGCAGAAGCGGCCTGCGCGCCTCAAGCCGAGGTTTATGGCGCCACGCACCTGCTGGATGTGGTGGCCCAGTTCCTGCCTGCGCAGGCGCAAAGTGATGCACTCCCGTCCTCTGGTTGGCAGCACTTGCAAGCGCCTGCCGTCGCGCCCCCCGCGGCAGGGCCGGACATGCTCGACGTCAAAGGGCAGGCTCCTGCCAAACGCGCCCTGGAAATAGCTGCAGCGGGGCAGCATGGCGTGTTGATGGTTGGCCCTCCTGGCTCTGGAAAATCCATGCTGGCCCAGCGCTTTGCGGGCTTGCTGCCACCGATGAGCACACAGGAAGCTGTGGAAAGTGCTGCAATTGCCAGTGTCTGCGGTCGCTTCAAACCCGAGGAGTGGGGCCTGCGCCGCACGGCCAATCCGCATCACACGGCCAGCGCCGTGGCCTTGGTCGGCGGTGGCTCACCCCCAAAACCCGGTGAGATTTCCTACGCCCACCACGGCACACTGTTTCTTGACGAGTTTCCTGAATTCTCGCGCAGCGCTCTGGAGGCGCTTCGAGAGCCCCTGGAGACCGGTCGCATCACCATTGCCCGTGCATCGCATAGCACGGAGTTTCCAGCACGCTTTCAACTGATCGCGGCCATGAACCCCTGCCCTTGCGGCTTTTGGGGCAGCACCCAGCGCACCTGTCGCTGCACCCCCGATCAGGTGGCTCGCTACCAAAGCAAGCTCAGCGGCCCCTTGCTCGATCGCATTGATCTCCATGTGGAAGTGACGCACATTCCTGCGCACGATCTGCTGAGCAAGCACCAGGATGAACCCACTTCAGTCATTCGAGACCGCGTCACACTGGCGCGCCAACGTGCACTGTCGCGCCAAGGATGCAGCAACCAGATGCTGCAAGGCGATGCCCTGGCTCAGCATCTGCACCTGGAAGACGGTGCCGCGCAGCTGTTGCGCAAAGCCGCAGACCGGCTGGGCTGGAGTAGCCGTGCCACTCACCGTGCGTTGCGCGTGGCACGCACCATCGCCGACCTGGCCGCCAGCTCCACGATTGGCAACGCACACATTGCCGAGGCCATGCAATACCGGCGTGCACTGCTGCACACCGCGGCTTAAGCACGGCCAGCACCGCCTCCATGCTGGTGAGTCATCCTCCCCTGCTGACTGACAAGCTTGGCTCTCCCGTTCGCAATGACTGTCTCAAAGGCAAGATGCCCGCGTTTCGCAGGCATCATGGGGGCATGAGGCAAAACAGTGCGGCCACAAGCTTGTATGGTGGCTATCAAGCTTGGAATGGTTTTATGCACTCCAATGCAATAGTTGCCTGAACTGATTAAGTCGGGGCTTTGCTTGTTCCATCCGTTGCACCCGCCTGCGATGTTTTGGCCGACCACACGCTGTCAGCCGGACCACTGCGCACCCGGCGGGCCGTGGCCCGAGCCATCCAAACCAATGCCAACGTGCCCGTGATGGCGGTGGCATCAACCCCTAGCCATGATGCGCTCATCCATGCACCGGTATCAGGCATAGCCCAGCCTAGCAACGATGACAGCGGAATCACTGCTGTGCAGACGGCGGCAGTCCACAGCAAATGCACCGAAGCTCTGGCCCCACCGCGTGCGAATGCCCAACCGATGCAAGCAAAGAATGCGACGTAGTAGATGCCCATATGCCAAGCCGCCAGGTCATCAACCCGGCCAGGCAGCCATTTGGCTGCAGCCATGGTCAGCGAGATGCCCGATACGCAGCCCAGGCACACGCCGACGCTGGCTGCCGCCATCAGGTACGTATCACGCCGCTGCGTCGGCAGCGCCGCACCCTTGCGCTGAGCCTTGCGCCGTGTTTCCACCCACAGCAGATTGCCACTGTAAAACAGCCAGGCACCGGCCAGTCCAAGCAAGAAATACATCCATCCCACCACCCAGCCACCAAACGACGCCATGTGCAACGCAAAGAAGCTGCTGATGATCAAATTGGGGGTGGTTTGCCCGCCAGACAAATAATCTTTGGACAACAACTCCCCGGTGTAGGGATCCAACATGGCAAAGCCGCCGACAGCGCGTGGTGAGATGCCTTCGGGATGGTGACCCCATACGCGCACCGTGGGCTTGGGACCAGTGACCTGGGCATATTGCAGGCGATTGGGAACAAAACCGGGAGAGGCGTCGCGGGCCAGCTGTACGAGCCGCGAAGGTGGCAGCATTCGGGCAGGGTCATTCACCACCGCAGAGGACTTGCCACCTGGGGGCCGGGCAGCGGTTTGCGACCAGCGACCTTCATAGAGGAACTGGTCTTGTACTTCGAAAATCTGGTCATGAAAAGCAAACACGACAGCGCTCAAAGCCATGACAAGGTGAAACGGCAGGCTGACGATGCCTACAACGTTGTGCGCATCCAGCCACATACGCTTGAGATTGCGGCCCACGCGCATTGCAAAAAAATCTTTGACCAGCGATGGCAATAACACGATCACCCCCGACACCAGCGCCACGAAATACAGCGCAGAGATCACGCCCATGAACCAGCGGTTGGCATCGGAGTCGAACGGCAAGCCCACGACGCGGTGGAGTGTGTCAATCAACTCCACCAGTCTGGCTGGTGGCTGCTCATTCACCTGCAGCGTGCCATCGCTGGCCAGCTCGGCGCGGTAGTGGCGCACTGCGCTTTCGTCGTGGTCACCGGCCTTGGGGTCGCGCACCTGCCATTCCACTCGCGGCACGGCGCTGTCGCCCTCCAGGTGCACCACCGCGCCACGTGCAGCGGCCGGAGTGCTGGCCATGGCGCGTGCAATCAAGGGCTGGACTGCGTCCATGGGCACCACTTGCACCATGGCGGCCGGCGGTGTCACCCAATGGCGAATGGGCTCCTTGAACACCGTCAGAGCCCCAGCATAGAACGCAATGAACAAGGCCATGCCGCTAAGGATGCCCGTCCAGGTATGCACGGATTTGTAGATGCGGATGTAGTCTGCTCTCATGTCAGGCTCCCTGCTTTCAACCAGCACCAAACACTCAGGGCCAGGACATTGATGCCACCCAACCACAACCAGGCACGCAAACCTGTCTCAAACAGGTACACCAGGGACTGCACCAACAGCCAGACCGGAGGTACCAGCCACATGACGAGCTGACTGCTGACGGGCAACGGCATGCCGTGCAGCAGTGCCGCCAGGATGCCGCTGACAATCAGCGACAAGCTCAGCCCCAGCACTGTCCCTGCCAAAGTTTTGGTCAACCAGGCTGGTTGTATCGGCTTGAGTTTTACGGTGGCGCGCAAGGAAGGGCCGCCCTCAGGGTCAATGTGAACGTCGGCCATGAACCCACACTCCAACATAGGGAAGGACGGCCAGCACCAGCATCACCGCAGTCAGAGTGACCAAGCTGGCAGTCAGGCGGTGCAATCCACTACTGAACCCCAGCCACCCTGCAAGCAAGAGCGCTCCGCTACCCCCTCGCGCGACAAGGGCAGGCCAAGGAGAGGCGAACATTTTTTGGTGCGGCGATGCGGCATAGATGCACATACAGGCCGCAGTAGTGAGGGCCAGGCCCAGGAAGATGGAGAAAGGCATGGTGAACAAGGCACAAACAAAGTCAGGGTAACGGAGCGCTACGCAATACGGTGCAGAGCGCTCCGATGGATCAAATCCATGATGGCCGGGCGATCCATGCAATGGAGCTGCATGCACCGCCCGATTGAGCTATGGCGCTCTTTAGAAAGACACCGTGGCTGACACACGGAAGGTGCGAGGCGCACCAGGCATGGCAAAACCATCGGTGAACATCCCGATCCAGTACTTCTTGTCGGTCACGTTTTCCACGCTGGCATTGAGACGCACAGGGGTGACGCCCAACTTGGTCTCGTACTTGGCCATCAGGTCCAGGCGGTTCCAGGAAGGGGCACGCAGCTTGTTGCCCGAATCCACCCACTGCTTGCCGGTGTGCAATATGCGGCCACCCACTGTCAGCCCTTGCAGGGGGGTCGCCCAATCAAGTCCAACACGGGCACGCAACTTGGGCACTCCGAAGTTCTCCAATCCAGTGTTGACCTGACGCGACTTGATGTATTCCACACCACCCAGAAGCGTCCATGTTGGAGACAACCGGCCAAATGCGCTCCACTCCAGACCAGTCAAGCGCTGTTCGCCATCCAAAACCTGGAAGTTGCTGCTGTTGGTGATGACCGAAGGTTTTTCGATGCGGAACGTGCTCAACGTGTGAGTGGTATCTCCGGCCTCGATCTTCACGCCCAGCTCCGCCTGCTTGGTTTGCATCGGTTTCAGTGTTTCGCCACTGTTTGCATAGCCGACGGCAACGGTACGCCCCGGCTCCAACCCTTCGGTATAGTTGGCAAACAAAGAGACGTTGTCCCCCCACGGGCGCACGACCAAGCCAACCATCGGGGAGAGGCGGCTCTCACTGTAGCTGGAGGCCGCCCCATTGGTCCGCGGTGTTTTCACCGTCTGGTGACGGGCACCCACGGTGAGCAGCACCTTGTCCTCAGCAAAGCTCATAACGTCAGCCAGAGCCAGTGAGCGGAATTCATTCTCGGTGGTATATCCCTTCCACTGCGGCGCATTAGGGAAGGTCGGCGTGGTGGGGCTGTACATATTGGTCGTGTAGCAGTAGTTGCACGCCGTGTTGTATGTGCCTTCCTTGTGCTTGAGGATGTTGAACGACAGCTGCAAGCGGTGCTGCACGTCTCCAGTGGCGAACTTGCCGATCATGCCGGCCTCTGCCGTGCGCCGTTTCGACTGCGTATGCACGTTGTAAATGGCACCCCGGGTGGTTCCATCGGCCTGAGTCACGATGGCTCGGGTACCAAACAGCAGGCCCTTGCCTTCGGCTTCCGAGCCTCCGACTGCGAAGTAACCTTGCAGCTCGCTCGTAAAGTCAAACTCCGCGCGGGCCAGCAGGCCGCTGTTGTCGTATTCACCGTGGGTGCCACGGAACATGTTCACGTCGCCGCTGGGTGGTGCCAGCAGGCGGCCAACGCCCTTGACAGCACGGTTTCCTGTAAAGCTGAACATGCCGGGGCTGCCATTGTCGATCTTGGTAATGCTGTTGTAGACGTCTAGCGAAAAACGTGCGCGGTCGCCCAGATAGTCCAGGCCCAGAGCTGCAACGCGGCGCTTCTGGTTTTCAGCATCAGCGCCCATGTCTCCCGAGCCATAGACGCCGTTAAAGCGCAGGCCCAAGCGTTGCTCGGGACCAAAGCGCTTGCCCACGTCAGCATGCATCTGCAAGTAGGAGTCGGACACATAAGTGGCCGTCAGATCGGCCACTGGCTGAGCCAGAGCGCGTTTGGTAACCATGTTGACAGAGCCTGCCACGCTGGCCAACGGAGGCATGCCCGACAGCAATACATTGGGGCCACGCATCACTTCCACGCGCTCGAACATCTCGATGGGTACCGAATTGGCTGGTGCAATGCCGTACAGACCATTGGTGGCGATGTCCATGGCCGTCACATCCAGACCGCGCAAATTGAAGTTCTGTAGCAGGTGTCCCTTGTTGGTGGTGAAGACAACGGCAGCGTCATTTTCCAGCACATCCTGCAGCGACAAAGCAGACCAGTCCTCGGCCAGCTCTCGGGTGTAGGCATTGACGTGTACCGGAGCGTCCTTGATGGACGTGGCACCCAGGATACCCAGCCGCGCGCCCTTGGCAGCCTTGCGACCTGGGGCCAGCCCGGACAGGTCTTCACGCTCGTATTTGTCGCGCACATGGACCTGAGGCAACTGCGGCGTCGCATTGAGTGCTGCGGAGTCCGCCTCTGCGACTGGCTGCGCCTGTGCATGTACTGTGGTGATAACGCTGCTTGCCAGCAATGCGAGGACAAGAGTGTTGAGCTGTAGGGGTGCGTGCGGTGAGCTTGGCATCTAAGTTAACCCAGAAATTAAAGAGCAATAGGAATCATTCTCAATTCTATTGCTTTTTTATTTACAGCTTGTTCACATTTCTTTACGTTATCTTTACAAGCTAGTGAACTGAGCCGCGCTAGTGCACAAGTTTCATTGATCAAGCACTTGATCGACGCAGCGTTGACATCTGCAGCTGTAATCGCATCACGCTTGCCGGTCAACGCGCGCTGCCACGTCAGGAGGAAGCAACCGCGCCTCATCTCGCAGCTTGGGGACTCATACACCTCCCAGAAAACCGAAGGTTTACGGCCAAGATGTGACACGAAGCCGCAGGCAGCCCGCAAATACGACAAAACGATGCAGCCACGTATCAGGTGCAGTATTCGCGGCTCTAAGAACGTGTTTACGATCTCTGAGCCGCCACTCCCAGCTTGCCCGCCAACGCATGCAACTGGGGCGACCACCCTGCCTTCTCAGGCGCCACCAGCCAGGTATCGACCAGAGCAATCTGGCTGCGCAGAGGTTCTGGCAATACCAGGGTATGAACGCCAAAACGCGCTTGCTGTATGCGCATCAGAGCCAGCGGCATCAGTGCGAACCCCATGCCGGCCGCCACGCAGCCCAGAATGGCGTCCAGCGAGCCCATCTCCATGATCCGAGCGCCCGTAATGCCCTGGCTGGCCAGCAACAGCTCAATGCGCTGGCGATAACTGCAGCTTTGCCGAAACGCCAGAAACGGTGTGCCCAGCAAAACCTGCGGCGTGGGCAGAGCCTCCAAAGGCCTGGGGCTGACCAATACCAGTTCTTCCTGAAACACCGCTCGCGCCCACCAGCGAGGGTGCGGTGGCTGCCCCGCAACCAGCGCGCAGTCCAGCGCCCCGCGCTGCAACTCATCCACCAGCCAGCCCGAAGGCCCTGTACGCAACTGCAGATCAATGTGCGGGTGGTCTTTGTACAACTGGGCCAACACTGGCGGCAAGCGCAGAGCCGCTGTGCTCTCCATGGCACCGATGCGCAAGCTGCCTGCCGGCGGCCGCTTACCTGCAAAGAGTGCGCAGGTCTCGTCGTGGGTTTGCAGCAAGCGCTGAGCATGCGGCAACAAGGTATGCCCCGCAGGCGTCAGACGCACCGGTGTGCTGCTGCGCTCCATCAGTTGCACCTGCAACTCGTCTTCGAGTTTTTTGATGTGTGCCGTTACATTGGACTGCACGGTATGCAGTCGCTGCGCGGCAGCACCGAAGCTGCCTGTGCTGCACACGGCATCAAACATGCGTAGAGATTTGAGTTGCATGGCGCTTTATCACAAATACAGATCACAGGATTCATTTTGAATCATTGGACATGATTGCAGCAATCCCCTAACCTGCTACCACGACTTCAAGGTGCGATGTGATCCGACGCTCTGAACTACCGCTTTTCCTCACCGGCTTCCTGGCTACGCTCAGCGGCGTGGGACTGGCCCGCTTTGCCTACACCGCGCTGATGCCCCAGATGGTGCTCGCGGGCTGGTTCAGCGGTGAGCAGGTCGCCTATCTGGGCGCAGCCAATCTGCTGGGTTATTTGATTGGCGCTTTGGCCGCAGCGCCTTTGGCCGAGCGTCTGGGCGCTGTGCGCGTGCTGGTGCTGTGCTGGCTGGCGGTAGCGCTGAGCTTTGCTGGCTGCAGCTTTGCCCAGCCCATGCCCGTGTTCTTTTTCTGGCGCTTGCTGTCGGGCGTGGCCGGTGCCGCCTTGATGGTGCTGGGCCCCTCTGTGGCCATGGCCACCACACCACTGGAGCGCAGGGCGGCGCTGGGGCCGCTGATGTTCTCTGGAATTGGCGTGGGTGCCCTGCTGTCTGCCACCTTGGTGCCATCGCTGGCCCGGCAAAGCCTGGGCGCCATCTGGTGGGGACTGACGGCAGTATGCATGCTGGCGTTGGTGTGGGGATGGCACAGTGCACACCGCTTGCCCGCTGCGGTGCCGGTTTCCGTGGCACCCGGCACCGCTTCGGCCACGGCTTCCCTGCCCGCTGCCCTTTGGAACTTGCCTGTCGTGCTGGTGTTTGCCGCCTACATCACCGACGGCTTTGGCTTTGTGCCGCATACCGTGTTCTGGGTGGACTATCTGGCACGTGAGCTCAATCACGGCCCCGCCTATGCTTCCACCCAATGGGCCTTTTTTGGTCTGGGCGCCGTGGCGGGGCCGCTGTGCGCCGCCCTGTGTGCCACACGCTGGGGCTGGTGGCGAACCACCACTGGTGCTTACGCGCTCAAAGCGGTAGCGATTGCGCTGCCGCTGTTCACCGTGGGCTTTGCCAGCCATGCTGTCTCGGGCTTTATCGTGGGTGCGCTGTCGCCGGGCATGGCGGCCATTACTTCGGGTTATCTGATGCAACTGATCGGCCCCGCACAGCACAAACGCATGTGGGGCTATGCCACCGCAGGCTTTGCCTTGCTGCAAGCCACTGCGGGCTACCTCATGGCCTCCATCTATGCCAGCACGGGCAGCTATCGCAGTCTGTTCATCTGGGGTTGCAGCGCTTTGGCGCTGGGCACCCTGTTTGTCTTTTTCTCCAAATCCAAGCCACTTGCTGCCCCCCTGCACTAAGCACGCAAAGCAGCATCTTCGAGCCCCTTCACCATGCAACTTTTTTTGAATGCCACTTCCCCCTTTGCCCGCGTGGTTCGAGTGATCACGCTGGAAAAAGGCTTGGTCGACCGCGTAAACCTGGTCTGGACTGATCCGTGGAGCAACGACCCTGCGCTTCTGGCCCAGCATCCCCAGGCACGTATTCCCGTGCTGGTCACCGAAGAGGGCTCGGCAATCGCTGAATCCTTGCTGATTGCGCAGTACCTGGACCACATCGGTAGCGGCGCACGGCTGGTTCCCCCTGAGCAAATGGCAGCGGTACTGGCACATACAAGCGTGGCCTATGGCCTGATGGAAGCTACATTTCAGGTGGTGATTGCACGCAAATACGAGGGTGAGACGGCCGACAACAGTGTGCTGGGACAGCGACGCCTGGCCGCCATCGCACGTGCCTTGCAGACACTGGAAGACACTCCGCCCCAGCCGCTTGGCACCCGCATCACCCTGGCACAGATCATGGCGGCTGTGGCCATTGAATACCTGCTGTTTCGCCTGCCTGCGCTGTGCCCCGTCGCACGCTATCCGCAATTGCATGCATGGTTGCAACCCTTGCGCCAGCGCCCCAGCATTGCAAGCACATGTTTCGAATAGGCAAACACGCCACAGTCTGGCTTGCCATCCATGCCGCCCTCCCTTAGCCTGCACGCCCAACAACACGTCTAACGTCGCCGCAGCGCGCACTTCGAGAGGAAATCAGTATGTCTATTTCACGCCGCACCTGCCTGGCCATGGGTTTGGCCATGGGTCTGAGCGCCTGCCTGGGCAGCGCCTCACCATTTGGTGTGGTCAAAGATTTTTATGCTGCCGTGCAAGCAGGCAATACCGACAAAGCCCTGCAATACATGGCTTTGGCTCAAGTCTCGGCCGACGAAATGCGCATGGTCAAACCCAAGGTGGAAATGATGGTGGCGCAAAGCAATTCCGTCACAGAAGCCAACGGCGGCATGGGCAGCATCGAGTTGCTCGAAGAAAAGATTGCAGAAGATGGCCAAACAGCCCGTGTACATGTGAAATTGACGTACAAAAATGGCAAGACGAAGGAAGAAAACTTCAAGCTGCGCCAAGAAGATGGCAACTGGAAGATCATCCTTTGACCACCGGCCTGCTGTACAAGGCCACGATTGGGGTGGCCTTTTTTTTCAGCGGCTGGTGTGCTGCCCAAACCCCGCAGCTGCCAGCCCAGGCCATGGCTGGCGACCTGATTTTCCGGGCGGGCACTGAAGGGGTCAGCCATGCGGTAATGGCTGTGGATCAAGGGCTCTACAGCCATGTTGGACTGCTCATTGGAACGCCAGAAAATTGGCAGGTTGTGCATGCTACGCCTTCCGAGCGCAGAGGCACACCAGATGCCGTGGTGCTCGACGATCTGGCGTTCTACCTGGATGCACAGCGTGCCAGTGGCTTCCAGGTGATGCAGGTGCACGGAGTCAGCGCCACCCAACGACAGCAAGTGGTGAACTGGGCCCTGGGCCAAAAGGGGCGCCGCTTTCATATGCTTGACCGCACGCTGGGCACCTATTGCACGACCTTGGTGTGGGACGCGTGGCAGCACGCCGGGCTCGATCTGCAAGTGCACTTCACGCAGGTGTCGCTCCCCTTGCTCAGCGGCAGCTATCTTCTGCCCAGTGCGCTGGCGGCTTCACCGCACCTGCGCGCGCTGGCAGCGCCTTAAACGGCTTCACACCCCAAGATACTGCTGACGCACCTTTTCATCGCCTGCCAGTTCAGCCATGCTGCTGCTGTGCACAATCTGGCCTTTTTCCAGCACATAAGCACGGTCTGCCACCACTTGCGCGAATGGCAGGTTTTGCTCGCTGAGCAAAATACCAATGCCCTGGGCCTTGAGCTGCAAAATCGTTTTCGCCATTTGCTCCACGATCAAGGGGGCCACACCCTCGCTGGGTTCATCAAGCAGCACCACGTAGGGCTGCCCCATCAGGGTACGCGCCACGGTCAGCATTTGCTGCTCACCTCCACTCATCTGTCCTCCCGGGCGATCTGGCATTTCCCCCAGATTGGGGAACAGTGCAAAAAGCTTTTCAGGCGTCCAGTGCGGCAGCGCTTCTCCACCAGGCCAGGAGCGCGCCTTCTGCCGCCCCACCTCGAGGTTTTCCAGCACCGTCAGCGCAGTGAAGATGCGTCGGTCTTCCGGTACATAGCCCAAGCCTGCACGTGCGATCTGGTGCGAAGCTTTGCGGCGCATGTCAGCGCCCATGAAAAAAACTTTTCCTTCGCGCCGCTGCACCAGCCCAGCGATGGATTTGAGGGTGGTGGATTTGCCTGCACCATTGCGCCCCATCAACGCCACCACTTCACCACGCCCCACGTTCAAAGAAACGCCGTGCAGGATGTGCGCAGCGCCATACCAAGCATTCAACTGCTCCACCTGCAGCAATGTATCAGTGCCGCTCATACCTGTTTCTCCAACACCAGGCCCGTGCCCAGATAGGCTTGCTGCACCCGAGCGTCATCACGCACCTGCTGCGGCGTACCTTCAGCCAGCAACTGACCCCGCACCAGCACCGCCACGCGGTCGGCCTGACCGAACACCACATCCATGCTGTGTTCGGTAAACAGCACGCCCACCTGCCGGGCCCTGGCCAGCTCACGCGTCAGCTGCATCAGCGCCACACGCTCGCCAGGAGCCATGCCAGCCGTGGGCTCGTCCATGAGCAGCAACTTGGGATCGTGCGCCAGGGCAATCGCCAGCTCCACACGCTTGACATCACCATAGGCCAACGCGCTACAGGCACGGTCTGCCTGGGCGGCCATGCCCACTTGCTCGAGCAAAGCCAGCGCATGGTCGCGGCGGTGCGCAGCCGCCCGTGGCCACCATGAAAAAATGTGCTGGTCGTGCGAGAGCAAGGCCATCTGCACGTTCTCCACCACCGTGAGCGAAGCAAAGGTCTGCGCAATCTGGAAAGTGCGCCCAACACCCTTGCGCCAAATGTCACGCGGAGCCAAACCCGCTATGTTTTCGTCTGACAGCAACACATGACCACGGTCCGGCCTGAGCTGTCCCCCTACCATGTTGAAGGTGGTGCTCTTTCCCGCGCCATTGGGGCCAATCAGCGCCAACAGCTCTCCGGCTCGCACGGAAAACGACACATCCCGCACGGCCTGAACACCGCCAAAGGTTTTTGAAATACCCTGAACCTGGAGCAGCGTATTCATGCGCCCACCTGCACTTTCTGAGACGGGCCCCGCAGCCCGTGCAGCATTTGCCCCAGCCCCGCGATCCCTTGGGGAAACAACATCACCAGCAGCAGCATGGTGCCGCCCATCATGGCGCGCCAGTAATCCGTATTGCGCGCCACGGTGTCATGCAGCCATGTAAAAGTTGCAGAACCAGCGATGGGGCCTGCCAGGCTCTGGATGCCGCCCAGCAGCACCATGACCAGCGCATCCACACTCTTGGTCACGCCCAGGCTGTCTGGTGCCACGCTGCCTTTGGAAAACACAAACAACGCTCCGGCCACTCCTGCAAAAGCACCTGCAATGACAAATGCCACCCACTGAATGCGGCGCACATTCAGCCCAATGGCGTCGGCACGCAGAGTGGAATCTCGCGCTGCGCGCAATGCGTAACCCAGTGGGGAGAACAATATGCGGCGCAAGAGATACACACCCAGTACGCACAAAGCCAGCGCCAGCCAGTAAAAATGCTCTGTAGATGCTGCCCAATCACTGGGCCATACGCCAGTCAAGCCATTGCTGCCCCCAGTGAGCCCATCCCACTGGAACACGATCGCCCATGTGATTTGTGCAAAAGCCAGCGTCAGCATCGTCAAATACACGCCTGACAGGCGCACGCAGAACCAGCCGTAGAGCAATGCACCGGCCGCAGCCACCAAGGGACCAAACAGCAGCGCTGCCTCCATGGGCAGATCCAGCGCTCGTACCGCCAGTGCGGCGCCATAGGCGCCCAAACCAAAATAGGCGGCATGACCAAAAGAGTGCATGCCACCGGGGCCGAGGATGAAGTGCAGGCTTGCAGCAAACAGTGCTGCAATCAACATGTCCGTAACCAGCACCGTGGCATAGCTGCCTTTGCCCACCAACAGCGGCATGAGCAGCAAGGCGGCAATCAGCACACTCCAGGCGATGGTGCTGCCCCGCCCCGCCGAACGCAGCGGCTGCTCGGGCACCCCTGTGTGGCGTGTCGCGGCTTGAGGCTGGCCCATGAGTCCCCAGGGCCGCCAGATCAGCACCACAGCCATCACCAGGAACTCCACCACCAGTGTGAGCTTGGAAAATGACACCTCCACACCTGCTATGTCCTGCACGCCCAGCCAGATGCACACTGCCTTGATTTCCGCAATCAGCAGTGCCGCCACGAAGGCACCGGGAATGCTGCCCATCCCTCCCACAACCACGACCACAAAGGCTGCGCCAATGGTGGTCATGTCCATCTCCAGGCTGGCCGGTTCACGCGGCAATTGCAGCGCTCCAGCCAAGCCCGCGAGCAGCGTTCCCAAAGCGAAAACTGCGGTAAACAGCCACGCCTGGTTGACCCCCAATGCTCCCACCATCTCGCGGTCTTGCGTGGCAGCTCGCACCAGAGTGCCAAAGCGGGTTCTGGTCAGCAGCAGATGCAGACCCAGGAGCACCAGGGGACCAACAGCAATCAACAACAAGTCATAAGTTGGAAACTGGCGGCCCAGTATCTCGATGGACCCATCCAGACCCGCTGCACGCGGACCAAACAACTCTTCCGGTCCCCACAGCCACAGAACTGCATCTTTGATCACCAGTACCAGCGCAAACGTGGCCAGTAACTGGAACAGCTCAGGCGCTTTGTAGATGCGCCTCAGCAGGCCCATCTCGGTCACTGCGCCGATCAAGCCGCACACCAGCGGAGCCAGCAACAAGGCAGGCCAGAAACCGATAACAGATTCCAGTGCTTCCACGCTGGCAAATGCGATATATGCACCGAGCATGAAGAAAGAGCCATGCGCAAAATTGATGGTGCGCGTGACCCCGAAGATCAGCGACAGACCCACAGACACCAGAAACAGTGACGATGCGCTGGCCAGTCCGTTGAGCAATTGGGCCAACAGGCCGGATGCACTCATACGATGTGCTCCTCCACGGCAAAACAATCAGATATGCAAAAGCCACCCAATGTGCGCGTTGCACATGCAGGTGGCTGTAGGTAATGCGCGAATTATTGCGCGCTGGCAGGGCGCAGCTTTTTCACTTCCTCGTCCGAAGGCTGGTAGTCCTTGCCATTGGCATAGTAGAAGTCGGTCATGATGCCGCGCTTCATGTCCTTGCTATACGTGGTCTTGCCTACAAAAGCGCCCATGGTGGACTGGTTGTCCTGGGGACGGTAGGTGATGGCGCCCCAGGGCGTGTTCACATCCAGACCTTTGAAGGCCTTGATGAGCGCTTCGGTCTCCGTGCTGCCTGCCTTGGTGATGCCTGCGGCCAGCGACTGGATGGCGTTGTAACCCACAATGGTGCCCAGGCGCGGGTAGTCTTTGAACTTGCCTTGGTAAGCCTTCAAGAATGCTTCATGCTCAGGCGTTTTGATGCTGTACCAGGGGTAACCCGTGACAATCCAGCCCTCTGGCGCTTCCTGACGCAAGGCATCCAGATATTCCGGTTCGCCGGAGAGCAAGCCCACCACTTCGCGCCCCTTGAACAGGCCGCGCGTATTGCCTTCGCGCACAAACTTGCCCAGATCCACCGAGAAGAGGACATTGAAAATCGCGTCGGGCTTTGCATCGCCCAAGGCCTGCACCACCGAACCTGCATCGATCTTGCCCAGAGCGGGTGCTTGCTCGGCCACAAACTCGATGTCGGGCTGCGCTTCCTTCATCAGCTTTTTGAAGGTGGCCACTGCCGACTGGCCGTATTCATAGTTGGGATAAACAATGGCCCAGCGCTTTTTGTTCAGCTTCTTGGCTTCCTGCACCAGCATGGCAGTCTGCATGTAGGTCGAGCCACGCAGGCGATAGGTATAGCGGTTGCCGTTTTCCCAGACCACCTTGTCGGTCAGCGTCTCCGAAGCCAGGAAGAAACGCTTTTTCTGGCCCGCATAATCGGTCAGCGCCATGCCTACGTGCGACAGGAAAGAGCCGGTGAGCACATCGATCTTCTCGCGTGCATACAGCTCCTCCGCAGCGCGAATGGCATCACCAGGATTGCCGTTGTCATCGCGCGTCACCAGCTCCACTTTCTTGCCCAGCAAACCGCCTTGTGCGTTGATTTGCTCCACCGCCAAGTCCATACCCTTTTTGTAGGGCTCCAGAAAAGCTGGCATGGCTTTGTAGCTGTTGATCTCTCCAATCTTCAGCACATCTTGGGCCGCCCAGGCAGGAAGTATCGCCAGGGCCCAGACGGGCAGTGTCCAGCGCAGTTGCATATGTCGTCCTCCACGGTGCGGTGGCACCATGCTAATTAATACTCAAATTGAGTATATTTAGTTTTAAAAAAATGCGCCGGCGCCAATACGCCGTACACCTTGTCATTATGCTAATTCCGAGCATTAATCACTGTCAAGCTTTGCGGCATTTATCACTCCAGGCAGGTGCTTATTACTAATCCATCTCAAATGAAAGACCGCAACTGCCCCCTTGCGCTTGCATTTCTCGGACAATAGTAGATTGATATATAAAAAGTCGGCCCGCTATACCCCTGGCGCATATCACGCAGTCATACAGGGTTCGCCACCCGGCTATCGAAGCCCGGGCATGCCGTGCCCGTTTTTGCATCCTCTGACTTTAGTTCCATCATGAGTGCTTTTCTCGAAGAACGCGTCCTGTCCGTGCATCACTGGACGGACCGTCTGTTCTCTTTCACGACCACACGTGACACTTCGCTGCGTTTCTCCAACGGCCACTTCACCATGATTGGCCTGAAGGTGGATGGCAAAAACCTGTTGCGTGCCTATTCCATCGCCAGCCCCAACTACGAAGAGCACCTGGAATTCCTGTCCATCAAGGTGGAAGACGGCCCTCTGACCTCGCGTCTGCAGCACATCCAGGTGGGCGACACCATCATCGTGGGCAAGAAGCCCACAGGCACGCTGCTGATCGACTATCTGCTGCCTGGCAAGAATCTGTACATGATCGGCACGGGTACGGGCTTGGCGCCATGGCTGGCCATCGCCCGTGATCCCGAAACCTACGAAAAATTCGACAACGTGGTGGTCGTGCACGGCGTGCGCGAAGTCAAGGAACTGGCGTACAAGGACATGTTTGAAAAAGACCTGCCCGAGCACGAATTCCTGGGCGAGATCGTCAAGGACAAGCTGCACTACTACCCTACCGTGACACGCGAGCCTTTCCGCAACCAAGGCCGCATCACCGACCTGATCAACAACAACATCTTCCCGCAATGTCTGGGCCTGCCCGCGCTCAATCCTGAGACCGATCGCGTCATGCTGTGCGGCAGCCCCGCCATGCTGGCCCAGCTCAAGGAAATGATGGAGCACCGTGGCTTCAAGGAAGGCAATACCACCACCCCTGGTGACTTTGTGATCGAGCGCGCTTTCGTCGAAAAGTAATCCCATCAGCAACCGGCCTGCCAAGCCCGCCCGCGCACTGCACCGGCGGGCTTTTTTGTCAGCGAAAGCCCTGTAGCGCGACAACTGCGGCATTTCCATAATCTGCAGCATGCCTGCAACCTTTGTCTCTGCCCCAACCCCTCAACCGCTGGATCGCAACTACGTCATCGCCCTTGCACGCGGTCTGGATGTGCTCTCATGCTTTCGCTCAGGGGAAAAGCTTTTGGGCAATCAGGACATTGCCAAACGCTGCAAGCTCCCCAAATCCACAGTTTCGCGCCTGACCTATACGCTGACCACGCTGGGCTACCTCATCCATGTCCCCGAAGAAGGTAAATACCGGCTGGGCACTGCCACCCTGGCACTGGGCAGTGCCATGCTGTCCGGCATGGATGTTCGCAAGCTGGCCCGTCCACTGATGCACAGGCTGGCCGAACTGACGCAGTGTGAAGTGGCTCTGGCCACAAGAGACAGGCACAACATGGTCTATGTGGAGCATTGTCCCAGCCCGCAGCCCATGGACTCGGATCTGGACATAGGCACTCGCCTGCCCCTGGGCACCACCGCTATTGGCCGCGCCTGGCTAGCCGCATGCCCACTGCCGGAACGCCAACAGGCGCTGGACTATCTACAGGCCCATGCCCCAGACCAGTGGGCTGATGCCGTGCAACAGCAAACGCAGTGGCCTCAGCACCATGACCGTGCGCACCCCTGGCTGACCACATCCTTTGGGGACTGGCTGCCCCATGTCAACGCGATTGCGCTGGCCTTCTCACCCGGCCGAGGCTTGCCGCTGATGGCCATCAGCTGTGGCGGCCCTGCACGACTCATCTCTGCCGACATGTTGATGCAGCGGGCCAAGCCGGAGCTGGAACGCATGGTGCGCCGCCTTCAGCAAGCGATCTACCAAGCGTAATCCCGAGCCTTTGCAGTAGCCAAGACGACAGCCATCTTTGCCGTTCAAACCTAGCATGGTCACTTGAGCATTCCGCCACGCGGATCGGCTTTTCCACCACCATCCAGGAGACAAAAAGCATGAGTGTCAAACAACTGTTCGATCTTTCGGGAAAAACGGCCTTGATCACCGGAGGCTCCCGAGGCCTGGGCCTGCAAATGGCCGAAGCCCTGGGGGAAATGGGAGCCAGGCTAGCCATCACTGCGCGCAAATCCGATGAACTGGCCGAGGCCAAAGCTCACCTGGAAAAGCTGGGCATCAAGGTGCACACCTTCACCAATGATCTGCAGAAGTTCGATGCCATTCCTGGGCTGGTCGATGACGTTCTTGCGCAACTGGGCACCATCGACATTCTGGTCAACAACGCCGGAGCAACCTGGGGGGCCAAGGCCGAGGAGTATCCGGATGAAGCCTGGCACAAGGTGATGAACCTGAATGTTTCTGCGCCCTTCTTCCTGACCCGTGAAGTGGCTCGCCGCGTGATGATTCCCAAAGGTGCAGGCAACGTCATCATCACCGCCTCTGTTGCCGCGCTCAAGGGCACGCCACCCGGCATGAATACCGTGGCCTACAACACCTCCAAAGCCGCTGCGGTACATCTGGCACGCACCTTGGCCTCTGAATGGGGACACTACGGCATTCGCGTCAACTCCATCTGCCCGGGATTCTTCCCCAGCAAGCTAGCCAGCGGTCTGATCGACAAGCTTGGAGACCAGCTCATCGCCCGTGCCCCACTGCGCCGCATTGGTGGCGAAGAAGACTTGAAAGGCGCTGCGGTGTATCTGGCCTCTGATGCATCACGCCACATGACGGGCCAAGCCCTGGTTCTGGATGGTGGTGCCAGCCTGATTTGAGCGACTCGCTGAAGATGCTGCGAGCGCTGAAGACCTTCTTCCTCAGATGCTCAAAGTATCAAACCACTGTCATTTCAAACATCTGCATGATGTTTATCTACCCTGTCGTAGATAAAAAGCGCAGCCTGGCAAAGCTGCGCTTTTACACACTTACCGATCAGTAGGCACACTAATTACTTGCTGGTTTTCACCACGATGATCTGGCCATCCTTGACCGCACCGCCGCGCTCCGTCGTCAGCGTGCCGCCAGCAGCATCCACCCCCAGAACACCACCGGGATTCACCTCTGCCGACAATCCTTTGTAGCCCTCATCGAGCTTGGCATGAATCGCCTTGGCATCGGTGACCGAGCCTGCCAACTGCATCGCCTTGACGGTGGCATGCACGGCCGTGTAGTTCCACAATGCTTCCGAGCCAGGCACGCGACCGGCAAACTTCTTGCCAAAGCGATCAATGAAGGACTTGTTCACCGGCGATGGGTCTGCCGACACAGGAAGCACGCCAATCGCACCTTCTAGCGGGCCCATGCCACCCACCACGCGAGCCATTTCATCAAGCTTGGCCTGGTCCATGACCAAAAAGCCACCTTTGAACCCCAGTTCGCGCGCCTGCTTGATGACCAGTGCGGTTGGCTCCGAAGCACCGCCTACAAACAGCACATCAGGCTTGGCCGCCAAGGCCTTGCTGACACCGCTGTAGAAATCGGTGGCGCGGTTGTAGCTCATGGGGTTTTCGGCCACCACCGTACCGCCCAGCTTTTCCCATCCTGGCTTGAATGCGGCAGCCCATGCCTTGCCATAGTCATGGTCAGCGCCCACCATGGCGACTTTCTTGCCGTATCGCTCCATCAGGTACTTGGAGAAGGGTTCGATATAGGTGGTGAACTCCGGCGGAATACGCAAAGTCAGCTTGTTGCCACGGTTGGTGATCTGCGGCACAGAGCTATAGGCCAGCACAATGAAGTTGTTGCGCTCATTGGTGGTTTGCAGTGCAAAAATACCGCCAGAGTGCGGCACCAGAACAGCGGGGGTTTTGTGCTGTTGCACCAGGCGCTGCGCATTGATGGCAGTCTCCGCGGGGTTGTATTTATCGTCCAGCGGGACGATTTCAAACTTCACCTTTTTGCCACCGATTTCCAGGTTGGCTGCATTGAGCTCATCAGCAGCCAGCAGCATGCCGTCAAGCGCATTCTTTCCATACTGCGCGGCACCGCCTGACAGCGGCCCCGAGTAGCCAATTTTGACCACGTCCTGCGCCATCACCGGCACTGCCCAGGTGGCTGCGCAAGCCAGTGCCAGCCCTGTCAGCTGGCGGCGATTGAGTCGAGAAAATGCACGCATGGTTGTCTCCTTGTATATGGTGTTTGTCTAGCGCTGCAGTACCGAAAAAACTACGCGTGAGCGCGCAGTGAAAATCATGTGCGGAGGCATCACGCCCCTATATAAGCCTTGCGAATCGAGTCATCCGCGAGCAGCTCCTGCGGCTTGCCTTCACGCACGATATGGCCGCTTTCCAGCACATAGGCACGGTGGGCAATCTTCAGCGCCGCAAAAGCGTTTTGCTCAGCCAGCAGCACCGTGGTGCCACTTTGGTTGATTCGCTGAATCACTTCAAACATCTGCTTGATCACCAAGGGCGCCAAGCCCAGCGAAGGCTCATCGAGCAGCAGTACTTTGGGGCGTCCCATCATGGCCCGGCCAATTGCCACCATCTGCTGCTGACCGCCGGAGAGCGAACCTGCGGGGTCATCCTTCTTATCGCGCAGAATCGGAAACAGCGCATACACCTCTTCGAGGATCTGCTTGCTCGGCCCGGTATCGTTGCGGTGCACATAGGCACCAAGCTCCAGGTTTTTCTGCACGCTCATCTGCGGAAACAGTTTGCGCCCTTCCGGGCACTGCACCACGCCCGACTGCACGATGGAAGAAGGCTTGCTGCCCACCAGCTCCCTGCCTTCCCAGGTAATGGATCCACCGGCTGCCTTGTGGATGCCACTGGCTGTCAGAAACAACGAGCTTTTGCCCGCACCATTCGCACCCAGCAGCACCACCAGTTCACCTTTATCCGCATGCAGGCTGACCTGATCGAGCGCCAGAAAGCTGCCGTACTTCAGCGATACCTTGTCAAACTTCAGCATGCTCGCTCCCCAGATACGCGTCGATCACCGCCGGGTTGCGGCGAATCTCTTCGGGTGTACCTTCTGCAATTTTTTCGCCGTAACTCAGCACCAGAATCCTGTCGGCCAGGCTCATGATCATTCCCATCTTGTGCTCGATCAGCGCCACCGTCATGCCGTGCTGCACAAACTTGCGGATCAGCTGTGCGAGACCTTCTGTCTCTTCCGGGTTCACGCCGCCCGCAGGTTCATCGAGCAGCAGCAGCTTGGGGTCGGTGGCAAGCGCCAGCGCAAACGCCACACGCTTGCGCTCTTCCTGCGTGATGTCACCGGCCAGACGGTGCGCAATGTGCGACAGGCCGACAAAGTCCAGTGCATCGCGCGCTTTTTCCCGGCACACCCGCTCTTCTTCGCGCAGGCGGCTGGAGCCGCGCAGCACATCCCACAAACCGGAGTGCGTGCGCAGGCGGTGCCCAACGATCAGGTTGTCCAGCACCGATGCCTTGTCAAACAAGGCGGTCAATTGAAACGTGCGCGCAATACCCAGTTTGGCCACCTGATCGGGGCGCAGCGATGTCACGTCCTGGCCATTGAACGTGATTGTTCCGCTGGTGGGTTTGTGCATGGAGCTGATCAGATTGAAGAAGGTGGTCTTGCCTGCACCGTTGGGGCCGATGATGGCGTTGATCTTGCCCTCCTCAATCACGGTGCTGACGTCATTGACGGCAGCCAGTCCACCAAACTTTTTGGTGAGCTTTTCAATCTTGAGCATGCGGCTTGCCCTCCTTGGCTGCGCGGCGTGCACGCCACGCCAAAAAACTCCCCACAATGCCGTGCGGCAAGAAGATCACCAGAGCCACCAGAATGGGACCGAACACGATGAAACGGTACTCCTGCAGGAACTGCAGCGACTGCGTCAGCCACGGCATGCCAATCGCCCCCAGCAACGGCCCCAGCACCGTCCCCAGGCCACCCACGATCATGAAAATCATCATGTCGAACGTGTGGTGAGTGCCCGCAATATCAGGTCCGATAAAACGCACAAAACCCGCATACAAACCACCAGCCATGCCGGCGTAGAAGACGCTGAGCATGAACGCCAGCGTCTTGTTGCGCATCAGGTTGATGCCCAGTGCCTCCGCCAGCTCATCGCTGTTGCGGATGGCGATGAAGGTGCGCCCCAGCAAGGACTTGACGATGCGGCGCATGGCCCACACCGCAATCACCAAGAAAAACAGCATCAGGTAATACAGCGCCAGAGGCGACTCGAAGGACACCGATCCAATCGCTTCTGGAGCGGGAATGCCCATGATGCCCACCGTGCCGTGCGTCAGCCCCTCCCACTTCTCGATCAGCAAAAACATGATGTAGCCCACGCACAGCGTGAAGATCGAGAAAAAGTGGCCCTTGAGGCGCAATGAAACAATGCCCACAAAGTAGCCCAGAAAGGCACTCACAACGCCAGCCATGGGGAAGGCAGTCCAGAAGCTCCAGCCGTGGTCCACCGTCAAAATGCCTACGGTGTACGCGCCCACCGCCATAAAGCCTGCGTGCGCCAGATTGAGCTGGCCGGTGTAGCCGGTGATGAGATTCAGGCCCAGCGTGGCAATGGCAAAAATATAGGCCGTGCTCATCACCGTGAGGTGGTAATCGTTGCCCGTGATCCAGGGGAACACCAGGCTGGCCGCCAAAAGCAGACCCCAGGCCAGCTTGCTATCGATAAAGCCTTTCATCTCAGCGCCCCCTCTTCGCAAACAAGCCCTCAGGACGCATCGACAGAATCACTACCAGCAGCACAAAAGCGATGATGTCCTTGTAATCGGTAGAGACGTAGTAGGCGCCAAAGCTCTCGGCAAAACCGATGATCAGCCCGCCCACAATCGCTCCCGGAATACTGCCCATACCGCCCAGGATAATGATCACAAAGGCTTTGGTAATCACCAGATGCCCCATGGCCGGATAGACCAAGTTGATGGGGGCATACAGCGTGGCGGCCACAGCAGCCAGCACGCCAGAGATGGCAAAGGTCAGCATGGCCACCCGGTTGGCATCAATGCCCACAATCGATGCGCCATCGCGGTTTTGCGCCATGGCAATGATGGTCGAGCCCATCACGGTGCGCGTGAGGAACAGGTGCAGCGCAACCATCAGTGCAAAGGCTGCGCCAATGATCAGCAAGCGCTGTGCGGGCGCTGTCACGCCGCCCAGATCAATGATGCTGGTGTAGGGGGTTTGCATGCGCTGGAAATCCGCCCCCCAGATTGCTTGCGCCGCAGCCTCCAGAAACAGGAGCACACCGATGGCCGCAATCATGGGGTGAATCCCTGTGGCATTGCGCAGCGGGTTGAACACCAGCCGTTCACTGATCACTGCCATCAGCGCGACCACAGCTGCTGCCGTGAGCATGGCCAGCCAGTAACCCATGCCCCACGCATTCATGGCATGAAAAGCCACAAACGCACCGATCATGTAAAACGCACCGTGCGCAAAATTGGGCACGTGCAAGATGCCGTAAACCAAAGTCAGGCCCAGCGCCACCAGACCATAAATTCCGCCCAGAGTCAGCCCGTTGAGCACTTGTTGCAGCAAAGCGTCCATCACACCCTCCTGCAAGCTGGGTCGTGTCGCACAGCGGTGCGGCACGTACTGGTGTTGTCATGCATCCCCGTCTCCTTGTCTGTTTTGACACAGCCTTCGCAAGCTGCAGCCAGTCCAGACTAGGGGCTGGACAAGGAAATAACCAGCAGGAAATTCCGCTGTGCAGAACTTTTCGGGCAAACCCCGAGCATTTAGGCTCGCCGGGAGTAACGCAGTTGACCGCCGCCAAGGGAAAACCTTAGGTCTATCTACTCCTGATAGTGAAGCTGTGTCGGCTAGCCAAGCTACTCGGTTGCCTTGCCAGGCAGGCCAGCGCTATTGCGCCAATACCTGCACGGCATAACAACGCAGCCCTGCCAGGGAATATCGGAAAGCGCAAAATCTGCTGCTATGAGCGATACCTCCACCATCCTGCGTCAACAGCTGCAACAACTGGAAGCCGAATTGCGTGCGGCTTCGCTATGGAGCACACTGCCCCCTTCCGAGGAGGCCATGGCTTCAGTCATGCCTTTTATGTACGATACCCTGCAGATCGAAGAATGGCTGCAATGGGTATTCATGCCGCGTCTGCATGCGCTCCTGGATGCCGAAGCCACCTTGCCCAGCAACTGCAGCGTGCACCCTCTGGCAGAGCACGAATGGACAAACCGTTTGCCCAACGGCACCCATGCTGCGGCCCTCAAACTGCTTGCGGAAATTGACGCCACCTTGAACCGAGCCTGAATGCCGTACTCCGGCGTTTGCCCCATGTGCAAGCTCTAAATTTCAGGCCACTGCTGACTGGCCTGACCGCCAACACTGCGGGGCACAGCCGCCTTCCCTTTGACCTCCTCAGCGGCTGCTGCCGGAGTTTGGGCGCTCCCCATATCCAGCGCTTTGGCGAAGCTGGCCCCGAGCAGCAAGATGGCAGAGGTGACATAAATCCACATCAGCACCACAACCAGTGAGCCCGCCGCCCCATAGGCGGACACCACGGCTGCCGTTGATAGGTACCAGGCCAAGGCCTGCTTGCTAAGCAGAAACAGCACCGATGACACCAGCGCACCGCACACCAGATGGCGCAAGCGCGGCTTGCTGCCCGTACCGATGCGCATCAAACCCACAAACAGGACGGTGATGACCATGAATGACACGCTCTCATTGATCACACTGACCACCACGCTGGGTGGCGCCATATTCAGCAAGCTGCCAGCCAGCTGCGTGAACATCTTGATCGCCGTGGATAACACCATGGTCACCAGCATTAGAAAACCGACGATCAACACATAGGCCAGGCCACGCAAGCGCAAGGTCGCCAGCTTCCACCAAGCTTTTTGCGCTGGTGGCGGCTCATCACGACCGAACTGCCACAGTTTGTCGAGCGCATTTTGCAACTCGACAAACACGCCGGTTGCCCCTGAAAGCAGCAACACAAATGCCACGATGGATGCAAGGCGTCCCTCCGCAGGAGCCTGGGCACTGGCCAGTGCGCCTTGCACCACGCTGGCACCACGCTCACCCATCACATCCTGCACTTGCGCCAGCAATGTGCTCTCCACCACGCTGCGGTCCATCCACCAGCCGAGCAAGCCCACAATCAGAAGCACCAATGGTGACAGGCTGAGCAAGCCGTAAAAAGTCATTGCCGCACTCATGCGAAGGCCGTCAGCGTTCATCCATAGTTTGACGGCATCCACAACAGGCTGAATGGGCCGTAGCAAAGCGGCCAAGTGTTCTTTGGTATGAGAGAGTGCAAAAGCCATGGAGACAATTTTGCTTGCTGTCGTCGCAAAGAGGTGTCAGCGCAGACCGATCCTCTGCTTGTGCACAAGTGGCATGGAAAAAACTCGAAAAATCCACAGGTTAAAGCCGCTTTATTCAGATTTTTTCAAGATTCGGTATCGGCATTTTCCCTGATCAAGAACGCTGGCCTTGCTCCATTCGCTGTGTTCAACTGAGGGTTGGCACCTAGGGTTGAACCCGGAAAAAGACAAAAGAACGCTGTTTGAAAGACAGTTTCACAGGGGGACAAGATTATGCAAACAAGTTTTACAGCGGCCTCGCCTGCAGACCGTGTTTTGTGTACTGCGCTGCGCGAGCGCATCATGACGGCAGACCAAGCTGCGAGCCTCATTCAATCGGGCATGACGCTCGGGATGAGCGGCTTCACACCGGCAGGAGCTCCCAAAGCTGTCCCGCAGGCGCTAGCCAAGCGCATTGAAGCGAAAAACGCGGAGGGCGAGCAGTTCCGCATCAGTCTTTGGACAGGTGCATCCACATCGGCCGAACTGGACGGTGCGCTGGCCAAAGTGCGAGGCATTGAACGCCGCTTGCCCTACCAGTCTGACCCGACCGTGCGCGCCGAGATCAACAACGGACGCATGCAATACGTGGACATCCACCTCTCGCATGTGGCGCAGTACGTATGGTTCGGCTTTCTGGGCCATCTGGATGTCGCGGTCATCGAAGTGGCGGGTATCCTGCCTGATGGGCGCTTGATCCCATCCACCTCCGTGGGCAACAACAAGACATGGCTGGAGCAGGCTGACAAGATCATTCTGGAAGTCAACAGCGCCCAGCCGGCCGAGCTGGAAGGCATGCACGACATCTACTACGGAGCAGCCGTGCCGCCCAAACGCAAGCCCATTCCCATGGAACACCCGTTTGACCGCATCGGCGATCCGTACCTGCATTGCGATCTGAGCAAAGTGATTGCGGTGGTGCCAACTGCACAGCGCGACAAACTGCCCGCATTCAGCCCAGCCGACACAGACTCTCAGCGCATTGCAGCCAACATCATCGAATTCTTGCAGCACGAAGTAAAAGTTGGCCGCCTGCCGCCGGAGCTGCTGCCGCTGCAATCGGGTGTGGGCAATATTGCCAATGCCGTGCTGGCAGGCCTGAACAACGGCCCGTTTGACCACCTGAACGCCTATACCGAAGTGCTTCAGGACGGCATGCTGGACATGCTCGAGTCCGGCAAGCTCGACACCGCTTCCACCACTTCGCTGGCACTCAGCCCCGAAGCCATGGAACGCTTCCTGGCCAATATCGACTTCTATCGCCAGCGCATCATCTTGCGCCCGCAGGAAATCTCCAACCACCCTGAGCTGATTCGCCGCATGGGGCTGATTTCCATGAACGCGCTGATCGAGGCCGATATGTACGGCAACGTCAACAGCACCCATGTCATGGGTTCCTCCATCATGAATGGCATTGGCGGTAGTGGCGACTTCGCACGCAACGCCTATCTGTCGATCTTCATGACACCGTCGGTCGCCAAAGGAGGAAAGATCAGTTGCATCGTTCCGATGGTGTCGCACGTGGATCACACCGAACACGATGTGCAAATCATCGTGACGGAGCAAGGTCTGGCGGACCTTCGCGGCCTGGCGCCTGTGCAACGGGCACGGCTGATCATCGAGAAATGCGTGCACCCCGACTTCAAGGATGCAATGACCGATTACCTGGAACGCGCCCTGCGCGATGCACCAGGCAAGCACACTCCTCACCTGCTGGATGAGGCCTATGACTGGCACCGCCGCTACCTGAAAACAGGCAGCATGCAGAACCATCCACCCGCTTTGCGCGCTGCATAAACCATCAAAAACGGCCTTGGTGTTTACCAAGGCCGTTTTTTATCTCTTGTTGTTGCTGTTGCTTGTTTACCAAGCCATGACCGTTCGTCGTCTTTTTTAGAAAAACACCATGCGCACCCACGGCGCTGCCAGCACATTCACTGCACCGGCAATCATCATCACCAGCGAGGCCACAACGGCCTGAACATCGCCAAACTGACGCGCCTTGGCCACACCCGTGCCGTGTGCCGCCCCACCCAAAATAGCTCCGGTTGCCATCTTGCTGCGCACATGCGGCAACACACGCAACAGCACCTCACCCACGAGCATGCCGGTGATACCTGTCATCACCACAAACAAGGCCGCCAGATCGGTGGGGCCACCCAGCACTCGCTCAGCCTCAATGGCAAACGGCGTGGTGATGGAACGTACCGCCAAACCTTTTTGCAGCTCTTCATTCAAGCCAAAGGCTCCGGCAAACCAAACTGTGGTGGTGATTGAGACGGTACTTGCCACCAAAACGCCTGTGGCAATCGACAAGCAATGTTTTTTCAACATGCCTCGATGCTCATATAACGGCAGTGCAAAAGCCACTGTGGTGGGGCCCAGTAACCAGGCCAGCCAGCGTGTTTGTGCAATGTACTGCGGATAAGTCACATGACTGAGAAGCACCAATGCGATCAGAACCACCGGTGTAGCCAAAATAGGCATCAACCACGGCGAGGGGTACTTGCGGTACAAGCGTTTGTTGACCGCGTAGCAAGCAACTGTGACCAGCAATGACAGCGCTCCGATGGCTTCATTGGACAGCATGCTAGCCCCTTGTTCGGGAAGAACGACGACGCGCCAGCCACAGTTCCAGCCGGTAAACACGGTCTACCGCCCAAGCAGTTGCCACCATCACACATACAGTGCTGCTGACAATCACCGCCAGAATGCGCAAGCCTTGATGGGCAATCAGTTCAGGATACTCAGTCACCACGAGCACCGCGGGTACAAAGAACAGCAGCATTTCGGCCAGCAGCCAGTTGGTGCCGCCCTGCAACCATTTGGCTTTCACCACCCCAGTGAACAGGCCTGAGGCCAATAGTGCAAAGCCCAGCAAGCCTGCGGGCATCCCCCAGCCAAAATGCTGGCGAGCCACATCCATGCTCACCCAGATCGCGCTGAGCATGCCAACCTGCAACACCACTTTGAAGCAGTGCTGAAAGCTGTGCCAACTGCGGAGAACGGTGAGCAATGAGACAGAAGGAACCTGGGATGCCATAGGACTTGAAGTCTAGGGTTTACCCTTTGATTCATAAAATGAATAATTCACATTAGAGCCATTCGTAAAAGGAATTCCATGGACCTGCGAGCACTGCGCTATTTCGTCGAAGTCGTCCGTGCGAACAGCTTTACACGGGCCGCGGAAACCGTACACGTGACCCAACCCACCATCAGCAAGATGGTCAAGCAACTGGAAGACGAGCTGGGCGGCCCCTTGCTGCTGCGTGAAGGGCGTGGTGTGCAGCTCACTGATGCTGGCCAGGTGGTATATGAGCGCGGCTTGCAGCTACTGGCACAAGCCAAGCTGCTACGCCAGGAAGTGGCAGAGGTGGATGGTATTGCGCGTGGTGAACTCAGCGTGGGCATCATGCCAACCGCAGGCCACTATATGGCCCCCGTCATTGCGCTGTTTCAGCAACGCTACCCGGGGGTCACACTGCACGTTCAGGAATCTGGCGCACGTGCCCAGCGCCAGCTGGTGCACGAGGGCAAGCTCGACATGGCGCTGGGCCTGTTCAACGCCCCTGATGCGCAGTTGCAAACCTACACCATCACCCACCAAAAAACCCGTGTTGTCATGGCCAAAAGCCGTGTCACCAACGAGCATGCACCCGTGCAGTGGCGCGACTTGGCCGCGCTACCCTTCTTGCTTTACACCAATGACTTCGCTTTGCATGAAGCCGTACTGGAACGATGCGCAGAGGTGGGCTTTACGCCGCAGGTCAGGTTGCAAAGTCGCTATTGGGATTTCATCGGCGACCTGGTTGCAGCAGACATTGGCGTGGCAGTGATGTTTGAACACGTGATTGCCAAGTACGATCCCCAACGCGTGGCCAGCCGCCCCCTGATAGGCCCCGAGATGGGATGGGACGTGATGCTCATGTGGCGTCCAGGCCATCTCTCACGCGCGGCGCAAGCCTGGCTGGATTGCGTGCGCGAGGTCTATCCCAGGCCGCTGTCCCGCTCCGCAGGCACCACAGCTTGAAACGGACGCCTGACACTACGGAGCATCAGCTTTTCCTGCCTTCTCCAGCAGGTCCACCGTCTTCCATGCCTCCCCCCAACGCCAGGGACT
Organism: Comamonas halotolerans; assembly: GCF_030162935.1. Taxonomy (GTDB): domain Bacteria; phylum Pseudomonadota; class Gammaproteobacteria; order Burkholderiales; family Burkholderiaceae_C; genus Comamonas; species Comamonas halotolerans. The sequence goes on from NZ_JASAUZ010000012.1 coordinate 175,415, forward strand.
GAAACGAGGCAGGACCTGCATGTCGATGGTGCCCACTTTGCCTGCCAGCAATACGGCACTTTCGGCCCATACCGCCATACGTTCTTGCGTGCAGCTGCGCATGGTATTGAGCTGCGCACGGGTCAGGCCCAGCACCGCATGAAGGCTATCGCTTTGCAACTGCTGCTTGCACTCGGCCTGCGCCATGGGCCACCAACCGAGCATTGCCATCAGCTCCTTTTCGTGATCCTGACCTTGCTGCTGCCCCTGCCAGCGCTGCACATACATATCCAGCTTGTCCCTGCGCATATGACCGCCCAAGACAACCTCAAGGACATCGCCCTGCCAGCGATAACGCGATGGCACCACCGCGTGATAGTGGTTGGTGCCATGTTTGCCCCGCGAGTAGCGGTCAATGGAGCGGTTGCCTTGTACCATTAAAGGCTGTATCCATTCCTCCAGCACCTTGCGCTGCTGCAAGCTCTGCGCAGGAGAGTGCGCAGCGGCCAAAGGGATACGCAGTTGCACAGTGGGGTAACCCAGCAATTGTTCGCGCCAAGCCATCCAGCCCGCCATATTCGGTGACAGCAGCAGCACCGCAAAGAAAGCGGCAATGCTGCCAACACCACCAGCAATCCACCAGCCTTCGGCAGGCAGGCGGTCATTTGCTGATTGTTTCCGCAACCATTGCCGTGCACTGGTGAATATTTGCCCCAGTAACCACACGCCGACAAAAGCCAGCACGCCTGCGGTTGCCGCCCCCACCATGCCAAGCAGCGTCGGGTCATAGGCCGAGGTCGGGATCCAGAGCAGCACGCCCACAGCAACACTCCAGCCCAGCAGCATGACTGACATGCGAGCGACCATGCGGCCTGCCGAACCATCAACCAGCTTACGCTGCAATGCCTTCCACAACAGTGCCGCACACGTTACGCCAACACTGGCTGACAGCATCAGCGGCCAGAACATCCACACCATCACGCAGACCAGCAAGATCTGCACAACGATTGCAAACCACAGCATTTTTACAACGACTGCGCCAGCTTGCGCAGGAAAGTTTCACAACGCTGCAGCTGGGCAACTTCCACGTATTCATTCGCCTTGTGCGCATTGGCAATCGCACCCGGCCCACAGACCACGGTCGGGATGCCCGCTTGCTGAAACAGACCCGCCTCTGTGGCGTACGCCACCTTGCGTTTTTCGTGATCACCGGTCAAAGCCTGGACCAACTGACTGATGGCTTCGGTCTCCGCACTGTCAAACGCAGGTGCATTTGCGATCGATTCAAACTCAATGCGTGCATCTGCAAACTCCTGGCGCATGCGGGGCAGCAGCTCGTTGTGCACATACGCTTCTACCTGCGCCTGAATGCCATCGGGGGCCATCCCGGGAAGGTTACGAAACTCATACGCAAACTCGCACAGCTCAGGCAGCGTGTTGACCGCAATACCACCGCTGATCTGGTTGGTGGTCACGGTGGTGTAAGGCACATCAAAAAGCGTGTCATACGGTCCCTGGGCCTTGAAGCTGTCAGCCACATCGCGGATACGGCAAATCAGACGCGCAGCGTATTCAATGGCATTGCTGCCGCGTGGCGTGAGCGAAGAATGCACGGCCTTGCCATGCACCTTGCAGCGCCACACATTGATGCCCTTGTGCGCCACCACAGGCTGCATGCTGGTGGGCTCTCCGACGATGCAGCCATCAAAGCGCTGCCCTTGCAGCTTCAACTGTTCCAGCATGATGGGTGCCCCCACGCAGCCTACCTCTTCATCATATGACAGCGCAAAATGCAGCGGCTTGGCACGCGGCATGGCCAAAAATTCGGGCACCAGCGCCAGACCAGCGGCAATGAAGCCCTTCATGTCACAGGTGCCCCGGCCATACAGGCTGCCGTCGATCTCTGTCAGCGCAAACGGCTCGGTATCCCATTTCTGCCCATCGACGGGCACCACATCGGTATGGCCTGACAAGACAATTCCACCCTGGGTACTTCCGTCCCGGGCGGGCAGCGTGGCGAACAAATTGGACTTGCTGCCATCCGGAGACTTGAACAGCTGTACCTGCACATTCTGAGCGCGCAGCGCATCACGCACATGCTCAATCAGGTTCAGGTTGGAGTTGCGGCTGGTGGTATCAAAAGCGACCAGCGTTTTCAGCCAGCTGCGGGTATCAGGTGTAGTCATCATGCAGTGCACTCATTCATGCGCTTGGAAGCAGATTGCCAAGGCTTGCCCGAGTGTACGGTGGCGGCAATTGTGTTATTCACGGCTCACAGACATATGCATGCAAACACTGCTGCCAAGTCGTGACTGACGCTTGTCTGAAATCCCGGGTTGATCTCTCAGTTTTCTGCAGCCCCCCTCTTTCGCAGTTGTATACAGCCTGCTATTCTGGCGACCGCTGGTTGTCCATGGAGCGATGACAGCCAGCTTGGTGGAGGTGCTTTTCCTTATTGAAAGACACCTCCAGGCAGCATCGCTTCGATTTTTTACAGGCCCAACACAACAAACCAGCAGTCCGCGCACGTGGGCTCGGTTTGGAAAGTCACACATGACACACATTCACATGCTGCACTGCGTGGATGGGCCGCTGCTTCGGCTGCGCACCTAAACCTGCGGGTCAGCGATTTTTCTCGCGAACGCACCCCAAAAAAACACTCTTTCAACTACACCCCCTGATTCATCGCCACTTGGTGATGCATTACGTTGTGGCCGCTTGCGCCCTGCTGCAGGTCACTTTGGTGTACCCACTAGCTTTGAACCCAAGGAGGCTCGCGTATGCGCGCCCTCAGCACATCGGAATCTGTTTACGCCGAAAAGGCACTGAACTGCCAGCAAGCCCATGTCTTGCGCACCCGCCACTGGGCCGGCAACAACCTGTGGAGCCAACGCCCCGTGCTGGAAGCACAGCTGCTCGACATGGACGAACACCACTGGCCGCAGCTCCAAGAGCTGCTACATGCCCTGCTTAAAGCGGTTGCCTTGCCAGACCGTTTTTGCGAATGCTTGCCCGGTATCAACGGACGCGGCACAGTTGTACTGGAAGCCAGCGAAGCAGCTTTGGGCCGTAGCGTACTTCAACAGGCCCTAGAACTGCTTGCACTGCCTCCGATTGCACGCGCGCAGCAGTGGACCGGAGCCTTGGGGCGCATTCGCCATGTGATAGATGAGGAGTGCCTGGGTCCCAGCACTGCATGTATTGCACAAGCAGCCATTCAGCGTCACCTGCCCGCCTATCGTCTGTTTCCCAAGGGCAATCTGGTGCAGCTGGGCATGGGAGCGGCACAACAGCGCATCTGGACCGCTGAGAGCGACATGACAGGAGCCATTGCACAAGACATTGCCTCCAACAAGGCATTGACCAAACGCTTGCTCGCCAACGCCGGCATTCCAACACCACAGGGCGATTGCGCAAGCTCTCCTGCCCAGGCATGGCATCTGGCCCAAAGTCTGGGATTGCCTGTGGTGGTCAAGCCCCTGGATGGAAACCGCGCGCGCGGCGTGACACTGGATTTGATGGATCAGGCATCGGTCGAAACTGCCTGGCTGCTGGCCAAACGTGAAGGTACCCAAGTACTGGTGGAGCGCTGCATTCGTGGCTACGAACACCGGGTACTGGTCGTGGGCGACACTGTGGTCGCAGCCACCCGTGGTGAATCCCTTGACGTGATAGGCGATGGCTGCTCCACCGTGACACAGTTGATCGAGGCTCAGATCAACCAGCATGACCGTTGCCTGATCGACAACACGCTGGAGCGCATCGACCTCTCGACCAATGCGAAGGTGCAGGGCGAGCTGCAGCGCCAACAGCTGGACGCACACGCCATTCCTGCCGATGGCCAGCAAGTCACCCTGCTGCGTACAGGGAATCTCACTGTCGATTGCACCGATGAGGTTCATCCCGATATTGCTCGCCATGCCACCATGGCCGCACGCACCATCGGCCTGGACATCGCTGGCATCGACATGGTGCTGCAAGACATTCGCCGCCCATTGCTTGAGCAGGGTGGTGCGATTGTTGAAGTCAACGCTGGACCCAGTCTGCTCATGCACCTGTACCCGGTACATGGCAAGCCCCGTGCCGTTGGTGAAGCCATCTGCACCCATTTGTTTCCCCACCCTGATGACGGTCGCATTCCTTTGGCGGGCGTGCTTGCCAGCAACACGTCAGGGCTGCGCATTGCGCAAACACTGGCAGCCTGGCAGCAGTCGCAAGGCCACTACACGGGCGTCGCTTGTGGGGATGACATGTACTTGCAGGGCACACGCATGTTACAACCAGTAAGTCAGTCCCCCAGTGCAGGCCAGCGGGTGCTGATGCACCGTGCCGTCAGTGCTGCGGTCATCGCACAGGACATGGCCACTTCCGAGAGAGACGGCTGGGCCTATGCCTATTGCGACCTTGCCATCATTTGCCCGGAAGGCTCCACGCTCGACAACGGCGCACAGCAACGCGTACTTGCGGCCCAATTGCGCACCGTTCGACCCGGCGGCGTGGCAGTTCTGGGCACTGGTTGCGCACAGCTGGAAAGCCTGGCCCTGACCTGCCTGGGCCAAATCGTCTGGCTTGATACCGATGAACAGCATCCCCTGTTGCAGTCGCACCGCCGCGTCAATGGCCGGGTCGTCTTTGTGCGTGATGGGCGCGTGGTGTGCGCTCACGGCACGCAAGAGACTCACCTCCCCCTGCCCGCGCAAATGGGAGAGTGGGCTTTGCCTGAATGGCTGGCGGTGGCTGCCGCGGGCTGGGCCATGGACTGGCCGCTGCCTGTGCTGGAAGTGATTGCGCAACAAGTCACGCCATCCAGTCACTGAACCCTTGAAAAAACCTTTTCAGCCCTCCCTCAAACCACTCTCAAGCCTATCTGGCTGCCTTTCCAAGGAGGTCAGATAGGCAGCAGCAGCTGCAAAAGACTTTTCAATCGGCTTGCTTGAGGCTTTGCATATCAATCACAAAGCGATATTTCACATCGCTTTTGAGCATGCGTTCATACGCTTGATTGATGTCTTGCATGGCAATCACTTCAACATCGGCGGTGATGCCATGCTGGCCACAAAAATCCAGCATTTCCTGGGTTTCAGCAATCCCCCCGATCACCGAGCCGGCAATCGACTTGCGCCCCAGCACCAGCGCCGTTGTATTCACAGGTGATGTCTGCATGCCCAAAAAGCCCACCAGCACCAAAGTACCGCCCGTAGCCAGCGTGGCGGTATAGGGGTTCACATCATGTTCGTAGGGCACGGTGTCCACAATCAGATCAAACTGGCCACGCACCGACTTCATCTGCGCCTTGTCGATGCTGATGATCACTCGATCTGCCCCCAGGCGTTTCGCATCGCTTTCCTTGCCAGATGAACGGCTGAACAAGGTCACCTCTGCACCCATGGCTTTGGCCAGTTTGAGAGCCATATGCCCCAGTCCTCCCAGCCCCACCACGGCCACCTTGCTGCCTTTGCCCACCCTCCAGTAGCGCAACGGAGACCAGGTTGTGATACCCGCACATAACAGTGGCGCCACACCTTTCAAGTCCATGGCATCAGGCAGCTTGAGGACAAATTCCTCGCGCACCACAATGCGCTCCGAATACCCCCCTTGGGTGACCGAACCGTCCACGCGGTCAGTGCTGTTGTAGGTGCCCGTCATGCCGCGCTCGCAATATTGCTCCCAGCCTTTGGCACAAGCGCCGCAATCCAGGCAGCTGTCCACCATGCAGCCCACCCCAACCGCATCACCCACTTTGAATCGAGTCACTGCGCTGCCCAATGCCACCACGCGACCCACAATCTCGTGTCCGGGGACGGTCGGATAAATTGTCCCTCCCCAGTCATTGCGCGCGGTGTGCAAATCAGAGTGGCAGACACCGCTGTAGAGAATGTCAATCACCACATCGTTGGCACGCGGTGCACGGCGCACAAAGTGAAACAGTCCCAGCGGGCTGGTGGCAGATGATGCAGCGTAGCCGCGCGTGGCTTGGAACATAGTCAAGATCTCCTATCCATCGAGTGTGCGAGATGGACTACATGTTTTCAGTGCACCGAGCGATTGGCACACTACACACAGTCTTTAGCATCCATTTTCATGGATGGATACACACTCATGCGCTCTAAATTTATGCAGCCACATATCCTCTCCCCTCGTTATCCGGGCTGGAAGACTCTGCTCTTCACTGCAAGCCTTTGGCTGGCAGGCTGCGCCAGCCAGGCTGTGACCGAAAACGTGCCACCACCGCAGATCGCCGACCTCACTTCGCCCAAGCCTGTGGGTGACAGCGCTGAAACCGCGCTCGACTGGCCCGGTACCTACCAGGCCTTGCTACCGTGCCACGACTGCGCTGGCATTGCCATCAGCGTGCAGCTGCGCGCGGACAGGACAGCAGTTGTCCGTGAACGGCGCGTGGGGGGAAATCTGGACAAGGCTGTAGAGCCTAGCTATACCGGCCCCTTCAGCTTTGACCCTGCGGGCGGCAGCATGATCTCCTTGCGTCGCACGGCACACGCACCGATTGCCTACAGATTCTTTGTGGCCGAGGACTGGATCGAAATGCGCGAGAGCAGCACGGGAGCCAGCCTCAGCCCCCACAATATGTACCGCTTGCGCAAAACCAGCCTTCCGGCGCAATAACTGCAGCGCTGACAGTGCGAAATCAACGGCTGGCAAGCGATTTCAATTGTTAACAATTGCTACACTTTCTGGGTTGGCGTGACTTGCACGCTTGTGCGACCGAGCTGCCATCCCCTTGCGGCGGCTCGCCGCGTTTGCCCAGAAAAGAAGCCCATGCAATTCCTACAGATGGTGGCGCTGGCTGCCACCTTTGCTTTGACCGGTTGTTTTGAAAAGTCTCCGCTGAACGAAACCTTGATGTTCCCGCCAGGCCTGGACATCGAGTACCAAGGAAAACCCGCGAAACTCTATGGCACCTCGCAGTGCTCACAAGGTCAGCTCTCTGGACACACCTGTCTGATCTTCCCTCCCGAGCAACCCGAAGCCAGCGGCGTCATCATCAGCGGCACACAGATGCATGAAGTGCACCTCAAAGTACGCAAAGACCCCCAAAACCCCGTGTACTACATCGTGGAAGATCAAAAAGGCGCACACGTGGTCAGCACCACCGGCAGACACGACGCATACGGCAATATCGACATCCGCCCCCATGAACTCGCCAACTGAATCTTGACGCATAAAAAAAGGCCGCTGAAGCGGCCTTTTTCGATGGTGTCATCAACCTAGATTCGGCGCCAGGAAACGACGCAGCGCCTCCACATCCATACCACGGCGCTCGGCCATATCCACCAGTTGATCTTCGCCAATCTGGCCCACATTGAAGTACATCGCCTCCGGGTTGCCAATGTAGAAACCGCTCACGCTGGATGCAGGATTCATAGCCAGGCTCTCGGTCAACGTCATGCCGATTTCTTCAGCGTTCAGCACCTTGAACAGCTCAATCTTGGCCGTGTGATCCGGGCAGGCTGGATAGCCTGGTGCAGGACGGATGCCCTTGTAGGCTTCCTTGATGAGCTCTTCATTGCTGAAGTTCTCATCGGCGGCATAGCCCCACAAATCCTTGCGCACACGCTGGTGCAGACATTCGGCAAAGGCTTCGGCCAAGCGGTCGGCCAGGGCCTTGAACATGATACCGCTGTAGTCGTCCAGCGCAGCTTCAAACTCCTTGTCTTTCTTGGCAGCACCAATACCAGCCGTCACAGCAAAGAGTCCAGCGTAGTCGGCAACTCCGCTGTCCTTGCTGGCCACAAAGTCGCTCAGACAACGGCTGGGGCGCATCACACCATCCACGGCCTGCTTTTCCGTCTGCTGGCGCATTCCATACCAGGTGGTCAGCACTTCGGTACGCGATTCGTCGGTGTAGAACACGATGTCATCACCGACGCGATTGGCCGGGAACAGGCCCATCACTCCATTGGCTTGCAGCCAGCGCCCATCAATGATCTTCTTGAGCATGAGCTTGGCATCGGCCAGCACCTTGCGCGCCTGCTCACCGACGATTTCATCGTCCAGAATGGCGGGGTAAGGACCAGCCAGATCCCAGGTCTGGAAAAACGGGCCCCAGTCGATGTATTCGGCCAGCTCCGCCAGATCAAAGTTCTTGAACACACGACGTCCGAGCACACGCGGAGTCACTGGCGCATGATTCACCACCGCAGCATTCGCACGCGCTTGCTCCAGGGTCCAGAGTGGCGTCTTTTTCTTGTTGGCATGCTGGGTACGCACCTTGTCGTAGTCGGCGGTCACCTCCGCCAGATAATTATCCTTGTTGTCTCCAAGCAGGCTTTGCGCCACGCTCACAGAGCGGGATGCATCAGGCACATACACCACAGGCCCTTCGTACTTGGGCGCAATCTTCACCGCCGTATGCACGCGCGAGCAGGTGGCGCCGCCAATCAGCAAAGGAATCTTTTTGATGCGGAAGTAGTCGTCCTTGTGCATTTCACCTGCAACGTACTGCATCTCTTCCAGGCTGGGTGTAATCAACCCCGACAAGCCGATGATGTCCGCCCCTTCTGCCTTGGCGCGCGCCAGGATTTCGTGGCAGGGCACCATCACCCCCATGTTGATGACTTCAAAGTTGTTGCACTGCAAGACCACGGTGACAATGTTCTTGCCAATGTCGTGCACATCACCCTTCACGGTGGCGATAACAATCTTTCCCTTGCTCGAAACATCCAGCCCTGCGGCCTCTTGCTGGCGCTTCTCTTCTTCAATGTAAGGCACCAGATGCGCCACCGCCTGCTTCATCACACGGGCAGACTTGACCACTTGGGGCAGGAACATCTTGCCAGCACCGAACAGATCGCCCACAACGTTCATGCCATCCATGAGCGGGCCTTCAATCACATGCAGCGGGCGGCCACCCTTGGCCAGAATCTCCTGATAGGCCTCCTCCGTGTCCTCGGTGATGAAGTCGGTAATACCGTGCACCAAGGCGTGGGTCAGGCGCTCACCCACGGTTTTGGGATTCTCGGGTGTGCCGCGCCATTCCAGCTTCTTGCTGTCATCCTTGGCAGCGCCCTTGGCCTGATCGGCAATTTCCAGCAGGCGCTCGGCAGCGTCGGGGCGACGGTTGAGCACCACGTCTTCCACGCGCTCGCGCAGCTCGGGATCCAGCTCGTCGTACACGCCAATCATGCCGGCGTTGACGATGCCCATGTCCATACCCGCTGCAATCGCGTGATAGAGGAACACGGTGTGAATCGCCTCCCGCACGGGGTCGTTGCCACGGAAGGAGAATGAGACATTGGACACGCCCCCCGACACCTTGGCACCGGGCAGGTTCTGCTTGATCCAGCGCGTGGCTTCGATGAAGTCCACGCCGTAGTTGTTGTGCTCCTCAATGCCAGTAGCCACCGCAAAGATGTTCGGGTCGAAAATGATGTCTTCCGGCGCAAAACCGACTTCGTCCACCAGGATGCGATAGGCACGCTCGCAAATCTCGATCTTGCGCTCAAAAGTATCGGCCTGACCTTTTTCGTCAAAGGCCATCACCACCGCCGCCGCGCCATAGCGCTTGACCAGCTTGGCGTGCTTCTTGAACTCTTCGACACCTTCCTTCATGGAGATCGAGTTCACGATGCCTTTGCCTTGCAGGCAACGCAGACCCGCTTCAATCACTTCCCACTTGGAAGAATCCACCATCACCGGCACTTTGGCGATGTCGGGCTCGGAAGCGATCAGGTTCAGAAAGCGCACCATGGCGGCCTTGCTGTCCAGCATGGCTTCGTCCATGTTCACGTCGATGATCTGCGCACCGTTTTCCACCTGCTGGCGCGCCACGGCCAGTGCTTCTTCGTACTGCTCGTTCAAAATCAGGCGCGCAAACGCCTTGGAACCCGTGACATTGGTGCGCTCCCCCACATTGACGAACAAAGTGTCTTCGCCAATAAAAACGGGCTCCAGACCCGACAGACGCATGGGAGGAATCAAGGAGGGGGCAGCAGCAGTCATCGCACTCACCTGTGTAAAAATCAAAACCAAAACGGAAAACAGGTGAGCGCCGTTGCAAACGGATCAGCGTGCTGACACGCCGAGGCCCCAAGCCTGACAACACGGTAGCGACACACGCGCTGCTGCAGCGCTCCTTGGGGAGACAAACGCGTGATTCTAAGGCGCAATCTCCCTGTGATGCACCGCGCAGGCGTTATCACGTACGAGGAGAGCTATATGGGGCGTAGCAATCTACGCCAATCAAGGCGCTGGGCGACGCTTCTCGAAGCGGTAAAACAAATTGGGCTCTGCAACCAAATAAATATTGCCCTGCGGGTCCACGGCTATACCTTCCGCTTGCTCGATGCCATCTTGCAGGCCATGCAGTCCGCCCCACAAAGGCAGAATGCCCACCGCATCACCATCACGCGTGTACTCCACGACCACGCCAGACTCCTGGCCCAAAAACAGCAGGTTGGAGCTGTTATCCAGAGTGGTGATGGATGCCAGATCGCTGAGCAGCCACCCCATGGCACCTTGGGCAATCCACTCTCGCTGCGCATGAAGCTTGATTTTTCCGTTCCCGGGCTGTCCGCTTTCCATCGGCAGCTCGCTGGCAATTTCCATCACACGCATCGGCCATTTTTCCTGCCCGACCCACAAAGTCTTGTCTCGCGCATTCCAGGCTAGAGCCTCCACCCCCAGGTTCTTGTAAAGGGGATTCAAGGACAACTGGGCATGGGGGGCTTCGTCAAGATGAATGACTTTGGTGTCTTTCGCAATTTCAACCTGCCAAAGCGCATTGGTCTTCTCATCCACGATCATGAATTGATCGTGATGAAGATGAGTGATACCTTCCGTATCTTTGCCTCCACGCACCCGGATGATGCGCAGCACCTCGCCATCGGTAGTCATCTCGACCACCCTCGACGGAGCATTGGCAATGCCAAAGAGCGTTTTGGATTCCGGGTGAAACGTCAAGCCCGACAAGTTCTGACGAATTCCCTGCACTGCTTTGGCTTCCACAGTGACTTTGTAATCCCTCAAACCCAAAGCATCTGAAACCGGTGCTTTTTGCTGCTGCAGCACATAGTAAACAAGTGCTGGAAGATAGAAAAAGACCAGCCACAAGCCAATCAACAGAGCTAGCAAAGCTAACAGGTATTTACAACGCTTTTTCCAGACAGAGTGCATTTCGAGATTTTGCACTTAGCCGGACATCCCCATAGAAAAAATCCTCAAGCCAAGAGATGCTGCTACCAGTCATCGTGCTTGAATTTTCATTCGCAATTGCGTCGAAACAGGCTGGCCGCTCCACACAATATTCCAATCAATCCAGCGTTCAAGACGCACTGTCCTGCATGCGGTCAAAGGCCCTGTGTATCTCTTCGGAGCGCAGCGTCGGCTGCAAGCTGTCACGCTGTAGTTGTGCACGCTGACTGTCGATCTGCTCCTGCATGCGGGTGGCCACCTGCATGAGCACCCGGTGCAGGCCCAACTGTTGTCTGCGGCTGTGCTCCAGGTGCTCGACCACCGGCTGCAGCGATCGGGACGCCAGCTGCTCCAGCAATGCTGCCATGCGGTGGACCTGGGTATTCTCTGCGCCCTCATCAGTATCAGCGTGCTGATTCTGTGCAAGCACCTGCCAAACGCCCTGCAGAGACTGCTGCGTCGCGCTGTGCGCCTGCTGCAGTTGTTCCAGCAAAGCCTGCCAGCCCTCACGCTGTGTCAACTCCGCATCGCGCTGCTGCGATTGCTGCTGTCGGGCGTCTGACATGCCATGCGCCACCTCGCGCGTGACAGCAACCAAGTCCACCAGTTGCGACGCCACGCGCGTACCTGCATCAGCGTTGGCCCCGCCCATGGACTTCTGGCGCAGAAACTCGGCCTTGATGTCGTTCCAGCGCGCAGCATCTTCCGCATTCAAGGTGCCGCGTAATTCGCGCAGCTTGAGCAGGTTTTCCTCTGCGCCCGTGGTCAGCATCTGCGCCTCGCCCTGGTAGTGGTCGTCCAGCATCTGCTGCATCTCGGCGTCGTTCATCACCGGTGTGATCTTCTCCGCGAGCTTGCTCATGTTGCGATAGCTGCCCTGCAACTTGAACGGCGGTTCTTCGCGATATTGGTCGTCCTGCGCAGCGCTGTGAATGTACTGCTGATTCACGCGAAACACAGTCTCACGTACCTTGAGCATGCGCTTGAGCGTCGCATCAATCTCGCGCAGCTCTGCCGACGAATACTCATAGCTCAGTGCATTGCTGGAAATTTCCTTTCCCTGCGCCTTTTCGATCAACAGATAGAGATCGTCCAGACTGCGCGTAGCCATGGGCGCCAGCACCGCGTTGGAGGTCATGCTGTTCTCGATATAGCTGAGCTTGAACACTTCTTCCATGCCACCCAGCACGTCGCCCAGGTTGTAGATGTCCGCACGGTTGGCCAGCATGTCGGGGATCTTGAAGACCTCACCCGACTCGGTGTACGGGTTGCCCGACATGACGATGCAAAACCGCTTGCCGCGCAGATCGTGCGTCTTGGTCTTGCCGCGCCACACGCCCTCGATACGGCGCGTGCCGTCCGACAGCGAGATGAACTTCTGCAGAAACTCGGGATGCGTGTGCTGTATGTCGTCGATGTACAGCATCACGTTGTTGGCCATCTCCAACGCCAGATTGAGCTTTTCCAGTTCCTTGGCTGCTGTTGCATCGGGTGCCTGCGCCGGATCGAGCGAGCGCACAGAATGCCCCAGCGCCGGTCCGTTGATCTTCATGAAGATCAGGCCCAGTCGGCTCGCCACATATTCCATCAGCGTGGTCTTGCCGTAGCCCGGTGGCGAGATCATCATGAGCAAGCCCATCTGGTCGGTACGCTTGGTCTCTCCCACAGCACCGATCTGCTTGGCCAGGTTGTCGCCGATCACCGGCAGATAACTCTTGTTGATGAGCTTGTTGCGCACAAACGAGGTGAGCGGGCGCGCCTTGAATTCCTCCACGCGGATGCGCTCGCGGTAGTCCTTGAGCACCTGCTGACGCAGTTGCTGATAGCGTTCAAACTGCGGTACGAAGTGGCGAAAGTGATGAACCGCGCGCATGCCCAGGTCATCGATCTGCAGCACCATGCGCCCGTTGCCGATGCGCGCATGCTGACCCAGCAAACCCTGCACCTCGCTGCGCAGATCCACATTGCTCACCACACTCGGCAGGTGGCTCGCACAGGTCAACCACGAGGCAGCCTCGCCTGCATAGGCCCACCATGCATCACCATCGGCAGACTTCAGCGCCCGACACGCCGTCTGCACCCAATGCAACGCACTGCGCCAGCGCTCGGCCAGCGGCGCGATCTGGTTGCGATGTTCACGGTCTTCGCCCCGCCAGTAGTCCAGCATTTCATCCCAGCGCTGCGGGTTCTGCAGATCGCTGTTCAACGCCGTTTGCAGTGCCGCCACCGCACTCTGGCTGTAGCTTGAGAAGTGAAAACGTACCGCCTTTACGGCCAGCTCCGCCTGCAGATAATTCGCCGCTGAGCGGATCAATCCGTCAATGTCGCCATGCGCCGACAAGGCCGTGAAATCATCAAGCAGGCCACGGTCTTTGACAAACACACGCAACACGCCGCCGATGTCCGCCTGAAGCGCATGCATTTCCGCCTCACTCGCAAACAACTGCTGCATGCATTGCGCATGCTGCGCGCGGCGCGGCCACTGGGCAATATCAGCGGCCAGCTGCGGCTGCTGAATGTGCTCATGCTCGCGCCAGAACAGCACCGCCAAGGCCCGCGCGTCGGGTCCGAAACGCAGCACGCCTGCCGCATCACGCAGTGGCAGCAGAGCCTGCAGAATCAGGGCAGCATCATGGTCGTGAATGCCGCGCTCGTAGCCTTCGCGATAACGCGGCGCTGCAAACTCGCGCACCGCCAGGGTCAATGCCGTGCCATCGAGAAGCAATTGCGCCAGGCGTTGCTCATTCCAGCCATCGGTGCGATTGCGCGCCGCCAGCACCACGTTCAGCGCCAGATACTCGCCGCGATACAGCTCGGCGGATTCGGCCAACGTAGACACGTCCCAATAAGCCTGCAGATTCGCCAGCTCTGCGTTGTCGACCGCTTCGAAATACTCCGTGCCCACCAGATGCAGAAACAGCTCGCCATTGCGTGGCAGCAGCGTCAGCTCCAGATCCTGGTTGCCCACGCTGAAGCGGTGCCGCCCCAGCTTGATGACGTTGCCGCCACCTTCATAGAGATCGGAGCGATCCTGCAGCGAACGGAACGCCTGATCGCGCAGCGACTTCACACGTGTGTCGATATCGTCGGCCTTCACCGCATCGAACAGCTCGTTGCGCAGCCGCGCGCCCAGCTCCTTGAGTTTGGCGATCAGCGTATCGCCCGCAAAGAATGCATGCAGCGCCTCGCTGGACGCCAGCTTGTCGGTGCGCTTGGGCAGGCCCTGGATGATGCGCAGCGCCGCATCATGCACCCCCTGCGCGCGGCGCTGGCGCTCGTCCTGCAGCGACTGTCGCCGCGATTCAAACGTCTCCAGCAGCTCCTCGCGCTTGGCAACGATGTCGTTCAGAAACTGCTCGTGTTCGCCAAACTGGCCCTCGATTTCTTCGAGCTGCACCAGCAATCGCGCAAGCTGTTCATCGCACTTCTCGGTCGTCTGCGCCAGACCCAGCGCATTGACAATGCTTTGCGAGAACAGCGCCAGTTGTGACGCAAACTGCGCCACCTGCTCCGAGCTGCCCAGGCTGCTGCGGCGCTGCTCGGCGCGTGCTCGCACCTGGTTCAGGCGCGAGTAGATGGCCGAGATGCGGTCCACCACCTGCGTGCGCTGTGTGGCGTCGTCGATCTTGAGGCCGGTCATCAGCTCGGACAGCATGTCCAGCGCCGCCGAGATGCGCGTCATCTCCGCCAGCGGCTCACGCAGTTGCACCACGGTGGCCGCCGCCTGTGCCTGCTGATCGAGCTTGTGCAACTCATCCACATAGGGCTGCAGCGCCGCATCGGTGGCAATGAAGGCGGCCGTGCGCTGCGACACCTCACCCTGCACCTCGCCCACCGCTGCAGCCATCGTGTCGATGGCCTCTGTATCCACATAGCGCAACTCGCGCGTGGACATCAAGTGCCCGCGCAACTTCGCCAGTTCTTCCAGCGCACTCACGTGCTCGTCCACCGTCGTCCAGTCGCTGGTGCGCAAGCGCTTGAGCAGATTGCCATGCTGCGAGGACACATCATTCATCGCGCGCGACGAAGCCTGGCGGATGCTCTCGACCTTCTCGTACTCGTCGATCACCGCATCGCCCGTGGCGACTATGCCATGCAGCACCTCGTTCATCGCGGCAAGCTGCGGCGTGTTGATCCACTGGTGGCGCTCGAACAGCAAGCGCGTGGTGTCGATCAGCCGTTCATAACGCGCCAACGACACCTCGGGCGCAGCGATTTCCTTGCGCACGCTGTACACATCGGAGATGCCGCTGACCAGTTCCGCATTGCCGATGTGGCCCAGAAAGCTGTCCTTCTGCGGCTGGCGCGCGGCAAAGTCTTCCGACGCAAATGGCGTGCGCCAGATCTGCATGGGATGCACGCGCGTGGCCTCGTCGCCATCGGCGGCAAAAATCACGATGCGCCCGTCTTCCAGCCGCGCATAACCGTGGCAGACAATAGGCGGCTGCAGTGCGCGCTCGATCAGGTTGTACTTGAACAGCGCCATGCGCCCGCTGCCCGGCTCATAGAAGATGTAGAGCACATCCTCGCCGTTGGGCGAGCGGATGCTGCGGCGATAACGCATGCCCTGCATGTTCTGCTCGAACGAGCGGTGCTCGCCGCTCTGCAGCACATAGCCACCGGGAAAAATGATGCCATGGTCATCAGGCAGCTGGATGCATGCGCCCGCAATCGCATCCATGCGCAACACCTGACGCGACAGTGTGTTGTAGATGAGATAGCGCCACTGCTCTTCGCGATACGGCAGAATCTTCAGCAAAATCATGCTGCCGAGCTGCGCGTACTCGAACACCGCATCATCCAGCGATTGATTGGCTTCCTGCACAGGCTCGCTGTAGATACCAAGCCCGTCGTTGGTATTGTTCTCGACCTTGAGGGTGAGCGTGCCGCCAAGCGTCTCCACGAACACCTTGTCGAGGATGTTCATGTGCGGAAAGCGGCCCTGCACGATCTGATCGCGCCCGCAGCGCTGCCACTCAAAGTCAAACGGCGCCGGGGGGTCGATGTCGCGTTCACCGCGGTTGTCGATGTACTTGACTTTCTTGCCATCCGGCGAGATCGACCAGCGAAACACGCGCACGTCGGTAATGCGCTCCCCGATCTGAAAGCTCGCCAGCAGCTTGCTGTCGCGCACCACCAGCTGCATCAGCCGCGTGTTCTTGTAGTAGGCGTACAGCTCCTGAAAATCCTGCACAAAGCTCTGGATGCCAAGGAAACTGTCCTTCAATTCGACCGGCACGACCTCGTAGCCGTGCTCGTTCTCCTCCAGGCGATACAGCGCGAACACATCTTCCACGCGCGTGGCCTGCTTGAGTCCCATGAAGACGTTGTAGCCGAAGAGCAGCAGGTCTCCCACCTGGGTGATGTCGCGCCCCACGCAGTTGTTTTCGGTGCGCACGCGCATGCGGCCGATGACTTCCATCTGGCTTCGGCCAAACTCTTCGAGGCGTTCCTCGTTGAGCTGACGCACCAGGGTTTCCAGCGTCTGGCCTTGCGTTGCCAGACGCTTGGCCAGCACTTCATACGATCCACCGCTCGCAACGGCCTGGTCTACAACGGAGGTGGGCTGTTCAGCTTGAGACATAGCGCTCACAGACTTCAACGTGAATAGGAAGACTCAGCCCCTCTCCCGCAAGCAAGAGAAGGGGCAAGACGCATGGCCTCAAGCCGATGGCGGCAAACTCTTCTGATCGTCGCCCGCACCGCCGCCCAGCAGCGAGGGCACACCACCCTTGCTATTCAGAAATTTATTGAGCAGCTCCTGCACGATCGGGCTCTTGCCCGACACGCCTTCAATCGCCTTCCCCACCGACAGCGCCTTGGCGAAGTTGTCGAAGAATGCGCCCTCGCCACCCACGATGTCGATATTGGCCTTGCTGAGCGCAGACGACAGCACCTCAGCCTGCTCCTTCGCAACACTCTTGTTCGCGTCGATGGCCGCCAGCGCCTGCTCGAAGTTCTTCTCGAGCTGCATGCGGAACTCTTCGTGCGAACGTGCCTGATCGGACAGGCCGCCCAGTGCAGCGAATTTCTCCGTCAGGCCCTTGGCTTCAGCGAACAGTTTGTCGCGCAGCACGTCGGCCTCGGACTGACCCACCTCGCGTGTCACCAGCGCCTTGGTGTTGCCTACCTGCGCCTCGCCGCGTGCCTGTGCCATCAGGCGCTCTTCAAGCACCCTCGCCTCGGCCAGACCCTGTTTCTCGTTGGCATCCGCCGTCGCCTCGATCACGCGCGCCTCGGCCATGCCCTTTTCCTGCTGCCCCTTGGCCTCGGCGATCAGGCGCTCGGCCACCACCTTTGCCTGTGCCAGGCCTTCCTTCTCGATGGCAGCCGCCGTCACCTCGCGCACCTTGGCATCGGCCAGACCGGGCGCTGCACGCTCCACTTCAATGGCTTCGGCCAGCTTCTTCTTGGCCTCGGCAGTCTTGCCAGCAGCTTCCAGTTCAGCCTGTGCCAGCGTGGTCACTTCCACGGCCTTGTGGCGCGAGGCTGTCTCGTCGGCCTCCGCCTTCTTCACCTGACGCACCAGATCCTCTTGGGCAGCGGCCTCAGCGGTCAGCACGGTGACCTGTTTCATGCGCTCGGCCTCGGACACCACGCGCACTTCCTTGATGCGCTCTTCTTCCTGCGCCACCGTCTTCTCCACCGCCACGCGCTCGCGGATCACGTTGGCGATGTTGGCCTTCTCGACTTCAATCGCCTTCTCCTTCTCGATGCGCTGCAGCTCCACCTCGCGTTGCCGCGCAACAATCTCCAGCTCCTTGGCACGCGTGACTTTTTCCACTTCAATCACCACTGCGCGCTCGCGATTCTGCTGCGCCACCGCCACTTCGCGGGCCTTGTTCTCTTCACGGATGTCGAGCTGCTCCTGCGTCTGTATACGGGCCTGCTCGGCTTTCAGGCGTTCCTCTTCCTGCACCTTCTGCGTCTCGGCCTGCTCGCGCGCCTGGATGGTCGCGATCTCGCGTTTCTGGCGGGCTTCCGCATCAGCCTGCTGGCGCGCCAACGCCAGCATGGCTTCCTTGGTTTCAACGTTTTTCTTGGTCACCGCCAGTTCGGCATTGCGCTCCAGTTCGTTGGTCACAATGTTCTGCTTGGCCGTCAGTTCGGTGATTTTCCGGATGCCCTCGGAGTCCAGGATATTGTTCGGATCCAACGATGATTTGGGCGTCTGTTCCAGGTAATCGATGGCCACATCTTCAAGTACGTAACCATTCAGGTCGTTGCCAATCACATGAATGATCTGATCTCGGAACTCCTGGCGGTTCTCGAACAGCTTCACGAAATCAATCTGCTTGCCGACGGTCTTGAGCGCCTCGGAAAACTTGGCGTTAAACAACTCGTTCACGGCCACCTTGTCAGAAGCACGGTCCACGCCAATTGACTTAGCCACCTTGAGCACATCTCCCACTGTCTCATTGACACGCAGGTAAAACGCCACGGTGATATCGGCGCGCATATTGTCCCGGCAGATCAGTCCCTCCTTGCCACGGCGATCAATCTCCAGTGTGATCAGAGAGATACGCATGAACTCCTTCTTGTGAATCACCGGCAGCACCAGTCCCCCTGTGAATTTCACCTTGGGCTGAGAAGTAGTGTCATTGATGATCAAGGCCGTACCCTGGGGCACCTTGATGTAGAAAGCCTTTATCAGCGCAAACAGCCCGAGTATGAGAATGAAGACGGTGCCAAGGACCACGGCCGCCACGATGTACCACTCCATATTGCCTGTCATGCATTGCTCCCTGTCTGCTGGATATCTGAAAACTAAAAACCGTTCCTGTCCTGCCCCGCGCGCTCACTGCCATCGAATTCGGCCTTGCTGACCACGCGCCAAGCGTTCTGTTCCTGAAGGTGCTCTATCAACACAATCTCCGTGCCGCGCACCAGCTCGCGCTCTGGCGAGCGCATCTGCAGATTCAGGCCGCCGCCTCCGTCATCCACGCTGCCATAGCCCTGCTGTGCATTCACCACCGCGCTACGCACCAGCCCTGTCCGCCCCAGCAGAACCTTCTGTACTTCACCCGGTGCCAACTTGGTCAGCACGCTGCGCAAAGGTCGCAACACAGCAACGGTGCCCAGAAATCCGAGAACAACAGCTGCACAGGCCACCAAGGAGCCGGTCATGAAACTGAGCCAACCACCCCCTTGCTGCATGGGCACCAGATGAGACATCACATAAGAGGCCAACCACGAAAGCAGCAACAACACTGTGATGATGACGGTCAAAGGAATACCGCCCAATCCAACCTTCAGCAGCAGCCCGGCCAACGCACTGGCCGAACTTTCAACGCCGTTAGCACTGTCGCTGCCATCAAAAAGCACCCAGTGGTCCAGCGCATCAATGTCCAGCAATCCCAGCATGGCCACCATCCAATACAGCAGCATGAAAAGCAGCAGCGCCCCGAACAAGAATGTCGGGAAGCCGAATGCGTACTCCAAGAAAGCGCCCATGTGGTTTTCCTCCCGTACGTTGCTGTGTCGCCAGGCCTGCCTTCAGCGGCAGGCGCCGCGTCCTCTTGCTCTTGTTGCTTTAACGGTGCATGTCATGTGGTAGCAGCATGCAGGTCCAGATCAGGCAGCCTTGCCAGAACCTGCGCGCTGCGCCTTCAAACGCTCCAGCACGGTCTTTGCATCGCTGGCCTGCGAGGCAATTCCTGCAGCTCGAAGTTTGGCGTCCAGCGCATCTTCTGCCCCCTCTTTTGCCAGTTCAGCAGCACTTTGCAGTCGCGCTCCATGCTCTGCCTGCTTCTGCTTGATGCGCTCCAGTGAATCCAATGCCGTCTGCACCCTTGACTGCGTGCCTGTGTACCGCCCCGCCACCGTTGCCTGCGCACGCTGCACGCTTTCAGTCGCTTTGACGGTGTCTGCCTGCTGCTTGAGCCTGCGAATGTTCGACTGTGCTGTCTGGATCGCGGCCCGCAACTGCTCCACGCTCTGGGTAAAGGCCTCGAGTTGCGTTTGCTCTTCATCGCGCTGCGCTTCCAGCAATGCCACCTTGCCTGCGACTTCCAAAGCCAGTGCCTCATCGCCTGTATCGAGCGCCTTGACCGCATAGTCCTCGTATTCGATGAGCCTGGACTGGGTGGTCTGCAGCTTGTCAGCAGCGAGCTTTTGCTTGGCCATGATTTCGGCCAATGCTTCCCGGGACCTGCTCAAGTCACTGTCCGCGTCGCGAATTTCCTGATCAAGGATGCGCAACGCCTGGCTGTCAGTGACAGCTTCCCCGGCTTCGTGGGCCGCTCCGCGCAATGCTGTTACCAGCTTGTTCCATAGTGCCATGATGTTCTCCTGGAGCTGAGGGTTGTAGGGCAATGGTCGGGGTGCAGCTCACGCCTGCGCCAGCGACAGGTAGCTTTCCAGCGCTTCGGTAGCCTGGATTACGCTATCGGACAGCGTCAGAATTCCGCAGACGATGTCATCACAGTTGCTGGATGTCCTCAGGGCCGAGAACATCACATAGCCTTCGCCCCCTTGCGCCAGAGGTTCGAGCGCCATGTTTGTGAAGGGGAATAGTTTTTGCAGCCGCAAAATCTGCTCATTCATCCCCGCACGATCCTTGACCTGGTCGGCAGGCCACAAGAAAACCTCGATCACGAGCTGCTCGCCAGATAGCGCCAGGTGCACGGGCAAATCACCGAACTCCGGCAAAGTCACAAGCACGCTGGCATCTGCGCCTTCAAGCACCTCCACATTCAGCTTGCCCTCGCGTGCGAGCAAGCTTTGCTGCAGATCTGCGGCCAAGCTGTGAATACTCGAGTACGCATGAGTTTCGTTCTCCATAGAGCCCTCCTTATGGTCGATCAGCAATGAAACCGGGAGCGCCTGATGGAGGCGCATCTGCTTTTCCAGCCGCTGCAGCAGCGGGCCGTGCTCGGGAAGAATCCAGACTTCCTTCTTCACCAGCCCTTGTTCACGCAGTCTTTGCCTGTGCAAGCGCTGGTAGTGGGCTGATGTTTTGTTTTCCATGTCGCCCACCGTAGCAGGCATCACATGTAAGTTGCACATGTAAAACGCATTGATCCCCAAAAAACTCCGTTAACAATCATTTCCCGCGAACAACAGGAGAATCCAACGGCAGATGCAAAAAAACCACGACGAGCATCAAGCCCATCGTGGTTCAGAAACCTACTCAGACTCCAGCTCGTAAAAGCTGCTTGCTGAGTTCTGTTGAAGCCTCCTACTGCTTCACAAGCAGCTGTGCCGAAGCCGGCAAGCCAAAAATGCGGTCAAAGCACCAGTTAAATACAAAGGTGTAGATCATGAAAAAGACCAGCAATCCGGCTTCCATCACCGTTGCCTGCCACAACGATATGTTGAACCACCAGGCCATGAGCGGAATCAGCATGGCGGCAATGCCGCCCTCAAAGCCGATCGCATGCGCAATGCGGCGCCACACGGAGCGGCCCTTTTTGGTTTGGCGCAGCTCCCACCTCTCAAACATCCAGTTGAAGGTCAGATTCCAGCAAATGGCGATGGTGGAGGCAGCCACAGCCATGACGCCGGAAGAGCCCGCCCCCTGGCCCGTCGCCATAAACAGCACGCTGGACACAAGGATGGCAATGAATTCATAAAGGCCGACAAACACCACACGGCGCCAGGGCCCTTGCAAGCCCGTAGGCTGCACTGTGGCCGCGACCGATGTGGCAGAAATGGTTTCAGACATGAGAAAAGTGTAGGTGTGAACAATGACAGAAATCGGGCAACGCTTTCACCGCCCTCAGACAGTGCCGCACAAGCTGTTATGCCCTGCTCAACAGATCAGGCCCAAGCGGCAGATCTGCATGTATTGATGCACGCCGGTGGCAGGCCCGGCTTCACAGCAGCGCACGACTGGTGTGCCCGGTTTCGGCCAACACACGCCAGACTGTTATGTGCACAAAGGCTGGGCTGCTGCATAAAGAAGGCGCAGAAGTGCACGTATGCCATCGCGTACAGGGTTGCAAACATAGTAGGCATGATATGCAATAAAAATTGAACACAAAATCTAAGTTCTTTCAGATTTTCTGATAGGTTCACGCCATGCCATTCCCACTGGAACAAGTTCCCCTCTTTCTGGCTGTGCTCGATACCGGCTCCTTCTCGGCGGCTGCGCGCCGCCTTGGTCGAGCACCTTCGGCCGTCAGCATGGCAATAGGCAACCTTGAAGCCGAACTGGGCCTGCGCCTTTTTGATCGTACCGGGCGGGAACCCACTCCCACATCGGCTGCCAAAGCGCTGGAGCCCCAGGCACGCTTGCTGTCTCAACAATTGCAGCAGCTCAACCAGCAGGCGCAGGCTTTACACGCAGGGCTGGAGAAACGGCTCACGCTGGCTATTGCTCCAGAGTTGCTGACCAGTGACTGGGCTGAGGATTTGCGCCCTGTGGTGGAACAATATCCGTCGCTGGTGGTCGAGGTGCTCGCGGCACCGCAGGACGACGCACTGGAGCTGCTTCACGCAGGGCGGGCACAACTTGCGCTGGTGTTCGAGCGGCCCAACATTGATGCGCGGGAAGATTTCCGTGAACAAGGCTATGAAACATTGGTGGCCGTGATGTCGCCCCGTCACCCACTGTGTCTCCAGTGGCCAGCAGGCTCCACGCCAACCATCGATATGAACCAGCTGGCTGCATCACGCCAGGTTCTGGTCGCCAGCCGCAATCTGACGATTACCGACACCCGTTTTGTCTTCTCCCACCATATTTGGCGCGCTGATAGCCACGGAGCTGCACGCGCCTTGATTGCAGCGGGGCTGTGCTGGGGCTGGTTGCCCCAGAGTCTGGTTGAACCGCACATTCAAAGCGGTGAGTTGCTGCGCATTCCATTCAGCAATATCAGCAATGGTTCGAAACTTTTTGTGGACTGGGTCTGGTCCAAGGAGCGCCCCCTTGGGCTGGCTGCCTCGCGCTTTGTGCAGCAGCTGCAATCGCGCACCTGATTGCACAGCCAGATACCGTCGTGCTCACACTCAGCATGGCGGCATGTATGTGGAGTTGATGCGTTTTTTGCTCTACAGTGGGTCTGTGACGCAAGCTATTCCACCCTCTCCTTCCAATGGCACCACGCCCCCAGCTCCCGTCAGCTTGAATGCGGGCTCCAGCTCAGCATCCAGCTTTTCCAATGTGGCTGCCGCACAAGGTGCGATCTCCAGCACGCCAGTGGCTGCACCAGCGCCTATCCAACAAGCAGGCAGTAGCGCGGAGATTGCCCGCATTGTGGCCACCGCCCTTGCCAGTACCGTCAACCTTTCACCGCAAGCACAGCAGGCCGTGAAGCTGGAAGCATTCAATCAATTGATCGCCAGCATGGTCAACCAGATTCAATCTGGCAGCACCACCTTACCCAGCAACTGGCCCACACAAGGCATGGCCCCGCAGTTGCAAGCTTTGCTTAGCCAACTGCTGCAGCAGGCCACAGCAAGCCAGGCCTTGCCGCAACAATTAGTCAGCGCGCAAGCCTGGCCGACCGTGCTGACCCAGGCTGTGCTGCAGCAGGCAAGCGAACACGCTGCTCAGGCCCAGTCTTCGATGCCTCCCCATACGAACACTGCAGCAAATGCTTCACGCAGCTCGCCACCGCTGCCAGCACTGCAAACCTGGCTGGTACAACACGGTGTCGTGCAAGGCAGTGATGGAGAACGGGCTTTTACTTTGACATTGCGTGTGCCAGTTGCCTGGGCGCAAGCGCAGGCAGCGCTGAGGGCTGCATTGCCATCTAGCTCCCATGCTGGGTCCACACCAGGAGCCGGCGCACCACCTGCTCCGACCTTGGGCCCTGTCCTGTCCAGCGGCACACTCACTACGACTGAGTTGGTGCCACTGACGTTTGCAGGGAGCGTGCGGCAATTAGCCAGTGGCAGCATGGGTCTGGTGATGCAGCCCCAAGTGTTGCCCGGCTCGCCTGTCACTGCGGCGGCCATGCAGGCCATGCGCACCAGCGCCATCTTGCAACTGGAATTTCAGCCACTTGTACAGGCCCTACAAACTGCTCAGGCAGCCTCCGTCTACATGCCCGCACATTTGCTGCCCACTGACCTGCAGACTGTGCTGCAAAACAGGGGCACCGATCCATGGCTGCTCATGGCGCAGGCACAAGCGGATGAAGCAAGCAAGAAACATCCGAAAAACGCCAACGAGCAAAGCAGTTTCTGCAACCGTGCAGGCTGCCAGTACCAGGGACGGGCTATCTGTGCACAACCGTTTTGCGCAGAGATGAATTACCTGTGGTCCGTAGATCGCGCCCAGCGCTCTTCACGCATCTAAGGCAACAGCATTCACAGCTGGTGATAGCGCATCACCGACTGCATCAGCTCCTGAACATGACTGGCCACATTGCTACCCTCACGCACCAGCATGTAACGGGGTCGGATGGCCCAACTGTCGGCCAACATAATCTGCCTTAGCTGTCCCTGGGTGCTGCTGCGCCGCGCAGCGCTTTCAGGCACCACAGCGACCCCAACCCCTGCGGCAACCATCCTGCACATGGCCTCGAAGCTTGCCAACTGAATGCGCAGCTTGAGTTTGTGCCCCAATTGCTGGCTGATATTGCCTAAAAAGGTTTGCAAGGTACTGCTGCGATGCATGCCAACGAAGTGCTCGTGCAAGACATCGGCAAAGCCCAGCGATCGCACGCCGTGCCAGCGTGGCAAATCAGGAGTCACCAGCACCAGCCTGTCTGTGCTGAAGTGCACACTGGTCAGTCCATGTGTGTCCACCTCACCAGCAATGATGCCAAGGTCGGCACGCCCTTCGCGAATATCCGCGGCGATCTCCGCATTCGGACGCTCTTGCAAGTCCACATTGATATGGGGGTGCCCCATCAAATAGGCTGCCAAAATATCTGGCAAAAAATCTGTCACTGCCGTGGTGTTCGCAAACACACGCACGTGCCCGCGCAAGCCCGCTCCGTATTCTTGCAAATCGGCTTCCAACTGCTGCGCCTGCTGCAGCATGGCTCGCGCATGGAAAAGAAAGGCCTCGCCCGGGGGCGTCAGCCGCACGCCCCGAGCCTCTCGAATCAGCAAAGGCATACCTGCCTCTTCTTCCATGGCCTTGATGCGTGCGCTCGTGGCTGCCAAAGATAGAAAACACTGCTCAGCGGCCTTTGTCAGGCTTCCTGATTTCTCCACTTGGACAAAGAGCAAAAAGTCCTTCAGTTCGAGTTTCATAGACAGCTCGGGTTTATACGGATTTCGAATAGCCTTTTGAAAAACCGAAGGCTCGCTTGCAAAAGCTGTGATTGTAGAAAGTCTTTCGCAGCACCAAGATGCATTGCAAATGCACGTCAGCAATGACTGACTTTTCTTAGCAAAGCAAGACTTTGGCCATGAGCGACAAACTCTCCCCACAAATCGACGCCACCCAGCTGGCACACCTGCAAACCTGGCAAGGCCGCAGCGAGACCACGGCCGATCTGATCACTGCGGCGCCGCTGCGTGCCTTGTCGGCCACGCTGGACCGCGACGATGTTCCCCCCGTTTCTGGCAGCACGGTGCCACCGCTGTGGCACTGGCTGTATTTCCTGCCACATGCTCGGCAAAGTGAAATTGGTGAAGATGGTCATCCTCAGCGCGGAGGCTTTCTTCCACCCGTTCCTTTGCCACGTCGCATGTGGGCCGGCGGACGCTTGCGCTGGGAAGCGAACAACCCGTTGCAAGTCGGCCAGGATGTGGAACGGGTCTCCACCATCCAGTCTGTCAAGCACAAAGCGGGGCGCTCTGGAGAGTTGCTGTTTGTGCAGGTGGAGCACCGATTTGGCAATGCCGACGGCCTCTGTCTGACCGAAGAGCACGACATCGTTTACCGTGCGGCAGCCCAACCCGGGGAAGCTGCACCTGCGCCACAAACACCTGCGCTGGCAGGCCAGCAGCAATGGTCACGCGTGATCACTCCTGATGACGTATTGCTGTTTCGCTACTCAGCACTGACCTTCAACGGCCATCGCATTCATTACGACCGCAAATACGTCACGGAGGTGGAAGGCTACCCCGGACTGATCGTGCATGGCCCCTTGATTGCCACGCTGCTGGTGGACTTGCTGCGTCGCAGCCTACCTAACGCGCAATTGCAAAGCTTCTTTTTCAAAGCGGTACGCCCCACCTTTGATCTGCACAGCTTCAGCGTGCACGGCAAACCTTCAGCCGATGGCAAGACCATTGAGCTTTGGGCGCAGGACCATGAAGGCTGGCTGACCATGCAGGCCACGGCCACATTGGCCTAAGCCCAAGGTCCTGCAACGTCCGCCGCCTTCCAAAAAAATTCCGAGACACCCATGATTGAGCTGACCCAATCCAACAACCACCACGAAATCCGCGATGCCATTCGCGACCTGTGCGCCGCTTTCCCGGATGAGTACTTCCGCAAAGTGGATGAAGCGCGCGCCTATCCCGAGCAATTCGTCAACGCATTGACCGAAGCGGGCTGGATGGCTGCGCTGATTCCGCAAGAGTACGGAGGCTCAGGCCTGGGACTGACCGAAGCCTCGGTCATCATGGAAGAGATCAATCGCTGCGGTGGCAACTCCGGAGCTTGTCACGGCCAGATGTACAACATGGGCACGCTGCTGCGCCATGGCTCTGCCGAGCAAAAGCAAAAATACCTGCCCAAGATTGCATCGGGCGAGTGGCGTCTGCAATCCATGGGCGTGACCGAGCCCACCACGGGCACAGACACCACCAAGATCAAGACCAGCGCCGTCAAGAAAGGTGACAAATACGTCATCAACGGCCAGAAAGTGTGGATCAGCCGCATCCAGCACTCGGACTTCATGATCTTGCTGGCGCGCACCACGCCACTGGCCGAAGTGACCAAGAAGAGCGAAGGCATGTCGATCTTCATGGTGGACCTGCGCGAGGCCGAGAAAAAGGGCATGACCGTGCGCCCCATCCCGAACATGGTCAACCACGAGACCAACGAGCTGTTCTTTGAAGACCTGGAGATTCCTGCCGAGAACCTGATCGGCCAGGAAGGCAAGGGCTTCAAGTACATCCTTGATGGTCTGAACGCAGAGCGCACACTGATTGCCGCCGAATGCATTGGTGATGGCTACTGGTTCATGGACCGCGTGACCAAGTATGTGAAGGATCGCAACGTGT
The DNA here is from genome assembly GCF_030162935.1 of Comamonas halotolerans. GTDB lineage: Bacteria > Pseudomonadota > Gammaproteobacteria > Burkholderiales > Burkholderiaceae_C > Comamonas > Comamonas halotolerans. The sequence continues at coordinate 202,619 of NZ_JASAUZ010000012.1, forward strand.
TTGGCCGCCCCATCGGGCAGAACCAGGGCGTGCAGTTCCCGATTGCCGAGACCTTTATCGAGCTGGAAGCCGCCAATCTGATGCGCTGGAAGGCCTGTGAGCTGTATGACAAGCACGAGCACATGGGCGCGCAAGCCAATATGGCCAAGTACCTGGCGGCCAAGGCCAGCTGGGAAGCGGCCAATGCCTGCCTGCAGTTTCACGGTGGTTTCGGCTTTGCCTGCGAGTACGACGTGGAGCGCAAATTCCGCGAAACGCGTCTGTACCAGGTGGCGCCCATCTCCACCAACCTGATCTTCTCCTACGTGGCCGAGCACCTGCTGGGTCTGCCTCGTTCGTTCTAAAACCGGGGGAATCCGACATGGCAGTATCTGAACGCCCCCGTCCACTGGACGGCATTACCGTTGTCTCGCTGGAACATGCTGTGGCCGCTCCGTTTTGCACACGCCAGCTGGCCGATCTGGGTGCACGCGTGATCAAGGTGGAGCGTCCCGGAAGCGGCGACTTTGCGCGCGGCTATGACCAGCGGGTGAACGGCCAATCCTCGCACTTCACCTGGATCAACCGCAGCAAGGAAAGCCTTGCGCTGGACGTCAAGCAGCCTCAGGCCAAAGCCGCATTGCTGGAGCTGCTTAAAACCGCTGACGTGCTGGTGCAAAACCTTGCTCCGGGTGCCGCAGCCCGCATGGGCTTGTCGTATGAGGCACTCAAGGACAGCAACCCCAAGCTGATTGTTTGCGACATCAGCGGTTATGGTGCGGATGGCCCTTATCGCGACAAAAAAGCCTACGACTTGCTGATCCAGAGCGAAGCTGGTTTTTTGTCGGTAACGGGAACACCTGACACGCCCAGCAAATCAGGCATCTCCGTGGCCGATATTGCTGCGGGCATGTACGCCTACACCAACATCATGTCGGCACTGCTGCTGCGTGCCAAAACCGGCCAAGGCAGCCACATTGATGTATCCATGCTGGAAGCCATGAGCGAGTGGATGGGATATCCCCTCTACTATGCCTTTGACGGCGCACCTCCACCACCGCGCACCGGGGCTTCACACGCCAGCATCTACCCTTATGGTCCCTTCCGGGCTGGGGATGGCAAGACGGTGATGCTGGGGCTGCAAAACGAGCGCGAATGGAAGATCTTTTGCGACGCCGTGCTGCAACAACCCGATGTGGCTACCGATGCGCGTTTTGACAGCAACGCCCGGCGCAATGCCAACCGTGAGGCATTGCAGGCACTGATTACGCAAACTTTCGCTGCACTGACGGCCTCACAAGTGGTGCAGCGCCTGGAAGAGGCAGGCATTGCCAACGCACGTGTCAACGAGATGGCAGACCTGTGGGCACACCCGCAATTGCAAGCGCGTCAACGTTGGCGCACGGTAGAAACGCCCAAAGGCGAAGTACCGGCATTGCTGCCGCCAGGTGTCAACAGTGCCTTTGACTACCGCATGGAGGCAGTGCCTTCGGTAGGGCAGCACAACGCCAGCATTCTGGCCAGCCTCGGCTGGAGCGAAGCACAAATCCAGGCACTGCAATCGCCTGCTACCAGCACATGAACCACGCAGCAGACGGTGTAGATGCCGTCTGCATCAGAGACAGCAATGAAAGCAGAAAAAGAAGTACACATCCACCCACTGGCCACCTTTGCAGCCCAGTTGCGCTGGGCCGATGTGCCCGAAGCGGTACAACGCAAAACCGAAGACCTGTGGGTCGACTGGTTTGGCTCCGTGCTGGCAGGCCAAAGTGCACGCCCGGTGCAAAGCATCTGCCGCTTTGCGCTGTCGCAAGGACCGTCCTCTGGTGCCAGCGAAGTGATTGCCCAAGGCGCCACCACCTCGCCCATGATGGCAGCCATGACCAATGCGGCTGCCTCACACGTGGCCGAGCAGGACGATGTGCACAACGGCTCGGTATTTCACCCGGCCGCTGTAGTGTTCCCACCTGCGGTCGCGGTGGCGCAAAGCATCGGTGCCAGTGGTGCGCAACTCATGGCTGCCTGCGTGGCAGGCTATGAGGTGGGCATTCGCGTGGGCGAGTTCCTCGGCCGCAGCCACTACAAGATCTTCCACACCACCGGCACGGCGGGCACGCTGGCTGCCGCCACTGCTGTGGGCAATTTGCTGGGTCTGACGCCCTTGCAAATGCAGCATGCGCTGGGTTCTGCGGGCACGCAATCGGCAGGTCTGTGGGAATTTTTGCGCACCGCTGCCGACAGCAAGCAACTGCACACCGCGCATGCCGCCAGCGCAGGCCTGATGGCTGCGTACCTAGCCCAGGAAGGCTTTACCGGCGCGCAAGACATCTTCACCGGCCCGCAAGGCCTGGCTGCAGGCATGAGCCAGGATGCCAATCCGACCAAACTCACCGATGGTCTGGGCACACGCTGGGCCACGACAGAGACCAGCTTCAAGTGGCACGCGTCCTGCCGCCACACGCATCCTGCGGCAGACGCACTGCTGCAGGTCATGCAGCAAAACAAGCTGCAAGTGGCAGACATTGCGCATATCGCCTGCCATGTGCACCAGGGTGCCATCGATGTGCTGGGCCCCGTTGTGAGCCCCAGCACGGTGCACCAGAGCAAGTTTTCCATGGGAACGGTGCTGGCACTGGCCGCACGCTTTGGCTTTGCGGGTTTGACCGAGTTTGACGCGCACTTTCAAGCGCCGGAGACTGTGGCTGTGCGCGAGAAAGTGCAGATGGTGCTGGACGCTGAAGTGGATGCTGCCTATCCCCAGCGCTGGATTGGCAAGGTCACCGTGCAGACCGTGGACGGACGCACGCTGCAAGGGCGCGTGGACGAGCCCAAGGGAGACCCGGGCAACACCTTGTCGCGTGCAGAAATTACGGACAAGGCCTTGCGACTGGCAGCTTACGGGGGAGCCGTCACTGCAAATCAGGCACAAGCTTCGATAGAACAACTGTGGCAAATCGCACAGTGGGAGCGTGTAGGCCATTTATTGGCCTGAGAAGAACGCCAACTGCATAGCCGGAGGGCTATCGGTTGGTATGGGAGCAATTCTCACAGAGGGTGCTTGAGCGCCCCAATTTCAACCGTTAAGGAGACTTAGAGATGACATCTTCCCTGCAATTTTCACGTCGTACTTTGGTCGCAGCTTGCACCTTGATGACATTGGGAGTGAGCAACGCCATGGCCAGCACCTGGCCTGACAAACCAATCACTCTGGTGGTGCCTTACTCGGCCGGTGGCCCAACCGACGTGGTGGCGCGTTTGCTGGCCGTCCCCATGGGGCAGGAGCTGGGTCAATCCGTGCTGGTCGAGAACACCGTAGGTGCTGGCGGCACGATCGCCCCTGCACGTGTGGCCAAAGCCAAGAACGATGGCTACACCATTCTGATCCACCACATGGGCATGGCTACAGCCCCGGCGCTGTACAAAAAACTGCCCTATGACCCGATCAAGGACTTCGAACCCATCGGACAGGTGCTGGATGTGCCGATGACACTGCTGTCGCGCAAGGATTTCCCTGCCAACAACTTCCAGGAACTGCAGGACTATGTCAAGAAAAACCAGGAAAAGGTTTCTTTGGCAAATGCCGGAATTGGTGCTGTTTCTCAGCTGTGCGGCATGCTGCTCATGCACCAGTTGGGCGTCAACCTCACCACGGTTCCGTACAAGGGTGCCGGCCCTGCCATGAACGACCTGATGGGCGGACAGGTGGATTTGCTGTGTGATCAGACCACGCAAACCGTTCCGGTCATCAAGGACGGCAAGCGCGCCAAGGTGTTTGGTGTGACCACGCCAGAACGTCTGGCATCGCTGCCCGATATTCCCACCCTCAACGAACAAGGCCTCAAAGGCTTCGACGTGAAGGTTTGGCACGGAATGTACGCACCCAAGGGTACGCCCAAGGAAGTGATCAACACCATCAACAAGGCGCTGAATGTGGCGTTGAAAGATGCCAATGTCAAAGCGCGTATTGCCGATCTGAGCTCTGACCTCGTGTCCCCTGAAAAGGCCACCCCCGAAGGTCTGCGCAAGCACCTTGAGGCCGAAGTGGCTCGCTGGGCCAAGGTGATCAAGGAGACAGGCGTGAGCGCGGAATAAATGTGGCCCCCGGGGCTGAGCAGGCAAGTCTGCACAGCCCTGTTTCCGGCGAGCATCAGCTCGCGTCTCCCGAGCACCAACCACAAGCCAGCGCTTGCCCATGAAACGCTTTCGCCATGTCTGATCTGCTTCGCAACGCCAGTTCGTTTTTGTTTGTTCCAGCTTCACAGCCAGAACGCTTGTACAAAGCCCTCGCCAGCCACGCCGATATGGTGATTGCCGACTGGGAGGATGCCGTGGCCCCGGCCGACAAGGATGCCGCCCGGAACGCGCTGGAGGCGGCTGTCACCACCCTGGATCATGCACAGCGTGCCCGTTTGCTGGTTCGCATCAACGCCGCAGACACGCAATGGTTTGCAGCCGATGTGCAGGCTTTGGGTCGGCTGGTGGGGCACGGCATCGCCGGAGCCGTCGCCCCCAAATCCGAGGCATCTTCCACCCTGGCGCAGGTAGCACATGACGCAGGCAAGGGTTGTGCCTTGGTAGCCCTTGTGGAGACTGTAGCTGGCCTCGATGCACTCGATGCGCTGGCCACAGCGCCACAAGTGCAGCGCCTGGCATTTGGTCACCTGGACTTTCAAGTGGACGCGGGCATGCAATGCAGCGAGGACGAACATGAATTGCTGCCAACGCGCATGGCTTTCGTCATGGCATCACGCCGCGCAGGTCTGGCCCAACCCATCGATGGCGTCACTGTTGACACCAAAGATGCCGCACGCATTCACAGAGATACCAGCCGCGCACTGCACATGGGATTTGGCGGCAAACTATGTATACACCCAGCACAAATCGCTGGGGTCAACGCTGTTTTTACGCCCAGTGAATCAGTTGTAGAACACGCGCGCGCCGTTGTTCAGGCGATGGAACAAGCTCAGGGAGGCGTCTGCGTGGTAGCAGGCAAAATGGTGGATGCCCCGATCCTCAAGATGGCACAACGCACGCTACAGCGCCACGCCTGGGCACAGCAGCGCGGATAAAAAAAGCGGCCAAAGGCCGCTTTTTGAAAACACGCCTTGGCTTAAGGGTACAGGCCTCGCATTTCACGGGCATGCAGGATGCGCTTGCAGGCCACGATGAACGTCGCCGTGCGCAGACTCACCTTGTTCTCTTGTGCCACCTGCCAGACGCCCGCAAACGCGTCCTGCATGATGCGCACCAGACGGGCGTTGATTTCGTCCTCGCTCCAGAAGAAGCTGGAGAAGTCCTGCACCCACTCAAAATAGCTTACGGTGACACCGCCTGCATTGGCGATCACATCGGGCAGCACCAGCACACCCTTGTCATGCAGGATGTCGTCAGCCTCCGGTGTCGTGGGCCCGTTGGCGCCTTCAATCACCATCTTGGCCTTGATGCGCTGGGCATTGTCCTTGTTGATCTGCCCTTCCAGCGCCGCGGGAATCAGGATATCGCAATCCACGGCCCAGAATGCATCGTTTTCAATGCTCTCAGCGCCCGCAAAACCGGCCACGCCCCCTTGCGTGCGCACATGCTCTTGCAAGGCTGGCACATCAAGCCCGTTGGCGTTCTGGATGCTGCCGGTATGGTCCTGCACCGCCACCACCTTGGCGCCAGCGTCAGCAAACAATTTACCTGCCGTGCCCCCCACGTTACCGAAACCCTGCACGGCAACGCGCGCACCTTCCACGGGCAGGCCGATCAGTTTGGCGGCCTCGATGCCGACAGTGAACACGCCCCGCCCCGTGGCCTCCACGCGGCCCAAGGAGCCGCCCAGATCAATGGGTTTGCCGGTAACCACGCCGGTGGCGGTAGAGCCGGTATTCATGGAATAGGTATCCATCATCCATGACATGATCTGACCATTGGTGTTCACATCAGGCGCTGGAATGTCTTTGGTCGGGCCGATGAGCAAGCCAATCTCACTGGTGTAGCGGCGCGTCAAACGCTCCAGTTCACCTTTGGAGAGCTTGCGGGGATCCACACGAATCCCGCCTTTGGCGCCGCCATACGGCACGTTGACTGCCGCGTTCTTGATCGACATCCATGCCGACAGGGCCATGACTTCCGACAGCGTCACATCCTGGTGGAAACGCACACCGCCCTTGCCCGGGCCGCGGCTCAGGTTGTGCTGCACGCGGTAGCCCTCGAAGTGGGCAATGGAGCCATCGTCCATCTCAATAGGAACGTCCACCACCAGGATGCGCTTGGGACGCTTGAGCGTCTCTACCCAGCGCGCCAATGAGCCCAGGTAAGGTGTAACGCGATCCACCTGTTGCAGGTAAGTACCCCAGGGGCCCACGTCGTCCGGATTGAGATAGGAAGGTAAAGCGTGTGTCATCAGATGCGCCGAAGAATCATGTGCAGGCATAAAAACCTCAAAAATGTGACGCAGCCCAATCACAGCACAGGCGGTGTTTGAGCTACTGGGCAGCAGCGTACGCAGCCAATGTTCAACTGTCCAAGGCCGCTTGCTTGAGAATCTATGCATTTTACGCATATAAACACAACTAACAACAAACCAACCCTATTTCGCACTCATCTAACATCAAAGTCACCAAAATATCCATCAGAAAAACAGAATATTTTCAACCCGTAACCACGCTGTCTTTTCCAATAACACTGCGCGGCCCCTGATGCAGGGCCCACCGATGGGCTCAGCAATTCCCTGCTTTGCGCAAAGTCATGTGGTTTTGCCATGATTGCGTCCATGTCGACCAAACCCGAACAAGATTGCCCCTCTGGCCAGTGCTCCCCGCAGAGCGGGCCCTCGCCTTTTGCCAACCAGCCTCCGCTGGGCCTGAGTCTGCTCGCCAAGGATGATCCCGAAGACATCCTGCCCGACTGGCCGCAGATTGCTCCCGATCTGCCGCAGGACGCCTACTCCATCGCAGATGCGCTGTGGTGGTGCCACAAGTTGGGAGAACCCTCGGCACGCGGCGCGGATGTAGCCTATATGCTGACCAGCGAGGCTGATGCCCGCGCCGTGCAAAACGCCCTGGCAATTGCCCGCAAATGGTGGCCTGCCGGCACGGTGCCGCGCTACTGGAAGTCTGGCGGCCCGAGGCGCGATGCAACACTGATTCATGCCCCACTTCCCGAGCCTGGTGTGTTGACCGATGTGGATGTCGCGCCCCCTCCTGCGCAGGTATTCAATTTGCGTGGCGTGGAAGGAGAAATCGTGCTGCGCATTGGGCATGACGTCACTGCGCAGCAGGCGGCAGCGTTGACACCCGCCTCCGCACTGGCGCTGGTGGATGCCTTTACCGTTGCCATCGAGTTTGTGGACAGCCGCTGGCGTGAAGGCACCCAGGCCCCCGCACTGACACTGCTGGCTGACGGTCAATGCCACGGCGGCCTGGCTCTGGCCCCCTGGCAAGACTTTGCACCGCTGCGCCACCACGACTGGAGTCAGCAAGTCTGCACGCTGCAAATCAATGACCACACCGCGCAAAGCTTTACCGGCACACACAGCCTGCAAGACCCTACCTGGTTGTTGACAGCATGGCTGCAGCACGTAACCACGCATTACGGCACGGTAACCGCAGGCACCGTGGTGACCACAGGCACCTGGACAGGCTGCCCCACGGTCAATGCTGGCGACTTGGTGACGGTGCGCTTTCACGGGCTGGGACAGTTGCGCTGGCAGTTCTGAGCGCCTCAAGCACTGACGGCGACCTGACCTCAAAGCCCTGCTGCTGATGCCGCAGGGCTTTTTTATTTATGCTCACGCGCCCTGTTTCAGACCCAGGCGCTTTGCCAGCTTATGCAGATTGCTGGGATCTACCTGCAATGTGCGAGCAGCCTTTGCCCACTGCCCGCGATGGGTCTTGAGTGCCTGACGAATCGCCGCGCACTGAGCGGCATCCACCACGGCACGCAAGGGCTGATTGAGTGCGGCGGCAGGCATCAGGCTCACAGCGTCATCCTGCGGTACAAGACTTACATCCAGTCCCAGCCAGGCAGCCTCCAAAGACACGATCTCACTGCGTTGCACGCCATTGCTCAGCGCCTTCAATGCTGCGCGGCTGAGTACATGCTCCAACTCCCGCACGTTCCCGGGCCATGAATATCTGCGCAACGCGTCTTCAGCCGCTGGAGACAGGCGCAGACTGCGCAAGCCCAGCCGCGCACGGTTCAATTCCAGGAAAAAGCCCGCCAGCAACAGCACATCGTTGCCACGCTCACGCAGCGGCGGGATCTGCACGGGGTACACCGACAGGCGGTGGTACAGGTCAGCGCGAAAACTCCCGTCCTGCACGCGTTGCTTCAGATTGCGATTGGTTGCCGCAATGATGCGCACATCCACTTTGCGTGGTCTGTCTGCCCCCAGTCGCTGGATTTCTCCGTTTTGCAAGGCCCGCAACAGTTTGGCCTGAATAGAAAGCGGCAGCTCGCCCACTTCATCCAGAAACAACGTACCTCCGTCCGCCGCTTCAAAACGGCCGGGACGCTCCGTGATCGCGCCAGAAAATGCGCCACGGACATGGCCGAACAATTCGCTCTCTGCCAGGGCCTCTGGCAATGCCGCGCAGTTCACATGCACCAGTGGCTTCATGCTGCGGCGCGACATCTGGTGCAAGCGCCGTGCGAACAGCTCCTTGCCGACACCGGTTTCACCCAGTAGCAAAACAGGTAGCTCTGTATCAGCAACCACCTGCAGCTCTTTGAGCAAGCTGCGCAAAGGCTTGCTCTCGCCGATGATTTCACCTTTGGGGCGCGCCACTACCTCTTCCACCATGGCAACTGATGACTGGCGCGCGCTGCGCAATGCAGACTCCAGCCGCGAAACACGAATAGACGCCTCAATCAGCAAAACCAGTTGCTCTAGCTCCCGCACGGCCTTGCCTTCAAAAGTGCCCACCTTCAACGCATCCAAGGTCAACACTCCCCAGCACTGCCCCTCCACCTCCAGCATGACACCCATGCAGTCATGCACATCCAGCGGCATGCCAGCCTGTTCAATGAGCAGTCCGTCATAAGGATCGGGCAAGTCGCTGTCATGGGCAAAGCGCACCACTTCCCCCGTTCGTTGCAGCAAGGTTGCCAGGCGCGGATGGTCGGCCACGGGGAAACGACGCCCCAGCGCGTCGCTGGAGAGCCCATCCACCGCGACCGGGCGCAGGCTTCGCGTCTCCGAATCAAGACACAGCAGCGCCACCGCACCACATGCGAAGTGCAAACGCAAAAGTTCGACCAGGCGCTGCAAACGCACTGCCATTGGCAGTTCCATGGTCAGGTCGGTCAGCAGCAAAGCATGCAAAGGATTCATGGTGAAAACAACCCTAACAAGGTGTTTTCTACCCTATCCAGGTCGGGTATTTATGACCTTGATTTAAGTAAATGCTTGTCTCTATTTTGTTTTTTTCTGGCCTGATCTGTGCGTATGTACGGTTGTGACAAACCATCACTCATCAACCAAGGAAGACCTTGACCATGAAACAGCCTCCACGGAACGTCCTCTCTCTGGCTCTTTGCGCACTGGCCTTTACAGCCTTTGTTCCAGCGGTGCATGCAGCGCCCGCCCAAACCAGCACCGTGGCCCAAGCACACCAGGCAATCAAACATTTCGTACTGCACACCAATGTCGTCGACGGCAAGATGGTCTACGTGGACGACAAAGGTGTGGCCAACCCCACATTGAATGTCACCGTGGGAGATATGGTGGAGATTGAGCTGCAAAGCGGTGAAGGCGCAGAACACGACTTCATCATTGATGCATTCAATGTTTCCTCCGGAAAATTCAGCGGTGAAGCCAAGAAAACGGTCCGCTTCAAAGCCAGCAAGGCGGGAGACTTTGAGTATTACTGCTCCATTCCCGGGCACCGGCAGGTTGGCATGTTTGGCACGTTCAAGGTCTCGGGCTCCGGGCAGACCGCAGATGCAGAGCACACCACCTCCAGCGACGCTGCGCTGGCCTTGTACACGCCCATGAACGTGCCACTCAAAAGCGCAGATGCATCTGCGCTGAGCATTGCCGCCGACCCGAACAAGGTTCCTGCAGCCGTGGCACATGCAAGCCCTCAGGTGCAAAAGATCAGACTTGAAACGGTCGAGCTCTCGGGCAAGCTCGATGACGACACCAGCTTCACCTACTGGACTTTCAACCGCCAGGTGCCTGGACCCATGCTACGCGCCCGCGTGGGCGACACGGTGGAGCTCACCCTGGCCAACGCCAAAGACAGCAAGGCCATTCACTCAATCGACCTGCACGCAGTGACTGGTGGTCATGGTGGCGGCCAACACACCCAGGTAGCGCCGGGACAAGAAAAAACCATCACCTTCAAAGCCATGCATGCCGGCTTGTTTGTGTACCACTGCGCCACGCCACTGGTGCCACAGCACATTGCCGCTGGCATGTACGGCATGATTTTGGTGGAGCCTGAAGAAGGGCTGCCCAAGGTAGACCGCGAGTTCTACGTGATGCAAGGCGATATGTACACGCAGCGCCCCATTGGCGCCAAGGTACACCAAGAGGTGGACTTGCAGAAAATGTCCGATGAGTTGCCCAGCTATTACGTTTTCAACGGTGCCGTCGGCGCGCTGAGCAAGACCCACAAGATGCAGGCCAAAGTGGGAGAAACCGTGCGCATCTACTTCGGCGTTGGAGGCCCCAACAAGGTCTCCTCCTTCCACGTCATTGGAGAAGTGTTCGACAAAGTCTATAGCGAGGCAGCGCTCAACACCATCAAGCACAGCGTGCAAACCACCCTGGTCGCTCCGGGCGGCGCCGCCATTGTCGAGCTCAAGGTCGATCACCCTGGCAGCTACCTGCTGGTGGACCACGCACTCTCGCGCACCGGCAAAGGGGCTGTGGGCGTTCTGGAAGTCACCGGCGAGCCCATCCCTGGCATCTACAAGACCGGCGCGCTCTAAGCCCTCATTGCCAACGCTTGCCAGCCGTTGCTGACAAGCCTGCCACGCAACACATGCAGCCTCGGCACGGAGGCTGCCTTCATCACCACACACATAAGGAGATTCACCATGTCTTACATGGAGCAATCGTTGGGTCAGCTCGCCCGTCGTATTCCTGGAGCAACCGCCTTGTTCAGTGCCTATCAGCTTGATTTTTGCTGTGCTGGCAACCGCAGCCTGCGCACTGCCACCGAAGGCACGAACATCAATCTCCAAGCCTTGGTCTCCGGACTGCAAGCACTGGAAGAGCGTGCGGCTGCCGAGCCCGAGAAAGACTGGAGTGATGCCAGCGATGAGCAACTGGTGGCGCACCTGCTAGAGCGTTACCACGCAGTCCACCGCGAGCAATTGCCCGAGCTCATACGCTTGGCACGTCGCGTGGAGCAGGTGCACGGAGATCGTGAGGACTGCCCCCATGGGCTGGCCGATCACCTGGATGCCATGGCGCAAGAGCTGGAAAGCCATATGCGCAAAGAAGAGATCGTGCTGTTTCCCATGATCACGCGCGGAGATGGCGCAATGGCGGACATGCCGATCTCGGCCATGCGTTCCGAGCACGATGACCACGGCGACGCGTTGCGCCGTTTGGCCGAGCTGACCAACGACATCACGCCACCGCGTGACGCATGCACCACCTGGCGGGCGCTCTACACCGGTTTGCGCAGTTTCCGCGACGACCTGATGCACCACATCCACACTGAAAACAACATTCTGTTCGAGCGCTTTGCGCCCGCGCAGGTGCTGTGACTATCGCGAGGGAGTCCTCACCATGGGTCCATATAAAAAACACTGGTTCACGCTGATTGGCCTGTGCATTGTGATGTTCTCGCTGCTCGGCTATCTGGGCGCTGACATCTACCGCGCCGCGCCTCCCATCCCTGAGCGCGTGGTCACCGAGCAAGGCCAGCAACTCTTTGCCGAAACAGACATACTGGATGGGCAAACCGCCTGGCAGTCCGTCGGCGGCATGCAGCTGGGTTCCATCTGGGGCCATGGGGCTTATCAGGCGCCTGACTGGACCGCCGACTGGTTGCACCGTGAATTGACAGCGTGGCTCGACCTGGCAGCACAGGCGCAGCATCAAAAACCGTATGCCAACCTCGACGTTGCAGCCCAGGCCGCATTGCGCGCCCAATTGGAAGCGGAGTACCGCCACAACCGGGTCGATGACAGCAACACCTTGACCATCAGCGCGCGCCGTGCCCAAGCCATCGAGCAGACCGCAAACTACTACGACCAGCTCTTTTCCGATGCGCCCGCTTTACGCGGCAGCCGCGAGAGCTTTGCCATGAAGGAGAACACACTGCCCAGCGCCGAGCGGCGCGCGCAGATGAGCAAGTTCTTTTTCTGGACCGCCTGGGCGGCCGCCACCGAGCGCCCAGACAGCAAGGTCACCTATACCAACAACTGGCCGCATGAGCCTTTGATCAGCAATGTTCCCAGTGCTGAAAACGTGATCTGGTCCATTGCCAGTGTCGTGATTTTGCTGGCTGGCGTGGGCTTTCTGGTGTGGGGCTGGTCTTTCCTGCGTCAGCAAGAAGACGACAGCGCGCCAACGCCTGCTCAAGACCCGCTCACGCGCTTTGCGCTCACTCCTTCGCAGCGTGCTCTGGGCAAATACTTGTTGCTGGTGGTGGGCCTGTTCGTTTTCCAGGTGATGCTGGGCGGTTTTACCGCCCACTACACCGTTGAAGGCCAGGAGTTCTACGGCATCGATGTCTCGCAATGGTTCCCCTATTCACTGACCCGCACCTGGCACATCCAAAGCGCACTGTTCTGGATTGCGACAGGGTTCCTGGCCCTAGGCCTGTTCCTGGCCCCCATCATCAACGGCGGTAAAGACCCGAAATTCCAGAGACTCGGTGTGGACGTGCTGTTCTGGGCGTTGGTCTTTGTGTGCGTGGGCTCTTTTGTCGGCAACTACCTGGCTATCGCACAGCTCATGCCGCCGGAGTGGAACTTCTGGCTCGGGCACCAAGGCTACGAATTTATCGACCTGGGCCGCCTGTGGCAGATCCTCAAATGGGTGGGCATGCTGCTGTGGCTGGTGCTTATGCTGCGCGGCGTGCTGCCGGCCTTGCTGGCGCGCAACGGCAAAGACAAAAACCTGCTGGCCCTGCTGACCTGCTCATGCGGCGCTATTGGTCTGTTCTACGGTGCAGGCCTTTTCTATGGCGAGCGCACCAGCCTGACCGTGATGGAGTACTGGCGCTGGTGGGTGGTGCACCTGTGGGTGGAAGGCTTCTTTGAAGTGTTTGCCACAACCGGCCTGGCCTTTGTCTTCTCCAGCATGGGACTGGTCTCGCGCCGCATGGCCACCACCGCCAGTCTGGCATCGGCATCGCTGTTCCTGCTTGGCGGCATTCCCGGCACTTTCCACCACCTGTATTTTGCTGGGACCACCACTCCGGTCATGGCCGTGGGTGCCGCGTTCAGCGCGCTGGAAGTTGTGCCGCTGATCGTGCTCGGTCATGAGGCCTGGGAGAACTGGCGTCTGCAAAATCGCGCCCCCTGGATGCAGCGCGTGAAATGGCCGCTGATGTGCTTTGTGGCCGTGGCCTTCTGGAACATGCTGGGTGCCGGGGTGTTTGGTTTCATGATCAACCCGCCCATCTCGCTGTACTACGTGCAAGGCCTGAACACCACACCGCTGCACGCTCACGCTGCCTTGTTCGGAGTGTATGGCTTCCTGGCCCTGGGCTTCAGCCTGATGGTGCTGCGCTATGTGCGCCCGGAGATGATGTTCAGCGAGAGCTTGATGAAAACCGCTTTCTGGTGCCTCAACATCGGCCTGGTGCTGATGATTGTGACCAGCTTGCTGCCCATCGGTATCTTGCAATTTCACGCCAGCGCCAGCGAAGGCCTGTGGTGGGCACGCAGCGAAGCTTTCATGCAGCAACCCTTGCTGGAAAACCTGCGCTGGATACGCACCTTTGGTGATGTGGTCTTCATCGTCGGCGCTCTGGCCATGGCCTGGCAGGTGGTCAAAGGCATCGCCTGCTCTGCGCGAAAGGATGCCGCATGAACCTGTATTGAGCATCGCAAACACCACCCGCGAGCCGAAGGTTTGCGGCTGAGACGAGGCCAAGCAACGACGTATCAGCGGTGGTGTTTGCGAACAAGAGGCAACAGGGATGAGAACTCCTTGCAGAAGGCACCTTTAGCCCTGCTTTGCAGGGCTTTTTTTGGTGTTCCTGCCATAAACAAAGCGCCTGACAATTGACTTGTCAGGCGCTGCAAGTTACTTGTCTTGCCTGCGTCGTAGCGCGGCAGAGCACAGCTTCTGAGTTCAGCGGTGCATCATGCCTCTGCGGGGTAGAACAGCTTGCGCCCCTTATCGCCGGAAACCGCCTTGGCGATGGCACCAATATGGTCGGGTGTGGTTCCGCAGCAGCCCCCCACAATATTTACCAGGCCTTCCGCCGCAAACTCATGCACCAGACGGCTGGTCACATCAGGCGTTTCATCAAAACCGGTATCGCTCATGGGGTTGGGCAGCCCTGCGTTCGGGTAACAGCTGATGAAAGTGTCGGGCGCGGCCTTGGCCAGCTCCTGAATGTAGGGGCGCATCAGGGTGGCCCCCAGAGCACAGTTCAGCCCCACCGACAATGGGTTGCTGTGGCGCACGCTGTGCCAAAAGGCAGTCACGGTCTGCCCCGACAAGATTCGGCCAGAGGCATCGGTCACTGTGCCGCTGATCATGATGGGCAACACCTCGCCAGTCGCATCAAACGCCTCTTCCACAGCAAACAATGCCGCCTTGGCGTTGAGCGTGTCGAAAATGGTTTCCACCAGGATTACGTCCGCGCCACCTTCAATCAGCGCCACCGTCTGCTCAAAATAGGCTTGGCGCAGGGTTTCGAAGTCCACATTGCGTGCGCCTGGATCATTCACATCGGGGCTGATGGATGCAGTCTTGGGCGTTGGGCCCAAGGCTCCGGCCACATAACACTTGCGGCCATTGACACTGTATTTGTCGCACGCGGCACGGGCCAGCTGTGCGCTCTTGAGGTTCATCTCCCGCGCCAGATCGGCCATGTGGTAGTCCTCTTGCGCCACGGTGGTCGCACCAAAGGTGTTGGTTTCGATCAGGTCGGCACCAGCAGCCAGATATTTTTCGTGGATGTCTCGAATCACATCGGGGCGAGTGATGGACAGCAACTCATTGTTGCCCTTCACATCGTGCGGAAAATCAGCAAAGCGATCGCCCGCAGCATCCGTGCCGGCATAGCCTTCGCCGCGGTACTGGGCCTCGCCCAGCTTGAAGCGTTGGATCATGGTGCCCATGGCGCCATCCAGGATGGCAATGCGTTGTTGCAGCAGGGCGGGCAGCGCTTGGGCGCGGGTGTAGTGTGGCAGGCTCATAGCCCTCAATTGTAGGAAGCTGTACAAGCCCCGGGCAGCAGCAAGTCGATATGCACCGCGTCGTCGGCGGTTTAAGCGCTGTAACGACTTTGCGCCATGCGAAAGGTGAGATTCCAGCGCTGCGCTCCCAGCACCGGGTGGCGCCCGTCCTGCAACGGACGTACACCATGGAACACCATGTGCGATGCCCCTCCCCAGACCAGCACATCGCCATGTTCAAGCCGGAAGCTGCGCACGGGGTCGGCGCGCTTCAGTCCGCCCCAAACAAAAGTGCAGGGCAGTCCCAAGGACACCGAGACAATGGGCGCTGACTTGTCCTTTTCGTCTGCATCATGGTGCAGGCCCATCTTGGCGCCCACTTCGTAGCAGTTGATCAGGCAGACATCCGGTTCGAAATCTGCATAACCGGCCTGCAAGGCCAGCAGCCGGGCTTGATGCCGCAAAAAAGCGGGCATGGCCGGCCACGGCTTGCCCGTTGCCGGATCGCTGCGTGTGTAGCCATAGCCGCTGCGGCTGGCAGCCCAGCCCCATTCCCCGCAATTGCTGGTGCGTACCGACATGGGCAGGCCGCTGGCAGTGTACGCGGCCTGAAACGGCTGCTGTGCCAGCACCTCCTGTACAGCCGCCACCCATTCGCCATCGTTGACTGCCGCCCAGCTACGCAGCAGCACCGCCCCATCAGCGATGCTTTCGGCTGGCTGTGGTTCGGCTGGAAACAGCGAAAAAGTCATGACGCCTCCCGCACATGCTTCTATCGTAAGATTTTGGGCTACGTTGGGTTTCGTTGCTGAGCAAATGCAAGTGCTGCCTGCAGCATGCGCTGCAGCGTGGGTTGAATGCGCGATGCACGCTCAGGCAGGAAATCAAAGGGCAGCACCTCCTGCATATAGCTGCACTGCGTCATTTCCAGTTGCACGGCATGGATGTTGCGAGCCGGATCGCCGTAATGGCGCGTGATATAGCCGCCTTTGAAGCGCCCATTGAGTACTGCGGTGTGACCAGGCGCTTCCTGCGCAATATCGAGCAGTTGTTGCGCCAACCGGTGGTCGCAACTCTTGCCGTCGGCGGAGCCCAGGTTCAGATCCGTGAGCTTGCCCGCAAAGAAGCGGGGCAGGACAGAGCGAATCGAGTGCGCATCCCACAACACCACCTTGCCGTGCAACGCCAGCAAGCGCTCCAGCTCGGCATGCAACTGCACATGGTAGGGCTGCCAATAGGCTTCGCGGCGGCGCGCTATTTCTTCGGGCTCCACTGCCGGGCGGGCATCAGCGTAGAGCGGCGTGTCATCAAAGGTATCCACAGGGCACAAACCCGTCACGCTCTGGCCCGGGTACAGGCTCTCTCCGTTGGGTGGACGGTTCAAGTCCACCACGTAGCGCGAATGCGTCGCAACCAAAACCGATGCCCCCATGGCCTGGGCAAAGTCATACAGCAAGGGCATATGCCAGTCGGTATCAGGCACTTGCCGTGCTTCCTCCGTCAGCTCAGCGGCAATCTCTTCGGGCACATGAGTGCCTGCATGCGGCATGGAAACAAGCAATGGCACATTGCCTGGATGGAAAACAAAAGGAGACACGGCTTGGTTCATGGATTATCAACACCTGAAAAACGTCAACGCCTAAAGCAAAATGCACGCCATAGCGCCGCAGTGAGGTGCAGGCTTCACTCACCAAGCGTGCGCCCTCCTTTTTACTGCGTCAGAAAACCTTGCCAGGATTCATCAGTCCCAGGGGATCGAGCGCCGCTTTGATCGCTCGCATGGCTGCCAGCTCCTGTGGCGTGCGGCTCAATGCCAAAAAAGGTTTTTTGTGCAGCCCAATGCCATGCTCCGCAGACACGGAACCCTGGAACTGGCCCACCACGCGGTACAACTCAGCTTCCACTGCGTCACATGCACCACCAACCGTTTTTCCATCCGTGGAGACATGCAGGTTTCCATCGCCCACATGGCCAAAGAAGATGGAATGGTGCCCGGGCCAGCGCACGTCAAAGGCGGCCTGAATGGCCTGTGCGAAACGGCCAATCTCTGACTGCGGCAGACTCACGTCGAAGTTGATCGGCGGATGCATATTCGTGTTCATCTCCGCGGGTGCTTCGCGCAGCTTCCACAAGGTTTTGGCCTGTGTCTGAGATTGGGCAATGACGGCATCCAGCACATTGCCAGCTTCCATGGCTTCGCCAAGGGCCTCCTCTACAGCTTCGCGCAAGCTGGCTTCGTCTTTGCCATCCACATCTATCAGCGCCAGGAAAGGATGGCTTTGCGCAAAGGGCGCTTGCAGTTTCTGCCAGCGCACCGAGGTTTGCACAAAGCTGTCCCACATGAGCTCGAACGCGGCCACACTATTGCCAAAGCGCTGCTGCATGTGCTGCAGCACGGCCAGCGACTGGTCAAAGCTGGGCATGGCCACCAAGGCTGTGGCCTTGGCCTGCGGCTGTGGGCGCAAGCGCAGCATGACGCGGGTGATAATGCCCAGCGTTCCTTCTGCTCCGATAAAGAATTGCTTCAGGTCGTAGCCTGTGTTGTTCTTGATCATGGGCCGCAGCATGGGCAACACGGTTCCATCTGCCAGGACCACCTCCAGACCCAGCACCTGCTCGCGCATCATGCCGTGCTGCAGCACGCCGTTACCTCCGGCATTGGTAGCTACATTGCCGCCAATCTGACAACTGCCGCGTGCCCCAAGATCAACGCCAAACACCCAACCGGCATCAGCAGCGGCCTCCTGCACAGCCTGCAGCGTAGCCCCGGCTTGCACCGTCATCACGCCCGAACGTGTGTTGACCTCCTCCACGGCATGCATACGCTCCATGGAAATCGCCACGCAGCCAGCCACAGGGACCGCTCCTCCAGCCAGACCAGTCAAACCGCCTTGCGGCACTACGGCCACGCGGTGCGCATGACAAAGCTGCAGCGCAGCGCTGACTTGTTCAGTACTACGAGGGCGCACCAGCGCCAGCGGGGCCACAGGAGGTGTCCCGCTCCAGTCAGTGTGGTAGCGCGCTTGGACGGACTCCCCCACCAGCACAGTATCCGCGCCTAGTGTGCATAGCAACGCATCTAAGAATTCTTGTTGAGACATCAGCAAACCTTTCTCTGCACGCAATTGTGCGGCTTGTGTGCACCCAGGATGATGTGAGTTGCCACATACCTGTTTTGAGCAATTAGCCAATACTTTTTGCATATATCAATGCTTCAAACACATAGTTTTAGAATTCAAACTGATGGCTTTTTTATGACAGCTCCATAGAATGACCGCCTGCTGCAAAAAAAAAACAGGCAGCAAAAAGGTCATAAGCACCAAAAACGGTTATGCCAGCTTTGCTTGCAGAGCTGACGTCACCGCTTTTAACCATCCCGGAGACATCGATGAATGCAGCCGCACCTAAAACTCTGCAAGTGCAAGCCCCTGACTATGTAAAAAACCCCAAGCTCATCGCCTGGGTCAGCGAAATGGTGGCCTTGTGCAAGCCCGCCACAGTGCATTGGTGTGATGGCTCGCAAGAAGAGTACGACGCACTGTGCCAACAGTTGGTGGACGCCGGCACGTTCAAAAGGCTCAACCCGGCCAAGCGCGCCAACAGCTACCTGGCCTGCTCCGACCCTTCGGACGTGGCACGCGTGGAAGATCGCACCTTCATCTGCTGCGAAAAGCAAGAAGACGCGGGCCCCACGAACAACTGGAAAGCGCCTGCAGAGATGCGCGCCAAGCTGCAGCCTTTGTTTGATGGTTGCATGGCTGGTCGCACCATGTATGTGGTGCCTTTCTCGATGGGCCCGCTGGGCTCTCCCATTGCGCACATCGGCATCGAGCTGTCCGACAGCGCGTATGTGGCCGTGAACATGAAGATCATGACCCGCATGGGCAAGGCCGTGTACGACGTCATCGGCACCGATGGCGAGTTCGTGCCCTGCGTGCACACCGTGGGAGCGCCCTTGAAAGAAGGCGAAAAAGACAGCACCAGCTGGCCGTGCAATCCCACCACCAAGTACATCGTGCACTACCCCGAAACGCGCGAAATCTGGTCGTACGGTTCGGGCTACGGCGGCAACGCATTGCTGGGCAAGAAGTGCTTTGCGCTGCGCATTGCCTCCACCATGGGCCGCAGCCAGGGCTGGCTGGCCGAACACATGCTGATCCTGGGCGTGACCAACCCCGAGGGCAAGAAATACCACGTGGCCGCCGCCTTCCCTTCCGCTTGCGGCAAGACCAACTTCTCCATGCTGGTGCCACCTGCAGGCTTTGAGGGCTGGAAGGTCACAACGATTGGTGACGACATTGCCTGGATCAAGCCCCAGGCCGATGGCAGCCTGCGCGCCATCAACCCCGAAGCAGGCTACTTTGGCGTTGCACCCGGCACCAATATGCTCACCAACCCCAACTGCATGAAGAGCCTGAACAAGGACGTCATCTTCACCAACGTGGCACTGACCGACGATGGCGACGTGTGGTGGGAAGGCATGGAAAAGGACACAGGTTTTGTGCCCGAGCACCTCATCGACTGGCAAGGCAAGGACTGGACTCCCGCCATCGCCAAGGAAACCGGCGCCAAGGCCGCACACCCCAATGCCCGCTTCACCGTTGCTGCTACCAACAACCCCGCACTGGACGAAGCCTGGGACGACCCGGCTGGCGTGAAGATTGACGCCTTCATCTTTGGTGGCCGCCGCTCTACCACCGTACCTTTGGTGACCGAGGCTCGCGACTGGACCGAAGGTGTGTACATGGCCGCCACCATGGGCTCTGAAACCACTGCCGCCGCTTTTGGTGCGCAGGGCGTGGTGCGCCGCGACCCGTTCGCCATGCTGCCTTTTGCCGGCTACAACATGAGCGACTACTTCCAGCACTGGCTGGATCTGGGTGCCAAGGTGGAAGCTTCGGGTGCCAAGCTGCCCAAGATTTTCACCACCAACTGGTTCCGCAAGGATGCTGACGGCAAGTTTGTCTGGCCCGGTTACGGTGAAAACATGCGTGTGCTCAAGTGGATGATTGACCGCATCGAAGGCCAGGTGCAAGGCCAGAACACCGCATTCGGTGTGGCGCCTCAGTACGGTGAAATCAACTGGACAGGGTTGAACTTCACTGCTGAGCAATTTGCCACGGTCACCGGCATAGACAAGGCAGCCTGGGCGCAAGAAATGAAACTGCACACCGCCCACTTCGAGCAGTTGGCTCTGGGCATGCCCCAAGAATTGCTGGACACCAAGGACAAGCTGCAAGAGCGTCTGGCCGCCTGACTGGCAAGCGGGCCGCATGGTTAACCACGCCCACCCCCGCATCATGCAAAAGGGGCTTGCTGTGCAAGCCCCTTTTTTATTGAACATCTGCAAACAAAAAGCCGCTGTATGGACAGCGGCTTGATGATCAAAGAAGCTCACAGGTAGGCATGACCGTGCCCAAATGCCCTGGCCTTAGCGCTTGGCTGCCGTCTCCGACATGGCACGCGAGAGGTCGGCCATCAGGCGAGCATCCTGCAAAGCCATATCCCAGGTCAGCTCGTCTGCACGTACCGCACGGCGTGCCACCTTCCAGGCCTTCCACTGCTGGGCAGCGATGGAGAAAAGCCAAGGCAGCAAAGCTTTGGGAGCAGTGCGAACGGGATAAACAGCAGTCGTAGTGGTCATGGATAAGGCCTTTGCAAAAAACCAGCCGGGCGCTTGTGGCAGATAGCTGGTCTTGGCTGTAATACTAGGGTTATCCCTAAAACCTTTCAAATTTATATTTTGAATCTGGATCATTCACGGCAGTGATGTTCAAATGCCAGTCCATGACGCCTCTGGACTTTCGCCTGCTGGACCTCAATTTGCTGCGCGTGTTTGACACTGTCATGGCAGAAGGCAGTTTGACGCGCGCTGCAGATAAGTTGGCACTCACACAACCTGCTGTCAGCAATGCCATGCGACGCTTGCGCGATGCTCTGGGTGATGAACTGCTGGTACGCCAAGGCTACGGCGTGCAGCCCACTCCACGGGCATTGACCTTATGGCCCGTGGTACGTGAAGCACTGGGCAATTTGCAACAAAGTCTGGCTCCGGAAGTGTTTGACCCCGCTACCGCCAACCTCACCTTGGTACTGGCGATGGCTGATGCAACCGCAGGCACTCTGGTGCCCAATCTGGTGCCAATTCTGGAACGTGAAGCACCCAAACTTTCTATCCGCATCGTGCCACTGACCACACGCGATCCACGTGGGCTTTTGGATGCCGAAGCTGCAGACATGGCCGTTGGCCATTTTCCCGCCGTGCTGGCCGACCTGACCGCACGCGCCCAGTCTGGCACCTTGGTTCCGCATGAGCACCGCCGCCTGTACGACGGAGAGTACGTGGCCGTGATGCGCAAAAACCACCCGCTGGCGCTGATGCCACTGACGCTGGAGCACTACTGCGCAGCGCGCCACCTGCTGGTGAGCTTTTCGGGGCGCGCCTATGGCTTTATCGATGAGGCTTTGGCTGCACTGGGGCGAGAGCGCCACATTGTGCTGACCGTCAACCAATACACCACCGCAGCACGGGTGGTGAGCCAGTCGGATCTGGTCACCGTGTTACCCAAGCATTTCGTACCCATCACAGGCATACAGCAGCAATTGCAGGTACACCCGCTCCCGCTGGACGTGCAAGCCGTGCATGTGGATGCACTCTGGCACAAGCGTGGCCCCAACAGGGCCGCTTACGAATGGTTGCTCCACGCTTTAAACAGAGCGACGCTCAAGGCGTTCATGCAGTGAGTTACGGGCAAAGTGCAGTGTTTGCAAATAGTTGCCGCTGCGCCACTGGCGCATATGTTGCACCAGCAGCCACTGCGCCCACCACACTGCCAGATATGCCCAGCATTCAGCCACCTCCTCCATGGTCAAACGCACACCCTGCAGTTGCGACCACCACATCTTGCCAACATGGCCCTCAGCAGCAGCCGATAGCACCATAGCCAGAACAAACACCAACAAGCCTCCCCAAGGCAGGGCGTTTTCACGCTGGCAGCGCAGCAACACCTGGTGGAACAGGCGATAACGCATCACCCAAAACACGCAGAGCAACAACATGGCACAGCACATCCATGCAACCGCAGGTTTCCACATTAAAACGCTGGAGCTATAGCGCGGGCCACGCTCAGCATCCATCCCCAGCGGCTCCAGAAACACCGCGCCCCAGGCCAGCTCACGTCCCAACATGACCAGCCAGAACAAGGCCGCGATCCACCAAAACGAGGCCGTTTTCGGGCGATGTGCCTGCGCAGCCAGCAAAGCCACCAGCAGGCCAGCCAGCAATGTGAGTGTCTGGAAAATCTCCAAAGGCCCGTTTTCCCAACCCCATGTCAGCGGCAACCTGACCGCCAGGGCATAGCTCACGCACAAACCAAGCAACAATAATCTGCTACTGACTCTCGTATTCCCAAGGGTTCTTATCATCGAAAGACTTGCATTCGATAAGCAAGCAAAATCTTAAAGGGGAGCGATTCTAAAAATCACGCACCAAACACGTGCATGCAAGAGAATTCGTTTTGTGCTCACCCACCCGCACCATGAAACTCCAACTGCTCTCCGACCTTCACCTGGAAGTCCACCCTCACTATCAGGCCACCCCTGCCACTGACGCCGATGTACTGGTTCTGGCCGGAGACATAGGCTCTTATCAGGCAGGCAGTCTGCTTGAGGGTGAGTTGTTTGGGTTGGAGCGTTTCTCGCCCTTGCCCCAGTTTGCAGGCTGGCCCTGCCCGGTCCTTTTTGTACCGGGCAACCATGAATATGACATGCAGGACTGGGACGAGGCCCATGTGCGGCTACGCCGCGTATGTGACACGCTGGGCATCATCTGGCTGGAGCGCGAAAGCGTGGTGATCGATCAGGTGCGCTTTGCCGGAACCACTTTGTGGACTGATTTTGATGCCATCGCCTTGCTGGATGAGCAAGTGCAGGCGGGTGATATGGGTCGCTTGCTCAAACTGCGCGAAAAATCTTTTCGCGCAGCGAACTTCTATTTGCAAAAAACTGGTGGCACACGCCATGGCCGTCCTTTCCTGGCTGAGCCCATGCGTGAACAGGCCCTGACTTGCCAAGCCTGGCTGCGCGATGCACTGCAGCAACCTTTCGCGGGAAAAACAGTGGTAATCACTCACTTCGCTCCAAGCCTCCAAAGCAGTGATCCCCGCTATGGACTCGCTCCCGGAACGGCAGGCTTTTGCAATGCGCTTGATGACTTGCTGGCACACGCAGATCTGTGGCTACATGGGCACTTGCATGCTCCCAGCGATTATCAGGTGCAAGGCAAGCATGCAGATGGCGGCAATTGGCGCTGCCGGGTGGTCGCCAATCCGCTAGGCTATGCCCGTAAAAATGAACAGCTTTACTTTCAGCCTGCGGCATGCATCACCGTATGATTTCCATGCACCCACTGGATCAAGCCCTCAAAAACATGACTTAAGTCAAGACAACATGCGCTCCAGTGATTACGCTTAACGTTATCCAATTGGAGATATGTCCCATGAAAATCCTGCTCGCTGTCGACGGTAGCCCCTTCACAAAAAAAATGCTGGCGTATTTGTCCGCGCATGATGAATTGATCACCGCTGGTCGCCACGAATACACAGCTCTCACAGTTCAGCCAGCTCTGCCTCCCCGCGCACGTGCTGCGCTGAGCAAAGATATCGTGAACGAGTACTACGCAGATGAATCTGCCAAGGTCCTTGACCCTGTCAGCAAGTTCATGGCGCAAAGTGGTATCACGGTCAATGCACGCTCTGAGGTTGGTCCAGCGGGCGAAACCATCGCCAAGATTGCCGAAGAAGGCAAGTACGACCTGATCATCATGGGTACCCACGGTCACGGCTCACTGGGCAAGCTGGTGATGGGTTCGGTCTCCACCCAAGTGCTGGCCAATTGCTCTGTTCCCGTGCTGCTGATTCGCTAATCTCCGCACCCTTATAAAAAAAGCCGCAAGGAGTTCCTTGCGGCTTTTTTTGTCTGCCTTTGGCCTAGTGCACGCATCTGACATACACGTGCCCCATCCTGCGTCTTACCCCCAGCCGTGCAGCACCTGCGGCAAACGCAACTCAAAACACGCACCGGGCTGCCCATCCACGCGGTCTTTACAGACCACGCTGCCCCAGTGATGCTGGGCAATGCTGCGCACCAATGCCAGTCCCAGCCCCACGCCCCCGGAGCGCTCACTGGCACCGGGCAGGCGGTAAAACTTTTCGAAGATTCGCTCGCGTTGCTCCAGTGGAACCCCAGGGCCGTGGTCCTCCACGCGCACCACCGCCGTTGTGTCCTCGCGGCTAAGGGTCAACGTAACCTCACCCTGGCTGTAGCGCCGGGCATTCTCCAGCAGATTGCGCACAGCGCGACGCAAGAGTTTGGGCACGGCATTCACATCCATGGCCCCAACGTCATCCAGTATCAACTCCGCGTCAACACGAGCACACTCTTCTGCCGCCAAACCGATCAGATCGACCACTTCATTGCAACCTACATCCACATCGGGGGACTCCAGACGACTGGCCAACAAAATTTCGTCCACCAGTTGGTCCAACTCATTGATGTTGCGCTGAATCTCGGTTTTGGCTTTGGACACGGAAGCATCACCACCCATCAGCTCCAGGCCCATGCGAATGCGCGCCAGCGGTGAACGCAGTTCGTGCGAGGCATTGGCCAGCAACGATTTGTGCGATTGCACCAGATCTTCAATGCGGCTTGCTGCCGCGTTGAACTGACGGGCCAGATCCGCCACCTCATCCTTGCCTTCGGTAGGCACACGCACCGTCAAATCCCCTTCACCAAAGCGCTGGACGCCTCGTTGCAGGTTTTCCAGGCGCTTGAGCAAGCGACGGATGATGGGGAACACACCGATTGCCACCGCCACCCCCACCAGGCCCAACAGCCACAAAAAGCTGAACGGCGAGCGAATCCAAAATGCCCAGCCATGTCCAGGAGGGGCTGACGCATGCCGCCCACCAGAGCCGCCGCCCATGCGAGAACTCATTTCAAGATAGTAAGCACTGCCATCCTCGCTCTTGATTTCAAAACGTGGAACGTCGTTTTCGCCACGTCGGATACGCTCAAACGGCCCTTGCACCAAGACTTGACCATTGGCATCTGTCACGGTCATTTCACGCGCCATGGAGGTGGGAGATGCATTGTTGCGTGCATTGTGCTCTTCGGCCTGCTGCCAGGCCCAGCCTACCACCAGCGTCAGCACGGCCACGCCCCCCACTACCGCCAACCAGATACGCAGATACAGACGCTGAGAGAAAGCTTTGAACATGCGCAATCAGTCCTGCTGCTTGGCAAACACATAGCCCACACCACGCACCGTAAGAATGCGCTTGGGCGACTTGGCGTCCACCTCAATCGCTGCACGTATACGGCCCATGTGCACATCAATGGAGCGGTCAAATGCTTCCAGCTCACGCCCGCGAACCGCTTCCATGATCTGGTCACGCGTCAACACGCGGCCAGCACGTTCAGCCAGCGCCACCAGCAAGTCAAACTGGTAACTCGTCAGCTCCGCAACCTGGCCCGCCACGCTGACGGTGCGGGCATCGCGGTCAATCTCCAGGCTTCCAAAACGCATCACATTGGCTGCGGCAGGCACAGCAATCGCTGCCCCGTCATCACCACGGCGGCGCAAGATGGCGCGAATACGCGCCAGCAATTCGCGTGGCTCAAACGGTTTGGGCAGATAGTCGTCCGCACCAATCTCCAGTCCAATGACGCGATCCATGGGGTCTCCCTTGGCCGTCAGCATGAGCACTGGCACCTTGCCTGCAGGCCCTTGCATGGCGCGCAGGCGGCGGCACACCTCCAGCCCGTCCATGTCCGGCAGCATCAGGTCCAGAATCAGCAAGTCCGGCAGATTGCCGCTGTCTTGCAGATGTGCCAGCCCGCTGCTGGCATCGGCGCAGTGCACCACAGACAGGCTGTTTTGCCCCAGATAGTCGCTGACCATGCCGGCCAGGCGCACATCGTCTTCAATCATCAACAAGGTATGTGTGCTCATGGTGTCAGTGTAGAGAGGCTGTTTGTCTGCAACGTAAAGCCGGTGTAAACCAGCGTCGAATTTGAAATAGCGCAATCAATCGCAGCGGCGGCTGAGTCATTCCCCTTTGGCAACCATTTTGACCCTCGAAGCCACTGCCACCAAAATCAATACCGGCACGCCCAGGCATGCAGTACCCACAAAAAAAGGAACATAGCCATAGGCATCGACAAACTGGCCCGAAAAACCTGCCAGCCACTTGGGGGCCAGCACCATCATCGAGCTGAACAAGGCGTACTGCGTGGCTGAGTACTTCACATTCGTCAGGCTGGACAGGTAGGCAATGAACGCAGCCGAAGCAATCCCTCCGGCCAGATTGTCGGCGCTGACCACCATGGTCAAGCCCACCAGATCATGGCCACGTGTGGACAGCCATGCAAACAACAGATTGCTGGCCGCAGACAAGATGGCTCCCAGCATCAGCACGCGCATCACACCCCAGCGCATGGACATCACGCCTCCAATGAACGCTCCGAGCAAAGTCATCACGATGCCGAAAGCCTTGCTGACGGCAGCCACTTCGTCCTTGCTGAACCCCATGTCGACATAAAACGGATTGGCCATGATACCCATCACCACATCGCTGATGCGGTAGACCGCAATCAAGGCCAACACCAGCACAGCCTGCCAGCGATACCGGGTTAAAAATTCGGCAAAAGGAGCCACCAAGACACTGTACAGCCAATGCACGACACCTTTGACGGCTGGCAACGGTGTTTGCTGTGGCTCGCGCGAGCACAGTACTGTCACCACCCCCACCAGCATGCTCGCCGCCATCACACAGTACGCCACTTGCCAGGCACCATGCACATAACCCACGGCGGAACCTTGTGCACGGGCAGCAATCCACAAAACGCCTGCCCCGGCCCAGATCATGGCCAGGCGGTATCCAGTCTGATAGGTGGCTGCCAATGCCGCTTGCCGGTCCTGGTCAGCCGACTCGATGCGATAGGCGTCCAGTGCAATGTCCTGAGTAGCCGAGCCGAATGCCACCGCCACCGCACACCAGACCACGGGATGTATTGCAACAGCCGGGTCGTTCCATGCCATGCCCAGCAGACCCGCAATGATGGACAGCTGCGCCAGCAGCAACCAGCTGCGCCGACGCCCCAGTGCACGCGTCAGCCAAGGCAAGGGCATACGATCCACCAAAGGGGCCCACATCCATTTGAACGCATAGGCCAGCCCCACCCAGCTGAGGTAGCCAATGGTGCTGCGCTCAATACCCGCTTCGCGTAACCAAAATCCCAAAGTGCCCAGCAGCAGCAGCGGTGGCAGCCCAGCGGAAAACCCCAGGGCCAGCATACGCAGGCTGGCGGGCTCCAGATAGACCTTCAAAGTGGCGCCCCAAGATCGGCGGGGCACGGAAACGGCAGAGGTTGTGGCGGAGGATTCTTCAGACATGGTGCTGTGCAAAAAGCGTTGCCCCATTATCACCAGCGCAGCTACCATCACAGTCCATCATGCAAAGCCCCCGCCCTTCTGTTACTGTTGATTGCAGTGTTCGCCATTACAGCGGCGAGCACGCTGCGCATGTACATGATGGACACGCCCAGGTGCTGTATGCATTGTCAGGGCGCATGGAACTGGAAGTGGACGGGCACAGCAGCTTCGTCGATACGGCGTGCGGACTGCTGATTCCTGCAGGTAGCCGCCATGGCTATCTCGCCCCACCGGGGGCTCAAATGCTGGTGCTGGATGTGCTTGGCCCCCATCAGCGTGATTTGGAAAAGCTGCGTCGCTTTCAAGTCCCTGCAAGCGCACGCTGCGCCCCGCATCTGCTTGCTCCTGAAGCACGCTTGCACCTGCTGCTTCAATCGCCGACATGGCTGGCACGCCGCAGCGTGAATGTGCAAGTCATTGAACAACAGGTCCGCAGCACGCTGCATACGGACTGGCCTACAGCACGCATGGCCGCGCTGTCGCACCTGAGCCCACAGCGCTTCCACGCGCGCTGGCTGGAACTGACTGGCCATACCCCGCAACAGTGGCTGCGCCAGCTGCGCCTGGACGAAGCAGAGCGCCAACTGGCCCGGGGACGCAGCCTCAGCGCCTGCGCAACCGCCTGTGGCTATGCCACCGCCAGCGCGCTGGCCTATGCCTTGCGGCGCGACCGCGACACGGGTGCACGCCAATTGCGCCAGTCACGTTAAAGGCTAGGCCTTGGCCTTCTGCCCCACACAATGCGTGTTTCTCGACATTTGCTGCGGCCAAAGCTGTCAGCATTTCTGACATGCCGCACTCCTCATCTTCCACGCACGGCGTTGTGCTTGTACTTTTGGCCGCAGTCCTGTGGGGCACCACAGGAACCGCCCACAGTTTTGCCCCCGAAGGCATGTCCGCATTCTGGGTTGGTGCGCTGCGACTGGTCATGGCTGGCACATTTTTCGTGCTGCTTGGTCGCTTGCTGCGCCAAAGCACACCCAAACATACAGCACCACTGAACTGGTCGCGCGTGCTCCTTTGCGCACTGAGCATGGTGACCTACAACATGGCTTTTTTCGCTGGTTTGCAACACACCGGCGTGGGACTTGGAACAGCTGTGGCCATTGGTTCCAGCCCCGTCTGGGCAGGCTTGCTGCAAGCTGTGCTTCAACGCCGATGGCCCAGTGCCTTGTGGTGGCTGGGGACCTCCATAGGTGTGGCTGGCGGCTTCATCATGACAGTGGGGAAAGGGTCTGACATGGATGGATCCATGACCGGACTGCTGCTGTGTCTGCTGGCGGGTTTTGCTTACGGTGCCTACGCGGTCATCAGCCAGCCTCTGGTTCTGCAATCGGGAGTCACACGCGTGAATGCCTGGGTTTTTTTCAGCGCCGCTCTGATGGCCTTGCCCATTGCCGCCCTGCTGGGTGGAACACCCCATACCAGCCCGCAAGGCTGGGCCGTGGTGATCTACCTTGGCGTGGTCGCCACCGGAGTGGCCTATCTGTTGTTTTCTGCGGGCCTGCGCAGCATTTCCGCCGCCACCAGTGTGGCGCTGAGCAAATTTGAACCGATTACAGCTTTTGTGCTGTCGATACTGATCGTGGGTGAACGCCCTGGGTGGCTGGCCTTCGCAGGTTTGGGCTTGGTGCTTCTGGGTCTATGGCTGGTGGTGCACAGCGAAATGCGACAAAACCGACAACACTAGGTCACGAGCAGCTTCTACACTCGGACGCATTGAAGATGGAGTCAGACCACCATGCGCCCCAATCAACCCCAGACCGCACACACCGACGATTCGCTCAACATCGCCTGCTGGTGCGGTAGCTCCCACACCGCCGGTGCCGCCCACAGCCTGTGGCAAGCACGCCGCGCTTTCTTGCAGCTAGGCGGCCTGGCAGCGACCGCAACGGCCTTGCCTGCATGGGCCCAGGTTCAGGTAGGCGAGGCTTCACGCCTGCGCCATCTGATTCCCGCTGAAGAGCTGGAGCAAGCAGCATCCCAGCAATACACCGAGCTGATCCAGCAAGCGCACTCACAAGGGGCTTTGGTGGCCAACAACGACGCCCAGACGCAGCGCTTGCACCGCATCGCCAAATCCCTGATCCCTTACACACCAGCATGGAACGAACGCGCCAGTGACTGGAAATGGGCGGTGGCCTTGATTCGCAGCGACGATGTGAATGCTTTTTGCATGCCCGGAGGCAAGATTGCCTTTTTCACCGGCATCATCCAGAAATTGAAGCTCAGTGATGATGAGATCGCCATGGTCATGGGGCACGAAATGGCCCATGCGCTGCGTGAGCACTCGCGTGAGCAGCTGGCCAAGAACTCCGCTACCAGTATTGGCATATCGCTCGGTGCGCAACTCCTGGGACTAGGTGATGTTGGCAACTATGCTGCGCGCCTGGGTGGCCAGTTGCTCAGCCTGCGCTTTAGCCGCAACGATGAAAGCGATGCGGACTTGGTCGGCCTGGAAATTGCTGCACGAGCGGGCTACAAGCCTCAGGCTGCCGTGATGCTGTGGGAAAAAATGGGGAACGCCACTGGCAGCAATGCGAATGGCTTGTCCTTTTTGTCCACCCACCCCAGCGGGCCTGATCGCATCCGGGAACTACAGCGCAATGTGCCTTTGGTGCAAGGCCTCTACGAAGCGGCACGGCGTTCACGGTAAGCCAGCAGAACACTTTTCAACCAAACCACCCTTTTCTGCCCAGCTTTGGCAAAATCAATAGCGGCTTGCATGGGGCTGAAAAGCCTTTTTCAAACCTCAGGTGTTGCCCACATAGGGGTTCGCCTTGCGCTCGCGCCCAAAGCTGCTTTCAGGGCCGTGACCAGGAATGAACACGGTGTCATCGCCCATGGGCCACAGGCGTTGCACGATGGAGTCGATCAGCTGCTGGTGATTGCCTTGGGGAAAATCAGTGCGGCCAATGCTTCCCGCAAACAGCACATCACCCACAAAACAGCGCTCAATTTGCGGTGCATGAAACACCACATGACCCGGTGTATGCCCAGGTGTATGGCGCACATTCAATACTTCCTGCCCGATGCGCACCGTGTCACCATCTTGCAACCAGCGCGTGGGCTCAAAAGACTGCGCCTCGGGAAAACCGAACATGGCACCTTGCTGCGGCAAGCCTTCAATCCAGAAGCGATCGCCTTCATTGGGACCGATGATTTCCAGCGGCAGCTTGCTTGCCAGCTCCGCCACCCCCCCTGCGTGATCAATGTGGGCATGCGTAAGCCAGATGGCTTTGAGGTTCAGACCCAGACGCTCCACCTCCCATTCAATGGTTTCAAGGTCTCCGCCAGGATCAATGACCGCCGCATCCATGGTTTGGTCGCACCACACCAAAGAACAATTTTGCTGAAAGGCTGTCACGGGAACGGTCTGATATTGGAGCATGGGGGCGATCGTTGATGTAAGAAATCCAAATATTGTGGCGGAAGCTGACCACAATAAAAAAAGCCTTGTGTGTCAAAGGCACACAAGGCTTGGCATCAATGCTGCAAGCAAGCAGTTAGCTGCCTAGCTTGAGTGCACCTCGCATGATGAAGGAGTGGCCGGGGAAAGAGCAGAAATAGGTGTAGTCCGTTCCTGCCTTGAGCTTAGAGACATCGATATCCACCGAAGTGCTCTCGCCACCACCCACCATCTTGGAGTGTGCAATCACACGTGTGTCGCCTGGCTTCACGTAGTCGGCGGCCGCGCCAGCCTTCATGCCATCAGCAGCCGTGGCGTTCGAATCAGCAGTTGTCGTCAGCACAATGTTGTGGCCCATCGCGGATTTGGGCATCTTGCCAACGTGCTTCAAGTTCATGGTGAACTTGCTGCATGCCTTGGGCACTTCAACACTCTTGATGTTGTACTGCATCTGGTCATTGCCCTCAATGGTGATAGCACAATCCGCTGCCAGAGCCGGAATGGAGAAAGCACCAGTGGTCAACAAGGCCAGCGTCATCAAACTCTTCTTCACGATCAACATCCTTTGGAATGGTTGGAGGAAAGGCTGTGGTTTCACAGCACTGCAATCAACGTCTATTCTCAAATAAAAACTATTAAATTGGTGTCTTTTTCCAATTACGCATTTCAAAGTGGTCTATTTCACCATGATCCTTTGACAACTATCAAAATACACAGCACGCGTTCAGACCGCAAGCTTTTTGTGTGTTCACTTTTCCGGCCTGAGCGCTCGGAATTCAGAAGCCCTTGCTTTGAGAACAGCGAACAAACCCAAGCGTGCTGCTCTCAAACTATACAAACCATGCTCGCCTTCTGTATCCGAGGCGACAGGCCCGGTTGAATACGAGCAGTTGCGCCCCCGTCCCAAGCGCCTGTAGCAGCTAGCATTCGCTGCAGTATTAGCCCCACCCACACATTGCTGCACACCGCTTTGCATAATTTCAGTTCCACTTAGACTTGCCTGTTGTGAATACCTCCACCCTTGCGGCACCGGTGTGCCCGCCAGCTTTTACCGAACGAGACTTCCGCAATGCCCTGGGGCAGTTTGCTACGGGGGTGACGGTGGTCACCACCGTAGATGTACAAGGCCGCCCCGTGGGCATGACCGTGAGTTCCTTCAACTCTGTTTCCCTGGAGCCTGCTCTGGTGCTGTGGAGCATTGCGCGCACTTCCGGCTGCTATCCTGCTTTCGAGCAGGCGCCTTACTACGCGATCCATGTGCTGGCCAGCCACCACCGAGATTTGGCTTACCAATTCGCACAGCGCGGCATCGACCGCTTTGCCAATGTTCATTGGCAGGCCAACACACACGGCGTGCCGCTACTGGAAGACACTTTGGCGACCTTTGAATGCCGTGCGCGCAGCCAGTATGCCGAGGGCGATCACCTCATCATGGTGGGAGAAGTGCTGGCTTGCCGCCACGCCGCGCATGCAGGCCCGCTGCTCTATCATGGAGGGCAGATGCGCTAAAGCAAATTTCGCGCACCTATAAAGAAACCGCAGCCCTTACACAAGGCACTGCGGTTTTTTATCGGCAACGGTGGTCATGAAAGCCATAAGGAGGACCGCGGGCACGCGCATCACGCCCAGCGCTTGGTCCAACTCCTCCGTTGCATACGACAGCAGGGGCTGCCAGATATGCAACTTCTTCGCTACGTGAGTCTTCCGCTGCAAGCACGAACGGGTCTCAGACTTGCAGCTTCACTGGAATGTCATGAACCCCGTCAGAAATCCATCGCTGCGGAGAGCAAGAAGGTACGGGGCGCCCCCAGCCCCAGGCTTGTGAAGTGGGGCTTGGCCCAATATGCCTTGTTACCTACGTTGGTGACGGAGGCTCGCAACGTCAGCGGATAGCCTGTGAGCTTGGTGACATAGCGCGCACCAACATCGAACACGGTACGCCCTGGTATCGACAAGGAATTGTCAGAGCTGAGGTATTGCTTGGATGCCGAGCTTGCATTGGCCGTCAGGGTCAAACCTTGTGCTGCGGGTACATCCCATTCAGCACCCAGCTTGGCCTGCCATTTTGGCAAGCCCGTCGCCTGCTTACCTTCATCGGCAGCTGCAGCGGCTTTCACCACCTCGGCATCTGAGTAGGCAATTCCGCCCATCAGTCGCACGCCCTGCACAGGCGAGCCAAAGAATCCCCATTCCACCCCCCTGTTGCGCTGCTCTCCACCAAACGAGAATACGTTGGTGATTGGGTTGGTGTAGCTGCTTGGACGCTTGATTTCATACACGCTGAGGGTATGGGCGAAATCACCAAGGTCGAACTTGACGCCCACTTCCTTTTGCCGGGTCTTGTAAGGCGCAAAAACCTCACCGGCATTGGCCACCGTATTGGGGGCCATGGCCCCCTGGCTCAAGCCCTCGATGTAGTTGCCGTATATGGATATCTGGTCCGTCGCCTTGAGCACAAGCGCGACGGCTGGGGTCGTGGCGCTTTGCTTGTAGCGATGGCCCATGCGTGCGCCTGTCATGCTGTTAAAGCTGTCGTTGATCACTTCCTGGTGACGCACACCCAGGGTCAGCTGAATCCGGTCCTTGGCAAAAGACAGCGTGTCCGCGACGCCAATACTGCTCAAGCGTGTATCGGTACGGGTGAGTGCAGGAATATTGCCAGGACGTGGCGCTGCAGGGCCCCAGACCGGGTTGTAGATATTGGACACCCAGGGCTTGGGCAGAACGTTTCTGAACCCTCGGAGAACATATTCCTCATCGTAGTACGTGGCGTTGATGGCGTACTGATGACCAACCGCTCCCGTGCGTGCCTTGCCCTGCAGGCCGACTTCCGCTGATTTGCGCTCCATCCTGTCTGACACGCCGCTGAAGTTGGTCCGGAAGTCTCCCGCTTCATTGAACACTTGGCCCACACCCATGATGGTGTCGATTTCTGACTTGCTGGTGCCCGCGGCGACATAGGCCATCAGCTGATCAGTCAGATCGACTTCGCCGCGCACCATGGCACCTTTGTCCATGCTGTCGTAGTAGGCCCAAGGGGGATTCCACGAAGAAGCATCTGGCTTTGGCGGCTTGGGAACAGCAAGACCGGGCACGAGTGTCAGGCCTCGCGTCATTCCATACACGCGATCCTTGGTCTGGAACAAATCTGCGGACACCCGCACGCCATCACCCCGCCAATCCATGCCAAGGGAAGCCAGCGTAACTTTCTTGTCCTGCTTGTTGATGGCCGTGTCGCCATCCCGATAAGCGCCGTTGAAGCGGATACCAAACTGCTTGTTCTCACCAAAGCGACGACCCAGGTCTAAATGACCACCAAAATGCGAATCAGACATGTAGCTGGCGGTGAGCCGTGTCAAAGGTTCATTTCCCGCGCGCTTGGAAACCAGGTTCACCGCACCACCAGCCGACCCCTTTGGCGGCATTCCATTGAGCAAGGCTGAAGGGCCTTTGAGCACGTCAACACGCTCATACATCTCTGGGAGATTTCGGTGATACCCCCCCATGCCAGCCAGACCGTTGACAGTCACATCGGCTACGGCGGATGCAAGCCCACGGATTGAATACGTCTCCAGGCTCTCGCCGGGAACGCCGCCCATGAATACCGTTGGATCAGTCTTGGAGATCACTTCCTGGATGTCACCAGCCTGCAGATCTTCCATGTATTTTTCGGTGTAAGTGATGGTGGAAAAAGGCGTTTCCATGAAGTCTTTTTCACCAAGAAGCCCCATGCGAGCGCCAGAGCTCACTTGTCCACCGGAGTATGTGGGCGCGGTCGTTGCTTCCTTGACCACCACCGACGGAAGTGTCGCCTCCTCACCTGCGGGCAACGGAGATGCTGGTTTCCCGCCAGCAGCATTTGTTGTGTCATGCGTCTGCGCCAGTGCCGGTTGCACCGCAGCAGTCAAAGCAGCAAATGCCAGCCCGGACAGCACGGCGCTGCGCACTGCCAATGTGATTCGGTTAGGAATGAAGCCAAAGTTTGAGGGCATTGGCTGCCGTGAGAATCGCACGGTGGGTTGAGTCGAATGGGGTTTGGCCATGCGATGCTCCTTTCAGTTGAAATTTGGGTGGCTCTCGCCACAGGTCACAGGTGAAAAAAGGGGGGAAGCGAAAAGCAAGAGGGATAAGTCGAATGCATTGACGGCATTGAACTGACTGCCTGCCACGCAGAAAATCAGTTTCGATAGCCTTGGATGACGTCGTCGATCACGAGCTTCACGGAGCTCGGGCTTGCTGCCGTGACATACCAGGCTTCAGCGTCGGCAAAGACCACACGCCCGTTCTTCCAGGCATTGGTCTGACGCAGCAAGGGGTTGCTCAGCGTTTGAGCATCCAGCGCGTGACGACGCTCCATCACGGCAGTGCGGTCAACGATATAAATCGCGTCGGGATTGGTTTGCTGGATGAACTCGCTGGAAATCGGCTGACCATGCAGACCGGTTTCTGCTGCCGGGCTGGCCGGCTTTACACCCAGCGCGTTGAAAACGAATCCGTAGCGTGACTGCACACCGAAAGAGCTGAAAGCGCCGTTGTTGTGCAACACGATCAGTGCCTTGTCGGGGCGATCCTGGGTAATGCTTCTGGCCTCATTGACCTTGGCGTCCAGCTCTGCGGCTTTCTGGCGGGCGAGGTCCAGCTTTCCGAATATCTGGCCCAAGGTCAGCAGGTGCTCCTTGATGACCTCGATGTGCTTGCTCTGACTGTCGCGGTAGTCCACATCGAAGTGAATGGTCGGGGCGATCTCGCTAAGTTCCTTGTAATGCTGCGCCTGCAGTGAAGTCATCAAAATCAGATCCGGCTTGGCCGCATGCACCCGCTCCACATTGGGCTGAACGATGGCGCCGGTGTCCTGCACGTCTGCCGAATCCTTGTATTTGCTCAGGAAGTGCGGAATGAAGTCCTTGGGCATGCCCACAACCGGAACACCCAGTTGGTCAAGAAAATCGACCTCGTTCATGTCAAGCGCCACCACACGGTGCGGCAGTCTCTCGATCACGGTTGTTCCCAATTTGTGCTTCACCGTGACGGATTCGTAGGCTTGCAACGCGCTGCTGCTGACAGCAGCAGGCTGCGTCAATGCCTGTGGCGTATCAGCCGATTTCTCGCCGCAGCCCTGTAAGGCAAGCGTCGCGGCAATCAGCAAGGTCAACGCCCCATAACGATGTTGGTGCTTGAGTGTCATTTCTGTCCTCTTTCTGGATTGAAGTCGTTGCACAGGCTGTTGTGCTTGCTGTGCGTGATCAGGAAATACCGCCCCTAAAGTTCCCACATGCCTGCGCCGTTGGGGGCTAACAGCAAAGTCCATCGCGCCCCCAGAAAGCGCACTGACACTTCGCACAGAACGGCTCTGCAGCCATTCGCTTTTGAACGCTTGTGGGCGGCGGTCATGCAGCCCCCCGGGCACGCACCATCAGCGCCAGGAACCAGGCACCACACACCAGGTTGACCAGGATTCCGACGGTGGTTCGATAGTTGAAGACGTGCTCAACCGCAAGCTGGGCAAGAATGAAAATGCCGATGGCAATGGCGCAGCCCGTGGGCAAGGTGATCCGATGCCGAAAGCTTTGGCTGAGCGCATAGCTGGTGTTGGCGACGAAGATGCCCATGAATGCCGTCGGCCCGAGCAGGCTGGTTGAGACGGCAACCAGTACCGATATCTGCGCTAGATACAGGCGCACGGCGCGTTGATAATCCACGCCCAAAGAAACCGCCTGATCGCGGCCCAAAGAAAGCACATCCAGCTTCGTCAAGGTCTTCAGGCTGGCGGCACATACAGCGGCAACGAGAATGGCTGAGACCAGCAGCTGATGCGGTTGCGCTTTCCCGAAAGAAGCCTGACTGAAGCCCAGCAGTATGGAGAACTCTCCAGGGCTGACCTTGAGCTGGACAAACTGCGTGAAGGTAGCAATCACCATCGTCAGCACCAGCCCCACCAGCAGCAGCTGATACACGTTGTTGTGACCTTGCGGGAATAAGCAACGATGGATCGCCCAGGAGTAGCCGAGCATCAGCACAATAGACACGAAGAAGTTGCCATTCGCGCCCAAGGCTGTCAGGCTCTGCGTGCCCATGACGAGTATCAGCAGGGATTGCAGCAGAAGATAGACCGCCTCGTATCCCATGATCGCAGGCGTCAGTATTCGGTTGCCGGTAATCGTCTGGAAGGTGATCGAAGACCATGCAACACAGACTCCACCAATGAGCATTGCCGCCAGCCGTGCGAGTCGCTTGGGAATGACGTAGTTGAAATCGAAACCTGAGCCGATGAACAGGAAAGCCAGCGCCAACGCGATGACCGCCATCCATAAGGCGTATCGGGATACCCAATGCTTCATCTGCTCCTCCAAAAGATGAGCACGAGGAACAGCACGCCACCGATACCGCCAGCGGTCAAGCCGATCGGCACCTCGAACGGATAGATGATCAAACGCCCAAAAATATCGCAGGCCAGCAACAATGACGCACCGCCCAGCGCCACCACGGGCAAAGTGCGCCCCAGGTTGTCGCCGTAGTGCAGCGCAACCAGATTAGGAACAACTAGCCCAACAAAGGGAATCGCTCCAACAGTGATCACCGTGGCAGACACCGTAACGGCCACCAGCATCAGACCCAATGCCACCGTGCCCGGGTAGTTCAACCCCAGGCTTGTCGCCATGCCCTCGCCCATACCCAGTACGGTGAAGCGATGCGCATACAGGTAAGTCAGCGCAACAATCGGCAAAATCAGATAGACAATTTCGTAATTGCCCTGAACGATCTTGGAGAAGTCTCCCAGCAACCAGCCCTGCATGCTTTGCAGGTTGTTGTTGCGATAAGCGTAGAACTCCGCAATCGCACTGAGCACACCGCTGTACATCAAACCGATCACGGGGATGAGGACCATGTTCTTAGCCCTGATGTGGCGCACTATCGCCACAAAAATCAGGCTGGTGGCAAAGCAAAAAACCAAGGCGAAGAGCATTCGCCCCCTCACTCCGGAGGCCGGAGCCACAGTCAGCGCGACGAGGATGCCAAGCTTGGCTGCATCCAGGCCACCAGAGGTGGCTGGTTCAACAAACTTGTTGCGAACGATGTGCTGAAGAATCACGCCACAAACTGCCAGCCCCACACCTGTCAGCACCAGTGCGGCCAGGCGTGGCAAGCGGCTGGCGGTCAGCGTCAGCCAGGCATCTCCCGATAACGTCCACACTGTTGACCATGCCATGTGCTGCGCCCCCAGCAGCAGCGACGCGCAGCACAGCAAGAGAAACAGCCCCAGCAACCCGACACGCATCAGACACCTGCTCCACCGGATGCGGCGTGCGCAATGCGCCAACCTTTGGAAGCCTGATGCAGGGTCAGGAATTGCGCATAGCGCCCCTGACGCTCACGCAGCTGCGCGGGTGTACCCTGCTCGACAATTTGTCCGTTCTCTAGCACCACGATGTGATCGGCCATTGCCACCGTGGAAAGCTGATGCGCAATCACCACCAGCGTGCATTTGCCCCGCAGTCGCGCCAGTGTTTCGGTGATGACCGCCTGGTTTTCCGGGTCCAAGGCTGCCGTTGCTTCGTCCACCAGCAAGATGGGGGCACCCTTGATCAGCGCACGTGCAATCGCGATGCGCTGACGCTCGCCACCTGACAAACGTGCGCCACCCTCGCCGACAGGCGTATTCATCCCTTGCGGCAGACGCTCGACGATATCAGCGACACCCGTCAGCCGCACCACCTCCATAAGATCAGCATCGCTGGCATCCGGTCTGCCAACGCGGATGTTCTCAGCAATACTGCCGGTGAACAGATAGTTGTCCTGGAAGATCTGACTGATCTGCCCTGCCAGTTGCGCAGCATTGATCTCCCTGACATCCACGCCCCCCACCAGCACACTGCCGTGGTTCACGTCCAAAAAACGCGCAATCAGCTGCGCCAAAGTGGTCTTGCCGGAACCGGACTCACCGATCAAAGCAGTCATGCTCCCTGGCTCGATACGCAGGCTCACACCGCGCAACACCTCGGGCTCATCCCTGCCATAACGAAAGTGGACATTGCACAGCTCAACCGCCCCATCACTCGGCGCTTTCGGTGTTTTGGTCTGCGACAACGGCTCTGCCGCCAACACTTCACGGATCGCACCAAGCTGACCGCTTGCACCGCGCAAAACCTCGCCATAGCCAACCACTTCAAGCAGCGCGTCGATAAAGCGGCTGACCAGCAAGAGCGCAATGATGAGTGCAGTGACTTCCCTTGCCTCCAGACCACCGCCCAAGTGACGGTTCAACAGCAACGCTGCCGCAGCCAGCAAGGCTGCAAACACCGCCTGCACGGCCCATGCGCTGAGCACAGCCGAGCCTGCCGACAGCCAGATCAACCGCAAACCCGATTGACGTTGCTGCTCAACGGCATGCGCCAGCATGCGCATGCCTCCACCCTCACCATTGAACGCGCGCAACACCGACTGCGCCTGGGCGAACTCCACCACGCGCTGGCTGGCTTGCGCGAAGTGCTGCTGGTATGCATCGTCAGTACGCCGTGAAAGCTGGGCCATCAATACAAGAGCACCTGTCAGCAGTGGCAAGGCCAGCAAAGCGATCAGCCCCAACAACCAATGCAGGGCGAACAGGACTGCAACCAGAACCAAGGAAGTCACCGCGCCAGCAATAACCGGCGTGAACACATGCGCCGGCAGTTGGGCCACAGACATCATGCCCTGCGTGACAACGTGAGCAAGTCTGGCAGTGTTGTGCGCAGTGAACCAGCCCACAGACAGCTGCGCCACATGATCGCCAAGGCGGTGGCGCCCCTTTTGCAAGATGGCAACGCCCACACGCACACCTGCCTGCTCCACATAGCGCCGCAAAACCCAGCAAATGACAAGCCCCGCCAAAACTGCGCTCAACCATGACGCTGCCTGCCGTACATCGCCTGCCAGCAAATGGGTAAGAACAGGCACCAGCGCCGCAACGGTCAACCCACAAAGCGCGCCATAGATCACCGTCATCCAGGCGTAGCGCCGCAAGAGGGCTGCATCGTCCCCCAGCAAATGAACCAAGGTCTTCAGCATGGTTGCTCCTCCGAAGCGCTGGAGGTTTGGTAACGCCCTTTGGCCCACAGCCTGGCATAGCGCCCCTTCTGCGCCAGCAACTGCTCATGCGTGCCTTGCTCGATGATGGCTCCGTCTTCGAGCACCAGGATTCGGTCAGCATGCATCACGGTATCGAGCCGATGTGCGATAACCATCAGGGTGCGCCCTTGCGCGAAGCGCGACAGCGCGCTCTGAATCGCCACTTCGTTACTGGCATCTGCTGCCGCCGTGGCCTCGTCGAGCACCAGCACTGGAGGGTCGAGCAGTACCGCTCGGGCAATGCTCACGCGCTGGCGCTCACCACCAGAAAGCTGTGCATCCTCACCAACGATGGAGTCATATCCACGCGGCAGGGCCATGATGCGCTCATGGATGTTGGCAATCCATGCCGCGTCTTCTATTGCTTGCTGGCTGGCCGAAGGGCAGCCCAGCGCAATGTTGTCGCGCACGCTGGCATGGATCAGGCGCACGTCCTGCAGCACAAAGCCGATGTGCTGATAGAGCTTTGAAGCCTCGATGTGCCGCAGGTCCACGCCTCCGAGCGTGATGCGACCTTCCGAGGGATCGAAAAACCGTAGCAGCAGTCGCGCCAGCGTCGATTTTCCCGCCCCTGAAGGACCAACAACGGCTGTGATCGTTCCCGGCTCCAGCGTGAAGCTCACACCAGAAAGCGCCTTGTGATCCTTGCCGTAGACGTAGCTCACATTCTCAAAGCGGACCTCATGGCCTGCAGGCGTTTGCTGCTGAGCAGCTGGCAGCGACTGCAGCACAGGCGTATCCAATAGCGCGAGCACACGCTGCGCAGCACCCGTGGCAGCACCAAGATCGTGCAGCAAGGTGTGCAACAACAAAAGCGGTGCGCAGATACTAGGAGCCACCAACGCAAAAGGCAGCACTTCCAAGGGCGTGATCCAGCCCAGGCTTATGAAAACAGCGCCAAAGACCAGTACAACACCCAGCACCGTTACCGGCGCAATCATGGCGTGGGCATGCGCCATCGCTTTCACCAACGGCCGTGTGAAGCTGATGAAAGCCTCCGCAAAGGCATCTACCGCTTCCCTGTAGCCGCCATGCGCCTTGCCTGCGCTGCC
This sequence comes from Comamonas halotolerans, assembly GCF_030162935.1. Lineage (GTDB taxonomy): Bacteria > Pseudomonadota > Gammaproteobacteria > Burkholderiales > Burkholderiaceae_C > Comamonas > Comamonas halotolerans. Next base: position 243,963 of record NZ_JASAUZ010000012.1, read on the forward strand.
AAACGCTTTGACCACCGGCATTCCATTGACGAACTCCACCGTTGCGCTGTTGATGCGTCCGAGCCTGCCAACAAACTCCTGCATGTTCTCCCCGCTCGTCTTCATTGCGTAGCGCATGAACAGGAAAAACCCAGGAAATGGCAGCAGTGCGGCAACCGCCATACGCCAATCCAGCGCCAACATATAGACGACCGAGATCAGAATGACACCCGCGGCACGCCCCACCGCTGTATAGAAATGGGCCGTCAGGCTGTGCAGCGTTGAGACATCGTCTTGTATGGCCTGCTTAAGCTCTCCAGACGCCCGGCTGCTGAACCAGCCCAGTGGAACACAGGCCAGACGCTGCGCAACACGCATGCGCAGGTGGTAGGTGACGCGGTTGTCGGCCAGATGCGCGATCAACTCGCCAGCCGATACCAGCACCATTCCAGCGAACATCGCCGCCATGCTGCCACCGACCGTCCACCAGATATCAGCTTGCGTTTGTGCAATTGCCACGCTGCCCATGTCACTCAGAGCAATCCTCGCGATATGAGCAATGCCAGCCAGCGGAACCAGCGTGAGCATGGAGCCCACAGCAGCTAGCACGGCAGCGATGGTGAGTTGGCTACGTATCGGGGCCAGCACCTTGCTCACAGGGCTGCGCTTGTTTGCTTTGCCGATTGCTGATCCAGAAGTGTTCATTGAAAAACATCCGTGGTTGAAGTGACGCGATGACTGTCTATTCCTCAAATCCACAAGATGCAATTGAGAATTAGTTTCATTACTATAAACTAAATAATTAATTAGTTTCAACCATGCAACTAAATAGGGATGCAAGTTAAAGTCATGACGTAGCCCACCGCCATTACCAAGGAGAAGAAGCCATGAAAGGCCCTGAGCAGTCCGTCACTCGAGGACGCCCCCGAACCATCACCCGTGAACGAATTGCAGACGCAGGCATTGAGGCTGGCCTGCCAAACATCACCTTCACCGGCATTGCCGCTGCGCTGGGCGTCAGCCACATGGCGCTCTACAAGCACGTACCCAATCTCGAAGAACTCAAGCGTCTGGTGGCCGAAGAAATCTTCAGCCGCTGGCAGATTCCTGTGCCTGGGGGCAACAACGGAGAAGAGTTGAGGACTTACCTGAGCGTGTTCTCCTTATCCGTGCGGGAGTTCGTCAAGAGCTACCCAGGGGTGACGCCCTATGTGCTGCGCAGGCTGGCAGCGACACCGTCCATGCTTGCCAAAATTGATGGGCATCAGCGCCATATCGCCCAAACCTACGGAATCTCAAAGGAGCAGGCGCGCGAGTTGCTGGCTACCGTTGCCTTTCACACCCTGGCTGCCTCTGACACCGTGTATTCCGTTGCAGGACAAGAGCCCGAGGACGAAAAAATCCGCGCAGCTGAAGAAGCCGAGATGGAAGCTGAACTTGACCAAGGCATACAAACGCTGATCGTTGGTGCGCTGACCATGATGCAAGATGCTGTGCGTTCGGTTAAACCGGACAGTTCCCGAAACTCCTCTGCGTCCTCTGAAACGCAGGCAAGGGAATGGGCGGCTTCCATCGCACAAATCGACCAATGGCTGGCAGAGATGACTGCGCTAATGCTGGCGAAACAGCCCTTCGTGCTGATCTACGAGCGTCAACCGGAGTCAGATGAACTGCACCACGCAGATGTCTCCAAGAAAATCCTGCTGTGGATGAAAGCGCATCGCAAAGCCTTCAAAACATATTGCCGCGGCATGGTTCTAATGAGCAAAGATGCAAAAGACCGGCCTGCGCTGCAGGCCGAGCTGGGTCAACTGGAAAAAACTTATCTTGTCCCCGCTCGTGTCGCCATCACAAACGCTGAAGCACAAGCCCATGTGAAAGAGTTGTCTGCAATCCAAGTCATGATGACAGCGCAGCTGCTTGCTGCCAGTTGCAGAACATACGATGAGTACGATGGACATACGCAGTCTTCAGGCAGCGGATAATTTTCTGGCTGTGCATCGGACTCAGCAACGCGCAAGATCAGCGAGCAAGAATCTGACAAGAAAAAAACCGCAGGCCTTTCACAAGGCACTGCGGTTTCTTTAAGGGCAAGGGTGACTCAGCGTGTGGCTTCAGGCAGCTCGATCTTCACTTCCAGGACTTCCAGGTTTTCCTGGCGCTCCAGCTGTACTTTGATGTCTTCTGGGTTGATCGAGACGTATTTGGAGATCACCGCCATCAACTCGCGCTGCAAGGCAGGCAGATAGTCAGGCTGCCCGCCTGAGCCGCCGATGCGCTCACGCGCGAGGATGATTTGCAAACGTTCTTTGGCGACAGAAGCAGACTTTTTCTTCTCGCCCAGCAGCATAGAAATGATGGACATAACGTCTTACCTCCCGCCAAACATGCGTTTGAAGAAACCTGGCTTGGTCGCTTCGATAAAGCGCATGGGTTTTTCTTCACCCAAAAAGCGGGCAATCACATCCTTGTAGGCCTCGGAAACATCCGAGTTCTCCATATGGATGGCAGGCACACCCTGGTTGGAAGCTTGCAATACCGTTTCCGATTCTGGAATCACGCCAATCAGTGGAATGCGCAGAATGTCTTCAATGTCCTGAAGGGACAACATCTGTCCATCTTCCACCCGATTGGGGTTGTAACGTGTGATCAGCAGGTGCTCTTTGACCGACTTGCCATTCATGGCCTTGTCCGTCTTGGAGCCGAGCATGCCCAGGATGCGGTCAGAGTCACGCACCGACGAAACCTCAGGGTTGGTCGTCACAAGCGCTTCATCAGCGTAGTGCATGGCCAGCAGCGCGCCACTTTCAATACCGGCTGGCGAATCGCAGATGATGTACTCGAAATCCATCGCTGCCAGGTCGTCCAGGACCTTTTTGACGCCTTCTTGCGTCAACGCTTCCTTGTCACGCGTTTGCGAAGCTGCCAGCACGAACAGGTTGTCGCACTGCTTGTCTTTGATCAGAGCCTGATTAAGATTGGCCTCGCCATGAATCACGTTGATGAGGTCATACACCACGCGGCGCTCGCAGCCCATGATCAGGTCCAGGTTACGCAGACCGACGTCAAAGTCGATCACTGCTGTCTTGTGGCCACGCAGAGCCAAACCAGAAGCAAAACTTGCGCTTGTGGTGGTCTTGCCAACGCCACCTTTACCAGAGGTCACTACGACAATTTTGGCCATGTTTGCAGAGTTCCTTAGAAGAGAATCTTGTACAGAATAGGTTCAATGAGAGGGATGTCGTTGGTGCTCATGCTAAACGCAAAGGCTCAATTACCAATTTTTCACCCTCTAAACGCGCTTGGGCAGGCTTGCCTGCGATGTCTTGGGGCAAGTCCGTTTCCAGAGCCCGGTAGTTGCCCGCAATCGACAACAGCTGAGGCTCCATGCAGGTGCTGAAAATCCGCGCCTCCGTATTCCCGCGCGCTCCAGCCACTGCCCGGCCACGCAATGGTGCATACACATGTACATTGCCGTCGGCAATCACTTCAGCGCCATAGCTCACAACCGCCATCACCACCAGATCACAGCCTTTGGCATACACCTGCTGGCCCGAGCGCAGTGGCTTATCAATGATCATGGCGTTGGGTGCCGCAGCGGGAATCTCGCGCACAACTTCCACCGGCACTTCCCGAATCACTTCCACCTCTCGCACAACTTCCTTGGTACGAACAGGGTGGGCATCCGGCGCAGGCATCAAGCCCGCATCATGCGCAGCGCCCATTTGTTCAGCAGAACCATTGCACACTGCCACAGGCACTGTGCGGTGCTTTTTCAGCACTTTGATGAGCTTGGGAAAATCAATCGCTTGCGTGCTCTCGCGCACGTGCTGCAAATCAATCAGAACGGGGTCGTTGTCAAAGAAGTCTGGGTCATCCGCCAATCGCTGTGCCAGATCATCGGCCAGTACGGACACCTTGGTATCCCGCAACGCAACGGCCATTACGGGAAGCTGAGCGCTTTTTAGATCAAAGCTGGAGCGGGCTGTGCCCTGCGAGTCAACGGCCATGGTGTGGAGTGCGATAGAAAAAAGGGACGCGAACTCAAAACGCGCTAAGTGTACTCTGCAAGCTCACACAACCAATGCAGGACAGACTCCAGTGCGCAACACCATGTATCCATGCAAAGTTCAGGCCACCCGCGCCTTCAGGGCTTGCTTTCGCTGGGCATAAGCTACAAACCAGTCCAGACTGGAGGGATTTGCCATGGTGTCTTTGTTGACGACCTTTTCCAATGGCTGCCCCAGCAACAGCTTCTTAATGGGCAACTCCTGCTTTTTTCCGGTCAGGGTGCGAGGAATTTCAGGCACTTGCACGATCTCATCGGGCACGAACCGAGGAGACAAGGCTTGCCGGATGGCTGCGCCCAGCTTGGCCTCCAGGGCCGCATCCAGCGCCACACCTTCGCGCAGCACTACAAACATCGGCATAAAGCTCTCGCGCCCCAGATACTCCAAATCCACCACCATGCTGTCCAGCACCTCGGGCAGCGCCTCCACGGCGCTGTAAATCTCGCTGGTACCCATGCGCAAACCGTGACGATTGATGGTGGCGTCGCTGCGACCATAAATGGTGCAACGCCCTTGCGCACTGACTCTGAGCCAGTCACCATGCCTCCACACACCCCCCATCTCGGCGGGGCCGTCGCCACCGCCGGGGCGGCGGCCATGGCCTGCGGGGTACATGTCGAAATAGCTGCTCAGATAACGCTGGTTGCCGGCATCACCCCAGAAATACAAAGGCATGGAAGGAATAGGCTGGGTGCACACCAGCTCCCCCACCGCGTCAATCACAGGCTGACCTTGCTCGTTCCAAGCCTCCACGGCAGCACCCAGCATCCGACACTGCATTTCCCCTGCTTGCTGCGGCAACTCACGGTTTCCGCCAATGAAAGCGCCGCAAAAGTCCGTACCGCCCGACAGATTGTTCCACCAGATATCTGGCGTGCCCAGCTTGGCAAACTGCTGTGTGCCCCAGGCTTGCACATCGGGAGAAAGCGGCGAGCCGGTGCTCCCCAGCCCGGTAATGCGCGTCAAATCACCGCACTGTGCCAAATCCACGCCCGCTTTCATGCAATTGGCATAAAACGCAGCGCCCGCACCAAAGCTGCTGACCTGGTGACGCGCTGCAAAGCGCCACAGCACACCCCAGTCGGGCTGTTCTTTGCTGCCACCGGGGCTGCCATCAAAGACCACACAGGTGGTGCCCCCCAGCAAGCCAGCAACCTGAGAGTTCCACATCACCCAACCCGTGGAGCTATACCAGTGGAATCGCTCGCCCCAGCTGTGCGGGTCATAGCTGCAGCCCACATCGTTGTGCAGCGCCTTCATGGCCAGCGCCACGATGACAATGCCGCCATGACCGTGCACGATGGGTTTGGGCAGGCCTGTAGTGCCACTGGAATACACAATCCACAAAGGGTGATCAAAGGGGAGCCACATCGGCTTGAATGCAGCCACTGCGGCATCGTCGCGCGCCACCACATCATCCCAGCTTGCGCTGTCTGCCACCGCTTTCTGCGCAAACGGCGTGCGCAGCACCAGCATGTGCTGCACCGTGGGAAGCTGCGCACGCAGTGCACTGGCAACCGCCCCCTTGTCCATGGGTTTGCCGGCGTAGTGCACACCATCGGCGGCAATCAGAATCTTGGGCTCAATCTGCTTGAAGCGGTCCAGCACCGCAGCAGTGCCCATGTCGGGCGAACAAACGCTCCACACACCGCCGACGCTGGCCACCGCCAGGAATGCCACGATGGTTTGCGCAATATTGGGCATATATGCCGCTACGCGATCGCCGGGTTGCAGGCCTTGCTGCTGCAAATGCAAGGCCAGGGCCGCAACCTGGCGGCGCAGTTCGGGCCAACTGAGCTGCGTCATCTCGCCCAGTTCGTTTTCCACAATCACGGCGGGCATGCCAGCAGCATGAGCCGCATCCACATGCCGCAACACCTGCTGGGCGTAATTCACCTGGGCGCCTGGAAACCACTGGGCCCCGGGCATCACATTACGCCCCAGTGCTGCACTGTGCGGCGTAGGTGACTGCATTTCGAAATAGTCCCAAATGCTTTGCCAAAAAGCATTCAAATCGGTCACCGACCAGCGCCACAAATCGTCGTAGCGATCAAACGAAAGCCCGCGTTCTTGAGCCAGCCATTGCTGGTAACGACGAATAATGGGTGTGCGACGAATATGGGGCTGTGTGACTTGGGTCATGAAAAACAGCCTAGCGGTGGCCTGCGCCCAACGCCATGCCAGCGTCCCGAATTGACAAACTACAAGATCTTTCTCTGCGGCATCAGGGGGCAAAGAAGTCGCACCCGCACCGTGCCATTGATGCAGTTCAAGCCCTTTATCAGCCAAACCGACGCACAATGCGCCTTCAGCACTGACAAAGACACCCTATAGTCCAGGCCACAATAGGCCTACTTTCACAGTGATTGCACACATGTCCATGAACACCGATGTCCTCATCGTGGGCGCAGGTCCTGCCGGTCTGTCGCTCGCCATCTCTTTGGCCCACGCGGGTTTGCAAGCCACGGTTCTGGAACTGCAAGATGAGGCCCAACTGGCCGCCCCCGCCCCAGATGGCAGAGAAATCGCCTTGACCCACCCCAGCGTGCAGACCTTGCAGCGCCTGGGTACCTGGGCCCGGCTGCATGACCATGAGATTTGCTCCATCCGCGATGCCATCGTGCATGACGGCCCAGTCGGACAGCGCTCCACGCTCGATATTGTGGCCGAGGGCAGCGGCAGCGATTACCTGGGCCGCATCGTTCCCAACCACGCCCTGCGCCGCACAGCCTGGGAAGTGGCCCATAGCACAGAGGGCGTGACCATCATCACCGGTGCACGTGTGACCCAGGCAACCACCAATGCCAGCCAAGCCGAAGTCCACTACACGCTGGACGACAACGGTGTGCGCGTTGATGCACCTCCGCTGACAGCGCCCTTGGTGGTTGCCGCCGACAGCCGCTTCTCCAGCGTGCGCCGCATGCTGGGTGTGGGCACACAGATGACCGACTTTGGCCGCAGCGTGATCGTCTGCCGCCTGAGCCACACCATCTCGCACGAAGACAAGGCCCACGAGTGCTTTGGCTATGACCGAACACTCGCCATACTGCCCGTACAGCCCGACCCTGAAACCGGTGAGCTGTTGTGCTCCGCTGTGGTCACGACCGACTCCGCCGATGCGCAGCAACTGATGCAGCTGTCGCCGCAGGACTTTGCAGCCCACGTACAAAACCATTTCCAGAGCCGCCTGGGCGATATGCAACTGGTGGGCGACCGCCACATCTACCCTTTGGTGGCCACTTACGCACACCGTTTCAGCGGAGAGCGCTTTGCGTTGCTGGGCGATGCGGCCGTGGGCATGCACCCGGTCACGGCGCACGGTTTCAATCTGGGGCTGTCTGGGGTCGAACGCCTGACAGCGTGCATCGTCGCCGCCCGGGCAGCCGGGGACGACTGGGGCAAGGCCAGCGTGCTGGCGCCTTATGCGCAAGGCCACCACCGCCATGCCTGGCCCATCTTTCAGGGCACCAACACGGTGGTCAAACTGTTCACTGATGCGCGCCCTATTCCACGTCTGGTGCGACAGGGCATTATTGAAGTGTCTCGCCGCGCGCCTCCGGTCAAAGCCGCCATCGTGGCCCAGCTCACAGGCCGCAGTGCCTGGAGCCTCTTGAGCAACCAGTTGCCACGACTGCCGTTTTTTTCACGCAACAGTCGCTGAGCAATCTGTAATTCGCTCCCAAAAAATTCTGCTTGTTTCAAGGACTAAAAAGACCGATGAAACAGGCAGTGAAAAGCCCTGCCGCTCCTAAAAATCAAGCCAAGCAAAAACTGAGCTGGCACGCTGTCTGCTTCCACTTAGCTGACATGGCAGCGCGTGTCCGTCACTTCACCGTGTCGCTATACGGTGAAAGCCTCTAACATCGCGCCAGCAATTTTTACGGAGCAATAAAAAATGGGAATGTTTTCCTGGACTGAAAAGTCCTCCGCCGCGCTGCAAAACGGCGGCGTGATTGGGCCAGACGAGCGTCTGCCCTGGGGCCAGACCGGCCTGATGGGCATTCAGCATGTGATCGCCATGTTTGGCTCTACCGTGCTGGCCCCCATCCTCATGGGCTTTGACCCCAACCTCGCGGTGCTGATGAGCGGCATCGGTACGCTGATTTTCTTCCTGATCACCGGCGGCAAAGTGCCCAGCTATCTGGGCTCGTCCTTTGCATTCATCGGTGTGGTGAACGTGGCTACTGGCTATGTGGCCAGTCAAGGCGCCAACGCCAATATCGGCCTGGCACTGGGCGGCATCATTGCCTGCGGCCTGGTTTACACATTGGTGGGTTTCCTGGTTCAGGCGATTGGTACCGGCTGGATTGAGCGATTCATGCCCCCGGTCGTCACCGGTGCCGTGGTGGCGGTGATCGGTTTGAACCTGGCCGCCATCCCTGTCAAGGACATGGCTGCCAACAACTTTGAAGCCTGGATGCAGGCGGTGACATTTGTCTCTGTTGCCTTGGTTGCCGTTTTTACCAAGGGCATGCTGCAGCGCCTGCTCATCTTGATCGGCTTGATTGTGGCCAGCATCATCTACGCCTTCCTGACCAATGGTCTGGGCCTGGGCAAGGCTGTCGATCTGAGCGGTGTCGCCAATGCGGCCTGGTTTGGCATGCCTTCGCTGCACGCTCCGGTGTTTGACGCCAACGCCATGCTCCTGATCGTGCCCGTGGTCATCATTCTGGTTGCAGAGAACCTGGGGCACATCAAGGCCGTGACCGCCATGACCGGCAAGAACCTGGACCAGTACATGGGACGAGCCTTCATCGGCGACGGCGTGGCCACGATGGTTTCCGGCGCAGCTGGCGGCACGGGCGTCACGACTTATGCCGAGAACATCGGCGTGATGGCCGCCACCCGCATCTACTCCACGGCAGTCTTCCTGGTTGCTGCTGTTTTGGCAGTGTTGCTGGGCTTTTCTCCCAAATTTGGCGCCCTGATTCAGGCCATCCCATTGCCTGTCATGGGCGGTGTGTCCATCGTGGTTTTTGGCCTGATTGCGATTGCCGGAGCCAAGATCTGGGTCGACAACAAGGTGGACTTCTCCGACACCAAGAACCTGGTCGTGGCCGCCATCACCCTCATTCTGGGTACCGGTGAGTTCACCCTGAAGTTTGGTGATTTTGCTTTGGGCGGGATTGGCTGCGCCACATTTGGCGCCATCATTCTGTACTCGCTGCTCAGCCGGGCCAAGCCCAACTGATTCAAGCGCAGTACTGCTTGAGCAACCGACCCGCCATTGCGGGTCGGTTTTTTTATGCTTGCACTTATGCCTGCCCTGTTGCTGATTGCTGCGCCGCAGCAAATATAGGTGTTTACCCTAGGTCATCGTCTGTAAGTACATGCTCCGCTTAAAGATCAGTAATGACAATGGATTAGAGACTCGGGTTACAGCAAGCGATATTCTGTAGCCAAGGGTTAACACTGATACCATCGACACTGGAGATTGGGACCCACAGAGATGCTGCTGCAACCACAACAGGCTCGCACCAGCGCGCCATATATATCCGGGGCGAGAACATCCCCCCTGCGCATCTCTTCAGCCCTATAAAAGCCGCCCATGCAGGCGGCTTGTTTTTAAGTTGGAGAAACCTCGATGAGCCTGACAGAGCGCGTACGCTACCCACAATTCAACAACCTCATCATGTCGGCAGACGCCGCTGCTGCCCTGATTCCGCACGGCGTCAACGTCGGCATGAGCGGCTTTACCGGCGCTGGCTACCCCAAGGCCCTGCCCCAGGCCATTGCCGCTCGTGCCAAGGCCGAGCATGCTGCCGGCAAACCTTACAAAATCAATGTGTGGACCGGTGCCTCAACTGCCGCCGAGTGCGATGGCGTCATGGCCGAAGCCCAGGCACTGGGTCAGCGTCTGCCTTTCAATACCGACCCGACAGCCCGTAAAGCCATCAACGCGGGAGAGATTGACTTCATCGACATGCACCTGTCCCACGTGGCACAGCATGCATGGTTTGGCTTTCTGGGTCATATGCACATTGCCGTGGTGGAAGTCCTGGGCATCACCCCCGACGGCTTGCTGATTCCCTCCACCGCCGTGGGCAACAATAAGACCTGGCTGGAGATTGCCGACAAGGTGATTCTGGAAGTCAACACCAAGCCTCCAGCCAAGATGGAAGGTATGCATGACATCTATTACGGCACCGCCATCCCGCCGCGCCGCATGCCCATCCACATGACCACGGCCGATCAACGTATTGGCGAGCAATACCTGAAGGTTGATCCCGGCAAGGTGATTGCGATTGTGGAGACGCACAAGGGTGACCGGGACAACGTGTTCTCTGCGCCAGACGCCAACTCCAACACGATTGCCACATCCATCATCGATTTCCTCGCGCATGAGATGAAGATGGGCCGTTTGCCCAAGGAGATGCTGCCCATCCAGTCAGGTGTGGGCAATGTGGCCAATGCCGTACTGGCAGGCCTGCTGCATGGTCCATTTGAAAACCTGCTGGGCTTCACCGAGGTACTGCAAGATGGCATGCTTGACCTGCTGCGTGCAGGCAAGATGAGCAAGGCTTCGGCCACTTCGATTTCGCTGTCCAGCGCTGCTTACAAAGACTTTGAGGACAACATCGATTTCTACCGTGAACGCATCATTTTGCGCCCGCAGGAAATCTCCAATCACCCCGAGCTGGTACGCCGCCTGGGCATCATCGCCATGAATTCGATGATCGAAGCCGACATCTATGGCAACATCAACTCCACCCACGTCATGGGTACCGGAATGATGAACGGTATCGGTGGCTCCGGTGACTTTGCGCGCAACGGCTACCTGTCGTTCTTTGTAACACCTTCTGTGGCCAAGGACGGCAAGATCAGCTGTATCGTCCCCATGTGTTCGCACGTGGACCACACCGAGCACGACACGCAAATCATCGTTACCGAACAAGGCTTGGCTGACTTGCGAGGCCTTTCGCCCAAGCAGCGTGCCAAGGTCATCATCGACAAGTGCGCCCACCCTGACTATCGTCCCATGCTGCACGATTACTTTGACCGTGCCCGCAGCCAGGGTGCGCAACACACACCGCATATCCTGACCGAAGCCTTGAGCTGGCACCAGCGTTTCGTCGAAACTGGTGACATGCGCCTGTAATCCTGGGTTGAACGCCAAGCGCGCTGACCAGCGCCGAAAAAAAGCCAACTGCGTTGCAGTTGGCTTTTTGGTTTCTGACTTTTCATGCAGACAAAAAAATTATTTCATCTGCACTCGCTTTAGGCCATGGTGACTGCAATAAAGGCCAGCAAAAACATCATGGCCGCCCCAACCAGAGGCAAAACCACTGGGATCACGGGCACCACTGCTTCGACAGCATCCTGAGGTGGCTGCGGGACAGCAGGATCGTGGGATTGATTCATCAACAGGACCTCCTCACAGCAAAACGTTCCAAGAAAGCTGCGGCATACAACACTGCAGCCGGGTAACTGTCATTCTAGGCAGCCTATCACCAACGCAACCACAGGCTAACCCTGAGAACGTACTCACGTTCTGAGAGACGTTTTCAGACGCGCACCGCCTCCATGCCCGCTGCTCGCAAAGCCTGCAGCACATCCTCAATATGCTGTGTATTGCGTGTTTGCAGCACCAGATCGATTTCCACATTCTGCGCAGCCAGCATGGTGAAGGCGCGCTGGTGGTGCACCTCTTCAATATTGGCCCCGGCCTCGGCCACTGTGGCCGTGATCTTGGCCAGCACGCCCGGTACATCGCGTGCGCTCACGCGAATGCGCGCAAGACGGCCAGAGCGCGCCATGCCGCGCTCAATGATGGCAGCCAGCAGCAGCGGATCAATATTGCCGCCGGACAGCACCAGCCCCACCTTTTTGCCCTGGAATTTATCTTTGTGCCGAATCAGCGCTGCCAGACCTGCTGCGCCAGCACCCTCGACCAGGGTTTTCTCAATCTCCAGCAGCATGAGTACCGCTTGCTCGATGTCGCCCTCATCGACCAGCAGCAGTTCGTCCACATGGGCACGCACCACTTCACGCGTGATGGCGCCCGCGGTCGCTACGGCAATGCCTTCAGCAATCGTGGATGCGCCAATGGGCAAATCCGTACCTTGTACGGCATTGAGCATGGACGGGAAGCGCTTTGTCTGCACGCCGACGACCTGAATCTCTGGCTTGATCGCCTTGGCTGCCGTGGCGATGCCTGCAATCAGGCCTCCACCTCCGACTGCAACCACCAGGGTCTCCAGATCTGGCTGATCCTCCAGCATTTCCATAGCCAGCGTACCCTGGCCTGCTGCCACGCCTTCGTCATCAAAAGGGTGTACAAAAGTCAGGTGCTGCTCTTCAGCCAGCTGGTAAGCATGAAGGCGAGCGGCTTCCAGCGTATCGCCGTGCAGCACGACTTCGGCACCAAACCCCCGCGTGCGCTCCACCTTCACACCCGGAGTGAAGCGAGGCATGACAATTACCGCACGGATGCCCATGCGCTGCGCGTGGTAGGCCACGCCTTGGGCATGGTTGCCCGCACTCATGGCCACAACGCCACGGGCTTTTTCTTGCGCAGACAGCAGTTGCAGACGATTGCAAGCACCGCGCTCTTTGAACGATGCCGTGAACTGCAGGTTTTCGAACTTCAAAAATACCTGCGCACCCACAATGTGCGAGAGCGTTTGGGATGCCACACAAGGGGTACGCAACACCTGGTCATTCAGGCGTACGGAGGCGGCTTGGATATCGGAGTAACTCAGCATGGTCTGCGCATTCTGCGCTGAATGCGCTGGTTTTGCAGACAAGAATTTTGCAAAAATCTTTTCAAACCGGCCCGCAAAGGCGTTGTCAGACCATGGCTGCAGCCATGCTTCACGCCTGCTTCTATGTAGCAACAACGCTTGTGACGAAAAATGTATTTCAAACAGGCAACGCTCTTTGCAAGATCGCATCCACATCCATGTTGTGGATATCAATGGCGCCCGCAACCCATCCCGCAGCCCCAAGACCTAATCGCGACTGGACAAAGGCCTCTGCCACAGCCTGTGGCGCATGGCTGCGCAGCAAACAGGCCTGTGCCAACAACACCAGCTGCTGCACCCATTGGCGGGCTTGTGCCTCTTGTTGTGCGGCAGGTAATTGCAAAGCCTGCACAAGATGCTGCAAAGTTCTTTTCAGCGCGGCATCTTCTCCCGCCTGTTGCGCCAAGTCTTGCAGCAGCAACGATGCGGTTTCGGGATCGCGCGCCATAGCCCGCAACACATCCAGACACATGATGTTGCCTGATCCCTCCCAGATGGAGTTCACCGGAGCCTCGCGCAGCAGCCGCGCCATCACGCTGGTTTCCACATAGCCATTGCCACCCATGACTTCCATGGCCTCGGCAGTCAATGCAACCGTGCGTTTGCACACCCAGAACTTGGCAGCAGGCGTGAGTATGCGTTTCCAGGCCCTGTGCAACGGCTGCTCCTCCAGCTCAAAAGCCTGCGCCAGCCGCATGGAAAGTGTCAAAGCAGCCTCGCTTTCCAGCGCCAGATCCACCAACACACTGCGCATCAGCGGGTGCGCCACCAGCACTTTGCCAAAGGCCTTACGCTTGCGCGCATACGCCAGTGCCTGCACGGTAGCTGTGCGCAAGATCGCACTGCTGCCCAGCACGCAATTGAGGCGTGTCATGGTGGCCATTTCGATGATGGTTGGAATGCCTCGCCCCGCATCCCCCATCAGCACGCCATAGGCATCCTGGAATTCCACCTCGCTGCTGGCATTGCTACGGTTGCCCAGCTTGTCTTTGAGACGCTGGATACGAATGGCGTTGCGTGTGCCGTCGGGCCGCCAGCGAGGTACCCAAAAGCATGCGGGCCCCCCATCAGGATCAACCTGCGCCACCACCAGATGTGCATCGCTGGTCGGGGCTGAATAAAACCACTTGTGACCACGCAACAGGTATTCACCACCGCGTCCACCGTCGCCTGCTGGACGCGCACGGGTGGTGTTGGCCCGCACATCAGAGCCCCCCTGCTTTTCCGTCATACCCATGCCTATCCACAAAGAGACTTTACGGTCAGCTGGCAGGTCTCTTTCGTCGTAACGACGACTGAACAAACCTGCCTCCAGCTGTGCCCACAAAGCGGGTTCTTTGCGCAACAGCGGAATGGCGGCTGTGGTCATGGTGGCCGGGCACATCGTTCCCTGCTCAACTTGGCTGTGCAGATAAAAACCTGCTGCCCAGGCGCTCCAGCGGCCAGGCAGTGCGCTGTCAAAAGGCATGCTGACCAAGCCTTGCTGGCGGTATAGGGCCATCAATGCATGCCAGGCGGGATGAAAGATCAGATCCTCACACAAGCGCCCTCGCGCATCAAAACGCTGGAGTACGGGGCCATGTGCATTGGCTTGGTCTGCTAGCTTCCAGGTGATGCCTTGGCCCAGCTGCCGACCATATGCCTGCAACTGCGGCAACCATGTTTGGGCACCGTTGCGCAGCAAGGCTGCATGCAGGGCGGGGTCATCCCCCAGAAGCGCATAGTCCTGCAACTCATCGACCTGGTTATGGATTTCGTGCGTATCCCAGATATGCATGGCGCCACCTCCCTGCAGAGACTCCAGTCTAGGACGAATACGCAACTAAACCAAGCGGATCAGCCCTAGCTGCTCAGTGCCACCACGCGTAGCACTTCTGCGCCATACGCTTCCAGTTTTTTCGTACCAATCCCGCTGATGCCCTGCAAATCCGTCAGTGTTTTCGGGTTGCGCTCGGCGATGCCCACCAAGGTGGCATCGTTGAAGATGACATACGCGGGCAAATCATGTGCCTTGGCCACCTCCGTACGCCATGCCTTGAGATTGATAAAACGCACTTGCGCATCGGGACCCAAGTTGATGGCCGCCGCACTCGTGGGACCGGTGCGCTTGCTTGCCCGGGCCCGGTTGGCAGCTACCGATTCGCGCAGCAGCACCGGCACATCTCCGCGCAGCACAGCACGTGATTGCGCGGTCAGCGTGAGCGTGTCAAAGACATGACCGCTGTTCTCACTGGTTACCTTGTGCAGGCCCAAAGCCCCGGTTGCCAGCAACTGACGCATCACACCACGCAACTGTTGCTCGGAATACTCTTTGCCAATGCCAAAAGTGGAGATCTTGTCGTGCAAATACTGCTTGACCTTGTCGGTCACTTTTCCGCGTAGCACATCCATGATGTGGCCCGCCCCAAAGGTGAGCTGGCTCATCTCGTGCACACGAAAAATAGTGGACAGCAGCTTGCGCGCTGCATCAGTGCCATCCCAGATGGCCGGAGGATGCAGGCAGTTGTCACAGTTGCCGCAAGGCTGTGAGTGCTCCCCGAAGTACTGCAGCAGCCGCACACGACGGCAATCCGTAGCTTCGGCCAGCGTCAGCAGCGCATCAAGCTTGCCACGCAACACCGCCTTGAATTCCTCTTCGGCATTGCCTTCGTCAATCATGCGACGCTGGTTCACCACGTCGGAGATGCCATAGGCCATCCATGCGTGAGCAGGCAGGCCATCGCGCCCTGCGCGACCGGTTTCCTGGTAGTAGCCTTCAATGTTTTTAGGCATGTCCACGTGCGCGACAAAACGCACATCTGGCTTGTCGATTCCCATGCCAAATGCGATGGTCGCCACCATCACAATGCCATCTTCTCGCAGAAATCGGTTCTGGTGTTGCTGGCGCAAATCGCCGGGCAGACCTGCGTGATAAGGCAAAGCATGGATGCCATTGTCTTGCAGCGTTTGCGCCAACTCTTCCACACGCCGACGAGACTGGCAGTACACCACACCCGCCTCGCCGTCATGGTCGTTCTTTATCAGCCGTACCAGCTGGCTGGTGACGTCTTTTTTCTCGACGATGGTGTAGCGGATGTTGGGACGGTCAAAGCTGCTGACAAACTGCTGCGCCTGCTCGAGATGCAGGCGCTCCACAATGTCTGCACGTGTCAGACCATCGGCTGTGGCCGTGAGCGCAATGCGTGGCACGCCGGCATAACGCTCATGCAGCACGCTGAGCGCGTGGTATTCAGGACGAAAGTCATGCCCCCACTGGCTCACGCAGTGCGCTTCATCAATCGCAAAAAGGCCAATCTGCCCCTGCGCATACAAGTCATCAAGCAGCCCGAGAAAGCGCGGAGTGACCAGCCGCTCCGGCGCCACATACAGCAGCGTCAGCTGCCCGCATTGCATCTGCCATTCCACATCCTGGGCCTGCTGCCAGTCCAGTGAAGAGTTCAGGAAAGCGGCCTTGACACCGGCCTCATGCAAAGCCCCTACCTGATCGTGCATCAGGGCGATCAGCGGTGAGACCACCAGCGCCACACCATGGCCTTGCTGCTGCCGCACAATGGCCGGAATCTGGTAGCACAGGCTTTTGCCTCCACCGGTGGGCATGAGTACCAGGGCATCACCTCCTGCCACCACATGTTCCACGATGGCTTGCTGCGGCCCACGAAAGGCTTCGTAGCCAAAGACATCTTGCAAAATGGTTTGGGCGGGGGACAAGGTAGCTTCCTCAGGCAGGCGCAGACAAACCGCATATTGTGCGCTGCGCAAGCGCCCCATGGCGTATCCAGCAACAAGCCCCTAGCAAGTCGCTCTGCTTTGTCGCTCTGTATGTCGCGTTGCCCCCGTCCGTTCATGAATCGCCATCGCCAGGCGGAGGCTTATTCCGCTGTCACGCAATCAACAGCGGGCATGCCCTCGGCGCGGCATGATGCACACCTGTTGTTTTGGAGAACACGTACATGTCGATCTGGCTGAAACCCGCAACTTTGGATGGCATCAACGCACGCAATGTGAACACTGCCGTGGTGCATCTGGGCATCGAAATCACAGAGGTGGGCGTTGATTATCTGGTGGGGCGCGTACCCGTGGACCATCGCACCAAGCAACCTTTTGGCCTTTTGCATGGCGGAGTCAGCGTGGTGCTGGCGGAAACGCTGGGCTCTATCGGGGCCTACCATGCCGCACCCGAAGGACATCTGGCTGTGGGGCTGGACATCAATGCCAACCACCTGCGCTCTGCACGCAGCGGCTGGGTGACTGGCACGGCTCGCCCGGTGCACATTGGAAAAACCACACAGGTCTGGCAGATCGACATGGTCGACGACAACGGCAAGCTGACTTGCGTCTCACGCATCACCATGGCCATTCTTGCGCCCAAAGACTGATTGCGCACTGCGCTTTTGTCTATTTGCCCCAAGTTATCAAAGCGTGTGCCCCCTGCCTTCATATGCTTGGAGCGCAAGCGCTTGTGCGAGGATCCAGGCGGGATCTATCAACATGACCCCTTGCGCACTGCTGGCCTGGGGCAGCGCCAAAGGAATTTCAGTACAACCCATGATGACGGGCACATCGCCATGGCGGGCACGCAAGTGAAGCAGCACCTCGTTGAAACACTGTGTCGCCAGGGCCATATCCGCGCACTTCACGCCCTGGTAAATCCCCTGCATCAGCCGCTTGACATCTTGGGCATCCGGCACCAGCGGCTCTATGCCGCAGTTACGCAGGGCCTGCTCATATAGGCCGGAGCGATACGTTCCCTCCGTGGCCAGCACAATCGCTTGCTGTGCTCCTTTTTGCTGTAAATGACGTGCTGTTTCATCAGCAATGTGCAGCAGTTGCAACTGTGGAAATTGCTGCTGCAGCTGCGCATGCCAGACATGGGCCGTATTGCAGGCCAGCGCCACGCTTTGCACCCCCAGTGCCGCCAGGCGGCCCAAGCCCTGCTGCATGTACGCAATAGGGCCTGTGGGCCCTTGCGGGTCGTTGAGCAGGGCTTGGGTACGGTCTGGAATGGGCATTTGTACCAGCCAGTGCTCTGGGAATGCCTGGTCATGTACCTGCCGCCCATGACTGCTCAGATAGCTGGTGCAAGCCTGTACAAACAGCCGCACAAAATCTGCTCCAGCAGCGGGGCCCATGCCTCCCAGAATTCCAACGCTGTGCATCCCAGGTCCCATCGCTCAAAACTGCTCAGAATGCAGGCTTGTCGCTCAAGTCTGTCAGGTTCTGCTTGAGCGCAGTGCTCATTGGAAGGCCCAATGCAGTGTTGGCAGGAGGAATGGGTTTCATGAACCACTTGTCATACAGCTCGGCGAACTTGCCGGACTTCATCAAATCGCCAATCACACCATTGACCAGGGCTTTGAATTGGGGATCATCCTTGCGCAGCATGCACGCATAGGGCTCCACCTGCAGTGAATCCGCCACCACTTCATAGGCATCCGGGCTCTTGGCATTGGCGATCAACCCATAAAGCAGGATGTCATCCATGCCAAATGCCGCTGCACGGTCGTTTTCGACCAAGAGGAAAGCATCCGCATGGTCCTTCGGCATCACCACATCAAAGCCCCATTGGTTGTCCGCGTTGGCTTTGCGCAGCACTTGCAAATTGGTGGTCCCACTGGTCACCGCAACCGTCTTGCCCTTGAGGTCGCTGTAATTTTTAATGCCCGATGACTTCTTCACCAGCAGTCGGGTGCCTGTATAGAAGTGGTTGATAGCGAAGTCCACATCCTTGGCTCTTGTGGTGTTGTTCGTCGTGGAACCGCACTCCAGATCGATCGTTCCGTTGACCAGCAGAGGAATCCGATTCTGTGAAGTCACCGCCTGCAAGTGCACTTTCAGATCCGGTTTACCCGTAGCTCTTTTGACAGCCTCTGCAATGGCATTGCTGATTTCCACCGCCATGCCCGTAGGTTTGCCGCCGTCCAGGTAGCTGAAGGGGATGGAGGACTCGCGATAAGCCAGGGTGATCTGATTGCGCTCTGCCACCTTGGCCAGGGTATCTGCATAGGCACTGGACATGCAAGCCATCGCCATGCCAACACAAATCAAGCTACGACGGTATTTCATGGTTGTCTCCTCACATTGGAGTGTTTATGTGAGAGCCAGTGTAGAAACGATTGGAGCTTCGCAACGATGCTGTTTGGCCTACCACCCATGTCTTTGCTTTATGGATTCCAAAGGGTTTCCACCGATCTGGAGGTTGCTTTTCAACGTCTTTTTCATCACTGCCAACCGCCATCCATAACATCTGCACATACCCTGCACTGCAAATGCCATGCGTTGACTGCTGAGCCCCGCCGTACAGTTCCCGCAAGGAAGAACAGCAAATGCATGTGTGTGTAGTGGGGGCCGGCATCACCGGTTTGGCAACAGCCTATGTGCTGCAGCAAGCAGGACATCAAGTCACCATCGTGGAGCGGCACCCTGAGCCCGCTTTGGGGGCCAGTGGCGGCAATGGTGCGCAACTGAGTTTTGCCTATGTACAGCCGCTGGCAGATCCAGGCATCTGGAAAACATTGCCGTCTTTGCTCCTGGCCCAAGACTCGCCTTTGCGCTTTCGGTTGAGGGCAGATCCCGCCCAATGGCTGTGGGGGATGCGATTTCTACAAGCCTGCAACGCCAGCACCTCGCAGTCCAGCACCCGTGCACTGCTGACTTTGGCAGCAGAAAGCCGTGTGGCTTTTGAGCAGATGCAAGCCAAGGAAAAACTGGCATGTGACCACGATACGCCCGGCAAGCTGGTGCTGTACCCAACACCGGCCGCGCTGGATGCCGCGGTGCAGCAGATGGAGCTACAGGCCCGTCTGGGTGGCGCCCCCCAACGCATTGTTGATGCTGCAGAAATGGTGCGCATTGAACCCGCCTTGGCCAGCTATGCCCCACACATGGCAGGAGCGGTTTACACCGCCAGCGAAAGCGTGGCCGACTGCCGCAGCCTGTGCCTGCAGCTGGCTGAACTTTTGCAGGCTCGGGGCGCCGAGATGCGCTTTGCCACCAGTGTGCAATCCTTTGATGTGCAAGGTGGACGCATACAGTCGCTGAAGACCTCCCAAGGCCGCGTGCATGCCGAGCACTTTGTGCTGGCCAGCGGTTGGGAAAGTGCGGCCCAAGCACGCCACATTGGCGTGCACATACCCGTGTACCCCCTCAAGGGCTACAGCATCACGCTGGATGCCACAGGGCAGACAGCTGCGACGCCCCGCGTCAGCGTCACTGACACCACACGCAAGGTCGTGTTTGCACGCATTGGAAATCGGCTGCGTGTCGCCGGCATGGTGGAAATCGTAGGGAACGACACCACTCTGCACATGGATCGCATTGCCAGCCTGCAACAGTCCACGCGCGAGGTCTTTCCGCAGTTGCAAGCCAACTCCGACATACAGCCCTGGACGGGCATGCGCCCGGCCACGCCCACAGGACTGCCAATCACTGGCCGCCAGCGCGGTGGCCCCGACAACCTGTGGCTGCAAACCGGCCATGGTGCATTGGGACTGACTCTGGCCTTTGGCTCGGCGCAGCGTTTGCTCCAGCAAATGGGCAAGGGTTGAGGCCCGCATTCTTCAAGTGCGCAAGATGGTGCGCAGTGCTTTGCGCATCTCCTGGGTCATGGCCCGCGCCAGCACTGAACTCGGGCGCTGGGCCAGATGCAAGGCATAGACTCCCACTGCAATGCGCGGCAACAATGGCAACACATGCACCTTGCGCAAATCCGCCGCTGACGCCGTGTAGCCATCCACAATCGCTGCGCCGAGTCCATGCTCGGCCATGGACAGCGCTGCATGGTAGGTCTGCACTGTCACGACCGGAGACAGGCCCACACCATACTCGCGACACGCCTGGCTGATGCGCATTCCCAAAGGATCTTTGGTATCCAGGCCCACCAAGGGCAGACCCGCCAGATCCTCCAGGGTCATGCCCTGCGGATTGATGCGCGAAGGCGCCAGCAGGCCTTTGGGCAACACGCAATACATGGCTACATCGGCCAGCTTCTCATGCTCCATCCCTGGCTGACCCACTGCACTGATGGCGAAGCCGATATCCGCCTCCTGTAATAGCAGCGCAGATACCAGCTGGGGAGTGTGCAAGGCTTGCACCTGGACCTGAATCTGCGGATAACTTTGCCGAAAGCTCGCAACCGCATGGGGCAGTACTTCGCGACTGAGCGCGAACACCGTCAACACGCGCAGCCGGTCACTGGCTTGCCCCTGGCGCAAGTTGCTGGCCAGACGCTGCACTTCGTCCAGCTGCTCGTACAAGCGCTCCACCAGGGGCATCAGCGCCATTGCCTCGTTGGTCGGCACCAGCCGCCCGCGCACGCGCTCAAACAGCGCAAAACCCAGCTGTAGCTCCGCATGTTGCAAAGTGCGACTGACCGCAGGCTGCGTCACATTGGTCAGCCGCGCAGCGGCGCTGACGCTGCCCGTCTGCATCACCGCATGAAACACTTCAATGTGCCGTAAACGCATTCCCCAACCTTATCGTGTGCAGCCACATGTCCACCCTTTCACGCAGACCTTGCGCGAGGGGCTGCGAATGCCAGCGCCATGCCTGAAGATTGCCGCAATGCATACGCGCCAACAAGCTGTTTATTCTTCGGCCTGCAGCTTGGCCAGGCGGTCACTCTTCCAATAGACGTCATCACCGCCATCCACGCGATTAAGCACGCGGGCCAGCACAAACATCAGATCAGACAGGCGGTTCAGATACTGACGCGGTGCAGCACGCATGGATTCCACCTCTTGCAGGGCCACCACATTGCGTTCCGCACGGCGTGCCACGGTACGGCAGATATGTGCCTGCGAGGCCGCGCGTGTGCCAGCGGGCAAGATGAACTCCAGCAGGCGCGGCAGTTGCGCGTTGTAGTGGGCCAGGGCTTCATCCAGACGCAGCAGCGCATCGTCTTTGAGCATTTCATAGCCAGGCACCGAAATTTCACCACCCAGGTTGAACAACTGATGCTGCACATCCACCAGCACCTCACGCACATCGGAAGGCAAGTCCTCGCACAACAGCAAGCCGATGTGCGAGTTCAGCTCATCCACATCACCCATGGCGTGTGGACGTGCACTGTTCTTGGAGACGCGCGTGTTATCGCCCAGACCCGTGGTTCCGTCGTCTCCGGTACGGGTGGCGATTTGTGTGAGGCGATTGCCCATAAAAACTCCTGGTTGCGCACGCAGACACGCGTGCAAAACGGCATTGTGCGTTACAAGTTGCTGGCGAATGTTGGCACAGGAAACAGCAGGCAAAAAGCATGGACATCAGCGCGCACTTTCGTTGCAATGCAACTCTGTCGAACACACAAGGAGCACAAAGATGCCAAATCAACGCCACAACATCCATGCCTTTGACTTGCGCAGCGTGGTGCTGTTCACCTGCCTGACACTGGGCGGCACAACGGCAGTTTTGGCGCAAAATAACAATCCACAAACCAGCACTGGAACCGTGACTCCAGCAGTCCCCGCTGCACCGGTCAGCACCCCCATCACGCCTTCTGAAGCCTTTATGCGCAGCGATCTGAATCGGGATGGTCAGCTCTCGCCAGAGGAAGCGCAAAACCTGCCCGCAGTGGCAGAGCAGTTTTCCGAGTGGGATCGTGACGGCAATGGTCTGCTGTCACTGGAAGAGTTCTTGCTAGGGGCCAAAGCACCGAAATAGATGACGCCATGGCCTGCATCCGGCGCAGCCACTTGACGAGCGCAGCAGCCCTCTTTTGCGGGTGCTGTGCCTTGCGGCTCGGTGGTATTCTTTTGACCTCCCTTGGAGTAGATCATGAACGCCCCCACCGCTTCCACGCAGTTGCAAGTTCGCGCAATTGCCCCCGAATTTCTGCAAGCCCTCAACACTCGTTTTGGTGCCCAATGCTCCACCGCACAAGCTGTGCGTGAGCAGCATGGCCGTGATGAGGGCTCCATCCAGGCAGACCCACCTGCTGCCGTGGTTTACGCACAGAGCACCCAAGATGTGGCCGACTGCGTCAAGCTGGCAGCACAGTTCCAGGTACCCGTCATTCCCTACGGAGCAGGCTCATCACTGGAAGGCCATTTGCTGGCCGTGCAAGGCGGCATCAGCCTGGATGTGAGCCGAATGAACCAGGTGCTGCGCGTCAATGCCGAAGACATGACCGTCACCGTGCAGCCTGGCATTTTGCGCAAGCAACTCAACGACGCCATCAAAGACCAGGGGTTGTTCTTCCCCATCGACCCCGGAGCGGACGCCTCGATTGGTGGCATGACCGCCACCCGAGCCAGCGGTACCAATGCCGTGCGCTATGGCACCATGCGCGAAAACGTGCTGGCGCTGGAAGTGGTCACCGCCAGCGGTGAGATCATTCGCACCGGCAACCGTGCGAAAAAAAGCGCGGCGGGCTATGACCTGACACGTTTGATGGTGGGCAGCGAAGGCACACTGGGCATCTTCACCGAAATCACACTGCGCCTGTACCCCTTGCCTGAAGCCGTGAGTGCCGCCATCTGCTCTTTCCCCAGCATTGCCGATGCTGTGCATACCGTGATTCAGACCATCCAGATGGGAGTGCCGATTGCCCGTGTGGAACTGGTGGATGCCGCCACCGTTGCCATGGTCAACAAGCACAGCAATCTCACTTTGCGCGAAGAACCCATGCTGCTGATGGAGTTCCACGGCAGCCCCAACGGAGTCAAAGAGCAAGCCGAAACTGTGCAGGACATTGCAGGCGAATTCGGTGGCAAGGACTTTGAGTGGGCCGACACTCCCGAAGAACGCACCCGGCTGTTTACCGCACGCCATAACGCCTACTTTGCAGGCATTCAAAGCCGCCCAGGCTGCCGCTCCATCACCACCGATACCTGCGTGCCCATCAGCCGTCTGGCAGACTGCCTGCTCGAATCGATCAATGAGGTGAACGCCAGCGGCATTCCTTACTTTCTGGTAGGCCACGTGGGTGACGGCAACTTCCACTTTGGCTATCTGATCGATCCGGACAATGCCGACGAACGCGCCCGTGCCGAAGCCTTGAACCATGCGTTGGTGCGACGGGCCATTTCCATGGAAGGCACCTGTACTGGCGAGCACGGCATCGGCATTCACAAACAGGATTTTTTGCGCGAGGAATGCGGAGAGGGTGCGATTGTCATGATGCGTGCCATCAAGCAGGCACTGGACCCGCTGAACATTCTCAACCCGGGCAAGATTTTTACGCTCTGAGCATGCCATCCTTCGCGCCCTTTTTTCTTGATGTCAGGCTCATGCAGTCACTTGCGATGCAACCCGTTTTTTGTGCACGCTCACCCCTACAGCACCTGCAGACAGGACGCTGATGGCCAGCGCAATCGCCGCACCAAAAAACACTGCGTTAGGCATTTGATGATCCATCATCCAGCCAAACATCGGCGCAGCCACAGCAAAACCTGTGTCCAGACCTGAATACACGGTTCCGTACACGCGTCCTGTGTTTCCAGCAGGTGTTGCGCGCTTGATCAGCATGTCACGCGAAGGGCCTGCCAGACCATGGCCAAAGCCCGCAATCGATGCCACCACCAGCGCCACCATTCCCGGCAGCCACCCTGTCGCCACCAATGCCAGACAAGCTGCGGCCAACAGCAAAAAGATGGCAATGGTTTTCTCCAAACGCTGCACACGGGCGGCAAGAAAACCACCGCCAATCATGCCCACGGCACCGCACAACATAAAGCCTGTGACCACCAGCGCCGTGGTACTCAGGGGCAACTCATAAATCTGGTGCAGGGCAGAACTGGAGAAGTTCTGGATTGCACTCAAGCCGACCGTGCTCCAGAAAAAGAATGAAAAGCACAGCCACACCGCAGGCAGCTTGAGATAGTCAAACGTGCCCGCTCCGCTGGCCGTCGTGGAGCTGGTGCTTTTTGCCTGCACCTGCTCTTGCGCATCAAACGCACGATCATCCAGCCAGCGCCGATTGAGCACCATGATCAGCAGCACCACGGCCGCAAATATGGCACCGCATAAACATGCCAGCCGCCATGAGCCGCTCCACGTGGTGATACCCGCCATGAACACGGGCGCAGAAGCCCAGCCGATGTTGCCGGAGATGCCGTGCACAGAAAACGCATGACCAATATTTTTGGGTGTGACACGCTTGTTCAAAATGGTGAAATCCACCGGGTGAAACGGCGCATTACCCAATCCGGCAAAGAAGGATGCGGCCAGCAACATGCTGTAGTTTTGGGCAGCGCTGGCAATCAATCCCGCCACCACAAAGCTGGCCAGGGCTGCCCACATCACCCGCTGCGCACCAACCTTGTCCACGATAAAGCCCGACAACATCTGCCCCACACCTGAGACGATGAAGAACAGCGACACCATCACACCCAGCTGTGCATAGCTATAGCCGAAGTCGGCAATCAGCCACGGAAACAGCGGTGGCAGCAGCAGGTGGAAAAAGTGCGAAGAGCCGTGGGCCAGACCCACCAAGCCAATGGTGCGCGCATCGCGGCGCTCAGGAGCAATCACGGAAGCATTCATGTGTCGCATCTTAGGCAGCAGCGTACCGGCAGGTATGCGATAGTCGGTCAAAAACTATCGCATACCTGCCAAACACTGCCATGAACAAGATTGACGCCTTGCCTGTTGCTGCTGCAGGCACCAATCCGCACCGCAATGCACGTACCTTGGCACAAATCCCTCTGCTCGACCCACACCTGTACCGCCCCCATGCGCAGCGCCCGGTGCGCTCCAAAATGCGCGAGCTGGACAAGGACACATTGATCATGCCCCACACCCATGTGTGGGCACAGTTGGTGCTCTCTACAGGTGGAGTGGTCAAACTGTCTTTGGCAGACGCGACCTACATCATTCCGCCTCATCGTGCGGTCTGGGTCCCTCCAGGCATTCCACACGCGACCACCATGGTGGAAACCGCCCGCCTGTACACCGTGTACTTTTTACCCGAAGCCCATGGAGGTGGGCCACAAGCTCGCTGGATGGATGATGCCGCGTGGCAGGAATGCCGCGTGATGGAGGCCTCGGCGCTGCTGCGTGCCTTGGTGGTGGAGATGGATGCGAGCAGCGATCATGCTCCTCCCCTGTCCACCGAACAGCTAGAGCGTGAAGTCCACCTGAGCGCCCTGGTCAGCCATGAGATCCGACATGCGCCAGTCATTCAACTGGGCGTGAGGCTGCCGCAGGACAAGCGCCTCAAGCATCTGTGCGAGGCTGTCCTGCAAGACCCGACACGCCACGAAACACTGGAGCAGTGGGCACTCGACACAGGTGCCAGCCTGCGTACTGTTGCGCGCCTGTTCCGCCAGGAGCTGGGCTGCACCTTCACTCAATGGCGCCAACAAGTCGTGCTGGCCAAAGCCGTCACCATGGCTGCACGCCGTCTACCGATTGCGTATATCGCCGCAGAACTGGGCTATACGCCCAGTGCATTTAGTGCCTTGGTGCGTCGCACCGTAGGAATGACAGCGGCCACATTTCTGGGGCAGCAACACAATGCGTCCACCACCACTTAACGCCCGGTGCGCCGCCCGCCAGGGCGTGGCTTGGCGGGATACAGGCTTTGCCCGTGCACCACGATGCCCTGGGGTCGCAGCGGCAGCATGCCCGCCACTTCATCAGCGTGCACGCTGTCATGGTCCACGGCAGCCAAAGGGGCTTGATAGGCATACACCTCGCGGCCATCCTCAAGCTGTACGACATAGGTTGGGCTTGCATCCGGAACGGGGAAACTCAAGCTCACCAACCATGTGCCCGGACGCATTTCTCCGAGCGATTTGACCGCCGCGCGCGACATGCTTTCTGGGCGCTGAAAAAGATATACCAAATCAAAGCTATCCCAATCGCTCTGCCACAAATCACTGCGACGCACAGTAGCCCATGGACAACGTACAGCACTGAGCCAACGCAACGGCCAGCTCCATTCCACGCCATATACCTTGGCATGCGGCCACGCACCATGCAAGGCTTTCAACCCATCACCCGCACCACAACCGGCATCCAGCACGCAAGCGCCTTCCGGTAAATGTATGTGGTCTGACAAGCCATCCAAGGCACCTGCGGGAGTAGGAAAAACTGGAGCGTCACGCCATGCATTAAGTGGATATAGCAGCAGCAAGACGCACAGAGGAAGCAGCCACCACCAGGCAGAGAATGTGCCCGCAGCCAGCACCATCCACGACAGCGGAAAACCCAGCGCCAGCATGGCACGCCGCCACCAAGTCTGCCCCCACAAACTCGCAATCAGGCTGAGCAGTGAAGCCAATGCCAACGCCCCCCAGCCGGGCAGCCAGATCTGGCCCATCAGGAAGCAAGCCCATGCAGCCCCCCAAACCAACAAGGCTGGAATCGGCCACATCCAATAGTTCAAAACACGCATGTCGCCATATTGCACCAAAGCAACGCTCACCAAGTTGCCTGAACAGCGAACATGCCTCTGGGTAGATTGGCTATGTCTTTTTGCAAAGAACAGGCAAAATTCTCCAAAAAGTATCAAAACGAAACTAAGTGTGCGCAAACCCAAAAAAACAACAAGAATCTCACCATCCAAAAGAATGGGCGGAGAAATTTATGCATTTCAAGAACTTGGGATGGATTTCATTTGCAGCACTGGTTATCGCAGGCTGTGCACAGACTCCTGCTGATCAGCTATCACGCTCAGAAACTGTGCGTGTTTGTACCGGCAACAGCTGCGTAGACCAGCACCGTGACACTGTCACCTTCAAGGAGGCAGCTTCAGATCCTGAGGCAGAGCGCCGCCTGCAAGCGCTGGAGCAACTGGGAGAGAAAAATCCCAAGGCTGCATACGACCTCGCCCTGCGCTTTCTGCGCGGCGATGGTGTTGACCGCGACAGCCACCAAGGCATCGAGTGGATGCGCAAAGCTGGTGACCAGGGTTTGGTCGACGCCCAGTTTGCCCTGGGCCGCCTATATCTGATGGGATTTGAAGAAATGGGCTCCGACCCGGCAGAAGCCGAGGCCTGGCTGACTCGTGCAGCCGCCAAAGGTCACAAGGAAGCAGCACGCCTGCTCCCTCAGGCACAAGCGGCCAAAAAAGATGAACATGCCGCGTACCAAGTTCGTGAAGCGGACCGTAAATCGTGGGGATATTGGTATACCTCTGCTCCCTATTACTGGCACTGGAGAGGCTCCAGCTGGTATTTGCACTGATCACGGCAGCATTTGCTGCTCCCGTTTTATATTTCAACGAAAGTGAACCTCATCCATGTCCATGAAGACTTTGACTCTGATCTCCGCCGCGTCTGCTCTGATGCTGACCGCATGCGTAACACCTGGCGGCGGCTTGGTCTCCACAGGCAACTCGGGCACAGCAGCCACGGGGGCAGCAGGCGGAGCAACCAGTGTTGATGCCAACGACTCACTGGAGCGCTGCGACGCCCCTCTGGGCACGATTGCCGTGGATGATGGTCGTGGTAAAGAATGGTTTGCCAGCTTTGGTCAAGCAACACAAGTGACCAATATTGAGCCTCTGATTCGCTTGGCCGTACAGCAGTCCAACTGCTTTGTGATCACATCCATTGGTAACAACCGTACCGACAGCCGCATCAGCGCCATCACTGACAAGCAACGCAATTCGGGTGAGTTCCGCGCAGGTTCTCGTCAGCAGAAAGGCCAACGTGTTGCTGCGGACTACTACCTGGAGCCTGCCATCATCATCAACAACGAAGCTGTTGGCGGCCTGGCTGCCGGCCTGGGCGGCTTGTTTGGCGGTGTAGCAGGTGCTCTGGCTGGCAACTTGCAAAGCAAGCAGTCGGTGGTCACCATGACCATGTTTGACATCCGCTCGGGAGTCCAGCTATCCATCTCGGAAGGCAATGCCACAGCCACCAACTACGGTGCGGCTCTGGGGGGCCTGGGCGGCAGTGCTGCAGCCGGTCTTGGCGGTTTCTCCCGCACACCGGAAGGCAAGGCCACAGTGGCAGCCTTCATGGATGCGTACAACAAGATGGTGGTGTCTTTGCGCAACTACAAGGCCCAAGAAGTCAAGGGCGGCCTGGGCAAGGGAGGCCGTCTGAAGGTAGGCAAGTAAGCCGCTTCGGCACCCCACAAAAGGAAAAGGGCTTCCAAGGAAGCCCTTTTTATTGTCCTATGGTCCTTCTATGGCCCTCAGCCACGCAGCTTTTCAATCAACCCGTTGAGCTCTTCCAGCGAGCCAAACTGAATCGCCAGCTCCCCCATATCCTGCAACTTGCCATGACGTTTCACACGTTTTTTAACGCGCACTTCCACCTGCGCCATCAGCACGTCTGACAACTCCTCCTCCACGCGCTGCACATCGCGTGATTTGCTGACCTTCTTGGTCTTGGCCGCAATCGTGCCATCACTGCTTTCCGCAATTTTTTTGACCAGGTTTTCGGCTTCACGTACCGACAGTTTCTTGGCCGCGATCTGATTGGCGGCCGAGATCTGCTCGGCCTTGTCCAGCGCCAGCAAAGCCCGTGCGTGTCCCATGTCCACATCGCCGGCCATAAGCATGGTTTGCACAGGCTCCGTGAGGTTCAGCAAGCGCAGCAAATTGGAAGCAGCAGAGCGCGAACGCCCCACCGATTGCGCCGCCTGCTCATGGGTGTAGTTGAACTCCTTGACCAGACGCGCCAGACCTTGGGCTTCTTCCAGTGGGTTGAGGTCCTCACGCTGAATGTTTTCGATCAGCGCCATGGCGGCAGCAGCTTCGTCAGGCACATCACGTACCAGCACAGGCACCGTGTCCAGACCCGCCAGTTTGGAAGCGCGATAGCGGCGCTCACCAGCAATGATTTCGTACTTGCCCTTGTGCTCGCCCTTGGTCAGCTTGCGCACCAGGATGGGTTGCATGATGCCCTGGGCCTTGATGCTTTCTGCCAGCTCATACAAAGCACCTTCATCCATGCGCGTGCGCGGCTGGTACTGCCCCGCCACCATTTGGTCAACCGACAATGTGCTGGGAACATCGGCAACCGCAGCAGCTGGAGCCTCATCCACTTTAGGGCCCAACAAGGCCTCCAGGCCACGTCCCAGGCCCTTAGGTTTCTTTGTCACCATGGCTTTCCTCTTTCATCAGTTTTTGCAGCATGACATGGCCTGCATCCCACTGCCCCAGACCACTGTCGCTATTGATATGTCCTGCTGAGCCCAGATCCACAAACTCTGCACCCCATGCCTGGGCCATGTGCTGCGCACGCTTTGGGCTGCAATACGGATCATTTTGACTGCCAACCAAGATGCAGGGGAACGGCAGGCACTTGAGCATGATGGGAGACCAGCCTGGCAATATTTCTCGCAAGTCAGGCTGCTCCACATCAGCAGGAGCAACCAGCAATGCAGCCCTCACCTTGCGCTTCGCCAAAGGCGAGTGTGCGGCCCACCACGCCGTCAAGATGCAGCCCAGACTGTGAGCTACCAGAACCACCTCGCGTTCGCTGTCCAGCACCGCTTCCTGCAACTGTATGGACCAGTCCCCGCGCAATGGGCGCTGCCAGTCATGCTGCTGCACCCGCGTATAGCCATAGCGCTGCTCCCACTGGCTCTGCCAGTGCTCAGCATCCGAGTTTTGCCAGCCTGGCAAAAGCAGTACACGCGGAGTATTCACAGCATCTGTCACTCTGGGTTGAGGTTGCGACACACATTGGCAACCCGTGGGTTCAACAAGTCAAAGATCAATGCCATTCACATTTTGCGAATGCGCTTGACCATCTCTTTGGCAAAATCAACAAACGCCTTGCTGCCCTTGGCAGAGGGGTCGAATACCACCCCTGGCACACCATAGCTGGGAGCTTCAGCCAAGCGCACATTGCGGGGGATCACGGTGTCAAACACCTTGTCGCCAAAGTGCGCCTTGAGCTGTTCACTGACTTGTTGCTGCAGCGTGGTGCGAGGGTCGAACATCACACGCAGCAAACCAATGATTTGCAGCTCTTTGTTCATATTGGCATGCACCTGCTTGATGGTGTTGACCAAGTCTGTCAGGCCCTCCAGGGCAAAGTACTCGCACTGCATGGGCACAATCACGCCATGTGCCGAGCACAACCCATTGAGTGTCAACATCGACAAGCTGGGCGGACAATCGATCAACACAAAATCGAAGTCACCATCTGCAGCGGCCAAAGCTGCTTTCAGTCGCTCATTCCGGCGATCCAGTGAAACAAGCTCAATCTCGGCCCCGCTGAGCTCCCGGTTTGCTCCCAGCACGTGGTAGCCGCACTTTTCAGACAGTACCGCAGCTTCTTTGATGGAGGCAGACTCCAGCAGAACGTCATAGACACTGAGTTCCAGTGCACGTTTATCAACGCCAGAACCCATCGTGGCATTGCCTTGCGGATCCAGATCCACCAACAACACACGCTGACCCACTTTGGCCAATCCTGCCGCCAAGTTCACTGCTGTTGTTGTTTTACCGACGCCACCCTTTTGGTTGGCAATACAGAAAATTTTGGCCATGAGAGATTGCTGGTGAAAGGCGCAAACTGCGCAGAATAGGAACATGCTTTGCGCAACAAGCTACTGTCACACAAAGGAAAAAGGCCAAGCACACTGGCTTTGGCCTTTCAATGTGGCAAGTGGACCTGCCAGATATTTTGCTTATCCACCCTCACATCGAAAACCTAAGTTTATGCGAGGAGCGCACAAGATGTTTGTTCAAACTGTTTCAGCGATGGGTTTCGCCCACACGATGCAGCGTTCAGCACTCAATCCTGGCACAGACAAAGGTTCCACGTGAAACACTTTCACATTGCCTCCCAATGCATCTATCTCGTCCTGAGGGTGTTTGCCCTTCATGGCAAACCAGACACCATTTTCAGCAATCGCCGAACGTGACCAGGTTGTGAAATCAAGTAAAGAGGCAAAGGCACGGCAACTCACAATTTCGTAAGGACCTTTGAGTGTCTCTACTCTGGCATGAATGCCCTTGAGGTTGGGTAGCTTCAATGCAACAGCCACCTGCTGCAAGAACGCGGCCTTCTTCCCTACAGTGTCCACGCAATGAACATCCACCTCCGGGCAGCACACAGCAAATACCACCCCAGGCAATCCACCGCCAGAGCCCACATCCAATTGAGAAACTTTCTGGCCCGCTGTTTTACCCAGTGATGCCACGTGGCGTCTCAGCGCAGGCACGGCCGCCAAGCTGTCCAGCATGTGCAAAGACATCATTTCCTGTGGATCGCGCACGGAAGTCAGGTTGTAGACCTTGTTCCACTTTTGCAGTAGTTCCAAGAAGCCCATCAGCTTGTCAAACTGATCTGCATTCAGCTGCAAACCCAGCTTGGCAGCGCCCTGTTCGAGTTGGTGGCGCAAATCACTCATTCCACCGACTCCTTGGCTGTAGCAGCGAAGCCCTTGAATCCACCCTTCTTCAAATGAATCATGAGCAGAGATACTGCGGCAGGTGTCACACCCGAAATGCGTGAAGCCTGACCCAGTGTTTCAGGACGGTGCTTTTGCAGCTTCTGACGCACTTCAATGGACAAGGCCGTCACCTGCATGTAATCCATATCTGCAGGCATCTTCAATGTTTCGTAATGGGCAGCTCGCTCAACCTCATCTTTTTGGCGGTCGATATAACCCGAATACTTGGCAGCAATCTCAACCTGTTCCACAACATCATCGTGCAGCTCAGCCAATGTTTCACGTGAAACGATCTCCGAACGGTACTTGGCCCCGTTCATTTCTATCAGTTGGGTATACCCGACTCCTGGGCGACGCAGCAGGTCAAACAGGTTGTATTCACGTTCAATATTTTTACCAAGAACGCGTTCGGCCTCATGTGCAGGCAAGCTGCGAGGATTGACCCATGTTGCTTTCAAGCGTTCTGTTTCACGTGAAACAGCATCGCGTTTGCGATTGAACATGTCCCACTGCTCATCACCCACCACACCCAGCTTGCGTCCAATTTCGGTGAGACGCATGTCGGCATTGTCTTCACGCAACTGGAGACGGAACTCGGCTCGACTGGTAAACATGCGATAGGGTTCTGTCACACCTTTGGTGATCAGATCATCCACCAACACACCCAGGTAGGCTTCGTCACGTCTTGGTGTCCACGCTTCCATGTCACGCACCTGCAGGCCAGCGTTGATGCCGGCAAACATGCCTTGCGCAGCGGCCTCTTCGTAGCCAGTGGTGCCATTGATCTGTCCAGCAAAGAACAGTCCTTGAATCTGGCGGGTTTCAAAGGAGGACTTCAGTGCCCGTGGGTCGAAGTAGTCATACTCGATGGCATAGCCAGGACGCAGAATATGCGCGTTCTCCAGTCCCTTCATGGAACGAACAAGTTCGTACTGGATATCAAATGGCAACGAAGTAGAGATACCGTTGGGATAGTACTCGTTGGTAGTCAGACCTTCGGGCTCCAGGAAAATCTGGTGGCTGTCCTTGTCAGCAAAACGATTGATCTTGTCTTCCACACTCGGACAGTAACGCGGCCCTACGCCTTCAATCTTGCCGGTGAACATGGGGCTACGGTCAAAGCCGCTACGAATGATTTCGTGCGTGCGTTCATTGGTGTGCGTGATCCAGCATGGCATCTGCTGAGGGTGCATGTCTGCATTCCCACGGAAGCTGAATACCGGAACATTGCCCTCATTAACACCACCAGGCATACCGTCACCGGGCTGCTCTGTACATTGACTGAAGTCGATGGAGCGCCCATCGATGCGCGGTGGTGTACCAGTTTTCAAACGCCCCTGAGGAAGTTTCAGTTCCTTCAGTCGCGCAGATAGCGTCACGGCTGGAGGATCGCCAGCACGACCCGCAGCGTAGTTGTCCAACCCCACATGAATCTTCCCGTCCAGGAACGTCCCAGCCGTCAGCACCACGGTTTTGGATTTGAACCTGATGCCCACCTGGGTGACAGCTCCCACGACACGGTCGCCCTCCACCATCAGATCGTCCACTGCCTGCTGAAACAGCCACAGATTGGGCTGGTTTTCCAACATCTCACGAATGGCTGCCTTGTACAGGATCCGATCTGCCTGCGCACGTGTGGCGCGCACAGCAGGGCCTTTGGAGCTGTTCAGAATACGGAACTGAATACCACCTAGATCAGTGGCCAATGCCATGGCTCCGCCCATGGCATCCACCTCTTTCACGAGATGGCCTTTACCAATGCCGCCAATCGATGGATTGCACGACATTTGGCCCAACGTCTCAATGTTATGAGACAACAACAAAGTCTTGCAGCCCATGCGGGCTGCAGCCAGCGCCGCTTCGGTGCCAGCGTGACCGCCGCCGACGACGATCACATCAAATTCTTGGGGGTACAGCATTGTTCTTACTCCGTCGCAGGCGGCGTATGCTCATCCGCCCTGTACAACCGCGCCCGCTGCGCAGTTGTTGCACAGCCTGCGCGGCTCAGTTTTCAAGCGCAGGCGAACCTGGAATTTTCCCATCCTTTGCGCAACTTGTCTTGACAGCTACAGCCACCGCGTCTGAGGTACGGACTCTTGAACCGTATACCCGCAACAGCAGCCAGACTTCGGCGTAGCATGGTGCTCTTGTATGTTCACATCCCCCAAGGAAAGGTTGAGAGATATGAAGCTTTATTTCAGCCCAGGCGCTTGCTCGCTGTCACCCCACATCGTGGCCGAAGAAGCAGGACTGACCTGCGAGTTCATTCTTGCAAGCACCAAGAGCCACAAGCTGCAAGACGGCACGGACTTTTACAGCATCAACCCGCTCGGTTATGTCCCCTTCCTGGTCCTGGATGATGGACAGACACTGCGTGAAGGTCCGGTCATCGTGCAGTACATGGCCGATCAAGT
Organism: Comamonas halotolerans; assembly: GCF_030162935.1. Lineage (GTDB taxonomy): Bacteria > Pseudomonadota > Gammaproteobacteria > Burkholderiales > Burkholderiaceae_C > Comamonas > Comamonas halotolerans. Next base: position 278,469 of record NZ_JASAUZ010000012.1, read on the forward strand.
ACCTGAGAAAAAACTGATTCCAGCCGCTGGCAGCATGGAGCGCTATCGGGTGCAGGAGTGGCTGAACTTCATCGGTACCGAGCTACACAAGAGCTTCGGTCCATTGTTCAAGCCAGGCACACCCGAAGAATACAAACCCGGAGTCCGGCAGGCACTTCGCGGGCGTTTCGAGTGGGTTGAACAACAGCTGACCAACACCACCTATCTGATGGGCGAGCAATTCACCGTTGCAGATGCCTACTTGTTCACCGTGAGCGGCTGGAGCAAGCATGTGGGCCTGGACCTATCGGATCTTCCCCGCCTGCAAGCCTACCTCTCCCGAGTTTCCAGCCGACCTGCGGTACAACGGGCCATGCGTGCAGAAGGTTTGATCAAAGATTAAGACACGCATCTCTTCATGCAAAAAAGGCTTCCTCATGGAAGCCTTTTTTATGCACATATATTGATAACTTCAAATATTGATAACTTCAAATTTCATTGATGCTGGATTTCAAGCGCTCAACAAATTCTGTGAGGAAGCACGTAAAGCAGGATTTCCCTCGGCAGCAATACCTCTGGCATTCGAAGTACCAAAAGGCACTGCGCCTTTCGCCAGGTTTGCCTGATCGAGTTTGAACTGCTGCACCACTTCCGCCAGACGAGTCGCCTGGTCTTTCAGTGACTCTGCTGCTGCTGCAGACTGTTCCACCAAAGCTGCATTTTGCTGGGTCATACGGTCGATGTCGCCGACCGCCTGGTTGACCTGCGAGATACCACCAGACTGTTCATTCGCAGCCGCCGTGATCTCTCCGATGATATCGCCCACACGCTGAATGCTACCCAGCACGTCCTGCATGGTTTTTCCGGCTGTCTCTACGTGTTTGACACCACCGTCCACTGCAGTCACGCTGCTTTGAATCAAGCGTTTGATGTCACTGGCGGCTTCGGCGCTGCGGCGCGCCAGCAAGCGTACTTCACCAGCAACGACAGCAAAACCTCGGCCCTGTTCTCCGGCGCGGGCCGCTTCAACCGCTGCATTCAACGCCAGAATATTGGTCTGAAAAGCAATGGAGTCAATCAGACCGATGATGTCCCCAATCTTGCGACTGGATGCGGAAATCTCATGCATGCTCTGCACTGCTTGTTCCACCACAGCCCCTCCTTGTGAGGCCGTGTTCGAAGCAGAGGCAGCCAACTGATTGGCCATCTGCGCGGACGAAGCTGTCTGCTGCACGGTGGCTGTCAATTGCATCAGCGAAGCCACCGTCTGCTGCAAATTGCTCGCGGTTTGCTCGGTACGAGCCGACAGATCACCGTTACCAATCGCAATTTCCTGGCTTGCCAGCGCAATGCTGCTGCTGGCATCACGCACATCACCGACCATGCCGTTCAGGTTGCTCTGCATGGTCTTCAGCGCGTTTTGCAAAGCAGAGACTTCGTCTTTGCCCACGATGGACTGCTGCTCACTCAGATTCCCCTGGGCAATGGCGTCTGCCACACGCTTAGCATCCGTCAGCGGACGACAAATGGACAGCATATTCAGCCAGGTCAGGGGAGCCACTACAAGCGTGGTGATCACGAGCGCCAACACGAACATCCACTGCGTTTGTGAAGCAACCTGGCTACCACGATCTTCTGCGGCCTGCGCTTGGGCTTGGAGCAGTTGCTCCAGAGCTTTCAATTGCTGTTTGGCCGCGTCAAACTCCGCGCTGGCCCTTCGCCCTACCCGCTGCGCCACGGTTGCAGTGTCGTACCCGCCTGCTTTCAACTGCCGTGCCACTGGCGTGAACAATTGCTCGTACTGGTCCAGATGCTGCAGCAGTTGCTGCAACACCTGTGCATCTTCCGCGGGCGCAGCTTGTGCAAAGGCTTCGCCAGCTGTGCGTACAGCCTGCAAACTTGCCAGCCATTCGCCGTAGGTCTTCTCCAGTTGATCAGGTTGTTCATACTGAATGACCATATCCTTTTCAAGCGTACGTACCAGCGCCATGTTGTTTTGCACCTGAGCCATCAGGCCAGCCTGCTGGAAAGGCCCTTTCAGAAAGTTTTGGTTCAGTTCATACACCCTGAACATGCCAAACATGCCTGCTCCACCCAGAATGCCAAGCAAGATCAGCACCACCGCAATGGCTCCCAACATGCGTACTTTGATGGTGAACATACGCATCAACCCAAACAGATCCATGATCTGGATTCCTCTCTGTCGCTTTACCGATATGAGAATCCTCAGCGGAATGCCAAGGCAGTGTGTGAACCAAGCAAGTGTGCGCTGTGCAACCTGCTAACCGTTTGATAAGTTTGCCAAACATGCACGAGCAATAACTTCCAATAAAACACCCACATATGGCTGTTTTCAAAGGCTTAAAAGCAGTGCTGTATCGCTGATACAGGCCAAAACGTTCCACGTGAAACATATTTCTCATGAAGCGGTACAGTTGCAATTCCACCGAATGATTTGAGGAGTCCCCATGGAACACGTATTTCAAGTAAGCGGTATGACCTGCGGCCATTGCGAACGTGCCGTGCAACAAGCCATTACGGAAGTTGATGCACAGGCCCAAACCACGATTGATCGGACTACGGGAAAAGTGGTGGTGCAAAGCCAGAGCCCCCGTGAATCATTGGCCAACGCCATTCAGGAAGAAGGCTATACCGTCAGTTAAAGCCCATGCGCTGCCACCCGCCTTGGTGCGCAGCGCTGATTGGCGAGGCCTGCTCATAACCTAGCGTTTTCTCCACTGTCACAAGTACGCTTGGCAGTTGATTGCTGCGACCGCACAATTATTGATAGCTTTGCATCAACATGACAGGAGACAACGCATGAGCACCCGTGAAGTTTTTGTTGTCAGTGCGGCACGCACTGCCATTGGTACCTTTGGCGGCAGCCTCAAAGATGTACCGAACACCCAGTTGGCCACCACAGCCGTCAAGGCGGCTATTGAGCGATCTGGCATCGCGCCTGATGCAGTAGGTCATGTGGTCATGGGTAATGTCATTCCCACCGATACCAAGGACGCCTACCTCTCCCGCGTCGCGGCTATTGATGCAGGCTGCCCCATTGAGACCCCTGCCTTCAATGTGAACCGCCTGTGTGGTTCTGGCCTGCAGGCCATTGTCTCAGCAGCGCAGGCCATTGCCCTGGGTGACTGTGACGTGGCTATTGGCGGCGGTTCGGAATCCATGAGCCGAGGCCCCTACTTCGACACTGCTTCGCGCTGGGGTGCCCGCATGGGTGATGCCAGGAGCATCGACTACATGCTCGGCATACTGCACGATCCCTGGCAAAAAATGCACATGGGCATCACTGCCGAGAACGTGGCCGAGCGCTACAAGATCAGCCGCGACATGCAGGATGCCCTGGCTGTCACCAGCCAGCAGCGCGCTGCAGCAGCCATTGCAGCAGGCTACTTCAAAGATCAAATCGTGCCCGTAGAAATTGCCTCACGCAAGGGCACCATCGTGTTTGATACTGACGAGCATGTGCGTGGAACCACCACGGTTGAAGCTTTGGCGGGCATGAAGCCCGCTTTCAAGAAGGACGGCGGCAGTGTCACCGCTGGCAATGCATCCGGCATCAACGATGGAGCTGCCGCTGTGACGCTGGTGGCAGGCGATCGCGTCCAAGCCCTTGGCGCAAAGCCACTGGCGCGCCTGGTAGGTTATGCCCATGCTGGTGTGGATCCAGCCTATATGGGCATCGGGCCTGTTCCCGCCACGCAAAAGGTACTGGAACGTACAGGCCTGAAAATTCAGGACATGGACGTCATTGAGGCCAATGAAGCTTTTGCGGCCCAAGCCTGCGCTGTTATCCAGGAACTCGGTCTGGATCCTGCCAAGGTCAACCCGAATGGCTCTGGCATCTCTTTAGGTCATCCTGTCGGAGCAACAGGAGCCATCATCACTACCAAGGCAGTTTATGAGTTGCACCGTACCGGTGGGCGGTATGCACTGGTGACCATGTGCATCGGGGGTGGGCAAGGTATTGCGGCGATCTTTGAACGCGTTTAAAACCACCCTGTAAATTGCCAAAAAAGCTGACAGCTTTATCGCTGTCAGCTCTTTATGCATTCATGGTTTTTCTGTACCTGCAGCACAGCCTCCAGACAAGCAAAAATATCAAGGCAAGACAGCATGAGGCAATCTGGTTGAGCTGCCCTCCCCCCCTACTCTCTCATCTTCCAGCTTGGCATGTGCCAGCGCAAGCAATCTGACTGTATCGTGGCATACGTTTGCGCATTGCACAGACTACCTAGAACAAGCTGATTTGCTCTACGGCTCTCAACACCTTGGTACGCAATTTGCGCCCTTCCTGGGCCGTTTTTTGCAGCGGTTGGCTCGCAGGTGCATCCACGGTAAGTGACGGTTGGATATGAGGCTCTTCCTTGAGCGTCTTGGGTTGCGGTTGCGGTTGCGGTTGCGGTTGCGGTTGCGGTTGCGGTTGCGGTTGCGGTTGCGGTTGCTCAATATCCGGCAGAATCTGCTGCGAAAGCAAGTCATTTTGCACGTGCCTGGCTTGTGAAGGTACCTCTGCCCCGGAAGACCGCTGTTGTTGTATTGCCAAGGGATTTGGCTGCGCTACACCAGATGCTGTCAGCAAGGCAATCAATCTGTGCCACTGAGCTTTCGGCAAACTCAGTACCACACCCTCTACTGCACGCATCATCATGGCTGCAGCCGTGTCAGCGGACATCAAAGGTTGCAGCACTTGTTCCAATGCCTTGCGTTGCACCTGTACGCCCTTTTTCAAGCCTGCTGGCAAAGCATATTCATCCACACGCACCATGCACCAGCCAAAGTCGGTTGCGACCACGCAGGCATAGGCATTCAGCGCTTTGGACAAATCACCTGCAGCATGCTCGGCTACAACGCGCTGCAAAGCACTTTGCGCATGGCTAAAACCAAGCATGGCGCAGGCATGCACAAGATCTGCTTTGCTTGGCACGTAGTAATACAGCGTAGGCTTGGTGATGCCCAGTTGCACTGCCATCTGATCGAGTGAAGCAGAAACAAAACCTTGTTGTTTGAAAAAGCTGGCAGCAGTTGCCAATAGAGCGTCCCGTTTGTTGCGGCGCTGGGCCACACGCTGGGAGGGAGTTCCCCATGGAGAAGCTGCTTCAACAGAAGCCGTCACCTCCGGCAAGAGAGGTAACAAAGAATTCGTGGTCAAAACTCAAAACAAATAGCAAGCACTCACCAATTCTAGGGCACTTCCACTATTCCACATGGTCTGTAGAACTCTTTTCAGCACCACTTGCACGCCATAAACCGAACATTCAGAAAGCAACTGAATGATTGAAAATATTTCGATCTTGTCCGTGCAAGCTTGGTTTTCAGATGCTTCAGGACACCTATGCTTGCATTTTCAACACGAGGTCTGAATCTAGGCATTCAGCATGCATATGCCACGACCATTCGCCATGGATAAACTGCTGAAGCGCTTGTCTCAATCCCTGTCACAAGCCAAAAGCCAAGAGGAGCTGGTCAGGCCCCTTTTGGAAATGCTCGAGCAAGTCACACAGCTGGAGTCCACCTATCTGACTACTATCGATTTTCAGCAAGATCTCCAGCACGTTCTGTATGCCCGCAATACAAGGCAGATGCAGATTCCTGAAGGCTTGACGGTCCCCTGGAACGACACTCTATGCCAACGCGCTCTGGAGCAAGGACGACCATGTACCAGCAATGTGCAGGAAGTCTGGGCCGATTCACAAGCAGCCAGGGCGCTGGGAATCCGAACCTATGTCAGTGCGCCCGTACGAATGTCCGATGGAAGCATTTACGGTACGCTGTGCGCGGCCAGCGCTTATGAAGCCCAGCTACCCAGCACTACAGAAGTTGTGCTGCAGCTGTTCGCCAAACTGATTGCTCAGCACGTGGAACGCGAGCAGCTTATGCAAGCCCTTCAGGAACGCAATGCACAGCTCACCCAACTTGCACTGACTGACTCGCTCACGCAGCTGCCCAACCGCGCAGCCTTGATGGAAGAGCTGCAGCGGCTGCTCGCTCGTGCGCAACGCAGCAACGGCAGCGTGTTGGTGGCTTTTGTGGATCTGGATGGTTTCAAGTCAGTCAATGACATTTATGGACATGCCGCTGGGGACCGCCTGCTCTATCAATTGGCACAACGCCTTCAGCAAACGCTGCGCAGCGGAGATATGGTGGCACGCATGGGTGGCGATGAATTCGTTGTGGTCACACCAGGTCCTGCTCCTGACGAAAACGTATCCCAGGCTTTGCAAGCAGTGGAGCTTCGTCTGCGTGAAGCCTCTGCTTGCGATGTGGTGCTAGACGATGGCAATGTGCTGCACTACCCTGGCGCCAGCGTAGGCGTGGCCCTTGCTACAGGTAACTCCAGCGTGGATGAAGCCTTGCAACTCGCAGATAACGCCATGTATGCCGATAAGGCACATCGGCGTGTTGAGGGCGCAGTGTCCATACGCAGCACCGCAGCATAAGCCTGAATTAGCAAGCCGCATTGCCCAGCACAGTACTTAGGAACGCCAGGCGCAATCAGCAGATGAAGCGATCAGGCTGTCATGGCTTCCTCTGCTGTTGCAGCGTCTTAAAACGGTGCTTCTTCCGGATTGCTGTCTTCTGGTGCGCTCTGGGGACCAGTTACCGCCCCTTTGCCTGCCACGCGCACCGCCAGCGTTTCAGATGATGCGGGCTGACCAATTTCGGTGCGTCCTTCCCCGCCCAAGGCTTCAATCAAGTCAGGAATCAACCTGGACAGCTCGCCTGTGGCAATCGCCACGTCAGTATCAAACCCCCCTTCGTCCCCGGCTTGATCAAGCACCGTATCGGTGAAACTAATCTTTTTGATCTGCAGACTATCTGTCAGCACAAAGCTGACACGATCATCCCAGGTCATGGCCAGTTTGGTGGGCAGCTTGCCGTGCTCCACATGCTGCTTGACCTCGTCAATATCCAATGGATGACGGGCATAGCGCACCACAGCTTTGGACTCATCGGCCGCCTTCAGCTCGCACTCGCGGTCAATGCTGAATCCCGCAGGAGCTTCCTGTGTGAGCAGCCAGTGGGCCATGGCAGCCTGTGCGCTGGTCTGGGTGTCAAGCAGAGCCACACCAAAGCCTTTGAGACTTTCCACAAGCAAGGTCACCACCTCATCGGCTTTGCCTTGAGCGCCCGTATCCAGTACCAGGAATTTCGCCTGAGGATCTATCCACACCCACATGCTGCTTTGCTTGGTGAATGCCATGGGCAGCAAGTCCAACTTGGCTTCATCCTTGAGGTCGCGTTTTTCCTTTTTCCCAGGTTTGCGCCCGAACTCTTTCTCAATGGCATCGGCCTTTTCCTGCACCTTGCGATTGAGCACGCTGGCCGGAAGCATCTTGGATTCGCTCATATAGCGCAGAACCCATTGTCCTCCTACGCTTTCAGCCAGCAGGCCATGTTCTTCTCCGCGTGGGGGCACCCAGCCTGCCGATTGTTCCTGCGTGGCACCACAGGCCGTGAAAGGCGTTTTTTGCAGTGCTTCTTCGACTTGCTCCAGGGAGCCTTCCCATTGCTCCGCCATGCGGTACACGATCATGTTCTTAAACACGCAGTCACCTTTTCTCAATGCATCCAATAAAAACCAAGGCTGACACACCACATACCGTGCATCAGCCCTAAAAGTGAGTGAGCGACTAATTCACGCTCCAAGAGCGTTTTAACGCAAAAGCGCGCAGTATTGGTGCCTGTGCGTACGCTCAGCTTTGTATTACTTTACACAGCAGCAGCAAAGCCTCACGAACGCCTTACATAGTGCCTTCAAACTTGCATCCATGGACACAGCAATCGCTGGTCCAACAACAACACTGCTTGAAAGGAGCTTGTTATGGCAATCTTCCAACGTACTTTGACCGCTGCTGTCGCCGCTGCTGCACTGGCTGGCACTTTTGCCATCCAAGCCCATGCCCAACCAGCACAGCCTCAAGCCACAGCTGCTACGGCAGCAACAGCGCAAGCGCAACCTCGCTTTCGTGGCCAGCCGCCTGCAGACTTTGCCAAGTTGCATGCAGCACGTACCGAGCAGCTGAAAACAATTTTGCAGATTCAACCCAACCAGGAAGCTGCCTGGGACAAATACGTCAAGGCCATTACGCCCGAACCCCGTAACCTGGCCAATGCTGAGCGCCCAGACCTGCGCAACATGACCACACCTGAACGCCTGGATCTCAAACAAAAGCTACGCACTGAGCGTATGGCGAAAGTCGTGCAGCGTGAGCAAGCAACACTCAGTTTTTACAATAGCCTCAGTTCAAGCCAACAAAAAGCATTTGATGCCCTGAATGCAGAGCGACGCGGTATGCACAAAGCCGGCAACGGACAGCGTTTTGATAACAAGCGTGGTAATCGCAATGGTTATGGACCAGCAGGTTTCCGTATGGCGCCCCCCTCCTCACCTGCCGCATAAAACGCAGCACCACCGCTTCAACAAGCAGGCTTCGGCCTGCTTTTTTTATGTCTGTGCATTGGCATATGAAAAGATCTTTTCTTTGTGCACAACCCCTGTCACGCGTTGCTTGACTGTGTGTATCTGATCCTTCATCGGTACAGGCCATGTCTGTCTGAATGCCGGCCAGATCAATCAGACCATGGCAGCTCCCGCCAGCGGTGTGCTTCACTGCCTGCATAGCCTTGTGCGAGTTACAAGCAGAAAACCAATACAAATCAAAAACTTGCATTGGATTGACTCAGATCAATGTAACCCAAGACTGTTCCTGAAACTCAGTTACAAAAGATTTTTTCTCTCATTTTTGTAACGCAGTTACTGATGGACTGCCACTTCAGAATCTGCTCATTCTCCTGTCTTGAGCAATGTGCATAACCTTGTTCCCAAAAAAAGGATAACCAGACACTTATCCACAGAAGCTGGCCATCTCTGCAGCTTGTACCCAAATGCGAGACAAGCCATACCTGTCTTGGAGCACAGACTTTGCGTCTCGCTAATTCATTGAATTGAAAAACATTTTTCGCCTTATCCACAAGACAGTCCGAGGCTTACTATTACTACTAATTAAAAATGGAATACATAAGGAATAACAACCACGCGAAAAAATTCGCGTCACCATGTCGCCATAAAAATCATTCCTGCCTGTTTTTTAAGCATTTTTATGTTCCGCTGCTTCTTCGAAATGTTCACATAGGTGCTCATCGTGTTGGTAAATTGCTCTTTAAAACTTATTCACATCAATTTTTATAGCAATAAATCTTTTCTTATCAATGAGTAGAGCAATAAAACAAAGTTACATCACTGTGGTGATGGAGATGTGGATAGATCTCTTTGAAACATAGAGATATCCACAGAGATTTAAAAAATTGGAAGTTATCCCTGAACGCGTGACATCAGAAACAGGGTATGACCCACATGCTTGATCATTCATCAAGTACTTGAAATCAGGTAGCTAAATGAAGTTATCCACAGATCAAGGCATCACTTACTACTACCTACTATCCTTATTCAAAATAAAAAAGAAGAAGTCAAAGAAGAAGATGACAAGAATTCCAAACCCAAAGACTGTTCAAGCAAGTGCTTGTCAAATATTGAAATACGTCGCTCAATCTGGATGAGGATGTCTTTCTAAAAGGGATACTGGAAGAGGTGACTCTGAAAACATCTTTTCATGCACCTTGCATGATGGAACACAGTTATCCGTGTCCTGAGGACTATCCACAGAAAGTTATTAACGACTGTGGATAAGTGCCCTGCCCATGAATTCGTCGAATGAAAACTCGTTCAAAAAAATTCAATGATCTTTTAAGTACCTGCTTTTAAAGGCAAACGCTGTATTTCAAAAAGGAGAAAGAAATAATCAAGCTTTTTTCTTACAAAGCCCGGATAGATAAGCACTTAACGCTATCAATTCGATGAATGATGGCCTGGTAGCCTGCGACGAGGCGTGCTGGGCGCTTCTGCCAACATGGCTGCACTGCGTGCATGTGCTGCCTGGATCAGCGGAGAAATGAGCTGCGCCTCGGGCAGGTTGTGCCAGTAACGCCGAGGCATTTCCTTGCACATGGCCGCCACTTTGAGACGGGCTGGATTGAAGATATGTGCGTAGTAGGTCAGCCATAGAGCCTCTCCAGCGTCCGCAGCAGGTGCTTCACTGACCTGGGCACCAGGTCCCCAGCTTAAAACGCCTGTGCGGCCTCTGAGAGGCTTTAAGGCATGGTCAGCTTGCACACCATGTATTGTCAGAACATCCACATCCCTTGCCAGGGGCCACCAGCGCAGACAGCATTGAGGCGTCAGAATGGCCCAGCGCATATTGGCAAAGCGTTGCACAAAGAACGGGGCTGCGGCTTGAACAATATGGTGTTCAGGCTCAAACCAGGCCACATGCAAAGGTCCGGTTCCATCGCTTGGAGCATCGTCCATGGCAACGGGACGAAAGCGCACAAAGGCGTGCATTTTGTGCACTTCACGGCGCACAGCCTTGACCCACTGTTGCACTTGCACGCGGTCAGGATCCAGCACATCGTGACGTAGACCAGGTTCATGCTGCATGCGCCATAGCAAGCGATACAGCAGCGCAAAACGTTCGGGGGCATTGTTGAGCAAGCATTGCTCGGCGGCAGCCATGAACCAGCGAGGCACCGTCAATGTGGGAACGTCTGTTTGCGTGGGCTGCAAGTTGCGGGGCTGCGTGACCAGCGGTTCGGGCGCAAAGAGATCGGGGTTGCGGCGCTGTGCGTCTTCGGTCAGCCACTCCACGAGATGGGGAGGGCGCTGTTGTGCCCACAGGGCTTTGGCCAAACTGCGCCAGTGCTCAAAATCGCTGCCATCGCCGGGCAAGATCAGGGACAGACGGGTCATGCGGCGCTAGAACAGGCTGGCCTGCACCGCTTGCGGTGCCATGGGTTGCACCAGTTTGCTGGCCAGCATGGGGTCATCCAGGCTGTGGCCTGGCTGCCAGCCCACACATTCAACAAACGGCAGGATTTTGTTTAGCGGAACTTTGAGCTGGTTGAGGTCATGCCGGTGCAGCAAACGCCAGCGACGGGCAGCCAGCAACTTGTCGACCGAGCGCACGCCAAGGCCTGGAATGCGTAGCAGCATTTCACGTGGGGCAGTGTTGAGATTGACGGGAAAACGATCACGGTGTGCCAGTGCCCACGCAAGTTTCGGGTCGTGTTCCATGGACAGCATGCGCTTGCCCTGCGGACCTTCGGGCACGATTTCCTGCGCCTCAAAGCCATAAAAACGCATCAGCCAATCAGCCTGGTAGAGGCGATGCTCACGCACCAGTGGTGGGGCGATCAGTGGCAATGCCGCACTGGCATCCGGAATAGGGCTGAAGGCCGAGTAATACACACGACGCAGACCATAACCGGTGTAGAGCTTGGAGCTGGTGAGGATGATGTCACCATCATCGGCTGCATCAGCTCCCACAATCATCTGTGTACTCTGACCACCGGGTGCATAGGCTTTGGGCTTGGCGGCCTGCGTGCTGCGTGTGCGCGGCATGGAAATGATGCGCGTCTTGGCGGCAGCCTGACGTTCCGCCCTGGAGGTGCTGATGTGATCGTGCAACTGCCCCATCGCATGGTGGATGGTGGCGCTGTCTTTTTCGGGAGCCAGCTGGCTCAGGCCTTGTACGGTAGGCAGTTCAATGTTGATGCTCAGGCGATCGGCATACAACCCCGCTTCCGCCAGGATGAGCGGGTCTGCATCCGGTATGGTTTTGAGGTGGATATAGCCTTTGAATCCATGCTCCAGCCTCAGGCTGCGGGCGACGCCAACCAGTTGCTCCATGGTGTAGTCCGGGCTGCGAATGATGCCGCTGGACAGGAACAGCCCCTCAATGCAATTGCGCCTGTAAAAGTCCAGCGTCAGATTCACCACCTCCTGCACGCTAAAACGTGCGCGTGGAATGTTGGAGCTCACGCGGTTGACACAGTATTTGCAGTCGTAGATGCAGAAGTTGGTCAGGAGGATTTTGAGCAAGGACACACAGCGACCATCCGGTGTCCAGCTGTGACAGATGCCGTTGCCTGTGGTCGAGCCCATGCCTCCTGCTGCCGCATTGCGCTTGGCGCTGCCGCTGGAGGCACAGGAGGCGTCGTATTTGGCGGCATCCGCCAAGATGGCAAGTTTGTTTTGCAGTTCCACTGTATAAATATACAGCTATCTGAAATCCATTACTTCGATCACGGAATCTGGAGCGCAATTTTTTTATACACATCTGTCCTGTCTGGTCACAGGACATCACAGCGCTTGAGGGCTGGAAACTTCAGACAAGATTCAGTCAAAAAAAGGGCCTTTCCAAACACTCGGCAAAGAGGTTGAAAAGGCCCGGTTACCCACCAAGAGCAGCAGTTTTAAGCTACTGCGCTGGCATGTGGCTTACTTCCTGAGCTTGTAGGCAATAACGTAGTCGCCAGCCTTGGTGCCGATGGAGCCGTGACCGCCTGCCACCAAAACCACCGTCTGTTCACCTTGGCTGTTCAGATACGTCATGGGGGTGGCCTGACCACCGGCGGGCAGACGCACGTCCCAAAGCACATCGCCAGTGGCAACGTCATAGGCCCGGAAGTTGTCGTCGACTGCCGCGCCCAGGAAGGCAACACCAGACGCCGTCATCAAAGGACCACCAATGCCGGGGACGCCGATCTTGACGGGCAGCGGAATGGGCGACAGGTCGCGAATGGTGCCATTGCGATACTGGTACGCGATCTTGCCGGTTCGCAGGTCGGCAGCAGCCACTGTTCCCCATGGTGGCGTCTGGCAGGGCACGCCCAGGGGCGACAGGAAGGGGTGCATCTTGACGGCATAGCCTGCGCCTTCATTGGCGTTGATTCCTTGCTCGCCCAGGTTCATCACGGTGTCACCCTTGAGTTCGCTACGAGGAATCAATGTGGACACGAATGCCAGGTAAGTGGGCATGCCAAACATCACTTGGCGTTGCGGATCCACGGCCACAGAACCCCAGTTGAAGGTACCGAAGTTGCCTGGGTAGACCAAGGTGCCTTGCAGCGATGGTGCGGTGTAGCGGCCTTCGTAGCGCAATTGCTTGAACTGGATGCGACACATCATCTGGTCGATCAGGCTGGCACCCCACATGTCCGCTTCAGTCAGCTTGGGTGGCTCGAAGCTCAGTGCAGACACAGGCTGTGTGGGGACGGTGTGCTCGCCCGGAACGTCGGTGCCTTGGGGGGCCGCACGCTCGGTCACTGCGTGGATGGGCATGCCGTCGCGGCGATCAAGCACATACACGTCACCTTGCTTGGTAGGCAGCACAAGCGCTGGTGTGCGGCCTTTTTCCAGGTCCAGATCCAGCAGCACAGGCTGGGATGCCAGGTCCATGTCCCACAGGTCATGGTGCACAGTCTGATGGTGCCACTTGAGCTTGCCTGTTTTCAGATCCAGCGCCACGACAGCGGCGGTGTATTTTTCCTCATGTTCATTGCGATACTGCCCAAGTTGGTCAGGTACGCGATTACCCAGCGGCACATAGACCAGACCCAGTTCTGCGTCAGCAGAGAACACAGTCCAGCTGTTGGGCGACGAAGCCTTGTAAACCTGCGCAGGGTTGGCTGGATCAAAAGGTTCTGTTGCATCAGGATTGCCAGAGTCCCAGTTCCAGAGCAGCTTGCCGGTGTGCACGTTGTATGCACGGATCACGCCCGAGGGCGATTCCACTGCGTAGTTGTCGTTCACCGAAGCGCCGATCACCAAGGTTTCGCCAACGATGACAGGAGGCGATGTGGGGTTCAGGTAACCAGGCTGCTTGTTGGGCATGTTGTGCGTCAGATCAATCGCACCTTTGTCACCAAAGTCTTCACACAGAGCACCGGTTGCTGCATCCAGCGCATACAGCCTGGCGTTGGAGGAAGGCAGGAAGATGCGGTTCTGGCACATGCCAGCATTCCTGGCTGCTGCTACTCCAACTTCTGCCAATGGTGCAACAGGGGCTTGCAGAGCCGCTGCAGACACGGGGGAGGGGGCTGCGCCGCGGAAGAAGGCCACACCACGGCAAGTCTGATGCTGGCGGTTGGGCTCCAATCCAACCTTAGGGTCAAAGCGCCATTTTTCAGCACCTGTGTCTGCATCGAGAGCAATCGCCATGCTGTGCGGTGTACACAGGTACAGGCTGTCGCCAATCTTGATGGGCGTGGCTTGCGAGGTGGTTTCACCCACATCGCCAGGGCCTTTTTTGTCGCCGGTTTGAATTTGCCAGGCGACTTCAAGCTGGTTCACATTGGCGGGGGTGATCTGATCCAGTTTGGAGAAACGCTGGCCGTGGTGAGAGCCTGCATAGGCTTCCCAATCACCATCAGCCTGTGCGCTGTCGCCGGTTTTGGCGTCGGCGTTGACCACATCCATGGAAAGCCTGCCCGATGTTTCATGCAAATGGAAAGGAATACCGATGAAGGCTACCACTGCAGACAGAATCGACGTAGCCAGCACAGGCTTGCCAGAAGTGAAAGGCAATTGACCTGCGGCACCACGGCGGACTGCAGGAATGGCCAGGACAAAACCGATGATGGCAGGCAGACCCAGGCGGGTTGCCAGTGGCCACCAGTGCAATCCAGACTCCCACAAGGACCAGACCAGCAGAATCATCGTCCATAGGGCATACAGAGGTGTCGCCCAGCTCCGGCGCTTGAGGATGCCCAGTGCAACTGCCAGTACAACGACACCGCTGAAGACATAGAAAGGGCTTCCGCCCAGGGCCAAAAGATATCCGCCGCCCAAGGTCAGCGGGATACCCAAAACAGCCAAAAGGATTAGTGAAAGGATGCGCATCACGCCACCTCCTTCAGACAAGCAATCAGATCTGCCATGGTTGAAATATGGTTTTTTCATGGAAAAGAAAAAACGACCTACCGCTGACTAAGTCTGGTGCAAGTTCAAAAAACAGCAGTCAGCCAAAGCAGCGGTAGGTCGTCGGGAAGGTGATGATAGGAGGATTGAAAACAGCCTGCAGGAAAGTGTTAGCGCTAACTACATTGACGAAAATTACACAAAATTCGGTGTTTTCTGGAAGGAATAAACCATGCATTGAAACATCGACTTAGGCTCCCAGGATGAGAGCAACTCGATATTCAAGGCACCTGAACACCCTCATGACAAAAGGGTGTTCATTAAGGATTGGATGGATGAAAAGTGTTGACTCTCTCATTCCAATCGGCAGCTGATGCTATGAAATACAAATTTCATAGCATGCAGAACACTGCCATGGAAACACTTCAGGCAGAACGCTTTTCCAGCGTGAATGGCGGCAAGCCTTTGAGCAGTTGCGCGCCGTAGCTGGTGGCGACCAGCCGGCGGTCATAGCAGTACACATGGGCCTGATCTTCTTCGGTACGGATAGCACGCCCAACCCATTGCGCCAGGCGTATGGCCGTGGCGGGAACCACCAGTTCATTAAAGGGGTTGCGGCCGCTGGTGCGAAGCCATTCGGCACGAGATTCGCCCACAGGGTCGTCGGGTGGTGCAAAGGGCAGCTTGGTGATGAACAGCGATTCACACAAGGCGCCGGGCAAGTCCAGTCCTTCACCGAAGGATTGCATGCCAAAGATGATGCTCGGCAGTCCTTGCTCCACCCGGTTACGGTGCTCGGTCAACAACATGGCTCGCGGCATGGCGGTTTGCACCAATACCTGGCTGCGCATGGCAGTGGGGAGGGCATCAACAGCCTGTCGCATTTGATCGCGCGAAGTAAACAGTACCAAGGCGCCGGCCTGAACACGGCTGATGTCGTGCATCAGCTGGGTCACCATCTCTTGTGTGAACGCAGCGGCTTCGCGTGGATCTGTGCGTGTCTGGTGCGCAATCAATGTGCCCTGTGCTGCATAGTCAAAGGGGCTGGCCACTTCCAGTGTCTGTACTGCTGCATCACCGTGCAGGCCTGCCTCGCGCAAGAAGAATTCAAAGCTGCCACAACTGGTGAGCGTGGCGCTGGTAAGCACGCCACCGCGTACCTGGCTCCACAGATGGTGGCGCAGCGTGGCGCCAGGAAGGATAGGACTTGCATGGCCCTTGACCACGATGTAGTCCCCATCGACCTCGAGCGTGAACCATTTGGCATTGGGCACGCTCTCGGAGCCGTCTTCACGTGTTTGTGGCTGCTGGCTGAGCAGCTGGGCCGTGTCGTGCACAGCTTCAAGGCGTGGAGCCAACGTGCCAACTTGTGCATACAGCTGGGACAGACGCTGTGCTTCTTCGGGCTTGTCCTTGATTTCGGATTTGAGTGCTTTGGCAATGGCGCGCAACACGTCCAGAAAGCCACTGGCATGGTGCATCACCTGTGCCAGCGGTTCAAGCAGGGGGAGTGGTAAATCTCCGCGGGGGATACGAACACGCGCAGGTCCCCAACTGTCTTTCTGACCTTTGAGCTGATCTCCATAAACCTCCATTACAAGGCGTGCAAGCTCTGTCAAATGCTCGCGCAGGCCACTGCTGTAGCCAGCAAGGTCGGCGATCTCATCAACCTCCATGAGCTGCCCCACACGCAGGGCTCTGCTGGCCAGTTTGTCGATCCATTGCAGCCGGCTCATGTCCATTTCGCATGCAAATTGCGACAACGCAGTTTGAGGCAAATGGTGGGCTTCATCGAGTACGAGCAGGCTTTCATTCAAGTCCGGCAGCAAGCGTGCCCCCAGACTGGAAAGCAGCAAATCATGATTGGCAACAATAACTTGCGCAGCCACCATCTCTTTGCGGCGCTCGTAATACGTACAGTCATTGAAGACTGGGCAGTGTCGGCCCGTGCACGAGCTGCCTTCTGCCGCTACAGGCCCCCAGGCCTCAGCTTCCGGGGGATTGGGCAGGCTGTCACGGTCGCCATTCCATTCATGCGTGGCCAAGGCATCGGCCATGGATGCATAGAACTGAATGCGTGCTTCAGTTTCTGCCTGAGGGCGCTTCTTACGTTGTTCTGCCGCTTCTTCAGCGAATAAATCATCTGCTTCATCGCTGTTCTCCCCCGAGCTGGCCAGCCGCTCCAGCTTGAGCTTGCACACAAATCGGCCACGGCCTTTAGCCAGCGCGAATTTGAACGGGGTGGGCAATTGCTGGGCCAAGGCGGGCAAATCTTTGTTCACCAATTGCTCTTGCAGCGCCACGGTTGCTGTGGAAATCAATACACGTGTGCCGCGTGCCAATGCCATGGCAATGGCAGGGGCAGAGTAGGCCAGCGATTTGCCCACTCCAGTTCCTGCCTGGATGACTGCAATGGCCTTTTTTGGTTCTGGCGCATCTTCATCAACCTTGCCGAGCTGTGCGCAGGCAAGTGTTTGGGCAATCTGGGCTGCCATTTTTCGCTGCCCCTCACGTATCCGGAATCCGGGAATGGAGGCAACAACCGCATCAAAGGATTCCAGAGCCTCCGTGGCCCATTTTTTTTGACTCATTGTGGTGAAGTTGACCTGCAGCAAGCAGCTGTGGATGATGAAAAATTGTTTTCAATACAGTCTTGTCCCATACAGAGCATCTGTAAATTTATCTTTTTGATGCTTGCTGCTGGAGAAACTGATTAAAAAATGAACAAAAAAGAGGGCTATGCCAAGTGCTTGTCAGACACCCATGCAATGTACATCCTTGTGGAGAACTCATTATAGATTGTGGATGAATGTATGTATGTGATCGTGGCAAACCTGGGACCTAGAGCATGTGTTGGCAAGGAAATGGCTGTGGAAAATTTAGAAATAAGTACGGTGAGAACCATGAAAATATCTTTTCAATCAAATCGCACTCATGCACACAGCAGTGAATAGTGAATTCTGTGGATAAATTCTTGATATCGCAAAAATTCAGTGTCTTAGATGTCCACAGAATGACTGGTGAATTTATCCACAGCCTGTGCTCAACTGTTCTACAGCCTGAAACTTTTTGGTCATACCGTAAAAGCTTTTTCAGAGAACTTTTTGTTTCAGAGAGAGTGTGGAATCTTGTAATAAAAGAAATTATTCAAAGCATGGGTGTTTCTGGATCGCATCATTTTTTCCTGGTGGATGTGTGAAAGACCTTCCTCCGTTAGTTATTTTTAGTACGGAAAAAATCATTAAAATCTCATGTGTGTAATAAAAAATACGATTAGGTATGAGGTCTTGACTCGTATTGATGAAAAAACAGGCAAACAGAGACGAAAGAGCATGCGATATCTTCTGCACGCCTCGTTGCCTGGTTCACTGACGGAAGCTTCTGCCCTGCGCAAGGCTGTGCGGTAGAGGCTTTTGGTGGGCGCTACACTGGTCGACTGCTTTTTTGGACGGTTACCGCACACACGCTATGCATGCAGCCTTTGGTTGGCTAGACGCGGTCATTCTTGGTTTGGTCCAGGGATTGACCGAGTTCTTGCCCATTTCTTCGAGCGCACACTTGCGCATTCTTGGCCCCTTGTTGCCTGGTGGCGCAGATCCTGGTGCCGCATTCACTGCTATTACCCAACTGGGCACAGAGTTGGCGGTGCTGATTTATTTCCGAAAGGATGTGATGCGCATGTTGCTGGCGTGGTTCAGCAGCTTGCCAGTGATTGGTACTCGCAAGTCTGGAGAGGCGTTGTCACATGATGCCAAGCTGGCTTGGTTGGTTGTCCTGGGGACCATTCCGATCTGTGTGCTGGGACTGCTCATGCGCGACTGGATTGAGACCACCTTCCGCACGCTGATGATCACCGCCGTCATGCTGATCGTGTTCGGCTTGCTGCTGGGTTGGGCGGAAAAGCGGGGAACTCAGAGTCGTCAAATCGGTCATCTGGGGTGGAAAGACGGCATCTTGCTGGGCTTTGCGCAGGCCATGGCACTGATCCCAGGCGTCTCCCGCTCGGGTGGCACGATTACTGCAGGCCTGCTGCTGGGGATGACCCGTGAAGCTGCAGCCCGCTTTTCTTTCCTGCTGGCCATTCCAGCAGTATTGCTGTCAGGCTTTTACATGTTGCTGTTCAAGCGCGAGCCCATGTCAGGCGAACAGTGGGGGATGACCCTGCTTGCGACCGTTGTGGCATTTCTGGTGGGATATGCAGTGATCGTCTGGTTCATGCGCCTTATCTCCAGCAGGGGCTTCGGTTTCTTTGTGATCTACCGGGTCGCTTTGGGGGTTGCAATCCTGTTTGGCCTGCATTTTGGATTTATCCATTAATCTCCAGTCTGTTATTGTTAGCTAGAGCGATTTTGAAAGGACGCTCAAAACCATCATGGAAATTCCTATACTTATCGCCCTCATCATCCTCAATGGCGTGTTTGCCATGTCTGAAATTGCGCTGGTCACAGCGCGCAAGGCACGGTTACAAAAGTTGATCGATGAGGGCGATACCGCCGCCGCAGCTGCGCTCAAGCTTGGCGAAGACCCCACACGTTTTCTCTCCACCATCCAGATCGGCATCACCTCCATTGGTGTGCTGAACGGTATCTTTGGTGAAGCAGCACTGGCAGGTCCGTTTTCGGACTGGCTGGAGAAAATGGGGTTGTCCACCAGCGTTGCTGATCCTTTGGCGACGGCCATCGTGGTGGTTGTCATTACCTACTTCTCGATCGTCGTTGGTGAGTTGGTGCCCAAACGCTTGGGTCAGACCAACCCGGAAACCATTGCACGACTGGTGGCGCGGCCCATCAACCTGCTTGCCAAGTTGACCAAGCCCTTTGTGCTGTTGCTTACATCCTCGACCCAGGCCCTTCTCAAGCTTCTGGGGGTCAAAGAGTCCACAGAATCTTCCGTGACCGAAGATGAAATTCATGCCGTGCTGGCAGAGGGCACCACATCGGGTGCCATCGAGAAAAACGAGCACACCATGATTCGCAATCTCTTCCGGTTGGACGATCGCCAAATCTCTTCGTTGATGGTGCCGCGCTCGGATGTGGTGTGTCTGGACGTGAGCCTGCCATTTGAAGAAAACATGGCTATTGTCGAGTCTCACAATCACGCGCGTTATCCAGTGATTGATGGCAACTTTGAAAATCTGCTGGGCGTGATCAATTCGCGCCAGTGGCTGGCCAATGCCTTGAAGGGAAAACGCGATCTGCAGGACTCCAAAGAGTTGATTCACAAGCCCATCTACATTCCTGAAACCATCACCGGCATGGAATTGCTGGAGAACTTCAAGGCGTCGGGTGCACCCATGGCGTTTGTGATTGACGAGTATGGCGAAGTACAAGGTATCGTCACGGTACGCGATCTGACCGAAGCCATCACGGGTGAATTCATGACTGAAGATCCCAGTGATTCCTGGGCGGTTCAGCGTGACGATGGCAGCTGGCTGCTGGATGGTCACATCCCGATCGTGGAACTCAAAGACTGCCTGGGCCTGAAGACGGTTCCTGAAGAGGAAAAAGGGCGTTATCAAACCCTGAGCGGCATGCTGATGCTGCTGACTGGTAAGTTGCCCACCGAGACCGATAAGGTGGTCTGGGAATCCTGGGAGTTCGAGGTCGTGGACATGGATGGAAAGATCATCGACAAGATCCAGGCGCGCAAACTGGAAGAACCGATGGTGGAAGTGCCAGACGAGGAGTGATACGCGACTCTGAAAAAAGCAGCCCAAGGGCTGCTTTTTTTATGCGTATCTGGCAACCTGCCAGCCTGCTCAAGCAGGCTGTGCGCAGTGTTGCAAGTGTGCGATGACTGCAGGAATGACTTGCTCACGCAGCAAAGGTGCCAAGTTTTCCTGTTCCCCCTCACGACGCACATCCCACCACTGCATGGCTTCGATTTCCGCTGCAATGTGTAGCGAAGGGGGGGTCGCAAGGGCGGCGATGAAAACTTGTGCCTTTACAAGGGTGTTGGCTTCATTGGCTGCCTGGTTTTCAAAGTCACCGAGATGGTGGAACATGGCTGCTGGCGCTTGCCACTGGAGCTCTTCCGAGAGTTCACGCTGCAAGGCCTGCGAAGCGGTTTCACCTGCATCCAGTTTGCCCCCTGGCAGCATCCAGAAACGGCTGCCCTTTTTGCGAACCAGCAAGATTTCGTGCTGGGGATTGAGCAAGCAGGCAGTGGCAATGTGCAAGGTGTTCATGGCATTCCAAATTCAATCAAAAAGTTAGAACGTGGACACGTTCTTAGCGTATGCGCTGGTCACCATAGGCGCACCATCCAGGTTTTGGTCCCTTTTTGGGGTGTAAGCGACAGGTTTCCGGGCGCTTTTCATACACGGTGCAGCGGCGCGTCTGCGCATCCAGGAAGTTGCAATCTCCACTGGCTCGGCGTGCCATGGTGAAGATGTTGTGTTTAGTGTTGTAATGGTCGATGAGCTTGGCCTTGAGCAGCCGTTTGGCGATCAACTTGTGATCGACGTTGTCCACCTCAAACTGGTCCACCACTTCGAGCCGAACCAGGTCAGAAAGCTGAACTTCCAGCGGCATGGTGCAGCAGTTGGCTCCACATGTGTCACACATTCCGGGTTTGTATTTGCTCCAGGTCTCGAGACGGTCAACGTCCACGATGCGGATGGCGGGTTTCATGGTCAAAAGCAATGAGAGCAGCAACGAAGCAGAGCGTTGCTGGTTGAAGTTGTCTGGTACGCCGCAGCCGGCCGGATAAGTCAGGCGGATGTCAAAAAAACATGCATTGCAGCCCGGCGCTTGCGCACTATAGCGAGCGTTGGTAGGCTGTGCGGCGCGCACAAAAAAGCCTGCGCAATATGCGCAGGCTTGTGCCGTTAAGGTGCTTGCAGAGCTTGCAGTCGAAGGGATGAACTTAAGGGGATTGGTGCACACCGGCCAGGAACTGGCTGCAAACAGAACCTTCTGCAGCTTTGGCAGCGCCTTCCTTGGGGATGCTGAGCTTGTCTGCGACCGAGCTGTATTGGCGCTTGAGGGTGCTGCCAGTGAGAACCCCCAAGGTACGGACCTGCTCGGTGCTGAGCAGTTGGTTGCTGACGGCCTCCTGCATAGCCACGCAGACACTGCTCATGGCGTCATAGCGTGCCACGGTATTGGCATAGAAAAAATAACCTCCACCGAAGCCTAGCAGGGCGGTGATAAGAGCAATGACGGCAACTTTGGCTTTGCGCATGGTGTATGTAGTTTCTGGTAAGTTTTAGTCGCGTTTGGCACGGATGACGGAGCCATCTGCTGCATTGAGCTTGACTTCCATGACGGTGTGATCCGCTTGCAGCACATCCACCTGATAGCTGACCGTGCCCCAGTGGTTGTCCAGCTCGGCTTTGATGGCTTTGCCAGGAGTGTGTGAAGTCGCAGCCTTGATGGCCTGGGTGATGTCTATCTTGGCTTCCTGCGCACGTTGCACGTCTTTGCGCTTGGCCTTGCCGTCGTGTTCATGCTGGCGCGCCTGACCATTGCTGCCATCGACCCAGACTTCCACGCTGTCGCCTGCAGGGGTGAGCACCTGGGCTTCATAGCGCACTCCAGCGCCATCACCATCGTCCAGTTCGATTTCCAGCACTTTGCCGGGCACTGCCTGGGTGGCATGGCCAATGGCCTGTTCCAGGCTCACTTGCAAATTGCTCGTGAGGGCTTGCCACTGAGCAGGGCTTTTGGCTTGGACGCCCAGGCTCAAGCTGGAGGCTGCAAGGGCGATCAGAGCGGTGGATATGGTGTGGTGCATGACATCCTTTCTTGACGTGTGTTGGCAGCTATCTATATGGCGTAGCTTACTGCGTTCGATCCGATGGTGTTGTGAGTGATGGTTGCAACTGGTGCGCACAGGGCTCGCAAGGCTGGTGCAAAAGGGCAGGATAACGCGCGCAAATGGTGCATGCAGCCATGGGGACACACAGAAAAGAAGTCGGGCAAGAAGCACCGTACGGGCAGCAGCCAAGCTGGCATGGCACTTGCATTAAAGGTTTCAAGTGCTTGTGTACTGGCTTGTATTCAAGTGCCTCACGATTTGTCCAAGACCTGCATCTCAAAGGAATCGCCATGCTGTCTCGCCGTCTATTGCTCGCTTCTATGATCTCTTCTGCGCTGGCACTGTCCATGGCTGCACCGACATTGGCGCATGCACAGGACAAGGTGATCAAAGTAGGCACACTCAAGCTGATCCACGGCATCACACCCTACTTCTATGAAAAGTTCACGCCTCCCGGCTACAAGATCGAAGTTGTGCCTTTCGAGACCCCGACCGATGGCAAAAACGCCGTGGTCACGAAGTCTGTGGATTTCGGTACCTATGGTCTAGCTGCAGCCACGCTGGGAGCAGCTGCGGGTGAGCCAGTGGTGATCGTTGCACCCACTTGCAACGGAGGGATGGCGATTGTGGTGGCCAAGACCAGTGGTATTGCGAGCTTCAAGGACCTCAAGGGCAAGCGCGTGGGGATCCTGCCCGGGTCAACGCAGGAAGCGGTTTTCAACGACCGGCTGAAGGCAGAAGGCATGACCATCAAGGATGTGAAGTCGGTGCGCGTGTCTTTCAGTGAAATGGCTGGTGCGCTGGAACGTGGTGATATCGACGCATTTGTGGGCGCCGAGCCAGGTCCTTCCATTACGGTGCTGCGCAATGTAGGCAAGGTACTGGAGTACCCATACTCCACGCCCACAGGCTCGGTGAACATGGTGATGACCGCACATGCGGACACCGTCAAAAACAATGCCGAGCTGACCAAGGTGTTCCTGGACATCCATCGCAAGGCGTCTGAATACGCCATGGCACACCGCAAGGAACTGGTGGAGCTGGCGGGGGCCAAGCTGGGCTTTCCGGCAGATGTGGCCAATCTGGCTGCCGACAACGTGCAGCTGACCTGGAAGATTGACGAAGACTGGGTGTCACGCAGCAAGTATTACGGCTCTCTGATGCTGGAGCGCAAGCAGATCCGCAAGCTGCCCGACTACAGCAAGTTCATCGTGACCGATCTGAACCCCAAGTCGTAATGCCGCCACACAGGGCATGCAGCGTCGTGCCCGCATCTTCCCTTGCCAGTACTAGGAATCCTTGTCATGTCATCCCCTGTCCTTGAAACACCCGTAGGCAGTGCTGTCAGTGCTGCGACTGCTGCTCCGCCGCTGACGACGCTGGTGCTGCCTCCGCAACCCAGTGCAGCCCGAGTGTGGATGACGACATGGCTGGTGCCTGCCGTACTGCCTCTGCTGCTATTGTTGGCGTGGGACCTGGCGGTGCGTGTCTCCGGCACCATGCTGGTGCCACCGCCCAGGGAAGTGGGGGTCATGCTCTGGGATTTTGCATTTGGCGGCATTTATGACGATGCTTTCAGCGAAACCCTGGGGGTGCACTGGATCCAGTCCATGTCGCGTGTTTACGGGGCTTTTGCGCTGGCAGCACTGGTTGGTATCCCTCTGGGTCTGGTCATCGGAAAAAACGCTGCCATACGCCGTTTTGTGGACCCTACGCTGCAAATGCTGCGCCCGGTACCGGTTACAGCCTGGTTGCCACTGTCCATGATCTTTTTTGGTGTGGGCCCGAATGCCGCCATCTTCCTGGTATTTCTGGGGGCGTTTTTTCCCATCGTCATCAACACCACATTTGGGGTGAAGTCAGTCGAGCCACGCTTGTTTGAAGCGGCAGCCATGCTGGGCTGCAAGGGAACTTCCATGTTCCGTCAGGTGGTGCTGCCAGCGGCCATGCCCTCCATCTTCAACGGCCTGCGCCTGGGCCATGGCATCGCATGGTTTCTGATTGTCGTGGGCGAAATGACCGGCGTGCCTGAAGGCTTGGGCGCAGCCATCATGGATGGCCGCATGCTCTCGCGTACCGATGTGGTCATCTCCGGCATGGTGGTGATTGGTTTTACTGGCTTTGTCACCGACCGCATCCTGGTCGTCCTCAACAACCTTCTGCTCAAGTGGAGCCCGCAACACAATGTCTGAGATCCTCGCACACCGCACTCCCGCACCCATTCTCGACATCGCCAATGTCAGCAAGGTATTCAGCTTGAATGGGCGACCGATTCATGCGCTCAAAGACGTGAATCTGCAAATTCATAAAGGCGAATTCATCTGTCTGATAGGCGCCTCGGGCTGTGGCAAATCCACCTTGCTGCGCATCATGGGAGGTTTTGAAAAAGTCTCTAGTGGTGTGGCCAAGATGTACTACACGCCGATTGCAGAACCAGCGCCTGAACGTGGCATGGTGTTCCAGGACTATGGACTGTTTCCCTGGTTGACGGTGCGTCAGAACATCGCCTTTGGCCCCAAGCAGCGCGGTTTCTCGGACGCCAAGCTCAAGGAGGTGTCGGACTACTATCTGAACATGGTGGGTTTGACGAAGTTCGCCGACCATTTCCCGAATCAGCTCTCTGGCGGTATGAAGCAGCGGGTTTCGATAGCACGTGCGCTGGCCAACGAGTGTGAAGTGCTGCTGATGGATGAGCCCTTTGGTGCGCTGGATGCGCTGACGCGCGAAGTGCTGCAGCAGGAGCTGCTGGAAATCTGGGCCAAGACCAAACTCACTGTGATTTTTGTCACGCATGCGGTGGAGGAAGCGGTGCTGTTGGCTGATCGCGTGGTGGTCATGACGGCAGGCCCAGGCCGTGTCGAGCGTGACTACCGAATACCGCTGGAGCGCCCGCGCTGCATCACTGCGCCGGAGTTCAATCTGGTACGCCAGGAGTTGACAGAGATGCTCAGCAGCCATGTGGTCCACCATGCAAGAGCCGCGTGATGCTGGACACATTGTTGCATCTGTCGCAAGCCGCTCGGGATGCGGCGTACGACAATACGCGAGCGGTATCTGACAGTGCTCTCCAGCTGGCCGAATTTGAAGCCCGCAGCGCAGCGCTGGTAAAGCGCTGCAGTGCCGATCTGGATGTGCCATATGGAGACAAGGAGCGACAAAAACTGGATTTTTTCCATGGCTCCAAAGGCGCTGCCACATTGCTGTTTATTCATGGTGGCTATTGGCAGATGCGGCATAAGAACACGTTCCGTTTTGTTGCAGAAGGCGCTTTGCAACATGGCCTGAATGTGGCGCTGATCGGCTATACCCTCGCGCCGCATGCGACGCTATCGGAGATCGTGCAGGAGGTGCACCAAGGCATTGCTGCAGTGCGCGCGCATGCACACAAGCAGGGTGCTGCGGATCGTGTACTGTTGAGCGGTTGGTCAGCGGGAGGGCATCTGACGGCCATGGGTCTACAGGCACCCGGTGTGGTGGCAGGTCTGGGGATCAGCGGCATCTACGATCTGGGACCTATTGCCCACACGTATTTGAACGCGGCGCTGCATTTGTCAGACGCAGACATTGCATCGCTCAGCCCCTTGCGTCAGCCTGTGTGTGACAAGCCTTTTGTCACCGCATTTGGTAGTGTGGAATTGATGCAGCTGCAGGCACAGAGCCAGGCGTTTGCACAGCACCGCATGCACTGCATCAACGATGTGTTGCTGTCTGTGGAAGGTGCAGATCATTTCAGCATTTTGAATGCCTTGGCACGCTCCGATGGAGTGCTGCTGCAAGCATTGCGACAGCACGCGTAGTCTCCAAAAAAAGCCAAAAAAACACAGCATGGGCTGTGCTTTTTTGTTCGCTCCGCACTTC
Source organism: Comamonas halotolerans (assembly GCF_030162935.1). GTDB lineage: Bacteria > Pseudomonadota > Gammaproteobacteria > Burkholderiales > Burkholderiaceae_C > Comamonas > Comamonas halotolerans. Next base: position 304,840 of record NZ_JASAUZ010000012.1, read on the forward strand.
ATGTGTGCTGCAGATCGGAGGAGTGTTTGCGTGCGTTTTGCAGGGTATGCAAGGTGATGTTTTTGACCTCGTCACGGCTGATGCGAATGTGTTTTTGCAGCAGTTGCTTGGTTTGCAGCGCATCACGCTGCAGCAGCATGTGCAGGATATTGGCATGCTCCTCGTAAGTGGCTTCCATACGATAGTTGCGTGTGAACTCCAGACGCCGAACGATACGAATACGATCGGTGATATCTCTGTGAATACGTGCCATCTCCTGGTTGCCGCTGGCGCTTACCAGGTCCATGTGGAAGCATTCGTCCATGCGTGAAACTTGTGCAGCGTCAGTCTGGCGCGCGAAAGCAGGTACACACCACAACGTAGTCAATGCCGACAAGCGCTGAGCGACGTCTGTTGCCTCCACCAGCAGGTCAACGGCTGCGCATTCCAGCACCGCACGTACGTCATACAACTGTTCAAATACGTTGAAATCCAGCTGGTTCACCACCCAGCCCAGTTTCGGCATCACGGAGATATAGCCCTCACGTTGCAGACGAACCAAGGCTTCGCGAACGGGTGTTCGGCTCATGCCGAGCATGGCACCTACTTCGTTTTCGCTGAAACGGTCTCCCGGCACATAGTGAAAATTGTCCAATGCCTGGCGCAACTTTTCGTAGGCCACGTGGGCCAGACTGAGGGGGGGCATCCAATGTCTCCTTATGGTGCTTGTTATCACATGCTGTGCACGGTTTATGTGCGTAGCATGGGGCGTATCAGCATGCTTCGCAATACGCGCGCCAGCCACCAAACTTCGTTATGTCGGTGGCTTGCTCCAGCGCCTGTCCTTCACAGATAAATCCCTTGACCACGCGCCCATCTTGCAGCTGCACGCTGCCAATGCCCAGTGGGCCTGGAACGCCCGCCACAAAGCGGCCAAAGTTGGAAATAGGCATATCCCACACCTCCACCACAATCGCAGCACCATCGTTGGACCTGGCCAAACCTGGTTTGGGTGGCACCGTGCCTTGCAGTGCATACAGGCGGTAATTGGCCGCGGTGTATGTAGCCTCTTTGAATCGTGCTCCACAGGCGAGGAGTTCGTCATTCAGTGGCATGCCGCGCAAATGTGCTCCGACGACTGCCACCTCCAGCGTCGGACCTTGTGTAGGAACTTGCCATCTTGGCAGCGCGGCATTGGCATGACTGTGCAATCCGGTAGTGCCTGCGGACAGGGCCGCTGTGGCTTCTAGCTGCTGTGCCCAGTGCAGCAAATCCGGCTCACGCCAAGCGGGGGCAATCAAGGTGACGCCAAACGGCAAGCCATTGGGCAACCGGGAGGCTGGAATGGCGATCGCAGACCAGCCCAGAAGGTTCACAAAATTGGTGTAAGTACCCATCTCGGAATTGACTGCAATCGGGTCTGCCTGCACTTCCAGAATCGTAGGGTGGCGCGGTGCGCTGGGTACGCACAGCACGTCGACGTCATTCCATATCTTCTCCGCCTGCAGCTTCAAATCCTGCAAGCGGTACTGTGCGGCAAACGTGTCGGCGGCATCAAAGCGTTGGTGCACATCCAGCACCTGGCGAATCACGGGCAACAAGGCTTCTGGCTGCGTTGAGTAAATACTGCGTGCACCTACCACGCGCTCTGCCACCCAGGGCCCGTAATACAGCAGGTTGGCCACTTCAAACAAGGTGTCAAAGGCCATTGTTTGCACAGCAGCTGTTTGTGGCTGCAAAGAAGCCACGAAGTCAGTGAATGCGGCTTCGTAATCGGCAGACAAGCGGCGTCCCTGTGGCACTCCAACACGCAATGCGGACAGCGCTTGTGGCTTGCTCACAAAAGGCCGAGCGTGTGCATAGCTGTCGATGTCGTCTGGTCCTTCCATGAGGCTCATCACCAAGCCGCTGTCTGCCACATTCAAGGCCAGCACGCCGATGCAATCCAGTGTGCGGCAGGCCGGCACCAAACCAGTGCTTGGCACTGCACCGGGTGTGGGCTTGAGGCCCACAATCTGGTTGAACGCTGCGGGTACGCGGCCAGAACCAGCGGTATCCGTGGACAGCGCAAATGGCACCAGGCCACGCGCCACCACAGAGGCAGAGCCAGAGCTGGAACCTCCGGCAATCAATGTGGCATCAATCGTGTTGTGCACCACGCCATAAGGGGAGCGTGTACCAACCAGGCCGGTTGCGAACTGATCGAGATTGGTCTTTCCCAAGACGATGGCGCCTGCATTTTTCAGCCGTTGTACGGCCGTGGCATCGGCCTGTGCCTCATAGGCAAAAGCAGGGCAGGCAGCTGTGGTGGTAAAGCCCTGCACATCAATGTTGTCCTTGACGGCAAAAGGAATGCCAAACAAGGGAAGTTGTGCTCGCCCATGGACCACTTCCAGTGCTTGCAAGGCCGTAATCTGGGTCTGCAACTGTTGTGCGCTCGCAATGCAGATCCAGGCAGCGTCATCGGCCTGCAAAGCCTGGCGCTGAGCCTCCAGCAATTGAGCGGGGCAACCCCCTTCGTTGTACGCGCGCTTCCAGTCGTCGAATGTGCCAATCAGCATGATGAATACCTAGATGTATACAAGATGCTGGTTTAAAGCAGTTTGTGTGCCAGACGTGTTGCAAGTGCAGTGTAAAAGTGAAGTGGGGCTGCTATCCAGCAGCCCCAGCAAGGGCACTGCATGCATGACATGTCAGTGCCATGTAATACAAAGCGTGCGCTTGTTTAAGGATGCAGCAGCCTTAAGCCTGTGCGAACTTGATTACTGAGCGTATCGACTTGCCTTCGTGCATCAGATCGAACGCTTCATTGATTTTTTCCAAGGGCATGGTGTGCGTCACAAAGGGTTCGAGCTGGATCTTGCCGCTCATGGCATCTTCCACCATGCCAGGCAACTCGCTTCGCCCCTTGACGCCTCCAAATGCTGTGCCCAGCCACTTGCGACCAGTGACCAATTGGAACGGGCGGGTGGAGATTTCCTGGCCTGCACCGGCTACGCCAATGACTACACTCTGTCCCCATCCACGGTGCGCACATTCCAACGCTGCGCGCATGACGCTGACATTGCCAATGCACTCAAAACTGTGGTCCACACCCCAGCCAGTCATCTCGACAATGACTTGTTGGATTGGCTTGTCATAGTCTTTGGGATTGACGCAATCGGTGGCACCAAATGTGGTGGCTAAGTCGAACTTGGAGGGGTTGGTATCAACAGCAATGATGCGACCAGCCTTGGCCAGTTTGGCGCCTTGAATCACGGCCAGACCAATGCCACCCAAACCGAACACGGCCACGGTATCACCTTCCTGCACTTTGGCGGTATTTTTCACTGCGCCCAGGCCCGTGGTCACGCCACAACCCAGCAAGCAGACCTGTTCCGGGTTCGCGTCGGGGTGTACCTTGGCCAAAGAGACTTCAGCCACCACGGTGTACTCTGAAAACGTCGAGCAACCCATGTAGTGGTGGATGGACTGGCCGTTGTAGGAAAAGCGCGTGGTGCCATCAGGCATCACGCCTTTGCCTTGGGTGGCGCGTACCGCTGTGCAGAGATTGGTCTTGCCGCTCTTGCAAAATAGGCACTCACCGCATTCGGCGGTGTATAGCGGGATGACGTGGTCACCAGGCTTCACGCTGGTCACACCTTCGCCGACTTCAACCACGATCCCCGCGCCTTCATGACCGAGCACCACAGGAAACAGGCCTTCTGGATCAGCACCAGAGAGTGTGAACGCATCGGTGTGGCACACGCCGGTATCAGTGATCTTGATCAGTACTTCCCCTTTCTGAGGTGGGGCTACATCAATTTCAACGATTTGCAGAGGTTCACCAGCCTTGAAGGCAACGGCAGCACGGGATTTCATAACGGATTCCGAAATGTTGGGAGACAAGAGAGAGGGGAGAAAAGACCATCTGAAAGCGCGCATCGATGGTCTGGCTTGCGCTCGCTGAAGTGCCACGCAAGAGCGGCAGGGGTATGCAAGATCTAAACCTGATTTGCTGTCACGGTCTTGCATAGGCGCTGTCTGTGCTTGGGCTGGAAAAAACAGCTTTTTCTGCACCATGAGTGCACATTTTTCGCTCTAAAGCGCCCCGCTTTCGGGACTTTGTGCCCCGATTGGCTGCATAGCTGAAAGCACTGCCATGCATGTTCTAAATGTATTTTGCAGATGCGCTTGCGCTACGTAAATTGATGTCAACAGCCCTGATGCAAACACATTTTTTCTTACTGTTTGCACTGCTCCCGAATCAACGTACTCAAGCGACAAGCCATGCAAGATACCCACGAAATTCGTTTCATGCCTAAGTCCGATGGACACATTCCAAAAGACGGTTTGCATGCACTGGCAAAGCTGAGCGCTTCATGTGAAATGCCGTTTGAACAAGCCCGTGCCATGCCACCCGAGGTGTACACCTCAAATGGTTTTTTGGAGATGGAGCAGCACAGCATCTTTGGTCAGGAATGGCAATGTGTGGGACGTGCCAGCGTCTTGGCTAAGACAGGTGACTATCTGACGGCAGACATCAATGGACAACCGGTGGCGGTGGTGCGCCATGGCGATGGCAGCTTGCGAGCCATGTCCAATGTTTGCATGCACCGCATGGCGGTTCTCCTGGAAGGCCGCGGCAACACACGTGCCATCGTCTGCCCTTACCACGCGTGGACCTATACGCTGGATGGCGATCTGCGCGGCGCACCCATGATGGCCGAGCAGCCAGGCTTTTGCAAAGAGTCTTACAAGCTGCCGCCCGTGCGTTGTGAAGTCTGGCAAGGATGGATTTATGTGAGCCTGGACCCTGATGCCATACCTGTCGCTGAGCGTTTGGCGGAGCTGGAAAAGCTGATTGCCCCATACCAGATGGAGAACTATGTCGAGACGTTCTATGAAGAGCATGTGTGGGACACCAACTGGAAGATCCTCGCGGAAAACTTCATGGAGAGTTACCACCTGCCGATGCTGCATCGCGCCACGGTTGGCCCGCATTCCAAGCTGGAAGAAATGGAGTGCCCGCCCGGTCTGGAAGCTTTTAACTACCACTGGATTACCAAAGAAGCCTCGCTGCCCATCGGAAATGCCCATCCTGACAACCAGCGATTGGAAGGGCACTGGCGCAAGACCACGGCACTGCTGGCGGTCTACCCTTCGCACCTGATCACACTGACGCCTGGCTACTTCTGGTACCTGTCGCTACAGCCGCGTGGCGTGAACAAAGTGCACATTCGCTTTGGTGGCGGTTTGGCCCCAGAGTTCGTATCTGACCCGAAGGGACAGGAGTACATCGGTCAGCTGAAAAAGCTGCTGGACGAAGTCAATGCAGAGGACCGCTTGGGTGTTGAGTCGGTGTTCCGCGGAGTGCAAGCACCACTTGCTGCACCTGGACAACTCAATCGTTTAGAGCGACCAAACTTCGACTTTGCGTGTTATTTGGCCAAGCGCCTCGCCGGGCATTTGGCAACGGTTGCGTGAAAGGGAGGCACATGTCTGAGATGTCATCGCCCTTTATCGCCTTTCGGCAAATCGACAAAACCTACGACGGCAGTCAGTACGTGGTGCGCGGACTGAACCTGGAGGTAGCACGTGGTGAATTCATTTCGTTGCTGGGTCCTTCCGGGTCTGGCAAAACGACCACATTGATGATGTTGGCGGGTTTTGAATCTCCGACTTTGGGTCACATCCTGATCGATGGTCAGCGCCTGGATGACAAGCCGCCGCACCAGCGTGATATCGGGATGGTGTTTCAGAACTATGCACTGTTCCCGCACCTGAGCATTGCCGACAACATTGCGTTTCCGCTGTCGGTGAGAAAAATCTCCAGGGCTGAACAAAAAACCAGGGTGCAGCGTGCGCTGGACATGGTGGAGCTGGGCCACCTGGCCAACCGACGTCCCACTCAGCTGTCTGGTGGTCAGCAGCAGCGCGTTGCATTGGCGCGAGCCTTGGTGTTTGAGCCCAAAGTCGTATTGATGGACGAACCATTGGGCGCATTGGACAAGCGTCTGCGCGAGACCATGCAGTACGAAATCATGCGTCTGCACCGCGAGTTGGGTTTGACGATTGTTTACGTCACGCACGACCAGAGTGAGGCGCTGACCATGTCAGACAGGGTCGCGGTTTTCTCCGAAGGCTATATCCAGCAATTGGCTCCCCCGTCCGAGCTGTATGAAAACCCGCGCAACGCGTTCGTCGCCAACTTTGTCGGTGAGAACAATGGTCTGCAGGGCCGCCTCGTGGAGATGTCTGACGATTGGGCGGTGATGCAACTGAGCGATGGCACCAGGGTACGTGGGCGGCGCAGCGATGGCCTGCGTGCTGCGGGTGCGGCGACACTGGCCTTGCGCCCTGAGCGCACGCATTTAGGCACATTGCACAGCACTGACAGCAATGTTCTTGGCGCCAAAGTCAGCAAGCTCATTTACTGCGGCGACCACTACCGCGTGGAACTGGCGTTGCCCAGCGGGCAACAGATCGTTGCCAAGCTATCCAACGACCAGCATGCCAGCTATCCCACCATTGGTGATGCCGTCACTGTCCACTGGCGGCCAGAAGACTGCAAGGTCCTGCACCAACCCACGGTTTGACTGACTGCACAGCTCGTACCGAGTTCTTTTGCCAACCTTACCCATAACCCGAGGAAACTTGCTATGTCACTACGCTCCCCTGCTCTGCGCGCCCTTGCTCTTGCGGTTACGGCCTGTGCTGGATGGACTGCTTCTGTCCACGCTGACACATTGTCGGTGGTGACCTTTGGTGGTGCTTATGAAGCCGCGGTCAAACCCGCGTACTTTGAGCCCTTTACTGCGCAAACCAAGCATGAATTCACCTACCAGTCTTACAGCGGCGGACTGGCGAAGTTGCAAGCCATGGTGCAGGCCAGGAACGTGACTTGGGACATTGTGGATCTGGAAGCCAGCGATGCCATGCGCGCTTGCGAAGAAGGTTTGCTGGAGCGCTTTGACAAAAAGCTGCTGGGTGACACGCAGGACTTCTTGCCCGGCACCATCAGCGACTGCGCTGTGGCCAGCATGGTGTGGTCTACGGTGTATGCCTACGACAGCACCAAGATCAGCGGTTCGCCCACCAGCATCCAAGACTTCTTTGACATCGAGACCTTCCCAGGCAAGCGTGGCATGCGCAAGTTAGCCAAGGGTACGTTGGAATGGGCGTTGATGGCTGACGGTGTGGCCCAGGACGACGTTTACAAAACGCTGGCAACCAAGGCTGGTGTGGAGCGTGCTTTCAAGAAGCTCGACACCATCAAGAACAGCATTGTGTGGTGGGATTCGGGCGCTCAGGCGCCGCAGCTGTTGGCTGATGGCGCAGTGGCCATGGTCGCAGCGTACAACGGTCGCATCTCGGATGCAGTGAAAAAAGATGGCAAGCCATTTAAGGTTGTTTGGGATGCCCAGTTGTATGACTTCGAATGGTGGGGCGTTCCCAAAGGGGCCAAGAACGCCAAAGTGGCTGCTGAGTTCATTGCTTTTGCTTCGCAGCCGCAGCGTTATGCCGACCTGACCAATTACATCCCATATGCACCACCTCGTAAAAAGGCCATTGATCTGATTGATGCCGAACGCTTGAACGACCTTCCGACAGCGCCTGCCAACTTCAAAAATTCTTTGCAAATTGACGCTGGTTTTTGGGCCGACAAGGGTGACTCGCTGGGCAAGCAGTTCCAAAACTGGCTGACCCGTTAAGCGGAGTTACAGCAAAGACAGATCGATCGCCTATGACTCCCGAACTCTCCATCCCAAGCACTCCTGAGGCATCAGCCCTGTCCGCCACCCCTCCTGCGGAGCTTTATCGACGTGCCAGAAAGCGTGCAGCACGTGAGGCCTTCTTGCTTGCCTTACCACTGCTGCTCTTTTTGTTGGCTACGTTCATCGTGCCGATTGCGATGCTGCTGGCGCGTAGCGTGCAAAACCCGGAGATGCCAGAGTCGATGCCTCAGCTGACACAAGTGCTGCAGCGTTGGGATGGGGAGGGTGTGCCAGAGGAGGCAGTATTTGCTGCGCTGGCGACCGATCTGGCAGCCGCTGCCCAAGATGGCAGCTTGGGGACTGTCTCGCGGCGCATGAACTTCTACCAGCCTGAAATGCGCAGCTTGCTGATGCGCTCGGCACGCAATCTACCTGAGCAAGCTCCTGCAACTTGGAAGGCTGTGTTGATCGACATCGACGAGCGCTGGGGTGAACACGAAACCTGGCGCTTGCTGCAACGCGCCACACAGACACCGACTGCAGACTATTTGCTCGAGGCTGTGGACGCCAAGATTGATGCCAGAGGATCAGTGGTTGCTGGTGATGCTGACAACGCGGTGTACCTAGATTCTTTTGGCCGCACGATTTGGATCAGCGCCGTGGTCACGCTGCTGTGTCTGCTGCTGGCCTACCCGGTGGCTTGGCGTTTGGCCACTTTGCCGCCAGCACGCAGCAGCAAGCTGATGCTGCTCGTGATCATCCCGTTTTGGACTTCGCTGCTGGTGCGCATCACTGCGTGGTACGTGATGCTGCAGCCCAGTGGCGTAGTGAACAGCTTTATGCAGAGCCTGAGCATTGTCAGTGAGCCGATTCCACTGATGTTCAATCGCGTGGGTGTACTTATTGGCATGACACATGTGTTGCTGCCCTACATGATTTTGGCCATCTACTCGGTCATGAAAAATGTGCCACCCACCTATATGCGCGCTGCGCAGTCACTGGGTGCACACCCTGTGGTGGCGTTTGTGCGGGTTTACATGCCGCAGACCTTGCCGGGCGTGGGCGCAGGTTGCTTCTTGGTGTTTGTCATCGCCATGGGCTACTACATCACACCAGCGCTGCTGGGCGGAGCGGGTGACGAAATGATCAGCCAGCTGATCGCGCAGCAAACCAATGAACTGCTCAACTGGGGGCTCGGAGGTGCTCTGTCGGCCTATCTGATGGTGTTCACGCTGGCGTTCTACCTGATCTTCAATCGACTCGTCGGTATTGACCGTCTGCGTCTGGGCTAAGTGGGAGGAGCAAATGTCCGTTCTTCATCGCATTGACAACCGTCCGCTGTCTGCCAGGGTCGCACTTCGCTGGGCCAACTGGCAAACCGCTTTGGTATTGGCTTTCCTGATCGCGCCGTTGCTGGTGATCATTCCGCTGTCTTTTAACTCCAGCGCCTACTTTTCTTACCCCATGAGCGGTTTCTCTCTGCGGTGGTATGAGAAAGCGCTGCTCAGCCCAGAGTGGCAGCGCGCACTGCTCAACAGCCTGGGCATCGGCACTGTCTCCACCATCATTGCCACGGTGCTGGGTACGTTGGCGGCGCTGGGTCTATCACGTGCCAACTTCCCATTCCGTGCACTGATCATGCCGCTGCTGATCTCGCCCATGATCATTCCGGTAGTGGTTGTGGCAGTGGGCTTTTATCTTGTGTTTGCCCCCTTGGGATTGAACGACACGTACTTGGGCGTGGTGCTGTCGCATGCGGCTTTGGGTACGCCTTTTGTGGTGATTACCGTCAATGCATCGCTGCTGTCTTTTGACCGCAACCTGGTGCGTGCAGCGACCAGCTTGGGCGCTACGCCATGGACTGCGTTTCGCCGTGTCACGCTGCCAGTGATTTCCCCTGCTGTGGCTGCTGGTGCGATCTTTGCTTTTGCCACTTCGTTCGATGAAGTCATCGTCATCTTGTTCATTGGTGGTCCCGAGCAAAACACCATCCCACGTGAAATGTGGAGCGGCATGCGTGACTCCATCGATCCATCGATCCTTGCCGTTGCCAGCTTGCTGACTGTATTCGCCGTTGCTCTGTTTGGCGCCATTCACTGGCTGCGCAGCCGTACAAATGGCTAAGCCGGTTTCTCAGTCCTATTTATGCACACCCCCAGCATGATTTCTTCTCACTCCCAAGAGCTACCTCCAGCAGACCCACAGCTGCTGTCGACTTTGCAGAAACTGGCACAACCCGGCGCACGCGCAACCCATGCCATGCCTGGTGCGTTCTATACCTCGACGCAGTTCGCAGAGTTGGAGCGCAACAAGGTGTTCCGACGCAACTGGGTGTGCGTGGGGCACAGCGGGGAAATTCCCAATGTCGGTGATTACTACACCACGGATGTCGCCGGAGAGCCTTTGATTGTGCAAAGAGACGGCAAAGGCGACGTGCGCGTGATGTCCAACGTGTGTCGCCACCGCGGTAACCTGGTGGCAGCAGGCAAAGGCAATGCAAAGCTGCATGTCTGTGCCTACCACGCGTGGAGCTTTGAGATGGATGGCAAGCTCAAGCGTGCCCCCATGATGCAAAACAGCCCTTTGCTGGATACCGCACGCTGTGCTCTGCCCAACATGGCCACCACGGTTTGGCAGAACTTCATCTTTGTGAATCTGGATGGCAATGCGTCGCCACTGGATGAAACACTGGCACCGCTGGAGCAGCATATTCGCAATTACCACCATGAAGAGCGTGGGCTGTATCACAGCACGGAAGAGATATGGCAGACCAACTGGAAGTGCTTGTCTGAGAACTTCATGGAGGGCTACCACCTTAACGCCACCCACCCGCGGACATTGCGCCCGGTGACACCGACGGAGCTGTGCGAATACGTCGAAGGCAATGGCCACTTTTCCGCCTACCGGGCGCATTACACGCCAGAGTCTGCTCAGCGTGCGCCGCATCACCCAGATCTGAGCAAGGAAGAGCGACGCTTTAGCTTTTTGTTCAGCGTGTTCCCGAATTTGGTGGTGACCTATATGCCCCACCAAACCGTGTATTTGTGCCTGCGTCCCAAAACCGTGGACAGCGTGGCGATTCGTTGGGGGATTGCTGGCCACGAGCAAAATCCAGATGCCGAGAGTATTGCCAGATACGTGGCTTTTGCAGATGCTTTCAATGCCGAGGACCGCGCCAAACTGGAAACATTGCAAACCGGCATGCACTCTTCGTTCTACGAGCCAGGCCCTTTGGCTGCAGAGAACTTGGAAGGCACGCTGCGCGACTTTTACGCTTATATGGCCAAGCAGGTTTGCGATTGAATCTGCGCTAAAAATTGAGCATCTAAAAGACACCGGACGCATTAGCACCCGGTGTCTTTTTGCACTTGTAAATTGCCAAAGCATTGACGTAGAGCGCAAATACAAAGCCTGCATCTGTACCAGATGCAGGCTTTACATGCCTTTATGGTCTTGCTTAAGGCAGTAGCTTGCCAGCAGCGTTGCGTGTTGCCAGTGACTCCATAAAATCCAAGCACTGCGATAGCTGACCAAAGGTGACGTACTCATCTGCTTTGTGCGCCTGCTCAATGCTGCCGGGACCGCACACGACCGATGGCACCCCCATCGCTTGGAATAACCCCCCTTCCGTGCCAAATGACACGGTGCGTGTGGCGGTGTTGTTAGCAGCGGCGCATGCCAGCTCTTTGAGCCACGCTGCGGCAGAGTCGTCCGCCAGCGCTGGATAGTCGATCAAAGGCTCCCAATGAATCCCGCTGCCTGCGTGTATTTGGCGCATTTCGGGCACCAAAGTCTGATCCGCATAGATACGAACCGTGTCGAATACCGCTTCGGGGTCATCACCTGGCAGGTTGCGAATTTCAAACTCCAGTTCTGCCTGATCCGGGATCACATTCAACGCAATTCCTCCGCTCAAACGTCCTGTGTGAATCGTTGTGTAAGGTGGAGTGAAAGTGCTGTTACGGGTGCCTCTTTCACGCAGATCATGGCTGGTGCGCCGCAAGTAAGTGGTGAGCTCCGCAGCAAAGTCCACGGCGTTGACGCCCAGATGGGTCAGGGAAGAATGACCTGCCAAGCCTTTGACGCAGCAACGAAAAGCACGTTTGCCTTTGTGCGCCACTGCTACTTGCATGCTGGTTGGTTCACCAATGATGCATGCCATGGGCTTCACAGGCAAAGCGCTCAGGTGCGTCAACAAGCCTCGCACGCCCAGACAGCCAACTTCTTCGTCATAGCTCAGTGCAATGTGAATCGGGCAGTGCTGTGCAGTTGCTTTGTAGCGCGGCACCATCGCCAGCACAGCGGCAATAAAGCCTTTCATGTCAGCCGTGCCGCGGCCGATGACCCGGTCGGCTGCACGTGTCATTTGAAAGGCTGGTGTCGTCCACGGCTGGCCTGAGGCTGGCACCACATCGGTATGGCCGGAAAGGCACAGCCCAGGACGGTCCTGCGGGCCTATGGTGGCGTAGAGATTGGCTTTGGTGCCCTCTACGTTAGGAACCAGCGTACAGGCGATGCCTTGGCTGTCGAGCAGATCACGTACATAGTCAATCAAGGCCAGGTTCGACTCGCTGCTGCGGGTGTCAAAGGCAATGAGTCGCTCAAGAATGTTGAGCGTCGATCCAAGCATGGGGTGGGCCATCGGTAATAGCTCCTCGGGTTCAGGGATCACCGGGTACGCCGTAAGACGGCGCTTCCTTGGGATTGTGGGCGCGCGTCACATAGTCCTTCATCTGCGGCTGGTACTTGTGCCACAAGCCATACATGTCCTGCATGACGTTGTCGTCCGACCAGTCAACGCGAAGATCGACACAGGGCCACAGATCATGAGCATGCACTTTCATACCAGCCGAGTGCACCGGGCCCGCTTCGCCGCCAGCGGCCAAGCCCGCTTCCAGTGCTGCCAACAGCCGGTCTGCAATGAAAGCCTCTGGATTGCGCTCAAAGCCTTGGACCATAGCTTGCAGCACCTGGTCGTTGGCCAGCATGTTGCCAGCCGCCACGCAGTCGCTGCCTTGGGCTGTGGCCGTGATGCCTAAGCCTTGATTGCCGGTGAAGACTTCGGAATGGCCGGCGGTGTCCAGCACAGCCAACTGGCGCCAGTCGATATGCGCACGGGCGCTGGTGAGCTGGGTAATGACGCCGCGAGCGCCAAATCCTTGCTCCAGCAGCTTCAAGCCTAAGATGCCGAGCACTGGATCGGTGACGTTTTGCGACATCACCACGCCTTGCGCACTGGTCCATAAACAGCGGCTGGCAACTGCTGGACTTGAGCTGCTGATGATGCCGCCCATCGCGCCGGTGCGTGTGCACCGGCCTGCAAGGGAAATGGTCATATGGAAACTGCCTTAGCGTTGATCCGGAATCACGGCAGTGGCGTCGATTTCGACCAGCCACTCAGGGCGTGCCAAGGCCGAAACTACGATGCCGGTGGACACGGGGAATACGCCCTTGAGCCAGCGACCGACCACGTTGTAGACCGTTTCGCGGTAGCGTACATCGACCACATAAATGGTGATCTTGCAGATGTGAGTCAACTCGCTGCCGGACTCTTCAAGCAGCATCTTGATGTTGGCCATCGCTTTCTCGGTTTGGGCTTCCACGTCACCAATGCCAACGGATTCTCGTGTGTCCAAATCCTGGCCGATTTGGCCACGCAAAAACACGATATTGTTGGCCACCACGGCTTGGCACAGGTCGTTGTCCAGCTTCTGTTCAGGGTAGGTGTCGCGTGTGTTGAACTTGCGAATACGGGTATGGGTGGTCATGACTTACTCCAGGGAAAAATTCGTGATTCAAGCGGCCTTGGCCAGAGGGGCAGCGCTGGGTGCATAGCGCATGTAGCCGTTTTGTTTGGTGATGTGATCGGCGATGTATCTGGCGTCATACCAAACCCCCCAGATGAAGGAGGAGCCACGGCGCGTTTGCCAAGGCAGGCCTAGGAAATAAATGCCTGGTTCGCTGGAAACGCCTCGTTGGTGGCGTGGACGGCCCTTGTCATCAGTAGCGTTGCCTGGTAACCAGCGGTAGTCAGAGGTGTAGCCGGTAGCCCACAAAATGGTGGTGATACCTGCTTGTTGCAGGTCGAGCGTTTGCACAGGCTGCAATACGCAGTCGGGCATGGGCAAGAACTGGCGCGCTTGCGGCTCCAGCGGCAAATCGATGCCGCTGCGCTCCACATAGGCATCGGCTTCATCCAGCACCGAAAGGTAGTTGGCATCGCCGCGTTCAATGTTGGCGCGCAAGTCATCAGAAAAGCGGATTTCAGTACCTGTACAAGACTCGGTGCGGCCCACCAAAGTAATGCCGTTGGCAGCCAACTGGCGGAAATCCACGGTGTGCCCACCACCTGCACCGCTGACGGCAATCGTGGTGTGCTCTACGCCTGGCGTTGCTTCTGCATCCCACTTGTTGAGTACGCCCAGCCACCACACGAAATCACGACCCCGGTAGCTGCGTGGGGGACGATCATGCGGGCCAACGGAGAGGTACACCTTGCGGCCAGCGCGCGCCAATTCATCGGCAATCTGTACGCCCGAAGAGCCTGCGCCAACGACCAATACGCCACCTTCAGGCAATTGATCAGGGTTGCGGTAATCCGCTGAATGCAGCTGTATCACGCCTGCAGTGGCAGAAACGATATTCGGGATCACGGGAATTTGGAAAGCCCCGGTGGCAGCCACTACATGTTGCGCTTCTATGCTGCCAGCAGAAGTTTCCACCAAAAAGCCTGACCGCCCTTCCAGGCGTGTGACACGCTGTACATCCACGTCGCAGCGCACGGGTGAATTCAACTGCTCGACGTAAGCAGCAAAGTAGTCCGCAACTTGCTCTTTGGGCACAAACGCATCGGCATCACCAGCGAATTCCAGGCCAGGAAAACGGTCGTGCCATGCGGGGCCATTGGCCACCAAGGAGTCCCAGCGGCACGAGCGCCAGCGCTCGGCAATGCGGGCTTTTTCAAGCACCAAGTGGGCAATGCCGGCTTTGAGGAGGTGCTCGCTCATGGCAATACCAGCTTGCCCTGCGCCTACGATAACGACTTCGGTTTTTTCGATCGACATGCTGAAAATCTTCCTTAGTAGTGCTGTCGGTTCGAACTCTAGGACGCGCGGCTTTATCTGCAAAAGACTTTCTAAAGATGCATTGCATGGCTTTAGCCTATGGGCAATGGTCAAAGCATCTTGGGAATGGCGGCGCCGCAAAAATCAGCAAAACGCTGCACAACCTGGCGCGGTTGCACGCTGGCCAAGCGGGCGATGCCTAGCTGCAAGGGGCGTGCTGGTTCACTGAACGGACGGATCGCAAACTCTGCGCCATCCACGGTTTGCATGGAGCGCAATGGAAAGTTCAAGATGCTGAAACCCAGCCCATTGGCTACCATGCCGCGTACTACTTCGGGTTGCGAGGAGTGGAATGTCGGTGTGGGGCGCTTGCCTAGAGCATCAAACAGCGAAGCGAAATATTCACGGCTGTGTGGCAGATCAAGCAGGATGTAAGGTTCGTCGAGCAAGCTCTCCATCGATACCGAAGGCTGTCGCGCCAGCTTGTGCAACTTGGGCAAGATGGCGTAGGGCTGCAGCTCGCACAACGGCGTAAATTCAATGTCTTCGATCAGCGCCAAGTCATAGGTCAGTGCCAAATCCAAGCTGCCATCGCGCAGGCCTTGCAGCAGTTCTTCCTGACCAACTTCACGTGTTTTGAAATCAACATTGGGTAGCTCCAAATTGAACTGCGCCATCATTTTGGGCAGCATCGCAGGCGCCAGGGACAGCATGCATCCCAAGGCTACTGTGCCGCACAGGCCAGTATTCAATTCGCGCGCTGTGGTGTGCAAATCTTCGGCGTTTTTCAATAGATTACGCGCCATGCCAAGCAAGTCGTGGCCGGCCTGTGTCAGCGACAAACCGCTGGCGTGATGACGCACGAAAAGCTGTACGCCAAAAGAAGATTCGAGATCTGCCAAAGAGGTGGAAATGGATGGCTGCGAGATATGCAGCACCTTGGAAGCTGCAGTGAAGGAAAGCACTTCAGCGGTGACAACGAAATAGCGCAGTTGGCGCAAGGTGTAGCGCAATTGTGGGTAGGTCATGGTGATGACCCCATAGGCAAAAACAATGCCATGAATCTTTGAAATGTATTTTCCAGATGCGGCCGCTGTGTCTAGAGTGGCTTCATCGCAATCTCTTAGACCACGCAATCTCACCATGCCTCAGATACATGTCATCACGCGAGCAGGCCGCGAAACTATTGTGCAGGCCGAGCCGGGACGCTCGGTTATGGAAGCGCTGCGTGACAGTGGCATTGACGAAATTCAGGCCATATGCGGTGGCTGCTGCTCGTGCGCGACCTGCCACGTCTATGTCGACTCTGCATTCGTTGATCAATTACCTGCTCTCAGTGCCGATGAGCGAGACCTGCTCGACACATGCACACACTTGCAAGATAACTCGCGCCTGTCGTGTCAAATTCCCGTTACCGGTACGCTCGATGGCCTTCGGCTGACCATCGCCCCCGAGGATTGAGCCATGGACATAGAAACAGACACTTTGATCGTCGGTTCTGGCCATGCGGGTGCACAAGCCGCTATTGCGCTGCGCGCGGCGCAATACCAGGGCCGCATTGCCTTGGTCGGCGACGAAAGCGTGCTGCCTTATGAGCGTCCTCCGCTATCCAAAGACTACCTGTTGGGCGATAAGAGCTTTGACCGATTGTTCATTCGCCAAGCCACTTTTTGGGTTGAGCGTAATGTCGAGATCATCAGGGGATGCCGTATCACCCATATCGATGCGAAGGCGCACACCGCCTTTGCAGCGGATGGGCGTAGCTACCGTTACCAGCATCTGATATGGGCCACCGGTGGGCGTGCGAGAACACTCAATTGCCCAGGAGGTCAGGCGCCAGGCGTCTATACCATTCGGCATCGCACCGATGCGGATGGGTTGATCGCGGCGTTGCCGCAGGTGTCGGCTGCGGTCGTCATTGGTGGTGGCTATATCGGTCTGGAAGCCGCAGCAGTGCTGCGTAAGCTTGGCAAAGACGTTACCTTGCTTGAAGCAGGGCCACGTGTGCTTGGTCGCGTGGCGGGTGGAGCATTGTCCAAGTTTTACGAAGCAGAGCATCAGCGCCAAGGTGTGGATGTGCGGTTGAATACGCAAGTTGCAGCCATTGAGGTTGGTGAGAACCAGCGTGTTCAAGGCGTGCGTTTGCAATCGGGTGAGCTTTTGCCCGCTGACATTGTGGTCGTAGGCATTGGCATCGTGCCCAATGCGGAGCCTTTGCTGGAAGCTGGGGCGGAAGGGGGTAATGGCATTGCCGTGGATGCGTATTGCCGCAGCAGTTTGCCGGATGTGTATGCCATCGGTGATGTGGCTTTGCATGCCAGCTTGTGGTGCGAAGGCGCACCAATTCGGATTGAGTCAGTGCAAAACGCTTCCGACATGGCTACCAGCGTCGCGCGTACGCTGAGCGGAAGCGCTGAGCCCTATCGTGCAATTCCATGGTTCTGGTCGCAGCAGTACGACCTCAAGCTGCAAACAGTGGGGCTGTCTACCGGTCACGATGAGGCCGTACTGCGAGGCGACCCTGCCCAGCGCAGCTTCTCTGTGGTTTATCTCAAAGCCGGAAAAGTCATTGCACTCGACTGTGTCAATGCGATGAAAGATTATGTGCAAGGCAAGGCGCTGGTCCAAGCCGGAGCAAGACTCACGCAATCTCAGCTGGCTGACACCTCTGTGACTTTGAAAGATCTGGTGGAACCGGTCCACGAGCTGGTGGAGCGCAAGGTGAGCGTTGCCTGATGGCTGCAAGTAAAGTTGTATCGCCAGGTGGACCAACACATGGCTCAAATAAAAAAGCCGCTTAAAGCGGCTTTTTTTATTCCCTGAAGGCAAGCTTTAGGTGAAAGGGCTGGAACTTATGGTTCCCAGGATTTCGGTCACCTACAAGCAATCAAACGTCGATGTTGCCTGCACGCAATGCGTTGTCTTCAATGAAGTTGCGGCGGGGTTCGACTTCGTCGCCCATCAGCATGGTGAACACGCGGTCGGCTTCGATGGCGTCGCCAATTTGCACTTGCAGCAGGCTGCGCACATTGGGGTCCATGGTGGTTTCCCACAGTTGCTCGGGGTTCATTTCACCCAGACCCTTGTAGCGCTGGCGGCCCGTGGTGCGCTCGGCTTCAGAGATCAGCCAGCGCATGGCCTGGCGGAAATCTTGAACCTTTTCAGTCTTGGCTTTTTCGCCTTCGCCACGGGTGACCTTGGCTCCTTCGTTCAGCAGGCCGGCAAAGCTGTCTGCTTCAGCAGACAGGGCTGCGTAGTCCTGGCTGCGCACAAAGTCTTGCGTAAGGATGGAGCTCTTGATGTTGCCGTGGTGGTGGCGGCTGATGCGCAGGATGGGGTTTTCGGTGAGGGGGTCGATTTCTGCGGTCACCGCTGCTGGCACACCGGTGGTGGTCAGCTCGCGCAGCTTGGCTTCCAGAACGGGGGCACAGGCCTGAGCGTCTTCCAGCGTGTCCAGCTTGATCTTCACGCCATCGGCAATGGCGCGCAGGGCTTCCTGGTCCAGGAAGTTGGACAGGCGCTCGATCACGGTTTCTGCGGCCAGATGCATGTCCGCCAGCTTCGATAGTTCCTCTCCGTCGATGGTGCGGGCTGCAGCGCCGCCAGTGTTGACCGACGCGTTGTTCAAGGCAATCTTGAGCAGATATTTGTTCAGCGCAGGGCCGTCCTTCAGATACAGCTCTTCCTTGCCGTTTTTCACCTTGTAAAGCGGTGGTTGGGCAATGTAGATGTGGCCGCGTTCCACCAGCTCAGGCATCTGGCGGTAGAAGAAGGTCAGCAGCAGCGTACGGATGTGGGCACCGTCCACGTCCGCGTCGGTCATGATGATGATGCGGTGGTAGCGCAGCTTGTCTGGGTTGTAGTCGTCCGAGTTGCTCTTGCCGGAGTCGGCACTGACCTTGCCGATGCCAGTGCCCAGTGCGGTGATCAGGGTGATGATTTCCTGGCTGGACAGCAGCTTTTCGTAGCGGGCTTTTTCCACGTTCAGGATCTTGCCGCGCAGCGGCAGAATGGCCTGGAACTTGCGGTCGCGGCCCTGCTTGGCAGAGCCTCCGGCGGAGTCACCCTCGACAATGTAGATTTCGCACAGCGCAGGGTCTTTTTCCTGGCAGTCGGCCAGCTTTCCGGGCAGGCCCATGCCATCAAGCACACCCTTGCGGCGTGTCATTTCACGGGCCTTGCGCGCAGCTTCGCGGGCGCGTGCGGCTTCAATGATCTTTCCGCACAGGATCTTGGCGTCGTTGGGGTTTTCTTCCAGGTAGTCGGTCAGTGTCTTGGCGACGATGTCTTCCACCGGGGCACGCACTTCGGAGCTGACCAGTTTGTCCTTGGTCTGGCTGGAGAACTTGGGCTCAGGCACCTTCACGCTCAGCACGGCGCACAGGCCTTCGCGCATGTCGTCGCCCGAGACTTCCACCTTGGCTTTTTTGGCCAGTTCGTGGTCAGCGATGTATTTGCCGATCACGCGTGTCATGGCAGCGCGCAGGCCGGTCAGGTGGGTGCCTCCGTCACGCTGCGGAATGTTGTTGGTGAAGCACAGCACTTGCTCGTTGTAGCCATCGTTCCACTGCATGGCCACTTCCACACCGATTTCAGTGCCAGGAATACCCCCATAAGTGTCCGCAGGACGCGAGCCTGTAGCGTAGAACGAAGTTGGGTGCAGCACCTTTTTGTTGGCGTTGATAAAGCCCACAAAGCCTTTTACGCCGCCAGCACCGGAGAAGTCGTCTTCCTTGCCGTCGCGCTCGTCTTTCAGGCGGATGCGCACACCATTGTTCAGGAAGGACAGCTCACGCAGGCGCTTGGCCAGGATTTCGTAGCGGAATTCGAAGTTTTCCTTGAAGATTTCCTGGTCCGGCAGAAAGTGCACCTTGGTGCCGCGCTTGTCGGTATCTCCGATCACGCGCATGGGCGAAGTTTCAGCGCCATCCACCACTTCAATCAGGCGGTTTTGCACAAAGCCGCGCGAGAAGTCGATCTCATGCACCTTGCCATCGCGGCGCACAGTCAGCTTCAGCCAGATGGACAGCGCATTCACGCAGGACACACCCACGCCGTGCAAACCGCCCGAAACCTTGTAGCTGTTCTGGTTGAACTTGCCGCCGGCGTGCAGCTCTGTCAGGGCAATTTCAGCAGCCGAGCGCTTGGGCTCGTGCTTGTCATCCATCTTCACGCCGGTGGGAATGCCGCGGCCGTTGTCGATGACGGACAGCGATCCATCGGAATGGATGGTGACCAGAATGTCATCACAGTGGCCTGCCAGCGCCTCGTCGATGGAGTTGTCCACCACTTCGAACACCAGGTGGTGCAAGCCGGTGCCATCGGACGTGTCGCCGATGTACATGCCGGGACGCTTGCGCACGGCCTCCAGGCCTTCCAGGATCTGGATGGCACCTTCACCATAGCCGCTGTCTGCGGGAATGCCTGCTGGCGCTACGGTCTGGTTTTCTGGCTTGTTCTCGTCGGTCATGAAGTTGCCTTACTGCTGCAATTACAGGAGCGTTTTGCGCTTGTATTGCCTAGGAAATACCAATAAATCGTTTTTAAAAGAATAGCTGGCAAGCGCCAGCTGCTCCCTTTTTATGAATGGACAGGCTAACACGCCTGCTCCACAGAACGCTTTAACTTAAATGCGCATGGGCATGACAACGTACTTGAAGTTGTCGTTGCCGGGGATGGTGACCAGTGCTGAGCTGTTGCTGTCGGCCAGGTCCACTTTGACCATGTCTTGCGACATGTTGGACAGCACATCCAGCAGATAGGTCACGTTGAAGCCGATGTCGATGTTGTCGCCACCGTAGTCGATGTCGAGTTCGTCCACGGCTTCTTCCTGGTCAGCGTTGTTCGACGCCACGCGCAGGGTTCCGGGCTCGATCGTCAGACGCACGCCCTTGAACTTGTCGCTGGTCATGATGGCGGTGCGCTGCAGCGAAGCCAGCAGCGGTGCGCGACCCAGTGTCACGGAGTTGTGGTGGTTGCGTGGAATGACGCGGTTGTAGTCAGGGAACTTGCCCTCGACCAGCTTGGTCACGAACTCCATACCACCAAAGGTGAACCTGGCCTGGTTGTTGGCAAACTGCATTTCGATGCGCGGCGAGTTCTCACCCCCCACATCGCTGAGCAGGCGCTGCAGCTCCAGCACGGTCTTGCGCGGCAGAATCACTTCTTGCTTTTCACCCACGTCCACGTCCAGTTCAGCGCTGGCAAATGCCAGACGGTGGCCGTCAGTGGCTACCAGGCTCAGTGTGTTGCCTTCAGCGACGAACAAGATACCGTTCAGGTAGTAGCGGATGTCTTGTACGGCCATGGCAAACGAGACCTGACCCATCAAATCCTTGAGCACCTTCTGGGGCACGCTGAATGCGGGGCCGAAATTGGCCGCCTCCTGCACCAGAGGGAAGTCTTCCGCTGGAAGGGTTTGCATGGTGAAGCGGCTTTTGCCACCCTTGAGGATCATCTTGGACTGCTGAGACTCCAGTGCCACGGTCTGGTCGCCGGGCATGGTCTTCAAGATGTCAATCAGCTTGCGTGCGCCGATGGTGGTGGAAAAATCACCGGTATCACCGCCGAGTTCGGCCGTGGTGCGGATCTGGATTTCCAGATCGCTGGTGGTGAATTGCAAGGCGTTGCCGGTCTTTTTGATCAGCACGTTCGCCAAAATGGGCAGGGTGTGGCGGCGCTCAACGATGCCGGACACCGATTGCAGGACCGCGAGAACTTTGTCTTGTGTGGCTTTCAGGACGATCATGTCAACCTCTGAGTTTCAGGATGCGGGTCTCTTTCAGATTGAGTGGTGGCACATCCATTGCGCCCCCTCTTACCACTCAAACCCCCTCATTTTGCCCGGTAGGCCCGGACTGGAAGAGGGAAAATTCCATCAGCCTTTGAGCGTTTGCTCCAGCACATGTAATTGCTGGTTCAATTCGGTCAGTTGTTGGCGTTCCGCCGCAATTTTGCGCACGGCGTGCAACACCGTGGTGTGATCGCGACCACCAAAAAGTTCGCCAATCTCGGGCAAGCTCTTTTGAGTCAGCTCCTTGGCCAGGTACATGGCGATCTGGCGCGGACGGGCAATCGACGCAGGGCGTTTCTTGCTGTACATGTCTGCAACCTTGATCTTGTAGTAGTCGGCCACGGTTTTCTGGATGTTCTCCACGCTGATCTGCCGGTTTTGAATGCTCAGCAGATCACGCAGCGCTTCTCGCGCCAGCTGGATGGAGACTTCCTTTTGATTGAAGCGCGAGTACGCCAGAATCTTGCGCAGCGCACCTTCCAGCTCACGCACGTTGGAGCGCACATTCTTGGCCACAAAGAAGGCAACTTCTTCAGGCATCTCAGCATTCTCGGCACGGGCCTTGTTGATCAAGATGGCCACGCGCATCTCCAGCTCGGGAGGTTCGATAGCCACCGTCAGGCCCGAGTCAAAACGCGAAACCAGACGCTCGTGAATATTGCTCAGACCCTTGGGGTAGGTGTCCGATGTCATCACGATGTGGCTCTTTTTGGCCAGCAAGGCTTCAAATGCGTTAAAGAACTCTTCCTGTGTGCGGTCTTTGTTGGCAAAGAACTGAACGTCATCGATCAACAAAAGATCGAGTGAGTGGTAGCGTTCCTTGAACTCGTCAAAAGTTCGGCGCTGATAGGCTTTGACCACATCTGAAACAAACTGTTCAGCATGGATGTAGAGAACTTTGGCGTCTGGCTTGTCTTTGAGCAACTGGTTGCCCACGGCATGCACCAGGTGGGTTTTACCCAGACCCACGCCGCCATAGATAAACAGCGGGTTGTAGAGGTGCCCTGGCGAGCCTGCAACGTGCATGGCCGCAGAGCGCGCCATGCGGTTGGCGGTACCTTCAACCAGCGTCTCGAAAGTCAGCGCCGAGTTCAAGCGATTGCGAAATGCGGGCGCAGACGACTCCTCCGAGGCTACGCTCGCTGGCAGCAAGGTAGGTGCTTCAGCGGGTGTGCTACGTTCCGCCTGATAAGGTCGAACGTAAGTGCGCACAACGCTTTCGCGCTGAGCGAGTGCTAACTCCAGTGTGACGGGTTGACCGTACAGATCTTCCAGCAGACCCGAAATGCGGGCTGCGTACTGGGCACGTATCCAATCGAGCTTGAAGCGGTTGGCCACGTACACCGTCACCTTGGAGAAGTCCTCGGCCACAACGGCGGTCAAAGGCTTGATCCAGGTGTTGAACTGTTGTTCGGGCAGGTCCTGACTGAGCTGCTCAACGCAAGCTAGCCATAGGCCCAGGCCTGCGTCGTTGGTGGGTTCCTCTGTCATTTCAATGGGAGCGCTTTTTGTGGATAGGAGGAACGGTTTCGGGGCTGTGATTGTAGCTTTTCAAACAGTTATCCACAAACCTGTGACTGTTTTCCATCGCGGTCTTGTGGGACGTGTATTTTGGACCATGTTTAGAGGGTCATTGCAAGAGCGCGCTAACACTGAGATAATTTCGGGTTTCCCTGAATGTGTTCAGGGTGATAAGCCCCGCGCGAAGCTTTTATTTGCGGCTACTTGCTTTAGGCAAGCGCCATTTGCAGGCATGCTTGGCCGGGGAAATTTGGGCAGCGTGCACTCATGAGGAGTGCATGGGCCAGTAAAAACTGAACCTTCTCAAGGAACGAACATGAAGCGTACATACCAACCCTCCAAGACCAAGCGCGCTCGCACCCACGGTTTCCTGGTGCGCATGAAGACCAAGGGCGGCCGCGCCGTCATCAATGCTCGCCGCGCCAAGGGTCGCAAGCGTCTGGCCGTCTAAGGCTTCGCTTGGCCGACTGCCTGACACCATTCCCTGCCATTAGCCAGGGCTTGCTGTGATGCAACGGCTGCTAACGCGCCCCCAATTTCAGGCGACCATGTCCGGGGGAACCATTTCCCGGACGCCGCACTTTGCTCTGCATCGTTTGGTGCTGGGCGCTGCGGATGTTGCCAAGGACGCTGAGCCAACAGGGCCCGGTGCGACGCTCGCAGAGCAAGCACCGCAGGCCCTGTTTGTCGTGCCTGGTTGTAAGGTGCCTCAGGTATGGCTGGGCCCTTTGGTGCCCAAGCGCTGGGCCAAGCGTTCGGTGACACGCCACACCATCAAGCGGCAAATTTATGCCGTGGCCAGTGAGTTTGACGCCCAGTTGCAAGCCTTGCCGCCTGCAGCATATGTGGTGCGTTTGCGCGCTGGGTTTGACCGCAAACAGTTCATCAGTGCCACGTCCGAGCCGCTCAAGCGTGCTGTGCGGGCAGAACTGTTACAACTCTTGGCCCACGCTACGCGGCGCAAGAGTCCCAAGCCTGAGGCTGCTGCCCAGGCACAGCCGCCTACAGAGGCAGCTGTAGAAGGCGCGGGATAAACCCATGATGAAAGCCTTGCTCATGGCCCTGGTGCGTGGCTATCGTCTGACATTGAGCCCCTGGTTGGGCTCGGCTTGCCGTTTTGAACCGACGTGTTCGGCCTACTCTTTGAAGGCCCTGGAACAGCACGGTGCTGCGGCGGGCACGTATTTGACACTGCGGCGACTGGTACGCTGTCACCCGTGGTGTGATGGCGGGCATGATCCAGTGCCTGACAAAGCGCCCAAGCTGTTTACCGGTTTGACCTCCTCTTCCTCACCAAAGAAGTCTTCATGAACGACATTCGCCGCACCATTTTGTGGGTGATATTTGGCTTTTCCATGGTTTTGCTGTGGGACCAATGGCAAATCCACAATGGCAAACAAGCCACGTTCTTCCCATCGGCCCCGAAAACGGTGGCTACAGCGCCTGCTGAAAACAAGCCTGCCGATGTGCCGGACGCTCTGACCACGCCTGCGACAACAGCGTCGGCCAGCGATGTTCCTGGCGCGGCGGAAGCTGCGCCAGTGGCCCGAGAAAAAGTGGTGGTCACCACCGATGTGCTGCGCCTGACTTTTGACGGTCAGGGTGGTGCTTTGGTGCACGCCGAATTGCTGAAATATGGCTCAGACGCTGACAAGTCCAAGCCTTTTGTGCTGTTTGACGAAAGCGCTGAGCGTGTATACATGGCACAAACCGGCTTGATTGGAGGCAACTTCCCCAATCACAAGACGGTAATGAACATCTTGCCTGGCGAGCGTGAACTCAAAGATGGCAGCAACGAACTGCAAGTGCGCTTTGAGTCGCCTGAACAAGACGGCGTGAAGCTGGTCAAGACCTTTACCCTGAAGCGTGGTGCCTATGACATCGGCGTCAAGCACGAAGTGGTGAATACCGGTGCAGCGGCCGTGACGCCTCAGCTGTATCTGCAGTTGCTGCGTGATGGCAATGCATTGGATGGAGGCAACGCTTTCTACTCCACATTCACCGGTCCAGCGATCTACACCGACACTGCCAAGTATCAAAAGGTCGAGTTCAAGAACATCGACAAGGACAAGGCTGAATTTGAAAAGTCGGCCACCTCTGGCTATGTGGCCATGGTGCAGCATTACTTTGCTTCAGCCTGGTTGCTGGGCGATGGCGTGCAGCGTGACAACTTTGCGCGCAAGGTGGGCGACAACCTGTACGCAGCTGGCATGATCACTCCTGTGGGCACCTTGCAACCCGGCGAAACCAAGGCACTGGAATCACGCCTGTTCGCCGGCCCTCAACTGGAAAAGACACTGGAGGCACTGGCTCCGGGCCTGGAGCTGGTAAAGGACTATGGCTGGCTGACCATTCTGGCCAAGCCGCTGTACTGGTTGCTGGACAAGATCCACGGCATTTTGGGCAACTGGGGCTGGTCCATCGTAGGTCTGGTGCTGTTCCTGAAGATTCTGTTTTACTGGTTGAATGCCAAGGCCTATGCCTCGATGGCCAAGATGAAGGCCATCAACCCCAAAATCATGGAAATGCGCGCGCGCCTGAAGGACAACCCTCAGCAGATGCAGCAAGAGATGATGCGTATCTATCGTGAAGAGAAGGTCAACCCCATGGGCGGTTGCTTCCCCATCATGATTCAGATTCCGGTGTTCATCGCCTTGTACTGGGTGCTGCTGTCGTCGGTGGAAATCCGTCACGCACCATGGATTCTGTGGATCACCGACTTGTCGGCCAAGGACCCCTTGTTCATCTTGCCTCTGTTGATGACACTGTCTTCGCTGCTGCAGACAGCGCTCAATCCTGTGCCTCCAGATCCGATGCAAGCCAAGATGATGTGGTTCATGCCTTTGATCTTCAGCGTCATGTTCTTCATGTTCCCTGCGGGTCTGGTGTTGTACTGGCTGACCAACAACATCTTGTCGATTGCACAGCAGTGGGTCATCAACACCCGCATGGGCGTTCCACCCCAGTTCAATCTGCCTAACTTCAAGTCGGCGCCTGCAGACGCCAACAAGAAGAAGTAAGCCAAAGCTTGGCTTGAACCCATCAAAGGCCGCGCAAGCGGCCTTTGATGTTTTCTTGGCCCTGTTGTTTAAACGCTTTTGTGTGCTTGCTCATGGCTATCATGGCGAGCTACCAACCCAAGGATGTGAAGCCATGCTCGCGCGTCAAACTGATCCCATCGTTGCCATTGCCACTGCCCCTGGACGCGGAGCGGTGGGCATTGTCCGTGTCTCGGGCAAAAGCATTGCGGGCTTTGTGCGTGACCTGCTGGGCAAGGACCTCAAGCCGCGCGAAGCCACGTATCTGCCTTTCAAGGACCGCAAAGGTGCGCCGATTGACCATGGGCTAGCTATTTATTTCCCTGGGCCGAACAGCTACACCGGTGAGGATGTGCTGGAACTTCAGGCCCACGGAGGACCCGTAGTGCTGCAACTGCTGCTGGCCCGTTGTCTGGAAGCTGCGCAGGAAGGTGCGGCTTTACCTAGCTTGCGGCTGGCTGAGCCAGGTGAGTTTACCCAGCGTGCTTTCATGAACGACAAGATCGACCTGGCCCAGGCCGAGGCGATTGCCGATCTGATTGATGCAAGCACGGAAGCAGCGGCACGCAGCGCCAGCCGCTCACTCTCCGGGGAGTTCTCGCGCGAAATCGGCGAATTGCGAGAAGCACTGGTGCACCTGCGCATGCTGGTGGAGGCGACGCTGGACTTCCCGGAGGAAGAGATCGACTTTTTGCAAAAAGCCGATGCTTATGGCCAGCTCGACAATTTGCGCGATCAACTCGGTCAAGTGCTGGCGCGCACCCAGCAAGGTGCACTGCTGCGCGAAGGCATCAAGGTGGTGATTGCGGGCCAGCCCAATGCAGGTAAAAGCTCGTTGCTCAATGCATTGGCGGGGGCGGAGCTGGCCATTGTCACACCGATTGCCGGCACCACACGCGACAAGGTGCAGCAAACCATCCAGATTGATGGCGTGCCACTGCACGTGATCGACACGGCAGGGTTGCGCGACAGCGATGATGAGGTGGAGCGCATTGGCATTGCGCGTGCCTGGGACGAAATTGCAGCCGCCGATGCCGTGTTGTTTCTGCACGATCTTTCGCGCATGAATGAGACCGGCTATGTGGCCGCAGATTTGGAAATTGCACAAACCCTGGCCGAGCGCATTGCACCCAGCATTCCGGTGATTGACCTGTGGAATAAGACGGACCTGGCGGCAGCGGACGCCAATATGCAGCCGCTGGCACCTTTGGTGGGTCGAAAGGGGGGCGAAGCGAGTCTGAGTCTGTCCGCCCGCACGGGCGAAGGGTTGGATGCAGTGCGCCAGCGTTTGCTGCAAGTGGCCGGCTGGCAGTCTGCAGCAGAGGGTTTGTACATTGCCCGTGCACGCCACGTGGAAGCGCTGCAGGCCGTAGGTGCGCACCTGGATGAGGCGCATGATCAGCTGAATGTGCCCGGGCCAGCGCTGGACATCCTGGCCGAAGAATTGCGTCTGGCGCAGACGGCACTCAACAGCATCACGGGAGAATTCACGTCGGATGATTTGCTGGGTGTGATCTTCTCAAGCTTCTGTATCGGCAAATAAGCCCTTAAAAAAGAGCGCGAGGCGCTTATTTTTTTTGATTCTGTGGCAGCAACTGATTGTGCAGAATGCGGCGGATTTCGACGATGGCACGCGGATGTTCTTGCACGCTATGGCTGAAAGGCACGATCAATTCTGAGGCCGCGCCCTCCAGATGTGCACTGCGGTAGGGGACAATGCCATCGCTGCTATCCAGAAGCGGTTCACGGGGGGTGTTGTTGCCGATGATGGAGTGGTAGCGAACTTGCGGCGAGATGGGCAGCTGCGCAGCCAAACGCACATAGTTATCGTCATCGCTGAGGTTGTCGATGCTGTTGGGAATGCGCAGCAAGGAGGATTTGCCAATACGCGGTGAAGCATGGGCTAGCGTGCGGGTGAGGTCACCAAACTGCTCTACCATGGAAAACGGCAAGGTGATCAGGTTGGAGACCCAGCGTGCAATCCGATTGTTGGCAAAGTCGGTGCCACGATGTGGTGCTGCGATGAAAATGGCGCTGCTGACCTGAGGAATGGGCTCAAACTCGAGTAGACGCTCCAACTTTCTGCTCAGGGTGCTGCTGTCCCCATCTCCTTGAAGGTCGTAGGCCTCTGCCATGGCGGCCAGCATCCTGCCTTCCGAGCTGCTGACCATCAAACGTGCCAGTACACCTCCCATGCTGTGACCAATCAAGGTGATGTCCTTGGAAGCGCGTGCACTGCCCTGAGGATCAAAATGCTGCAGTGTGCGTTGCAAGGCTTGGCGAATCGCAAAGTTGTTCAGACCCAGCGGTGCGTTGGTGGGGTAGTAAACCTGCCAGACCTGATAATTGCGACGCAGGTTTTCATCACCCAGCACCTCGTTGGCGACGTTGATCCATGCCTCGGGGCTGCTGGCAAGACCGTGCAACATGACGATGATGCGCCGATCAGGGTCATACGGCTGCATCAGGTAGATGGTGGGTTTGATGATGCCGTTGCTCAGACCCACAAGGGTGCGCAGTGCTTGCGTAGAAAAACCCGAGCGTGCCAGCCACAAGCCATAGCCGGAAGAAAAATTCCCTGCCAGGGGGACGCTGGCCTGCCCCAGCTCGATGGTGCGGAAGCGATACGGATCCAGTGCTTGCAGTTCAACATTTTTGGTGGACAGCACTTCCTGCATGGTGTTGCCGCCGAAGCGTAACACCACGGTTACAGCGGGAAAGAGTGATTCCTGGTAAGGCGCAACGGGTGGCCCTTCTAACGAGCCGACCTGGGGCACTGCTGTTTCCTGGTCTTCATCACCTTGGAACACGGCGACCAGTTCTGCGCCGAAGCCATCGCGTCGATACTGGTTGCGCAAGCCTGAAAAACGCAAGGCACTGGCAGGCACGAGTTCATAGGGAATAGCTTTGTTCGCAGGTAGCCACACGCGTGAAAAATCATTGTGCAGCTGCCACTGCCCAAGGGTCTGTGGGTTGTCCAGAGGGGCATCTTTGCGCAAAGAGAACAAACCTGTTACGGCTTGTTGTACGGCAAAGTTGTAATAGTCACGCACTTGGAGCTGGCGTTGCTCAAAAGCGCGTTCACCGGGGCTGCGCTCGGTGAAGAACAGGTATGCCCAGGCGTGGCGTGCAGCTTCCATCCAGGCCTGAATTTCGGCTTCGGTGCGTGTGCTAGGCAAAGAGTGGGATTTTTGGATACTGCGGGCTTGCAAAATCCACAGCTCTGCCAAAGATGACATGCGTTGTTCGTTGTACAACCCTGTGGCATTGGCCAGTGTGTAGTGGCACATTGGTACATCTGCCAGACAGACTTTGAGGTCCAAATCCAGTACGCGCAATGCTTCTTGGGTGAAGGCACTGGGTTCTCCAGACGTCAGTACATCGCTGCGGCGATCCGCAAGGTAGCTGGCCGAATCGGTGGTGCGGACAGTCACACCTGCGCACCCGGTGAGCGTGGCGGCAATCAACAGAGAAAAAATCCAGCGGGGCAACGAAAACAGCGTCATAGGCGGCGAGTGTAGGTTGGCGCCAGCGAGTGTGCACACGTCCTGTGCGTATCTTGGGCTGTGTGTATGCTGATTGCAAAGGTAGGATGGCAACCCGAGCGTGTGAGCCTTTACATCCCGCTGCGAATGTGGCGCGAGAAATCTGCGCTGGCCTCAGCATCATCCAGGCCTTCCGGAGAGCGCCAGCCTTGCGCGCGTCGGGTGATATCGCCACGTGTGCGCAGCAACTCCAGCGGCTGCATGTCGTACAGCCCGCCAGCGTCACGCAGATATTCTGGCAGGTAGCCAGAGGCCAGCAAGCGCCAGTCAATGGGGAGCTCTTTGCCTATGTGTCGCGCCAGTTGCCACACAATCGTTGTGCAGTTGGCGGTGAGCGTGTGATAGAAACGCGGCGCAAAAGCCAGCTGACTGGCTTGGTGCGCATAGGCCATGAACAGTGCACGCATGCTTTCCTGGGGGAGCTGCACGCGGTACATGTGTACCTGTTCACCACGGACATTGGTGCGCACTGCCAGGATGTCACGTTCATCCGCTGCTACCAGAGCCATTTCATATTGTTTGAAAAAGCCAGCCAGGGCATCGAATTGCTCGTGTCTTTCTTTGCGAATTTCGATGGAGAACACCACATGTTGTCCGTTGCGAAAACCGAAGGACACCAAAGTGTGGGCAATTGCAGGTCCCATCCAGTACGACAGCGCAACATCGACGGTTTCGAGTTGCGACAGGTCGTAGCTGCGATTTTCCCAGTTGGGTGTGAAGTCGGTGTCGCTGCGCCAGTTGAAATTGCGTACGTTGTGTAGATGTACCACGTCAGCGTGGTCAGGATCGGTTTCAATGGCGACCATGCGGGATACATCGTCTGCCCAATCGCGTTCCGCTTGAGGCTTGATGGAACTCCACCACAGCAGCAGCGGCAGCATCAGCAGCAGACCTCCAACCCAGACTGCAAGCATGCGTTGCTGTAGCGCAGCATAGCCCAGAACAATTAGCCACGCAAAACCCCAGACCATGGTCAGCGCATCAGCAATGTTGTGCTCCTGGGGCACTTGAGCACGGAGCGCCATGCCGCCCCAAGCTGCGCACACAAGCGCCAGCAATGTCACCAGCACCCAGTTCAGCCCTCTCAACCAAGGCTGCCACGCAGGAGTGACAGGCATGAGGTGATTGCGGACAAAGACAGGCATGGGATGTGCTGCAAAAAGTGTAAATAGATGCAGTGTGCCGTGACGGAGTGCCTGCTGATGTGTCTGTGTGTATCTGTTGCGTGCCGTCCAATGTTGGCAAGCGTTAAATGCTGACAACTAGCAGCATCATGGGTGGAGGAATTGCCGATTTAGTGCCCAGCAAAGTCCACCAGGGTAAACAGTGGTAGCTTGCCGGTTTCCTGCAGCAATTTGGATCCTCCCAGCTCGGGCAGATCTACGATGGCGGCACCTTCCATCACGGTGGCTCCCAGTTTTTCCAGCAGTTTTTTCCCGGCCATCATGGTGCCGCCTGTAGCGATCAGGTCATCAATCAAAAGAACCTTGTCGCCAGGTTTGACGGCGTCAGTGTGCAATTCCACGGTGGCACTGCCGTATTCCAGTTCGTAAGTCTCTTCCACGGTGGTGAAGGGCAGCTTACCCTTTTTGCGGATAGGCACAAAGCCCACGTTCAGTTCATAGGCGATCACTGCACCCAGGATAAAGCCGCGAGCATCCAGGCCCGCAACCACATCGGGGCGCATGTCGGGATCCATGTAGCGATGCACGAAAGCATCAATCAGAATGCGGAAGACTTTGGGATCTTGCAGCAAAGGTGTGATGTCACGGAATTGCACGCCTGGTGCGGGCCAGTCCGAAACGGTGCGGATGTGCTGGCGAAGATAGTCATTGACGCTGGTGGTGTACATGGAGAGGTATTGTTGGTGGGGCGCTGCGTATGCGTGCAGCCAGGTGCAGCATGAGCAATCAGTAGGAGAAGCCACTGCGTGCCAGCGCTGTATCGGCGTTACAAGCGCCGCAGAGCAAGTGAATGGGCAAAAGTGTAATGAGTACCGGGTTTTTACGCACATGCATGGGTGAGCAATGCAGCAGTGCCTGTTGTTTTCAGGGGGCGGGCTGCGCTGCGTCATGGCCTGTCGTTGCAAACACGCATTTCTTTCAATTTTTGTGTGGGTGTCCGCGCTGCCTGCAGAGGTCTTGCATGCGTCGATAAAATTGATACATGAATATCCCCACGCACACTGCACCTGTCTTGAATGCTTCGCAGGCGCTGGCCATGGCCCGCGAAACCTTGGCTATTGAAATTCAATCCCTGCAAGCTTTGGCGCAGCGATTGGACGACCGCTT
Source organism: Comamonas halotolerans (assembly GCF_030162935.1). Taxonomy (GTDB): domain Bacteria; phylum Pseudomonadota; class Gammaproteobacteria; order Burkholderiales; family Burkholderiaceae_C; genus Comamonas; species Comamonas halotolerans. The sequence goes on from NZ_JASAUZ010000012.1 coordinate 336,768, forward strand.
TGTCCAAGTGGCGCAAGCCATGCTGGTCACGCCTGGTCGAATCGTGGTGATGGGCATGGGCAAAAGTGGCCACATTGGCCGCAAGATTGCAGCAACGCTGGCATCGACAGGAACGCCTGCCTTTTTTGTGCACCCCGGAGAGGCCAGTCATGGTGATTTGGGAATGGTGACAAGCAATGACTTGGTACTGGCAATCTCCAACAGCGGCGAGAGCAATGAGCTGACTTCCTTGCTGCCTGCACTCAAGCGTCAGGGCGTGCGCATCGCAGGTATGACTGGCGGTTTGAAGTCCAGTTTGGCCAAGCATTCGGACTGGGTACTCGATACCAGTGTCGAGCGTGAAGCCTGTCCTTTGAACTTGGCACCTACGGCCAGTACCACTGTGCAACTGGCATTGGGCGATGCATTGGCAACCGCACTCTTGGATGCGCGCGGCTTCAAAGCCGAGGACTTTGCCTTGTCGCACCCCGGTGGTTCGCTAGGCCGTAAGCTGCTAACACACGTGCGCGATGTAATGCGCGCCGGAGATGATGTGCCGCGTGTATTTGCTGAGGACGGCTTTGACCGCTTGATGCGAGAGATCAGTGCCAAAAACATGGGGGCCAGTGCTGTGGTGGATGCGCAAAACCATGTGGTTGGCATTTTTACCGATGGTGATTTGCGCCGCCGTATTGAAGACGGAACGGATTTGCGCCACGCAAAGGCGGCAGACTTGATGCACAAAAATCCGCGCACCATATCTGAAGATGCTTTGGCAGTGGCTGCTGCGCAGTTGATGGAGCAGCACGGAATCACTTCTGTACTGGTTGTAGATGCGCAGTCCCGTTTGGTCGGCATGGTGCACATCCGAGACTTGATGGTTGCCAAGGTGATTTGATGCCCAAGCCGTATACCTCACCTGCAATGTACTATGAACCCGAGCTGCTGCTGAAGGCCCAAAGCATTCGTGTTGTTTTTTTTGATGTGGACGGAGTACTGACAGATGGTGGCCTGCATTTCACCGAGCAAGGCGAAACCATCAAGCGCTTCAACACGCTGGATGGACATGGCATCAAACTGTTGCAAAAAGCAGATATTGCGCCAGCTGTAGTGACAGGGCGTGATTCAGCACCACTTCGGCTGCGCTTGGCGCAACTGGGCGTTCAGCATGTGGTGTATGGCACGGAGGACAAAGTACCTGCTGCGCAGCGGATTCTCAACAGCCTGGGACTGAATTGGAATCAGGCTGCCATGATGGGCGATGACTGGCCGGACCTTCCTGTCATGCGGCGGTGTGCATTGGCGTGTGCCCCCATTAATGCCCATCCAGAAAACCTCGCAATTGCAGACTTCGTGACCACGGTGGCGGGTGGACAAGGCGCCGTGCGTCAGTTATGTGATTTGCTTTTGGTGGCCAGCGGGCGTTATCGGGGCATGTTGGAGACTTATCAACAATGAAAAAATCTTTGCAGAGGGCCTGGGAGCAGGCGTCCATCTATCTGCCGGTGTTACTCATGGCAATGTTGGCCATGGGGACGTGGTGGCTGGTACGCAATGCACCCAAACCGCTGCAAAGCCATGTGGAAAAAGTGGTATCCGAAGAGCCTGACTATGTGATGGAAAACTTCGCGGTGCATCAGTTTGATCGCACCGGTCGCTTGCAAAGCGTCATGACCGGCGAAGAAGCACGTCACATGCCCCAAACAGACACCATGGAAGTGGATGCAGTGCGCACACGTAGCATTGCACCGAATGGCATGGTTACCACTTCATCGGGGCACAGGGGCATCAGCAACTCTGATTCTTCGGAGGTGCAACTGGTGGGTAATGCAGAGGTGGTTCGCGAGTTTCCAGGGAAACCACAGCAGACATCGCGCTATAACGGTGATTTTTTGCATGCATGGACCAATGAAGAGCGAATGGAATCCCACCTGCCTGTGGTTTTAACGCGTGGTAATAATCAGTTTAAAGGGGATAGCATGAAATATGACAACCTGTCACAGATCGTGCAACTCAATGGGCGTGTTAAGGGAGTTATTTATCCTGCGCACAAATGAGGTGGGAGTAATTCCATGTTTTACGTAGGAATAATCTGATATCACTAATAAAAAAGGCCCGAGAGGGCCTTTTTTATTGTTTGCTCCACCATTAATAATCGTTGCGAGAGCGGTTGCCTGAGTTATTACCAGCCTCAAAGCCCGGATTGTTGCGATTGCGCGGACCGGTTCCATAAGGGCTACGAAACCCGCCTTCGTTACGCCCTGCATAGCCATTGTTGTGGGGCTGTGAGAAGTTGCCACCGTAGCCGCCAGAGCGTGGCGGGCGAGGTTCCATAGGACGTGCTTCATTCACCACAAGGCTTCTTCCTCCCAGCGGCTGACCATTCATGCCTTGTATGGCTGCGCTGGCCTCGCTATCGGCCGCCATTTCCACAAAGCCAAAGCCTTTGGAGCGCCCGGTATCCCGCTCCATCATGACTTTGGCGCTGACTACGGTTCCAAACTGCGTAAATGCCTGTTGCAAATCATGATCGCGCACACCATAAGGCAAATTACCAACGTACAACTTACTTCCCATGACAACTCCTCAGCCAACAAAACAATGGGGCGCGGTTGAAAAAAGCACCGACACATTGAAAATCTTTGATGATGGTTATTGATTAACCTGGAGAAATATTATTGAAGCAGTTCATGGGAAATGACAACCTTTTGGTGATAGAAAAAATGCAATGAAAATAAAAAAGGAACCCGAAGGTTCCTTTTTTGAGGCTAAGCGCTAAGTATTAACGCTAGGCAAAGAGCTTAGTAGCTGTTACGGCCACCGCCGAAGCCGCCACCGCCGAAGCCACCGCCGTTGCCACGGCCACCACCGAAGCCACCGCTACGGGGAGGGCGGGGTTCCATGGGACGTGCTTCGTTGACGACCAGGTCACGGCCACCGTAGTTTTGGCCATGCAGGCCTTGAATAGCAGCTTGTGCTTCGGCATCGCTGCCCATTTCCACAAAGCCGAAGCCCTTGGAGCGACCAGTGTCGCGCTCCATCATGACTTTTGCGCTTTGCACAGCGCCGAATTCGGAGAACGCCTGCTCGAGGTCGTTGTCGCGGAAAGCGTATGGCAGGTTGCCTACGTACAGTTTGTTGCCCATGGTGGACTCCTAGAAAAAGACTTGAAACGCGATGGAGCCCTAACCGAAAGCCAACTTGACGTGACCTACCTTAGAGACGCAAACGCACTTGCTCATGTGCTATCGCAATCGTGAGCGAGATCATTATGAGGCAAGCGCTCATGCAGACAATGGGGTTTCTGTCAAATTTGTGCTCCTATACAACAGCCTACTCGGGCTTACCCGAGCTTTGTCAAAGCAATAGCCATGGCAAATCGCTACAATAGCGGCGTCCTTGGGGAGTAGTCCGTTTGGCGTGCAATGCGCCAAAAGCATGTATCAACAGACTTGGCGTGTACAGCGCTATGGTGCATGCGGCTTGACAGAGCTGGGCAAGACCATTGACTGCAACCGCTCCCATGGCTGGCGCGGTGGTGGTCAATGCGCGCGCGTGCCAGCCTAAACATAACAACTTCTCTCTCACATGGAAGCCTTCCTAGTCTCTACGGGCATTGTTGCTCTGGCAGAAATGGGCGACAAGACGCAGTTGCTCGCTCTCATTTTGGCGGCCCGTTTTCGCAAGCCCTGGCCTATTGTTCTCGGTATTTTCGCGGCGACAATTATCAACCATGGTTTGGCGGGCGCGGTTGGTGCTTGGGTGCAGACCGTCGTAGGCCCAGATGCCTTGCGCTGGATCCTGGGCTTGTCGTTCATTGCCATGGCGATCTGGATGTTGATACCGGACAAGGTCGATGACGATGGCCTGGAAGGTCACTCGCGATGGGGCGTGTTTGGCACCACCGTGGTCGCTTTCTTCCTGGCTGAGATGGGGGACAAAACCCAGATTGCCACGGTCATGCTGGCTGCACAGTTCAGCGCCTATCTGTGGGTGGTCGTGGGCACTACGCTGGGCATGATGCTGGCGAATGCGCCTGTGGTGTGGCTGGGTGACAAGCTGGTCAAAAAGGTGCCGATTCGGATCGTGCACATCATTTCTGCCTGCATCTTCCTGGTGCTCGGAATAGTGGCACTGTTTTCCAAACAGGTTCCAGGTTTGGCATAATGAAACGCATGCGCTGATTTGCTTCTGCTTGCGGGCGCTTTACAAATTCTGCTAAAGACGAAACCGCATATCCAAACCCGGCCTCGTTTTTAGCGATGCCGGGTTTTTTTATGTCCTTCATCGCCACACCACAATCCATGCACTTCACGGATGCCTTGCCGCTGCAAAGTGGCAAAAGCATTCGTGACTACACACTCGCTTTTGAAACTTATGGACAGCTCAACGCTGACAGGTCCAACGCCATCCTCGTTTGCCATGCGCTGAACGCCTCCCACCACGTGGCAGGGGTGTATGAAGGCCAAGCGAAAAGCGAAGGCTGGTGGGACAACATGATCGGCCCCGGTAAATCGGTGGATACGAACAAGTTTTTTGTCATTGGCGTGAATAACCTGGGATCGTGCTTTGGCTCAACCGGCCCCATGCACACCAATCCCGATACAGGCGAGGTGTACGGCTCCAGTTTCCCGGTGCTGACGGTGGAGGACTGGGTCAATGCCCAGGCGCGATTGTTGGATCAGTTGGGCATCCAGCAACTGGCTGCGGTGTTGGGAGGCAGTCTGGGTGGCATGCAGGCGCTGAGCTGGACGCTGCAGTATCCCGAGCGCATGCGACATGCCGTGGTGGTCGCCAGCGCCCCGAATCTGAACGCGGAGAACATCGCGTTTAATGAAGTGGCACGACGCGCCATCGTGACCGACCCGGATTTTTATGGTGGGGACTTCTATGCCCATGGCGTGGTTCCCAAGCGTGGTCTGCGCATTGCACGCATGATTGGTCACATCACGTACTTGAGTGACGACGTCATGAACCAGAAGTTTGGCCGGGAGCTGCGCGAAGGGCCGAACATCAAGTTCACCACGCAGGATATCGAGTTTCAGATCGAAAGCTATCTGCGCTATCAGGGTGACAAATTCAGTGGCTATTTCGATGCCAATACCTATTTGCTGATCACCCGTGCGCTGGACTATTTCGATCCTGCCAAAAAATACGGTGGCAGCTTGAAAGCGGCGCTGGCCCAGAGCCAGGCCAAATTTTTTCTGGTGAGTTTTACGACTGACTGGCGTTTTGCGCCCAGCCGCAGCCGCGAAATCGTGCAGGCCCTGCTGCAAAACGGCAGAGATGTGAGCTATGCCGAGATCGACGCCCCCCATGGGCACGATGCGTTTTTGCTGGATGACCCCCGCTATCTGAGCGCCATGCGCGCTTACTTTGAAGGTATTGCCAAGGAGACCGCAGCATGAGCGCCACCCCTACGATGCAAGCATTGGCCCAATTGGTGCCCCAAGGTGCCCGCGTGCTGGATTTGGGCTGTGGTGACGGCAGCATGCTGGAGTTTCTGCAGCGCGAGCGCGGGTGCAGCGGCTACGGCGTGGAAATTGATGATGCCAATGTACTGGCATGTGTGAAGCGGGGCATCAATGTGTTGCAGCTGAATCTGGATGAAGGCTTGGCCATTTTCGAGGACAACAGCTTTGATATGGTGCTGCAGATCAACACGCTGCAGCACTTGCGCAATGCCGAGGTCATGCTGCGTGAAACTGCGCGCGTAGGCCGTATGAGTGTGGTGAGCTTCCCCAATTTTGCGCACTGGCCCAATCGTTTTTCAGTGCTGCGAGGTCGCATGCCGGTGACGCGTCATCTTCCGTATCAGTGGTACGACACTCCCAATATCCGTGTGGGGACGTTCAAGGACTTCGAGGTTCTGGCCAACAAAAATCGCCTCAATGTGGTGGATGCGTTTGGCTTGAAGGAAGGAAAGATCATCCGGACTTTGCCCAATCTGCGTGCAAGTACGTCGGTTTTTTGTCTCGAGCGCGGTTAAGGCCCGCGCGGGCGTGACAGTCAGAGGCAGTGAAGTTCTCATACTGCCTTCATGCCATGCTTTGCCGCCAACTTCTCTTTGATGTACGCTGAATTGCCATTTCTGGACCGCTTTGTTGCGGCTGCGCGGAACGGCTTTCAAGCTGTGGATAATCTGCTCCCTTATGCCTCTCCTGCGCTGGCTTTGGCAAAGGAACTGGAAGAAAATGGCTTGCAGCAAGTGCTGTTCAACGCACTGCCTGGGGAGTGCTGACAGCAAGAAATGGCGCAGTCGTGAGACAAGGGCATGCGCGGTACAGGCAGCTGCGGATGTGGGAGTCAATCTCATGATTGAACCCATCAAGCGGTGCGGCATGCCGGGTTACTACCTGAAGACTCAGGATCTGTGCACAACGTGGTGCAAATGGCGGCAGCGCCCAATTTGAAGGTGCAAATGGATCTGTACCTCTGCCAGATCACCGAAGGTGATGTGAGCACCAAGCTGCGCCAGTAGCTATCAACAAGGACTGTGTGCACATCCAGATTGCAGCCGTGCCCAGCGGCATGGCCCCAATATCGGCGAGCTCAGTTACCGCTATCTGTTTGATGCCATGGATGTTCCGGAATACAAGGGCCGGTTAGGCTGGGAATATCGCCCGAGCAAAGGCACGACTGAGGGATTGGGCTGGATGGCGCTTTAGCAGCTGCCGGTCTGCCAGCCTTTGTCTCTATTTGAGCCAGCCACGCTTGCGGAAGTACAGCATGGGGCCAACGGCGCTCAATATCATCAGCAGCACCACATACAGGTAGCCGTACTCCCATTCCAGCTCGGGCATGAAGCGGAAGTTCATGCCATACACGCTGGCAATCAGTGTGGGGGGCAGCAACGCTACGCTGGCCACGGAGAAGATCTTGATGATCTTGTTCTGATTGATGTTCAGAAAACCGACCGTTGCATCCATCAAGAAGTTGATCTTGTCGAAAAGAAACTGCGTGTGGCTGTCCAAAGACTCGATGTCGCGCAGAATCTGGCGCGCATCTTCAAATTGTTCGGCATTGAGCATTTTGCTGCGCATCATGAAGCTGACAGCGCGGCGCGTGTCCAGCATGTTGCGGCGGATCAGACCATTAAGGTCTTCCTGGCGAGCAATGTCTGCGAGCACTTCCTGCGCATAGTCATCGGTCACATTGCCGTCAAGTACGCGAGCGCTGACCTGTTTGAGATCGTCGTAAATGCCTTCGAGCGTGTCGGCAGAATATTCTGCATCCGCATCAAACAGCTTGACCAACACCTCCTTGGCCTCTTCGATCAAGCCCGGGGCGCGGCGTGCCCGCATGCGCAGCAGACGAAAAACAGGGATGTCCTCTTCGTGGATGGAAAACAGCACGCCACAAGAGTTGAGTTCGGTGTTGTGCTGATTCAGGATAAAGGCCACACGCACGCTGCGTGGGTCTTCTTCATCGACCACCAGAAAGTCGCTACGGATGTGCAGCTCGCCATTGTCTTCTTCGTAAAAGCGAGCGGATTCCTCAATGTCTTCATCGGTCGCGTCTTCTGGAATTGAAAGACCGTAGTGCTGCTTGATCCAGCGTTTTTCTTCCAGCGTAGGCGACTCAAGATCAACCCAAATGGGCTGGAACTGCTTGAGCTCGTCGAGCGATTCGATTTCTTCCTGAACCAAGCGGCCATTGGACAGGGTAAAGATATTGAGCATACGGCTCTCCCAAATTTTTTTGTGGCTTTAGCGGGCAATGATTGGGTGCGCTTCCAATCCTTTCTCACGCCACGCAAGGCCTGGGGAGAGGATGGAAGCTACCAACTAGGGTAGGTTTCCACGGTGATATCTCGAAAATATGACAAGCCCATGATTATGCCGGTGCAATCAGGAGTGTGCATGGGCAGCCCCTTGTGCTCCTGGGGCATCAGTGCGCAGAGGGTGGGCGCAAAGCGTGGGCGCGGCACAAGTCGGCCCAGGCGGCAGGTTTGGCATGCGGAGAGCGCAGCAAATAAGCGGGGTCATAGCTGACCACGGCAGGAATACCGTGAATCTGGTGAACCTGGGCACGCAAGCGTCCCAGGGCTTCCTGGCTGTCCAGCAAGGCACGCGCCGCATGCATGCCCAGCACCACAATGCGAGCAGGTTGGACACGCTGCATGCAGGCGGTTAGGGCTTGTGGTAAGTCCTGCCAGACCACGGGTTCAGCGGGCAGGCCTGCGAGGGGCAGTGCCTGGTGGCCAGAACGCTGCATGCCGGCGATCCACACATGTGCGCTGTGGTGCAGGCGCAGTGCACGCAGCATGTTGTTCAGCAACTTGCCGCTGTCACCTTCCAGGGGGGCGCTCGGGTTGGGACAGTCCCAAAGGACCAGCCAGGCATCGTCTGCGCTGCCGCCCGCAGCTCCAGGGTAGGCTTGTACGGCGGCAGCCATTTGCCATACCACCGCTGGCGCAGATGCTGCACCGGGTGCCGTCGCAACTGCGGGCCTTGCGGGCACCACGGTTGGAGAAGGCACTGCCGCAGAAGGCCGCTGGGCAACAGGCGTAGCAGGAGAGGCAGGAGTATCAGCCACTGGCGCAGGCACATCCATCACCGCCGTACTTTCAGCGGTGCTGGGCATCATTGCGGCGTTCGGAATGGGCGCGGGCGCTACAGATTGGGGTAGCCACAGGGTGATGCCCATTTCCTGCAGCATGGCGCGTTGGCGGGTGTCGAGGTTCAGGGCCATAGGGACATGCTCATCAAGATGGCGGTCTCTCTTTCGCCATGGTGTACCGGATAGTACTTCTTGCGTGCCCCAACTTGGGCAAATCCGTAGCGCTCATACATTTTGCGTGCCCGGGTGTTGCTCTCACGCACTTCCAGCCACAGCCACTGGGCCTTGGCTGCATGGCGGCTCCAGTGCACCAGAGTGTGCAGCAGCTCACGTCCCAGCCCGTGGCCTTGGTGGATGGGGGAGACCGTAATGTTGAGCAGGTGCACCTCATCCAGGATCTGCATGGCAATGAAGTAACCCAGCACCTCGCCGTCTTGCATCAGCACCTGTGCGGTGTAGCCGCTGCGCAATGCATCTGCAAAGTTGCCACGTGACCAAGGGTGGCTGAATGCGACATTTTCAATCGGCAAGATGGCATCGAGCATGGTCTCTGTCATGGGCACCAACTGGTGCCCCGCTGCCACAGTCACGGGCTGCAAGTCTGGTGGCGTGACAGAGGTGGGCTGATGGTCTGCGTTCATCATGCAAGAGACTGGTGTTCGGTGGCTTGGCGTTCTGCCTCGCGTTCGGCGGTGGTTTTGGCAACCTTATCGCGGATGTACAAGGGCAGTGCGTAGGATGCGCCAATCAAATGCCCTTCGGCAATCAATTTAGGTGCCAGCCGCAGCAAAGCGGTTGCAGTGGGCAGCGCAGACAGATGCTGAGCAGAGGCCGCCAAGCGGTCTGGGTAGGCAGCCTGGGCGTTGCCGACCACTGCGGTGCCAGCGGATACCTGCAATGTTTCCGGTGCGCACAAACCCAGTTCTTGGGTCATCTGCCATATGCCATCGGACCAGCGGTAACCCGCGTGGTAGACCTCGGACATGCGAGCGTCCAGCACAGCCATCACGTCGGTCACGCCATGCTGGTGACGCGCTTCTTCGGCCACGGCTTGCAAGGTGTCGATGGGAAGCAGCGGCAAATCTGCGCCAAAGGCCAGCCCCTGAGCAATGGCGCATGAGGTGCGCAAGCCTGTGAAAGAGCCGGGGCCGCGCCCAAACACAATGGCTTTGAGGTCAGACAGTTGCAATTCCAGGGCCTGCAAGCCTTGTTGGATGGCTGGGATCAGCGTTGCGGACGAGTTGGCACCACCTGCCGCTTGGTGCTGCCACAGCTGATCGCCACGCTGGATGGCGATGAACAAGGTGTCGGTGCTGGTGTCAAAAGCAAGCAAATTCATGGTGCGCACTACAAAGTAAGGCCTGGGGCGCAAAGCGCCGAAGCCTCCAATTATCGGGTGCGTGGCATGGTTGCGTGCGGGGGCTCTGCCAAAACCGCGTGGCTCACCTCTACACTGTGTGCCTATGTTGAAACCGTTGTTGTGGCGCAGCGTGCGCCGAAGTTTGGCTGGTCTGGCGCTGTGCAGCGCTGTTGGTGGGGCTATGGCACAGACTCTGCCAGCACCGGTTGAAGCTGCGTTGGCGCGCGCCCAAATTCCGCCTGAGGCTGTGTCCGTGTATGTGGTTGCAGCAGAAAATGCCAAGGCACCCCGCCTGACGTGGCAGGCGGGTACTCCGATGAACCCCGCGTCTGTCATGAAGCTGGTCACGACGTATGCGGCGCTGGAGCAACTCGGACCGACCTATGTGTGGCGTACGCCACTGTATCTGGATGGTGCGGTGGATAACGGTGCGTTTCGCGGGACGGTCTATATCAAGGGCTCGGGCGACCCCAAGCTGGTCTCTGAGCGTTTGTGGCTGTTGCTGGGACGCTTGCAAGGCATGGGTGTGAAGGTGATTGTGGGTGACATCGTGATTGATCGTTCCGCCTTTAATGTGGCTGCGCATGACCCTGCTGCGTTTGATGGAGAGCCATTCCGCCCCTACAACGCGGGACCGGATGCACTGCTGGTGAATTACAAAACCCAGGTGCTGGGCTTTATTCCGGACCCTGTGGCAGGGGTGGCTCGCATTCACTACGAATTGCCCATGGGGCATTGGCAGGCACCGTCCACTGTGCCTTTGGCGCCCCAGGGGACGGCCTGCGGGGATTGGCGTGCGCAACTGCAAGCGGATTGGAATGATCCGCAGCGCGTACAGCTCAATGGCCGCTACCCTGCAAGCTGTGGCGATAAGAACTGGGCGGTGGCTTTGCCGGAACCGAACAGTTTTGCGCTGAAGGCCGTGGAGGGCATGTGGCGCAGCATGGGAGGTCAAATCACGGGCAGTGTCCGTGATGGCATTGTTCCCGATGGTTTGCAGCCAGCCTGGGAAAATCAATCTCCTGCGTTGGGGGAAGTGGTGCGCGACATTAACAAGTTCAGCAACAACGTGATGACACAGCAGGTGTTGTTGACGATGGGCAAAGAGCGCATGGGCATTGGCAGCTTTGATGCAGGGCGTACTGCTTTGTCCCAGTGGTGGCAGCTTCGCTGGCCTGTGGCGGATATGCCTGTGGTGGACAACGGTGCGGGCTTGAGCCGCAATGCCCGCATTACCGCTCAAGCGTTGGGCCGTATGTTGCAGGCAGCCTGGGCCTCTTCGGTGATGCCGGAGTTTGTCGCCTCCATGCCGATTTCAGGCATGGATGGAACTCTGCGCCGCAGCAAGGCCAGCGCGAATGCGCATTTGAAGACCGGATCACTGCGCGACACCAATGCCCTGGCCGGCTATGTGCATGGCAATTCCGGGCGTCGCTATGTGCTGGTGGCGATGATCAATCACGCCAATGCGGGCAATGCACGTCCGGTGATGGATGCCTTGGTGGACTGGGTTGGGCAGGACGCAGTGCGCTGAAAATCCATTGTTAGTGTGTAGGGCTCGCAGCGCTTGGCAGCGAATCGGCCCTGCGTATTCGCTAAAAAGCCGGCGTAGCCCGGTTTCTGTGAGCGGATAAGTGGTTTAGCCAGCCGCTGCTGCGCGCTGCAGCCGATCGCGCACACCTTCCCATTCCGAACGGTCGGGCGGTGTTTCAATCCAGATCAGTTGAGCGCCGAGGGCGTCGAAATCACGTAATACGCTGAATAACTCGTGAGCCGCAGCCTGCGCTTGTTGTGGCATAGGACGCAACTGAACGCCCATTGAGGCATTCTTGAGCGGACTGCGGTGGTAGACCGCGATGTTCTTGCCTTCGGTGCCCAGGACATCCAGGGCGGACTGGATTTGTCTGGCATCCATCAACCGCACTTTGGCATTCGGCGCGTAATGGGCCAGCAGCGTGCCGGATGCGCGCGGGGTGTTGGCTTGCAGTTCTTCTTTGGAGAGCGGATGCTGGCCGCAAGCACGCTCAATGTCGTCGCGTGTGATGGCGCCAGGGCGCAGCAGCACGGGCACACCGCGCGTGCAGTCCACGATGGTGGATTCAATTCCCACTTCGCACGCACCGCCGTCCAGCACCAGCAATGCATCGCCAAACTCGGCTGCTACGTGCTGTGCCGTGGTGGGGCTCACACGGCCAAACTTGTTGGCACTCGGCGCTGATACACCCCACACGGGGGGATTGAGTTGCTGGCAAGCCTTGAGCACCGCATGCGCCACAGGATGGCTGGGGCAGCGCAGGCCCACACTGTTCTGGCCGCCCGTAGATGCTTTGGCTGCCTCAGGCAGTCGAGGCAGGATGAGGGTGAGCGGGCCAGGCCAAAAAGCATCAATCAGCTGCTGCGCAAAAAGCGGCACTTCCTTGGCATAGCGTGTGATGGCTTGGCTATCCGCCACGTGCACGATCAAGGGATGGTTGGCCGGGCGCCCCTTGGCCGTGAAGATCCGGGCCACGGCAGCGTCGTTGTCGCTGTCGGCGGCCAGACCGTAGACGGTTTCCGTGGGCAGGCCCAACAGCTCACCGCGTTGCAATGCGGCGGCGGCAGCTTGCACCGAGGCGTCTAGCGTTCCATCCAGTATCACGTGATTTCCTTAAAAGGGCGCAATGCCCAAAATTTCAGCAGCCTTGAGGGCTGTGGCACGCACCTGCTCAGGCGTGTTGCCGGTGATGTTCAGGTGGCCCATCTTGCGCGCACGCTTGGCATCGACTTTGCCGTACAGGTGCAGGTGGCAGCCGGGCAGCGCCAAAAGCTGGTCCCATGCCGGTGTCTGTGCAGTGTCTCCGTTCTTGAACCACAGGTCACCCAGCAGGTTCAGCATGATGCTGGGGCTGTGCAGGCGGGGCTGCACCAGTGGCAGATTGGTCATGCAGCGCACTTGCAGCTCAAACTGCGAGACATCACAGCCGTTCTGGCTGTAGTGGCCACTGTTGTGCGGGCGAGGGGCAATCTCGTTGACCACAAGCGAGCCATCTTGCAGCACAAAGAACTCCACACACAGCACGCCGACATAGTTCAGCCCCTCTGCGACCGACTTGGCGGCAGCCAAAGCTTGCTCAGCTTGTGCCGCAGGCACATTGCCTTCGAAAACTTCGGTCACAGCCAGGATGCCGTCACGGTGCAGATTGCGCTGCACAGGCAGGTTTACGATGCTGCCATTGCGGCCACGCGCCACAATGACGGAGCACTCATGCGCCAGTGGCAGCATTTTCTCCAGCACACAGGGGACGCGGCCCAGATCGTCCCAGGCCCTGGCCAGTTCTTCCAGGGTTTTGATGCGAACCTGGCCCTTGCCGTCGTAGCCCATGCGAGATGTTTTCAAAATTCCAGGCAGCAAGTCAGCCGAAACGGCAGCCAGTTGCTCGGGTGACTCGATCACGGCATGGGGGGCAACGGGCACGCCGCAGCGCACAAAGTGGGCCTTTTCGGCGGCTCGATCCTGGGCGATGGCCACCGATGCGCCTGCGGGCGATACGGGCAGGCTTTGCGCCAGGGTGTTGAGTGCGCCAGCGGGCACATTCTCAAACTCGGTCGTTACAGCGGCACACAGTTTGGCCAGTTCACTCAGGCCCTGTGGGTCTTCGTAGCCAGTGCGGATGTGGTGATGGCTGACCAGACCGGCAGGACTGGTGACATCTTTGTCCAGCACAGCGGTGAAATAGCCCATGGCTTGCGCCGCGTGCGCAAACATGCGGCCCAATTGACCTCCGCCGAGCACACCCAGCGTGGCACCGGGAAGAATTACTTGTGTGTCGTGGCCGCTCATGCGTTCACCGGCAAGGTCATGTTGCGGGCCGCTTCGGTTTGCTCGGTGCGGAAGGCGTTGAGCCTGGCGCGCAGATCCGGATCTTCATTGGCCAGCAGGGCCACGGCAAACAGGGCTGCGTTGGCAGCACCCGCATTGCCGATGGCAAACGTCGCGACAGGCACACCCTTGGGCATTTGCACGATGGAGTGCAACGAATCCACGCCTTGCAGATGGCGGCTGGCGACAGGCACGCCGAGCACGGGAACGGGGGTCTTGGCCGCGATCATGCCGGGCAGGTGGGCAGCGCCGCCGGCTCCCGCGATGATGGCTTTGAGGCCGCGATCGGCTGCAGATTCAGCGTAGCGGAACATGTCGTCCGGCATGCGGTGAGCCGAAACCACTTGTGCTTCAAAGGCGATACCGAATTGCTGGAGGATGGCAACTGCGTGTTGCATGGTGTCCCAGTCGCTGCTGGAACCCATGACCACACCGATCTGGATGGGGTTCATGTTCTCTCTCAAAGGGCGCTGTGGCCCGGCCAAGTGGAACCCGCGATTTTACGGCTATCCCCTGGGGGGCGTGGACTGCGGGGTCGTCTCCACCTGCGCAGGCTTGAAATTACCCACTCAGGGCTTATCTCTGAAAGATCGGCAAATTGCTAGAGAATGACGCGTTATACGCCTTGCAGGCGCCAATCAACGGGCCGCGCACAGCGCTCCGCACAGGGACGGACACATGATTGACATCACCATCGAGAATTTTGAAACCGAGGTCGTAGCCGCCTCCATGACCACGCCGGTGCTGGTCGATTTCTGGGCCACTTGGTGCGGCCCTTGCAAGACACTGGTGCCTACACTTGAAAAGCTGGAGGCCGAATACGCGGGCCGTTTCACTTTGGCGAAGGTGGATGTGGATGCCAACCAGCAGATCGCTGGCATGTTTGGTATCCGTAGCGTGCCGACCTGTGTGCTGATGATGGATGGCAAACCGGTTGATGGCTTCATGGGTGCACAAACTGAGGGCCAGGTGCGTCAGTTCCTGGACAAGCACCTGCCCTCTGAAGGTGAGCTTGCTGCCGAAGCCGAGGTGGATGAGGCTCAGCAATTGCTGCAGTCAGGAGACTCTCAGGCTGCCCTGCAAAAGCTGGCCGAGGCCCTGCAGGCGGACCCCAATAACGACGATGCACGCTTTGACTATGTGCGTCTGCTCATTACCACAGGGGACTATGCGCAAGCGGCAGAGCTGTTGCACGAACCCCTTAAGCGCATTCCCAAACCCCTGCAGTTTGAAGCCTTGCATCAGTGGTTGCAATGCATGCTGTTTGTGCAGCAGGATGCGCGTGGCAATTGGGAGCTGGCGCAGTTTGACGCGTTGATCGCGCAGAACAAGCGTGACTTCGACACCCGTTTTGCCAAAGCGCAAGTGCTGGCCTCTGAAGGGCAGTGGACTGCCTGCATGGATGAACTGCTGGAAATCATCATGCGCGACAAAGAATGGAATCATCAGGCTGCGCGCAAACTGTTTGTCGGCATACTGGAGCTGATTACGCCCGCCAAACCCAAAAAACAAGAATCGCTGCCAGGCAAAAGCGCTGGCGGCATTGAATTGCTGGGGAAAAACACGGCCGAGCAAGACGAAATGACGGCTCAGGTCAACAGCTACCGTCGCAAGTTGAGCATGGCGCTGAACTAAGTACGTCTGCACCATGCTGGCGCACCAAGCCTGCGCCATAAAGGCCCGAGAGGGCCTTTTTTTGTGCCCTGCAAGCGCGTTGCTGTGGCTTATTGACTCGCGAGGATTAGCGAGCTTGTGCCCAGCTGCCAAGCCCGCACAAGTCCGAGTTTCATCGCTGTGCGGGTATCGCCAAGATGCATGCAAAGCCCTGGCGTTTGCCATGGTCACATCACAACAAGGAGCATGCAATGGGTCGACTTTCAGGCAAGGTGGCGCTTGTTACAGGGGGCGCGCGGGGAATGGGCGCGGCTACTAGTCGTTTGTTTGTGGCCGAAGGGGCCAAGGTGGCGATTGCTGATGTGCTCGACGCACCGGGCCAGGCACTGGCCGAAGAGTTGGGATCTGCTGCACGCTTTTACACCCTGGATGTCACCAGTGAAGCCAATTGGGCCAGCGTGGTAGAGCAGGTGGAAGCGGACTTTGGTCCGATAGACGTTCTTGTCAACAATGCGGGTATCTTGCTGTTCAGGACGCTGCTGGAAACCAGTTTGCAGGACTATGAGCGCGTACTGCGTGTCAACCTGACGGGGGAGTTTCTGGGTATCAAGTCCGTGGGAGCAGGCATGGTGGCCCGCCGCAAGGGCAGCATTGTGAACATATCGTCCATTGACGGCATGAAAGGTGCCAATGGGCTGGCCGCCTATGCCAGCAGCAAGTGGGGTGTGCGTGGACTGACCAAGGTGGCGGCCATGGAGCTGGGCCATCATGGTGTGCGTGTGAATTCGGTGCACCCTGGTGGGGTCGATACCTTGATGGCGAATAACAACCAGCGGCCGCGTGAACAGGTCAACACTTCCTATACCAATGTGCCATTGCAGCGCATTGGAGGACCTGAAGAAGTAGCCGCCGTCTCGTTGTTTTTGGCCAGCGATGATGCCTCGTACATGACGGGTGCCGAGTTGCTGGTGGACGGGGGCATGACCATCGGTCATTACTACCCTGGCTTACCTGGCGCCCCGGGTGCTACGGATCCGAAAGCTCAGGCTTCGGTAGCCGCCGCATTGGAGGTTTGAGCTGGTCGGGTCAATTTTGACCGGTCGCTGAGACAGCGTCGGTAGCCGCCAACTGGGCCAGCAAGTCTTGCGTGTGGGGAGAGGGTTCGGGCACGCTGTAGATGCTGGCGTCTGCCTGAATCATGCGTATGTCGAAGCGCTGCCCAGACAGATAGTCTTGTATGGATTGCAGCACCACAGGGCTGCGATGCAGGTGGGCCGTTGCGTGAAGTTCTTCCAGCGACAGCCACACGGTGCGAACAATACCTTCATCCAGCAGGCGATGGGCATGGTGCTGGCCCAAATCTCCTGTGAAGGCAAAGCGCATATAGGTGATGTCAGAGCCAGTACGCGTGCGGATAAATCGGTTCATATAGATACCGACCAGCGCAGTAGGCGTGAAGCAGTAGGCTGTTTCTTCCAGAACCTCGCGGACACAGGCCTGCAAAGGTGTTTCGGCAGGGTCCAAATGTCCAGCAGGGGTGTTCAGGCGCAAGCCGTCGGACGTATTTTCTTCAACCAGCAAAAAACGCTGATCACGCTCAATCACGGCTGAGACCGTGACGTTCGGTTTCCATCGGTTTGGCATGCGGGCATTATCGCGATGCTGACGCAGGTCCTTGTCAGTCAATGTCTCAAGCCGCAGAAATCAGAGCGCTGCTGTCATGTATACCGCGCCTTCTCCGTAGGTTTGAAGGTGGAGTGACTGTTGCGCATCAATGACGGGACATACAGAAAATCCTTGACGTTCCCAATAGCTTTGGGAACCCTGTACCGATACCAAAGCCGCTTGCTTCAGTCCGCGCTGACGAGCTTGGGCAAACAATTGCGCCACCAAATGGCGCGCCACACCTTGACCCGACAGTTCGGGCAAGACCGACATGTCGTGCAAATACAGCACCTGATCGCCCGCGGAAGGCGCGGAGAAAAAACCGTCCAGCGGTGTGATCTTGCCGGGATTGGACCAATAGGCGGCAAGATAGGCACTCAATGTACGCGCTCCTTTTTGGGAGACACCGATAGAGCAGTGGTGGGGACAGGACAGGCGCTGAGAAAATACCTCACGGCTTTCCAGAAAATCATTGCCGTAGCAGATGGTTTGCACATGCAGCAAGCTGTCCACATCGAAGGAATTCAGTGGGCGGACTATCCAGGCAGAAGACAGGGCAGACTCGATCATTGCTGCATTATCGAAGGCAGGCCTTCATCCCGGGTTGGTGTGCATTGCATTCACCATGTCTGTTTATGCCTTCAGGCGGTTCCTTGATGGTGGCTGAAATCAAGCAAACACCTGTCTGCTGGAACTGTGCAAGCGCCCTTGAGTAGCTAACTGCGCTGTGCTTCTGTGAAGCGCTTGCGACGGCGAAGTGCAATGCCTGCAGCCAGTAATACTAAGACCAGCACTAAGAGCGCACTGGCAGTTGTGGACAGTAGCGTCCAGTGGCTCTCCAATGGAACGCTGTGTGTCGGGTCTGGGCCAACTGGCATGTGAATGGCATCCATGGCAATGTAGTGCATGCTTGCCGTAGACAGCCCCAGGACGCTTCCACACAGCAAAACAGTGGGCAGGATGTCCATACCTTTGGTGCGCATGTGGCAGAACAGCGCAACTGCGCACATCGCCATCGCTACACCAAACGTGAGCGCCAGCAACACGCCAAACAAAGGGTAGTCCATGTAATGGGTGGCTTCTGCGGCACGCATACCCCAAAAATGCGTCACAACCACTGCAGCACCAAAAAACAATCCGCTCAGCAGCATGCTTATCCGGCTGGGTTGTGCGCGGCTCAAGGTGCGTACCAAGACGGCGGCGGCTAAAAGGCCAGGTAGTGCGGACAGCGCACTGTGCAGCCAGGAAATATCACCAGAGCCACAAGGTGTAAAGGCCTGCATACCAATAAAGTGCATGCTCCAGACGCCGCCACCCAGACAAAGCACGGCACCACTTTGCTTGAGTGTGCGGTGTCGAGAGGATTGCCGTGCCATGCTGCTGAGCCCGAAGGCCAGCATGGCGGTGGCGATGGAAACTGCAACGGAAACGGCGACCAGCTGTGGAACCATCCAGACCCATTGCATGGGCACATAGGCGATGTCGTCAGAAAGAAGGCGTATCCACATGGCTCAAGACAGGCAGTTCAGAAGTAGAAACATAGATGCTGCCTGATCTGCGGAGTTTTTCTGACACAGTAGACCAGCGAAATCGTCAAAGTTCACCTTGTCTCTGTGACAGCGCAAAGATAGGCAGATTGCATCATCCTAATAGAGACTATTGAATTTATTTTCTAATTGCTAATAGCTATCATTTAGCCTGTTCTCAATAAAGGCTTGCCATGTCCAATATCAACCATCTGCTGCGCAGGAACGAAACCGCCTTGATCAAGACGGCCAGTTACTACGTGATCCACATCGTGGTCGCGGCGTTGGTGGCTTATGCGGTGACAGGTGATCTCATCGCCGCCATGACATTGAGTCTGCTGGAGCCCAGCGTGCAGGCCGTGGCTTACTTCATGCATGAGAAAGCCTGGTCTCGCAAGCAGGTCATGCGCTACCGCACCTTGGTCAAAACAGGCACGTATTACGTCATGCACCTGCTTGTGGCTGCTGGGGTGGCTTTCGCTGTGACAGGAGACTGGGTGGCTGCGTTGACCTTGAGTTTGCTTGAACCCACTGTGCAGATGGCTTTCTTCTATCTGCACGAGAGGCTGTGGGAGAAAAAGACGCAGCGCAAGATGCACACAATCATGCTGGTCTGCGCTTCTGCCGCAGGCTGCAATCGCCAGCAAAGCTGTACCCAGCAGTGTGCGTTGCAGCACGCGGTTTGAGTTTGAAAGCCATAAGGAGTTGCAATGTCACATGCAGAGTGGAATCGTTTTGAGCAATGGTTGCTACAGCGTTTGGCGGGAATGGCGCAGTGCCACAGCTAACTTCCCATGACTCCTGATATCCATAATCCATAAAAAAGCCCCTGAAATCGAAGATTCAGGGGCTTTTAAAAGGACGCTGTGCTATCAGTCCAGTGTGATCTTGGCCGTCTTCACGACCTCACGCCACTTGGTGATTTCAGTTGCAAGAAATTCGCTTGAAGCCTTGGGGCTCAGACCAGCAGGCAGCACGCCGACGCTATCGAGCTTGGCCTTCACATCCTCTTGCGGCAGGATCTGGGCGATCTCTTTGTGCAGGCGGTCAATGATAGGCTGTGGAGTGCCCACAGGCACGGCCGCCATGAACCATGCGTCTGCCGTGAAACCCTTCAGACCAGCCTCATCCATGGTGGGAACATCGGGCATGGCGGGCAGGCGCGTTTCGTGGGCCACCGCCAGCGCACGCAGATTGCCGGCTTTGAGTTGGGAATTGATGGTGACGGCGGTCAAGAAGCCAAAGTCAGTTTCACCAGACACCAGTGAAACCACAGAGGGTGCGCTGCCTTTGTAAGGTACATGGGTAACCTTCACACCAGCCTGCATGGCATACAACTCTCCGCCCATGTGGTTGGGGCCTCCGGTACCCGAGGAAGGGTAGTTCAACTTGCCAGGGCTGGCTTTGGCCGCTTTGTTCAAGTCGGCCAGCGAATGGAGTGGACTGTTGTTGCCCACTGTCAGCACCAGGGGGCTGCGGCCGACCAAGCTCACAGGCGTCAAATCTTTCAAAGGCTGGTAAGGCAGCTTGGGGTAGAGGCTGGTGGAGATCGCCATGCCACCCACATCGGCGAGCACGATGGTATAGCCGTCTGGTGCAGATTTGGCGACGCGGTCTACGCCAATCGTGCCGTTGGCACCAGGCTTGTTTTCCACGACGACATTGGCATTCATGCGCTCGCTCAGCTTCTGGGCCAGCAGGCGCCCCAAAATATCGGTGGAGCCTCCGGGAGAGAAGGGAATCACCAGTGTGAGGGGCTTGCTGGGGTATGCATCGGCTGCGTGGGCCAGGCCGGCCAGGCTGGCTGCAGCCACGGTCACAGCGCCCACAGCGGCACGCCAAATGGAGACAGAAGAATTCGCCAGCTGCTTCATTAGATTTCCTAATCAACGGTTAGTGGTGTTAATGCACGGAGCATAGCGGCTTAAAGCGTGCTGCTTGTTGAGCAAACTGTCGTTTTGCTGAAATTCGCAATCCGCGATTGAGGTGTTCTGGGTTGAAGGTGTTTGACCCTAGGGGTGTGTCCGAGCATCAACTGTTTTTGATAGCAACCACCTACAATGGGCCACGAAATACCAATCAGATTGCACGGCAACCATGGTGGCTGCTCTGTGCAATTGCCTCTTTTTGCGTCCTGGGAGAGAGACGACATGTCCGAGAACACTACCCCCGCTTTGCCTGATAAACGCGCCTTGCTGCGCCAGTCTGCACTGGAGTATCACGAGTTTCCAAAGCCTGGCAAGGTTGCCATCGCTGCCACCAAGCCCATGGCCAATCAGCACGATTTGGCGCTGGCGTATTCCCCCGGTGTTGCCGCTCCCTGCGAAGAGATTGTGAAAGATCCTGCAGCGGCTTTCAAATACACCAGCCGAGGCAATCTGGTGGCGGTGATCTCCAATGGCACGGCAGTGCTCGGCCTGGGTGATATTGGTGCGCTGGCGTCCAAACCTGTGATGGAAGGCAAGGGCGTACTGTTCAAGAAGTTCGCTGGCGTCGATGTGTTTGACATTGAAATCAACGAAAAAGACCCACAGAAGCTGGTGGATGTAATTGCAGCACTGGAGCCAACGTTTGGCGCCATCAACCTCGAAGACATCAAGGCTCCCGAGTGCTTCTTCGTGGAGCGCGAGTTGCGCAAGCGCATGAATATTCCGGTCTTCCATGATGACCAGCATGGCACGGCTATCACGGTTGCTGCAGCCATGGTGAATGCGCTCAAGGTGGCTGGCAAGAAGATTGACGAGATCAAGCTGGTGGCTTCGGGTGCTGGCGCTGCCGCTTTGGCGTGCCTGAACTTGTTGCTGGAAATCGGTGTCAAGCGCGAGAACGTGTTCGTGACCGACATCGCGGGGGTGGTGTACGAGGGCCGCACCGAACTGATGGACGAAGACAAGGCCAAGTTTGCGCAAAAGACCGACCTGCGTACGCTGGGACAGGTGATTGAAGGCGCGGATGCCTTCCTCGGTCTTTCTGCGGGCAATGTGCTCAAGAAGGACATGGTGGCCAAGATGGCTGCCAAGCCCATCATTTTTGCGCTGGCCAACCCCAATCCGGAAATCTTGCCTGAAGATGTGAAAGCGGTGCGTGATGACGCCATCATTGCCACCGGTCGCACAGACTACCCCAATCAGGTCAACAACGTCCTGTGTTTTCCGTACATCTTCCGTGGAGCGCTGGACTGCGGTGCCACGACCATCACCACAGAGATGGAAATTGCAGCGGTCCATGCAATTGCAGCGCTGGCTGAGGCTGAGCAGTCAGAAGAAGTCGCAGCCGCTTATGTGGGCCAGCAATTGAGCTTTGGGCCTGAATATCTGATTCCCAAGCCGTTTGATCCGCGCCTGATGCTGATCGTCGCCCCTGCCGTGGCTGAAGCTGCTTCCAAGTGCGGTGTGGCCCAGCGCCCGATAGCAGACATGGATGCCTACCGCGAGCATCTCAAGACTTTTGTCTATGCCTCGGGCACCGTGATGAAGCCTATCTTCATGGCAGCCAAGAAGGCGACCAAGAAGCGCGTGGCCTACTCCGAGGGTGAGGAAGAGCGCGTGCTGCGTGCCGCGCAAATTGTGGTGGATGAGCGCATTGCCCGTCCCACGCTGATTGGCCGTCCGGCCATCATTGCCCAGCGCATTGAAAAATTTGGCTTGCGCCTGGAACAGGGGCGTGACTATGACGTCGTGAATGTGGAGGACGACCCACGTTACCGCGACTTCTGGCAGACCTACCACCGCATGACGGAACGCAAGGGCATCACGGCACCCATCGCCAAGATTGAAATGCGCCGCCGCCTGACTCTGATTGGTTCCATGCTGCTGCACAAGGGTGA
This sequence comes from Comamonas halotolerans, assembly GCF_030162935.1. Classification (GTDB taxonomy): domain Bacteria; phylum Pseudomonadota; class Gammaproteobacteria; order Burkholderiales; family Burkholderiaceae_C; genus Comamonas; species Comamonas halotolerans. The sequence continues at coordinate 359,159 of NZ_JASAUZ010000012.1, forward strand.
AGTTGATGGTCTGATCTGCGGTACCTGGCACAACACCTTGATGCACCTGAACTACATTGATCAGGTGATCGGCAAAAAAGCTGGCGCAACTACCTATGCCTGCATGAATGGCCTGATGCTGCCAGAGCGTCAGGTGTTCCTGGTCGACACGCACGTCAACTATGACCCTTCCGCGGAGCAACTGGCCGAGATCACCGTGATGGCCGCCGAAGAAATGATGCGCTTTGGTATCAAGCCCAAGGTGGCGTTGCTCAGCCACTCCAACTTTGGCTCCAGCAACCAGCCCAGCGCCGTCAAAATGCGTCAGACTCTGGAGTTGCTGCGCGTTCAAGCGCCGTGGCTGGAAGTGGACGGTGAAATGCATGGTGATGTGGCGCTGGACGTTGAGTCACGCATGAAGCTCATGCCCAACAGCAGTCTGACGGGCGAAGCCAATTTGTTGGTACTGCCCAACATTGATGCCGCCAACATCTCTTACAACTTGCTCAAAGAGGCTGCGGGTGGCGGCATTGCCATTGGCCCCGTCCTTTTGGGTGCGAGCCAGCCAGTGCATGTACTGACCCCGAGCACCACCGTGCGCCGTATTGTGAACATGACGGCGTTGACGGTGGCGGATGCCAACGTAGGTCGTTAAGCGCTGGGTTGAAAAAAGGGCTGATTGCTGATGGCGATCAGCCCTTTGTTCTTGCAATTTGAAAATCACTGCGTCACACTTGCGGATCGAATTTCTGGGCTGAACCAGACTTTCTGAAAGGTATTGCGTGATGCGGATTACGGTCATCCACCCGGTGTTTAGGGTGGTGGGAGCCTTGGCTGTCAGCACTGTATTGGCGCTGTCAGCCCCAACACTTCATGCTCGAGGGCCTTTGCCCCCTGGGTCCATGGACAAGGTTGCGTTGGCCGACTTGCCTTCCCAGGCGCGAACCACCTATCGATTGATACTCAAGGGCGGGCCTTTCCCTTACGAAAAAGACGGCACAGTGTTTGGTAATCGCGAGCGCCTGTTGCCTGCGCAAAAGCGGGGCTACTACCGTGAATACACCGTGAAAACTCCTTGGGTCAGAAATCGTGGGGCAAGGCGCATTGTGTGTGGTGGGAGGCCACCCACGCAGCCTGAAGTTTGTTACTACACCAGTGACCACTACAACAGTTTTCGGAAGATCACGCCATGAGTGCATCAGACCTGGATTGGGATCGTAGCCATGCCGCATTCGGGAACTTGTGGGCTGGAGCGTTCTCCATCACTCCCACGCCCCCGACTTTGGGCGGACAACCAAGAGCTATAGAAAGAATCACGGAGATGGACACACCGTCTTGTCCTGAGCCCCAGAACCTTTTACGTGGTGTACGCAGCAACATCGTGCAATCCATCCGCGCATTTCGCATCGCGGATTTGCAGCAAGCGGCTGAAGCGACGGGCCAGCACTTCCTGTATGCCAATCTGGCACATGCGCAAAGCAAGCAAGATGCGCTGGATCTGATTGCTGTGCAGTTCCATTTTCCTGCTCATTTCGGCAAGAATTTTGATGCGCTGTATGACTGTCTGACTGACCCATTGCACAAAGCCGGACCACAGCCCGGTTTTGTCGTGGTGCTGGACCAGCTCCCCATTGCGCATAAATTTGACAAAGAAATGCGCGAACAATTCCTGGACTGCTTCCGTGATGCTGCGGACTATTGGGGGGAGCGTAAGATTGCTTTTCGCTGCTTCTACTCGTTCTTGTAAGGCAGACTCCAAATCTTTCTAAATATTAAAAGTATTAAAAGCGCCCTTATAGGGCGCTTTTAATTGAGACAGCAATATCAACCAACGATCAGGTGTTGCTGTGATGTAGCATGCAAAGCTGCTTATTGCTGCGACAGTTGCGCAGCCAAGGCTTCGTACTCCGCCACAGGCACTTCTTCGGCCCGACGCTGCACATCAAAGTTGCCACTGAAGCCTTTGGCTTCCAGCCACTTGCCCAGGGTATTGCGCAAGATTTTGCGCCGTTGACTGAAGGCTACTTGCACCATCTCTTCCAGCAACCTGGGATTAAGCGCGGCGGGGTTGGCGCGCGGCACCATCCGTACTACAGCGCTGTTGACCTTGGGGGGCGGGTCAAAGCTTTCCGGGGGCACGAACAGCACGTTTTCCATGGCGTAGCGCCACTGCAGCATTACGGACAGGCGCCCATAGTCAGAGTTGCCTGCGTCGGCCACCATGCGGTCAATCACTTCCTTTTGCAGCATGAAGTGCTGGTCTTGCACCACATCCACATGCTCCAGCAGGTGGAACAGGATGGGCGAGGAAATGTTGTAGGGCAGATTGCCTGCAACACGCAGTTTTGGGACTTCAAGTTGCTGCGCCAAAGCGGTGAAGTCGACCTTGAGCACGTCAGACTCAATCACATTGAGCTGGGGCTTGCTGCGCAGGCGTGCGGCCAAGTCGCGATCCAGCTCAATGACAGTGATGCGACCCGTCCGCTCTACCAAAGGTTGGGTCAGTGCCATCAGGCCAGGGCCAATCTCCACCAGAGGCTGGCCGGGCTTGGGGTCAATGGCTGCAACAATCGAGTCGATGATGCCGTGATCGGTCAGAAAGTTCTGACCGAAGCGTTTGCGGGGAATATGTTTCACGCGGAAATTTTATTGAGGCGGTTCGCGGTATTCCACATAGGCCTGACCACGAATCTCTTGCAGCCAGTTGGCATGGGCCTTCTCCAGCTTTTCTTCGCGGATCACGTCACGCAGCATTTCGCGCTGCTCGCGTGGTGTCAATGTGGCTTGGCGGCGATCCACCAGTTGAATCAGGTGCACACCAAAACGTGAAACGACAGGCTGGCTGACCTGCCCGGGTTGCAGGGCATTGAGCGCCTGTTCAAACTCAGGAACATAGCGTCCAGGGCCAGCCCAACCCAGGTCACCGCCCATCTGGGCGCTACCATCTTCGGAATACTGGCGTGCCAACTCTTCGAATGAGGCTCCTCCGTCGATACGCTGGCGGATTTCAGACAGACGCCGTGCTGCTTCACGCTCCCCCAATTGTGGCGAAGTCCGCAGCAGGATGTGGCGTGCATGGTTTTGTGTCACCACTGCGGGCACTCCGCTGGCACTCTTGTCGATCACTTTAAGGATGTGAAAGCCAGCGGCTGAACGAATGGGTCCCACAATGCCGCCAACGGGTGTGGAGGCCACGGCTTCCACGAACAAGCCAGGGTAGCGGCTGGCAGGGCGCATGCCCAACACTGCCTGGCCGCCTTCGGAAAAGCGTTTGGCGACGGCTGCAAAGTCGGCTTCAGAACGGGCTGCTTGCAACGCCTGTTGTGCCAGCGCTTGGCGTTTTGCCACCTCTGCCTCGCTAGCCCGCTCGGGGACCGTGATCAGGATGTGGCCCAAGTTGAGGGTGGCTGTTGCCATGTCGGTCTGGCCAGACTGGCGGCGTTGTTCGGCCATGTACTGGTCGATGTCATGTTCAGAAACCTTGACGCGGCCATCTACTTCGCGGCTTTGAAGGCGCTGCATCAACAGCTGGTTGCGAATTTCTTCGCGAAAAGTCTTTTCCGACAGACCCTGTTGCGCCATTTCTCGGCGCATGGCTTCAGGGCTCAAACCACCTTGTTGTGCCATGTTCTCAATGGCTTGGTCCACCGCATAGTCATCGACCTTGATGCCGGTTTCTCTGGCTGTCTGGATTTGTGCCTTCTCCACAATCAAACGCTCCAGCACTTCACGCGCGAGCACATCTTGCGGGGGGAGCTGTTTGGCGCCTTGCGCTTGCATGGACTGAAGTACGCGCTGCATACGGGCACGCACCTCATTGTTGGTGACCGGCTCTGCATTGACCACAGCGACGATATAGTCGGCCGAACGAACACCCTTTTCATTTGCGGCCTTGGTTACCGCAGAGGGCTGGCTGGATGTCGATAAAGCACGAGAGAGCGTTTTGTCGCTTTGGGCTGGGCGCGTGCCTTGGGCATGCACCGACAGTGTCGACAGGGCAGCAGCACAAACCAACCCGAGGGCAATATGACGTGGCGAAGAAATCAGTTGGCGCATAAAAGGCATTAGTCGTAATTGCTGAAGCGGCTGGGAACGGTGCCACTGCTGTCACGCAGCGAACGGTAGCCTGGAACAAACTCTTGCAGGCGGCGCAGCGGATCTGCACCCAAGCTCAAGCGGGAGAAGCCCACGAATTCAATTTGGAACAACAGTCGTGTGTTGGAGTCACGGCGGCTATTTTGCATGCGCTCCACCACCACGCGGCCAATCCAGCAGCAGCTGTCGTACTCAAAGCCGACGATGGCATCGACCAGCTTTTTGTCGTGCATGCTGTAGTTCAGGCGGCCAACGCTGTACCAGCGTCCCCCACCGGTGGCTTCGCCGAAAGCATTCTTGTTGCCCGCATTGAGGGGCCACTGCCAGCCAAAGTCCACCTGCTCGCTGCCGGGGTTGATGACAGGCATGCTGTCTTCCCGCTGGTAGCGGTAGGCCGCGCTGAGCGTCTTGTAGGGTCCGGGGGTGTAACGCCCGCTGATGGAAGAGCGTACCGTGCGGTTGATGTTACGGTTGTACTGCACCAGTGCATCCGTGCTCCATCTCGAGTTCCAGTTTACGCCACCGCCCACCAAGATGTCGGACCAGCCCTTTTCACCCAGGATGTCGCTGCCCAGACCGACACGCTGGTCTTTGAAGCGCAGCCGCTGCGCAACGCCCAGGCGAGCCACTTCGGTACCGTCTTCGGGCTTGATATAGCGTGTAGTTACACCCAGCGTCAACATATTGTTGTCAGCAATGCGGTCACGGCCGGTGTAGCTGTTTTCGCTGTAAATCGAGCCGAAGTTGAAGTCGGTCAGCGCGGTGTCATACAGCGGCACCATGCTTTGATCACGGTACGGAGTGTAGGTATAGAACGCTCGAGGTTCCAGTGTCTGGACATAGCTGTTGCCAAACAGGGCTGTATCGCGCTCAAACACCAGCCCACTGTCCAGGCTGAGAGTTGGAATGGCAAAGGACTTGCTGCGTGGGCGGGTGCTGGACGCGTCATCAAACTGGTAATTGCTGGCATGCATCTGCACCTTGGGCGTGATGAAACCACCTGGCAGCAAAAACGGGTGGCTTATCTGCGTGAGCGCATAACTGCGTTGACCGTTGTCGGGGTGCTTTCCGCCATCCCAGGTGTCTGCCTCGAAACGCGTGGTTTCAGCCATGAGGTTGACGTCCCAGCCCTTGGTGGCCCATTCCGTGGTGTCGTAGTTCCAGCGCAATTGCGGCATGCGGTTGAAGGGCGGAGCGATGGGATCATCAACGTCCTGCAGGACTTGCCACTTTTGCGCATACAGCGAGAGACTGTGACGGCCTGAACTCCAGGACAGGGTGCCGTCGCTGCTGAGCAGACGCTGGTCTTCACTGCCAAAGTTGCTGCCTTCGCCGGGCATGCGGTTGAAGTCGCGCCAATAATTGTTGTCACTGACGCGTTTGAGGTTCCAGTTCAGGCCAAGATTGCCAATGGGAGATGACAGCGATGTGGCGTGGCGCCAGTTGTAACCCCAACGGTCACGGTCGCGCAGTCTGTCATCGGGCATGTACAGCAGATCCAGCACGCCGGAATAGTTGGGCTCCAGATAGCGGAACTCGGTGCCCAGGCTCACGCCGCGCTTGGACATGATGGTCGGGGTGATGGTGGCATCACGGTTGGGCGCAATGTTCCAGTAATAGGGCTGGCTGTATTCGACACCGCTGACGCTATCGATACCAATGGTGGGTGGCAACAGTCCAGATTTGCGCTTGTCCGAAAGTGGGAAGCTGATCGCAGGAATCGGCAATATGGGCACGCCCTTGAACTCCAGCGCGCCGTCATAGGCGACACCGACATCTTCCACGCGGTCCAAGGTGATGCGCTTGGCGCGGATCATCCAGTCGGGCTCCCAGCTGGCGCTGTCGTCGCGCAAGCAGGTGGTGTAGGTAGCTTGGTGTACCACCGAGTTGTCGCGGTCAATGAACTCCACGCGCTGCGCATCACCGTGCCCCTGGGTTTCCAGAAACTGGTAGGTTGCATCCGTGAAATCACCCTGGAAGGCGTCCACTTGCAGCTTTAAAGAAGTGCCCTGATAGACGTTGCCACCGCGGTTGATGTGTACATTGCCTTGGGCATCCACGGTGTCATCAGCGATGGAGTATTCCACGCGATCCGCACGGATGACGGTATCCCCGCGACGCAATTCGGCACCCCCCTCTAAGACGGTGTTGATGTCGGCCTGCCCGGTGATCTGTTCGGCTTTGATGTAAGACGGCAATTGCTCGCGCACTGAAGAGTCCAGAGACTCTTGCAACTGGGGGCTGGATTTCAACTGGGGTGCGGGCAGTGCGGAGTCCCACAGGCTGTGCCCATTGTCCTGTGCCTGCACGCTCCAAGCCGCAGTGGCGGCCCAGGCCATTGCCAGTGACGCGGCGAGCGGGCGCAGGCGGTACGAGGAAATTTGCTGGGGCATAGAAAAAGCTTGTGGGCTCACAGGCGCATTTAATCAAGGCGGAGATAGAAGGCTAGCGCGGAGGGGATCCAGGCCGTTTGTAGAATCGGATTATCCATGAGCGATCCAATCCTTCCCACATCCCCCGTTGTTTGGACCGAACCCGGTCGTCAAACATTGTTTGAACAATGGCTGGTCAGCCTGACGCAGCAGCATGCTCTGCGGCCAAGCAGTTTACGTCCTGCGTCGGCGGATGCAAGCTTTCGCCGTTATCTGCGCATTGATACTGAGCATGGCGACAGCCTGATCATCATGGATGCGCCTCCAGACAAAGAGAGCTGCCAGCCCTTTGTCAAGGTGCAGGCCTTGATGGCGGAAGCCGGATTGCCCGTACCACAAGTGTTGGCATGGGATGAGTCCAGCGGATTTATGCTGTTGACCGATATGGGCAACCGAACGCTGATCGAGATCCTCTCGCCTGAGAAGGCGCGTGATGCTGAACCTTGGTACCGTGAGGCCACAGAGCTGTTGCTGCGCTGGCAATTGGCCTCCAAACCAGATGTCCTGCCCGCCTATGACGATGCTTTGTTGCGCCGAGAGTTGCAATTGTTTCCGGATTGGTACATAGCCAAGCACCGTCAGATTTCGCTGGATGACAAACAGCAAGCGGTGCTGTGCAAAACATTTGATGCCATCGTGAAGCAGAATCTTTCTGCACCCAGCGTGTACGTCCACCGTGATTTCATGGCGCGTAACCTCATGTTGCCCGCACAGCCGGGCGCTGGCTTGTCGATTCTTGACTTCCAAGATGCGGTCTATGGCCCCATCACCTACGATATTGCCAGCCTGATGCGCGATGCCTTCCTCTCGTGGGAGGAAGATTTTGTCATCGACATTACCGTGCGTTACTGGGAAAAAGCCCGCAAGGCCGGGCTGGTCGGTGCCACAAGCCAAAGTGGCTGGGGCGATGACTTTGGTGAGTTTTACCGGGCGGTGGAGTGGATGGGTTTGCAGCGCCATCTCAAGGTGGCAGGCATCTTCGCCCGGTTGACGTTGCGCGATGGCAAACCCAAGTATCTGGCTGACACACCGCGATTCATTCATTACTTGCGTTCCACCTGTAGCCGCTACCGCGAGCTGGCGCCATTGTTACGTCTGATTGATCAGATCGAAAACATTCAGCCACAAGTTGGCTACGCCTACGGGCGCATGTAAAACCCCAGGCTGTGCGCGCAGGAGGGCGCTGAATTTCAAGATGAAAATTCTTTGAGATCCAGTTTGCTCCAGCGTTGGCAGCTCTTATTTGAGGCTGTTATGCCCCGTTTTCACTGTCCGCTTGCGCTGTCTTCCGGCATCGAGCTGGGTTTGCCCGCTGGTGCAGCGCGCCATGTTCAAGTGCTGCGCATGCAGCCAGGCGATGTCATCACCTTGTTTGAAGGCCACCAGGACGGTATTGGTGGTGAGTGGCAAGCCACCATTTTGCGCATGGGGCGCAGCGATGTGCAGGTGCGCGTGGATACGCATGTGGCTATCGACCGCGAAAACCAGCGTCCCGTGCACTTGCTGGCAGGCATCACGGCCAACGAGCGCATGGACTGGCTGGTAGAGAAGGCCGCAGAGCTGGGCGTGACCAGCATTACGCCCTTGCTGGCAGAGCGCAGCGTGCTCAAGCTCAAAGGAGAGCGGGGCGATAAGAAACGCGCCCATTGGCAAGCGGTGGCTGTGGCCGCTTGCGAGCAGTGCGGGAGAAACCGCGTGCCGGTGATTCATGAGGCGGTGACACTGGCGCAGTGGCTGCAGCAATTCCCTACCAGCGAAGGCTTGCGGGCCGTGCTGTCTTTGGCGGAAGGCACGCAACCGCTGCAACAGGCGCTGGGCAGCGATGCCGAGCAGCCCGTATTTTTTCTGTCAGGACCTGAAGGCGGCCTGACCGCTGCAGAAGAAGGGCTGGCGCGCAGCAACGGCTTTGTGCCGGTTACCCTTGGGCCGCGTGTTTTGCGTGCAGAAACTGCTCCTCTGGCGGCTTTGGTGCTATCAACCTTGTAGGCAGGAGGCAAAAGCCAGGATTCATCAAAAAAACAAGCACCTGGAAAAGGTGCTTGTTTTTTTGGGGGAGGATCACTGTTATCAGGTTGCTGTGTCCACGGTAGCTGCGACGGGCATGGCTGCAATCACTTGGGCCACTGCGGCGGTAAGCTTCTTGGCATAAGGAACATGCAGAAACTCATTGGGGCCGTGGGCATTGCTCTTGGGTCCGAGCACGCCGCAGACCATCATTTGCGCCTTGGGGAAGCCCTGGCTCAGCAGATTCATCAGCGGAATGGTGCCGCCCTGGCCGATGTAGCCACAGTCTGCGCCAAAGTGTGCACGGCTGGCCTGATTCAGTGCGACTTCAAACCAGTTGTCCATGGCCGGAGCGTTCCAGCCACTGGAGCTGGACAGCCCTTCCCAGGTGACCTTGGCCTGGTAGGGCGCATTGTCTTCCAGCAAGGTCTTCATCTCTTGCACACAGGCCGCCGCATCCACCAGCGGAGGCAGGCGCAGACTGAGCTTGAAGGCGGTGTAAGGGCGCAGCACGTTGCCTGCGTTTTGCAGGGTAGGGAAGCCTTCGGCGCCGGTCACGCTCAAGGTGGGCTCCCAGGTGCGTTTGAGCAGCGCTTGCACCGGGTCGGTGGTAGTGGGTAGCGATACCAGCGAGGAGCCGCCGCAATCGTGGTGGGCCCAGGGGAAGCGTTTGTACGTCTCATCTCCGAGGATGGTGGCAGTGGCTCTGGCCTGGGCCAGGCGCTCTGCAGGAACTTCACAGTGGAAGCTGGCAGGCAGCATGCGACCGGTCTTGCTGTCTTCCAGGCGGTCCAGAACCTGACGCATGATGCGGAAAGATGAAGGCACCACGCCCGAGGCATCGCCCGAGTGCACGCCTTCCGTGAGTATCTCCACTTTCAACGTTCCGCTGGCCATGCCTCGGAGGCTGGTCGTTAGCCACAGCTGGTCGTAGTTGCCAGCGCCACTGTCCAGGCAAATCACCAGTTCCACAGCACCCAGACGGGGGCGCAGGGTGTCGATATAGGGCAGCAAATCGGCAGAGCCGCTTTCTTCTGCTGTTTCGATGATGCCGACGATGCGCGGGTGCATCACGTTCTGGCTCTTCAGTGCTTGCACTGCGGCCACGCTGGCATAGACAGCGTAGCCATCGTCTGCGCCGCCGCGGCCATAGAGCTTGCCATCTTCGTACTTGGGCGTCCATGGTCCAAGGTCACTGCGCCAGCCTTCAAATTCAGGCTGCTTGTCCAGATGGCCGTACATCAGCACCGTGGGGCTGTCTGCATTGTTGGCGTTAGGCTGTGTCCCGGCAACCTCAAAGAACAGCACGGGGGTACGGCCAGGCATGCGCACAATTTCCAGTTTCAGGCCTTCAACATTTTGTGCTTCCACCCAGTCGGCAGCATTGCGCAGCACAGTCTCGAGCAGACCCTGCTGCTCCCAGTCCGGAGCAAACATCGGGGATTTGGCGGGAATGGCGATGTAGTCTTTGAGCTGGCCAACAATGTCGTTGTCCCATTTCTGGCTGACTTGTTCCAGCGCTTGAGACGTATTCAAAGCGCTGGAAGGAATGCGTGCGTTCATGGCGAACCTCCGAAAGCAGGGCGGCGCAGGGCCGCAGACCAGAGCATTGTGCGCCAATCAAAAAAGCCCACTTCCGCGTAGGCTGAGTGGGCAGGGCAAAGAATGGGGCAGCGAATGCGGCTAATGGGCCCGCGCAAGCAGCATGTGGGTGATAATGTGCTGGGCATAACGGCTGGCCACGGCGGTTACAAAGGCGGGAAAATCCACATGGGCATCGTCGTCAGCGCGGTCAGAGATAGTGCGTACAGCGGCAAATGGTATGCCGTAGTCGGCGCACACCTGGGCAATGGCTGCGCCTTCCATTTCGACCGCCAAAGCAGCCAGTCCCGCATCTTGCAGTGCGCTGTGAATGCTGTGCGAGACCGCTGCAGACACTATGAACTGATCGCCGCTGGCAATCAGGCCGGTGTGCACGCAAGGCGCATGCTGGTTGAGCAGTGGCTCATTCCATTGGGCCGCTGACTGGGTGCAGCTATCTGCCGCGGAATGTAACTGATGTACCAGTTCTGCATTGCACGCGAACAAAGGGCTTGCGTAGCCAGGCACCTGCCAGCGCGGGAACAGTGGGCGCACATCCATGTCATGCTGCACAAAATGTTGGGCGACGATCACGTCGCCCACACGGACCGTAGGGCCCAACCCGCCCGCAACACCAGTGAAAACGAGTTGCTGCACCCCAAAGTGCTCCACGAGTGTGGTGGTGGTCGTGGCTGCCGCAACCTTGCCAATACCACTCAGTGCCAGCACCACGTCTGTGCCATGCATGTGACCACGTACAAAGGTGCGTCCAGCGCGCACGACTTCTTGAGCGTTGGTCAGGGCGTGAGCAATGCCTTGCTGTTCTTCAGGAAGGGCACTCAAAATGGCAAGTGTCATGGCAAATCAAAAGACATGAAAAACGGCCCCGAAGGGCCGTGGCTGAGAACGGTTGGAGCGCAAAGTGTACGGGCTTGGCTGCATCAGCGCAGTTCGCGTCGCAAAATCTTGCCGACTGGCGTTTTGGGCAGCTCAGTGCGGAATTCGATGACACGTGGCTGCTTGTAGCCGGTCAGGTTCTCACGGCAGAACTTGCGCAGCACTTCTTCGGTCAGACTATCGTTCTCCCTGACGACCACCAGCTTCACGGCTTCTCCGGTTTTCTCGTCTGGCACACCCACTACGGCACACTCCAGCACACCAGGGCACATGGCAACCACGTCTTCAACCTCATTGGGGTAGACGTTGAAGCCGCTGACCAGCACCATGTCTTTTTTACGGTCCACGATCTTGATGTAGCCGCGCTCATCCATGGTGCCGATATCACCCGTCAGGAAGTAGCCATCTGCGGTCATGGACTTGGCGGTCTCGTCGGGCCGCTGCCAGTAGCCCGCCATGACTTGCGGGCCCTTTACCGCAATTTCACCGGTTTTACCCAGTTCGGTGACTGGCTGACCGTCTTCGCCAATCAGCTTGACGTAGGTGCTGGGACACGGAACACCGATGGTGCCCGTGAACTCTTTGGCAGTCACCGGGTTGCAACTCACCACAGGGCTGGTTTCCGACAGGCCATAACCTTCCACGATAGGGCAGCCAGTCTTCTCCAGCCAGCGTTTGGCTACCGCACCTTGCACGGCCATACCGCCACCGACGGATACTTTCAGGTGGCTCCAGTCCACTTTGTTGAAATCCGGGTGATGGGACAGACCGTTGAACAGGGTGTTCACTGCAGGGAAGTTGTGGAACTTGTGCTTGGACAGCTCTTTGAGCGTACCTGCCAGATCCCGCGGATTGGGGATCAAGATGTTTTTGCCACCCGTGTGCATGGACAGCATCATGTTCACGGTGAAAGCAAAGATGTGATAGAGCGGTAGCGCGCACACACTGGTGACTTGTTCTCCGCTTTGGCGCATGTCTTTGAGCACAGGGCTGAACCATGCCTCGCATTGGAGCGTGTTGGCAATGACGTTGCGGTGCAGCAGCACTGCGCCCTTGCTCACGCCGGTCGTGCCGCCTGTGTATTGCAACACTGCAATATCGTCGGGGCCGACTTCGGCCTTGCGGAAGCTGGCGTTGCCACCTTGGCGGATGGCATCCTTGTAGCGTACGGCCTTGGGCAGGTTGAAGGCGGGCACCATCTTTTTGACATTGCGCACCACATAATTCACCAGACAGCCTTTGAGCGTGCCCAGCATGTCGCCCATGGAGCACAAGACCACATGCTCAACCGCTGTTTGCTTGATGCATTGCTCCAATGTGTGGGCAAAGTTTTCAATGATGACAATGGCTTTGGCACCGGAATCTTTGAGCTGGTGCTCAAGTTCACGGGCGGTGTACAGCGGATTGACATTCACCACGACAAAGCCTGCACGCAGAATGGCAGCGACAGCAATAGGATATTGAGGCACGTTGGGCATCATGATGGCCACGCGGTCACCTTGGCTCATGCCCAGAGACTGAAAGTAGGCTGCAAAAGTCTGGCTTTGACGATCGACATCGCTGAAGCTGATGTCTTTGCCCATATACGAATACGCCGAGCGTGAGGCGTGGGATTTGAAGGCTTGCTCCATCAGTGCTACCAAAGAGTGATAGCTGCTGGGATCAATGTCAGTAGGTACGCCTTCGGGATAGGACGCCAACCATGGACGCTCACTCATGCTTTGTCTCCGCTCAATTGTCGTTGTTACGTCGGAAAGTGACAGACATGGCGGTGAATGGCTCTCCTCCCCCATGCCCAGGGTCTGAGCCCTTTGTGAAGATTGTGGAGGGAGCCAAAGCGGTGCGCCCCTGTGCAAACCCTAGGTTTTGCTACATGAAATGCGCTTTTTTTGCAAAAAAAGAACGATTGTGCGATTTAGTGGAGTGCCGCTTGATGCAAATCTAAAGTTGACGGCAACAAAAAAACCACATAGCGAGGGCCATGTGGGTTGAAAAGCGCGTGTGCTTAGGTCGTAAGCACGTTCTTAAGCTGCCAGTGCTGCTTGGTTGAGCGTCTCGCGGGTGTCCATGGCTGCTTGGCGTGCAGCTGCGGCAAAGTCTTCTCCTTGCGAGGCATACAGCACAGCGCGAGAGGAGTTGATGATGATGGGCCCGCCGCCAAGGCGCGCGGCCTTCACGGTGGCTACGGCATCGCCCCCCTGGGCACCAACGCCAGGAATCAGCAATGGCAAAGTGGGTGCTACGGCGCGTACGCGTTCAATCTCGTGGGGGCGTGTGGCACCCACTACCAAACCGAGCTGACCATTGGTGTTCCACGGACCCTGGGCCAGTTTGGCGACGTGCTCAAACATATGTGGCTGGCCGGGGACATCGGCCAGCACCTGGGCTTGCAGATCATCGCCACCAGGGTTGGATGTGCGACACAGCAAGAAAGCGCCCTTGCCTTCGTATTTGAGGTAAGGCGTGATGGAGTCAAAGCCCATGAATGGCGAAAGCGTGACGGCATCTGCACCGTAGCGTTCAAAAGCCTCTTTGGCGTATTGCTCGGCGGTGGAGCCGATATCACCGCGCTTGGCATCCAGAATGACGGGCACATGAGGGGCCACTTTGCGCATGTGCGCCATGAGCTTTTCGAGCTGGTCTTCGGCACGATGTGCTGCGAAGTAGGCGATCTGGGGCTTGAAACTGTTCACCAGATCGTGGGTGGCATCGACAATGGCGGCGCAGAAGTCGTAGATCTTGGAAGCGTCACCACGCATGGCAGCGGGGAACTTGGAAGGCTCGGGGTCCAGTCCCACGCACAGCATGGAGTTGTTGCGCGTGGACGCGTCGCGCAGCATGTCGAGAAAAGTCATGAGCAGCAATTGTAGGGGGCAGGCACAATCTACGTCCTATGCCTGCTTTTACTCCCCGACAATTGGTTCTTCTGGTGCTGCTGACGCTGATTTGGGGCGTGAACTGGCCGATCATGAAGCTCGGAGTGACGCATTTCCCGCCGCTGAGCTTTCGCGCCATCTCAATGTGGATCGGTTTGCTGGTGGTGCTGTGTGTGCTGCGAATGCAAAAACAGTCTTTGAGCATTGCACGCGAGCACTGGGGCACGCTGGCCAGGCTCACGCTGTTCAATATGGTGATCTGGCACTGTCTGGTGATTGTGGCCATGCCTCTGGTCTCCAGCGGGCGAGCAGCCATTCTGGGCTACACCATGCCTATTTTTTCAGCAGTGATTGGCAGCTTGATTTACCGTGACCGTCTGGCTGGCCGCGCCTGGTGTGGCGTTGCTGCGGCATTCCTGGGCGTGATGCTGCTGCTGTGGCATGAATTTGGCGCTTTGGGCAGTCGACCCACAGGCGCTTTGATGATTTTGTTTGCAGCCTTTTGCTGGGCGATTGGAACGCAGATGATGCGGCGGGCCTCCATGCCTGTGCCCGTGTTGACCATGGCGTTCTGGATGATGCTGATCACGGCACTCGTGCTGAGTTTGGGGGCGGTATCTCTGGAGCGAAGTCAGTGGCACCTACCCGGCACGGTTGCGGTGGGCACCATCTTGTTCAACGGACTGCTGGTAGTAGGTTTTGCGCAGGTGGTCTGGTTTGTCCTGGCGCGCAGCCTGCCGCCGGTGGCTTCTACCCTGAGTGTGATGTTTATCCCCGTACTGGGGGTGTTCAGCGGCGCGTGGTGGCTCAATGAGGTGCTTCACTGGCAAGACTGGACGGCAGTGGCGCTGATGGTGCTGGCCATTGCGACCGTCTTGTGGCCCAGCCGCAAAGCGGTATGACAGGATGCAACTTTTGCTGTGAAGTATGCTCAGAAATCAGCATCTACTGCTGATTTCTGGGTTTTTTTATGCTGAGCCACCTGCTCACTACCGTCATTGATGAAATTGATGGTGACACGGTCACCTTGAAAGAGCTGTTGGAGCGTAGCGGTCGTCAAGGCATGTTGCTGATCTGCGCGCTGTCTACGCTGCCATTTCTCATTCCCGTATCTATTCCCGGTGTTTCCACCGTTTTTGGTGCAGCCATTGTGCTGCTCGCTTCGGCCCTGTTTTTGAATCGTCTGCCCTGGCTGCCCCAACGTATCTTGCTGAAACCGTTGGATGCCAATAAGTTGGTACCTGTACTGCATAAAGGCGTGGCCGTTGTGAGCAAGATTGACCGTTGGGTGAAAGAGCGCTGGCTGGGGCTGACCTCTGTGCCCATGCTGCGCCTGAACTGCGCAGCAGTGGTGTTTGGTGGCTTGCTGCTGATGGCGCCGCTGGGGCCGATTCCCTTTTCCAACACCGCGCCTGCCGTGGGGATCTTGCTGTTGACGGTGGGGCTGCTGCAGCGCGATGGCCTTTTCGTGATTCTGGGATACCTAGGCCTGGTACTCAGCGTGGCGTACTTCAGTGTGCTGGGCTATCTGGCATGGACGGGGGGCAGCTACCTGTTCGGGTAACGTAAGCGCATCAACCACAAAGCCCGCAGCTTAGATGTTGCGGGCTTTGTTTTGATTGCTTTCAGCGCTTGCTACACAAGCGCTAGAAGCCAGTTTGGCCTGAAGCCTGATTAATCGTTGGCGCGCTTTTGCAGGATTTCAAAGGCGGGCAGGGTCTTGCCTTCCAGCACTTCCAGGAAGGCACCGCCGCCGGTGGAGATATAGCCCACCTTGTCTTCGATGCCGTACTTGGCAATGGCGGCCAGCGTGTCGCCGCCGCCAGCAATGCTGAAAGCGGCTGATTCAGCAATCGCAGCCGCTATGGTCTTGGTGCCGTTGGCAAACTGGTCAAACTCGAACACGCCCACGGGGCCGTTCCAGACAATGGTGCCAGCCTTCTTGAGCTGCTCGGCCAGCTTGGCGGCAGTTTCAGGGCCGATGTCCAGAATCATGTCATCGTCTTCAACTTCGGTGGCTTTCTTCACGGTAGCGGGCGCATCGGCTGCGAAAGCCTTGGCGGTGACCACGTCGGTAGGCACGGGCACGTCTGCACCGCGGGCGGCCATGGCGTCGATCACGGCCTTGGCTTCACCAATCAGATCAGGCTCTGCCAACGATTTGCCGATTTTCAGGCCAGCAGCCAGCATGAAGGTGTTGGCAATGCCGCCGCCTACGATCAACTGGTCCACGTTCTTGGCCAGCGACTGCAAAATGGTCAGCTTGGTCGATACCTTGGAGCCTGCCACGATGGCAGCCAGGGGGCGCGCGGGGGCGGCCAGCGCCTTGGTGATGGCGTCAATTTCGGCAGACAGCAGTGGACCTGCACAGGCGATGGGGGCAAATTGTGCGATACCGTAGGTGGTGCCTTCGGCGCGGTGGGCGGTGCCAAATGCGTCATGCACAAAGATGTCGCACAAGGCGGCCAGCTTGTGTGCCAGTTCTTCCTTGTTCTTCTTTTCACCTATGTTCACGCGGCAGTTTTCCAACAGCACGACTTGGCCGGGCTGCACCTGAACACCATCCACCCAGTTGGCGACCAGAGGCACTTCGCGGCCCAGCAGTTCGCCCAGGCGCTTGGCCACAGGAGCCAGGGAATCTTCTGGCTTGAATTCTCCCTCTGTGGGGCGGCCCAGGTGACTGGTTACCATGACTGCTGCACCGGCTTTCAGCGCCATTTCAATGGCAGGCACCGAAGCGCGCACGCGGGTGTCTTCGGTGATCTGGCCTGCATCGTTGAGCGGCACGTTCAAATCGGCACGAATGAAAACACGTTGGCCTTGGACTTTGCCTTGGGCGCACAGGTCGGAAAAGCGGATGATGTTCATGGCGTCAGCCTTCAAGTCTTATAGAAGTGTGTGGAAAACTGGGTGGCATTGTAGGCGGCGCACGGTGGAAGCAGGTCTTATTTCCAGCGCTGGGGCTCGACAAAAACCGTCCCAAGGTCGCTGGACAGCGTCAGCTGGCCTTCCTGGATGGTGGCTTGCAGCTGCATGCTGCGTTCTGCCAGGCCGCCGAGTTGCTGCGCAATTTCGGAGTCGATGTACAGCACTTCCAGCTTGCTTTGGCGGTTGACCTTGCCCTCCAGACCCTTCCACCACACATTGGCTGCATGGTTGAACGGGTAGACCAGCACGTGGTCGGACTTGTTGCAGGCTTTGGTGATGGGCTTTTCCTCGGGCTGGCCTACCTCGATCCACAGGCGCTTTTGGCCGGTGTAGTCGGTGATATGCACATCCGGATCATCGGGATCGCTCAGGCCCACGCCAAAACCCAGTGTGCCGTCACCGTTGCACAGTGCCTGCAATTGCCAGGCATTGAGCGCCAGAGCGACCAGTCGGATCATCATGCGGTCATCAGTCTCGCTGGGATGGCGCGCCAAGGTCAGATTGTGGTCTGCGTAGTAGTTGTGGTCGATGTCGGCAATCGACAGATTGGCCTTGTAGACCGTAGATTTCAGTGCCATGGCGGGTGTCTGGTGCGGCAGCCCGCAGGGGGCTGAATGGGGATAAAAACAAGAGCTGCCAGCGCTGGTTTGTCCGCGCGTGGGCAGCTCTTGATGGCTGCTGCGCTCAGCAGGAAAGCGCAGCAGCATGGGCGTGGATTAGACGCGGCGGGCCAGTTCAGCCGCCTTGCCAATGTACGACGCAGGGGTCATGGCCAGCAGGCGGTCTTTGTCAGCCTGTGGAATCTCCAGGCCATTGATCAGGCGGTGGAGGTCTTCGGCGTGCACAGTTTTGCCACGGGTCACTTCCTTGAGCTTCTCGTAGGCTCCTTGCACACCGTAGCGGCGCATTACAGTCTGGATGGGTTCGGCCAGCACTTCCCAGGCATGGTCCAGATCTTCTTGCAAGCGCTCTTCATTGAGCTCCAGCTTGTTCAGACCGGTCATCAGCGAGGTGTACGCCAGGGTGGCGTAACCCAGTGCCACACCAATGTTGCGCAGCACGGTGGAGTCGGTCAGGTCACGCTGCCAGCGGGACACAGGCAGTTTCTCTGACAGATGCTTGAGCAGCGCATTGGCCAGACCCAGATTGCCCTCGGCGTTTTCGAAGTCGATGGGATTGACCTTGTGGGGCATGGTTGAGGAGCCGATTTCACCGGCCTTCAGACGCTGCTTGAAGTACCCCAGCGAGACATAGCCCCAGACATCGCGCGAGAAGTCCACCAGGATGGTGTTGGCGCGCGCCACCGCGTCAAAGAACTCGGCCATGTAGTCATGGGGCTCGATCTGGATGGAGTAGGGCTGAAAGGTCAGACCCAGCCCCTTGGGCTCGGGCGACTCGATCACGTTCTTGGAGAAGGCTTCCCAGTCAAAAGCAGGCCAGGCCGACAGATGGGCGTTGTAGTTGCCTACAGCGCCGTTCATCTTGCCCAGCACCTTGACATTGGCGATGTTGTCCACAGCCTTTTGCAGACGGACCAAAACGTTGGCAATTTCCTTGCCCACGGTGGTGGGGGACGCAGTCTGACCATGCGTGCGGCTCAGCATGGGCACATCAGCATACTGGTGTGCCATTTCGCGCAGCTTCAAAACGATGCGATCCAGGGCAGGTAACACCACCATGTCGCGGCCTACGCGGATTTGCAGGGCGTGGCTGGTGTTGTTGATGTCTTCGCTGGTGCAGGCAAAGTGCACGAATTCTGCGGCTTTTTGCAGCTCGGGGCGACCGTCGAACTTGCCCTTGATCCAATATTCAACGGCTTTGACGTCGTGGTTGGTGGTCTTCTCGATCTCCTTGATCGCGGCGGCGTCGGCTTCAGAGAAATCGCTGACCAGGCTGTGCAAGTAAGTGCGTGCACCTTCGCTCAGTGGCGGAAACTCGGCAAAGCCGGCATCCGATAAAGCGATGAACCAAGTGATTTCCACTTGGACACGGCGGTGCATATAGCCTTGCTCACTCATGATGGGGCGCAGGGCGGAAAGCTTGGCGGCATAGCGGCCGTCAAGCGGGGAGAGGGCGGAGATGGAAGACAGGCTCATGGCCCGCAATTGTAGGTGCCCCGCTTCCAAGGTGCACTGCGCAAAATCCACACAACCCCATCACGGACAAAAAACAAGGGCACCTTGTGGTGCCCTTGCGGAATAAAAAGGCTGCGAAGCGTCTTGAAGTGAATTAAGAGAGGGAGGGAGGAGATGCACTCCAAGACTGACAAACCCCGAAGGGCGGCTTCGCAACACTGAAACTGGCCGGTTTTTAACCCTGACAGAGCTTTCTGAGCAAGAAAATTTGGATTAGTTCCAAAAAAATTTCCAGCACATTGAGCACCTGTTTGAGCTAATCATAGGGCCAGCAATTTTTCCAAAGGTAGGCGAACTCGCACGTCTTTGTGTGCGACAGGGCTGACAATCTTCCAGGTCGCCTGAGCGGTGTCACGGGGGATAGGCTCCCCGGTTGCCATGCCGGAGCGGTTCAGGAGTACTGCAACGCGAGGAGTGGCTGCAGAACTGCCTCGCCGCACTACGACGGCTATTTCATCGGTGGCCAGCTTGACCCAGGCACCGGGTGGATAAATGCCCAAAGCCTTGACCAGTGCAGCGCCGGCCTCATCCACAGACTTGGTCTCGTCGTAGTAGCTGGCCTGCATGGCAGATGTGACCGACATAGGCTCGCGGCTGGCGCGTGGTGCGATGCGTGCGCCAAAAATGTCGGAGCGCTGAATCAGGCGCGCCATTTGCTGGCTCAGCGTTTTCTCTGACAGTTTGCCCGGCGCACGGTGATGGTGGGTACGTACTGCGTCCAGCCATAGAGGGTCCGAAATACCCATGGTGCGCAAAATGCTCACAGACATGTCGGAGTGCTGATCCACGGCCTGAGCTTGCTGGGGCGTGAGTGGTGTGCTCTGCAGTGCCAACTCATCTTGTAGGCGTGCCATGCCAATGTTCATGCTCAGTGCGGCACGGCCCAGTGTCAGGACACGGTTTTCGGGCCAGCGCAGGGTCTCGCGTGCCACTGTCATGCAGATGGATGCGACCAGCATCGAGTGTGTGGCGCAGTAATAATGCGTTTCTTGTGCCGACATCTGCATCAGTGCCAGCAGCGTGGCATCCGGATTTTTGAGTAGATAGCGGCTGAATCCGGAGAACAGATCTTCAAAGCGCACGGCAAAACTGGCAGGCTCCGGATTGCGCAGCAATTGCGTGAGCCCCAGCTGCCACTCTCTCCAGACCGGGGGACTGTCCTCCTGCTCATTCTCCGCAAGCACAGGGGCTGCGGAAGTTTGCAAGGTCATGTTTGTAATCTTGTTCAGCGGTTTGTTAGACAGTAACAAGGACTGAATCTGCGCCAGAAATGCTCGATAGCTTTCTCCCGATTCATCAACATCCACATACAGTGCTTGTCCTCGGGTGAGTAGCACTCGCAGGTCGTCCGCCGAGCGAATCACATACCCTTTGTTGGCCAGCAATACCCCGCCGGTTCCGCGCAGTGCGAATGGAATAGGCCGGCCAAAGGGAATAGACGAGAGATTTAATTCAACGAGGTTCATTGGAGTTCAAACGCAGTTGAACATATTCTTACATTTTGATGCTGAATGAACTGGCTGAACGCTGACTTTGAGATGGATATTGAGCGTCAACAAGGGAAAACTGCCTGCCACAGCGCCAAAATTGCATCTCGGTGCTGCGTGATCAGGCTCTCGTTGACCATTCCATTGTCTTCATCCAGACGAGACTGGTGCTGGATACGCCTTAATGCGCGGTAAGCAGTGGCGGCAGACTGACCGATGCCCTGAGGGAGTAAGCCGGCGGCTTCTGCGCGCTGCAACAATGCAATATTGCCCACGTTGCCTGTCAACTCTGGGTGTTGTGCAGATTGCGAAAGCACCAGATATTGCACAGCAAATTCCGCATCAACCATTCCGCCCGGACTGTGCTTGACATCAAACAATTCGCTGCGCACGGGGTGTGCCGCACGCACCCGATCCCGCATGCTCACGATTTCAGCGCTGAGTGACTGCGCGTCCCGTGCTGCAGTGATCACGGACGCTCGCACCTCATCGAAGCGCTGGCGCAAGTTTTTGCTGCCCAGGACAAAGCGCGCCCGCGTCATGGCCTGATGCTCCCAGGTCCAAGCTGTATTGCTGCCGCGTTGCTGCTGGTAGTCTGCGTAGGATTTGAAGCTGGTGACCAGCAGACCCGAGTTGCCATTGGGACGCAGGGCAGTGTCTATTTCGTACAAATCACCTTCGCCGGTTTTGACCGTGAGCCAGTTGATGAGCTTGCGTACCCAGGCGGTGTAGATCTCGGGCGCATTCTCGTCGTCATCATCAAAAATGAAGACAATGTCCAGATCACTGCCGTAACCCAGCTCTTTGCCGCCTAGTTTGCCGTAGCCGATGATGCCGAACTGCGGATCTTCGCGGTGGCGCTGCTTGAGTCGATTCCAGCACCACTGCGCGGTCACGCGCAGCACGCTGTCGGCCAGCGCGCTCAGGTCGTCCGCCACTTGTTCGACGGTGATGGCTCCTTCCACGTCGCGCGCAAGTGTCCTGAATGTTTCAGCGTGCTGGGCGCGGCGCAGCAGATTCAGCAGGTTTTCGTCGTCGTCCTCGCCAGTGCTTTCCAGGGCCTGCAGTCGCAGCGCCATCTCATTTTCAAAGTCAGCAGCGCTGAAGCGTTCGGTAAAGAGTTGGTCGCTGGCCAGCTCATCAATCACTCCAGGGTGCTGTTGCAAATAGCGGGCTGGCCACTTCGCCGCTCCCAGCAAATCCAGCAAGCGTTCATGCACGGACGGACGCTCCAGCAATAGCGCCAGATAGCTCTCTCTGCGCAACAAAGGTTCCAGCCAGTTGATAAAACGGATGGCCGCCACTTCTTGCAAAGAACCGTCTTTGACCCGCTGGGCGGTCTGCTGAACCAGACGGAACAGGCGTGCTCGGGCCTCGTCGCGCAAGCCTCTCACCTTGATGTGGTCGCGCCACTCAGTAATGCGCTGCGCCATTTGGGGAGGCAACTGGTCGATCAGGGTTTCAAGATCCGGTGCGTTGCTGCTACCGTTGACCGAACGTGGTCCATTGCACGTGCCATTTTGACATTGACCGGCCTGGTTGCCGCCCAGCAAAGTGTCGAACTCTTGCGCCACCAATTCGCGGTGCGTGTCCAGTTGCAGCAAAAAGTTGCGCGTGTCCGGATAGCCCATGGTGTGCGCAATCCATTCCAGATCATCATCACGGGTGGGCAGCACATGGGTCTGCTGATCATCCAGATACTGGATGCGGTGCTCCACATTGCGCAAAAAGGTATAGGCCTGCGCCAGTTGCTCCGCCGTTTCCTGGGGCATCAGATTGGCGCGCGCCAGGCGCTGCAGGGCTTGCAGCGTAGGTCGGCAACGCAGTTCGGGAAATTGCCCCCCGCGTACGACTTGCAGCAGCTGTACGGTGAATTCGATTTCACGAATCCCTCCGCGAGACAACTTCACGTCGTTGGCCCGTTCCGGATGACCTGCACTGCGGCGCACAGCATGCTCACGAATCTGGCGATGCAGGCTGCGCAGTGAGTCAAAGACGCTGTAGTCCAGATATTTACGAAATACGAACGGCAGCACCACGGAACGCAGAGCTTGCACATTCGGCGCCTGCACGGCTGCAAATGGCGCGACTACCCGGCTCTTGAGCCAGGCAAAGCGTTCCCATTCACGCCCATGCACCTGCAGATAGTCTTCCAAGGAGGAGAGGCTGACGGCAGCAGGCCCCGAATTGCCATGGGGGCGCAGGGCCAGGTCCACGCGAAATACAAAGCCATGTTCGGTGGTGTCGCCAATCAGGGTATAGATGGCTTTGACGGCCTTGCCAAAGTACTCGTGGTTGCTGATTTTGCCGCGTCCATCACTCAGGCCTTGTGTTTCACCTTCGTGCTCGTAGACATAGATCAGATCAATATCACTGGAGACATTGAGTTCGCGCGCCCCAAACTTACCCATGCCGATGATCCACAGCGGCACGGCTTGACCATCGGGCCCGGTAGGGGTGCCATGGCGGGTGTCAAGTTCTTGGCGCACATGTGTGCAGGCGCGGTCCAGTGCCAGCTCTGCCAAGGCGGTGACACCGTGCGTGATCAGCCCCAAGTCTGCTGTCTGCGTGCAGTCCAGCACCATCAAGCGCTCCATCACCAGTTGGCGCAGCACACGCAGTGCGGCAGGCAGATCAAGACCGTGCTGGGATTGCAGTGTGTGCAAGCCTTGCTCAATGGTGGTGCGATCAGGTGGACCGGCAGGCAGCACGCTCATCAAGTCGGCGTAGCGACGATGAAGGCGTTGCCAGAAGCGAGAGTGCTCCGCAGTAGAGCGCTCAGTAGGCGTTTGAATATGGTCTGCGATCTGCATGCTTGGCACTGGTTGGTGCGAGTTCACAGATCCTTGAAGCCGTTACCCTTGGTGTCATACCCTTGCCAGGGCAAGCGGGCGATAATTCCAGCTATCTGTGAACCCACGAATGATCGATCCGAGCCCCACCCCGTCACGCCAGTTACGCATTTTTGCCCGCATTGCCCGCTGGTCATTGGGCTTGGTGCTGGCTTTCTGGCTAGTTCTGGCGCTGGTTTGGGGGACTCTCCATGGATTCATTGTGCCGCGAATCGGGGAGTGGCGCGTTGAAGTCGAGCGCTTGGCGACACAGGCCTTGGGGGCTCCGGTACGCATTGATGAGATAACGGCCAAATCGGAAGGTTTATTTCCAGCGGTGTATCTGACGGGCGTGAGCGTGCTGGATGCACAGGGGCGTGATGCGCTCAGACTGCAAAGCGTGATTGCCACGGTGTCCGCGCGTTCTTTGCTGCGTCTGGGGCTGGAGCAACTGTATATCGATGCGCCAGCACTGGATATCCGCCATCTGGCCGATGGTCGGTGGCAGGTGGCAGGTTTGGATGTGGTGCAAAGTGATTCCACGGAAAGCCCCGCGCTGGACTGGTTGCTTGAGCAGCCAGAGCTGGTGATTCAAAAAGGGCTGGTGAACTTCACGGACGAGCAGCGCACGCGTGGCACGGTGCAATGGCGCGACGTGGATGTGGTACTGCGCAATCGCCATTGGAGGCACGTGCTGCGTGTGGATGCCACCCCCGAAGCCGGAGAGGGCGAGCGCATGCAGTTGCTGGGAGCGTTTCGCCAGCCACTGCTGCCGTCCACCCAAGCGCCCTGGACCCGTTGGAGCGGTGAATGGTATGCCTCTTTGCACCTGGAGCAAGTGCCGTCGCTGCCCTGGCCGCAAGCCTGGGGCGTGCAAGCCATCCAAGGCAATGGGGAGGCGCGCGCGTGGCTGGACGTGCAGCACGGCAAACTGGTGGGAGTGACCGCCGATCTTGCTTTGCACAAGGCGCAAGTGCAATGGAGGGATGCTCAGAGAGCAGATCTGGCGCTGGAGCAGTTCAAGGGTCGTTTCGATGCCGACTGGCAAGCTCAGGGCTGGAGCTTGAGTGCCAGGAATTTCAGTTTTATCAGTCCAGGCGGTGTGCATTGGCCCAGCAGCAACTGGACGGTGAGCGCCCAAGGGCCCCACACTGCACCCACGCGCACCAGTGTGGAACTGGATTACGCAGACTTGTCCCTGGTAAGCCAGGTGGTGCAGTCATTGCCGGTACCCGCGTCGTTGCACGACGCGCTGCTTCGCTGGGCACCACAAGGCGAGTTGCGCCAGTTTCAAATGCAGTGGAAGGACGCGGGCAGCTATGAAGCCCGCGGTCAGGTGGCGCGACTCGTGCTTCAGCCGCAGGCTGTTGAAAACGACGTGGGAATACCGGGCCTGCAAGGCTTGAATGCAAACTTTGAACTGAATGCGCAAGGTGGTAAGGCTGACTTGGAAATGCAAACGGGAACTTTGCACTTCCCCGGTGTGTTCGAAGATCCCGTGATTCCTATGGATAGCCTGCAGGCACAATTGCGGTGGCAGGTCGAGAAGGGCCGTGTGAAGGTCGACGTGCCGCAAGCTCAGTTTGCCAATGCAGATGCACAAGGGGCACTGCACGGCTTTTGGCAGATGGGTGAATACGCGCAAGATCGATTGCCCGGTTTTTTACAACTGAAAGGGGAGTTGGAGCGCGCAGATGGTGCTCGGGTGCATCGCTATCTTCCTCTTGAAGTGCCTGAAACAGCACGCCACTATGTACGTGACAGCGTCAAGCAGGGCCGGGGCAGCAAGGTGGAGTTCGAGGTGCGGGGCAATCTGCAAGACATGCCTTTCGAGAAGCCTGGAGCGGGGCGTTTTTTTATCAAGGCGCCTGTATCCCATGTTGTCTATGACTTTGTTCCGGCAAAGCTGCATACCGGCGATACGCCGCCTTGGCCGGCCTTGGACGATTTGAGCGGAACCCTGGTGTTTGAAGGCGCTGCCATGCATGTAGAGCGGGCTGCAACGGGGTTTGCCGGACACCCCAAGCTGCGTATTGGCTCAGTCGCGGCACATATTCCTGATCTCAAGACACCACATTTGAAAGTGAGCGCACAGGCTCACTCCGACTTGAATGCTGCGCTGGGCTTGGTCAAGCAATCGCCTTTGGCCGAACTGACCAGCCATGCGCTGGACAGTGCCAAGGCTCAGGGCAATGCGCAAATCGCATTTGATCTGGACTTGCCAATTGAGCATTTAGAGCAAGCCAAGGTGCGAGGTCGTGTGGGGTTCCAGAACAATGGTTTGCAGTTCAACGCCGAAACACCGTTCATGCAGCAGTTGCAGGGGGCGGTGCAGTTCCATGACCAGGGGTTTGAGTTGCTCAATGTGCAAGGTCAAAGCCTGGGTGGTGCTTTCAAAATGAGTGGTGGCATGCCTTCTGTCAAGCAAGGCGTGCGCATGCAGGTTAGCGGAACCGCTTCTGCGCAAGGTTTGCAAAAAGATGGCAACGTGCCGTTGCTGGCCCAGATTGGGGCACATGCAAACGGACAATCTACTTATACGGTGGATGTGTGGGCCAACCATGGAGCACAGAAGGTGGTGGTACGCTCCGATTTGCGCGGTATGGCATTGAATTTGCCAGCGCCCATGCACAAGAATGCGCTTGAAGCACTGGCGCTGACGGTGACGCAATCGCTCAGTGCGGACAGCACCCAGGATTTGAGAGTGGATGTGGCGGGCAGAGGCTCTGTGAGCTATACCCAGGATACATCTGTGACGCCGTCCAAAGTGGTGCGCGGGCGGATTGTGGTGGGCAGCGCCCAACCCAGCGATGCCGATGAAGCCATCGTGGCGGCTTATGTTCAGTTGCCGGAGTTGGATGTGCCAGCGTGGATGAAAGCTCTCAAGTCCAGCAAAGACCCGGCAGGTGAGGCGGCGCCAACAGCGACAGCAACACAGATGTGGTTGCCGCAACGCATTCGGCTGAATGTGGAGCGCCTGTTGCTCCAAGAGCGTGAGCTTGCAGCCGTGCAAGCCGATCTGGTGCAGTCTGAAGGGGTCTGGCGCGGCAGCTTGAATGCCAAGCATTTTGCGGGAACGATAGAGTACAAAGCGCCAGGTGGCGCAGACCCTACAGGGCGTCTGTATGCACGCTTTGCTCACCTGTCGGTGCCGAAATCCGAAGCGCAGCGTCTCAATCAAGTGCCCGAGGCCTCTGCGAATGACGACCTGGAGTCTTTGCCAGCATTGGATATCGAAGTGGAGCGCTTTGAGATTGCGGATAAGCCATTGGGCAAACTGCAGTTGAAAGCGCGCAGCACCGTGGGACAGTATGGTCGCGACTGGACGCTGGAGCAGTTTTACCTGACCACCCCGGAAGCACGCTGGAGGGCCCATGGCTATTGGGGGGCGAACGCAAGAGGAGCGCCTCGCTCCACCCACCTGAGTTTTTTGCTGGAAATGGACAGCTCAGGCAAGTTGCTGGAGCGTTTTGGCATGCCAGGGGTAATTCGTGATGGTGAAGGGCGTTTGAGCGGCAACATTGCCTGGCAAGGGGCTCCTATTACGCCTCATTGGCAGAGCATGGATGGTGGGGTGCATGTACAGGTTGAAAAAGGCCAGTTTCTGAAGGTGGAGCCAGGGATGGGAAAGTTGCTCAGTGTGCTGAGTCTGCAATCTCTGACACGGCGCATGGCGCTGGATTTCCGGGATGTGTTCAGCCAGGGTTTTGCTTTTGACTTTGTGCGTGGAGATGTCAGCGTCGAGCGAGGTGTGGCGAGCACCAATAATCTGCAGATGAAAGGTTTGAATGCTGCGGTGCTGATGGAAGGCAAAGCGAGTCTGGTCAACGAAACACAAGATCTGAAAGTGGTTGTGGTGCCAGAAATCAATGCCATGACGGCATCTTTGGCAGCCACAGCAATCAACCCCGTGATCGGCGTTGGCAGCTTTTTGGCACAGATGTTTTTGCGTGGGCCGTTGATGGAAGCGGCAACCCGCACGTTCCGTATCCACGGGACTTGGTCCGACCCTGTCGTGGAGCCGGTGAGTAAAAAAGCGCAGCCAGCGCCAACGTCCAAAGAAGGAGTAGCACCATGAAAGTTGCAGTTTTGCAGATGGTATCGACGCCTGATGTCGCTGAAAACCTGGCTTGCGCGCAGAAGCTGATCGCACAAGCCAGTGCCGAAGGCGCTGAACTTGTGATGCTGCCAGAGTATTTTTGTGGCATGGGTCTGCAAGATACCGACAAGCTGTCCTGGGCAGAAGCTTTGGGGAAAGGGCCTGTCCAGCAGGCCATGGCCGTCTGGGCAAAAACCTATCGGGTGTGGTTGGTGGGTGGCACGGTGCCGATACAAGCCAACAGCCCGCGCCATGTGCGCAATACCAGCATGCTATTCAATCCCCAGGGAGAGCGGGCTGCGTATTACGACAAAATTCACCTCTTTCGTTTTGCCACAGACACTGAGTCCTACGACGAAACCGCTGTGATTGAGGCTGGCAGCACGCCCGTGGTGGCGAAAGTGACGGATCGCTCTGGCCGGGCATGGAAGCTGGGTTTGAGTGTGTGCTATGACTTGCGCTTTCCGGAGTTGTATCGTGAACACGTGAAGCAGGGGGCAGAGATCTTGCTGGCACCTGCCGCCTTTACCTACACCACAGGCAAAGCGCACTGGGAGTTGTTGTTGCGTGCACGCGCGGTAGAGAATCAGTGCTGGATGCTGGCAGCCGCCCAGGGCGGGCTGCATGTGAATGGTCGTCAGACCTGGGGGCACAGCATGGTGGTTGACCCATGGGGCCAAGTGTTGGCCGAGCAAGCCACTGCCGGTGCAGGTATCAGTTATGCAGTGCTGGATGCTGCGTTTTTGCAGCAAGTGCGACGGCGCTTGCCTGCGTTGGAGCATCGTTGTTTGTAAATCCTCTCCAACCTTGGCCATGGCAGCGCTGGCATAGTGCATGGCGCCGCTGGTCACTGTGGACCTTGCTGGTCGTTTTGGTCGCCGGCATGCTCATCATCATGGTGTGGCTGGCAGGTCGTTATGAAGCCTCGCAAGTTCAAGACAAGCTTGATCGTGATACGGCGCAGGCCGTCGTGGAAATTCGCGCCGGTCTGAACCGCAATCTGCAGGACTTGCAGGCGGTCAATGCCCTGCACGCCACCCCGACACAATGGAGCGTGCGGGTCGCAGAAATGATGCAGGTGCGTCGAGAACTACTGCGCGTGGAATGGCGCGATGCTGACATGCGGATTCTGCATGAAGCCGAAACGCCATACCGTGCTGTGGAGTGGGATGCGGACGTGCGCGAAGAGTCGTTCAGCAATGCGGTAACGGCCTGCGCAACCGCACGGCGCACCAGCAGTCCAGCGTACTCTGCCAGCTACTTCCAGATTTTGGGAGACACCATGGGGGCTGAGCTGATGGAGGTCTGCCTGCCGCAAATGGAAGGTGGGCAGCTCAAAGGCTTCATGGTGGGCACGTACTCGCTGCAAAACATTTTGTTGTCACAGTTGAGCAAGAACCTCACCCAGAGCCAGGAGGTATCGTTCACCGAACCGGACGGCACGCGCCTGGCCCTGGTCGGTGCAGCATGGCGCGGATCACGGGTATTCACTTCGCAGCAACTGCTGGATTTGCCCGGCAACACCATGGTGCTGCGGATGGATAGCTGGCACCGTGCGCCCAGTGTGTTTCCGAATGTGCTGACTGCACTGGTGACCGGCATGGCGATTGCCCTGGGGTCGGTGCTGGTGGTGCTGGTGCGCGACAACCGCAGGCGTTTGCGTGCAGAGCGCGATCTGGGCGATGCACTGGCCTTTCGCAAAGCGATGGAGGATTCGTTGATTACTGGACTGCGCGCTCGAGACTTGCAAGGCCGTATCAGTTATGTGAACCCGGCGTTTTGCTCCATGGTGGGTTTTAGTGCCGAAGAGTTGCTGGGGCAAAGCTTTGCGCCGTATTGGCCGCCAGAGCTGGCTGAAGAGTATGTGCGCCGTCAGGCCAAGCGCTTGTCTGGGGTTACCCCGCCGCCGCGGGAAGGGCATGAATCGGTATTCATGCGCAAGGACGGCACGCGTTTTCCTGTACTGATCTTCGAGGCTCCGCTCATCAATGCCCAAGGTCAGCAGACAGGTTGGATGAGTGCTTTTATCGACATCACCGAGCAGCGCCGCATGGAAGAGCTGTCGCGTGCGTCGCACGAGCGCCTGCAAGCCACGGCCCGGCTGGCGACGGTGGGGGAGATGGCTTCCTTGCTCAGCCATGAGCTGACTCAACCTTTGATGGCCATGTCCAGTTATGCCAATGGTTCGTTGAACATGCTTGCGCACGATGGCGATTTGACTCGGCTGGATGCCAGCACGCTGCGCCAACGCTTGCACGATCTCAAGTCCGCCATGCAGCGCATTGCATTTCAGGCGGATCGTGCAGGCAAGGTGATCAAGAGTGTGCGTGACTTTGTACGTCGTCGCAGCCAGACGCATGAGGCAATCACAGCCACCGAGCTGCTGGATGCGGTGATGCCATTGGTGCGACTGCAGGCCAGTAAACTGGACGTGATGGTGAGTGTCGATATAGAACCTCGTTTGCCGCCCATGGTGTGTGACACCACTATGATTGAGCAGGTTCTGCTGAACCTGGCGCGCAATGCCATGCAGTCCATGGAAGGCGTGGAAGTGCACCAGCGCAAGCTCACCATCGCTGCCAAGTGGAGTGAGTCGACCTCGCGGGTGGTATTTACAGTGGCCGATCAAGGCTGTGGTATCCCGCCCGAGGTAGCGGAACAGCTATTCACCCCTTTCTTCACCACCAAGCATGAAGGCATGGGCTTGGGGCTGAGCATGTGCCGCACGGTGATGGAGCAGCACGGAGGGGAATTGCGCCACAGCAGCAATGCCCCGCGTGGTACGGTGTTTTCCTTTAGCCTTCCAGTGGCAGACGATACAGAAAAGTTAAGCTAATCCTATGGAACCAGTGACCAATGCCACGGTATATATCGTGGACGATGATGCAGATGTGCGCGATGCTTTGGCGTGGCTACTGCGCTCGCGCCGTCTGTATAGCGAGAGCTTTAGCTGCGCAGAAGACTTTCTGAAGATGCTTGATGAGCGGCCCGTGCCGCGTCACCCCCAGTGCTTGCTGCTGGATGTGCGTATGACAGGCATGAGTGGTCTGGCATTGTTTGAGCAGCTGAAGCAGCGTGAAGGCTTGATCGAGACAGTGCCGGTCATCTTTTTGACTGGGCATGCAGATGTGCCCACTGCCGTGCAAACCGTCAAGCAAGGTGCGTTTGACTTTTGTGAAAAGCCTTTTTCAGACAATGTGCTTGTCGATCGCATTGAGCAGGCCCTGGAGCAGTCCACGCAGTACATCGAAGAAACCGCCTTGCGCCATGCCTTGCTGAGCCGCCTGGCTGATCTGACCGATCGTGAGCGTGGAGTGATGAGGCTTGTGGTGGAAGGCGTGCCCAACAAGCTGATCGCAGATCAACTGGATATCAGCGTGCGCACCGTGGAAGTGCACCGCGCACGCGTGTTCGACAAGATGCAGGTGAAATCAGCCGTGGAACTGGCCAATGTGCTGCGTGCCCACGGACAACTTTGAGTGCCGCTGGATAAATAAAAAGGCTCTGAATCAATTCAGAGCCTTTTTTCATGGAGCACCTGCGCTCAGGTGCTCTGTGTGTAGAGGTTACTGGGCACGTTCGCCCACAAAGATTTCAACGCGACGGTTTTTCGCGCGGCCATCGGCACTGCTATTGGACGCAATGGGCTGGTAGGAGCCACGGCCTTCGGTGAAGATGCGGCTGCCACTGACACCACGTTGCATCAGATAGTCACGCGTGCTGTTGGCACGGTTGAGCGACAAGGGGTTGTTGACGGCATCGGAGCCGGTGCTGTCGGTGTGACCCACAATGCGCACTTCTGCATTCGGGCTGCTGCGCAGGCCTTCGGCAAAACGATCCAGGATGGGCGCGAAGTTGCTCTTGATGTCGTAACGACCAGTGTCGAAAGAGATGTCGCTGGGGATTTCCAGCTTCAACTGATTGTCCTGAGTTTGCACCACATTGATGCCCGTGCCTTGGGTGGCCGCTTCCATTTCTTGCTTGCGCTTCTCCTGGTTTTGAGACCAGATGTAAGTACCGATGCCGCCCAGAGCAGCACCTGCAGCAGCACCAACACCTGCTTTGCCTCCGGTTGCCTTGCTGATGGCCGCACCAGCCAGAGCGCCTACGCCTGCACCGGCTGCGGTACGTTTGGTGGTATCAGACATGCCATCGGTGGCTGCGCAGCCAGAAATCAGCAAAGCAGCAGCCACAGCGGCTGAGATGGTGAGGTTTTTGCGCATGGTTTTTTCCTTTACGTTATGGGCGCTACAACCGTAGCGGAACAGGCTTCCTATTGTGGAAAGCTAAATCTACGGCCCTATCAGTCGTACTAGATGGCTGCCGTAGGAAATGCAGCCGCGGACTGATCAGTCCTTGTCTTTGACCTCTTGTTGGGAATCAAGTTCCCCCTTTGAGCGACCATGAAACATGGTCCACCAGACAATCCCAAGCAAAATGAACAAAGCAAGCAAAGCTTCAAGCAAAATCAGCCCCATGACCGTATCTCTCCTGCTCCGTGTTTCGATGGCGCTGATTGTAGGCAGCCTCGTTGCATGTTCCTCTGGCCCCCGCAAACCTTCTTCACAAGATGGCCCCGAAACTGGTTTTCCGACGGGTGAAGTGGTGGACACTGACCCTCTAGGCCCCGCTAGCTACCGTGCCAAGAGCCGCTGGCTGCCCGTGCGCTGGGCAGAGCTTCCGGGTTTTCAAAACGATGCGTTGCATGAGGCATGGAACGCGTGGCTGCGCAGTTGTGAGCGACCTCCAGCAGCTTTGGCGGGCTTGTGCGATGACGTGCGTCGTCTGAGTATTGCAAGCATTGAAGAGCAAAGCCATTGGTTGCAGTCCAATCTTCAACCCTATCGTGTGGAGTCTCTGGATGGCAAATCGCAAGGCATGCTGACCTCTTATTACGAGCCAGAGATGGTGGGCTCGCGGGTACGCACGGCTGAGTTCAATATTCCGCTCTACCGCACGCCTGCAGGCTTTGGGGCACGCAAGCCGTGGTACACGCGCCAGCAAATTGAGACCTTGCCCGAAGCACAGGCTGCATTGGCTGGGCGTGAGATTGCATGGCTGAATGATCCGGTTGAGGCACTGGTGCTGCACATCCAGGGCTCGGGCCGCCTGCGCATCACCGAGCCCGATGGCAGCGTGCGGCAGATTCGTCTGGCCTATGCAGGCACCAATGACCAACCTTACAAGAGTGTGGGCCGCTGGTTGCTGGACCGTAACCTGATCACGGATGCCAGCTGGCCCGGCATCAGTGCATGGATTGCGGCCAACCCCAGGCGTGTTCAGGAGATGCTCTGGAGCAACCCGCGCTATGTCTTCTTCAAAGAGGAGCCCCTGGAGGGCATTGATGCGCAGTTTGGCCCCAAAGGGGCGCAAGGCGTGCCGCTGACGCCCGGTCGCTCGATTGCGGTGGACCGAGGCAGCATTCCCTATGGAAC
This sequence comes from Comamonas halotolerans, assembly GCF_030162935.1. Lineage (GTDB taxonomy): Bacteria > Pseudomonadota > Gammaproteobacteria > Burkholderiales > Burkholderiaceae_C > Comamonas > Comamonas halotolerans. The sequence continues at coordinate 391,938 of NZ_JASAUZ010000012.1, forward strand.
ACCTGTGTGGATGTATTCCAAGGGCATGGAGGTGGAGTACAAGCGCCTGGTGCTGGCACAGGACACAGGCAGTGCCATTGTGGGAGCCGTGCGGGCGGATTACTTTATGGGTTGGGGCAAAGAGGCGGGAGACTTGGCGGGGCGCATCAAGCAGCCATTGCGGCTGTGGGCGTTATGGCCCAAAGGTATGCCGGTGCCTAAATAAGGCACTTCTTGCGTGGTGGCGCGCATGAGCGACCATGAAAACCCATTGCGACTGTAGCTTGCAGGGTGACAACGAGCAAATGCGTAGCCGTAAAAAAGCAGCCGTAAAGGCTGCTTTTTTATGGGCAGGCAGTCAATCGGTTTCAAAAAAACGTGTGACTCGCGGAGGCGCATCCAGCACGTGAAAAGACAGCTTTTGCTCGCGCAGAGTGACGTCTGCTGCTGTGACGCGGTCAAAGCGGCGCAAGTGCTCAATCCAGGACTCGTCCACAATTTCTTCGATATAGCGCTCCGGTCGTTCCATATCGTGTATTAAACGCCAGCCCAAAGCGCCCTGGCGCATGCGACTGCGGCGGCTTTCTTGCATCAGTGTGCGAAAGCGTTTCGCTTTGGCGGGGTTGATGATGAACTCAATGTGAACGACCACCCGGCCTTCTTCCGGCTGGCTGTGACGTGGCGGTGTCCAGGCTTTGGATGGGCTCAAATCCTCCAGAACCTGGCGGTCGGTGAATAGGCGTTGAACGAGCAGCATGGCCGCAATGCCCGCAGTGGCTGCGGCAATCAGACTGGTGGGCACGGAGGTCAGTGAGGCCACCTTGCCCCACAAGGCTGCGCCTAGAGCCGTCCCTCCCATGATGGACATCTGGTATGCCGACATGCCACGCGCACGCACCCAGTTGGGCAAAGCCATCTGGGCTTTGACGCCCAGGGTGTTCGCGGTGCAGATCAGTGACAGCCCCGCCGCCATCATGCACAAGATGGCCAGAGGCAGGTTGGGTGCAACTGCGACACCGATGGTCGAGGCTGCTTGCAGGCAAGTGCCAGTGAGCACCAAGGTTTCGCTGGGCAGGGCCTGGCGAATACGCGGCAGAAACATGGCGCCAATGATTGCACCAGCGCCCATCGACGCCAGCAGCACGGTGAACACCCCAGCTCCGCTGACAAAGCCAATGCCGTCAAAACGCTTGGCGGTCAGGGGCAGCAAGGCCATGATGGCCGTGGACATGAAGAAAAAGGCAACGGTGCGTGCAATCACGGCGCGCATGCGTGGCGATTCTTTGATGAACTGCAGGCCCACACGCATGGCGCTGGGCAGGCGTTCGCGTCCCAGGGGGTTGGTGACCTTTTCGCGCTTCCAGCGCAACAGGATCAAGCCTGCGGTAATGGACATTGCCGCGTTCAGCAGAAAAACCCACAATGTGCCCGCGCTGGCAATGATGGCACCGGCCACCAGGGGGCCGACGATGCGCGAGGCATTCATGGCGACAGCATTGAGTGCCATGGCGGATGGCAACTGCTGTTTGCTGACAACTTCGGGAATCAGGGCAGAAAACACAGGCCAGCGCATGGCCATGCCGATACCGTTGGCGAAAGTGAGTGCCAGCAGCAAGGGGGCGCTCATGACGTCCAGTGCCAGGGCTGCGCACAGCAGGACCGCCACCACAGCTACCCAGAACTGCGTGAAGATGAAGTAGCGGCGACGATCCAGGATGTCGGCCAGCGCTCCGCTGGGTAGACCCAGCAGGAATACAGGCAGAGTGGAGGCTGTTTGCACCAGAGCCACCAGCACGGGCGAGGTGGTCAGTGAGGTCATCATCCACGCGGCAGCCACATCGTTCATCCAGACGCAGATATTGGCGACCAGCGTCACGCTCCATAGCAGACGGTAGGTGGGCGTGCTCAACGGAGCCCAGATGGAAGCCGGCTTGGACGGCTGGGGCGCCGGCGCAGTGCCTGGTTCTTCCAGAATGCGACCTGATGAGGGAGGAGGTGGTGGTAGTAGTGGTGCTTGGGGTTCTGACATCACAGGGGATTGTCGGGGCACTCGGGCTTTTTTGCAGGCCATCGCGTGTAGGCGGTGGCGCCATCGTGTCTGTTTATGGTGCCTGCAGGCACAGGCGGCATGCTGGATTTGACCTCTCCCAGCGAAAAGCTGGTGTGCATGTCTTTCACATTTGGAAGGTTGAGCAGCACGGTGCGCGTGAAGTGAGAAAAGCTTTCCAGATCCTTGGCCACCACCTGCAGCTCAAACATGCCTTTACCGCTGATGTAGTGGCAGGAGATGACCTCTGGAATAGCCTGGATGGCTTCTTCCATTTCACGGGTGCGGGCACCGGTGCTGATCTCGGCGTCAATGCGCACAAATGCCAGCACCCCCAGGCCAATTTTGTGTCTATCAATCTCGGCATGGTAGCCACGGATATAGCCTTCGGCCTCCAAGGCACGCACACGGCGCCAGCATGGGGCCGCAGAAAGTCCGACCCGTTGCGCCAAGTCGGCGTTCGTCAGGCGCCCATCGGCTTGTAGATGGGCCAGGATGGCAAGGTCAAATTTGTCCAGAGTATTCACGTTTTCCCTTGTTTTAGAAAGGATCTTGCTCAATCGTGGTCTGAATGGGCAAAAAAAGCAATCACTTATCACGCAGCCACTTCTACACTTGATTCAACTCATCGCCACAAAAGTGACTAGCCACGTGCATGGTCCATAGACAAGGAGACAACGATGAATGCCCCACGCAATGAAGCTGTGCGCAAAGCACAGACATGCGTCACGCTGGACGACAAATACACCCTGGAGCGTGGCCGTGCCTTCATGAGCGGCGTCCAAGCACTGGTGCGCTTGCCCATGTTGCAGCGCCTGCGAGATGCCAGCAGTGGCCTGCATACGGCAGGCTTCATCAGTGGTTACCGGGGCTCGCCGCTGGGCACTTATGACCAGTCCCTGTGGGCCGCCAAGGAGCATTTGCAGGCCAATCACATTGTTTTTCAGCCCGGCGTGAACGAAGAGCTGGCCGCCACCGCTGTGTGGGGCACGCAGCAGCTCGATCTCTACCCGGAATCCAAGAAGTTCGATGGCGTTTTTGGCATCTGGTATGGCAAAGGCCCTGGCGTGGATCGCTGTTCGGATGTCTTCAAGCATGCGAACATGGCTGGTACGGCAAAGCATGGCGGGGTGATCGCGATTGCGGGCGATGACCACATCAGCAAATCCTCCACGGCTGCGCACCAAAGCGATCACATCTTCAAGGCTTGTGGCACGCCGGTGTTCTTTCCCAGCAATGTGCAGGACATTCTGGACATGGGGCTGCATGCCTTTGCCATGAGCCGCTTTTCCGGGCTGTGGTCGGGGATGAAGACCATCCAGGAAGTGGTCGAGTCTTCAGCCAGTGTCAGCGTTGACCCCGACCGCGTGAAGATTGTGCTGCCCGAAGACTTTGCCATGCCTGCAGGCGGTCTGCACATTCGCTGGCCTGACGCGCCACTGGAGCAAGAAGCGCGTCTGATGGATTACAAATGGTATGCCGCACTGGCCTATGTCCGGGCCAACAAGCTGAACTACAACGTGGTACAGGGGCCGCAGGATCGCTTTGGCCTGATTGCCAGTGGAAAGGCCTATAACGATATGCGCCAGGCCCTGGTTGATCTGGGTCTGGACGATGACACGTGCCGCCAGCTGGGCGTCCGCGTGCACAAGGTGAACGTGGTGTGGCCGCTGGAGGCATCCATCACGCGAGACTTTGCCCAGGGCTTGCAGGAAATCCTGGTGGTGGAGGAAAAGCGCCAGGTCATTGAGTACCAGATCAAGGAAGAGCTGTACAACTGGCGCAGCGATGTGCGCCCGAATGTGCTGGGCAAGTTCGACGAGCAGCCTGGCGATAACTCCGGCGGCGAATGGAGCATGCCGAATCCCAGTCAAAACTGGTTGCTGCGTCCCAAGGCTGATTTGACCCCAGCCCTGATCGCGCAGGCGATTGCCAAACGGTTGAAGAAGTTGGGTGTGCCCGCAGACATAGAGGCGCGTATGGAGCAGCGTCTGGCGGTGATTGCCGCGCGTGAACGCGCTTTGGCCGAAGTACCTGCCAGTACAGGGGAGCGCACACCGTGGTTTTGCAGTGGTTGCCCGCACAACACCAGCACCCGTGTGCCGGATGGTTCTCGTGCTGTGGCGGGCATTGGCTGCCATTACATGGCCACCTGGATGCCCGATCGCCAAACCAGCACCTTCACGCAAATGGGCGGAGAGGGCGTGACCTGGGTGGGGCAGGCTCCTTTCACCAAAGAGCAGCATGTTTTTGCCAATCTGGGCGATGGCACTTATTTTCACAGCGGTTTGCTGGCCATTCGCCAGAGCATTGCATCAGGGGCCAACATCACCTACAAGCTGCTGTACAACGATGCGGTGGCCATGACCGGTGGACAGACCGTGGGCGAGCGTCCAGAAGGGCATTCCGTGGCGCAGATTGCGCACAGCCTGCAAGCGGAAGGGGTGCGCAAGCTGGTGGTGGTTACCGACGACCCCGGCAAATACCAAGGACAAGGTGTGGCAGTGAATGCGGTACGTGCCAAGCATCAGGAGCTGCTGAATGCACTTCCGGCAGGTGTGGAGGTTTTCCACCGCGATGAGCTGGATCGCATTCAGCGCGAGTTCCGTGAATTGGAAGGATGTACTGCCATCATCTATGACCAGACGTGCGCGACGGAAAAGCGCCGCCGCCGCAAGCGCGGCACCATGGCAACACCCAGCAAGACGGTGGTGATCAACGAGCTGGTGTGTGAAGGCTGCGGAGACTGCTCGGTGCAATCCAACTGCCTGTCGGTAGAACCGGTGGAAACGGAATTTGGCCGCAAGCGCCGCATCAACCAAAACACCTGCAACAAGGACTACTCCTGCGTCAAAGGCTTTTGTCCCAGCTTTGTCACGGTGGAAGGCGGCACGCTGAAAAAGCCCAAAAAAGAGAAGAAAGGTGATCTTTCAGCTTTAGCAGCCATTCCAGAACCCGTACTGCCCGTGGCAGACACTGCCTGGGGCATCGTTGTGGGTGGTGTGGGTGGCACTGGTGTGATCACTATCGGGTCACTGCTGGGCATGGCAGCGCATCTGGAGGGTAAGGGCGTGGTCACACAGGATGCGGGTGGTCTGGCGCAAAAAGGCGGCGCCACCTGGAGCCATATTCAGATTGCCAACCGACCTGAGGCCATCTACACCACCAAGGTGGACATGGCCAAAGCGGATCTGGTGATTGGCTGTGATCCGATTGTGGCGGCCAACAAGGCGTCGCTGTCTGTGATGCAGGCAGGCCGCACCTTTGTGGCGCTGAACAATCACGGCACGCCAACAGCGGCGTTTGTGCACAACCCGGACTGGCAATTCCCTGGAGGCAGTTGTGAAAGTGTGTTGGTCAGCACCGTTGGCGCAGAGCTGGTTGGCAGCTTCGATGCGGAACAAGCTGCCGTGCAATTGTTGGGCGACAGCATCTATACCAACCCATTGATGCTGGGCTACGCATGGCAAAAAGGCCGTATTCCTTTAAGCAGGGCGGCGCTGTTGCGTGCCATGGAGCTCAATGGGGTGCAGGTGGCCAACAACCAGGCCGCTTTTGAATGGGGGCGTCGTTGTGCGCACAATCTGCAGGAGGTGGAATCCATCTACCGGGCGGCGCAGGTCATCCAGTTTGTGAAAAAACCAAGCTTGGCCGAGCTGGTGGCGCGCAGGGTCGCGTTTTTGACGGACTACCAAAATGTGGCCTACGCTGAACAATACAGTGCATTTGTCCACAAAGTGCAGGTTGCGGAAAGTCAGTTAGGCAATTCCACCAAGCTGTCCGAAGCGGTGGCGCGCTATCTGTTCAAGCTTATGGCGTACAAGGATGAGTACGAAGTCGCACGATTGCATCTGGACCCTGCTTTCACCCAAAAGATTGCCGATATGTTTGACGGTGATTACAAGTTGGTGCACCACTTGGCGCCGCCCACGACAGCCAAGAAGGATGAGCAAGGTCGCTTGGTGAAGAAACCCTATGGGCAGCATGTTCGTAGCTTGTTCAAGGTGCTGGCGGGCCTCAAGTGGCTGCGCGGCACGGCGCTGGATGTGTTTGGCCGGAATGAAGAGCGTCAAACAGAGCGCGCCTTGATTGCTGAGTACCGTAACTGCATTGAAGCGCTGCTGCCTCAGTTAACGTCAGAGTCGCTGGGGCTGGCGGTGGAAATAGCGCGGATTCCTGAAGATATCCGCGGCTATGGTCATGTGAAAGAGCGCAATTTGAAAGCGGCACGCAGCAAATGGCAGGCCTTGATGCAGCAGTGGAATCAGCCTGCCAGGGTAGTTACGCAAAAGTTGCAAGCACGTGGTTAGCCTTGCATGAGCGAGGTGAAACTCACGTATAGATAGCTGCTGGCGCATGCCATGCGAGCGCCAGCAGCGGATTTGGCGGGAAACATATTCTGGGCCAAACACTGGCAGACACTCAGGTTTAGCCACGGCACAGGACAAAGCACACGCATACAATGCTTCATTGACTTGCGCTCAGCTATGCTGTAGTGCTTGCAGGCCTGTTGGCCTGTTCCTTTTTTTGGCCCATTCCATTGTGGAGTTCGTCCGTGTTTATTTCTTCTGCTTTTGCTCAAACCGCGCCTGCAGCCGCTGCTGCTGAAGGCGGCATGATGTCGTCGCTCACTGGCATGTTGCCTTTGGTGCTGATGTTCGTGGTGCTGTACTTCGTGATGATCCGTCCTCAGATGAAGCGTCAAAAAGAGCACCGCGCCATGGTGGAAGCACTTGCCAAGGGTGATGACGTGGCCACAGCGGGCGGTATTCTGGGACGTGTGGTGGATCTGGACGAGCAATTTCTGTTCATCGAAATCGCTGCGGGCGTGAAGGTGCAAATCCAGCGCTCGGCGGTGGTGCAAGTACTGCCCAAGGGCACCGTTAAATAAGGACCAGAGTTTTTCTGGTTGAGCGGGCCGGTGGGCTTTCTAAAGGCATGCCGCGCCCTGTTTCTAGCGTGAGAGATAGAGCGCGATCATGAACCGATACCCGGTCTGGAAGTACGCGATCCTTGTGGTCGCGCTACTCATTGGGGTGATTTACACCCTGCCCAATTTCTTCGGCGAGGCACCTGCAGTGCAAGTGTCCTCGGCCAAATCTTCTGTCAAGGTGGACGAGAGCGTGCTGGCGCGCGTGGAGAGCGCGTTGCAAGCGGCATCGTTGTCGCCTGACATCCTGAGCCTGGAAGGCAATTCGGTACGTGCGCGTTTCAATACGTCCGAAGAGCAGCTCAAGTCCAAGGACGTGATCGAGCGAGCCTTGATCACCGATCCAACCGACCCTGCTTACATCGTGGCGCTGAACCTGGTGTCGCGCTCGCCCCAGTGGCTGTCGTCCCTGGGGGCGCACCCCATGTATCTGGGCCTGGACTTGCGTGGTGGCGTGCACTTCATGCTGGAAGTGGACATGCAGGCTGCGCTGACCAAGCGCGCCGATTCCCTGGCTGGTGACCTGCGCACCATGATGCGCGACAAGAGCATTCGCCACGGCGGTATCAACCGCGAGGGCCAGGCGATCGAAATCCGCTTGCGCGATGAAGCCGCGATGACGGCGGCGCGCAACCTGATCGCTGACCAGTTCCCTGATCTGGAGGTGGCTGAAGTGGGCGCGGGTGTCGATGGCCGCCTGCGTGCCACCATCAAGCCCGAAGCGCTGCGCAAGGTACAGGAGCAGGCGCTCAAGCAGAACATCACCACGCTGCACAACCGTATCAACGAGCTGGGCGTGGCAGAACCTGTGATTCAGCAACAAGGTCTGAACCGCATCGTGGTGCAACTGCCGGGTGTGCAGGATACGGCCAAGGCCAAGGACATTCTGGGACGTACCGCGACACTGGAGCTGCGTCTGGTGGACGAGTCGTCCGAAGGTCGTGCAGCGGAAATGGGCTCCGGCAATGTGCCGTTTGGCTCTGAGCGCTATCTGGACCGCAATGGCAACGCTGTGATCGTCAAGAAGCAGGTGATCTTGACGGGCGAAAACCTGACCGATGCCCAGCCCGGCTTTGACAGCCAGACCCAGGAACCAACGGTGAACCTGGTGCTGGATGCCAAGGGCGCGCGTATCTTCAAGGACATCACTCGCGAGAACATCAACAAGCGCATGGCCATCATCCTGTTCGAAAAGGGCAAGGGCGAGGTGGTGACTGCGCCGGTGATCCGTTCTGAAATCGGTGGTGGCCGTGTGCAAATCTCGGGCCGCATGACCACCGTGGAAGCCAATGACACCTCATTGCTGCTGCGCGCAGGCTCGCTGGCGGCGCCCATGGAAATCATCGAGGAATACACGATTGGCCCAAGTCTGGGTGCCGACAACATTGAGCGCGGCATCAACTCCGTGGTCTGGGGCTTTATCGTGATTGCCGCCTTCATGTGCATTTACTACCACCTGTTCGGCGTGTTCTCCACGATCGCGCTGGGGGTTAATGTGCTGTTGCTGATGGCTGTGCTGTCCATGCTGCAAGCAACTTTGACGCTGCCCGGCATTGCGGCTATGGCCCTGGCTATTGGTGTGGCCATTGACTCCAACGTGCTGATCAACGAGCGTATCCGTGAAGAGCTGCGAGCTGGCCTGTCGCCCCAGGCGGCGATTCATGCGGGTTATGACCGTGCATGGGCAACCATTCTGGACTCCAACCTGACCACCTTGATCGTGGGTCTGGCACTGCTGGCCTTTGGTTCGGGTGCGGTACGCGGCTTTGCCGTGGTGCACTGCATCGGTATCGCAACCAGCATGTTCTCGGCCGTGTTCTTCTCTCGCGGTCTGGTGAATCTTTGGTATGGCCGCCAGAAGAAGCTCAAGAGCGTCTCTATTGGCACCATCTGGCGTCCTGACGGCACTGCCGTTGAAAACGCGAAGTAAAGGAGGAAGACATGGAACTCTTCCGTATCCGAAAAGACATCCCTTTCATGAAATACGCGTTGGTGCTCAACGCGATTTCCATCATTACCTTTGTTCTGGCAGTTTTCTTTCTGGCGACCAAGGGCTTGCACCTGTCCGTGGAATTCACGGGCGGTACGGTCATGGAAGTGGCTTATAACCAGCCAGCTGACCTGGAGAAGGTGCGCAAAACCATTCAGGACAAGGGCTACAGCGATGTGACGGTGCAGAACTTCGGTACTGCGCGCGATGTGATGATCCGCATGCCTGTCCAGCAAGGCGTGACTTCGGCCCAGCAAAGCGAGCTGGTGCTGCAGGCGCTGCAGGCGCAAGACCCTGAGGTGACGCTGCGCCGTACCGAGTTTGTTGGTCCTTCTGTAGGTGAGGAGCTGGTGACCAATGGTTTGCTGGCGCTGGCTGTGGTGATGGCCGGCATCATCATCTATCTGGCCTTTCGCTTTGAGTGGAAGTTCGGCGTGGCTGCTGCGTTTGCCAATTTCCACGACGTGGTGATCATTCTTGGCTTTTTTGCCTTCTTCCAGTGGGAATTTTCTCTGCCTGTCTTGGCCGGTGTGCTGGCGGTGCTGGGTTACTCGGTCAATGAGTCGGTGGTGGTGTTCGACCGTATCCGAGAAACTTTCCGTAAACAGCGGAAGATGGGCACGAAGGACGTGATCAACCACGCCATCACATCGACGATGAGTCGCACGGTGATCACCCACGCTTCGACGGAAGCCATGGTGCTGGCGATGTTCTTCTTTGGTGGTCCCAGCCTGCACTACTTCTCGCTGGCGTTGACCATCGGCATCGTGTTCGGCATCTACTCGTCCATTTTTGTGGGTGCTGCCATCGTGATGTGGCTGGGTGTCAAGCGTGAGGACCTGGTCAAGGCGACGAACAAGACCGAGCAGGATCCCAACGATCCGAACGCAGGTGCCGTGGTGTAAGTCACTGCAGGCATGAATATAAAAAGGCACCGCAAGGTGCCTTTTTTAGTGTTTGGTGTTGAACGGCCGCGCTAGGTGCGGGGGCTAGGCGTGGACCGTGCGCTGATAAAGGCCTCCGGGCAGCCGGCTGACAAGGCCATCCAGCTCCAGCTCCAGCAGCTGTGCCTGCAAGTCAGCCGTGCTCCATCCTGTGCGGGCAGACAGGGTGTCCAGATGTACCGGGTCGTAGCCCATGGCGAGCAGCAAGGGGTGTTCAGGTGTGGAGCAGGAGGGCATGGATTCAGTGGGCGTAGGGATGCAATCAGTGAATTCTTCCAGAATGTCCCGGGCATGTTCAACCAGTTTGGCGCCCTGACGAATCAGTGCGTGGCAACCACGGGCTTGCGGGCTATGGATGGAGCCCGGGATGGCAAATACTTCGCGGCCTTGCTCAGAGGCGGTACGCGCCGTGATGAGTGAGCCTGAGGCCAAGGCAGCCTCAACCACCAGGGTGCCCCGCGAAAGTCCAGAAATTATGCGATTGCGCTTCGGGAAATTGCTGGCCGCGGGAGGCGTGCCCAGCGGAAACTCACTGATCAGCAAGCCGCTTTGCACAAGCCTGTGTGCCAACTGTTTGTGCTGCCGGGGGTAGATATGGTCAACACCGGTGCCTACTACGGCTGCGGTCGAGAGGATGCGCCCCTCGACCGACAGCGCTCCTTCATGCGCTGCGCCATCAATGCCCAGAGCCAGGCCGGAGACCACGCACCATCCCTGTGTGCCAAGATGCCGGGCAAACTGGAAGGCATTGTCTGCGCCCTGTGGTGTTGGATTGCGAGAGCCCACAATAGCAATGCTGCGTTGCCAGTCAAGCAAGGGAGCATTACGTTGCAGCCAGAGCGCAGGTCCGATGACATACAGCATCAGCGGAGGGTCTGCGATGTGCAGCAAGCTCTCTGGATAGCGCGGGTCACCCAAGGTGATGAGAGCGTGGGCCGCGTCGGTGGAGTCGTCATGCAGCCATCGCCAGGTAGCTTCGAGAGCGGGGGCAAGTGCCTCTGGCGAATCACGCAACCGTTTGGCCTGGGCCCTATTGACGCAAGTCTCAAGCTCGGCCAAAGAAGCCTGAAAGATGGCCGTGGGGGACCCAAAACTCGCCAAAAGACGCCGTGCAGCAGCATTGCCAACGCTGGGTGTTAACGCCAGGCGCAACCAAGCCTCCAGTTCTTTGGGCTCCCAAGGCGGGATGGCTGCGTTCATGGCTTAGCGCGGATTGGTGAGCTTGTCCCCCACCTGGGCACCGCGGCGAACGTCCATGATCAGCGCGTAAGACACGCGGTCAAAGCAACGGAAGACCATGGCCAAACCGTTTTCTTCATCAGGCAGTTGCACGGTGGGGCGCTCTGGATCGGTTCTGTCCTTGATCTTTTGCCCCTTGGTGATCAAAGAAAGAATCATGCCAGGTGCAACACCATCTTGACGGCCTTTGTTGATAGCCACGACTTGGTGTTGGGTGGCATATTGCACAGCGGTGCTGCCATAAATGGAGACAACGTGTGCGGTGAGTTCGCCTTGTGGAGCGTGCGGTACAAAGTTGACGTATTCGCGGGGCGGTTCAGGCAGCAGCCGGTCGCCGGCGAGCAGCTCCTCGTTGGTCCGAGTGATAGAGATGGTCGCGGGCAGGTAAGTGGGTGAGGTACTTTCCGCTGTGGCTTCCTGTGGTGTCTCACCGTGTTCCAGCTGTGCGCGTCCGACATATTGCGCTTCGTAGCCCAAGACTTCGCGGGTGATCGGATCACGCAGCGGTACAGCTTGGCGGAAGATGCGATATGCGGTGGTTGCACCATGCTCATGCAACAAGGGTGCTTCAGCAGGGCCACGCACATAGGCTCGATCTCCCGGGGAGTGCATCATGCGCTCATCGTCGCCTGCAATGATGCGTGGGGCACTGGCCAGGGTGTCGCTGTCGACCACCAAAGGTTCGCTCATGAACGCTTCGATGATGTGCATTTGCAAAGTTGGCAATGCCATGTCGGACAGGCTTTCACTGCGTACACGCGGTGATAGTTTGATAGTGCCGCCGTCGCCATTGCGTGAGGTGGTCAGGTGTGCGTAGCCACCAGATTTTTCCAGATAGAGAATCTGGCCTGGGTAGATCAGGTGGGGGTTGGCAATGGCTTGCAGATTCATGCCCCACAGCTCGGGCCAGCGCCAAGGCTGTTGCAGGAATAAACCAGAAATGCGCCATAACGTGTCCCCACGTTGCACGGTATAGCTATCAGGGGCGCTGGGGCTCAGGGCTGAAAGTGGCACACCTTGTTGGGCTACTTGTTGTGCGGTGACTCGCTGTCCTTGTGTGACAGGAAAGGTCTGGGCTTGCGCCACACTGATGGCACCGCACAGCACGGCTCCCATCGTCAAGACACAAGTAGTGGCATTTCCCTTCATGTTTTTCCCTCTCTGGTCACGGCTTGATGTGCCGTTTTGTGTAGATAAATCTCGATGATTCTGATTCCATGGCCTTGGTAGGGCAATGCGTATGCGCAACTTGCGCTGCGTCAAACGTGGAAAGTGGCGAAAATAGAGACATATTTTCAAAAATCTGCCATGGCCTTACTTCCTATTCTTTGCTTTCCTGATCCTCGCCTGCACAAGGTGGCCAAGCCTGTGGAACAGGTGGATGACCGTATCCGTACGCAGATCGAGGATATGTTCGAGACCATGTATGACGCTCAAGGCATTGGTTTGGCAGCTACCCAAGTGGACTTCCATGAGCGCCTGATCGTCATTGATGTTTCGCAAGATCGTGACCAAAAGTTGGTATTGATCAACCCTGAACTGCTGTGGGCCAGCGATGAAAAGCAGGTTGGCGAAGAAGGGTGCTTGTCTGTTCCCGGTATTTACGATGGGGTAGAGCGCTCAACTTCGGTCAAGGTGCGCGCATTGGATGAGAACGGTCACTCCCGCGAGATTGAAGCTGAAGGCTTGCTCGCGGTATGTATCCAGCACGAAATGGATCATTTGATGGGCAAGGTGTTCGTTGAATACCTTTCCCCCCTGAAACGCAACCGCATCAAAACCAAGATGGTCAAGATGCAAAAGGCACGCTAATGCGAGCCGGCCCAGTGATCACAGGATGGTGGCGCTGGGCGCTGGCAGCCGTTTGCGCTGCCACGCTGAGCGCATGTGCAGTACCTGAGTGGCAAAAGCCGGGCACATCAGCACAGCAGGTTGCCCAGGATATGGGGGCGCCTCATGTGCGCGTACAGCTGCCAGACGGCGGCGTGCGCTGGATATACAGCCGCCAGCCTGCGGGTCAGCAGGTTTATCACATGGTGTTTGATGTGCAGCAGCGCCTTCAGCATGTTGAACAAGTGCTGAAAGAGGCGCACTTTTACGCTTTGAAGCCTGGCGTGGATAATCGTGAAAGCGTTTTCAACTACTTTGGCAAGCCTGCGCTGGTGGAGCACGTGGCCAACTTCAAGGGCGATATCTGGACCTACCGGCTCTACGAAAATGGCATCGACCGGCAAGCACATGTCTTTGTCGATCCGCAGGGGGTGGTGCAGCGCGTGATGCTGATGGATGAAATGCGCAACGATGAAGATCGACGCAACTAACGATAGATAGCGGCATTGCTCTGCCACGGTGCAGTTGACGCACGGCAATCAGCGCCCTGCCACAGTAGTTTTCTCCTGGATGGAACGCATGAAAGTAATTTTTGCTGGCACGCCCGACTTTGCGCGTGTGGCCTTGGAGCGTCTGCTCAATGCGGGTTTTGAGGTGCCCCTGGTGTTGACGCAGCCTGACCGTCCTGCTGGGCGCGGGATGAAGCTGCAGGCCTCCCCTGTCAAGCAGTGTGCGCTGGCGCATGGCATACGCGTAGAGCAACCATTGAGTTTGCGTTTGGACGGGAAATATCCTGAGGATGCAGCCACCGCACGCCAGGCCTTGCTCGACGCCAAGGGCGATGTCATGGTGGTCGCGGCCTATGGCTTGATCCTGCCGCAGTGGGTGCTGGATCTGCCGCCCAAAGGCTGCTTGAATATTCACGGTTCGTTGCTGCCGCGCTGGCGTGGCGCAGCGCCCATTCACCGGGCGATTGAAGCGGGAGATGCAGAAACTGGCATCACCATCATGCAGATGGATATCGGCCTGGATACCGGCGATATGTGTCTGGTGGAGCGCTTGCCGATCAGTAGTACAGACACCACAGGCAGCCTGCACGACAAACTGGCGGACTTGGGTGGCCGACTGATTGTGGAGGCGCTGGAGATGAGTGCCTGTGGTGGCTTGACGCGAACGCCTCAGCCGACTGAAGGCGTGACTTACGCGCACAAAATCGAAAAAGCAGAAAGCTGGATGGACTGGACTTTGTCGGCGCTGGAGCTGGACCGCCGCTTGCGGGCCTTCAACCCATTCCCTGGTGGAGCTACGCAGTTGGGTCACGAAGTTATCAAACTGTGGGCCGCTGCACCGGAGGCTTATGCAGGGGCAGCACAGCCTGGCACTGTGTTGTCCGCAGGCGCAGATGGTGTTGTCGTTGCATGTGGCAATGGTGCCTTGCGGCTGACGCAGTTACAGCGTGCGGGTGGCAAACGTCTGGCCGCAGCAGACTTTTTGCGTGGCTTTGAATTGCCGATCGGGGCTTTGCTGAGCTCTCCAGATGCTATCTAGATCATGAGCACCCGTGCTTTGCAGCGCCGTGCCGTAGGCATTGCACAAGATCCAGCTTTCAAGCAAGGCATTCATGCTGTGCTGGCGACCATGCTTGGCATCGGCGCGTGGGGCTTGGTCACGGGTGTGGCCATGGTCAAGGCAGGGATGTCACTACCACTGGCGATCTTTATGTCGCTCATCGTGTATGCAGGCAGTGCCCAGCTGGCAATCCTGCCGCTGCTCGTGGTGGGCGCTCCCATGTGGGTGGTGTGGTTTACTGCCACCTGCGTCAATTTGCGCTTTGTGATTTTGAGCAGCATGTGGCGCCATTACTTTGGGCATTTGCGGCTGGCGCACCGGCTGACGCTGGGTTACTTTAGCGGCGACATCATCTTTGTGGCTTTCGCGCAGCGCTACCCTACGCCGGAGAAAAAGCCCGAGCAGTTACCGTTTTTCTGGGGAGCCGCCACTGCCAACTGGGTGTTTTGGCAGGTTGCATCGATTGCAGGCATTTTGCTGGCGAATGTGATTCCGCTGGAGTGGGGCTTGGGCTTTGCTGGGGTGCTGGCTTTGCTGGGTGTGCTGTATTCCATGCTCAAAGAAAAAGCGACATGGGTGGCATGTCTGGTGGCATGCGGTGCCGCCATTGCCACGTTCGCACTGCCGCTCAAGATGAATATCCTGGTTGCGATTGCTGCGGCAGTGACTGCAGGTTTGCTGATGGAGGCGGCAGAGCGTCGCGTGGCACGCTTGCGGCCTGCACCTGCCATTCGGCCACCAGACCCTCAGAAAGGCGAAAAACACCCCGTGCTGCCTTTGCCTGAGCGTGTCAGTGATAAGGAACACTCATGAACGAGGCGCTGTCAGGCATCTGGCCATGGGTCGCAACGCTGGGTTTGGCGGTGGTGACCCTGGTGACACGTGCCTTTTTCATGATTCCCAAGCGGGAAGTTCCCATGCCCGAATGGTTCAAGCGCGGGCTGAAATATGCGCCTTTGGCTGCTTTGGCGGCGGTGATCGCTCCAGAGTTGCTGATGAGTGATGGTGCCTTGATCACTTCCCTGGCCGATGCCCGCTTGCCAGCGGCACTGTGTGCGACTTTGTACTTTTTTTTCCAAAGGGGCATTTTGGGCACCATCTTGGTGGGCATGGCCGTATATCTGCCACTGCACATTGGCCTGGGCTGGTAGAGCGCTGCGGCGAGGCAGCTCCGGGATATCAGCCGGTCAGCGATGTTCGGGTAGTGCGGACAAGCTGTGACAGCGTCTTACTATTTGTTTTCTGTGGCCCGCTCCGCGTAGCGTGTAAAACGCAAGGCGGTGCCTTCTTCGTTGATGCGCCGCCATACCGCGCGCTTGGCAAATGGGGTCATGCCGAGCCACTGCTGCACTTCTTCAAAGCTGCGTCCGCAGCCTTTGCACAGACTGTCCCCCTGGCTTGTTGAGCAAATGGCAATACACGGCGTGTCAGGCTGGGTGTCATACCAGTCCAGCCAAGCTTGCAAGGCTGGGTCCGGCAGCGACTGCGGAGTGATTTCGGTGGCGCGGCGCACGATCATTGAGGCATAGACCTCGGCCAATGCTCTGGTGGGGTCAGGCAACGCCATGTTGGCTGCAGGCGGGCTGCGTAAGCGCCAGTAGTTGATGGCAGCCTCTAGATCAGTGATATGAATGTGCTCCATGTTGTACCAAGGGTACTACGCGATAGTGGGCAAGACTGAGGCAGTACATCCGCATAATCCACATGCACATTTGTGCGCAAAGCAGCGCGACTTGTGTTTAAATTGCCCCCTTCAAAGGGGAGTAGCTCCCCGCCGGGCCGCGCAATTCGGCCGCTACCCGGCGGATTGGCAGGTCGTCAATACGAAACCACGGTTTCCGGCTTGTCAGGTGGGATCCATCAGGATCTTGCGGGCAAGACCTTTGGGCGACTGATTACAAATGGTCTCCCAAAGAAGCTCCCATAGTGAGCAGGCCTTGCCCTGTATCGCGAAAGACTTCTCCCCGGTGAACATGCGTAAAGTATCTGCTGGATGTGTAAAAACGCATCTGTAGTTTTCAACTGAGGTTTTATATGGATTTGGATTTCCTGACCCATGCCCCATTCTGGATTGCTTTGGGGCAAATCATCATCATCGATATCTTGTTGGGTGGCGATAACGCGGTCGTGATCGCGCTGGCTTGCCGCAAGCTGCCACCTGAGCAGCGCCGCAAGGGCATCATCTACGGTACAGCCGGTGCCATCGTGCTGCGTGTGATCCTGATCGCTTTTGCCATGGTTCTGTTGGCGCTGCCCGCCTTGAAGCTGGTGGGGGCTTTGCTGCTGGTGTGGATTGGTATCAAGCTGATCGCCCCGGATGAAGAAAGCCATGACAACATCCAAGGCAGCGACAAGCTGCTGGCTGCGATCAAGACCATCATCGTGGCAGACTTGGTCATGTCGGTGGACAACGTGATTGCGATTGCTGGAGCCGCCCAGAGTTCGGGCGAGCACCAGATGCTGCTCATCGTGTTGGGCCTGTTGATTTCCATCCCGATCATCGTGTGGGGCTCGCAGCTGGTCATCAAGCTGATGGAACGCTACCCCATGATCATAGTGGCGGGCGGCATGTTGCTGGGCTGGATTGCTGGCGGTATGCTGGTGACCGATCCGTTGTTCGTGAACCCTGATAAGTGGACATGGGCGCCCAAGCTGCTGGCTGCTGACGAGAAGGGTATGGCCATTTTCAACGCTTCCATGCCTATTTACTGGGTGGCTCATGTGGGTGGCGCCTTGCTGGTGTTGGTGCTGGGCAAGATGGTCGCAGCCAAGAAGGCGAAGTCTGAAACTGCCCACTAAAAGTACATTGGCGCTTTAGGTGCGCTAATACCAGGCCCTGCTGTTGGCATTGCAACGGAACCAAGTGTTTTCTTGCGAGTCCCAGCAGGGCTTTTTACTGAGAAGTCATTCTTTAATTTCTTTGTTTGCCAAGGAAGATGCCGTGGATACCATCATCGCGTACGTAGACGATGCCGAATACGCCCAACTGTTGTTGGAGACTGCGGTGAAAGCGCCACAAGCTTCGCGTTCGCACTGGATATTGGTCGGGTGCGCACCCCGTATCACCCATCGCGTGAGCAGGTTTGTAAGCAATCGTTCTCGTGAAAACTGGCGCAACAAATGGGCGGAGCGCCTGTTTCAGGAGTGTGTGCCAGTCCTTGATGCACATGGCGTGAAGGTCAGTACCGTGCTGGCTCGTGGCCCATTGCCAGAACTGCTGGAAGCGTTGCATGCTGAACACGGCGTGCAAACGCAGCTGATCGACATGCGCCGCCCCAAGATGCATGAGGGCGTAGCGCCCAAGCCCAGCATTTCCATGGCCCCTATGCGCAAGTTGGCAGGAACGTTGACAGGCGTAGGAGCGCTGTGGACGGTGCTGGTAGGTGAAACGCTGGCGGCTTGAAAATCCCGTAGCTTGTTTGTGATGACTTGCGAAGGGCCCCAATGGGGCCCTTTTTTCTTTGGTTACACACATTGCTTTCGTATGCCTGTGTCCCGTCATCCTGCTATGCTGGGCAGTATGAAACTAATGCTTAAATGGCTGCTCAGTGCGGCTGCACTGTTGCTGGTAGCTGCGGTATTCAGCGGTGTTCAGGTTCAAAGCTTTGGCTCTGCACTGTTGGCTGTGATTGTTATCAGCTTGCTCAATACTCTGGTCCGCCCACTGCTGGTTCTGCTGACGTTGCCAGTGACACTGGTCACTGTGGGATTGTTCCTGTTTGTGATCAATGGCCTGATGCTCTGGGCGGCTTCGGGATTGCTGGGCGGGTTGCATGTGACCGGTTTTTGGGCAGCAGTCTGGGGGGCCATCCTTTATTCACTGCTCGGTATGGTCATCGAGTCACTTCTCGCGCGCCTGTTCCCTTAGCAAATCTTCCACGCTGCGCAAGCGCGTGTCGATGATAGAGGCTTCAATGTGGTCGCCTTGGCCGCGGCGTGCTAGGTCTTGAGCTGCTTTGAAGCGGTCTACTGCCGCAGCGTAATCGTAATGCGCGACGTGGGCTTCCGCTTCTGCACGCACTGCGCGCAGGCTCTGATTCTGGGCTTGCCAGGCCTGAGAGAGCAAGCGCCAGGCCGTGGCATCTTGCGGGTGCTCAACCACCCAGGATTGCAGGCGGTCCGATACTTTGTTCGGTTGCCCGATGCCCAGCAGCGCCTGGCTCCCCAAGATCAAAGTGGGGCGCTTCACCACACCGCGCAAATCCGTATCTTCCAGCAAATGCCATGCCGCTGTGGGTTGTCTGGCGGCCAGCTCTATTTCAGCGCCCAGCCATTGAACCTGCTGCTTGGCTGCTGCATCGCCTGTGGCTTGGACGTGCGCGTGCAGCTGGCTCCATAGCCCCCGTGCCTGGGACACATTTTTCAGCTCCAGCTGGCTCAAGGCTGCCACATACAACTGGGCGGCTTGCTCTCTGGCATCGCGTTGCGCAAACTCACTCATCTGGGGCAACTGGATCCATTGGCGCAATTTGTCTGTACCTGGGCGGCTGAGCACGCGTGCACGGCCCGCCATCATGGCGTGCTCCATGGTGGAGGTTGGGGGCTTGCCCTGGTCATGCGGGACACGGGTTTGCATATCAGCGATGCGCTCGGTGGTCAGTGGGTGGCTGCGCAAGTAAGGCCAGCTTCCGTTGTCGTTCAAGCGGCTGGCATGCTGCAGCTTCTCAAACATGCTGACTGCGCCCTGTGGCGCAAAGCCCGCAGGGGCCAGCAAGCTATAGCCAATACGGTCAGCCTCGCGCTCCATGCTGCGAGAAAAGCTCAACTGGTTTTGAATGGCGGCGGCCTGGCCGCCCACAATCATGGCATTGGCTGCATCAGGATGCTTGCTGGCTGCCAAAGCGCCCAACACCATGCCCGCAATAAGGAAGGGTAGATTTTTCTTTTCTTCACCAAACATGCGTGCAATGTGACGCTGCGTGACGTGGGTGAGTTCGTGCGCGAGCACGGTGGCTAGCTCATCACGGCTCGAAACCACACCAATCAGCCCCAGGTGAACTCCCAGATAGCCACCGGGCAGGGCAAAGGCGTTGATGCTTTTGTCGCGCCCCAGCAGGACTTGCCAGGCAAAACGCTCTTCCAGCTCCGCAGACAGGTCTCCACGCGCTTTGGCTGCTTGTACCAGCGGGTGCCAGATACCCATTACGTAGGCATGTAGCTGTGGATCGTCGATGAAGTCGGGGTCGCGATACAGCGATCGAATGATGCGGTCGCCAAGGCGGCGTTCCTCACTGGTGGTCATCTCTGCACCGTCACCCATATTGGGCAGCGCGACTTGCGCCTGGGCGGGTGTCAGCTGCCACAGCGGCGCGCTCAAGGCCAGCGCCAACAAACTGTTGCGTAGTACAGGGGCAGTCAAGCGGGTAAAAGCAGAAGTCATGGGCACAAGCAAAAGGCACAAGGCCATCTGAGGCAAGAACAGACTCTTATGATGCCTGCATTGCGCCAGTGTTCCCAGCTTTACACGCTTGTAATGCCAGCAAGAATGCACTGGCGGCCTTTTGAGTCTGATGAATTGAAACCACCATGAACGATAAGCAGCTTCCCAATGACGGTCTTACCCACTTTGACGCACATGGCCAAGCGCATATGGTGGATGTGGGCGCTAAACAGCCGACACACCGCATTGCTGTAGCGGAGGGCAAGATTGTGATGCTGCCCGCAACGCTGGAGATCATACAGAAAGGCACAGCCAAAAAAGGCGACGTGCTGGGCATTGCACGCATTGCCGGCATCATGGCTGCCAAGCAAACCAGCAATCTGATCCCCCTGTGCCACCCTTTGGCACTGACGCGCGTAGCGGTCGATTTCGAATTACTGGCGCAAGAAAATGCCGTGCGCTGCGAAGCCACCGTCGAGCTGCACGGCAAAACCGGCGTGGAGATGGAAGCGCTGACTGCCGTGCAAATTGCCTTGCTCACGGTATATGACATGTGCAAGGCGGTGGACAAAGGAATGGCGATAGAGGGTGTGCGCGTGCTGGAGAAGCATGGAGGCAAGTCGGGGAGTTTTATTGCAATCTGCTAGCCTACTGAAAGCCTTCGACAGCGACATTGCCAACAATATTGGCTTGTGTATCCAGTAGCACGATCCAGGTATCGACCTGGAGGCTAGATACGAGAGGTAGATAAAAAGTTGTTTGTAAGGTGCGCTGGGTTTTTTGAAGTTCTGTCTCTATCAACTGGCGATCCTGAGCTGATACGCGCTGGAACAGACTTTGTAGATTGTGCATACGCTTGATAACTTGCGGCCGACTGAGTTCGTAGTCTTGCCACCATGCAGGGCGAGTACTGGGCTCAATACCTCGAATGGATAGCTCAATGCTGCGCAGCTTTTCATCAGCGTCTAAAGGGATGCGTGTGCCTAATAAATTGGGCCCCTTCCAAGGCAGGGTTTGGTATTCTTGTGGTGCGAGCGGCAATTTTTTTTTCTCTATTTGTGAAGCCATTACCAGCACAAAACGGTCCACTTCAAATACTAGTGCAATAGGTCGGGCATTGGCGATGGTGTACATGCCGTAAGTCAACATTCCCAATTGGATTAGTGCAACGAGACTAAAGTCCAGCCAAAGCTCTTTTTTTGCTTTTTTGGGGTTGGCCAATATGACCGTGAGTAAGGGGCCACAAGCTATATTGACGAGGAAAAAAATTATAAATAGCTGAGGTGTCTGAACAAGTCGTTGGTAAGGGGCTGGAATCCAGTAGCAGAGTGTTACCCAAACAATGGATAAAAGAATCGCAGAAAGTAAAGCAACATGAATGCCCAATGCTTTCAGTGCAAAGTTAAAGCGATTTCTTGGAAGAGACATAAGAGCAAAGAACAGAGGAGCGGAAATTAAAAAGGATCCCAAAGAAGGGATCCTTTTGGTCAATTAATTACAACAGACGTGTTTAATTAACGGCACTGCGCAGGCGCAAAACGCGCAGGAACGGTGCCTGCTGTAGTAATGGTGATACCGTCCGCTACTGCTGTGGTGTTGGCATCAGATGAACAACCCCAATCCAAGGTGCCAAGTCGGCCGTTAGTCACAGCATCAAGGGCAGTCTCTCCAACACCGTTGCCTTCACCTGAACGAACCCAGGGTGTCAAAGTGAGGGTGTTGGTGGCAGCAGTAAGGCCTACAACATCTTCCTCATAGGTGATGGTAATTACTGGGTTTTCTGTCTGTACAGCTGGATCGGCATCAGCTGCAGGTGCACCTGCAAACTGAATGGAGGTGACGAACTTAGAGCTTGCACCCACGTCGCCAGCCTGCGCGTTCCACTCGGATGTCGCACGACCCATATCACGCAAAGAGCCCATGCCCTCAGTGGCGAGTTTGAGTTTGGCGGTTTCCACCAAGCTGAGGCCTTCAGAAATACGTGTGCGCACGGTGTAATCCTGATAAGCAGGCAAAGCCACCGCAGCCAAAATACCGATGATTGCCACCACAATCATCAACTCAATCAGGGTAAAACCCTTTTGCATCGTACGCTTCATAAAAAGCTCCTAGTGAAGAAAAACAAAGTACGCGCTATAAGCAGCAAATGCTGTGCCAGCACTTTTAAGAGGTAAAAACGTGAAAGTTTGTCATCTCTACTCAGAATCTAACAATATGCGTCAGATGAGAATTGATTCAGATCATTTGGATTACTTTTTTGTCATTTGTGGATGAAAGTATTCGGTGCTTAGAGTTTCTAGTATTTTAATAAATGGTTTTGAATTTTGACTCAAATCATTTGGATTGAATTTGAAAGCTGGTTTGATATCACTGAATTGAGAGTGTTTGATTAGAAGCAAAAAAGCCAGCCCTGAAAGGGCTGGCTTTTTTGAAGAATACGATCTGCTTGGCCCAGATCGTGGCAGCGAGGCTTTAGGCCTTCTTGAGCAGGCCTTGCAGCAGGCGGCCCATTTCAGAAGGGTTGCGGGTAATGGTGAAACCGCACTCTTCCATGATGGCCAGCTTGGCATCGGCTGTGTCAGCACCACCTGAGATCAAGGCGCCGGCGTGGCCCATGCGCTTGCCGGGAGGCGCGGTCACGCCAGCGATGAAGCCCACGATAGGCTTCTTCATATTGGCCTTGCACCACTGAGCGGCTTCTGCTTCGTCGGGGCCGCCGATTTCACCAATCATGATGACAGCGTCGGTGTCTGGATCGTCGTTGAATGCCTTCATCACGTCGATGTGCTTCAGGCCGTTGATGGGGTCACCACCAATGCCGACAGCAGAAGACTGGCCAATGCCCAGTTCTGTCAACTGTGCCACGGCTTCGTACGTCAGGGTGCCGGAGCGCGAAACCACGCCCACGCGGCCCTTCTTGTGAATGTGACCGGGCATGATGCCAATCTTGATTTCGTCAGGCGTGATCAGGCCGGGGCAGTTGGGGCCCAGCAGCAGGGTCTTCTTGCCGCCAGCGGCTTCCTTGGCCTTCATCTTGTTGCGCACTTCCAGCATGTCGCGCACTGGAATGCCTTCGGTGATGCAGATGGCCAGATCCAGATCGGCTTCCACGGCTTCCCAGATGGCGGCAGCAGCGCCTGCTGGTGGCACATAGATCACGGAAACGGTGGCGCCAGTGTCTTTGGCAGCGTCCTTGACGGAGCCATAGATTGGGATGTCAAAAATGCGCTCGCCCGCCTTCTTGGGGTTCACGCCTGCCACGAAGCAGTTCTTGCCATTTGCGTATTCCTGGCACTTTTCAGTGTGGAATTGGCCAGTCTTACCAGTAATGCCCTGGGTGATGACTTTGGTGTCTTTGTTGATAAAGATCGACATGTGTGTATCTCCGGGGGCGTATTACTTAACGGCAGCAACGATCTTGGTCGCGGCTTCAGCCATGGTGTCGGCAGCGATGATGGGCAGACCGGAATCCTTGAGGATTTGCTTGCCCAGCTCTTCGTTGGTGCCCTTCATGCGCACCACCAGTGGCACGGACAGGTTCACGGCCTTGCAAGCGGTGACCACGCCGGTGGCGATGGTGTCGCACTTCATGATGCCGCCGAAGATGTTGACCAGGATGCCCTTGACTTCAGGGTTCTTGAGCATGATCTTGAAGGCTTCGGTGACCTTCTCGGCTGTGGCGCCACCACCCACGTCCAGGAAGTTGGCTGGCTCGCCGCCGAACAGCTTGATGGTGTCCATAGTCGCCATGGCCAGGCCAGCGCCGTTCACCAGGCAGCCGATATTGCCGTCCAGCGAGATGTAGGCCAGATCAAACTTGGATGCTTCGATTTCAGCAGCGTCTTCTTCGTCCAGGTCGCGGAAAGCCACGATCTCGGGATGACGGAACAGAGCGTTGGAGTCGAAGTTGAACTTTGCGTCCAGGGCCATCAGGTCGCCCTTGGAGTCGCAGTTCAGGGGGTTGATTTCCACCAGTGATGCATCGGTGTCCATGTAGCACTTGTAGATCTTGGCGAAGATGTCTACGGCTTGGTCAATGGACTTGCCTTCCAGGCCGATGGCTGCTGCCACCTTGCGCGATTGCGCTTCGGTGATGCCGGTCAGCGGGTCGATCATCTCGGTGATGATCTTCTCGGGGGTGGAATGGGCCACTTCTTCAATGTCCATACCGCCTTCGCTGGAGGCGATCAAGGCCACCTTTTGCGTAGCGCGGTCGGTCACCAGCGACACATACAACTCGTTCTTGATGTCGGCGCCATCTTCGATGTACAGACGACGAACTTTCTGGCCTTCAGGGCCAGTCTGGTGGGTCACCAGTTGCATGCCGAGGATTTGCTCGGCCAGTGTTTTCACGTCTTCGATGGTCTTAGCCACCTTCACGCCGCCGCCCTTGCCGCGGCCACCAGCATGGATTTGCGCCTTCACCACCCAGACTGGGCCGCCAAGCTTTTGCGCTGCCTCTACAGCTTCCTGGACGGTGAATGCCGGAATGCCACGGGGTACTGGCACACCGAATTGACGCAAGATTTCCTTGCCTTGGTATTCATGAATCTTCATGAGTCTTGTCTCTCTGAAACGGAGGGAGAAATGCCCGTTTTCCTGCTGCCTAAACATGCGGAGCCGGGCTCGTATGACATGGCAATCAAAGAATGTACCATGCTGCATTGCAACGAAAAAGTGCTTTGTTAAGTGGGATCTACGTATATTTATACGTAGGTGGGAAGCAGGAAAGGCAAGTAGGACGTCAATGAGGTATGCGGGTTTACCCCTAAAAAAGAGGCGCAAAACTTTCTTTTTTTCCACGCTGTTCAATAGCAGCGAAAATCCATTTTTTTGATGGAGCCGCGCAAGCGGTACAGATGCGCCAAGGAGCGCGGGAGCGTTGAGATGTCCAAAGTCTTTATTGATGGCGAAGCCGGCACCACGGGTCTGCAGATTCGTGACCGCTTGCAGGGTATGGCTGGTGTTGAACTGATCAGCATTGCGCCCGAGATGCGCAAAGATCCCGCTGCCAAGCGTGCCCTGATTGCAGAGGTGGATCTGGTGATTCTGTGTCTGCACGACGATGCCGCCAAGGAGACTGCGGCCATGGTGGACAGCATCACGGCAGAAACTGGCCGTGCCATCAAGATCATCGATGCTTCTACGGCGCATCGTGTGGCATCAGGCTGGGTATATGGCTTCCCTGAACTGTGCGCGAGGCAGCTGGATGCCGTGAAGAACGCTACGCGTGTCTCCAATCCTGGTTGTTACGCTACTGGCGCGATTGCCTTGCTGCGCCCGCTGGTAGATGCGGGCTTGCTGCCCGCGGACTATCCTGTGGCTTTGCCATCGGTGTCGGGATATACCGGCGGTGGCCGCGCCATGATTGAGGCTTACGAAGCCGACAACAGCAGTGCTGCTCCATATGAAGCTTATGGCCTGGGCTTGGCGCACAAGCACATCCCGGAAATTTTGCAGTACAGCGGCATGACGCGCCGCCCTGTGTTCATACCTGCGGTGGGTAACTACGCCCAGGGCATGCTGGTGCAACTGCCTCTGCATCTGGACCTGTTGCCGGGGGCTCCCAAGGCGCAGGACCTGCACGATGCGCTGGCCAGTCACTATGCCAAGACCAATACGCCCGCGCAGTGGGTGAAGGTGCTGCCACCTACCGAAGACAACAAGCTGGCAGCTGATACCTTGGCGAACACCAATAATCTGGAATTGCGCGTATTTGCCAATGAGCAGCACCGACAAGCCGTTTTGATTGCTCGCCTAGACAATCTGGGCAAGGGCGCCAGCGGGGCCGCCGTGCAAAATCTGCAACTGATGCTGGACCTGTAAGCAGCCCTGGCTGCACAGTCCATTGCAAAACAGCCGCCATGCGCGGCTGTTTTGCTGTGTGCATTGAAAATAGCGTGCGTAATAGACGGTAAAGATACTGGAGACAAATCGACCATGTGCGATACCGCGCCTACGGCGAAGCGCGATCTTGCTGCCCCGGTCCCCAGGACAGATAGCAGCGTGTTGTGGTCTGATGCCCGGTTGCAGGGTTATCGTCCATGGATGCTGTGTATGAAGAGTTTTACATGGTTGCGCAGGGCTTGCTGGCCTTGCACGGATGAGACTATGGCTGATGCGCTCCGCCTTTGCGGCGCATGCGCAAAGCCACTTTCACCTGGAAGATGAATGGATGCGCTCAATCAGCTTTCCTCCGCGTGTCTGTCATATTGGTGAGCAGGCCCCGTTGCTTGAATCGGTGGAAGAGGTGACCGAGCTGGTGGCAAGGCAAGGCTGGCGCTTTACTGGTGCAAGATCGGGGGCACGGACTGTTGGCCTGGTTCCATGGGCGTACGATTATCAGGATTGCGCTTTGGTGGCATGGATGACTAAAACATCCATGGGTGGCAAGCCCATCGTTTTGCGATGCAATGTGACTGGTCAATGACCGGCGCAGCTGCAGTTGCTGGAATTCTCAAGGCTCCGCGGGGATTTGGTGCCAATGCGCTCTAAAGTCCTTGCAAAGCCAGCTCATAAAGCCTGAGCTGCTCCGTTTTTGATATTGATGATTGCTATTACATGACTTCTTTTGCAACACCCGTGGCTAAAGACGCGGCCAGTGTGCGTCGTGCCACTGTGGTTGGCCTTGTGGCTGTGCTGTGCTGGAGCTGCACGGTCGGGCTGATACGTTCTGTCGCCGAAGGCCTGGGGGCACTTGGCGGCGCGGCGGTACTCTATACCGTCAGCGCGATCTTGGTCTTGCTGGTCAACGGAGTTCCCGGGCGAGCGCAACTGCGCAGCGTCTCACGGGTGTATCTGGTGGTGTGTGGGCTGCTGTTTGCGCTGTATGAAATCTGTTTGTCAGTGGCAATTGGTCTGGCTCATGACCGCCCCCAGTCCATGGAGCTGGGCATGATCAATTACCTCTGGCCCTGCTTGACGATTGTGCTGGCCGTGGTTTGCCGCCAGCAGCATGCGCGTTGGTGGCTGTGGCCTGGTGCAGCCCTGTGTTTGTGGGGCTTGGTTCTGGTGGTGGGAGAAGGCGCACAGGCTTCTGAGGTGCCGTGGTGGCAAAGCTTTGCAGCGCATGTGGCGGCCAATCCTATTGCCTATACCCTGGCTTTTGGCGCAGCCTTGATGTGGCCCACCTATTCGGTGCTGGCGCGCATCCACGGAGGTGGTTTCAACGGGGTTGGATTGTTCATGCTCCTGACGGCAGCCTTGCTGTGGTTGCAGTGGCTCATTCTGGATACCGTGGCTATGCAGTGGAGCTGGAGTGTTGCCGGGCAAGTGCTGTCAGTGGGGGCATTAACCGCGCTGGGCTACGGTTGCTGGGAACACGGCATTCAGCGCGGCAATTTGGCAGTGCTAGCTGCAGGTTCCTATTTCACCCCTGTGCTTTCGGCACTGTGGGCCAGTGTGTGGCTGGCGGTGCAACCTGGTTTGCCGTTTTGGCAGGGCGCAGTGTTGATTACCGGTGGCTCGCTGGTGTGCTGGTGGGCAACGCGTGGGCGTTAAAGCGAAGCAAGTCACCGCAGATTCTGTATCACCATGCAACCAAACATCAGGTGAGGTTCAAGCCACCGTCAGAGAGCAAAATTTCGCCCGTCAAATAATCTGAGGCCACGAGCATGGAGACAGCCTGGGCAATGTCTTGCGGCTTGGCTGCACGGCGCATGGGCGAATGTTCTCGCCAAAGCTTTTGTGTCTGCGTCCAGTCAGCTGTCAGAGGGGTATCAACAAGCCCCGGGGCGACGGCGTTGACACGGATATCTGGAGCCAGCGCACGCGCGAGCAAGCGGGTGGTATGGTTGACGCGGCCTTGCTGGCAGCGTAAGGAATTGAAGCCCCTTTGGGCCGCACACCAGCATGTGAGCTGATATTGATGATGCAAGCTGGTTTGCCACGCGCCACCGCCTGGAGCAAGGCAGGGCGCGCTTCGGCGGCTAGACGAAATGGCGCCACAACATTCACTTCATGCATGGAGTGCCAGATCTCTGGTGTGGCCGCCATGAGATCGTCATGGGCAATGACATGGCTGATGCCTGCATTGTTGACAAGTACATCCAGGCGTCCCCAGATGGCAACAGCTTCGTGAATTAATCGAACACGCTCGGCGTCGATGGACAGGTCCGCCTGAAGGTAGGCTGCTGTACCCATTGCTTGTGCCATCGTCCTGCCTGCAGCAACGGAACTGCGCGAATGCAAGATCACGGCGTAGCCATCTTGGGAAAGCCGGTGTGCAATGGCTTGACCAATGCCTGACGTAGAGCCTGTGACCAAGGCCACGGGGAGTGAGGAATGCATGGGAGGACAGGTGTGGGCGGTGCTACAGCCCTGCATTATGAGAGGCTCAGCGTGTGCACTCTGTCTCTTAAGCCCGTGAGCATCACGCCTGATGCGTTGTGGTTTCGCATCTCTTCTCAGCTGCAAATCTTGGCTTTGTCGCCGGTGTTGTCGACGCCAAGGAGGTGCTATTCCTGCGGAGCCTGACCGCGCAGCACTTTGTTCACTATGTCGCCGCCAAAGCCGCGGCTGGCGAGAAAGCGCATCTGCTTCATGCGCTCTTGCGGTGTGCTGGCTACGGTGCCAAATTTTCGCTGCCACACATCCCACGCACGTGCGTGCTCGGTTTCTTTGAGTTGTTCGGCTGCAGCATGCAGGGTTTCGTCATCCAGTCCTTTGCTGCGTAGCTCGTGCATCACGCGGGCATTGCCCAGCTTGCTGCTGCGGCGGTAGAGCACCGATTGCGCGACACGCTCGGAGTTGATGAAGCCCTTGGCCTCCAGCGCATCGAGCACTGCGGATAAATCCTCGCCTTCCTCTACGTGGGATGAGAGCTTGCGTTCCAGTTCCAGGCGCGAGTGTTCACGCTGTGAGAGGTATTTGAGCGCACGGCCTGTGAGCGAAATTTTGTCGAATCCCATGGTGCGTGTTCTCCAAAAAAATAGCTGCTAGCGCCTGGATCAAAGCGCTAGCAGCTGGTTCTTTGAGGGGATCAGCCGATCACGCCATCTTCGTCAGGGGCGTTCTTGTCGGCTTTCTTGCCTTTGCCGGGCTTGGCTGCAGCCTCGCTTTCGGCCACAGGGATCAGGCTGATGCCCAGGCTCTCACGCACCTTGTTTTCGATTTCAACGGCCAGCGCGGGGTTCTCTTTCAGGAATTCACGGGCATTGTCGCGGCCTTGGCCAATCTTTTCGCCGTTATAGGCATACCAGGCTCCCGATTTGTCCAGCAGCTTGGCGTCCACGGCCATGTCCAGAATTTCACCTTCGCGGCTGATGCCTTCGCCAAAAAGGATGTCGAACTCCGCCGTCTTGAAGGGGGGCGAAACTTTGTTTTTGACCACCTTGACCTTGGTTTCGTTACCGATAGCGTTGTCCCCCTTCTTGATCGTGCCGGTGCGACGAATGTCCAGACGCACGGATGCGTAGAACTTCAGGGCGTTACCGCCGGTAGTGGTTTCGGGGGAGCCGAACATGACGCCAATCTTCATACGGATCTGGTTGATGAAGATGACGGTGCAGTTGGTCTTCTTGATGGTGGCTGTCAGCTTGCGCAGTGCCTGGGACATCAGGCGCGCTTGCAGGCCGGGCAGGTTATCGCCCATCTCGCCTTCGATTTCTGCCTTGGGGACCAAAGCGGCCACCGAGTCGATGACGATCAGATCCACGGCCCCAGAGCGCACCAGGCTGTCCACAATTTCGAGCGCCTGCTCGCCGGTATCGGGCTGGCTGATCAGTACCTCGTTGAGGTTGACGCCCAGTTTTTGGGCATAGCTGGTGTCCAGTGCGTGTTCGGCGTCGATAAAGGCGCAGGTGCCACCGATTTTTTGCATTTCTGCAACCACCTGCAGTGTCAGTGTGGTTTTGCCGGATGACTCAGGGCCATAGATTTCGATGACACGGCCACGGGGCAGACCACCCACGCCCAAGGCTACGTCCAGGCCCAGAGAACCGGTGGACACCACCTGGATGTCTTCCACGGCTTCGCCTTCGCCCAGTTTCATGATGGTGCCCTTGCCAAACTGTTTTTCAATTTGTGCGAGTGCTGCAGCCAGTGCTTTGGCTTTTTCACTGTTGGCGTCGGTGTTGCGGGCGATGGCGTTCATGGCGGTTTCCTTGAAGAAAAATGAGGGTGGACTTCACAAGTGCACCCCCTGTACTTGTCTACAGGCTGGATGCTTGAACAGTAGTGTATGGTCTTTTTGAAAAATATATAGTCAAGTTGTTTGACTATTCTTTAAACTGACTTTATCTATGAAGGCTGTAACTACACCGCTTGATGAAGCATGGCGGCAAACACACTTTGGCCGTTTGCTGGGCCACGCCATGCGCAAGTTTGATGCGCGTGTACGCAGCCTGATGGCGCAAGACGACGAAACACCGTTGGCACTTTCCAACCTGGCAGCACGAGACAAGGTGGGAGCGGCGCACATACACATCACTAGGCATTTGTCGCTGGACGGTGACCGCATCACGGATTTGGCCGCACGTGCCAGCATGAGCAAGCAGGCCATGCTTGATCTTGTGGATCAGTGTGAGGCTTGGGGATTGGTCAGGCGTGAGGCGGATCCGCATGATCGGCGGGCCAAGCGCGTGCAATACACCGACGCCGGGCGCGAGTGGCACTGGGCATTTCAGCGTGCGGTGCAGCAGGCGGAGGCAGAGTTTGTGGAGGCAGTGGGCGAAGACATTGCCACAGTGGTACGCATTGGTCTGGAGGCCTACGGCAGCGATGCAGGGGATATCGCTTGACTCTGATCAAGCAATGCGGGTGCTGCACCGCAGCACCCGCGTAAATACCTGTAGGGCGGTGGGGGAGCGGCTCCTAGAATGAATCTGACAAGTGGTGTCCATGCCCTATGCACATGGCCTTGAGTAGAGTCTGGTGCGGCAAAGCAAGCTACGGCGATGTGCATGGGGAAAAGTGGTTGGTAGTGATGAATGGGCACCAGCCTGAATTGACATGGACGCTGCAGCCTGCGACAGAGATCGCGGCGCAGCAAGGAGACAAGCGATGCGCATCCTCATTGCAGAAGACGATCAAGTATTGGCCGATGGCCTGTTGCGCAGCCTGCGCGGCGCTGGCGCGGTCGTGGACCATGTGGCCAGCGGTATTGAGGCCGATACGGCGTTGGTGACCAACAATCAGTTTGATTTGCTGATTCTGGATCTGGGCCTGCCACGCATGCACGGGCTGGAAGTGCTCAAACGTATGCGAGGGCGCGGCGACGCCTTGCCGGTTCTGATCTTGACGGCCGCTGACAGCGTCGACGAGCGTGTTCAGGGGCTGGACTTCGGTGCGGATGATTACATGGCCAAGCCCTTCAGTCTGCAAGAGCTTGAGGCGCGTGTGCGCGCATTGACGCGCCGTGGCATGGGCGGTGCCACCAGCACCATCAAGCATGGTCCCTTGATTTACGATCAGGCTGGCCGCGTGGCCACCATTGACGGCAAGATGGTGGAGCTGTCTGCACGTGAGCTGGGTTTGCTGGAAGTTCTGCTGCAGCGTGTCGGGCGCCTGGTCAGCAAGGACCAGCTGGTGGAGCGCCTGTGCGAGTGGGGCGAAGAGGTGAGTAACAACGCCATTGAGGTGTACATCCATCGCTTGCGCAAAAAGATTGAACGTGGCCCGATTCGTATTGCCACGGTGCGTGGGCTGGGCTACTGTCTCGAAAAGATCCAGACTGAATAATCCGAAGCTAGGGCGTTTGTTTCGTCGGCGCTCAATTGCGACAGCCATGGGCCAAGAGCCAGCAACGTGAAAATTTTCCAGCGAGAACAGCGATCCTTGTTCGGAGAAATTCTGGACTGGATGCTCACGCCCTTGCTGTTGCTGTGGCCGGTGAGTCTGGCGCTGACTTGGCTGGTGGCGCAGTCGCTGGCCAACAAGCCATTTGATCGTGCGCTGGAGTACAACGTGCACGCCCTGGCGCAGCTGATCATGGTGGAGCCGGACGGGCGGATTCAGTTCAACTTGCCCCAGCCAGCTTCAGAAATCCTGCGCGCTGATGAGTCCGACATGGTGTTCTATCAGGTGCGTGACCCCAAAGGCAACTTTGTGGCTGGAGACCGTGATTTTCCGCCAGCTTACTTGAGCGATGAGAGCATGTCAGGCGTGGTTGTGCTGCGCGATGACGAGTTGCGTGGCATTGATATTCGCGTGGCGTCCATGTGGTTGCGCTTGCCGTTATCGAACAAAGACGCCATGGCTTTGGTACAGGTGGCGGAAACGCGTGAAAAACGCAGTGTTCTGGCGGCGGAAATCATCAAGGGGGTGATGCTGCCTCAGTTTGTCATCCTGCCGCTGGCGGTGCTGCTGGTATGGCTGGCGCTGGCGCGGGGTATCAAGCCACTGAGCCGGCTGGAAGAGCGTATCCGTGCGCGAAAACCAGAGGATTTATCGCCATTGAATCACCGTGGCGTGCCCATGGAAGTGGTGCCGTTGGTGGATGCGGTGAATGATTTGCTGCGCCGCCTGAATGAATCGCTGGCCACGCAAAAACGTTTTTTGGCTGATGCGGCGCACCAGCTCAAAACACCTTTGGCGGGTCTGCGCATGCAGGCCGATCTGGCGCAGCGCGAAGGTACAAGTACCCATGAGCTCAAGCGCTCGCTGGAGCAAATAGGTCGCTCCAGCATACGTGCCACGCATACCGTGAATCAGCTTTTGTCATTGGCGCGCGCTGAAGGTGCAGGCTCAGGGCTGCAACGGGCACCTTGCGATCTTGCAGCCTTGGTGATTGAGGTCATGCAGGACTTGTTGCCGCTGGCTATGGAACGCCATGTGGATATGGGCTATGAGGGTGCGGAGTCCGGCGACGCGGGCGTATGGTTGCAGGGCAATGCCACCTTGCTCAAAGAGATGATTCGCAATCTACTGAGCAACGCCATCAACTACAGCCCATCCAGCCCTGAAATGCCTGCTGTGGTGACTGCACGCGTACTTCCTGATGTGTTCGCGCGTGTAGTGTTGCTGCAGGTGGAAGATACAGGTCCTGGAGTGCCTAAGGAAGAGCGCGATCTGGTGTTCCAGCCGTTTTATCGTGCGTTGGGCTCCGAAGCGGATGGCTCCGGTCTAGGCCTGCCGATCGTGCAGGAGATTGCGCGGCAGCACGATGCAGAAGTATTGCTTGACGATGCGCAACCACAACGCCAGCCGCCAGGTGCTTTGTTCACGGTGCGCTTTCGTGCGATGCGCTCCACGCCACCGTCTTGAGTTTGCGACGATGCAGGAGTGTCCGTTCACTGAAGCGAATGGGCGTTAATCACTGATGCTGGAGCGCAGCTTGCCGCGAAATTTTTGCTGGGTGGCCAGGCTGCTGGCGGTGGGCTCTTTATGTGGTCGCGCTTGTTGTAGCAGCCAATTGCGAAATGCAACCAGCGGTGCAATGTTG
The DNA here is from genome assembly GCF_030162935.1 of Comamonas halotolerans. Lineage (GTDB taxonomy): Bacteria > Pseudomonadota > Gammaproteobacteria > Burkholderiales > Burkholderiaceae_C > Comamonas > Comamonas halotolerans. Next base: position 425,227 of record NZ_JASAUZ010000012.1, read on the forward strand.
GCGCGTGACTCGGGGTAGCACAGCCAGTAGCCCAGGTTGCTAACCAGGCCATGATTGGGCAGGGCCTCGCTCACCAAGCCTTGAGCAATTTGTGCTTCCACCAGACAGCGCGGTACCAGAGCCACGCCCATGCCTGCCATCACTGCCTGAATAATGGTTTGGAACTGGTCAAATTGCAGTCCAGCCAGGGGGTCTAGATTGTGCACATCCCAGGCTTGGGCCCAAGTCATCCAGGCGTGAGGAATGGTCAGGTGGCGCAAGCGTGTGTACTGGGCCACGTCGCGTGGGCTGTTGATAGCAGGCCCACCAAAGCTGGGAGGGGGGGCAATCAGCACAACGTCCTGCCCATCCAGATAGTGGGCGCGTGCGCCGGGCCAGTGTCCTTCGCCAAACAGGATCGAGCAGTCCAGGCTTGGGCTTTCAAAATCATAGCCTTGCGCGTAGGGAACGAAGTGCAGAGTGACCTGCGGGTGCTGCTGCTGAAATTGTGGCAAGCGCGGAATCAACCAACTCGCGCCAAACGTAGGCAGGGTGGACAGGTGCAATGCGCCGCCGCCGTCCGTGCTGGTGATCAACTCCAGCGTGGCCGACTCCAGCTGTGAAAGCAGCGCACGCACGGCCTTTTCATACCGTTCGCCCGCTGGTGTGAGCGTGAGGCGCTTGCGGCTGCGCTCAAACAAATCCACGCCGACCCACTTCTCCAATTCCTGGATCTGCTTGCTTACCGCACTTTGTGTCAGGTGCAGGGCTTCGGCTGCGCGAGATACACCTCCGAACCGCGCAACCGTGGAGAAAGCGCGCAGCAAATGCACGGGCGGCGTCAGGCGGCGCAATGGAAGTAAGCTAGTAGGCACTGTTCGATATTCCTTGATGGAATCATAACAATAGGACTATTTGTTTGGTCGAGATGAGGATTTACCCTAACCTTATGCACTGGTCTTATAGATAACCCGTTTTTTCGACATGGGAGCCCCACGATGCAACGTCGTCATTTTCTCTCCGCTGTAGCTGCAGCCGCTGCAGTTTCTGTATCTGGCATGACCATGGCCCAAGATACACGCCCGTTGCGCATCGTTGTGCCTTTTCCCGCGGGCGGCTCCACCGACATGGTGCCCCGCAATATGCAGGACGTTCTGGGCAAATTGCTGGGCCAGCCCGTCATCATTGAAAACAAGGCTGGTGCAGGTGGCTCCATTGGCATGGCCGAAGTGGCCCGTTCCAACGATGGCCTGACCTTCGGCATTGCGACGCTGTCGACCCACGGCGTGAACCCCGCCGTTTACACCAAGCTGCCTTACAACGCTATCGAAGACTTTGTGGGTGTGACAGAGATCGTGAAGGCTCCTGGCGTCATCGTGATCAATCCCAAGCTGATTCCTGCCAAGAATTTTGCAGAGTTGGTTGCGTATCTGAAGGCCAACCCTGGCAAGGTCAGCTATGCCACGCCTGGCAACGGCACCATTGGCCACATGTGGGGCGCGCAGTTCATCAAGTCCACGGGTGTAGACATGCTGCACATTCCTTACCGTGGTGCAGGTCCCGCCATTAACGACGTGCTTGGCGGCCAGGTGCCTGTGTACTTTGACCAGGTGGCCTCTTCGCTGCCGCATATCAAGGGTGGCAAGCTGCGCGCCATTGCCGTTTCCTGGAGCGAACGTCTGGATGTGCTGCCTGATGTCCCCACTTACAAGGAAGTGGGTCATCCAGAGCTGAACGATCCTTCCTGGTTCGGCTTGGTTGCTCCAAAGAGCACTCCTGCTGAAACAGTGGCGCGTGTGCAAAAGGCTGTGGCTGAAGCTTTGAAGGATCCGGCTGTGAAGAAACGTATGGACGCCCAAGGCATGTATGTATCGGGTACTTCCAGTGCGGACTTCACCCAGCAAATTGCCAGCGAAGTGGCCAAGATGAAGACCGTGGCTGCATCGGCCAACATCAGTGTGAACTGATTCACTGCCCGCCCTTCCTGCCAACCCGCAGTGCGTAAGCCTGCGGGTTTTCTTATGCCTTATCAGGGATGAGCGGATTGGCATATTGCTTGCATACAAGTAGTGTGATTGGCGCATTTGCGCAGGTTTTATTGCTTGAAAGGTGAGTTGTATGCAGCGTCGTTTCTTTTTCACCTCCGTAACAGCGGTTGCTTTTGCAGCCAGCCTGCCTTGGGTGGCTAGCGCACAAGAGAGCGCAGCATTGCGCATCGTGGTGCCTTTCCCTCCTGGTGGTGCCACGGACATGGTGCCTCGCAATCTTCAGGATGTACTGGGTAAGCTGATGGGGCAACCTGTCGTGATCGAGAACAAGGCTGGTGCAGGTGGCTCGATTGGAATGGCGGAAGTGGCGCGCGCGAGCGATGGCAACACCTTTGGCGTAGCTACCTTGTCCACGCATGGCGTGAATCCTGCGGTCTATAAAAAGCTGCCTTATGACGCGGTGAAAGACTTTGTGGGTGTGACAGAGGTGGTGAAGGCCCCGGGTGTGATTGTCGTCAACCCCTCTGTGGTGCCTGTGAAGAATTTCGCGGAACTGGTGGCTTACCTGAAGGCCAACCCTGGCAAGGTCAGCTATGCCACACCCGGTAACGGCACCATTGGCCACATGTGGGGTGCGCAGTTCATCAAGGCCACGGGCGTGGAGATGGTGCACATTCCCTATCGTGGTGCAGGCCCTGCGGTCAATGATGTGCTGGGAGGCCAGGTGCCAGTCTATTTTGACCAAGTAGCGTCTTCGCTGCCTCATGTCCAGTCGGGCAAGTTGCGTGCGATTGCGGTGTCATGGTCCGAGCGCTTGCCTGTGCTGCCCGATGTGCCGACTTACAAGGAAGTGGGGCATCCGGAGCTCAATGACCCTTCCTGGTTTGGGCTGGTCGCTCCCAAGAACACACCAGTGGCGCAAATAGAACGTGTGCAAAAAGCGGTGGCTCAGGCCTTGCAAGACCCGGTGGTGAAAAAGCGCATGGATGCCCAAGGCCTGTATGTATCGGGCACTTCAAGCGCGGATTTCACCCAGCAAATTGCCAGCGAAGTGACCAAGATGAAGACGGTGGCCGCATCGGCCAATATCAGCATCGAGTAAGCAGTGTTTCGATGGAACAGGGCTGCAGCAAAGGCACGGCAACCCTGTGGCTGAAGATGGCTCAGCTGCCTGGGCAGGCGCGTAGCGTAATGCCCAGTGCAGGTAGCATGCTGCGCAACTGATTGTGCTGTGCGGCAGTTGCCTGCTCCACACGCAGCGTGTAAAGCGTCTGGGGCGCACGCTCTTGCACCACGCGTGCGCCGCGCACACCTTGGTTAAGCATACGGCTCAACTCTCGAGCAGCGGCTTCTTCGCTGGAAAAACGTCCGAGCGACAGCCCGGGCTCCAGATTGCCTCCTGCGCGGTCATAGGCAATTCTGCGGGCGCGCAAATCGGCACGGCGCTTTTCCAGCGCAGTGTCATTGGGGAATTTGCCCAGATACACCATCCAGCGGCCAGATACCGAACTGGTCTGCAGCTGCCAGCTGGATGCGGGCAGTGCGCTGCCTTGCAAGCTGCGTTGCAGGGCGGAAGACTTGGCTTCGTCCATGCTGTCGCTTTGCAGGCAGATGGTGCTTTCTGGCAAGACTTCCTCGGTGGGTTCGCTCACCGTTGTGACCAGTGCTTCTGGCTGAAACTCTGGTGTTCTGGGTGCGTTGATGGGCTCGGCCACTTGAGGTGCGATGCTCAGCACGTCGGGGCGCACCTGCTGCTGCAGGCGGTAGGACTCGGTCTGCACCGCCGGTGCCCAGCCCAGGGTGGCCATCCACCCTTGGGTCCAGGCCAGATAGCCGGCATTGGCCAGCAACAGTACGAGCAAGGCAAAACGCAACATGCAAGCAGTTCCTTTTTCCTTTGGTTCAGACCGCCGACGGCGGCAGTGACATGTGCATGGGGCGCACGCTGACATCGCCGCTGATGACACTGCGCAGACCGTTATTAGTACGCAATTGCAGAGCGCCATCGGCCAGCACACCAAGCACTTCACCACTGCTGCCATCGCTCAAATGCACGTGCTGGCCGCGCAGCACATCGCGCGCAGCAAAGCGTTTTTGAAATGGCCCAAAGCCGTGGTTGGCAAATAGCAGCACATCGTCCACCAAGCGTGGCAACAGCTGTTTCAGGGCCCGAGGGGCGCTCCACTGCGCATCCACGTCCTGCAAACAGGCTGCAGGGGTGGACAGTGCCTGGGCCTGAGCAGGCGGCCTGCGTACATTGATTCCTGTGCCGATGATGACAAAACGTGGCACACCAAGCCCTGCTCCAAAGCAAGCAGCATCCGTGGCGGGTGGTAGATTGGCTGTTTCGATCAAGGTGCCCCCCAGTTTGCGGCCATCGTGCAGCCATAAATCATTGGGCCATTTCACGCCAATCTGAGGTTGGCTGCCAGTACCAGCGGGTTGCAGCGATTCAGCAATGCTCAACCCAACGACCAGCGACAAGCCCGACCAGTCTACGGGATTGAGCACCAGGCCCAGTGAATACATCAGGCAATCGCCGGGCTGGTTGACCCAGCTGCGGCCCTGGCGGCCTCGGCCAGCGGTTTGCGATTCGGTCACCAGCACAATGGGCTCGGCACGGCCCGCACGCGCCCGGCGCATCAGTTCGGTGTTGCTGGAATCAATTTCGGGCAGTACCTCCATGGTGAAGCCGGGCAGTTTGGGGGCAATTTCCAGCCACAGGTCTTCGGCATGCCAATGTGTGGGTTGCGCGCTCATGTCCAGCTCCCATCGCAGGGAAAGTCTTCAGGCATTGGTGGGCGCCAGCCACGCTTGGGCGCCAGCATGGTTCCGCGGCAGGTGGAAGCACCACAAAAGCAAGCGTATTCGGCCTTGAGCGCCTTGGTGTAGCGCTCTTCCACCATCAGACCATAGTCGTAGTTCAGTTCTTCGCCACTGCGAATATTGCGCAATGCCACGATGTAGATACGGCCGCCACGCTCATCGGTGTAGCAGTTGGGGGCGCAGCTGTGGTTGATCCAGCGGGCCGAGTTACCGCCGTAGGTGGCATCGATCACCACATCGTTATCCACATGAAAGTAGAAAGTGTGGTTGGGCTGCGAAGGGTCATGGGGGTGACGCGCCTGGGCTTCTTCCCAATTGATCACTTCGCCTTTGTATTCAATGATGGTTTCGCCAGCGGCAATGTCCTGTACTGCAAACACGCCCTTGCCATGTACACCGGAGCGACGCGTCTGGATGCGCTTTCCAAGAGAAGAAGGGCGGGATGTGCTGGGCATTGAAATCTCTGATAACTTAAATATGCACACATGCACGTGCGCGCACATGCGTACATGTACATATGCGCACGCACGCGTGCGTGAAGACGAATTGTAGAAGCGGTGGCCCCATGCTGTGTGGGCGGCCGTTGCAAATGACGAGAGCATTCAATGACAAAGACCTTGGTGATAGCGGAAAAACCGTCGGTGGCACAAGACATCGTGCGGGCCCTCACGCCCGCCTATGGCAAGTTTGACAAGCACGAAGACCACTTTGAGAACGAGCAGTTCGTGGTGACCAGTGCAGTGGGCCATTTGGTGGAAATCCAGGCGCCCGAAGAGTTTGACGTCAAGCGCGGCAAATGGAGCTTTGCCAACTTGCCGGTGATTCCGCCACGCTTTGATCTCAAACCGGTCGACAAGACCAAGAGCCGTTTGAACTCTGTGGTCAAGCAGGCCAAGCGCAAGGATGTGACGCAACTGATCAATGCCTGTGACGCGGGTCGCGAGGGTGAGCTGATCTTCCGTCTGATCGAGCAATACGCAGGTGGAGCGAAGGGCGGGCTGGGCAAGCCAATTTCTCGCTTGTGGCTGCAGTCCATGACGCCGCAGGCGATTCGTGAGGGCTTTGAGAAGCTGCGCAGCGATCAACAGATGCAGGGTCTGGCCGATGCTGCGCGCAGCCGCTCCGAGGCCGACTGGCTGGTGGGTATCAACGGCACGCGTGCCATGACGGCATTCAATTCGCGTGACGGCGGTTTCTTTCTGACCACGGTGGGCCGTGTGCAGACGCCGACGCTGTCATTGGTGGTGGATCGTGAAGACAAGATTCGCAAGTTCATCAGCCGTGATTACTGGGAGGTGCACGGCACGTTTGATGCGCAGGCTGGTCAGTACCTGGGCAAGTGGTTCAATCCTCAGTGGAAAAAAACCGAGGATGCCGAGGCCAAAGCCGACCGTGTCTGGAGCAAGCATGAGGCGGAGTCCATTGCTGCCGCAGTCAAGGGCAAGCCTGCCACAGTCACCGAGGAGAGCAAGCCCACCACCCAGGCTTCGCCGCTGCTGTTCGATCTGACCAGCTTGCAGCGTGAGGCCAACGGCAAGTTTGGCTTCTCGGCCAAGACCACGCTGGCGCTGGCGCAAAGCCTGTACGAGCGCCACAAGGCGCTGACTTACCCGCGTACCGACTCACGAGCGCTGCCGGAAGACTATGTGCCGGTAGCACGGCAGACCTTCGAGATGCTGGCCAACAGTGGCATGCGCCATCTGGAGCCCTTCGCACAGCAAGCACTCGGCGCTGGTTATGTGCGTCCCACCAAACGCATTTTTGACAATGCCAAGGTATCAGACCACTTTGCCATCATCCCCACCACGCAGGCGCCTGCTGGCCTGTCTGAGGCTGAGCAAAAGCTGTATGACCTGGTCGTGCGCCGCTTTATGGCGGTGTTCTTCCCCAGCGCCGAATACCAAGTCACCACCCGTGTCTCGCAGGTGGAGCAGCACCATTTCAAAACTGAAGGCAAGGTGCTGGTCAAACCCGGCTGGTTGGCCATTTACGGTAAGGAAGCGGCCAATGAAGTCGAGGATGCCAAGGAAGGTGACAAGGGGCAGCCCTTGGTGGCGGTACAGCCTGGAGAGCACCCACGCACCAGCGATGCACAGCCCAAGGGCCTGAAGACCAAGCCTCCTGCCCGTTACTCGGAAGCGACGCTGTTGGGCGCGATGGAAAGCGCGGGCAAGCAGGTGGAAGACGATGAACTGCGCGAAGCCATGCAGGAAAAGGGCCTGGGCACACCTGCGACGCGTGCGGCCATCATCGAAGGCTTGCTGACCGAAAAATACATGCTGCGCGAAGGGCGCGAGCTGATTCCCACGGCCAAGGCTTTCCAGTTGATGACGCTGCTGCGTGGTCTGGAAATCAATGAACTCTGTCGTGCTGATCTCACGGGCGAGTGGGAGTACAAGCTCTCGCAAATGGAAAAAGGTGAGCTTTCGCGCACAGCCTTCATGCAGCAGATTGCAGGCATGACGGAAAAAATCGTGCGCAAGGCCAAGGAGTATGACCGCGACACCATTCCGGGGGATTACGCCACCTTGGCAACACCTTGTCCCAACTGTGGTGGCATCGTCAAAGAAAACTATCGCCGCTACGCCTGCACCGGTGCCGACGGCCACAGCGATGGTTGCGGCTTCTCGTTCACCAAATCGCCCGCAGGCCGCACCTTTGAGACGCACGAGGCCGAGCAATTGCTGCGCGAGCGCCGCATTGGCCCGCTGGAAGGGTTTCGCTCCAAGGCTGGTTGGCCATTTGTGGCCGAAGTTGCCATCGTGCGTGATGAGGAAGCCAAGAACTTCAAGCTGGAATTCGACTTTGGCGAAGACGAGAAAGAAGCGGAAGCCAGTGGGCCTGTGGACTTTGTGGGTCAGCAATCGTTGGGCAACTGTCCGAAGTGTGGCTCTCCCGTTTTTGAGCATGGGGCCAACTACGTGTGCAGCCGCTCTGTGCCGACGGCGCAGCAGCCCACGCCGTCGTGTGACTTCAAGAGCGGCCAGATCATTCTGCAGCAGCCGATTGAGCGCGAGCAGATGAGCAAGCTGCTGGCTACCGGCAAAACCGATCTTCTGGAGAAGTTTGTCTCCAACCGCACACGTCGCAACTTCAAGGCCTTCCTGGCCTGGGATGCTGCTGCTGGCAAAGTCAATTTCGAGTTCGAAGCCAGCAAGTACCCAGCGCGCAAACCGGCAGCAGGTGGTGCGGCTAAAACAGCAACTACTGCCAAGAAAGCGCCTGCAGCCAAGAAGACCACTGCGGCCAAGAAAACAGTTGCGAGAAAGACCGTGGCAGCCAACTACCGCCCCGATGCTGCTTTGGCGGCTGTGATTGGCGACAGCCCTGTGGCACGCACCGAGGTGGTCAAAAAAGTGTGGGACTACGTGAAGGCCCACAATCTGCAGGATCCTAAGGACAAGCGCGTGATTGTTGCGGACGCCAAGCTGCTGCCAGTATTTGGCAAGGAGCGTGTTGGGATGTTTGAGGTCACAGGGCTGGTTGGCAAGCATCTGGTGGCCAACGACTGATCCGCTGTGTGACTGACAACAACGCCGCACTGCGCTCCAATTGGAGTGCTTGCGGCGTTTTCATGTTTTTGACATGGGCGTCTGACATGCTGCATCCCTGATTGAATGGAGAAATTGCGATGACCTTGAACCCTCCTGCGCGCCATATCGCTTTGCCTGGTACGACCAACTTTCGCGATCTCGGTGGCTATGTGGGCCATGGTGGTCGCAGCGTGCGATGGCGCACGCTGTTTCGTTCAGACCACCTGGCTGATTTGACAGACGAGGGGCTGCGTGCCCTGCAAGGGTTAGGTGTGCGTCGCAGCGCTGACTTTCGGGGTGTGCAAGAGCGCACAACAGATGCCTACGCATGGGAGGGGGTGCAAACCCATGCGCTTACCGTTGAGCCCACGGTAGTTCAAAAAGCATTGGCGTTGATTCATGCTGGAGGCAGTATGACGGCTGAAGACAGTGTGGCCTTGATGCAGGAAACCTATCGCCACTTTGTGCGTGACAACGCAGCACAGTTTGCGCAGCTGTTCCAGTTGCTGCTGCAAGAAGATGCGCCGACGGTGATTCACTGCACGGCGGGCAAAGATCGAACCGGGTGGGCTGCGGCCTTGATTTTGGAAACATTGGGAGTGGCACGCACCGACATTGAGCGCGATTACCTGCTTACCAACCAGTACTACCAACGCCCGGCTGCCATGGCTGCGCGTGCTGCGCAATCTGTGCCGCAAGATATCCTGAATGTGCTGTGGCGGGTGCAGCCGGAATTCCTGGCAAGTGCTTATGAGATGGTCGAGCGTGATTATGGGGATATGCCCACTTATCTGCGAGAAGCCATGCAACTCGACGAATCAGCTCAGAACACCTTGCGCGCACGCTATCTGCAGGCATGAATGCCTGCGTGGCAACCTTGTGTTTGCCATGATGGCACTGTGTCCAATGCAAGATCAAGCTTTGCGCTAAACTGTTTAAATTGAGAGCAATGAACGCTTGTAAAGCAAGCGTTTTGTGACATTTTTTGCAATTTCCCAAGCCGCCTTGGGGTGGTGGACGCAGCACTTCGAGCTTCAGTCATGTTTCGCCGTCGTTTTTTCCTTGCCGCAGCAGCAGCCAGTACCATGTGGATCAGTGCCTGCTCGCAGGCCGTGCCGACCAAGATCAACATCCCGCAGGCGCAGCTGGAGCAAGGGCTGGCAGAGCATTTTCCCAAGCAGTTTCCGGTTGCGGGCCTGCTGCAGTTCGATATGCAGCAGCCTCAATTGCTGCTGCTGCCGGTGAGCAATCAGCTGCAGACCACCTTGTCCGTACAGCTGTCCGGCCCTGCCTTGCGCCAAAGCTTGAGCGGTCAGATGCAGGTGCGCTTTGGCCTGTACTACGAGCCCCGCGACCGCAGTGTGCGTGCGCAGCGCGTGGAGGTGCTTTCGCTGATGCTGCCCGATGCGCCTGCCGCCATGGCTGACATGGTGCAGACCTATGGCCTGCGCTTGGCGCAGCAAGCGCTGCAGGGCTTTCCGCTCTACACCGTGAAACCAGAAGATCTGGAACTGGCTGATAGCTTGGGCCTGCAGCCAGGAGCCATCACCGTGACGGACAAAGGCCTGACCGTAGCCATCGAACAAAAGCCGGTAGTCAGCAGCAAGCCCTAGGCGGTGGCGGTCAAGCCCGCTAACATCGTGTCTCCATTGACAAGACTGTGCTGCAGCGCTTGCGCTGTGGCTTTGGCTGGAGAGCAGCACGATGCAACAATCCCTGGTACACCCCATCACCCGCAAGTGGCCCGCCCAGTTTCCGCAGAGGCTGCAACTGTATTCCTTGCCCACACCGAATGGCATCAAGGTGTCGGTGATGCTTGAGGAGGTGGGCATTCCGTATGAAGCCCACCGGGTGGACATTCATGCCAATGACCAGTTCTCTGCAGAGTTTCTGGCGCTCAACCCCAATAACAAAATCCCGGCCATTCTCGATCCGAATGGCCCTGGGGGGCAGCCACTGGGTTTGTTCGAGTCAGGGGCTATCCTGGTCTACCTGGCAGAAAAGTCCGGTCAGCTGCTGTCATCGGATGCACGGTCGCGCTATGAAACCCTGCAGTGGCTGATGTGGCAGATGGGCGGAGCTGGTCCCATGTTTGGTCAGGTGGGCTTCTTCCATCGATATGGCGGCAAAGACTTTGAGGACAAGCGTCCCCTGCAGCGTTATGTGAATGAGGCCAAACGTTTGCTGGGCGTGCTGGATCAGCGTTTGCAAGACCGAGAGTGGATCATGGGCAGCGACTACAGCATTGCCGATATTGCGGTGCTGCCCTGGATTCGCTGCCTGCATGTGAACTATGAGGCGGAGGCTCTGCTGGACTTGCCCAGCTATGCCAATGTGCAGCGCGTGCTGGCAACCTGGTTGGAACGCCCTGCGGTTCAGCGAGGATTAAATGTGCCGCCAGCAGTAAATCCATGATTTACTTGCAATTGTCTTGTTAATGGAACACTCTGTTGCTACTTTCGGGGCTTGGTAAGGCAGGTTCTCGCCTATATCTTTGATCTATTGCAACGCTGCATGTTGTCCGCCATGGGGGTGGACATGGCAGCACCAAGCAGGAGCGACATGATGTCTGCATCCCCCATCATCCAGACTTTAGAACTTGGCGCACGCTGGCCTTGTATCGATCCCTTCCTCTTTTGTGCCCACCACAACGATGCGTATCCTGCCGGTGACGGCAGCATGGGTGTGCAGGCCGTGGAGCTGGAAGATCGCCCCATGGGCAGCGACTTCAGCAACAAAGATGGCTTTTCGATGTATCACGGTGAGCATGTGCCCGGTTTCCCTGGTCACCCCCACCGTGGCTTTGAGACCGTCACGCTGGTGCGCAAGGGCTTGATTGACCACGCGGACTCGCTGGGCGCTGCCGCTCGCTTTGGTGGCGGTGATGTGCAGTGGGTGACCGCTGGGGAGGGCATCATGCACTCCGAGATGTTCCCGCTGCTCAACACCGATCAGCCCAACCCCCTGGAGTTGTTCCAGATCTGGTTGAACCTGCCTGCCAGGCAGAAGATGGTCAAGCCGCACTTCACCATGTTGTGGAACGAGCGCATTCCGCGCCTGCACCACACAGATGACCAGGGCAAAAAGACGACGGTGACTGTGATTGCCGGGGCATTGCAAGGTGCTGATGCACCGTTGTCGCCTCCACCCGAGTCCTGGGCTTCGCAAGAGGGCTCGGATCTGGCGATCTGGACAATCTCTCTGGAGCCCGGTGCGCGCTGGACTTTGGCTGCTGCCAAGGGAGCAGAAACCCGTCGCATGCTTTACTGGTTTGTGGGCAGCCGATTGCAGCTGGCGGGTCAGGATTTGCGTGAACATGCTGCACTGCAACTGGAGGCGGGGCGTGACGTGGAGCTGGTCAATACAGGCGATGCAACTGGCGAACTGGTAATGCTGCAGGGTAAGCCGATCCGCGAACAAGTGGCGCAGTATGGCCCGTTTGTCATGAACACGCAGGAAGAGATCATGCAAGCCATGATGGATTTCCGCCGCACTCAGTTTGGCGGCTGGCCCTGGGACAGCAATGCTCCGGTGCACGGTAGCGAACCTCGTCGTTTTGCGCGTCATCCTGGTCAGGCAGAGGACGAAGTGCCCACAGCTTGATGCAGCCCAAGCACACCATTCCCTGCACCCCGCGCAGGGGATGGTGGACAATGCGTAGCATTCCAACCATGGCGGCTTGGCCGCCATTTTTTGTGCTGACATCCATGAACATCACCAAAGACACAGCGGTTACGCTGAACTACAAAATCCATGAACTCCTGAATGGTGGCATTGCTGGCAGCCTGCTGGACAAGGGCGACGTGGCCTATCTGCACGGCGGTTACGACAATATTTTTGCCAAAGTGGAAGCTGCGCTGGAAGGCAAGGCTACAGGCGATACGCTGACCATCGATCTGAGCGTGGATGAAGCCTTTGGTCCGCATGACCCCAGCTTGCAACGCACCATCCCCAAGGGCGAGTTTCCTGCCGGTGTGAAGGTTGGAGGTCAACTGCGAGGCACGAATGACCAAGGTTTGCCCCAGATTTACAACGTGGTGAAGATCAAAGGGCCTGTGGTGCAACTGGATGGCAACCATCCTCTGGCGGGTAAGGCCCTGCGTTTCAGTTGCAAGGTGACGGAAGTGCGCGCGGCAGAGGCTGTCGAAATTGAGCATCGTCACGTGCACGGCGGTCACGGTCACCACCACTAAGCTGGGCAGCTCTTGCTTTTACTGACGGCGAAGCAGCGCACGTCGTAGTACGCGTGCTGCGCGGTCGCGGATCTGGAATGGGCTGTGGCTTTCGGCAGGGCGGTGCTTGGCATGCGCACAGGCTGTCAGAAAATCGCCCAGCAACACGCTGCTGTCAATGATGGGGCTATCCGGGTTGCTGAACTCAGGGTGCCACTGTGTGGCTGAGATATAGCTTTTACCGGGTGCGCGACGATAAATGGCCTCGGGAATGTTGTCGGGTACGCTCCATGCTTCCACCACAAACTCGGGCGCCACTTCTTTGATGCCTTGGTGATGAATACTGTTCACCCTGGCTAAAGAAGTATTGGGATAGAGTTCCGAGAGGCGCGAACCAGGGACGATGTGGATGTCGTGCTGGTGTTTGTCGTAAGTGGAGGCGTTACGGTGCACCTGCGCACCCGGCACCTGTGTGAGGATGTCTTGGTAGAGTGTTCCGCCAAAGGCCACATTGATCAGTTGCAAGCCTCTGCATACGCCAAAAATGGGCTTGCCAGCCTGGCTGAAGGCCTCCACCACGGCCAAGTCATAAAGGTCACGCACCCGATCTCCCAGCCATTCTGGGTGCAAGGGCTCCTCACCATAGCTACCGGGCCACACGTCGGCACCACCATGCATCACCACGCCATCCAGCCACTCGGCGTAATGCGCCAGCGTGACATCGCCTTTGGCGGTTTCACCCATGGGGCAAGGCACCATCACCACCATGGCACCACTGGACATGATCCAGTGGGCGATGGACTGTTCTACATACTGCAATGTTTTACCGGTGAATAGTGGGCGGGTGGAATCAGCATGAGAGAAACAGGCGGACAGGCCGATTTTCAGTCGGCGTGAGGCAGTAAGCGACATGGAGCACAGGCATGAATGGTGGCAGTGCTCCAGTTGTAACTGTCTGACTTGGCTTTGTCATGTAGGAAAGTCTCTGCTGCCGCTGTGTGGATAACGTTACAAGCAAATTTCCCAGGCTTTTTGCTATTCTTTTGAGTGCATCAGGCCAATATATAGCAAAGAAAATATGGACTACTCACAGCCGCGGCAAGGGTGTTGAAATTATTGATAAACATCAATTGAGCGTGGTGATCCGACTTGCAAGCAGGATTTTTACCCCCACACTGTGACAAAGATACAAACGATTCCTGAGCGCTGCTAGGATGGAGTCGTGATCTGATTTCCGCTGGACTCAGCAAACCCCCGCCGTGCTTGACGGCACGGCTTTTGGTGACAAGGAGAGATGCATGCAAGTACAAGTCCATACCGACGCAACCATCCAGGGCGGTGATTCGCTGGAAACATGGGCCCACGAGGAGATCAATACCAAGTTGGCGCGTCTGAAGGAATATGTGGTGCGCGTAGAAGTCTTTTTGACCGCGGTAGACGCGCTCAAAACGACGGGCGGCCCTGGGAAGAAGTGTGTGCTGGAAACCCGTGCCAATGGGCGCCCACCCATTGCTGTGAACGCCGAGGCAGAAAAAGTCAAAGACGCTTTCAACGCCGCGCTGGAAAAATTGCGCCGTGCAGTGGAAACTGATCTGGATAAGCTGCGCGACAAGAAGGGTCGAGAAAGTGTGCGTGGTGTCGATGACGTTGCCACAGGCACCGAAGGCTAAATAGCCACTGCATACGCACTATGCAAAAAAGCCATGGCCTTTCCGCCATGGCTTTTTTTATGGAGCGACTTGAAGTCGCTGCTTTATGCAGTAGCAGCGGTGAGTGCGCCAGGGGTAGTGAGCTTGTCGGCCACCAACAGCGCCTTCATTTGCGCCTGGCTCATGATGCCTAGCTCTTCCGCGACGATGGCAATAGGCTTTCCAGAGGCGATGGCAGTCTTGGCAATCTTGGCTGCCTTTTCATAGCCAATCAACGGGTTGAGTGCGGTGACCAAGGTCACAGACTCGTGGATGCGGGTATCCAGCAAGGCGGTGTTGGCTTCAATGCCTTCCACGCAGTTCACCTGCAAAGTCTTGCAAGCATGGGCCAAGTGCTTGAGGCTCTTGTGCAAGGCCCATGCCATCAAGGGCTCGAACGCATTCAGTTGCAACTGGCCAGCTTCCACAGCCATGGTGATGGCGGCGTCATTGCCAATCACTTCAAAACAGACCTGATTCATCACTTCAGGAATCACTGGGTTGACCTTGCCGGGCATGATGGACGAGCCAGCCTGGCGTGCAGGCAGCTTGATATCGCCCACACCAGCCTGGGGCCCGGAGGACAGCAGGCGCAAGTCATTGCTGATCTTGGACAGCTTGACCGCAATGCGCTTGAGGATGCCGGAGATGTCGGCAAACGCGCCGGTATCGCCGGTGGCTGCGATCAGGTCCTTGGCCTTCACCACGGGTACATTGGAAAACTCGGCCAGCTTGGGAACGACTACATCCACATAACCCACGGGTGCGTTGATGCCGGTGCCGATGGCAGTGCCCCCCATATTGATCTCGCACATCAGGCTGGCGGATTCGCGCAGGCGTTTCTCGTCATCGGCAATCATGGAGACAAAGGCATTGAACTCCTGGCCCAGCGTCATGGGCACAGCGTCTTGTAGCTGGGTGCGGCCAATTTTCAGTACATCCTTGAACTCTTCGGCCTTGGCCTGGAAGGCACCGCGCAATGCTGCCAGGGCTGCCAACAGGTCCTGAATTTCAAAATAGGTGGCCAATTTCACTGAGGTGGGATAGGCATCGTTGGTGGACTGGGAGGCGTTGACATGGTCGTTGGGGTGAATAACGTCATAGCTGCCCTTGGGCAGGCCCAATGTTTCCAACGCCAGATTGGCAATGACCTCGTTGGCGTTCATATTGGTGGAGGTGCCCGCTCCTCCTTGGATCACGTCCACCACAAACTGGTCGTGGTGCTGACCAGCGATCAGCAGGTCACAGGCTTTGGAGATAGCGGTGGCTTGCTGTGCATTGATGGTTCCCATCGCCAGATTGGCTGCAGCTGCTGCCTTTTTGACATAGGCAAAGCCGCGAATCAAGGCGGGCATTTGGGCCACCGCCTGACCGGTGATGGGGAAGTTTTCTACCGCGCGAGCAGAGTGAACGCCCCAGTAGGCAGTATCGGGAATGTCTTTGGGACCCAAAAAGTCGCTTTCTTGGCGCATGACTACAACTCTCCAATGCAATGAAACAAGTGCGCCTTGTGTGTAAACGTCTCCCGTAAGCGGTGTCCGGATGCACACGTGGCGACGCCCTGTCCCACTGGTTAAGCCAAGGCCTTCGCCCAGTGGTGCAGGGCGTATGCAGGAATTATGAAATCTTTTCTGCATAACCTGCGCTGTATTTGTGCATACATGGTCTGTGATTGCTTTATTTAGGTGCAATTCATGTTGATTGGCTGAATTAATAAGCAACAAAATAAATAAAACACATACTTTGGTTGTTTTTAGACGATATTCGCACTTAAATAGTGCGAATAGGCATCTTCAAATTGGTGCGTGCCGAGCAGTGTTGAAAACATCTGGAAACGCTTGGGCAAGCTCATAGCCACCTCGCTGACAGACGCTGGGTAAAGCCTTGGTTACATTGGTCCCTAGATGTAGGGCGTTTATGCTGTGCAGCAACAAAAAGGAGGACACATGACGGAAAAAAATACCCAATCACCTAATACCGACCTGCCCGAGCACTTCAAGGCAAAGATTCAAGGGAAGGTACAGCACCGCGTGGGAGATGGGCCGACGGAAGATATTCCTGTTGGATTGGAGGTTGAGGTGGATGTAGCAATTGCCAGCATGGTGCTGTCTTGGGTGAGCGAAGGCCAGCCGGTTACCGTAACCGTCGCGCGCGAAGAATTTTTGTTCTACGTGGATGAGGGCGCAATTCATATCGTCAACTAGTTGACTGGCTTGCAGCAGGCTGCGTGATTCAACCCCCTTCTCAGCATGAACGCGCAGCCGTAGATGGGTGTGGAAATTCCCGGCACCGCAATCCGCATGCAGTGCGAAAACCCCAGCCTGCACCTCATCCATGTGCGGACCAAGGCATGAATCAGGAAAAAGCCTTCCACTCTGACCGCCCATTCGCGGCTTGTTCGCAGGAGATTGTCTGGGGTGAAAGCAGGATGGGAAGCGCAGCAAGAAGCCAAATAGCTACAGATATTTTTTGTATGAGGCGCAGGCGTGGACATCTCCCAGGTCGCTGCCAGAGATGTTGCGATCTGCACCAGTGATAGCTTCAAGGCCACGCAAACCACTTGCAAGGCGGTTGTCAGGCGAAAGCTGCGATTTATCGTTTTCCGAGAAAGACTGCGCCACGATGTGTCGCTCCCAGGCGACATGCTCTTTTGTTACTTTGGTTACATTTTTGGGAGTACAGAGAGTCTCCAAAAAAGAGGCCATGTTCACCCAGTTTGTGCCCATGTCGCATGCGGATACCGGTGACGAAAGAGAGGGAAGACTTGCATTCAATACGCAACAATCGCTATTCCGAGAAGGCTTCTGAGTGGGAAATTCCACCGTTTTGGCAGAAGCTCAACAGCTTTTTTCTATTTCCGTTACAACTTGAGCCTTTGCTTTACGGTTTGCTGCTATCGGTAGGCAGCTACGGAATCCTCGTATTAGGTCTCTATCTTTCTCCGTTTTTTGCTGTGGTTCTGGGCCTGGGCCTGGTGCTCTCTGTCAGCCGTTATGCGTTCAAGGTCGCCGCTCTGGCCTCGCGCGGCATTACGGATAGTTCGGAGTACCGGGCCAGTCATATGGATGAGGGGTGGAAATGGTTGCCCTGGAAGTTTTTTGGCGTTCTTGTTGTTTTTGGATTTTTTGTGGGTTTTTTAAGGCCAATGGGGGCGGCTGTGGAGGTGGTGGCCAATGTCGCGGTGGCCCTGCTGACTCCCGCTGCCTGGATGGTTTTGACCACGACCCACAGCCTGCGCTCGGCAGCCAACCCGTTTGAGTTGCTGGGAACGATTTTCGCCATCGGGAAACCCTATCTATTGTTGTGCTTCTTTCTGTTCTTGCTGCAATATGGCATGCCCATGGTGGTGATGTTGATGCTTGAAGTCGTGAAGCCAGTATTGCTGCTGCCTCTGGTGAGCTTTGCAGCGATGTATTTCACCTGGGTGATGGCAGCCATGATCGGATACGTCATGTACCAGTACCATGCCGTGCTAGGTATCAATGTGGAGCGGGCACCCCAAGGGCATTCTGTGCCGCAGGTTGATCCAGCGGTGCAGGAGGCCAAACACCGTGATGCGCTGATTGCCCAACTGGTGCAGTCCAATCAGATGGACGAGGCAGTCTCGCAGGCACGTGAGTGGCAGCGTGAAAGCTACCGGAACTTGCCTGACTATCGGCGCTACTTCCGAGTGCTCAAGCTGACGGATCGTGTGGAGACGCTGTCCGATGTGGGCCAGGGCTTTATCCCGATGCTGATCGCTCACCAGCGCATCGGCGAGGCGATGGAGGCCTGGGTGAGCTGCGTCAAGAGTTGTTCCGACTTCAGGCTCAATTCGGACCAGGCGAGCCTGGATCTTGCCAAGCATGCATGGAAGGGCGGCAAACCCAAATATGTGCTGCTTCTGGCCAAGGAGTTCGACAAGCGCTTTGCCGGCAGCGACTTGATTCCAGCCATGCTGGAGTTGGTGGTGCGCGCCTACAAGCAGGGGCTGGGCCAGCCCATGGCAGGGATGAAGGTGTACATCGGCATGAAACAGCGGTTTCCGGAGCACCCCAGCACCAAGGAGGTGGAGTGGCTGCTGCGTGATGAACTGGAAATGCTCAGCAGCAAGTCTTGACCGGCGGGTTGTTCAGTCTTGTTGAGCCAGCCACTGTGTCGTGGTTTCTTTGGGAGCAAGCTGCTGTAGCGTGGGGAGCCAGGATTTGGCTTCCTGGACACGGCCAGCGCGGACCATGCCGTTGACCAGCAATATCAGTGTGTCCGGCAACTGAGGGTGGTCTGTCAGCTTGCACAGTGACTGGCATAGTGTTTCGGCTTCGGGCAAGGCTCCGATGCGCACGAAGTTGCGGGCGAGACCGTGCATGGTTTCTGCGCTCATGCGCATGCCGGGCCGGGCTCGCTGTCTGTAGGTACGGTAGCTGGAAAGTTGCAACTGACGCTCGGAGTCCGTAGTGGCCGGGAGTTTGAAAATTCGCCGCGCTGCAGCATGAAAATCCTCTCTGTCCGGGTGGTGTCGCGCGCTTTCGAACCAAGCCCGCAGAGTGTCAGGGTCTGATGGCGCAAGATGCGCGGCTTTGCGCCAGGCAAGAGCTGCGCGGTCAAACTCCAGTGCGTCGGTATAGCGCTGGGCTCGGGCTACGGCATCGGCCAGTTGGTGACGGGAGGTCTTGGCCAGTGCTTGTGCGCTGATCGGCGCTTGCACTACATGCAAACGCATATAGGCCCACATCAATAGAGCACCTGCCAGCAGGCCGCCAAAGTGGGCCATATAGGCCACCTGCTTATCTCCCAGCAGATGCTGCAGCAGCTCTACCCCCATCCATACCGGTAGCATGATCAGTGCTGGCCAGGTGGCGTAGTTGAAGTAAAACAGCAGCATGTAGAAGAACCGGATGCGTCGCATGCGGTACATCACTGCATACATGGCCATCAGCGCCGAGATGGCTCCCGATGCACCAAGGCCGTAGCCACCCATGCCCGCATAGAACATCAGTGCGAACAGCGATGCGGCGGTACCTCCCAGCACATAGAAAGCGAGATAGGTGAACGAGCCCAGCGCGATTTCGAGCGTGAAACCAAACAGGAACAGAAACACCATATTACCCAGCAAGTGGCCCGTGCTGCCATGCAGAAAAGTGGAGGTGAAGGCTTGGACCGGCTGCAGGCCTGCAGTGGGTGCGTAATTGATGGACCAGCGCTCGGTAAAGCTCTCACTGAGCTCCAGCGGTGTGAAGGCAGCGCGAGCCTCCTGCCACTGCGCATAATCAGGGTGGCTGGTGGTGATGACCAATCCCTCCAGCAAACTTTCACGGAATACCCTCTCTTGCCACATGAGCGTATAGAGCAGGTCATAAGCTTTGTGTTCGTACAACTCCTTGATGGCTTCCATGGAATTGCGCTTGCGCACATGAGCATGGGCAGACTGCTTCTGAAGATGCTCAAGGAACAAGGGCAGTTCTATCGTGGGGAGCACCGTTTGGGCGTAGTGCTGGCTTGCACGCTCTACCGACTCTTCGTCGGGCGTTTGCCAGCCCCAGAAGATCACACAATTGATGACGATGAGCAGTACCGTCATCCAGGGAGGCGAACTCCACGATGGTTTGTTCTCAAGGGGAATGGCCAGAAACATGGTTGTAGATGAACGTGTGGCGGGATTCAGTGCACAGCCGCTGACTCTAGCGATCCCCTCATCTGGCCTCTTGGCATGGCGCAAAAAAAGCAAGCAATGTGACATTGCTTGCTTTTTGCTGGACCCTAGCGCTGATGGCTCAGGCGCTATGCCCAAGCGGTTTGCGATCTGTGCAGATCACTTGGCCACCACGCGCACCATTTCCAGGCACTTGTTGGAATAGCCCCACTCGTTGTC
This sequence comes from Comamonas halotolerans, assembly GCF_030162935.1. Classification (GTDB taxonomy): domain Bacteria; phylum Pseudomonadota; class Gammaproteobacteria; order Burkholderiales; family Burkholderiaceae_C; genus Comamonas; species Comamonas halotolerans. The sequence goes on from NZ_JASAUZ010000012.1 coordinate 445,261, forward strand.
GTACCAGGCCACGACCTTCACAAAGGTCTTGTCCAGGGCGATACCAGCTTCGGCATCGAACACGGAAGTGCAGGTCTCACCACGGAAGTCGGTGGCAACCACCTTGTCTTCGGTGTAGCCGAGCACGCCTTTCAAAGCGCCTTCGGACTGCGCCTTCATTTCTGCGCAGATTTCTTCGTAGGAAGCTTCGGTGTTCAGTTCCACGGTCAGGTCCACCACGGACACGTCGGAAGTGGGCACGCGGAAGGACATGCCGGTCAGCTTCTTGTTCAGTTCAGGAATCACCACGCCCACAGCCTTGGCAGCGCCAGTGCTGGAGGGAATGATGTTTTCCAGAATGCCGCGGCCACCGCGCCAGTCCTTGTTGGAAGGGCCATCCACGGTTTTTTGCGTGGCAGTGGCAGCGTGAACGGTAGTCATCAGGCCGCGCTTGATACCCCACTTGTCGTTCAGCACCTTGGCCACAGGTGCCAGGCAGTTGGTGGTGCACGAAGCGTTGGAGATGATGTCCTGACCAGCGTAGGACTTGCAGTTCACGCCGTACACGAACATGGGTGTGGCGTCCTTGGAAGGGGCCGACATGATGACCTTCTTGGCACCAGCAGTGATGTGCTTGCGCGCGGTTTCGTCTGTCAGGAACAGGCCGGTGGATTCGATCACCACTTCAGCACCCACTTCGTCCCACTTCAGATTGGCAGGGTCACGCTCCTGGGTCAGGCGGATCTTCTTGCCATTCACGATCAAGGTATTGCCTTCGACGGACACTTCACCGTCAAAGCGGCCGTGCACGCTGTCGTACTTCAGCATGTAGGCCAGATAGTCAGGCTCCAGCAGGTCGTTGATACCGACGATTTCGATATCGGAGAAGTTTTGCACTGCGGAACGCAGCACATTACGGCCAATGCGGCCAAAGCCGTTGATACCAACCTTGATAGTCATAGTTGCCTCTTGCTATGGATAGTGGAGATAAAGAAACTGGTTAACTCTACGCAAAACACCCGTCAGAGCCTAGGGCGATGACGGGTGGTGTTGCTTACTTGTTGCGCTGGATGGCTTCGATCACTGTGGCTGACACATTGTCAGCAGTGAAACCAAAATGCTTGAAGAGTACGCCGGCAGGGGCGGACTCACCGTAGGTGTCGATGCCGACCACAGCTGCACAACCGTACTTCCACCAGAAGTCGGTCACGCCCATTTCCACCGCGATGCGGGGAATGCCTGCAGGCAGTACGGAAGTCTTGTACGCCACGTCTTGCTTGTCGAATGTGGTGGTGCTGGGCATGGAAACCACGCGCACGGCAATCTTTTGCTCGGCCAGTTGCTTTTGCGCAGCCAGTGCCAGCTGCACTTCAGAGCCGGTGGCAATGATCACGGCCTGGGCCTTCTTGCCCTTCAGGCCGACGTCCTTGGGCTCGGACAGCACGTAGGCGCCGTTGGCGATGTTGTCCAGGGCTGTCTCTGCCTTGGGCGAGTAAGCCAGATTCTGGCGGCTCAGCAACAGCGCGGTGGGCTTGTTCTTCTGGCTCAGGGCCACAGTCCAGGCCACGGCAGTTTCAGTGGTGTCGGCGGGGCGCCATACATCCAGGCCGGGGATCAGACGCAAAGAGGCCGCGTGCTCGATGGACTGGTGGGTAGGGCCGTCTTCGCCCAGGCCGATGGAATCGTGCGTGAACACATGCACCACACGTTGCTTCATCAGTGCAGCCATGCGGATCGCATTGCGGCTGTAGTCCGAGAAGGTCATGAAGGTGCCGCCGTAGGGGATGTAGCCGCCATGCAGTGCCACACCGTTCATGATGGCTGCCATACCGAACTCACGCACGCCGTAGTTGATGTGGCGGCCAATCTTGCCGTCTTCAGTCTTGACCACGTTGCCTTTGTCGTCCACGCGGAAAGCGGGAGTGGACTTGGTGTTGGTCAGGTTGGAGCCGGTCAGGTCGGCAGAGCCACCCAGCAGTTCGGGCAGGGCGGCAGTCAGCCCTTCCAGCGCCAACTGGCTGGCCTTGCGGCTGGCCACGGTAGCAGCCTGGTCGTGTGCATCAGAGGCAATCTTGGCAGCCACCTCCAGGAAGTTGGCGGGCAGATCGCCGGCCATGCGGCGCTTGAACTCTGCGGCTTGCTCGGGGAAAGCCTTGGCGTAGGCAGCGAACTTCTTGTTCCATGCTGCTTCGGCCTTCTTGCCAGCGGCCTTGCAGTCCCAGTCTGCATAGACTTCGGCAGGGATTTCAAACGGTGCAGCGGTCCAGCCCAGCGCTGCGCGGGTCAGGGCGATTTCTTCTGCACCCAGTGGCTCGCCGTGGGCCTTGGAAGTGTTGGCTCGGTTGGGCGAGCCCTTGCCGATGTGTGTCTTGCAGCAAATCAGCGTGGGCTTGTCCTTGCTCTTCTTGGCTTGGGCAATGGCAGCGTCCACGGCATCTACATTGTGGCCATCCACGTCACGGATCACGTTCCAGCCGTAGGCTTCAAAGCGGGCAGGCGTGTTGTCAGCGAACCAAGGAGTCACCTTGCCATCGATGGAGATTTCGTTGTCGTCCCACAGGGCGATCAGCTTGTTCAGCTTCCAGGCACCAGCCAGGGAAGCCGCTTCGTGCGAGATGCCTTCCATCAGGCAGCCGTCGCCCATGAACACGAAAGTGTGGTGGTCCACGATGGCGTGCTTGGGCTGGTTGAACTCAGCGGCCAGCAGTTTTTCAGCCAGCGCAAAGCCCACTGCATTCGTGATGCCCTGACCCAGAGGGCCGGTTGTGGTTTCCACGCCGGGTGTGATGCCCACTTCGGGGTGACCGGCTGTCTTGCTGTGCAGTTGGCGGAAGTTCTTCAGCTCTTCCATGGGCAGGTCGTAGCCGCTCAGATGCAGCAGCGCGTAAATCAGCATTGAGCCGTGACCGTTGGACAGAATGAAACGGTCACGATTGGCCCAGTGTGGGTTTGCAGGGTTGTGCTGCAGGTGGCGGCTCCACAGCGCCACGGCCATATCGGCCATGCCCATGGGGGCACCGGGGTGGCCGGAGTTAGCTTGTTGCACTGCGTCCATAGCCAAAGCGCGGATCGCATTGGCCATCATTGGGGTGTTTGCCATGGGAAGAGAATTCCGGAGGGGATTGATATTCAAAGATGGGGGGATTTTACCGATGTGCATCAAGCGCGGTTTCCATGCGATTACATAGCCCCCTGTATCGCCTACAGTGTGGGTTGCAGAGCGTGCAGACACGCGTTAGGAATTGATAAGTGATGAGCCCTATTTCCCTTCCCGCCATGTTGCTGGCCGCAGGCCGCGGCGAGCGCATGCGCCCGCTGACCGACACCACCCCCAAACCCTTGCTGACCGTGCAGGGCAAGGCTTTGCTTGACTGGCACATGGCCGCATTGCAGCGGGACGGCGTGCGTGAGGTGGTGGTGAATACGGCATGGCTGGGTGAGCAGATCCCGGTGCACCTTGATGCACGCTGGTTACAACAGGGCATGCAGCTGGGGTATTCGCATGAGCAGCAGGACTTTGGCCATGCCCTTGAAACTGCGGGCGGTATTGTGCGTGCCTTGCCGTTGTTGGGAGATGCCTTCTGGCTGGCTGCTGGCGATGTGTATGTGCCAGACTTTGTTTTCGACAATGCCACGGCACAAGCCTTTGCACAATCCGATGATCTGGCCCATGTGTGGCTGGTGCCCAATCCGGCGCACAACGCCAAGGGCGACTTCGGCTGGGTGGAAAGCACGCCGGGTAGTGGGACTGGGCGTGCGGTCAATTTGCCGCCAGCGGATGTGTCACGCGATCTGCGCCCTCGCTTGACCTACAGCACCATTGCCTTGCTCAAGGCGGAACTGTTTGGTGCGCCGTGGTGCGATATTGCTGCAGGTAATCCTGAGGGTGTTGCTGCACCGCTTGCTCCCTTGCTGCGCAAGGCCATGGATGTGGGGCGCTGCGGCGCCACACTCTATACCGGGCGCTGGACGGATGTGGGCACGCCCGAGCGTCTGGCGGCATTGAACGCTGCTGCCTAAGCTGGCTGGAGCAGTAGTCGCAGCATACTTTTTTCTTGGAAGATATCGCCGCAGTGGTATTCACGCTACGGCACGGGGCACGCATGGCTTGGTGGGAATACACGCAATTGTTTGTGGTGGTGGCGCTGGCATCCATGTGCCAGAACCTCACAGGTTTTGCGTTCGGCTTGATCTTTGTGGGGGTAGCTGGTGCGTTGCACCTGATGTCGATTGCCGATGCAGCCAATGTGGCATGCCTGCTGTCACTGGTGAACGGTGCAGTGTATTTGCGCAGCCATCCGTTCGAGCCGCGATGGGATGTGCTCAAACCCCTGGCCATCACCAGCCTGCTGGGCACGGTACTGGGGCTGGGCATGCTGCAGTGGTTGAGCGGTAGCGCCTTAGGGGTGTTGCGCATGGTGCTGGGTGTGGCGATTGTTGTGTGCGCCGTTGTCTTGTTGATCCAGAAGACGCAGCGATCTACGCCATCACCGTGGTCTGCAACGTGGCTGGCGGGCGGGCTGGCAGGCGTTCTTGGTGGCTTGTTTTCAACCTCCGGGCCACCCTTGGTCTATCACCTGTATCGCCAGCCTTTGTCAGTGCTGGTGGTGCGTCAAAGTTTGCTGGCCCTGTTCTTGATGGGTAATGTGCTGCGTCTGGGTGTGGTGATGGTCATGGGAGAGTTGGCTTGGTCGTCCGTAGTGGTCAGCGTCGTGGCCTTGCCTGTGGTGACGTTGGTGACGTGGTTTTTTGCCAAACACCCTCCACCACTGCCCCAGCGTGTGCTGCAGTGGCTGGTGTGCGCCTTGCTGATGCTGGCAGGCTTGAGCCTGCTGTGGTCGGCGCTGTAGTCTGGAAAGAAAAGAAGCACAGACAAACCAAGGCCTTACGCCAAGCCGTCATCAGAGCGCAGTACCATCTGCGGCATGACTTCTGTTTACGCACAACGCCGCGCACGCCTGGCTGCCCAATTGGGCGATGGCGGCATTGCCATCATTCCAACGGCACCTGAGCGCGGTCGCAACCGCGACAACAGTTATCTGTACCGGCACGACAGCTATTTTTACTATCTGACAGGCTTTGGCGAGCCGAATGCCTGCCTGGTGCTCAAAGCCGATGGCAGCAGTACATTGTTTTGTCAGCCCAAGGATCTGGAGCGCGAAATCTGGGACGGTTATCGCCTGGGCCCCGAAGCCGCTGTGGCCACTTTGGGTGTGAGCGAAGCGGTCTCTACGAATGACATTGATACACGACTGCCTCGCCTGCTGGAAAATCAGGCGACCGTCTGGTGGCCTTTTGCGACGCATGACGGGCTGGCTGCCCGCGTGGAAGGGTGGCTTCAGCAAGTGCGCGCACGCACGCGTGCTGGTGCGCTGTGTCCTGCGCAGCAAGGTGATGTGTGTACCTTGCTCGATGAAATGCGCCTCATCAAAGATGTGCACGAACTGAACATCATGCGCCGCGCCGCGCAGATCAGCGCTCGCGCTCATATTCGTGCCATGCAGCGTTCTGCGCGCATGCTGCGCGCGGGAGAAGATTGCCGCGAATACCACCTCGATGCCGAGTTGCTGCACGAATTCCGTCAAGGAGGTGCCAATGGCGTGGCCTATGACTCCATCGTCGCAGCAGGCGCTAACGCCTGCGTGCTGCACTACCGTGCCGACAAAGCGCCGGTGCGTAGCGGCGATCTGGTGCTGATTGATGCGGGCTGCGAACTGGAAGGCTACGCCAGCGATATCACCCGCACCTTTCCCGCCAATGGCCGCTTCACCGGCCCACAGCGCGCGCTGTATGAGCTGGTGCTGGAGAGTCAAAAGGCCGCTGTTGCCGCCACCAGGCCGGGCAACCGTTTCAACGATCCGCACGATGCCACCGTGGCAGTGCTGGCACAGGGCATGCTGGATGTGGGCCTGCTCGACAAAAGCACTTATGGCAATGCCCAGGATGTGATCGCCCAGCGTGCCTACTTTCAGTTCTATATGCACCGTACCGGTCACTGGCTGGGCATGGATGTGCACGACTGTGGCAGCTATGTGGAGCCTGCCGAGATTGACCAGAGCAAGCAGCACACCGATGCGCTCACCGCTCAGGTGGTCACCAGTCGCCCCAGCCGCATTTTGTGTCCCGGCATGGTGACCACGATTGAGCCTGGCATTTACGTGCGTCCCGCTCCTGGTGTGCCTGAGCAGTTCCACCACATCGGCATTCGTATTGAAGACGACGCTGTGGTAACAGAGTCCGGCTGTGAGCTGATCACCCGCGAGGTGCCAGTTGAAGCCGATGCCATCGAAGCGCTGATGCGCGACTGATACAACACGAGTACAGACACTGAACGCTATGGAAATGCAAGAACTCTATGTCCGCCGTGCGACCAAGATTGTGGCAACTCTGGGCCCGGCCTCCAGCGATCCTGAACTGCTGGCAAAAATGATTGCCACGGGCGTGAACGTGGTGCGGCTGAACTTCAGTCACGGCACTGCCCAGGACCATATTGACCGCGCGGCCGCTGTACGCGCAGCCGCTCAGCGTGTAGGCCGTGAAGTGGCCATCATGGCAGACCTGCAGGGGCCCAAGATTCGTGTCGGCAAGTTTGCCGAAGGCAAGGTTCTTTTAGTGGAGGGCTCGCCGTTTGTGCTGGATGCCAGCCGCATCGAACCGGGTGACATTCATGGTGTTGGCTTGGATTACAAAGAGCTGCCACGCGATGTGAAGACAGGTGATGTGCTGCTGCTCAATGATGGTTTGATTGTGCTGACGGTAGACCGTGTGCTGGGCCAGGCGGTCCACACCATGGTGACGGTCGGTGGCGAGCTATCCAACAACAAGGGTATCAACAAACGGGGGGGAGGCTTGACTGCTCCTGCGCTGACCGCTAAGGATATGGAAGACATCAAGACTGCCATGGCGCTCGGTGCGGACTATGTGGCGGTGAGTTTCCCCAAAAATGCGACTGACATGGAGATGGCGCGACAGCTGTGCACCGTAGCCGCTGCGGACACCAGCCATCGCCCGGGACTGATTGCCAAGATTGAGCGCGCGGAGGCCATTCCGCTGCTGGATGAAATCCTCAAGGCTTCGGACGGCATCATGGTGGCGCGTGGAGACCTGGCAGTGGAAGTCGGTAACGCGGCTGTACCTGCCCTGCAAAAGAAGATGATCCGCATGGCGCGCGAGATGGACAAGGTCGTGATCACTGCGACCCAGATGATGGAGAGCATGATCACCAACCCTGTGCCAACGCGTGCTGAGGTGAGTGATGTGGCCAATGCCGTGCTGGATGGCACTGACGCCGTGATGCTGAGTGCCGAAACAGCAGCTGGCCGGTACCCGCTGGAGACCGTGCGTGAGATGGCCCAAATCTGCGCGGCCGCAGAGGCGGCGGAAGATCGCAGCCAGGATGCTCAGTTTGGAGATCGTGAGTTCAAGCGTATTGACCAGGCGATTGCGCTGGGCGCGCTCTTTACAGCCAACAAGCTGGGAGCCAAGGCCATTGTGGCGATGACGGAAAGCGGCTCCACGGCGCTTTGGATGAGCCGTCACCGCATTCATACCCCGATTTATGCGCTGACGCCCAATGTCAGCACCCAGCGCAAGATGGCGCTGTACCGTAATGTGCGCCCATTGCTCATGGATACCAGTACCGAGCGTGACAAAGCGCTGGTGCAGGCGGAAAGCCATCTGCGAATGCGCGGTATTGTGCAGACTGGAGATGTCTATGCCATTACCTGCGGTGAGCCCATGGGCCAGCCTGGGGGCTCCAATATGCTGAAAATTTGTTGCGTGAAGTAAATCCGTAGACAAGCAGTTGGCATCAGCTCTGCATATCAAGGCAATTGCTTGGCGCAGTCGCCAGAATGGGCATGGGCGGTTAAAATCGAAAGTTACCATGCGGTTACCGCCGCCAGAATTTTTTAGCTCAACCTTATCGGACCACGAACATGCCTTTGATCTCGATGCGCGAAATGCTCGACCATGCCGCTGAAAACGGCTATGGCATCCCCGCCTTTAACGTCAACAACCTGGAACAAGTTCAGGCAGTGATGTCGGCAGCTGATGAAGTCGGCGCGCCCGTGATCTTGCAGGCTTCCGCAGGTGCCCGTAAGTACGCAGGTGAGCCCTTTATCAAACACCTGATCCAGGCGGCCGCCGAGATGTATCCGCACATTCCCCTGGTGATGCACCAAGACCACGGCACCACACCTGAAGTCTGCCGCGGCGCATTGGCTCTGGGCTTTGGCTCGGTGATGATGGACGGCTCTTTGATGGGCGACGGCAAGACCCCCTCGTCCTTTGACTACAACGTGGACGTGACCAAGCAAGTGGTGGCCATGGCCCACGCGATTGGCGCGACGGTGGAAGGCGAGTTGGGCTGCCTGGGCAATCTGGAAACCGGTGACGCTGGCGAGGAAGACGGCATTGGTGCCGTGGGCAAGCTGGATCACAGCCAAATGCTGACCGACCCCGAAGAAGCTGCCGTGTTCGTGCGCGAAACTCAACTGGATGCATTGGCCATCGCCATTGGCACCAGCCACGGTGCTTACAAGTTCAGCCGTCCCCCTACAGGCGACATCCTGTCCATCCAGCGCGTCAAGGAAATCCACGCACGTATTCCCAATACTCACTTGGTGATGCATGGTTCTTCGTCGGTGCCTCAAGAGCTTCTGGCCATCATCAACCAGTACGGTGGCAAGATGAAGGAAACCTACGGCGTTCCCGTCAAGGAGATTCAGGAAGCCATCAAGTACGGTGTGCGCAAGGTGAATATCGACACTGACATCCGCCTGGCCATGACCGGCGCGGTGCGCAAGTTCATGGCAGAGAACCCCGATAAGTTTGATGCCCGCGAATGGCTCAAACCTGCCCGTGAGGCTGCCAAGCAGATTTGCAAGGCACGCTATCTGGAATTCGGCTGCGAAGGTCAGGGTGCCAAGATCAAGGGCTACACCCTGGAACAAATGGCCAAGAAGTACATTGCTGGTGAGCTGGCTCAAGTGGTGAACTAATTACCCCCACTCACAGTTGCGCGCCAGTTAAAGCAATCAGCTGCATAAGCGACCCGCATGGCAATGTCATGCGGGTTTTTTTATGCCTTTTTGGTGACTCCCGGTGCTCGCTCTACGCTTGTTTGTTACTTTTTGCAACCTGTTTAAGGGGTATCCATATTGCGCATGCGGCATGTCCTTATTGCATATATTCATGCAAAATTGGTGAAAAGTTGTTCACAATTGAGGCAACAAGGAATTTTTATGAGCACTCACATTCTTCGTCGCACTCTGATTGCTTGCGGTGCCGCCATGCTGGCAGCAGGTCCCGCTTTCGCTGATGAGGCTGCTACCTACCCCAACAAGCCCGTGACCATCGTGATCGGCTACCCTGCTGGCGGATCAACCGACCTGGTGGGCCGACTGGTGGCCAATGAGATTGAAAAACACCTGGGCCAATCGGTGGTGGTGGAAAACCTGGGTGGTGCTGGTGGCGCCATTGGTGCGCAGAAGGTGGCCAATGCCAAGGCAGACGGCTACACCTTGCTGGTGGGCGCCAACAATGAAATCGCCATTGCCAACCAGATCAACAAGGCCGTGAAGTACAAGATCACTGACTTCACGCCTATCGGTATGGTGGCCTCACAGCCCATGGTGCTGGTGGCTTCTGCAAAGGCTGGCGTAAAGACACCCCGTGAGTTTTTTGATGCTGTGAAGGCCAACCCCGCCAAGTTCAGCTACGGTTCTTCGGGCGTGGGCACGGCACTGCACCTGGCGGGCGAGATGATGAAGGACCAGGGCAAGATCAACATGCAACACGTGCCTTACCGTGGTGTGCCTGCGCTGACCAATGACGTGCTGGGCAACAACATTGAGTACGGTGTGTTCGTGCTGTCTTCTGGTCTGCCTTTGATCAAGGCAGGCAAGGTGACTGCGATTGGCACCACAGAAGCCAAGCGTTATGCTGCAACGCCCGATGTCCCTGCACTGGCGGAGCTGCCTGAGTTCAAGAACGTGGACATCAACTCCTGGTTCGCGATGATGGCACCAGCTGGTTTGCCTGCACCTATCGCTGTGAAGATCAAGTCGGCTCTGGACAAGACCATGGCTTCTCCCGAGTTCCGCAAGAAGATGGAAGATGCCGGCGCTGCCGTGATGGATAGCAAGATTGATGCTGGCAAGTACATCAATGGCGAAATCGCCAAGTACAAGAAGATCATCGACGTAGCTAAGATTGAGCTGTAATTGCGCTCGGTTTTAGCCAGGCTGCACCGTTGCATGTAGCAAAAAGGCCCGTTTGGCATTGCCAGGCGGGCCTTTTTTATGTCTGTACCAACAGCGCGCAAATGATCTATTTTTGAAGGCGCACAGGCTCCAGCGCTTCCAGCTTCACGCCTTGCCTCAACAGACTGTCGTCAATTGGCTCGTCGAGCAAAAGATTGCGGGCCAGCAGGCTGTAGCCTGCAGCACTTTGGATGCCGTATCCGCCTTGTGCGGCCACCCAGAACAGGTTGGGCACGGTGTCGTCCCAGCCAATTACCATCTCGCCGTCGGAAACAAATGAGCGCAGGCCTGCCCAAGTGTGTGAGGGGCGGCGGATTTGGAGGGTGGTTGCCTGCTCGATATTCCAGATGCCAGTGGCAATATCTTCCTCTTCGGGCTGCACGTCGTGCGGGTAAGTTGCATCGGCGTTGGCGGGAGAGCCGAGCAACTGTCCAGCATCGGGCTTGAAGTAAAAGCTCTCATCCGCGCTGATCACGGCGGGCCAGTGCGAAGCATCCATGCCTTCGGGGACGGGGAAGGTGAAAGCACTGCGACGCGCAGGCACCAGGCCAATGGCACGCGCTCCGGCCAGCTCACCAATGCCATCGGCCCAGGCTCCAGCCGCATTCACCACGATGGGGGTTTGGGCGCTGCGGCCATCGGCCAGTGTCACGGCCCATGTGCGCGTGCTGCCGTCGTGTGTGAGCGCCGCTACTTCTGCGTTGCACCAGAGTGCACCACCAGCCTGGCGCAGGCCTCGCAAAAAGCCTTGGTGCAGGGCATGGACATCAATGTCACGTGCTCCATCATCCATAAATCCATCCACGATGCTGGCAGCCAGCACAGGGACGATGGCCCGCAGAGCCTCACCATTCAAACGCAGGGCATCAGGGGAGTGCCGTACGGCCTCGGCGTAGGCCGCATCAATCAGCGGCTTCTGCGCTGCCGTACCCACATACATCACACCGCGTGGATGCAGGATGGGGGTGTCGGCAAAGCCTGCGGGAGGTCGCTCATAAAACGCACGGCTGGCGCGGGTGAGGGCCTGCACCTGCTCCGGGCCGTAGTGTTCTTCAAACAAGGCCGCCGAACGCCCTGTGGTGTGGTAGCCAGGCTGGCTTTCGCGCTCAAGTACCAGCACGCGCTGACCGGCCTGCGCCAAGCGCCAGCCAACAGAAGCGCCAGCCATACCTGCACCAATGACGACCACATCCCATGCTTGCTTGTCCATGGCTACTCACTCTCAATTCTTTGACATGCACGCTGACCTTGCACCGATGCTCTCCTGCATGCAGGCCGTGCTCTGTGATTATCTGGGTTTCTAGTCTTGGCAGACGATGCGAAGCATCGAAGGCCCATGAAAAATTCTTCCGTCGTGATACAGCGTTGTGCAGCATTGCCCCCGCTGTTGGCGTTGCAAACAAGGAAGTAATCAATCATGCAAGTTAGCAAGTTCCACCTGGCATTGACGCTATGCGCCGGGCTTGTGGCCACCACCATGGCCTTGGCAAAAGTACCCTCCGCCGAGGCAGACAAGTTGGGCAAAGAGCTCACCTGCACGGGTGCAGTGAAAGCCGGTAATGCGGAGGGCAGCATCCCACCATTCACTGGAAAAATTCTGGGTGTGCCTCCCGGTGTCCAATTTGCCAAGTCGCAGGGGGCGTTCCAGCCAGACATCTACGCCCATGAAAAACCGCTGTTCGAGATCACTGCGGCCAACATGGACAAGTACGCTGACAAGCTCTCCGATGGGCAAAAAGCCTTGCTCAAAAAGTTTCCCAACACCATGCGCCTGCCGGTGTATCCCGGTCACCGCGACTTTCGCTATGACGATGCCATTTGCGCGGTGATCAAGCGCAACGCGCTGGAAGCCGAAGTCATCAGCGATGGCAACGGTGTCAAGGGCTATATGGGGGCCATTCCCTTTCCTATCCCCAAGACCGGTCTGGAGCTGTTCTGGAACAGCATGATTCCAAGCCGCGCCAGCACCGAGGATGTGGAGCGTGACATGGCCATCGTGGGGGCCAGCGGCTCCGTGGCCTGGGCCAGAACGCGCTATGTGCAGCTCAGCCGTTATGACTCGCCGGAAAATCTGGGCAAGCCCAACGAGGGCAAGTACGCCTGGGTGACCAATTTCACGCTGCTTCCAGCGCGCGAGAAGGGGAATGTGATCCTGTCGATCGAGCCCATGGACTTCGGCACAGACAAGCGCCTGGCCTGGAGCTATGACCCCGGCACGCGGCGGGTGCGCCAGTTGCCGGAGTTTGGTTATGACCAGCCCGTACCAGGCTCTGCAGGCAAGGTGACACTGGATTCAGACCGCTTGTTCAACGGTGCTTCGGATCGTTACGAGTGGGAGCTCAAAGGCAAGCGAGAGCTGTTTATTCCTGCCAATGCATTCCGCCTGCACCAGCAGATCAAGTACGCAGACTTGCTGCACACCGGCCACCCCAATCCTGCCTATACGCGCTATGAGCTGCGTCGTGTATGGGTGCTCGAAGGCAAGTTGAAACCCAACTACCGTCATCTGTACTCCAAGCGCGTGATGTTCATTGATGAAGACACGGGCCACGCGGTTTCCAGCGATTTTTATGACGTGCGTGGCCAGCTATGGCAACACGGAGAAATCCACTACTACTATGCCTACGACATCAACAGATGGCATGCTGGCACATCGTTTTACTACGACCTGAACTCGGGAGCCTATGTGGGCATGAATATGTTCCAGGAGCGTGCCAAGGCCCCCATTCTGGGGCGCAATGATCTGAGCCCGAAGCAGTACACGCCAGAGGCGCTGCGCAATATGGGCAACTGAGCCTCCCGGTGACGCATATATATGAAAAAGAGAGGCCCTGGGCTTCTCTTTTTCTTGGGCTGATACGGTTTCAGCGTTGCAGGTAGGTGCGCAGATAGTGGCCAGTATGGCTTGCGGCATTCTGCGATACCTGCTCCGGCGTGCCAGTGGCTACCACCTGGCCTCCCCCAGCACCACCTTCAGGGCCCATGTCGATGATCCAGTCGGCCGTTTTGATCACGTCCAGGTTGTGCTCGATCACCACAATGGTGTTGCCCGCATCGCGCAGCTGGTGCAGCACTTTGAGAAGCAGTTCCACGTCGGCGAAGTGCAGGCCGGTGGTCGGTTCGTCCAGGATGTAGAGTGTGCGCCCTGTGTCGCGCTTGGACAGCTCTTGCGCCAGTTTCACGCGCTGGGCTTCACCACCGGAGAGCGTGGTTGCGCTTTGGCCCAGGCGGATATAGCCCAGGCCCACATCCAGCAGTGTTTGCAACTTGCGCGCAATGGTTGGCACGTCTTTGAAGAAGGCATGGGCGTCCTCCACCGTCATGCCCAGCACGTCGGCAATGTTTTTGCCTTTCCAGTTCACTTCCAGCGTTTCGCGGTTGTAGCGCTTGCCATGGCAAACATCGCAAGGGACATACACATCAGGCAGGAAGTGCATTTCCACCTTGATCATGCCGTCGCCCTGACAAGCCTCACAACGGCCACCGGCCACGTTGAAACTGAAGCGCCCCGGGCCATAGCCGCGTTCACGCGCAATGTTGGTTTCGGTGAACAGCTCGCGAATGGGTGCAAACAAGCCTGTGTAGGTGGCAGGATTGCTGCGGGGCGTGCGACCAATGGGTGCCTGGTCTACATTGATGACTTTGTCAAAGTACTCCAGGCCTTCCAGCGCCTGGTGGGGTGCGGGCTCGGTGCTGGCGCGATAGAGCTGGCGTGCCACCTCAGCATAAAGCGTGTCGTTGACCAGGGTGGACTTGCCGGAGCCGGACACACCCGTCACGCAGGTGAACAGCCCGACGGGAAACTCCACCGTCACATCGCGCAGATTGTGTCCACTGGCACCGACCACGCGCAGGCTTTGCAGCCCATGGTGGTTGACGGGCTCCGTGCCAGGAACAGCAGGGAAGCCTGTCTTGGGTTTGGTATCGGACTCCTCTGTCTTGACAGGCAGCCAGGGCGTACGGCGCTTGGGCGTCGCGATGCGTTTAGCGCCGCTGAGGTACTGGCCGGTAGGGGAGTGTGGGTGGGCCTTGACTTGCTCGAATGTGCCTTGGGCCATTACCTGTCCACCGTGGACACCGGCTCCAGGACCCATGTCGATGATGCAGTCGGCTGCGCGCATCATGTCTTCATCGTGCTCGACCACGATCACACTGTTGCCAATGTTGCGCAGGTGTTCCAATGTGGCAATCAGGCGATCATTGTCGCGCTGGTGCAGGCCAATGCTGGGCTCGTCCAGCACATACATCACTCCGGTGAGGCCGCTGCCAATCTGGCTGGCCAAGCGAATGCGCTGGGATTCCCCACCCGACAGCGTGTCCGCACTGCGATCCAGGCTCAGGTAGTTCAAGCCCACATCCAGCAAAAAACGCAGCCGGGAGGCAATTTCGTTCACGACTTTCTCGGCAATTTCAGCCTTGTTGCCTTGCAGCTTCAGTGTGCTGAACCATTGATAGGTCTCAGACAGTGTTGTCGCGCTGATTTGATAGATGGCCCGGGCTTGCTCGCCTTCGCCCAGGCGAACAAAGCGCGCTTCACGGCGCAGGCGTGACCCCTGGCAGTCCGGGCAGCTGCGAATGCTACGCAGGCGTGACAAGTCATCGCGCACGATTTGTGAATCCGTCTCGCGCAGGCGGCGTGCCATGTTTGGAATCACGCCTTCAAACACATGCTCGACCATCGTGGCTTTGCCATCGCCTTCGTAGGTGAAGGCAATTTTTTCGCTGCCCGAACCCCAGAGCACCACGTGCTGCACGTTTTGGGGCCAGCTCTCAAATGCGGCGTTCACATCCTGGTCGTAATGCTTGGCAATGCTTTGCAGCAGCGTGAAGTAGGTGCTGTTGCGGCTGTCCCAGCCTGCGATAGCACCGTTGGCCACGCTTACAGATGGGAAGGGTACGACTTTGTCAGGATCAAAGTCTTCGCTCAGCCCCAGCCCATCGCAAGTGGGGCAGGCGCCCATGGGCGAGTTGAACGAGAAAAGGCGTGGCTCCAGCTCTTCAAGCGAGTAAGTGCACAGTGGGCAGGCAAAGCGGCTGCTGAAGATGTGCTCTTCGCCGCTGTCCATGTCCACGGCCAGTACGCGCCCGCTGGATGCATCGCCGCCAATGCGCAAAGCGGCTTCCAGGCTTTCGGCCAACCGCTGCTGCAGGTCAGGACGTACCTTGATACGGTCCACGACGACATCAATGTCGTGCTTGGAATTTTTGTCCAGAGATTTGAGATCTGCGGCATCCATCACGACGCCATTGATACGAAAACGGATATAGCCCTGGGCCTGCATTTGTGTGAACAACTCGGCAAAGTCGCCTTTGCGCTGGCGCGCCACAGGTGCAATCAGCATCAGCTTGCAGCCTTCAGGCAGAGCCAGGATGGAATCCACCATCTGGCTGATGGTTTGTGCTTGCAGCGGCAGGTTGTGCTCTGGGCAGTACGGGGTACCTGCGCGTGCGAACAGCAGGCGCAGGTAGTCATTGATTTCGGTGATCGTTCCCACGGTGGAACGTGGGTTGTGGCTGGCTGCTTTTTGCTCGATGGCGATGGAGGGCGACAGGCCTTCGATCAAGTCGACATCGGGCTTGTCCAATTGCCCCAGAAATTGACGCGCATACGCCGACAGGCTTTCTACATAGCGACGTTGGCCTTCGGCATACAGCGTGTCAAATGCGAGACTGGACTTTCCGGAGCCGGACAGTCCCGTCACCACTACCAACTGGTTGCGTGGGATGTCCAGATCAAGGTTTTTGAGGTTGTGCGTGCGCGCACCGCGGATGCTGATGTGCGTATGCCCAAGGGCATGGCCCAGATAACGCCCGGCAGTATCTGGTGTATCTACTGGCAGTGAGGTTTTCGAAGCGGCAGTCACAGGCAAACGGTGTGCAAGATAAATCATCCATCATAGAGATTTGCCGCAAAGCATGTGTAGCGGGGGAGAGCCCAATCGCAGACAATAAGGGTTTGGTGCAGGCAGCCTTAACTTGCCTTGCTGGCCGCAAGCGCGGCTTTTTTTGCCGTTCCCATCTGGTTTTACCGCGTGTCTCAGCCCCACAACGAATCCCTCTCCACAGCCTCTGGTGCCGCAATCAGCGGCAAGATGACCTCGCAGGAATTGCGTGCAAGCAGCAGCCTGGCGCTGATTTTTGCGCTGCGCATGCTCGGTCTGTTCCTGGTGCTGCCCGTGTTTGCGCTGGAAGCGGCGAAATACCCTGGTGGTAACGATACCGCCATGGTGGGCTTGGCCATGGGCTTGTATGGCCTGACGCAGGCCGTGTTTCAGCTTCCTCTGGGCATGGCTTCCGACCGCTGGGGGCGCAAGCGCATCATCGTGGCCGGCTTGGCCGTGTTTGCGGTAGGCAGCTTGTTGGCTGCGCTGGCAGATTCGCTCACGGGTTTGATGGCCGGGCGTGCGCTGCAAGGGGCAGGTGCGGTGTCGGCGGCAGTTACGGCATTGATGTCTGATCTGACGCGTGACAGTGTGCGAACCAAGGCCATGGCCATGGTGGGAGCGTCAATTGGCCTGATGTTTGCGCTCGCCCTGGTGCTGAGCCCGCTGTTGGCCGCATGGGTGGGCTTGTCTGGCATCTTTGGACTGACCTTCGCTTTGGCATTGGCCGGTATGGCGGTCGTGCTGTGGGTGGTGCCCCCGGAGCCTGAGCAGCAAAGCAATGCGCCCCGTGGAAAGCCCCATGAGCTGCTGCTGCATAAAGATTTGCTGCGCCTCAATGCTGGTGTATTCATCCTGCACACCGTGCAGATGGCCATGTGGGTGGCAGTGCCTGCGCTGCTGGTGGCAGCGGGTTTGAGTAAAGAAGGCCACTGGAAGGTTTACTTGCCTGCGGTGGTGCTGTCATTCGTCGCCATGGGGGCGCTGTTCTCCATGGAACGCAGGGGCAAGCTGCGTGCAGCCTTGCTCAGCGCCATTGCTCTGGTGCTGATGGTGCAATTGGGCCTGGGGGCTGTGGTGCAGACGACCGTACAACCCTCGCTGATGCTTATGGGATTGCTGATGTTTCTGTTCTTTGTGGGCTTTAACGTGCTGGAAGCCAGTCAGCCCAGCCTGGTCTCGCGCATGGCACCTGTCCATTTGCGCGGTGCTGCTTTGGGGGCTTACAACACGTTGCAATCTCTGGGCCTGTTTGCTGGCGGTTTTATAGGTGGTGCTTTGGCTAAGTGGGGCGGCATGCCTGCGCTGTTTGGTGCAACAACGGTTTTGATGGTGCTGTGGCTGCTGATTACATGGCCTTTGCAGCCAGTAGGCCGACCTGTTCGCGCCTAAAAATAGAGCATTGAGCGCCTGATATTCAAAGAAAATCAACACTTTCCGATCTGGAAGTATTTGTATTAAAAGATGGGCTGCTCACTTTTTTGAAAAATTCGTCGTTCCGGCACCACGTGTCTGGTTTGCATTTTCAATCTGCGTGCAGAGCATGAAAACATGCGTTAAGCTGCGGCCCTACAGCCTGCCGGAGGGGCTGTACTTCACTTAATTTGGTTCGGGACCTCCCCCTTCTCGCCCGAACTACCTGTACAGGATTTTCATCATGGCATCCGTCAATAAAGTCATCTTGGTTGGTAATCTGGGTCGTGACCCCGAAATGCGCACCTTCCCCAGTGGAGACCAAGTTGCCAACGTCACCATCGCCACGACCGACCGCTGGCGCGACAAGAATACCGGTGAGAATAAAGAGTCCACCGAATGGCATCGTGTGGTGTTCAATGGCCGCTTGGCCGAAATCGTGGGTCAGTACCTGCGCAAAGGCAGCCAGGTTTATGTAGAAGGCAGCTTGCGCACACGCAAGTGGACCGACCAAGCCACCGGCCAAGAGCGTTACGCCACAGAAATTCGTGCCGACAGCATGCAAATGCTCGGTAGCCGCCAAGGTATGGGTGGTGGTCAGCAAAACCAGGGCTATGGCGATGACGCAGGCTACGGTGACAACGGCGGTTATGAGGCTGCGCCGCGTCGCCAAGCGCCTGCACCACGCCAGGCAGCGCCTGCACCTCAGCAGCGCATGGCACCTCCTGCGGCGGCTCCCGCACCGGCGGCTCCACCACCTCAGCGTGCGGCATCCGGTTTTGATGACATGGACGACGATATCCCGTTCTAAGCGAGCATCTGGCTTCAACTCAGCAAAAGCCCATCTGGCAGGTCCAGATGGGCTTTTTTTAGACGCTGTTTAGCGAGGACGGTCGGCCACGCTTAGCCAGAAAAAAAGCCTGCCACA
Source organism: Comamonas halotolerans (assembly GCF_030162935.1). Taxonomy (GTDB): domain Bacteria; phylum Pseudomonadota; class Gammaproteobacteria; order Burkholderiales; family Burkholderiaceae_C; genus Comamonas; species Comamonas halotolerans. The sequence goes on from NZ_JASAUZ010000012.1 coordinate 463,728, forward strand.
TTAACGCGGCAGGCTTTTTGCAGACAGGTGGTATGCTCAATCAGCGCAGATTCAGTACGTCAAACATATCGAACTGGCCCGTGGTCTTGCCTGCCAAAAAGCGTACGGCGCGCAAGCTGCCATCTGCATAGCCGGCACGGCTGCTGGACTTGTGCGAAATCTCAACGCGTTCGCCAGTACCGGCGAACAAAACGGTGTGGTCACCCACAATGTCACCACCGCGCACCGTGGCGAAGCCGATGGTGTTTTCCTTGCGCTCTCCGGTGTGACCAAAGCGCTCATAAACGGCACGGTCTTCCAGCTTGGTACCTTGTGCTTGGGCGATCACTTCACCCATTTTGATGGCTGTGCCAGAAGGCGCATCTACCTTGTGCTTGTGGTGGGCTTCGACGATTTCAATATCGTAGCCGTTGTCCAGGGCTTTGGCGGCCATTTCCAGCAGCTTAAGGGTCACATTCACGCCCACGCTCATATTGGGAGCCAGCATGATGGCGGTTTTTTGCGCAAATCTCGCAATCTGTGCCTTCTGCTCTTCGTTGAAGCCCGTGGTGCCAATCACAACTTTGACACCCAGCTCTGCACAGACAGCAAGGTGGGCCAGGGTGCCTTCGGGGCGGGTGAAGTCAATCAGGAAATCGGCTTTGGAGAGAGCGTTCTTCAAATCACTCTCGATGAGCGCTCCACTGGATTGGCCCAGAAAAGCTGCCGCATCAGTGCCCAGTGCAGGGCTACCGGGCAAGTCCAAAGCAGCTGTCAGCGCACAGTCGCTGCTGTTTTGAATGGCTTCTACCAACATGCGGCCCATGCGGCCTGAAGCACCTGCAACGGCCACGCGCAAAGGGGATGAAGAGGTCGGTGTCATAACAATCCAGTCAATATGTTTCACGCACAAAGCCGCTCAGCCCACAGGCGCTGAGCGGCTTTGTGCAGCATGCAATGCATGCGAAAGCTTAATAGGCCTCCAGTGGAGGGTAACTGCGCTGTGGCTGCGCAGGTGTTTCTTCTTCAGCTTCCTCGGTTTTGTTTTTTGCAGCTGGGAATTTCGCCAGCTGTTCTTCTGAGGCTTGCAGATTAGGCACTTTGATCTTGCCGGTAGGCTTGCCCAATGTGGCTACAAACTCTGCCTCAGAAGGCATTTCATCGCCCTCTGCACGAACAAAGCGGTCGTCTTCAAAGAAGACAGTCAGCTTGCGGCTTTGCTCTTGTACGCCTTGGCGTTTGATGGTGAACACATACTCCCAGCGGTTGGCGTGGAAAACGCTGGTCACCAAAGGAGTGCCCAAAATCTCGCGCACATGCTGGCGGCTCATGCCGGGTTGCAGTGCTTGGACCTGTTCGCGGGAAACAAAGTTGCCTTGCACCACTTCGACCTTGTAGGGTGTGATGGCGCTCATGGCGTTACGAGTGGTTTCGCCAATGCTGCTGCATGCAGCCAGGAGTGAGGCGAAAGACAGAGTCAGCGCCACCCGAAGGCGACAACGAGCTTGTACATGCATGGGTAATAAGCCAGGGGATATGATCTGTCCCATTGTAGCGGCAGGTTTTGCACGGATTTGGGCATGTTCAATGCGTCCGGCAACAGGCTTTTTTGATGTCTGGCGCGAGCTGTCGTAAGCTTGCACCAAATACCCACTCTCCGAATACGCCATGAAGAACATTGAAGACCTCAAAAGCACAGGCCTGAAAGCGACACTGCCGCGTCTGAAAATCTTGGAGATTTTCCAAGGTGGCAAGCAACGCCACATGACCGCGGAAGATGTGTTCCGGGTATTGCTGGATGAGCGCTCGGACATCGGCCTGGCCACGGTCTACCGTGTGCTGACGCAGTTTGAACAAGCGGGTATTTTGCTGCGCAGCAACTTTGAAAGTGGCAAAGCCGTTTATGAGTTGAATGAGGGCCAGCACCATGACCACTTTGTTTGCACATCCTGTGGCAAGGTGGAAGAGTTTTACGATCCGGAAATTGAAAAACGTCAGCAAATGATTGCGGATCAAATGGGCTGGAGTATTCAGGATCACTCCATGTCTTTGTACGGCCAGTGCGCTGACTGCTCCAGCAAGAATTTGAAGCGCTGAGAGATACAGCCGTGCGCTCGTGGCCGGCATAAAAAAGGCATCCCACGGGATGCCTTTTTTTTGCCACGGATAGCGCAGGTCCGGCTCAGTGGGCCGAGGAGCCTTTGCCCATGTCGCGCTCCATGGCCTTGCGGTGGCGCTCTACAAATTCCTGATAAGTATCAATGCCACGCAGCTGCAAAATGCTGTTGCGCACGGCCGCTTCAACCAGTACCGCAATATTGCGGCCCGCCGTTACGGGAATCACCACTTTGCGTACAGCAATGCCCAGCACATCCTGGGTGAGTGGCTCTTGGGGCAGACGCTCGTATTCGCGCTCCATGGTTTCTTTTTTAACCAGATGCACGATGAGCTTGAGGCGCATCTTGCGGCGCACTGCGGTCTCACCAAATATGGCGCGAATGTCCAGCAGTCCAATGCCTCGGACCTCAAGCAGGTTTTGCAACAACTCTGGGCATTTGCCCTCGATCGTGGTCTGGTTGATGCGGTATAGGTCCACAGCATCGTCGGCCACCAAGCCATTGCCGCGGGTGATTAGCTCGAGTCCCAGCTCGCTTTTGCCCAGGCCCGATTCGCCGGTGATCATGACTCCCATGCCCAGAATGTCCATGAACACGCCATGCATGGTGGTACGGTCTGCAAAGTGTTTGGATAGGTAGGCGCGCAGCACATCGATGACAAAGGCTGAAGCCTCTGCAGTCGAGAACATGGGAATTTGTGCTTGCTCGCACATGGACAGCAGCGCGGCTGGTGCTTGCTGTCCATCTGCCAGCACCAACACGGGTGGCTCTAGTTTGACAATGCGAGCCACACGTCGGGCGCAGTCTTCTGCGGTGGCATTTTGCAGGTAAGCAATTTCGCGCTCACCCAGTACCTGCAAGCGATAGGGGTGGATGTAATTCAGGTAGCCAACAAGATCGGCACCGGAGCGTGCAGAGCGCACGGCCATCTCATCAAAGCGGCGCTCCGAAGCTCCAAGTCCAGCCAGCCACTCCCAGCGTAAAGTGTCACGGAAAGCTTCGAAAAGCCGGTTGGCGTTAATGGCTTTGTGGCGCATAGGAGGGCGTCGTAAAAACCTTGCCAGGCCGTGGCGTGGACAAGGCCTGGGAGTTAGGAGGCAGCTGCGGCCGACTTCCAGTCGGCAATCAACTGGTAGAGTCCATCGGCGTTGCTTGCGCTTTTCAGAGATTCACGCAGATTGCTATCACTGAGCAACTCGGCGATTTCGGAGAGGATTTCCAGGTGTTGCTGGGTAGCCGCTTCGGGGACCAGCAAAAAAATCAGCAACTGAACCGCTTGCTCGTCAGGTGCGTCGAAACCGATCGGGCGGGCCAGTTGAAAGACTGCTGCCATGGGGGACTTCAAACCCTTGATGCGACCATGGGGAATCGCAACGCCATGACCTAGACCAGTGGAGCCCAGACGCTCGCGCGCAAACAGGCTATCAGTGATTAGCGCGCGAGAGAGGCCATGGAGTCCCTCAAACAGCAAGCCTGCTTCTTCAAAAGCACGTTTTTTGCTGGTGGCATCAACGCTCACAAGCACTTGAGCGGGCGACAGGATGGAGGCAAGACGGTTCATGTGAAAACTATTATGCATCGCTCCACCCGGAAATGTGGGGCAGGTGCGGTGGAGCAAAAAGGCCGCCAGCTGGCGGCCTGTCACTTAGGACTTTACCTAAATCTTCGCACAAGCAAAAGAGTTCGCGCTTCAGTGCAGTCCTATGGCCCCCAATTCTCGCTTGATGGAGGCGTTGCGCCAGCCATGAATACGGGTTTTATGGCTCATGATCTGGCGATCCAGTTTTTCAACCAGATCATCAATCGCTGCATAAAGATTCAGGTGCTTGCTACCAGCGTGCAGTGCATTGCCTTTGACGTGAATGCTGCATTCCACCCGCTGACGACGCTCTTTTTGCGCTTCATTGTGCTTGGAGAGCAGGACTTTGACGTGGATGACTTGGTCAAAGTGACGTAGCACACGCTCCAGCTTGGAGATGACGTACTCACGCAGTGCGGGGCTAACTTCCAGATGGTGACCGCTGATGGTCAGGTTCATGAATCAACCTCCTGTGCTTTCAGGTTTGCAAAGCAATTGCTGCACAGCGAGGCTGCGCAGCAGGGGGCGGCAGAATGCGCATTCGTCGCTTGTGAGCCACTATGCGTGGCTTGGAAATTTCGCGCAAGCGCATTTCGGTATGCTTTGCTGGGGTATGGGCGGAAGGCAGACACCGCCGTCAAAACGGCGCAGAATGAATCGTTTTTGCTGAGGGCTGCAAGGCGTTATAGATACTCGCAGTAGTCCATCATGATCGGCATCGACATCGAAGCAGTCGAAATTGTCCGCAATGGATGCGGCAGTCCGGCTCTAAAATCCCGCATCGGAGCACTGTCTGTCTGCCTTCGGTAGATGGCTTTGCCACGTTCCGAATTCATTTTGTCTGCCTTCTCATGACACAGCCCACGACTTCTGCACTGCACACTTCCAACATCACCTCGCTGCCGCTACTGGCTCGCGGCAAGGTGCGTGACAATTACGCCGTGGGCGATGACCGCATTTTGATGGTGGCTTCGGACCGTTTGTCTGCTTTTGACGTGATCATGGGTGAGCCGATTCCTGGCAAGGGAGAGCTGCTGACGCAGATGGCACTGTTCTGGTTCGACAAACTGGGCCATATCTGCCCCAACCACCTGACTGGTGAGTCGCCAGAGTCGGTTGTGACCGCTGAAGAAATTCCCCAGGTGAAGGGCCGCTCTATGCTGGTCAAGCGCCTCAAGCCTGTGCTGATTGAAGCGGTTGTTCGTGGTTATCTGGCCGGTAGCGGTTGGAAGGAATACCAAGAAGGTCAGGCAGTGTGTGGAGTGAAACTGCCTGCGGGACTAGTGAATTCGGCCAAGCTGCCTGAGCCTATCTACACGCCTGCTGCGAAGGCAGAGATGGGCGACCACGACGAAAACATCACCTACGAACGCACTGTGGAAATGGTGGGTGAAGCGCTGGCTTCCCAGATCCGCGACACTGCTATTCGCATCTACAAGGAAGCGGCCGAGATTGCGCTGACCAAGGGGATGATCATTGCTGACACCAAGTTTGAATTCGGCCTGACCGAAGAAGGCGAGTTGGTGTTGATGGACGAGGTCCTGACCCCTGACAGCTCTCGTTACTGGCCCGTGGAAGGGTATGAAGAGGCGTTGAAAGCGGGTGTTAATCCGCCCAGCTACGACAAGCAGTTCGTGCGTGACTGGCTGGAGCAAGCCAAGGTGAACGGCAAGCTTTGGGACAAGACAGCTCCAGCACCACGTCTGCCTCAAGACGTGATTGAAAAGACGGCAGCCAAGTACCGAGAAGCGCTGGAGCGCTTGACAGCTTAAGCAGTGCAACAATAAAAAGAGCAGCGTTATGGCTGCTTTTTTATGGGCTCCACGTGCCCCCCCCCCAATGGACATGCACCATAGCGTCGTATTCAACGACGCGCAGGAGCACCTTGCAAGGCTGAGATCATGTCCATGACCAGTTTCCGAAGCGCTTGCCAGCTGTCTCGCGGCCAGCCATCGGCAGGCAGCCCTTTGACGATGCCATCCACCACATGGGCGGAGTGCAGCAGCCGCACAGCGGCATTGGTGCCCAGGCGTGCCACTACGCGCTCAAACAGTTTTTCCTTGTTGCCCCAGATGCGCAGGCTGCGCAGGACCATAGGCAAGGGCTGACCATTGGCCAGCGCATCTTTGGCTCGTTTGAGGTTGCGGATGTCCTCGGACAATGTCCAGTGCACCAGCACCTCGGCCGTACCTTCGGCCTGCAGGCCGTCCATCATGCGCATGGCGCGTGCAAGATTTCCGCTGAGCACAGCCTCTGACAGCTTGAAAACGTCATAGCGTGCCACGTTGAGCACGGCTTGCTCAACCACTTCATAGCTGAGTTCGCCTTCTGGCTGTAGCAGCCCCAGCTTCTGGATTTCCTGGTGCGCCGCCAGCAGGTTGCCCTCCACACGGTCGGCAAAGAATTGCAGCGTGCGCTGCCCCTCTTCGCCGGAGGCCACGCGTTGCTTTTGCTGCGCGAGCCGCTGTGCAATCCAGCCGGGCAGTGCGGCGCGCTCAATAGGGTCGATCTGGACGGTTGCGCCATTGGCGTCCAGCGCGGCAAACCATGCGCCTTTTTTGGTGGCTGCGTCCAGCCGGGGCAGGGTGACAATGGTCAGCGTGTTTTCATCCTGGGCAGCCTGTGCGGCCAGTTGCTGGATGGCTGCACTGCCATCCTTGCCGGGTTTGCCCGATGGAATGCGGATTTCCACCAGCTGCTTGTCGGCAAACAGGCTCAAAGAGCCACCAGCCGCTAGCACGCTGCTCCAGTCAAAGTGCGCGCCTTGCACGGTATGCACGCTACGCTCGGTATGGCCTGCCGCACGCGCTGTGGCGCGGATGGCATCGGCAGCCTCCTGCAGTTGCAGTGGCTCGTCGCCATGCAATGTGTACAAAGGCCGCAGACCTTGTTGCAGGTGTGCGGCCAGTTGATTCAGAGCCAGTTGCATGCGTTATTCGCTGACCGGGAGTTTGGCGGCTGACAGGCGGCGCAGCAACTGCTGCGCCATGTCGCTGTACATATCTCGGTACAGCGTGGCCTCTTCTTCATCCTTGGCCAGTGCCAAAGATTCGCTATAGGTCATCTCGCGCTTTTGCTGCATCTCCGTGTCATCTATCCATACACGCCCTTCTCTGTCGACCAGCTTGAAGCGGGCAAACAGGCGTAGCTCCACCTCGCGAACCTGACCTGACACTGTCTTGGACAAGATGATGCGCTGGCGGCGCTCTCCCAGCAGGTGCAGGGCAGCTTCGGCCGTGTTGGGGTTGGCTGGCGGCAGTATCACCTTCAGATTCCCGCCTGCAGTGGCCAGGTTGCGAAGAACTGCGCGCGTGAAGGGTGAGCCTTCCGGAGCCTGGACATACAGGGTGGAAAACGGAAAGGACGGCGCGCCACGCAGGCGAAAGCCGCAAGCGCTGACCACGGGGGCCAGGGCCATCAGGGAGAGCAGCGTACGTTTACGCATGGCGTGCATCCTTTGTTTGGCGTTAGACGACGATGTTGACCAGGCGGCCCGGCACCACGACCACCTTCTTGGGGGTGGCGCCGTTGGTGAACTTCAGCGCATCTTCGCTGGCCAGGGCGATGGCTTCAATCTGCGCCTTGTCAGCGGCGGCTGGCACGCGGATTGCGCCGCGCAGCTTGCCGTTGACTTGAAGCACCAGCTCCAGCTCGTCTTGCACCAAAGCCTTGGGATCCACGGTGGGCCATGCGGCGTCCAGCAGATCACCTTGCTTGTTGGCGTAACCCAGTTCCTTCCATAGCGTGTGGGTCAGGTGCGGGGTGGCGGGGTAGAGCACACGCAGCAAGATGCCAAAGCTTTCAATCATGGCAATCTGGCCCGCAGCAGTTTCACCACCCTTGAAGGCTTCCAGGGCGTTGATCATCTTCATCGCACCAGAGACCACGGTGTTGTACTGCATGCGCTGGTAGTCGTAATCCACCTGTTTGAGCACAGTGTGAATTTCCAGGCGCAGTGCTTTGGCTTCCTTGTCGAACTCGATTTCAGACAGGTCACCCACGTCCATGGCCATCATGATGGCTGGCGTGTAGTTGATGCCCAGCAGCTTCTGGCCAAAGTTGTACACGCGGCGCAGGAAGCGATAGCTGCCCTCCACGCCCGCATCGTTCCACTCGAGCGTCAGCTCAGGGGGGGCGGTGAACATGGTGTACAGGCGTGCGGTATCCGCGCCGTACTTTTCGATCAGGTCTTGCGGGTCAATGCCATTGTTTTTGGACTTGGACATGGTGCCCACGCCCTCGTAGTCAATGGCAGTGCCCACAGGCAGCAGACCGTCGGCACTGTCCACAGCCACCTTGAGCTTGGCACCGATGATCTTGCCACCTTCGTCCAGCACGTGCTCCACGTCCTTGGGCCAGAAATATTCCTTGGCACCCTTGGTGGTGCGGCGGCTGTAGATGTGGTTCAGCACCATGCCTTGCGTCAGCAGCTGGGTGAAGGGCTCATCGATCTTGACCAGACCCAGATCGCGCATGACCTTGGTCCAGAAGCGCGCGTACAGCAGGTGCAGGATGGCGTGTTCAATGCCTCCGATGTACTGGTCCATGGGCATCCAGTAGTCTGCACCGTCGGCCACCATCTTGTCGCTGTTCTTCGCATCGCAATAGCGCATGAAGTACCAGGAGCTGTCGACAAAGGTGTCCATGGTGTCGGTCTCGCGGCGTGCGGGCTTGCCGCAGCAGGGGCAGACCACGCCAGCGTGGAAGGCTTCGCTCTTGACCAGGGGGTTACCCGATCCATCAGGGACCAAGTCCTGCGGCAGCACCACCGGCAGATCTTTCTCAGGTACGGGCTGTGCGCCGCAATCTTCGCAGTGAATGATTGGAATGGGTGTGCCCCAGTAGCGCTGACGGCTGATGCCCCAGTCGCGCAGGCGCCAGGTGGTTTTCTTCTCACCCAGGTTCTTGGCAGCAACCAGTTCAGCAACCTTGTCCACTGCCTGAGTTTGGTTCAGGCCGTCGAGCACGCCAGAGTTGATGCACACGCACTTTTGCTTGTCGCCATACCATTCCTGCCATGCGTCGGTGCTGAAAGTTTCGCCTTCCACGGCCACCACTTGCTGGATGGGCAGGCTGTATTTCTTGGCAAAGGCAAAGTCGCGTTCATCATGAGCGGGGACACCCATCACCGCCCCATCGCCATAGCCCATCAGCACATAGTTGCCCACCCATACCTCGACCTGTGCGCCGGTGATGGGGTGGGTCACGAACAGGCCCGTGGGCATGCCCTCTTTTTCCTTGACGGCCAGCTCGGCTTCCGTGGTGCCGCCCTTTTTGCATTCTTCGATGAATGCTGCCAACTTGTCGTTGCTGGCAGCGGCGTGCAGCGCCAGCGGGTGCTCGGGTGCCACAGCACAGAAGGTCACACCCATGATGGTGTCGGCACGCGTGGTGAAGACGTACATCTTGCCATCTTGAATCAGGTTGCCCGCTGCATCCTTGATGTCGTGGGTAAACGCAAAGCGCACGCCTGCAGACTTGCCGATCCAGTTTTCCTGCATCAGACGCACCTTGTCAGGCCAGCCGGTCAGTGTGGCCTTGTCGTTGCCCACTTGTACGTGTTCCAGCAACTCTTGCGCGTAGTTGGTGATAGCCAGGTAGTAGCCAGGGATCTCGCGCTTTTCCACCAAAGCGCCGGTGCGCCAGCCTCGGCCGTCAATCACTTGCTCATTGGCCAGCACGGTCTGGTCCACCGGATCCCAGTTCACTACCTGGGTCTTGCGGTAGGCAATGCCTTTTTCGAGCATCTTCAGGAACAGCCACTGGTTCCACTTGTAGTACTCTGGGTCGCAGGTGGCAACTTCGCGGCTCCAGTCGATGGCCAAGCCCATCGCCTGCATCTGTTTTTTCATGTACGCGATGTTTTCGTACGTCCACTTGGCTGGCGGCACCTTGTTTTTCAAGGCCGCATTTTCAGCAGGCAGGCCGAAAGCATCCCAGCCCATGGGCATCAACACGTTGTAGCCCTTCATGCGCAGCTGACGCGTGAGCATGTCATTGATGGTGTAGTTGCGCACGTGGCCCATGTGCAGCTTGCCCGAGGGGTAGGGCAGCATGGAGCAGGCGTAGAACTTCTTCTTGTTGTTGCTGTCTTCTACGACGCGGTAGGCATCAGTGGCGGCCCAGTGGTCGTGCGCGGCGCGTTCGACCTCAATGTGGTTGTATTTGTCTTGCATGGAACTGGTTGGTGGTGCTGCAGTCACAATACTGCTTCGCGTAGATTTTAGGCGCATGGGCGTTCCTTGCCGTTATTGCAGGATGACAGCCCCGCACTCCTCTACGCCTCTGGACTCGGACGGCTGGTTTTGACGCTGTCGCTCCGTATATGAAATTTCATTTTTTGCTTGAGCAGCGCTAGGGCGCTGTCGATTAAGGGTTTGCTTCGGTGAGTGTGTCTTCTGCCGTTTTTTCTATGTATGCCAATCTGGAGCCCTGGGCTCAGGCAGCAACGGGTTTGGCTTTGCTGGCTTTATTGGCCTTCGTTCTACGCTTCGTCGTGCAAGGCGTGTTGATGCACTTTGTGCGTCTGTGGCGTCGGGCGATGCCGGTTATGGGCTGGGCGCAGATTCTGTTGCATGACCATGTGCTGGTGCGCATTGCCAAGGTGGTCCCTTCACTGGTGGTGCAAATGGGGATTCACTGGGTGGAGCATCTGCCGGTGAATGCTTCCAAGGGAATTGCCAATATTGCCACGGCGCTGACCATTTACCACGTGGTACGTGTGGTGGCAACGCTGCTTAGCGAGATCAATGAAGCCCACGACCGCCATGATGGCCCCAAGGCCACGCAGACCAACTCCATCAAGAGCTATGTACAGCTGGGCAAGCTGATTGCTTACATCGTGGGGGCTTTGCTGATTGCCGCGTCGCTCATGGATCGCTCGCCATTGCTGTTGCTGTCGGGGCTGGGCGCCATGTCGGCGGTGTTGATGCTGGTCTTCAAGGACACCATTTTGTCGTTTGTGGCGGGTGTGCAGATATCCTCCAACGACATGATGCGCGTGGGAGACTGGATTGAAATGCCCCAGGTGGGAGCCGATGGCTTCGTGGTGGATATTGCGCTGAACACCGTCAAGGTGCAGAACTGGGACAAGACCATCACCACTGTGCCAACCTGGAAGCTGATGAGCGAAAGCTTCAAGAACTGGCGCGGGATGTTCGATGCGGGTGGTCGTCGCATCTTGCGTTCCATGTCCATTGATGCTGCCACGGTGCACCTGCTGCAGCCCGAGGAGCGTGCCAACCTGAACAGCATCGCATTGCTACAAGGGTATTGGAGCGATCGTGACGGCTTGCTGGCACAGCCTGAGTCTGCAGAAAGCGCCATGCCTACTCAGGCGATTGCTCCTGAGATGGTGACCAATCTGGCGGCTTTCAAAGCGTATGCCTATGCGTATTTGCTGGCCCATCCTCGCATTGCCAAAGGGCCCGGCATGTTCTTGCTGGCGCGTACGCTGGAGCCATCGCCCACCGGTATTCCCCTGCAGCTGTATTGCTACACCAGTACCACAGTGTGGGTGGAGTACGAGGCCATTCAGGGTGAAATCTTCGACCATCTGATTGGTGTGCTGCCATTGTTTGGTCTGTCCCTTTACCAACGTTCCTCGGACTACAGCAATCGCCAGATTGTGCAGGCGCTGCACAACGAGGGTGATGCGCCCTGAAACCCGTGCGCGCACTGCGGCACGGTCACACATAGATAATTTCAGCTATGACTAAGCACAGAGTGGTCGTTGGCCTGTCCGGCGGCGTAGATTCAGCGGTGACAGCCTATTTGCTCAAGCAGCAAGGGCATGATGTGGTCGGCATCTTCATGAAGAATTGGGAAGATGACGACGACAGCGAGTTCTGCTCGAGCCGGCAGGACTTTCTGGATGCGGCCAGCGTGGCAGATGTCATCGACATCGAGATCGAGCATGTGAACTTTGCCTCGGACTACAAGGACCGCGTGTTTGCGGAGTTCCTGCGCGAGTACCAGGCTGGACGAACGCCCAATCCTGATGTTCTGTGCAATGCCGAGATCAAGTTCAAGGCCTTTTTGGACCATGCCATGCGCCTGGGGGCAGAAAAAATTGCCACGGGCCACTATGCGCGTGTGCGTCAGAATGCGCAAACAGGCTTGTTCGAACTGCTCAAGGGCGTGGATAGCAGCAAGGACCAGAGTTATTTCCTGCATCGCCTGAACCAGGCGCAGCTGTCCAAGGCCATGTTCCCGGTGGGAGAGCTGTGCAAGACGGAAGTGCGTCGCATTGCCGAGGAAATTGGCCTGCCCAATGCCAAGAAAAAGGATTCGACCGGCATCTGTTTTATCGGCGAGCGCCCGTTCCGCGAGTTTTTGAACCGCTACATCAGCAAGGAACCCGGCTGGATTCTGGATGACCGCAACCGCCGCCTGGGTAGGCATGTGGGGCTGAGCTTCTACACCTTGGGGCAGCGCTCTGGCCTGGGCATTGGAGGTGTCAAGGAAAAGGGTGCAGCGCGTGGTGCAGGTGACCACGCGCCCTGGTTTGTGGCTGCCAAGGAAATGGACAAGAACATTCTGCGTGTGGTGCAAGGGCATGACCACCCGATGCTGCTGTCGCACCGGCTGGATGCGGACAGTGCCAGTTGGGTGGCAGGGCAGCCGCCCGTAGCAGGCACCTATGGCTCCAAAACCCGCTACCGCCAGCCGGACTCGCCCGCCATCATCGGTAGCGAGGCCAGCAACAGCCATTTCCGCCTTGATTTTCCTGAGGCGCAGTGGGCTGTTACGCCAGGGCAATCTGCCGTGCTGTACGACGGCGAAGTGTGTCTGGGGGGCGGCATTATTGCTACGGTGGATCCCACGGATTGAGCTTGGAAGCATAAAAAAGGCAGCCATTGGCTGCCTTTTTTATGCTTAGCTGCGGCTGTGACAGCAGTGACGTGTATTTAGCTTTGCAGCTGCGCGCGCGCTTTGTCCAACCAACCGCGCAGGTGCACCAACAGGTCGGTTTGACTGAAGGAGCAGCTTTCTTCGGTGAACAAGGCACCTGACTCCAGACGATCCAGCAATTGCAGCAGCACTTGGCCATAGCGTTCGGGCAGGGCGGTCAACAACGCCTGCGAAGCACGAGCCAGGTCACCAAGGGCGCTGGCGTTGATGCTGCCGTCCTCCAGGCGCTGTAATGCATCTTGAAATGCCTGGAGTTGAACCAGTGCGTCGGTCTGTGTATTCATGGTGTTTTCAGTGTGCGGGGGCGTATGCTGGCAGTGTAGATGTAGCCACACCACCTTGTCTGCACAGCAGTACGAACTTCTCGGCGAGAATGGCGGGATGAACGCGCTGAACATTGCCGAATACATGCAAACCTTGGGTTTGCAAGCAAAAGTGGCTGCAGCCCAGATGGCACGGGCAAATGCTGCTACCAAAAGCAAGGCCTTGCTAGCCTTGGCCCGCCTGCTGCGCAGCAGCGTAGAGGCGCTGCAGGTGGATAACGCCAAAGATCTGGAGCGTGCCGTTGCCAACGGGTTGGCTGCGCCCATGGTGGATCGCCTGCGCCTGACGCCCAAGGTTCTGGAAACCTGTGCCCAGGGCTGTGAGCAACTGGCGCACATGCCAGATGTGATCGGCGAAATCTCGGGCATGAAGCAGCAGCCCAGTGGCATTCGCGTGGGCCAGATGCGGGTGCCCATCGGCGTGTTTGGCATGATTTTTGAGAGCCGCCCCAATGTCACCATTGAAGCGGCTAGTCTGAGTATCAAGAGCGGCAATGCCTGTATCTTGCGTGGCGGCTCGGAAGCTATTGAGTCGAACAAGGCCCTGGCCAAGCTGGTGGCGCAGGCCATGGAAGAAGCGGGCTTGCCAGAGCATGGCGTGCAGCTGGTGCAGACCACAGACCGCGAGGCGGTGGGGCAGCTGATTGCCATGCCCGCTTACGTGGATGTCATCATTCCTCGCGGTGGCAAGAGCCTGATTGAGCGCATCAGCCGCGAAGCTAAGGTACCCGTCATCAAGCATCTGGATGGCAACTGCCACACTTATGTGGATGCTCCTTGCGACATCGCGTTGGCGGTGAAGGTGACGGACAACGCCAAGACCAATAAGTACAGCCCATGCAATGCCACCGAAAGCTTGCTGGTGGCGCGTGCTGTGGCGCAGGAATTTCTGCCCCAGATTGGTGCTGTTTTTGCGGCCAAGGGGGTTGAAATGCGCGGTTGCCCTGAGGCGCTATCCATTTTGGAGGCGGTGGAGGGCCTGCAACTGGTGGCTGCAACCGAATCGGATTGGAGCGAGGAATACCTGGCTCCCATCATCAGTGTGAAGGTGGTGGACGGTGTGGATGCGGCGATTGCCCACATCAACCGCTATTCCAGCGGTCACACTGAAGCCATTTTGACACGCGACCATGTGCATGCACAAAAGTTCTTGCGCGAGGTGGATTCGTCCAGTGTGATGGTCAATGCCAGCACCCGTTTCGCGGATGGTTTTGAGTACGGTCTGGGAGCCGAAATCGGCATCAGCACCGACAAGTTCCATGCGCGTGGGCCGGTAGGCATTGAGGGGCTGACTTCGCTCAAATACGTGGTATTGGGCGAGGGCGATGTGCGCAGCTAAAGTCTGAGACGGCAAAGGAGGCAGTTGAGGCTGCTTCTCTTTTTACATGCGCGACAAGACCAAGGACAGTGCATGAAGATCATTATTTTGGGCGCAGGCAGGGTAGGCTACAGCGTGGCAGAAAGCCTGGTGTCTGAGCGCAACGACATCACGGTCATTGATACCGATGCCGCGCGTCTGGCCGAGCTGCAAGACCGCTTTGACCTGCGCGGCGTGGTGGGCAGCGGTATTGATGTGAACGTATTGGCAGAGGCGGGAGCCGCAGATACCGACCTGCTGATTGCATGTGCAGCCCAGGACGAGACAAATCTGGTGTGCTGCAAGATTGGTCATATGGTCTTTGGCATTCCCAGGCGGGTTGCGCGTGTGCGCTCCTCGGGCTTTGATGTGAACCAGCCATTGATGGGGCCAGAAGGATTTGCGGTGGACGACATCATCTGTCCTGAAGCCTCGCTTACCCGCTATATCCGCAAGCTGATCGAGTACCCGGATTCGCTGCAGGTGCGTGAATTCGCGGGTGGGCGAGCATGCCTCTCGTCGGTGCGTGCGCGACTGGGAGCTCCGGCAGTGGGCATGCGTATTGGGGATTTGCGTATGCACAACCCCGACCTGGGTCTGCGCATTGTGGCGATTTACCGTCGCTTTGCCGACGAGCCTGACCGCTTTGTTCGCTGTGATGGTGCTACCCGCATAGAGCCAGGGGATGAGGTCTTTGTGCTGGCGGCCAGCGAGCATCTGCAGGAGGTGCTGGAGGCTTTTCATCGCCCTGGCGCGCAAAAGTCGCGTGCTGTGCGTCGTATCTTGATTGCGGGTGGTGATCAGGTGAGTTTGCAGTTGGCGCAAGAGCTGGCGGCGGAGCCAGGACGGTTCATCATCAAGATTATTGAGAGTGATCCGAAGCGTTGCGAGGTGCTGGCCTCTTTGTTGCCCAGTGAAGTGCTGGTGCTGCAAGGCAATCCAACCGATGAAGACCTTTTTTTCGACGAGAACGTTGATGAGACCGATTTGTTTCTGGCTCTGACGGAAGACGACGAGAACAACATCATGGCCAGTTTGCTGGCCAAGCGCATGGGCGCCAGCCGGGTGCTGGCATTGATCAACCGGCGCAGCTATGCGGATTTGATGCATGGCACACAGATTGACATTGCTCTGTCTCCAGCCCAGGCCATGCTGGGAGAGTTTCTGGCACATGTCCGCAAGGGCGATGTACAGGCTGTACACAGTTTGCGCCGAGGTGTCGCCGAGGCGCTGGAGATTGTGGCGCGTGGGGATCGCAAAAGCTCCAAGGTGGTTGGACGTAAAGTGGGCGATCTCAAATTACCTCCAGAAGTGCTGATTGGTTTGATCATTCGTGGCCTGCCGGATACTGAAGACATCAGCGTCCAGGCCGATGGTGTAGAGCCGGAAGTCATCATTCCGCGCAGCCACACCGTCATTGAAAGCAATGACCATGTGGTGTTCTTCTTGCCCAACAAGCGCCTGGTTCAAGAGGTGGAGAGCTTGTTCCGAGTGAGCGCAACCTTTTTCTAAAGGTCGGAGTAGCGCATGCGCGATCTGTTTCCTGTACTTCGTGTGCTTGGGGTATTGCTGGTGTTTTTTGCACTCAGCATGAATGTGCCCTTGGCAGCTTCTTGGTTTTTGCAGGATGGAGTGTGGCAAGCCTGGCCAGCATCCATGGCCGCTACTGTTGTGGTTGGCGTGCTGATATGGTTTTTGATGCGGCACCACAAGCAAGAACTGCAACCCCGCCACGGCGTGATTTTGGTGACGCTGGTCTGGGTGTGCCTGCCGTTGAGTGCAGCCTTGCCCATGATGTTGATCTACAACCAGATGGGGCAGGACTTGTCATTCACCTATGCTTATTTTGAAGCTGTGTCCGGCTTGACGACCGCCGGCTCATCGGTATTGAACAATCTGGACACCTTGCCTGTCTCACTCAATATTTGGCGCACATTCCTGCAGTGGATAGGCGGTATGGGGATTCTGATCTTGGCGGTCGCCATCATGCCCTTGCTGGGTGTGGGGGGGAGTCAATTGTTTCGTGCCGAGGCTGCAGGGCCTGTCAAAGATACCAAGCTCACGCCGCGTATTACCGGGACGGCCAAGGGCTTGTGGGGCGTCTATGCAGTTTTTTCTGTGAGTTGTTTTGCTGCATTTTGGCTGGGGGGCATGACGCCACTGGATGCCTTGATGCACATGTTCACCACCGTGAGTCTGGGTGGCCTATCCTCGCACGACAGCAGTTTTGCATACTTTCAATCGCCGCTTCTGGAAGCGATTGCCTTTGTCTTCATGGTGGCTGCCAGCTGCAATTTCGCCTTGTATTTTGTGGCCATGCGCAAAGGCAACTGGCGCGGCTTTTGGCATGATCCGGAAATGCGCGCCACAGTTGGCGTGCTGTTGGCCGGAGGTTCACTGGTGGCATTGCTGCTCTGGGCCAAGGGCATTTACGCCCCGCTGGATGCGCTGCGCTACGGAATGTTCAATGCCGTATCAGTTGCCACCACTACCGGCTTTGTCACCACAGACTATCTGACATGGCCGGTTTTTGCACCGGTGTTCATGCTGATTCTGTCGGGCATGGCCACCAGTGCGGGCTCAACAGGCGGTGGCATCAAGATGATGCGTATGCTGATTTTGTTCAGTCAGGCGCGGCGTGAACTGACACGGCTGGTACACCCGCGTGCGGTACAACCTGTTGTACTTGGCGGACGGGTTGTGGATAACCGTATGATTTTTGCGGTTTTGGCCTTTATGCTTGTGTATGGCGGCACGATTGTGCTTTTGAGCATGGTGATGCTGCTGACGGATCTTGATCCTCTCACCGCTTTTTCTGCTGTGGTAGCAAGTGTGCACTGCGTCGGGCCGGGGCTTGGCACAGTGGGTCCGGCTTCCACATATGCAGCGTTGACGGACTTTCAAATCTGGGTTTGTACCCTGGGCATGCTGCTTGGTCGACTTGAGATTTTGAGCTTTCTGGCACTGCTGACACCGGCATTCTGGAGAAGGTGAGTGAGCACATGCGTATGATTCGAGGCATAAGGGTAAGTACTTAATTTCATGGCGACTCCCTACAATTACACAACCACCGTCGTTTGAGGACATTCATGGTTCCACATCTCATTACTGCCTTAACCGGCCCTATCAACGAGCTAGAACAGCGCATCATTGACTCCATGCCGGCGATTGAGCGCTGGTTTCGCTTGGAGTGGATGGAGCACACGCCACCGTTCTACAGCTCGGTAGATATCCGCAATTCAGGCTTTAAGCTGGCGCCAGTGGACACCAATTTGTTTCCCGGTAACTGGAACAATCTGACCGACCAAATGCTGCCTTTGGCGGTGCAAGCCACCATGGCTGCTATCGAGAAGATCTGCCCTGAGGCGCGCAACCTCCTGATCATTCCTGAGAACCACAACCGCAACCCTTCGTACCTGAGCAACTTGGCGCAGTTGCAGCGCATCTTCAAGATGGCTGGTTTGAATACGCGTTTGGGCTCGATCAGTCCAGACATCAAGAAACCTACGGAGCTGAAGCTGCCCAATGGGGAGAGCGTGTTGCTGGAGCCGGTGCTGCGCACCAAGCGCCGTCTGGGTCTGAAGCACTTTGATCCTTGCACCATCTTGCTCAACAACGATTTGTCGGCCGGAGCGCCGGGCATTTTGGAAGAGCTGTATGAACAATACCTGCTGCCCCCATTGCACGCAGGCTGGAGCGTGCGCCGCAAAAGTCGCCACTTCCAAAGCTATGAAGAGGTCGCCAAGCGTTTTGGCAAGTTACTGGGTATTGACCATTGGTTGATCAATCCGCTGTTTGCAAAGGTGGAGCAGCTCGACTTCAGCAATGAAAGTGCGAACATGGACAACCTTGCGTCGCAAGTCGATCAATTGCTGACCAAGGTGCGCCGCAAATATAAGGAATACGGCATCAAGGAAAAGCCGTTTGCCATCGTCAAAGCCGACAACGGTACATACGGCATGGGTGTGATGACCGTGCGCGATGCCAAGGAGCTGGATGAACTGACGAAAAAAGCACGCAACAAGATGGGCATCATCAAGGATGGCCTACCTGTGCAGGATTTCATCATTCAGGAAGGTGTCCAAACTTCGGAGCGTATGAACGATGCTGTGGCTGAGCCTGTGGTTTACACGCTGGATCGCTATGTGGTGGGTGGTTTCTATCGCATGCACCCCGAGCGTGGAATTGACGAGAATCTGAATGCACCTGGCTCAAGTTATGTGCCTTTGGCTTTTGCCCACAGTACCCACATGCCTCAACCAGGCATGAACCCTGGGGCGAGCGCGCCGAATCGCTTTTATATGTACGGTGTGATTGCGCGGCTGGCCATGCTGGCTGCCAGCTACGAGCTGGAAGCAACAAACCCTGAAGCTGAGGTCTACGACTAAGGGGAGGGCTTCCTTCAACAGGTGGTTCTGCATCACAGGGAGCAGGCATCGCGGGTTGACCAGTTTGAACGCCCCGATCTCCGGCCATGGCTTCTCTCACTTTATAGAGCGCGTGTGCAGCACGCGCTTTTTTTATGTCGCGGTGGTTATGGTTGCAAGTAGTTGTGGCGTGTACCCGCCCGACTGCGCACAATGGGCAGCTATGTCATTTTTCAAAGACTTCAGCCTGTCTGCACTGAGTGCGGGCTTTGTTGCCGTGTTGGTGGGTGTCACCAGTTCGGTGGCCTTGGTCTTTCAGGCGGCGCAAGCGTTTGGTGCAACGCCCTCGCAAATCAGCTCATGGATGTGGGCGCTGGGCTGGGGGATTGGGCTGTGCTGCGCACTACCTTCGCTCATCTTGCGCAAGCCTGTGATGGTGGCCTGGTCCACGCCAGGGGCTGCAGTTCTGGCTGCGGCGGGGCTTGGCGGTGGCTTCGGTATGGGCGAAGCAGTGGGCGCGTTCATGGTCAGCGCGGCATTGATCATTCTCTTTGGGGTGAGCGGTTGGTTTGAGCGGCTCATGGACCGTATGCCTGCCTCTATTGCTGCGGCGTTGCTGGCGGGTGTGTTGGCGCGCTTTGGCCTGCAGGTGTTTGAGTCGGCGCAGACGGCTCTGCCGTTGGTGTTGGTCATGCTGCTGGCCTATTTGCTCTCGCGCCGCCTTTTGCCACGGTATGCCGTCATGTTCACCTTGCTGGCTGGCATTGCGACGGCGGCTCTCCAGGGGCAGATGCAGTGGGGTCAGGTGCAATGGTCGCTGGCCGTGCCGCAATGGACGGCCCCAGTTTTTACATGGCAAGCTTGTATCAGTCTGGCGCTGCCGCTGTTTGTGGTCACCATGGCGTCACAGAATTTGCCGGGTGTAGCGGTGATTCGCGCTGCGGGCTATGCACTGCCTGTCTCCCGACTGGTTGGCATGACCGGTATCACAACCTTGGTGCTGGCACCATTTGGTGCGTTTGGCATCAACTTTGCAGCCATCACTGCCGCCATCTGCATGGGGCCGGAAGCGCACCCTGACAAAGACAAGCGTTACACCGCTGCAGTATGGTGTGGTCTTTTCTATGTACTGCTGGGTATTTTTGGTGCCGTGGTTGCAGGCTTGCTTGCCGCATTCCCTAAAGAATTGGTCGTTGCCATCGCCGGGCTGGCATTGCTTGGCTCCATCGGTGGTGGCTTGCTGGTGGCTATGCAGCAAGAGAGCAGCAGAGAGCCCGCGCTCGTCACTTTCTTGGTCACGCTCAGCGGCGTGGTGATTGCCGGAGTGGGCTCGGCCTTCTGGGGCGTGGTTGCCGGCAGTTTGGCCTTGTTTGTGCAACAGTACAAACCTTGGCGTACAACACAGCGCTGAACATCCTGTCTTCTATTCAACGGGCTTGCCCCTGATTGCCATGCAATTTCTTTTCGTTGCCGACCCTCTGGAATCTTTCAATACCAAAAAGGACACCACCTTCGCCATGATGCGTGAAGCGCAGCGACGCGGTCATAGCATCTTTGCCACAGAGCCCAAAGACATGAGCTGGCAGGCTGGGGGCAAAGTGCTGGCCCGGGTGCGCAAGATTGAGCTGACAGGCGATTCGCAAGCATGGTTCCAAGAGCTTGCAGTAGAGTCTCAATCACTCGCCAGTTTCGATGCGGTGTTGATGCGCAAGGATCCACCATTCGACAGCGAGTTCTTCTACGCCACGCATATGCTTAGCCAAGCTGTGCGAGAAGGTGCCAAGGTCTTCAACAGCCCGGAAGCTTTGCGAGATCATCCGGAAAAAATGGCTGTCATGGAATTTCCGGAGGTGCTGGGCCCCACGCTGATCACCCGCAATCCACAAGACATCCGCGCCTTTCACGCACAACACCAGGACATCATTCTTAAACCCTTGGATGGAATGGGGGGCATGGGCATCTTCCGCGTTGGAGCGGATGGTATGAATCTTGGCTCTATCATTGAAACCCTGAATCAGCAGGGCACCACCAGCGTTATGGTGCAGAAGTTCCTGCCTGAAATTGCACAAGGGGACAAACGGATCCTCATCATTGGCGGCAAACCCGTGCCTTTTTGCCTGGCCCGTATCCCACAAGGCAGTGAAGTGCGTGGCAATTTGGCAGCAGGTGGCAAGGGGGTGGCGCAGCCTTTGAGTGACAGTGATCGAGTGATCGCAGAAAAGCTGGGGCCTGTCTTGATCCAGCGTGGCCTGTTGCTGGTAGGTTTGGATGTCATTGGCGACAAGGTCACCGAGATCAATGTCACCAGCCCCACCTGCTTTCAGGAGATCCAGCAACAAACGGGTTGCGATGTTCCAGCCTTGTTTCTGGATGCGCTGGAGCAAGCGGTGCAGCAAGGTTGAGCAAGCATTCAAAGCCACCGCCGTGAGGCGGTTGCAGGAAATCCAAGGGATTTCCCGGAACTGCTACAAAAATAGGTATACAATTGCGGCTTCGCTGAACAGACAACGTTGCTCAGCG